>CAVXJG010000009.1:0-119995 GCA_963762105.1 uncultured Actinomycetota bacterium | reverse complement strand
CCTGGCGCAATCGCTTGTGCAGCAACTTGCTGCACAAATCGGGCCGCCACGATGGCGCGCCGGTGAGCCGGTTGGCCATGCCCCCATCGTGCCGGACCCGACCACGGATGCTTCGCACAGCCTGGCCACAGGTTGCAGAACGGACCCACTCAGCGACGACCTCCATCGTGATGCCATCAGCGACGACGAGACCCAGCCCGTGAGTGGTTCCCGCTGGGAGCCGGAGCCCGGCGAGGCGGCGACCCCACCCGCCGGACCGCCCGCCGGACCGCCGGCACCGATGCCGTCGTACGCCGCGGCCCCCGTCGCCCGGTCGACCCGGAGGCCCCGCCGTGGGACGCTCCTCATCGCCGGCGCGGCCGCGGGAATCGCCCTGCTGGCCGGTACCGGCGGCTTCGCCCTCGGTAACGCCACCGCGGGCGACGGTCGCGACGACATCCCGGCCCGTTTGACACCGGGGCCGATCAGCGCGGCCCGCAGGGCTTCCCGGGTGATCGGCACGACGACGGCGACCGCGGCCTGCCTCCCGGCGCGGACCAGGACGACCCTCCGGCGACGATGGGGCCTCGGACTCGTGACCATGACCCACCCCGTCCCGTCCCAGCTCAACGCCACTCCGGTAGTCGTCGCCCAGCCCGGCACCGCCCACGTGGACGCCATCTTCCGGATCGTCGCGGGCAGCGTGCTGTGGCTGAGCCTGCTGCTGGTGACCTACTGGTGGGTGGCCGACGGCGGCGTCCAGGACCTCGGCGGGCTGGGCCGACGGGCTGACCTCGCTCGGCCGGCTCAGCGGCCTGGTCGCCTCGGTGCTGCTGCTCGCCCAGGTCGTGCTGATGGCCCGGGTGCCGGTGCTGGAGCGCGCCTTCGGCCAGGACCGGCTGGCGCACGTCGCACCGGCTGGTCGGCTTCACGTCGTTCAACCTGATGCTGGCCCACATCGTCACGATCACCTGGGGGTACGCCGCCGGGCGAGCTCGCCCGCACGCCCGGCGACGCTGTGGGACCTGACCGTCGACTACCCCGGCATGCTGCTCGCCGCCGCCGGCACGGTCTGCCCTGGTGATGGTCGTGGTCACCAGCGTCAAGGCCGCGCGGCGCCGGCTGCGCTACGAGTCGTGGCACCTGCTGCACCTCTACGCCTACCTCGGCGTCGGCCTCGCCCTGCCGCACCAGCTGTGGACCGGCCAGCAGTTCATCGGCTCCCCCGCCACGCACCGTCTTCTGGTGGACCGCCTGGGCGCGTCGCCGCCGGCGCGGTCCTGGTCTGGCGGGTCGGCGCTGCCGCTGCTGGCGCAACCTGCGCCACCGGCCTCCGGGTCACCTCCGTCGTCGCCGAGGGCGCCGGCATCTGGTCGGTCTACGTCGACCGGCCGCCGCCTGGACCGGCTGCGCGGTCGAGGCCGGCCAGTTCCTCACCTGGCGCTTCCTCGGCCGGCCCGGGCTGGACCCGCGCCAACCCCTACTCCCTGTCCGCCGCGCCCGACGGACGCAGCCTGCGCATCACCGTGCAGGCGTCGGCGACGGCAGCGCCGCGCCTCGCCGGCCTGCGGCCCGGGCACCCGGGTCCTGGTCGAGGGCCCCTACGGGCGGCTCAGCGCCCGCGCCCGCACCCGGCACAGGTCGCCCTCATCGGCGCCGGCGTCGGCATCACGCCGCTGCGCGCGCTGGCCGAGGGCCTGGCCTACGCGCCCGGCGAGGCCGTCCTCGCTGCAGCGCTACACCGACGAGCCGCTGTTCGCCGCCGAGCTCGACGCCCTCGCGCCGCGAGCGCGGCCTCCAGGTGCTGCGGCTGCCCGGGCCGCCGCCGCGCCCCCGACTCCTGGCTCGGCGGACGGCATCGGCGCCGTCGACGACCTCACCGCCCTGCGCCACTGGATCCCCGACGTCGCCGAGCGCGACGTCTACGTCTGCGGCCCCGCGGCCTGGACCGACCTCGTCCGCGCGCACCCTGCTCGCCGCCGGCCTCCCGCCCGACCAGCTCCATCTCGAGACCTTCGCCTGGTGACCCGACATGAAACGCATCGCCCTTGGGTGCTCAGCACCCTGTCCGCTCGTCGTGCTGCTGTTCGGCTACCACACCTCCACCTGCGGGCCGACCAGCGCACGGCGACGCCGCCCGCCGGTGGTGTCCGGCGACGGCAGCTCGACCGGCACGCACCGGCTCGCGGGCGACCGTCCGGCAGCGCCGGCAACGGGTCCGACTCCGGCTCGCGACGGCTCCGGGATCGGCACCGGCTCGACCACGCACGACCGTCACCGGCTCGGTCGCCCAGACCCAGTGGGGACCGGTCCAGGTCCAGCTCACCGTCGAGCGGCGGCACGATCACCGGCGTCGCACGTGCTGCAGTACCCCAGCGGCAACGGCAAGGACGAGGAGATCAACGGCTACGCGCTGCCGATCCTCATCCAGGAGACCCTCGACGCGCAGAGCGCCCACATCGACATGGTCAGCGGCGCCACCGTGACCAGCGCGGCTACATCCAGTCGCTGCAGAGCGCCCTCGACCAGGCCGGGCTGTGACCGCGACGCGACTCCGCGGCCTCGGCCCGTACGCCGCCAGGTCGAGCACGTGATGGGCATGCCGATCAGCCTCGCCCTGCGCGGCCGGCACGCCGACGACGGCCGCGGCCGAGGCGGCCTGGGCCGAGGCGCTGGCCACGCTGCGCGAGGTCGACCGGGTGTTCAGCACCTACCGCGCCGACTCGTTCGTCTCCCGGCTGGGCCGCGGCGAGATCGACGTCGCCGACTGCCCGCCCGAGGTCGCCGAGGTGCTCGGCGCTCGGCGAGCGCGCCCGGCGTCGAGTCGGGCGGCGCCTTCGACGTCGCCGGCGCGGACGCCGACGGGCGCAGGTCCTCGACCCCAGCGGCGTCGTCAAGGGCTGGGCCGTCGAGCGGGCCGCCGCGCGCGCTGCGACGCGCTGGACGACACCGACTTCTGCCTCTCGGCGGGCGGCGACATGGTCTGCCGCACGTCGCCGACCCCGCGCGCGCCCGACTGGCGGATCGGCATCGAGGACCCGCGCGACCCGACCGGGATCCGTCGCCGTGGTGCCCGCTGCGCGACGGTGCCGTGGCCACCTCGGGCCTGGCCCACCGCGGCGCCCACATCGTCGACGCCCGCACCGGCGTCGTCCCGCCACGGCGTCGCCTCGGTGACCGTCGTCGGCGACGACCTGACCTGGGCCGACATCGACGCCACCGCCGCCTTCGCGCTCGACGGCGACGCGGCCGCCTGGCTGGCCCGCCGGCCCCGGCGGGCGGCCTGGTGCTCTGGGCCGACGGCCGCAGCGAGACGGTGCCGCCGGAGCGCTCGCCGTGCCACACTGATCCGTCATGGATGCGGCCGGCTGGGACGAGCGCTACGCCGCCACCGCCCTCGTGTGGTCGGCCGAGCCCAACCAGTTCGTGGCAGCGGAGTGCGCCGACCTGCCACCGGGTCGGGCGCTCGACCTGGCCGCCGGCGAAGGGCGCAACGCGATCTGGCTGGCCCAGCGGGGCTGGACAGTCACGGCCAGCGACTTCTCCCTGGTCGGGATGGACAAGGGGCGCCGCCTCGCGGACCACGCCGGCGTCGCCGACCGCATCGCCTGGGTGCCGGCCGACGCGACCACCACCGACTGGCCGGCGGAGTTCGACCTGTGCGTGATCGCCTATCTGCAGCTCGTGGCCGACGAGCGCCGCGAGGCCGTGCTCCGCGGGTTCGCGTCGCTGCAGGCCGGCGGGCGGCTCGTCCTGGTCGCCCACGACAGCAGCAACCTCACCGAAGGCACCGGTGGCCCGCAGGACCCGGCCGTGCTGATGACGGCCGACGACATCCTGACCGACCTGGCCGGCGAGGACCTCGAGGTCGAACGCGCAGGGCGGGTGCCCCGGCTCGTCGAGCAGGCCGACGGAGAGCCGTCGCTCACGGCGTACGACTGCCTGGTCGTGCTCAGTCGCCCGTGAGCACCTGGGGTGTGACCGTCACCGTCGTGTGCGGGAACTCGTGGTCGCTGGCGCGGGCGACCAGGCCGCCGACGCCGAGGCTGTAGCCGGAGAAGCTGACCCCGCCGCCACCCATGATCCAGTCGATCTTGACCGGTCCCGGCGGCAGGATGCAGCCGCCGTAGGCCCTCCCGCCGTTGGCCGCGACCATCCCGGTGGCCGCGCCGACCTGGCAGAAGAAGGGCGCCTTCTCGTTCATGTCGCCGCTGATGATGACGGGCCGACCGGTGGCGCGCAGCGCGTTGATGTGGGCGATCTCGGCCCGCTTGGCGGCGGCCCGCTCGGCCGTCATGCCGAGCGGTGAGTTGTGGATGGTCATGTAGTAGAACATCCCGCCGGTCACCCGGTTGCGCAGCAGCACGACGGGGATCGGGCGGTACTGGTGGTCGAACACCGTGGTGAAGGAGTGCGCATCGACGAGCTCGAACATCGAGTCGCGGAAGGCGATCTGGAGGCGGACGCCGTTGTTGCCGAGCGCCCTCGACGGCCAGACGGTGTAGCCGGCCAGCCTGGCGTTCAGCACGTTGAGCTGGTCGTCTTGCACCTCCTGGAAACCGACCAGGTCGAGCCCGTAGCCGGCGACCAGCGAAGAGGTGAAACCGGCGCGGACGGTGCCGGGGCCCCAGCGCCGGCTGCCCCGGGTGTGCTGGCTGCCGAGGACGTTGAAGGTGCCCATCCGGAAGGTGAACGGGTCACCGGGTCCCGGCTGGGGGATCCGCCGCAGCGGCGGGCCGGCCTTCTTCACCTGCAGCACCGGCTGCTTGGCCCGAGTAGTCGGCCGGGCCAGCCCGGGCTCGGTCGCCAACGGGTTGCGGGTGCCACTGCGGGAGACGCGCGCCGACCGCGGTCCGATCTCGGCGCGCGGGGTCCGGGCGCTGCCGAGCTTGGTCGCCGTGCGGGCCGCCGGGTGGGCCGCCGAGACGGTCTGCAACCCCGTGAGCGGGGCGTCGGCGGTGCCGAGCGAACCCGCGACTGGCGTCAGCGCGCTCCCCAGACCGACCGCCAGCACCGTCAACACGGCTGCTGCGAGGAGCAGCGCGCGCTGGTGTGGGGGGAGGGGAGGCATCGCCGCACAACTCTAACGGCCGCGCACCGGGGCCGTCCCATCCTCGGGAAAATCGTCGCCCGCCTCTCCCGCAGATAGTCGGGGACAGCGTGTATTGCGGCGCCGCAGTTACTGCGGTACCATGAAACGCGTGAACGCCACACCGGATCCCGTCAGCAAGACCATCTCGCAGTCCGTCCAGCATGCCCGCGAGGCGCTCGACCAGGCCGATACGGCCGAGCCCGCGGCGGCGCTGCCGTTGCTGCGGGAGGCTCAGGACCACCTGATCGCCGCGATCGACGAGGCGATGGCCGCGGCGGTGGTGGTCGAGGGCGAGACCCTGCGCTCGGCCGGCCAGCTGGCCGGGCTCAGCGAGAACGCCGTCGGGCCGCGACTGGCGCGCACGAGCCTGCTGGCGGCGTACCAGTCCGACGCGGGGCGGGTCACCGCATCCGGGGTCGAGCGGGCGCGTTACGACGTGGAGCAGGGCCGGCACCTGCCGGCCGCCGCTCCCGACGGGACACCCGCGGCACCGATGCGGTTCCGACCGCGCCGCAGCACCTGACCGGACGACCGACGTCCGGTTCCATGAGAAGGGGGAGACCCATGACCGACCTGAACCTCACGCACCTCTACTTCCTGCTCGACCGCTCCGGCTCGATGCAGAGCATCGTCGACGACACGGTCGGCGGCTTCGACGCGTTCATCGCCGAGCAGCGCAAGGCAGGCGGCGAGTGCAGGGTCACCCTCGCCCAGTTCGACGACGCCTACGAGGAGGTGTACGCCGACCGGCCGATCGCCGACGTACCGTCGCTGGTCCTGCAGCCGCGCGGCACCACCGCGCTGCTCGACTCCATCGGCCGGCTGATCGGCGAGGCCGGCCAGCGGCTCGCCGCTCTGCCGGACGACCGCCGCCCGGGCACCGTCGTGGTCGGCATCATGACCGACGGCATGGAGAATGCCAGCCGCGAGTGGAGCCACCCGCGCGTCAAGGCCCTCATCGAGCAGCAGACGCGCGACTACCAGTGGCAGTTCCTCTACCTCGGCGCCGACCAGGACGCCATCGAGGTGGGCGCGAGCATCGGCGTCTCGGCGGCCAACTCCGTGACCTACGGCCGCGGCAAGGTGCGGCAGGCGATGGCTGCGACGGCGGCCAACGTCAGCGCCTACCGCGCCGCCAAGATGGACGGCGCCCCGGAGGCGGAGGCCGCCGGCCTGATGGCCTTCTCCCCCGCCCAGCGGGCCGAGGCGGCCGACGATACGGACGAGACTGGGTGAGTCAGTTCTTCGGGTAGGCCGGGGCGACGTGCGCGACGGCGGAGACGAAGTGGTGGTCGCTGGACGAGCGGACCAGCCGCTCACGCGACTGCCGGTAGTGGTCGAAGGTGACCTTCGCGCCGTCGCGGGTGTTGCCCATGATCCAGTCGATGATCGCGTTCTTGGGGACCCGGCACGGGTCGAGAGAGGCGCCGTTGGCGGGCTTCAGGCCGGTGGCCGGCGCCACCTGGCAGAAGAACTCGATGCGCTCGTTGGTGTCCGAACCCAGGAATACCGGCAGTCCCGAGCTGAGCAGGCCGCGGATCAGCCCGATCTCGGTGCGGGTGGCCCTCTCGCGCTCGGTCTCCATCCCGAGTGGCGAGTTGTGGAACGTCGTGAAGAAGAACGCCCGGCCGGTCCTCTTGTCGCGGAGCCGGACGTAGGGGATCGGCCGCCGCTGGTGGTCGAACATCGTGTAGATGTAGCCGGCCTTCTTCAGCGCGAGCTTGTCCTTGCGCCACGCGATCTGGAGGCGGACGCCCTGGTTGCCCAGGCGGGTGCCGGGCCAGATGCCGTAGCCGGGCAGCTTGTTGCGCAGCACGAGGTACTGGTCGTCCTGCACCTCCTGCATGCCGAGCACGTCGATGCGCTTCTCGCGGATCACCCGCGCGGTGTAGCGGGCGCGCACCGAGCCGGGTGCCATCCCGCCGCGGCGAGTGGTGTGCTGCGAGCCGAGCACGTTGAAGGTGGCGATCTTGACGTGGTACCCGCCACCGGCCGGCGCGTCGTCCTTACCGCCCTGAGCCTCCGCTGCGGTTCCACCGAGCGCGGCCAGCAGGCCCGCGACCAGGGCCGTCAGGACGGCGACGAGGACGGTGGCGGTGCCGGGGGATTTGGGGGACAGAAGGCTACGACGAGCGGTGGAGCGGGAAGGCATCCAGGGACTGTAACCATTCCGTGACCCACCGGCCAATCGCGGCCCTAGGTCGGTCGAAGGCTCCGATCAGCTCCCGTCAGCCCCGCTCGGCGCCCGGAGCGTCTTCGTCGGCGACCTTTGGAGGGTCGCCGTAGACGCCCGCGTCGCGGGCCGCCCGCGCCTTCCGCAGCTGCTTGCTGAGGCTGAATGCCAAGAACACCACGGCCAGGATCAACAGCACGAAGAGCAACAGCGCCCCCCAGCCCGCCTTGACGTCCTCGGCCGCCGGAGTGCTGTCGACCGAGCTGCTGTCGAGCAGGGGAAGGACGCCGGAGAGGGCGGCCAGGACTGGCACGAGCAGCATGACGTCAGTCTCTCAGCCCAGAGGTGGGGTCAGGTCCCGGGGTCGACGCCGGCGAACAGGTCGTCCTCGGGCAGCGTCGACTCGACGTGGCTCACGACCAGCTCGAAGTCCTCGGTCGGCCACACCGCTTGCTGGATCTCGCGCGGGATGGCGAACCACGGGCCGTCGGGGTCGATCTGGGTGGCGTGCGCCATCAGGGCCTGGTCGCGGACGCCGAAGTAGTCGCCGCACGGCACCCGCGTGGTCACTCGCGAGTCCCACTCGGGGTCGGGCTTCCAGTCCTTGAGGCGCTCGGCATAGGGCGACTCCAGGCCGTGGCGCAGCATCTCCTCGTGGATCGCGATCGTCTTGGGGCGGTTCCAGCCGTGCTGGTAGTAGAGCTTCAGCGGCTGCCACGGCTCGCCGGCGTCGGCGTACCGCGCCGCGTCACCAGCGGCCTCGAACGCCGCCACGCTCACCTCGTGACAGCGGACATGGTCGGGGTGCGGGTAGCCGCCCCGCTCGTCGTACGTCGTCACGACGTGCGGTCGGAACGAGCGCATCAGCCGCACCAACCGCTCGGCCGACTCCTCGAGCGGCACCAGCGCGAAGCACCCCTCGGGCAACGGCGGCGGCGGATCACCCTCGGGCCACCCGGAGTCGACGAAGCCCAGCCAGTCCTGGGTGACGCCGAGGATGTCGCGGGCCCGCTCCATCTCCTGGCGGCGCACCTCGGAGATGTTGGCGGCGATGTCGGGGCGGTCCATCTTGGGGTTGAGGATCGACCCGCGCTCTCCGCCGGTGCACGTGACCACGTGGACGTCGACCCCCTCGGTGACGTACTTCGCCGTGGACGCCGCGCCCTTGCTGGACTCGTCGTCGGGGTGGGCGTGCACATGCATCAGGCGCAGACCGTTTCGAGGAGCCATCGTCACGGGTGCGAGTCTAAGGACCGTGACTGACGACCTCCTCGCCGACCGCTACGGCCGGCCCGCGCCATGGCGGCGACGTGCGGTGCTGGTCGGATCCGGCCTGCTGGGCGCCCTGGCGCTGGCGTGGGTCGTGTGGTCGACGCTCTTCCACGCGACGCCGGAGGTGAGCTCGGAGCTCGTGGGCTGGGAGGTCGTCGACGACCATTCCGTCACGGCCCGCGTCGACGTCGTGCTGCACGGGGAGCCCGAGGCCACCTGCGCGGTGCGCGCGTTCTCGGCGGACCACACCACGGTCGGCGAGGCCAGCTTCACCCCGGTCGCGGGTCGCAACGACGTGGTGGTGCGCACCGAGCGCCGGGCCACGTCCGTGGAGTCGGTCGGGTGCACGACGCCCGACCAGCAGCGGCCGCGCTGACCCCTCCCGACCCCGCGCGTCCTCCACCGGTGGTCCGTGTGAAGGGGCCTTTCGTGCCCCCCTTTGGTAACCTGGACATCCCGAACCATTCCGTGGGCTGCCCCGTGACTCACGCGTCGCAACCGGTCGAGCAGCCGCCGGAGGCGGAGCATCAGCGTTACGCCCAGCGAGTTCGGCCCCGAGATTCAAAGACCATGTCCGGCTCACGGGTCGGCACCACGCCGTATCCGCGCATCACCAGGAGTACCCATGACGCAGCCCGTCCAGGACAAGATCTGGCTCACCCAGGAGGCTTACGACAAGCTCCAGGCCGAGCTGGAGAACCTGCGCGGCCCCGTCCGCCAGGACATCATCGCGCGGATCAGCGCTGCCCGCGACGAGGGCGACCTCAAGGAGAACGGCGGCTACCACGCCGCCAAGGAGGAACAGGGCAAGATCGAGGCCCGCATCCGCCAGCTCGAGGACATCAAGAGCAAGGCCGCGGTCGGCGAGATGCCGCAGGACGACGGCATCGTCGAGCCGGGCATGAAGGTGACCTCCAAGGTCGACGGCGTGGCCACGACGTTCCTGCTGGGCAACAAGGCCCTCGACGACGGCACCATCGACGTCTACTCCCCCGAGTCACCGCTGGGCTCGGCCATCCTCGGCCGCAAGGTCGGCGACAAGGTGTCCTACACCGCGCCGACCGGCAAGACGATCAAGGTCGAGATCGTCGAGGCCAAGCCCTTCTTCACCGACTGAGCGCCAGCCGTCAGGAGAAGACCTCGTAGCCGTGCTCGCGCAGCCGGCGGACGACCAGCTCGGAGTGCTCGGGGCCGCGTGTCTCCAGCTGCACCAGCACCTCGACCTCGTTGAGGTGCAGGGTGGGCGAGATCCGCTCGTGCACGACCTCGATCACGTTGGCGCCCACGTCGGCCAGCTCCATCAGCATCGTGGCGAGGCCACCCGGCAGGTCGGGGATGTGCACCCGCAGGCCGAGGTAGCGACCGGCGGCCGCCATGCCCTGCCGGATCACCTTGCCGAGCAGCAGCGGGTCGATGTTGCCGCCGCTGAGCACCACCACGGCCGGCGTCTCGAACCCCGTCGGGTCGTCCTGCATCGCTGCGACTCCGGCTGCCCCAGCGGGCTCCACGACCTGCTTCGCTCGCTCGGCGATCGAGAGCACCGCTCGGGACAGGGAGTCCTCGGAGACGGTCACGATGTCGTCGACGTACTCCACGACGGCGTCGAAGGTGACCTGGCCGGGGCACCCGACGGCAATGCCGTCCGCGATGGTGCGCATGGTCTCCAACGGGACGGGCCGGCCCTCGACCAGTGACCTCGGGTACGCCGCCGCGCCGGCCGCCTGGACCCCGACCACCCGGACGTCGGGCTTGAGCGACTTGACCGCAATGGCGATGCCGGCAAGCAGGCCGCCGCCTCCGGTCGGCACCACGACCGTCTTGACGTCGGGCACCTGCTCGATGATCTCGAGTCCGCACGTGCCCTGGCCGGACACGATGTCCGGGTGGTCGAAGGGGTGGATCAGCACCGCCCCGGTCTCCTCGGCGAACGCCCTTGCGGCCACCATCGCCTGGTCGAGGTACTGGCCGTGGAACCGCACCTCGGCGCCGTACGCCATGGTCGCGCGCACCTTCGGGATCGGCGCGCCCTCGGGCATGAACACCGTGGACTTGATGCCGAGCAGGGTCGCCGAGAGGGCGACGCCCTGCGCGTGGTTGCCCGCGGAGGCGGCCACCACGCCGTTCGCGCGCTCCGCGTCGGAGAGACGTGAGATGCGCACGTAGGCGCCGCGGGTCTTGAACGAGCCCGTGCGCTGGAGGTTCTCGAGCTTGAGGTGCACGTCGCCACCCACGACGGCTGACAGCCATCGCGAGCGCTCCATCGGCGTGCGGACGGTCACGCCCTCGAGCACCTCGCGAGCGGCCTCGATGTCGGCCAGGGTCACCGTCGGCTGGGGGTCTCCGTCACGACGTGTCTCCCTTCGTCTCTGGCCCCGCCTCGCCTTCCGCAGCGATCGGCTCACGGTTGCCGTAGGTCTGGTCGCGGTCCTCGGGCTCGGGCGGCGGGTTGTCGGGAGGGTCCTCCCCGTCGTCTCGATACTCCTCCTCGAGCTGTTCCTCTGGATCGTCCCCGGGTCTGGTGTTGGCGGCGAGGTGCTGGGCGACCGCGTTGACGCAGGCCGCGAGGGGCACGGCCACCAGGGCACCCGGGATGCCCGCGACGAGGACGCCGACCCCGATCGCGAGGATCACGCCGAGCGGGTGCACGGACACGAACCGGCCCATCAGGAAGGGCTGCAGCACGTGGCCCTCGATCTGCTGCACGAGGATCACGCCGCCCAGCATCAAGAGCGCCGTGATCGGTCCCTGGTCGACGAGGGCGACCAGGACCGCGACGGTGCCGGCGACGAAGGCGCCGACCATCGGGACGAAGGCGCCCAGGAAGACCAGCACGCCGATGGCCATCACGAACGGGACGCCCAGCACCGACGCGACGATCATCACGCCGGCGGCGTCGGTGGCCGCCACGATCACCGTGGCTCGCACGAACTGGGTCAGCGAGACCCAGGCGACCCGGCCGGAGCCGTCGACGAGCACGCGGCTGGCGCGCGGCGACAGCCGCACGACCCAGGCCCAGATCCGCTCGCCGTCGGCGAGGAAGAAGTAGGTGGAGAACAGGACGATGAAGAAACCGGCCAGCACGTGGCCGAGGGCCGCGCCGAGCTCGGTGACGTGGCTGAGCACGTCGCCGTTGCGGGCGAAGTCGGAGATCGCCGCCTGGATCTGATCGAGGTAGTCGTTGATCTGGGACTCGCTGGCGTGGAGCGGCCCGTCCCTGAGCCACTCCTTGATCTGGTCGAGGCCCTCGACCACCGAGTCGGCCAGGTCGTTGGCACCGTTGGCCACCTGGTTGCCGGCGAGGCTCAGCAGGGTGGCGACCGCAGCGATGCCGAGGAGGACGATCAGGAAGGCTGCTATCCCGCGCGGCAGGCCGCGCCGTTGCAACCACGAGACCACCGGCTCGACCAACGCCGCGATCAGCAACGCCACGACAACCGGCAGCACGACCACCATGAGGAAGCCGAGCACCCGGGCGATCACGTAGCCGGCGGCCACGATGACAAGGAAGCGCCAGGCCCACGCCGCCGCCAGGTCGACGCCCCAGGGCACGTGGGCGCGGGAGAAGTTCGAGGGCCCGCTCGTCACCGGAGGCGGAGTTGTCGGCGCCGTACGGCGCTCGGCGCGCAGCTGGGCGATGTGCTGCCACTGCTGGGCGATCCGGCCGGTCAACCCGTCGCCGGCTGCTGACTCGTCTGCGTCGTCGACCGGCTCGTCGGCCGCGACGGGCACGCTGGACCGCGACTCGTCGGCGCCGTTGTTCACGGCCACAGGCTAGTGCCCGTGCGTTTGGTGCCCGTCGGTACTAGGACCACAAGACACTGACGACTCATCCCTCGTCGTGCCTAGCGTCGGCGACAACAGGGGAACCTCGGGCTCCCACCGCTATTGGACGAAAGGATCCGTCATGGGATTCAGCGCCTACACCCACTCCCGTCGGCACGGTCGCCGTCACGGCCACGGCTCGGGCACCAACACCAACACGGGGACCAACACCGGCACCAACACCGGCACCCGCACTGGTCACTGAGACCAGGCGCGAGAACCACGGCATGAGCACGCAGGCGGAGGCACCCCACGGGCCTCCGCCTGCTGCCGCGCTCGGCTCCCTCTCCGCCGTCCCGACGCCGGCAGTCCCGCTTCGCCGGATCCTCCGGGCGTTCTGGCCGTACGCCGCCCCACGACGCGGCTGGATGGCCGTGGCCCTGGCCCTCGCGGCCGTCGACCCACTGCTGATGGGTCTGGAGATCTGGCTCTTCAAGGTCGTGGTCGACGAGGTGCTGATCCCGCGCGACTTCGGTCCGTTCCCGGCGATCGCGGCGGCGTACGTCGGACTCACGGTCGTGCAGGCTGCCGTGGGCGGCGCCGACCGGATGCTCTCGACCTGGCTGACCCAGCGCTTCCTGCTCGACCTGCGCAGCGACCTGCTGCGCCACCTGCAGCGGCTGCCTCTCGACTTCTTCAACCGCTCCCGGCTCGGCGACCTGATGAGCCGCGTGGCGGGCGACGTGTCGGCCATCGAGAGCTTCCTTGTCTCAGGCACCTCCCGCGGACTGACGTACCTCCTGGAGCTGGTCGTCTTCACGGCAGCGCTGTTCTGGCTCGACCCGGCACTGGCGCTCGTCTCGCTCGTCGTGGCGCCGCTGTTCTGGATCACCTCACGTTTCTTCTCCCGGCGCATCAAGGAGATCTCGCGGGAGAAGCAGCGCCGCTCGGGCTCGATCAGCACCTCCATCGAGCAGACCCTGAGCACCATGCCGCTCGTGCACGCCTTCGACGCCGGCGAGCGGGAGGTCGATCGCTACCGCGAGGAGGCGGAGGCCAAGTACCGCGCCGAGATGGCATCGGCCCGGCTGCGGTCGTGGTACGCCCCGACGCTCGAGATGATCGAGCTGCTCGGCGCGCTGGCCGTGATCGGCGCCGGCGCCTGGCAGCTCGCCAAGGGACGGTTGACCGTCGGCGAGCTGCTCGCCTTCCTCACGTTCCTCAGTCGCCTCTACGGCCCGGTCCGCGGCCTCGGCAGCACCGTCACGGCGGCGTACTCCGCGGCCGCGGGCGCCGAGCGCGTCCTCGAGCTGCTCGCGCAGGAGACCATGCCCGCCGACCGGCCCGGCGCCGTCACGCTCGAGCGGCCGCGAGGTCACGTGCGAGTCGAGCACGTGGGCTTCACCTACGGCGGCCAGCCCGTGCCCGCGCTGGCCGACGTTTCCCTCACGCTGCGGCCTGGCGAGGTGACGGCGATCGTGGGCGCCAGCGGGGCCGGCAAGACGACGCTGGCCCGGTTGCTGCTGCGGGGGCTCGACCCGACGACCGGCCGGATCACGCTGGACGGCCACGACCTGCGCGACGTGGCCCGCACCAGCCTGCGACGCAACGTCGCGGTCGTGCTCCAGGAGACGCTGCTCGTCGACGGCACCGTGCGCGACAACATCGCCTACGGGCGACCCGACGCCGACGACGCGGCGATCCGGGCGGCGGCCGAGCTGGCCGACGCCCACGAGTTCGTCACCCCGCTGCCGGGGGGCTACCTGACCCGGGTCGGCGAGCGCGGCCGCCGGCTCTCCGGAGGGCAGGCCCAGCGCATCGCCATCGCGCGCGCCCTCCTCTGCGACGCTCCCGTGCTCCTCCTCGACGAGCCCACCGCGTCGCTCGACTCCGGCAGCACCGACCGCGTGCTGGCACCGATGAGCAGGCTGATGGCCGGTCGGTCGACGCTGGTGATCTCCCACAACCTGCTGGCCGCCGAGCGCGCCGACCAGATCCTGGTGCTCGATGCCGGCCGCGTGGTGGAGCGGGGCGTGCACGACGACCTGCTCGCCATCGGCGGGACCTACGCCCGGCTGTGGGCGCTGGCCCGGGGGCAAGCAGCGGTGGCGTCGTGACGGCTGTGACGACCGCGACGGTCGAGCCGCCGGTGCTGGCGCCCGGCGAAGAGATCGCGCCCGGCTATGTCGTGGAGGCACTGCTCTCGCGCGGGCAGGCGCTCGACGTCTACGCCGTGTTCTCCCGCCGCCGGCTGTGCAGCGCCACCGCCAAGACGGTGCGGCCCGATCGCGTCGACGTGGCCCGGGTCCGCGACCGGCTGCTGCTGGAAGGCCACCTGCTCGAGACGATCGCCCACCCACACCTGCCGCGCGCCTTCGAGACGCTCCGCGAGCCGGTGCCAGTGGTGATCGTGGAGACGCTGATGGGGCTGGACCTCGAGGAGATCATCGAGCTGCGACCCCGGCGGCTGCCCTCGACCGACCTGGCGCACCTCGGCCGCCAGCTCGCGTCCGCGCTGCACCACCTGCACACCGAGGGCTACCTGCATCTCGACGTCCGGCCCGCCAACGTGATGGCGCACGGCGGCAAGGCCACGCTCATCGACCTCAGCATCGCCCGGCCGCCCGGCGAGGTGCACGCCGGCCTCGGCACGCCGTCGTACCTGGCGCCCGAGCAGGCCCGGGGCGGCCTGGTCTCGGCGGCCACGGACGCCTGGGGCCTGGGTGCGACGCTGTACGCCGCGGCGACGGGCGTGGCGCCGGGCCCGCCCGGTGCGGGAGCTGCGACGACGGCTGCACCCGACCCTGGTCGGGGTGATCGACGCGTGCCTGTCGCCGGACCCGACCGATCGTCCCGACCATCGTCGAGATCCACGACCGGCTCGGCGAGGTCGTCGCCGGTCAGGACGGTTGAGCGTCGGCAAGACCCTGCACGAGGCGGTAGGCGGCCATCGGATGCCGAGCGGCGAGCAGGCCGGCAGCGGCCAGCACGTAGTCGCGGTCGACCACGACCCTCGCCCGCCGGGGCAGCTGCCAGCCACCCTCGATGTGCTCGCCGATGCTGCCGGCGAACACGCGTCCGGCGACGCCCGGGCGGCCGTGGCGAAGCACGCCACCCGAGCCGACGAGCAGGTCGACCTCGCGCAGGTCCTTGCCCGTGCGCTCCACGACCCGGCCGTCAGGACCGACCACGACCTGGCTGCGGCCGGCGTGCCGCCGCAGGGCCAGCCCCACGGCCGCGGCGGCCAGCCGCTCGTCGATCTCGCGCTCGGCGTCGTCGGTCGGGACGAACCCGGGATCGTCGTGGCGGCGCTTGGCGGCCTCAGCCAGTTCGTCGAGACCGGCCGCCTCGACGGTCGAGGTGGCCGACCAGCGCATCCCCAAGTCGCCCTCGACGGTGCGGGTGACCGGCGTGGTCGCGACGACCTCGCGGGAGAGGACGGACTCCTCGGGGTCGAGCTCGACCACGGAGTGAACGTCGGTGGTCGCCCCGCCGACGTCGACGACCACGACGTCGCCGGCACCCGGTTGATCTGGGGGGTGACCGGCATCCAGCCCGCGCGCCAGCAGCTCGACGCCGGTGAGGACCACGTCGGGGGTGGCGCCGGTGACCATCGCCGTGAAGTCGGCTCGCTTGCTGAGGTGCTTGCCGCCGATGACGTGGGCCAGGAACATCTCCCTGATCGCCGCGCGGGCCGACTCGGGAGCGAGCACGCCGATGCGGGGCACGACGTTGTCGGCGACGACGTGTGGGAGGTCGGCCAGGATCTCGCGCAGGTCGGCCTGGGCGTCGACGTTGCCTGCCACCACGACCGGA
This sequence comes from uncultured Actinomycetota bacterium, assembly GCA_963762105.1. Taxonomy (GTDB): domain Bacteria; phylum Actinomycetota; class Actinomycetes; order Propionibacteriales; family Nocardioidaceae; genus Nocardioides. Next base: position 103,901 of record CAVXJG010000009.1, on the reverse strand, counting down.
CCGTCCCAGCCGCCGGACACCAGCCCGCGGGCGGCCGTCACGATGACGGCGGTGTTGCCGCCGTCGGTGCCCCCGGTGAGCAGCACGACGTCGGGACGGGTCGTGCGCCTGAGGTCGCGCCACACTGCGTCCTCGGGCACCCGGCCCGCAGCAGCGATCACCTCGACCACCCGGCCACCGCTGGAGAGTGCGACCCGGCGTCCCGCCTCGGCGGTGACCAGCTCCTCGTTGCCGACCACCGCGATCCGCAGTCCGCCGCCGGCCGAGGAGCAGGCGAGCACTTCTGCGTCCGCGGCCCGCCCGTCCTGGGCGACCAGCTCGCGCAGGCACGCGTCGTACCCGTCGAGCACGTCGGTGTCGATCGTCGTCGGGTGCGACGCCGACGCCACGATGCGGCCCTGGTCGAGCTCGACCAGCGCAGCCTTGGTGAAGGTGGAGCCGAAGTCGACGCAGATGACCGCGGTCTGTCCGGGAGTGGTTTCGAGGCTCGTCGCTGACGCTCCTCGCACCTCAACCACCGATTGACAATGCGCGATCCAGGTCGGCGAGCAGGTCGTCGGCGGTCTCGATGCCGACGCTGAGGCGGATCAGGTCGGCGGGCACCTCCAGGGCGGTGCCGGCCACGCTCGCGTGGGTCATCCGGCCGGGGTGCTCGATCAGGCTCTCCACCCCGCCGAGGGACTCGCCGAGGGTGAACACCTCGGCGCGCCCGCAGACGTCGACGGCGTGCTGCTCGCCGCCCGTGACCTGGAAGCTGACGATGCCGCCGAATCGCTTCATCTGCCTGGCCGCGATGTCGTGGCCGGGATGGTCGGCGAGGCCCGGGTAGTAGATGTGGGACACGGCCTCATGACTGGCGAGGAACTCCACGACCTGCTCTGCGTTGTCGCAGTGCCGGTCCATCCGCACCCCGAGTGTCTTGAGGCCGCGCAGCACCAGCCACGCGTCGAACGGGCCGGCCACGGCACCCATGGCGTTCTGGTGGAAGCCGATCTGCTCGGCCAGGTCGAGGTCGCGGACCACGACGGCGCCGCCGACGACGTCGGAGTGGCCGCCGCAGTACTTGGTGGTGGAGTGCAGGACCACGTCGGCGCCGAGGGTCAGCGGCTGCTGGAGGTACGGCGACGCGAAGGTGTTGTCGACCACCAGCAGCGCCCCGGCCTCGTGGGCGATCACCGCCAGAGCCTCGATGTCGCCGATGTTGAGCAACGGGTTGGTGGGGGTCTCGACCCACACCAGACGGGTCTCGCCGGGGCGGATCGCGGCGCGGACGGCGTCCAGGTCGGCTGCGGGAGCGGGGTCGTGCAGCAGCCCCCACGCGGTGGCGACCTTGTCGAAGAGCCGGAAGGTGCCGCCGTACGCGTCGTCAGGCAGCACCACGTGGTCGCCCGGACGGCAGAGCGCCCGGATGATGGCGTCCTCGGCTGCCAGGCCGCTGGCGAAGGCGAACCCGCGCTCCCCCTCCTCCAGCGCCGCGATGTTGCCCTCGAGGGCGGTGCGCGTCGGGTTGGCGGAGCGGCTGTACTCGTAGCCGCCGCGCAGCCCGCCGACGCCGTCCTGCTTGTAGGTCGAGGTGGCGTAGATCGGCGGGATCACCGACCCCGTCATCGGGTCGGGCTCGTAGCCGGCGTGGATGGCTCTGGTCTCGAAGCCGGACTTCCCCCGGTGCTGCTGCTCGCTCACCCGGCCACGCTATCGCCCGTAAGACGACCGTCAGATCGGCGGGGAACGTTCCTGCGCGCTGGGTGGTTGAGTGGAGTGAGACCAAGGAGGCATCTGTGTTCTTCAGCCGCACCAAGACCAACCTGCCCGAGCCCGACGAGGCCCTGGCCGGCCGCTCGGAGCGTCCCTTCCACCTCGCGGCCCGGCACCTCGTGCTCGACGCGCCACTCGTCACCGACGACGTGCCCGAGGGCTACCAGGCCGCGATCTTCGGGCTCGGCTGCTTCTGGGGCGCCGAGGAGCTCTACTGGAAGACGCCAGGCGTCTGGTCGACGTCGGTCGGCTACGCCGGCGGCTACACCGCGCACCCGTCGTACGAGGAGGTCTGCTCGGGCCGCACCGGGCACACCGAGGCCGTCCGGGTCGTCTTCGACCCGTCAGTGGTGTCCTACGGCAGAGCTCGTCAAGCGCTTCTTCGAGGTGCACGACCCGACCCAGGGCATGCGCCAGGGCAACGACGTCGGCACGCAGTACCGGTCGGCGATCTACGCCACCACGCCCGAGCAGGAGAAGGTCGCCCACGAGCTGACCGAGGAGTACGGCGCCGAGCTCGCGCGCCAGGGCTTCGACCCGATCACCACCGAGATCAAGCTCGTCGAGGACGCCGAGCCGGCGTACTTCTATGCCGAGGACTACCACCAGCAGTACCTCGCGAAGAACCCCAACGGCTACCGGTGCCACTCCACGACCGGAGTGCCTTTCCCAACGGACGCCTGAGCCGACCAGTCGGGGCCGACGCCGATCTTCAGGCGCCTTGGTGAAGAGTTCGAGGCGCTCGCCCCTGATGTCGTATGGCGTAGGCGTGGGCGTGGGCGTGGAGATTAACCACAGACACGTCAGGGTCCAGTGACGCTTGGCCACAATCGCGCGGATCGCGGATAGGGTGCCTGGGACGCTTCATCGGCGTCGAAGTCCTCGGCGATGTGGCCATCGTGAGCGAGGGGCCAAGCAGTTCCCGTCCGACCCCCGCAATGATCGGCACGGTGACTACCGGGTCACGGGCGTTTTGCTTCGCGATAGCCCGGACTGGCGGTGGAGGATCTATCACGGGTCCTGAACCGGCTGCGTGGTGACGCGCGCGCTCATCGTGACGAAGCGGTGATCCCGGCGACGTCGGCGTCCCGCGTCGGCGATGCGTCACCCGCGGCGCGCCCGACCAGGATCCAGGCCAGGTAGCTGCCCACCAGGGCCATGTCGTGGAGCGGGTCGGACCCGATCGCCATCGCAGCGAAGCCCAGCACCGACACACCCATCAGGCCGGCGCTCGCGAGTCGGTAGGACGCAACACGACGAAGCCCCCGCGCCCAGATCAGGCCGCCGGCCGTCAGCGCGAGGAAGCCGGCCAGGAACACGGGCCAGACCGCCACCGACGGTTCGCCGGACGCGGCGTAGGTCGCGAGGTAGAGCAGGGCGAATGTCGCCTCGAGGGTGGCTCCCGACATGACCAGGCGAGGGCCCCAGCGACCCGTTCCAGCTGTCCCGGCCGTCAGGACGCGGACCACCGTCGCCAGCAGCGTCCAGCCCGCGGCCTGGGTCACGGCGAAGAGAACCTCACCCCACCACTGGTCTCCGATGACGTGGGTGGTCTCGGCCACCACGGGCACGGCGAGCAGGAGGGAGGCGACGACGGAACGGACCTGGGTACTCATGGGGACTCCTGGAATGTCAGTTGTCGGGCGTTGACCTCGACGCTAGGCATCGGCGAGCGATCACGCGTCTGCCCCGAGAGCGATCTTGGGGATCTGCCTCGAGACAGATGTCTGGCGGTCCCGCGGTCACTACATTCGGCCCATGAGTGGGACGCGGTGGGTCCGCGGCGCCTACGTCGTCGTCGTGGTCGTGCTCTTCGTCGCTGCCCAGGTCGAGACGTGGTTCGGCGACGACGTGGGCAGCGGCGGCCGACTGCTCGGAGCGTTGCTCGCCGCCGGGATAACGCTGCCCCTCCTGGTCCGCCGCGCCCCGCTGGCAGTCCTGTTGGTCGTCCTCGGGTGCACCTGCCTCGACGCCTGGCTGGGGAGCGGCCTCGGCTGGTCGTGGTTCGCCATGCTGCTCGCGGTCTATGGGCTGGGCAGTCGCGGCGGCACCGCGGAGGCGGTGGCCGGGATGACAGCAGTCGCCGCCGTCCTGCTTGCCTTCGACCTCCCGCGCCTGCAGGACGGCGCTCCCCTCGACGAGGTCCTGCCGGGATGGTTCATCGTGGCCGGCGTGTTCGGCTTCGGGCGCTGGGTGCGCGCCCGCCGCCGCGAGTCGGCCGCGCTCCGCGAGCACACCGCCGCGCTGGAGCGAGAACGCGTGCAGGCGACCGCGGACGCGGTGGCCCACGAACAGGCCCGGATCGCCCGCGAGCTGCACGACCTCGTCGCCCACTCCCTGGCCGTGATCGTGCTCCAGGCCCAGGCGGGCGGGCGCGTGCTCGACGCCGACGTCGACGTGGACCAGGCCCGGGCCAGCCTGCGGTCCATCGAAGCGGTCGGTCGCGACGGCCTTGCGGAGCTGCGTCGGTTGCTCGACATGCTGGACACAGCAGGCGCCGAGGACGACGGGTCCAGGCCGAGCCTGGGCCAGCTCGATGACCTCGCCACCCGGGTTCGCCGCGCGGGCGTCCCTGTCGAGATCTCGGTCGACGGGCATCCCCGCGCCCTGCCTGCCGGCCTCGACCTCTCGGCGTACCGGATCGTGCAGGAGGCGCTCACCAACACGCTCAAGCACGCAGGCCCGGCCCGGGCCCGGGTCGGAGTGCGCTACCTGCCCGATGCCCTCGAGATCGAGGTCGCCGACGACGGCACTGCCTCGCAGTCGCCGGACTCCTCCCGCGTCGGACGGGGACTCATCGGCATGCGGGAGCGGGCGGCGCTGTACGGCGGGAGGGTGGAGGCCGGCCCCGGCCGGAGGGGCGGGTTCGAGGTTCGGGCCTGGTTCCCGCGGGGAGCGACGTGAGCGTCCGCGTGCTGCTCGCCGACGACGAGGCGCTGGTGCGCACCGGGCTGCGGCTGATCCTCGGCACGGAACCGGGGTTCGAAGTCGTCGGCGAGGCGGCGGACGGCGAGGAGGCGCTCCGGCTCGTGGCGGAGCTCGCGCCCGACGTCCTGCTGCTCGACATCCGGATGCCCGTGCTCGACGGGCTCCAGACCACGCGGCGACTCCGGGAGGCCGGCGACGCCACCGCGATCGTCATCCTGACCACGTTCGACACCGACCGCAACGTGCTGGACGCGTTGCAGGCCGGCGCGTCCGGCTTCCTGCTCAAGGACGCACCGGCGGACCAGCTGGTGACGGCCCTCCGGGCGGCCGCGACCGGCGACGCCGTCTTCGCCCCCGCGGTGGCCCGCCGGGTGGCCGACCAGCTCGCGCGACGGCGGACCCCGGAGGGGATCGAGCGACTGGAGACGCTCACCGAGCGTGAACGCGAGGTACTGGGCCTGATGGCCGAGGGCCTGTCCAACGCGGAAGTCGCTGCGCGCCTGGTGATCGGCGAAGGCACCGTCAAGACCCACGTGGCGCGGATCCTCCAGAAGCTGGGCGTCCGGGACCGACTCCAGGCCGTGGTCCTCGCGTACCGCGCCGGATGACTCCACTCCGGCGGAGGCGCGACAAACCTGGCGGCGGATCGACGGCTCGGCCGTCTGCCATGTCGCCGCCCATCCACGACCTCCACCGACCTATTCGGGTGACATCATGCCTTGGAAGTACCCGCCGCCGCCGCTGAAATACGCACTGAAATACGCACCCACCACGCCGGGAGGTTGCTGGCCGTCGAACATCACGGCCCGGGCCGAGTCATCCCACCCAGTGCCGTAGGGCCAGAAGACGAGGTTCTCCCCGAGCAGCAGGCACAGACAGCAGTACCTCGCGAAGAACCCCAACGGCTACCGCTGTCACTCAACGACTGGGGTGCCGTTCCCGGGCTGACTCAAGAGCCGGCGGCGCTGGGCGGCTTGTAGAGGTCCTGGACGGCGGCGCGGATGTCGCCGGTGGAGTCGACCGACTCCATGTAGAGGCGGCCCTCGGCGATCAGCTCGTCGCGGACGACCAGCACGGCGACGCCGCGCATCGCGAACGGCGAGCCGTCCTGGTAGGTGCCGTGCCAGTCCCACTCGCCCCACTCGATGTCACCGCTGGTCGCCGCATTCAGGAGGACCGAGGTGAAGTCGGGGACGCCTGCGAAGACGGCCGTCCAGTTCTCGAGGACCTGCGCCCGACCGGTGAACTCGCGGCCCGGGTGCGCCGGGTGGTCGCTGCGGTAGTCCTCCGCGAACAGGGCGGCCATCCGGTCCGCGTCGCGCGAGTTCTGCGCGTCTCGCAGGCGTTCGTTGATCGTCGGCATGGGGTCAAAACTAGCCGCGGCGTCGGCGGCCCGTCACTCCACGCAGAACTCGTTTCCTTCGGGATCGCTCATCTCGACCAGGTCCCCACCGTCGCGCCGGACGGTGGCGCCGAGGGCTACGAGTCGGCGCACCTCGTCCGCCGGGTCGCCGATCGGCCGGAGGTCGAAGTGCTGCCGGTTCTTGGCGGTCTTGCCCTCCGGCACCCTGACGAACCACAGGCTCGGCCCGCCCCAACCGGCCGGCTCGACCCAGGCACGCTCGGGCGTGCTGTCCTCGTCGACGTTGGAACCGAGGGCCTCTGCCCAGAACGCTGCGACCCTCAGCGGCTCGTGGCAGTCGAAGGTGACCGACTTGATGAACGACACCATGAAGTCACCGTAATCCGGACCCGGCCGGGTCACAGGGCCAGGAACATCACGTGCAGCCCGACGTAGCCGTGCTCGCGGGACCGGAACGCGCCGGGGACGGTGCCGACGATCTCGAAGCCCAGCGCCTGCCAGAGCCGGACCGCCGCGGTGTTGGTCTCGACGACGGCGTTGAACTGGATGCCGCGGTAACCCTGGTCGCGGTGCCACTGGACGACGTACTCCGCCATCGCCCGACCGACGCCGCGGCCGCGCGACTCCGGCGCGACCATGAACGAGGCCGTGCCGATGTGGTCCCCACGGGCCGGCCGGTTCGGGCCCATCTTGGCGCTGCCGAGGACGGTCCCGTCGTCGTAGCACGACGGTCTGGCCGGGCGGTGGCTCCATCCAGAGCCCGCGCGCCTGCTCACTGGTGAGGTCATCGGGATAGGCGTACGTCTCCCCCGCCGCGACCGTCGCTGCGAAGAACGGCCAGATCGCCCACCAGTCGTCGTCGGTCGCCGGCCGGATGGTCACAGGTCCGTCGCTCCGTCGATGGACTCGCGAATCAGGTCGGCGTGGCCGGCGTGCCGGGCGTACTCCTCGATGAGGTGCACCATGATCCAGCGCAGGGTCCCCACGCTGCCGTCGCGACGTGGTCGCTTGGCCAGGGTGTCCAGACCCTCGCCCGCGAGCGCCGCATCGATGACCCGGTCGGCCTCCGCGACCGCCTCGTCGAAGATCTCGAACAGCGTCTCGACATCGTCGTCCTTGGCCGAGTGCCATTCCCAGTCGTCGTCGGCCTCCATCGCGGCCTCGTCGACCCAATCCGGCTCGGTCTCCCGACCCTCGAGCACCATCGGCAGCCACCACTGCTCGACGCCCGCGAGGTGCTTGAGCACGCCGCCGAGCGTCATCGTCGCCGGCGGCAGCGGCGTGTCGAGCTGCTCGCGGGTGAGTCCTTCGGCCTGCCGCTTGATCGTGACGCGGTAGTAGTCGAGGAACGCCCGCAGCGTCGTCACTTCGTCCGCGGCCAACGGTGGGTATGTGCGGTCGAACCGGCTCGTCTCGGTCACTCCCCGACCTGCCCGTCGATCGCCTCACGGAGCAGGTCGGCATGCCCGTTGTGCCGCGCGTACTCCTCGATCATGTGCACCAGGATCCAGCGCAGGCTGATGGGTGTGCCCTGGCGGCGGCTCGGCTTCACCGACGGCGTGTCGAGGCCGTCCTTGGCCAAGGCGCGGTCGATTGCCGCGTCGGCACCGGCCGCGGCCTCGTCGAAGATCCGGCGCAGCTCCTCGGGGCTGTCGTCGGCGGCGGAGTGGAACTCCCAGTCCTCGTCGGCGTCGAACGCGCCCGCCGGCACCCAGTCCGGTTCGGTCTCGCGACCCTCCAACACCCGGACGAACCACCAGTCGTCGTTGAGCGCTGCGTGCTTCAGGAGGCCACCGAGCGTCAGCGTCGAGGGCGGGTGTGCCGCCGCGAGCTGCTGCTGGTCGAGGCCGTCGCACTTCATCAGAAGCGTGGCGCGGTGGTAGGCGAGGAAGGCGCGGAGCGTGGTCACCTCGTCGGTGGCGAGCGGCGGGTCGGTGCGCTGGGTCGTCATTGACCCGACGCTAATGGGAAGGGTGCGCGCTGAGCACACTGGTTTCGGGGTGCGGCCGGTGTTGGCACCGCGGAGGCTAGCGAGCCGGGGGCGGCAAGCACCGCCTCGTAGACGGCTCGGGTGGCGTCGTTCAGGTCGAGCCCCGCGATCCTGGCCGGGTCGGTTATCCCATCACGGGTGCTCGAGCCCTCACGTCCGCCTGGTGAAGGTGGTGGTGCCGTTGGGGTGATGGTGAACGGCCCATCCGGGGTCGTGGGCGCGGTGGTGGTGGAGTTCCGCTGCGCGGGGCTTGGGTCGCGTCCGTTGGCCGCCCCCACGTGCGGGGGCCGCCGGGCTGGGGCGGCGCGTCGGCCGCGCGGCGTCGACATGGGTTGCGACCGTCGGCGGCCGCCGCGGCCAAGCCCTTTTACGCCCCGCGGCCCCCGCCCGTGGTGTCGGCGGACGGTCACGGCCCGGAGTCGAGTTTCTCGTGTTGGCCGGTTCACTGAGGCTGGCGTGGCCGGCGGTGATCCGGTCGCCGGTGGTGGTTGTCGGCGATGCCGAGCGCCGGAGACGAGCTTCTCGAGGTCGAGGGTGACCATCACGCTGGTGGCGGTGCCGCCGTGCCGCGGCAGGCCGGCGTCGGGCAGGTTCTCCAGCAGCGCGCAGAACGCCTCGCCGCGGCGGCGGGCGACGGGGAGTTGGTCGACCTCGCCCAGGGTGGTGTCGAGGGCGGCGCGGCGTGGTGAGGTGAACGAGTCCAGGTAGGTCCGCAGCCGGTTGGCGACGTGGTCGGGGATCCGGGCGAGCAGGTCGGTGGAGCCGTCGCCGCGGGGCTTGAAGGTCAGTTTGGTGGCGGCGTGGGCGCGGCGTTCCTCGGCGAGGAGCCGTTCGTACTCGGCCTGGTCGGCGATGTCGGGGGCGATGGCTTCGAGCAGCCGGTCGCCGAGGCGGCGGAGCTCGCGGGGTCCGAACTGGGCGGCCTGCTCGACCAGGTGCTCCTCGCCGCGGATCCGCAGGTCCGGGTCGAGGTCGGTGGGCAGGTCCTCGAGGGCGGCGACGATGACGTGGGCCTGGGCGACGTTGACCCGACCCTCGGCCAGAGCAGCGCCGACGTGCCGGCAGCGCGCGTCGACCGCGTCGGCGAGCCGGGCGGATCGGAGCACGGTGCCGTGGTGGTCGCGGGTGGTGTCGGCCAGCCAGGCGGCGGTGGACCGGGCACCGGTCTCGACCGCGATGTCGTCGGCCGCCGCGAGGACCCGCAGCTTGAGGGACTCCACCCGGTCGGCCATCCGGGACAACTCGACGAGGGCGGTCTGTTTCTGCTTGGTGGTCATGAACACCGGCTCCACGCCAGCGACCTCGTCGAGCGCCGTGCCGATGGTGTCGACGCAGCCCAGCACCGGATGCGAACCGGTGTGGGTGAGCGTCGACATGGGTCTAGCCAAGCATCGACCACCGACAGTCGAAGCGTCGTCCACAGGCTCAGAACCCCTTATTCACAAGGGGATTGAGCATCGTGACCCGATCGTGATCTGGTGCCGGCCCTCGGCCGCAGCAACGGCGGGTCCTAAGGTGCTCGCGTGGAGGACCCGACGCTCACCGTGCTGGCGCTGCTGGCGCTGGCCGGGCTGGCGGCGGGGTTCGTGGATGCGGTGGTGGGTGGCGGTGGGCTGATCCAGCTCCCGGCGCTGCTGCTCGGCCTGCCCGGTGCCGCGCCGGTGGAGATCCTGGCAACCAACAAGCTCGCGTCGATCTGCGGGACGACCGTGAGCAGTGCGACGTACTACCGCCGCATCAAGCCCGATCCCCGCACGTTCCTGCCGTTGATGGTCCTCGCGTTCATCGGCTCGCTGATGGGGGCGGTGGTGGCCAGCCACATCCCGCAGTCGGCATTTGAACCGATCGTGCTGGTGGCCCTGATCGTGGTGGGCGCCTACGTGCTTCTCAAGCCGACCCTCGGGGAGAGCACCGTGCTGCGGTTCTCCGGGCACCGTCACACCGCCGCGGCCATGTTCACCGGCCTGGCTATCGGCTTCTACGACGGCGCTCTCGGTCCGGGCACCGGCAGCTTCTTCGTATTCACGCTGGTGGGGTTGCTCGGCTACTCGTTCATCCAGGCGTCGGCCAAGGCCCGGCTGGCCAACTGGGCCACCAACCTGGCCGCGCTCTGCGTCTTCGTGCCTCAGGGCGCCGTGCTCTGGCACGTCGGGCTGGCGATGGGCGTGGCCAACCTGGTCGGCGGTTACATCGGTGCCCGCACGGCTGTGTCGCGCGGCACCCGCTTCGTGCGGATCTTCTTCATCGTGGTCGTCTCGGGCTTCATCATCCGCATCGGCGGCGACCTGCTCGGCGTTTGGTGACGCGTTCACGAGACCCCGAGAATGGGGGAATGCGCATCGTGTCCCTCCTCCCGTCGACGACGGAGATCCTGTTCGCCGTAGGAGCCGGCGACGACGTGGTGGGCGTGACGTTCGAGTGCGACTACCCGGCCGAGGCGCGCAGCCGCCGGATCGTGTCGACCTCGGCGATGCCGGAGGGGCTGACGCCGGCCGCGATCGACTCGTTCGTGGTCGAGGCGATGGCGCGCGGCGAGGACCTCTACCACCTCGACGCCGGCGCGCTGGCCGACCTCGATGCCGACCTGGTCGTCACCCAGGACCTGTGCGCCGTCTGCGCCGTCGACGTCTCGGTGGTCGACGACGCACTCGCCCACCTGGGCTGCACCGCCGAGGTGCTGACCATCGACCCCTACACCCTCGACGAGGTGCTCCTCTCGATCGAGACCCTGGGCAAGGCGACGGGCCACCAGCGCGAGGCTGCCGACCTGGTCGCCGACCAGCGGGCCCGCCTGGACGCCGTACGCCGCCGGGTCGCCGGCCGCGCCCGGCCGCGAGTGATGTTCCTGGAGTGGACCGACCCGCCGTTCGCGCCGGGCCACTGGATCCCCGAGATGGTCGAGGCGGCCGGTGGAGAGGCCGTACTGGCCACGGCGGGCGAGAAGTCGCGGCGGGTCACCTGGGAGGCCGTGCACGCGAGCAGACCCGACGTGGTCGTGGTGGCGCCGTGCGGGTTCGACCGGGCCGGCTGCCAGGCCCTGACCGAGGAGCTGGAGGCTTCCGGCGTGCTGCCGCCAGGTGTGCCGACGTACGCCGTCGACGCCAATGCCTCGTGGGCCCGGCCCGGCACCCGGCTGGTCGACGGTGTCGAGGAGCTGGCCGCCGTCCTGCACCCCTGACTGCCGTGGATCCGTCCTCAGGATCGTCGGGGACAATGGCCGCATGACCGAGCTCCCGCGCAAGGCCGCCGTGCGCACGGCGCGGCTCGCGGCGCTTCCGTTGGGCTACGCCGGCCGGACGGCGCTCGGTCTCGGCAAGCGGCTGGGCGGCCAGTCGGCCGAGGCGGTGCTGACCGAGGTGCAGCAGCGCACGGCCGAACAGCTCTTCCGCACCCTGGGGGAGCTCAAGGGCGGCGCCATGAAGTTCGGCCAGGCGCTGTCGGTGCTGGAGGCCGCGCTGCCGGAGGAGCTGACCGCTCCCTACCGCGAGCAGCTCACGGCCCTGCAGGACTCCGCCCCCCAGATGCCTGCCGGCATGGCCTACGAGGAGATCGAGCTCGGCCTCGGCGAAGGCTGGCGTGAGCGGTTGGTCGAGATGGACGAGGTCGCAGCCGCCGCGGCGTCCATCGGGCAGGTGCACCGCGGTCGCTGGCACGACGGCCGCGACGTCGCGGTCAAGGTGCAGTACCCCGGGGCCGGCGCGGCCCTGCTCGGCGACCTGCGTCAGCTGGCCCGGGTGGCCCGTGGCGTCGCCCCGGTCTTCCCCGGCATCGACATCAAGCCGCTGGTCGAGGAGATCCAGGCGCGCGCCGCCGAGGAGCTCGACTACCACCTCGAGGCAGAGGCGCAGTCGGCGTTCGCCGACGCCTTCCGCGGTGACCCCGAGATCGTCGTGCCCGACGTGGTGGAGTTCTCGAAGACGGTCCTGGTCAGCGATTGGTTGGAGTCGACCTCGTCGCTGGCCTCGGTGATCGTCAGGGGCACCCAGGAAGAGCGCGACCACTACGGCGAGCTGCTGGTGCGCTTCCTCTTCGCCGGCCCAGCCCGCACCGGCATGCTGCACGCCGACCCGCACCCCGGCAACTTCCGGGTCATCCCCAATGCCGACGGCTCGCCCGGCAAGCTCGGCGTGCTCGACTACGGCGCCGTCGCCCGGCTTCCGGGCCGGTCGCTGCCGCCCGCTCTGGGCCGGCTGATGCGGCTGTCGGCCGAGGGCGACCCCGACGCGCTGTTGGCCGGGCTGCGTCGCGAGGGCTTCGTCAAGGACAAGATCCAGGTCGACCCGCAGCAGGTGCTCGACTACCTCGCACCGTTCGTGGAGCCGGCACGCGTCGAGCGGTTCCGGTTCAACCGCGACTGGATGCGCCAGCAGTTCGAGCGCGTCAACAACCCGCGCTCCCCGTCGTACGCCATCACCACCCGGATCAACCTGCCGGCGTCGTACCTGCTCATCCACCGCACCTGGCTCGGCGGCATCGGTCTGCTCAGCCAGCTGGAGGCCGAGGCGCCGTTCCGGGCGATCCTCGAGGAGTCGCTGCCGGGCTACGCCGACTAGCTGCCGACCCAGAACCCCCGGCCGCCGAACCAGTCGCCGTAGTGCCCGGGGCCGGTGTCGGACCCGCGGGAGCCGAGGTAGGAGCCGACGACGGCGGCGCCGAGGTCGTCGAGCTCGGGCGAGACCACGCGGCCGTCGACCCGACGGGCCATCGAGTCGATGAAGCGGGCCAGGCCGGGATCCTCCCCGAGCCGGAAGAACGTCGTCTGTGCGCCGAGCCGGCCGGCGTTGTCGAGCTCGCGGACGGCGTAGGCGACGGTCAACGGGTGTGGCGGGTACTCGAAGTAGACCTCGCCACCCGGCTCGAGGTGGCTGGTCGGCTCGCCGTCGGTGACGATCAGCAGTACTGGCTGGGCGGTCGGGTGCTTGCGGAAATGCCGGTTGGCCAGCAGCAGCCCGTGGTGCAGGTTGGTGCCCTTGTCCCAGCGTGCGTCCAGTCCCGTCAGCTCGTCGATGTCCATCGTCTGGGCGTGGCGACCGAAGGCGATCAGCTCCAGGGCATCCCCCCGGAACCGCGACCGGATCAGCGTGTGCAGGGCGAGCGCCGTGCGCTTCATCGGCACCCATCGGCCGTCCATGGCCATCGAGAAGCTGGTGTCGACGAGCAGCGCCACGGCCGCCTGGGTGCGTGCTTCGGTCTCGGTGACCTCCACGTCGTCGATGTGCAGGCGTACGCCGCCGCGCGGGTCGCCGCCGTCGGCCACCACGCGCTGCACGGCGTTGGTGATGGTGCGGGTCACGTCCCAGGGCTCGGTGTCTCCGAACTCCCAGGCGCGGGTGGCCCCGGAGCTCTCACCGGCGGCGCCGGCCTGGCGCAGGTCACGCTCGCCCTGGCGGCCCGACATCCGGGTGGCCACGTCGCGCAGCAGCGCCTTGCCGAGCTGGCGCATCGCCTTCGGGCTGAGCTTGAGCTGGCCGTCGCTGGATCGCTTGAGGTAGCCGGAGTCCCGCAGCGCCTGCTCGAGCCGCTGCAGGGTCCGGGCGTCGACGGCTGCGTCCTGGCCGAGCTGGCGGGCCAGCTTGTCGAGGTCGAGGTCGTCCATCCGGGCGCCGCCGTAGGACTGCGAGAGCTGGTCGGCCAGCGAGTCCAGGTCGGCGAGATCCTGCAGCGCGCCGGTGCCGTCGCCGAGGCCCAGGCCCTGGTCGCCGTCGAACTGTTCGGAGCCCGACCAGTCCTCTCCCGGCCGCAGCGACTGGAGATTGGCGTCGAGCTCGGCCAGCTGCTGCATCAGCTGCGGGCTGCCGAACGCCTGGGCCGAGAGCTCCATCAGCTCCCGGCGCTGCTCGGCACTCATCGAGTTGAGCATCCGTTGCGCGGCCGCGGCCCGCCGCGCCAGCGCGTCGATCAGCTCGTCGACGTTTTGCGGGTTCTCTGGGAAGAACTCGCCGTGCTTGTCCATGAACTGCCCGAAGTCCTCGTCGGTGTCCTCGCCGCGAGAGTGCTTGGAGAGCAGCTCGTTGAGGTCCGTCAACATCTCGTTGATGGCCTGACGGTCCTCGTCGGTCGCGCTCTCGAGTGCCTGTTTCATGCCGGCGAACCGCTGGTCGAGCAGCTCGCGCCCCAGCAGGTCCTTGATGCGTTCGTAGTCCTCACGCGCCTCGCGGCTCTGCCAGTCGTAGTCGCTCAGCTCGCTCACGGCCGCCGCGGTCGACGCGGGCAGGTTGTCGAGCTGCATCTGCCGGAAGGCCCGGTCGGCATCGTCCATGTCGACGTCGCGCGCCAGCTGCTTGCGCTCGTTGAGCAGCGCCCGGTCGAGGAGCTCGCGCACCTCCTGCAGCGTGCCGTCGAGGTTGTGCTTGGCCAGCAGCTCGCGGCGCTTCTCCGCGACCCGGCGGGCCAGGTCGTCGAGGCCGGCTTGGTCCTGGCCGCCTCGGCGCAGGAACTCGCGCATCGCCCGCTCCGGGCTGTAGCCCGCCATCACCTCCTGGCCGATCGCGTCGAGCGCCTCCGCGAGGTCGACCGGCGGCGCCAGCGGATCGGGCCCGCCGTCGTACGGCGCGTAGCGAGCGGAGCGTCTCATTTGGGGTCCCCGCGGAATCGGGAGCGCAGCGAGCGATTTCGTGGGGTGTGTCTAGCCATAGACGGTCTCGCCCCGGTCGGACTCCTTGCTGATCCTGCGGGCCAGGTAGAGGCCCTCGAGGGACAGCTCGATGGCCCCGGCGCGCTGGCCGTCGTTGGTGGCGTCGAGCCGGTCGCAGATGTCGTCGTACAGCTCGGACTCGCCCAGCACCGGCAGACCGGTGAGGAAGTCGCGTGCGGTGACCTGCTCTCCGGTCGTCACCATCGAGCCGGCCTCGATGGCGTCCACCAGCAGCGCGAGGTCGAGGCCACGGAAGTGGTGGCGGACCGTCTCGGCCGTGGCCGTGCGCAGCAGGTGGGTGAGGATCTCGACCTCGCGGCCCTCCTCCCCCGTCTCGAACTCCACCTTGCCCTTGAGCACGTCGAGCGCGCCGGAGAGGTCCACGACCCTCGCGACGGCCTCGTCCTCGCCCTGGCTCGTGGCGCGATGCAAGGCGGAGGCGGCGATGGTCTCGGCGCCGGCGATGGCGAACCGGGCACTGACCCCGCTGCGCTGGTCGACGGAGCTGGACTCGCGCAGATTGCGGGTGAAGCGGGCCAGGATCTCGACGAGGTAGTCGGGGACGTCGGCCAGCAGGTGCGCCTCCTGGCGGATCACCGCCACCTCGTCCTCGAGCTCGGACGGGTAGTGGGTACGGATCTCGGCGCCGAACCGGTCCTTGAGCGGGGTGATGATGCGGCCGCGGTTGGTGTAGTCCTCGGGGTTGGCGCTGGCCACGACGAGTACGTCGAGCGGCAGCCGCAGCACGTAGCCGCGGATCTGGATGTCGCGCTCCTCCATCACGTTGAGCATCGCGACCTGGATCCGCTCCGCTAGGTCGGGCAGCTCGTTGATCGCCACGATCCCGCGGTGGCTGCGCGGGATCAGCCCGAAGTGGATCGTCTCGGGGTCACCGAGACTGCGACCCTCGGCCACCTTCATCGGATCGACGTCGCCGATCAGGTCGGCGACGCTGGTGTCGGGAGTAGCCAGCTTCTCGGCGTACCGCTCGTCGCGGTGCCGCCAGTCCACGGCCAGGTCATCGCCCTTCTCCACCGCACGCCGCCTGGACTCCGGCGTGATCGGCTCGAAGGGGTGCTCCCCCAGCTCGCTGCCCGCGATCACGGGCGTCCACTCGTCGAGCAGGCCGACGAGGGTGCGCAGCAGCCGGGTCTTGCCCTGGCCGCGCTCGCCGAGCAGCACCACGTCGTGGCCCGCGATCAGCGCCCGCTCGAGCTGCGGGATGACGGTGTCGTCGAAGCCGTGCAGGCCGGGCCAGGGGTCCTCCCCCGTGCGCAGCTTTTCCAGCAGGTTGTCGCGGATCTCCTGCCGCAGCGGCTTCTGGACGTGGCCGCTCGCGCGCAGCTCACCGACGGTGGTGGGTCGAGTCACGCAATCAACGCTAGCCCCGGGCGTCAAGAAGCGGAGAGACAGTCCGATCGTGTGCGGAGATGATGGGCCGATGGACGAGCAGGCCTACGTCGGAGCAACGCCATGAGGCTCGAGCCGCTGTACCGGATCCGCTTCACCTATCCCGAGAGCTGGACGGTCGGACTCGAGGGAGGGTGGGAGCAACACCTGATGCTGGCCGAGGGCCGCTGCGAGGGATCGATCGCGGGCCGTTTCCGCGGCGCGAACTTCCCGCAGCGGCGGACCCAGTCCGGGCCGTTCCTCCCCGACTTCCGCGCGGTGATCGAGACCGACGACGGCGAGACCATCATGTTCGAGTGGCACGGCTATGGCCGCGCCTATCCACCGGGGCGACGGCAGATCGTCGGCTCCGTCCTGCATCTCAGCGATGGCGACCGCTATCGGCGCCTCAATGACGTCGTGTGCGTCTGTGTCGGGGAGGTCCGGGCGCCCGACGATCCGGACCGGGAGAGCCCCGACCTGGTGGTCGACGTGGCCGAGCTCGTCTGGGAACCGTTGGCCGACTAGGCCCGGAACGGGAAGACGGCCGGACTCCGGAAACCGTCGGTGCTGACTGACCGGACGCCGAAGACCACGTTGTCCTTGGACAGGTCGATGGTCGCCTCGGCCACGTTGCCGACGTCGATCACGTGGGTCCAGAACGGGTTGATCGTCGGCCGCCAGACGACCTCGTAACCTGCCAGCGAGGCGTCGGTCCCGCGGGTCCAACGGAGCACGGTGTCGTTGGTCAGCACCGAGGCGTCGATCTTCACGTTGCGGGGCATCCCCGGCGCCTGGGCCAGCGACCACAGCGCCGCGGCGTTCACGCGGGCCACGCCGGCGATGTAGTCGAAGTCGCAGAACTCCGGCAGGTCGCCGAACTGCACGCCGTTCTCGTCGACGCGGACGTCCTGGTGCTGGTGGGCGAAGTCCTCCATCGGCTCGGTGAACCGTGCCGCGGGGAAGCCGGCCGCCAGGAACCCGGTGTGGTCACCGCCGCGCAAGTAGCGGTCGAGCCGGTAGATCACGCGGATGTCCATGCCGGTGGTCTGCGGCCCGGCGACCTCGGCGACGAACCTGGCGAGGTTGCGGGCGGGCGAGTCGTTCTCACCGCCCAAGGTGAGCCGCAGCGCGTGGGTGGCGGCGTCCTCGCTGGGCGGCGGGCCCTGGGCGAACAGCCGCACACTGTGGCGGTCGCGCGTGCCGTCGTCGCCGCGGCTGCTGCCGACGATGTCGTTGGTGAACATGCCTTCGACGTTCACGCCGTCCAACTTGTACTGGTTGGCCATGTGGGTCGAGCCGTAGAGGCCCTGCTCCTCGCCCGCGACCGCCGCGAAGGCGATGGTCGCGTCGGTGTGGTGGGTGGCCATCACCCGCGCGAGCTCCATCGAGACGGCGACGCCGGACGCGTCGTCGTCGGCGCCCGGTGCGTCGGACGTTGCGTTCATGACGTCGGTGACGCGGGAGTCGTAGTGCCCGCTGACGACGTAGGTCCGGCCGTCATTCACGTCGCCCTTCAGCGTCGCGATCACGTTGCTGATCTTGGTCTCCACGGGGATGCGCGACGCCGGCTCCTGGAGGTAGGACTGCACCTCGACGGTCATCCGTCCGCCGGATGCCGCGGCGTACTTCGTCATCTCGGCCGCGATCCAGTCGCGAGCAGCGCCGATGCCGCGCACCGGGTCGGTCTGGCTGGACAGGGTGTGGCGGGTGCCGAACGAGGCGAGCGTGCGGATGTTCGCCTCGATGCGGTCGGGGTCGATGGCGGCGAGGATGCCGCGCAGCTCTGCGTTCGCCTTCTGGGGTCGAATGCCAGCTCCGGGCCCGCTGGGCCAGTCGTCGGATGCCACCCCTTGTCCTCCCACCGCGGCAGCCGGAGACGCGGCGGCCACCGCGCTTCCTGCGGCCAGTGCTCCGGACCCTGCCAGCAGCGCACGGCGGCTGGTCCGAGGGGTGCGTGGAGTGCGTGCGTCGGTCATGATGCCTCCCGAGAGTGAGTAGACGCTCCCTCCACCTCAGCACCGATGCCCCGATGAGACAACCTGGACCTTCGGGCAACGACGATGGAGGACCGTGGCAGGCAGGCGGCGGATCGTCGGCGTCACCGGGGCACCCGGCGTCGGCAAGACGACGTACGCCGCCGCGCTGGTCGCCGACGCGATCGCCACCGCAGTGCCCGCCGTAGCCGTGCCGATGGACGGTTTTCACCTGGCCGACGTGACCCTGGCCGCGCTCGGCCGCCTGGACCGCAAGGGCGCGCCGGACACCTTCGACGCCTGGGGGTACGCCGCGCTGCTGGCGCGGCTGCGCGCGGAGACCGGCCACGTCGTCTACGGGCCCGGTTTCGAGCGCGACCTCGAGCAGCCGATCGCGGGCGCGGTCGCCGTGCCACCGGACACCGAGCTGGTGGTGACCGAGGGCAACTACCTGCTGCTGGACCGGCCCGAGTGGCGCGCCGTCCGGGCGACGCTCGACGAGGTGGTGTTCCTCGAGACGGACGAGGCCTTGCGGCGGGCCCGGCTCGTGGCTCGGCACGTGGCGTTCGGCAAGTCGCCGGCCGAGGCCGAGGCCTGGGTGGCCCGGGTCGACGACGCCAACGCCCGCCTGGTCGCGGCCACCCGCGAGCGGGCCGATCGAGTGGTCGCGCTGTGAGCCCGCTGCCGGAAGGGCCGGACTAGCCCGGATACGGTCGATTTCGGCGCAATTTTGCACCCGAAATCGTCGAATTCGCGTCGATCGTCGGAGGAAACCGCTATTGTTCTCTTACGAGTTGAACTGCCATTCAGGAGCTGGGGGGCCTCTGAAGAAGCGATGTTCGGCCGAGACGGACCACGCAGCACTTGGGGGAGTGCGGGGGGTCCTCGCCGGGGTGGGGTCGGGTGACGACCCCACTCCCGAGCCGGGCCATCAGCCGCGGACGAGGAAGCCCAGCAGGTCCTGACGGGTCAGTACGCCGACCGGCTTGCCGTCTTCTTGCACGAGCACCGCGTCGGCACTCTCGAGCAGCGCCACGGCGGCCTCGGCCGGCTCGGTCGAACCGATCGTGGGCATCGGCGGCGACATGTGCTGCTCGACCGCGTCGGTGAGGCGGGCCTGACCGGTGAACAGCTTGTCGAGCAGCATCCTGTCGGAGACCGACCCCGCGACCTCGGCGGCGACGATCGGCGGCTCGGCGCGGACCACGGGCATCTGCGAGACGTCGTACTCCTCGAGGATGTGCACGGCCTCGGCGAGGGTCTCGGCCGGGTGCGTGTGCACGAGATCGGGCAGCTGGCCTGACTTGCCGCGCAGGATCTCGCCGACCGACTGCGTCGCGCGCGCGGTGCCCTCGACGGGGAAGCCGTACTGCGCCAGCCAGTCGTCGTTGAAGACCTTGGTCAGGTAGCCGCGACCAGAGTCGGGCAGCAGCACGACGATGACGGCGTCCTCGCCCTCGGAGGTGCCTGCCAGCTCGTGGGCCAGCACCTTGGCGGCCTCGGCGGCCATCCCCGAGGACCCGCCCACCAGCAGCGCCTCGGTGCGGGCGAGCCGCCGCGTCATCGCGAACGAGTCGGCGTCGGAGACCTCGATGATCCGGTCGGCCACGTTGCGGTCGTAGGTCTCGGGCCAGAAGTCCTCACCCACACCCTCGACGAGGTAGGGCCGTCCGCTGCCGCCGGAGTAGACCGAGCCGGCGGGGTCGGCGCCGATGACCTGGACGGCGGGGTTCTGTTCCTTGAGGTAGCGCCCGACGCCGCTGATGGTGCCGCCGGTGCCGACCCCGCACACGAAGTGGGTGATCCGACCGTCGGTCTGCTCCCAGATCTCCGGACCAGTGGTCTCGTAGTGCGACCGCGGGTTGTGGGGGTTGGAGTACTGGTCGGGCTTCCAGGCGCCGGGCTCCTTGGAGAGGCGGTCGGAGACGTTGTAGTAGGAGTCGGGGTGCTCGGGTGGCACCGCGGTCGGGCACACCACGACCTCAGCGCCGTAGGCCTTGAGCACGTTGCGCTTGTCCTCGCTGACCTTGTCGGGGCACACGAAGACACACTTGTAACCCCTGCGCTGGGCGACCATGGCGAGCCCGACGCCGGTGTTGCCCGAGGTCGGCTCCACGATCGTGCCGCCGGGCTGGAGCTCGCCGGACTCCTCCGCCGCCTCGATCATCCGCTCGGCGATGCGGTCCTTCACGGAGCCGCCCGGGTTCAGGTACTCCACCTTCGCCAGCACCAGGGGTGCGTCGCCGAGCCCGTCGAGCGACGTCGAGAGCCGCAGCAGCGGGGTGTTGCCGATCAGGTCGAGGAGGGAGTTCACGTACTTCACCACTGCAGGTTATGGCGAAACGCGGGTGCGGCTTAATTCCGAGACGCCGGTGCGTAACCTGACGACGTGGGGAAGGCGCAGGCGGCACGCAAGCTCGCGGCGGCCGCGGCGTACGGCGGCGGCGGCGTCTCCGTGCTCGGCGCCGGGCTCTACGGCTTGCTGCGCGCCGAGGCCAAGCTGGCCCGCCGAGCCATCGGCGAGACGCAGGGCGAACCCCCCGACGCCTCCGGCTGGTACGGCCGCGGCCGTCCCGGGCCGGCGATCAGGGTGGCGCTGCTCGGCGACTCGAGCGCGGCGGGCTACGGCGTGGAGCGGGTGGTGGAGACGCCCGGCGCCCTGCTGGGCAGCGGGATCGCGGTGCGCGCCCATCGACGCGTGCACCTGCGGGACTTCGCCTTCGTCGGCGCCCGCTCGTCCGACCTGGTGGGCCAGATCGACCGGGCCCTGCCCACCAAGCCGCAGCTGGCGGTGATCCTCATCGGCGCCAATGACGTGACCCACAGCGTGCTGCCCTCTCAATCCGTACGCCACCTGTCCGAGGCCGTACGCCGCCTGCGCGACGCCGGCGTCGAGGTGGTCGTCGGCACCTGCCCCGACCTCGGCACCGTCACGCCGATCCCGCCCCCGCTGAAGCAGGTCGGCCGGGCCTGGTCGCACCGGCTGGCCGCTGCACAGACCATCGCGGTGGTCGAGGAGGGTGGACGCACCGTCTCGCTCGCCTCCATCCTCGGGCCCGAGTTCGCGGCCGCCCCCGCGCTGATGTTCGGTCCCGACCGGTTCCACCCTTCTGCCGACGGCTACCGCAGGCTGGTCGACGTCCTGCTCCCCTCCACCCTGGCGGCCCTCGGTCTCGAGCCCGACGACGAGGCCGAGCCCGAGGCCTACCGAGGCGAGGGCGTGCTCCCCGTCGCGGCCGCGGCGGTCGAGGCGGCCAAGACTCCTGGCACCGAGGTCGACGGCACCGAGGTCGGCGGCGCACGGCTCGGCGTACGTGGGCTGTGGGTCGAGCTGCGGCATCGCCGCCGCCAGCCGGCCGGCGAGATCGAGACGCCCGACGCGGCCGAGGAACCCGGGGTCGCCTCGGTCTAGACCGATGGCACCAATAGTGCCAACTCTGTCTAGACCGAGGGTCGGTGTTGTTACCGGTGGGTCAATGACCCGATTGTTGCGATTTACCGCAGCTCCGGGTCACTAGAGGGGCGATTTCAACAGAGTGGTGAGATTTGCCCCACAGGCATGCCTCGATTCGCCTACTATTTGTCTACAGGACGTCAACTCGGACGCGTCCAGGGACGCCGATCTCGGGCGGTCGTCCAGGGGCAGATCTGGGTTGGCACCCTCGCCCCCCACCCATTCTCGGTTGACCAGTCGTCGCCGTCCCACATGAAGGCATGTCCCCCACATGTCGACAACACCGTGGCGTCAGCATCCGCAGATCAGGCTGCCCGCCCTCCTGACTCTCCTGTCCGTCCTCCTCGTCGCCCTTTTCAACCCGGCTCCGGCAGGCGCGGCCAGCGACGAGTCGTCCCGACACCGCTTCCTCGGCCAGACCGTCCACCTCCGAGTGCTCCCACCAATCCGCCAGCAAGGGCGGGACGCGGCCCCCAGTAGCGAGGCGACGACCGTCGTCACCGCGACCGTCACGCCGGCCCAGGCAGGTCGAACCATCCTGCTCGAGCGGCGGACCGGCCACGGCTGGCAGCCCCAGGGGACTCTCCCCACGAACCCCGACGGTCGCGCCGAGTTCTTCGTCCCCACCCGGCGTGCCGCGGCGATCTATCGGGCGGTCGCGCAGTCCTACCGCGGCCTGGCAGCGAAGCGGAGCACGTCGGTCGACGCCACCACGTGGGGCGCCCCCGACTTCGTCGACGAGTTCGACGGCACCAGCCTCAGCCCCGCCTGGGAGCACCGGATCCAGTTCTACAACCCGTGGGGAGGGCGGGCCTGTTCGAAGGGCTCACCCGCGGCCGTCAACGTGGCCGGCGGCGCCCTTCAGCTCGGCTCGATGCCCGACCCGACCGTGGCCGGGACGTGCACGGCCACCGATGAGGCCGGCAACGTGATCGGCCAGTATCCCTACCGTCTCAACGGCCACATCTCCACCCAGAACAGCGCGGACTTCCTCTACGGGGTGGCCGCCGCACGGATGAAGTTCCAGCGCAATCCCGGCGCCCACGCCTCCTTCTGGCTCCAGCCCCGCGGCCTCCTCGAAACCGGACCGACCCCTTGGGGAGCCGAGATCGACGTCGTCGAGTGGTACGGCAACAAGTTCGGGCGGGCCCGGATGTTCAGCACCGTCCACGCACCCCTCCCGGACGGCGACAAGGTCCAGTACGGCGGCCCGGTCGCCAAGCCCGACCGGTTCCTCGCGAACCGCTCAGACGCGTGGTGGCGCAGCTACCACGTGTTCTCCATGGAGTGGACCCCGACCGAGTACGTCTTCCGGATCAGCGGCCACGAGGTGTGGCGGACGGACCAGGGCATCTCCCACGACCCCGAGTTCCTGATCCTCAGCATGCTCTCCAGCGACTTCGAGCTGCCGGCGCTCGCCAACCGCCAGGGCCTCACCCAGACGGCAAGCGTCGACTGGGTGAAGTTCTGGCAGGCAGGCTGACCAGGCTGACCAGGCGGGTCAGTCCGAGCTGAAGAACGCCAGGATGCGCAGCAGGTTGGTGTAGATCCACACGAGGCTGACGGTCAGCGCGAAGGCCACCCGCCACGACTCGCGCTCGTCGACACCCGCGGCGATCCCCTGCTCGATCATGTCGAAGTCGAGGATCAGCATGAAGATACCGAGCGCCAGGCCGGCGAACGCCGTGACCATGCCGAGCCCGCCCACGCCGAAGATGCCCGTGCCGGCGCCGAACATGCTGAGCACCAGCTCCATGAGCGAGAGGCCCACCATGCCGAACATCGCGGCGATCACGAACGTGCGGAACTTGGCGCCGACCTTGATGTTGAAGAACTTGTAGGCAGCCAGCGTGCCGGCGAAGGCGCCGAACGTGCCGAGCACCGCGTTGAAGATGATGCCGTCGCCGAACTGGGCGTCGAAGAACTTGCTGATCGCGCCGAGCGCGATGCCCTCGGCCACGCAGAAGGCCAGCACCAGGGCGGGGCTCGCGACGCGCTTGAACGAGTTGACCAGCGACAGGCCGAAGGCAGCCCCGCTGCCGACGATCAGCGCGAGGTAGAGCGTGCCGGCAGACTCCTCGCTGACCTCTGGGGTCATGATCCAGGTCGCCATGGCGGCGGCGACCACAAAGATCAATGAGATCGCGCTCTTCTGGACGACGGAGTCGATGGTCATCCGTCGGGTGTCGCCGGGCGCCTGGGTGGGCGAGCCCGTGCCCCAGGTCGCCGGGTCGCCGTAGCCGGCGTGCGTGCTCCCGTTGCCGGCGTAGGTCTGGTTGCCGTAGACGTTGGCTTGTCCGTTGAACGCTTCCGAACGCCGTAGCACCGGGTTGTTGCTCTGCATGGTCTCCTCCTTGGAGGCCGAGGTGAGGTCGATGTGACGATCACCAGTAGGGCCGACTCTATCGACCCGACACTTTCTCAACGACCGGCCGTGCACGGGTGTTCCCCAGCGTCGGGCCCTCAGATCACACGGGCCGGCCGGCGAGGAGGGTCTCTTGCAGCACCAGGTCGTCGCCGAAGATCGTCACATCGGCGCGCGTGCCCGGCCGCAGCACACCGACGTCGTCGCGGCCGAGCAAGGCGGCCGGAGTGGCGGTGGCTGCGCGGAGCGCATCGACGGGGGCGATGCCCAGCTCGACGGCGTTGGTGACAGCGCCGGAGAGCGTCAGCGCACTGCCCGCGAGCGTGCCGTCGCGGTTGCGCACCGCGCCGTCGGTGACGTCGAGCGAGACTCCGGCCAGCTCGAACCGGCCGTCGGGGCGGCCGGCCGCGGCCGTCGCGTCGGTCACCAGGACGACCCGACCCGCCGCCGCGGCCCAGACCACACGCACCACCTCGGGTGCCAGGTGGTGGCCGTCGAGGATCAGCTGCACCACGACGTCGGGCCGCGCCAGAGCGGCGCCAGGAAGACCGGGCTCGCGGTGCAGCAGCGGGCTCATCGCGTTGAAGAGGTGGGTCACCGTGCGGGCGCCGGCGTCGAAGGCCAGCCCCGCTTCGTGAGCCGTGGCGTCGGAATGGCCCAGCGAGACCAGCACGCCGTCGGACGCCAGGATCTTCACGAGGTCGAGGGCGCCCGGCAGCTCAGGGGCGAGGGTCACCGCGACCACGTCTGCTCGTCGTCGCCAGGCGGTCAGCTCGGCCAGGTCCGGGTCACGCCGGTGCTCCGGCGGATGGGTGCCGAGCCGCCGCGGGGAGAGATAGGGCCCTTCGAGGTGCACACCGAGGCAGCGCGCCTGCCTGGTCGCGGACCCAGCGTCGTACGACGACCCGTTGGCCTGGGTCAGCCGGTCCAGCGCCCGGTCGGTGTCGGCGGCGGCCGCGGTGATGAGCGTGGCCATCCACGCGGTGACGCCGTAGGTGGGGAGGGCCGCCGCCAACGCGTGCAGGTCGTCGACCTCGGCGGCCATCAGGTCGACCCCGGCGAAACCGTTGACCTGGAGGTCCACGAGGCCCGGCGCCGCTATCCGACCGCCCGACGCTGGAGGCAGCCCGACCTCGACCACCGAGTCACCGTCGACGCGCACGTCGCCGGGCAGCAGCTCGCCGTCGACCAGGGCGGCCGAGACGCCGAGGGTCCGACTGGTCACGAGAATCCTCCGCCCGGGGGCGGCTGCCACGATGCGCAGTCGCCGGGATGAGACCATAGGTCTAGGACTGCTGCCGATTCTTGTCCCGGTGCGCGCGATCCGTCAAGGACTCGGCTGGGCTCAAGGCTCTGCTCATGGTTGGGGGAAGATGTCCACCACGATCCGATAGCGGTCGCCGCGATAGATCGAGCGGACGAACTCGGCGATCCGGCCGTCGGCGGTGCGGGAGGTGCGCTCGAAGAGGAACGCCGGGGCGCCGGCCTCGACGCCGAGCAGCTCGGCCTCCTCGGCCGAGATCAGGCACGGCTCCACCGTCTGGGTGCCGGCCGCGATCGGGGTCTCGTAGCGCTGGGCGAGCAGCTCGTAGAACGAGGTGTTCTCCAGGTCATCGCCGGTCAGCCCGGGCGCGATGTCGCTGGGCACGTGCAGGTCCTCCAGGGCCATCGGCTGGTCGTCGGCCATCCGGAGGCGGCGTACGTGCAGGACATTGACGTGCGGCGAGACGCCCAGCAGCGACGCTCGCATCCCGCCGGCGGGTGCGACCCGGGCAAAGACGGTGTGCCCGCCGGGTCGCAGACCGCGGGCCCGCATGTCGGCCGAGAACGACGTGGCCGTGAGCCGCTGGGTGACCTTCGGGGCGGCCACGAAGGTGCCGGACCCCTGCCGCCGGATCAGCCGCTGCTCGGCGACGAGCTGGTCGACGGCCCGGCGCAGCGTCATCCGCGCCACGCCGAGGTCGCGGGCCAGGTCGCGCTCGACGGGCAGCGGCTCGCCCGGAGACAGCGTGGCGATGAGCTCCTCGAGGCTGGTCGCGGACCTGCCGCTGCTTGGCGGTCTCACGCCCCGCGTCAACAGACGTCATGGACCATTGGTACAGCACGGCTGCGCCCCGCGCCAGGGGGCGCGGCTCGCCGCACTCTCGCGGTAGGCACGGTCCAGGGCGGTCACCACATACGTGTAGGGCTCCCCCGGCTCGGCGGTCGGGTCGGTCCAGGTGTGGTCCCGGGTGGTGCCGACCAGGTGGGTGGCGTCCGCGAGGTCGCACGGACCGACCTGCTGGTGCGCGCCGTCGAGCCGGTAGACGGCGTACGACGTGCCGTCGCCGCGCCAGTTCAGCTCGACGCCGTCCGGCGTGGCCGTGGCCCGCAGCTGCGCCGGCTTCTTCGGCGCGTGCCCCGGCACGCCGGCGGTGACCGGGATCAGCGCCGGGTGCTCGTAGTGCTCGGCCTGCACGGTGTCCATGTTGCCGAGGCGGTTGGCGCGGACGTCCTTGGCCGAGAAGTAGATGTCGCCGAGCACCTCGGGGTAGTCGCGGTTGAGGAAGAGGTGCTTGGTCATCTCGCGCGGGTCGAACCAGGCCGGGTCCTGCGTGGAGATGCCGACCTTGTAGGTCGCCTGGCCGATGTAGAGCTGCACGTCGGTGCCGCGCACCTCGGCGGACCACCAGGGCAGGAGCTTGGCGTAGTCGGCGGGGGCGAAGCCGATGTTCCAGTAGACCTGCGGGGCGAGGTAGTCGATCCACTCCTCGCGCACCCAGCGACGGGTGTCGGCGTAGAGGTCGTCGTAGGTCTGGGCTCCCGCCGTGGTGTCGGAGCCCTCGGGGTCGGTGGCCTTGTTTCGCCACACGGCAAAGGGGCTGACGCCGAACTTCACCCACGGCTTGGCCGTGTGGATGCGGTCGCCGAGCTCGGTGATCAGCAGGTTGATGTTGTGGCGCCGCCAATCGGCCCTGTCGGTGTAGCCGTCGGGGTACTGGGCGAAGGTCGCGTCGTCCGGGAACGGCGTGCCGGCGACCGGATAGGGGTAGAAGTAGTCGTCGAAGTGCACCGCGTCGATGTCGTACTTCGTGACGGCGTCCATGATCGCGTCCTCGACGAGGTGGCGAGCCGCCGGCACTCCCGGGTCGTAGTAGAGCTTGCCGCCGTAGGCGATCACCCAGTCCGGGTGCACGCGGGCGGGATGGGTCGGCACCAGCGCGTCGCGGTTGGTGTCCATCGAGACGCGGTAGGGGTTGAACCACGCGTGGAACTCCAGGTTGCGGGCGTGCGCCTGTTGCACCGCGAAGGCCAGCGGGTCGTAGCCCGGGTGCTGGCCCTGCGTGCCGGTCAGGTACTTCGACCACGGCTCGATCGGCGAGGGCCAGAACGAGTCGGCGGTGGGTCGGACCTGGACGACGACCGCGTTGAGACCGCGGTCGACGGCCTCGTCGTACCAGCCGACGAGCTCGGCCTTCTGCTGCTCGACCGTGAGCCCCGGCCGCGACGGCCAGTCGATGTTGGTGACGCTGGCGATCCAGTCGCCGCGCAGCTGGCGCTTCGGTGCGGCCGGATCGGTCGGACAGTCGGCCTGCTTCGACGCCGATCGAGAGGGCCCGGATCCTGGCCCACCGGCCTGGGCAGTGCCGAGCCCGGAGGCTACGAGGACGAGGCTGGCGCGGCGAGCAGCCAGGCACGACGGACGATGGTCATGAGCAGATCTCCCGAGATCGAATGAACCAAAGGTCCAGATCACCTTGGACCATTCATTCGACCCGCGTCAAGGGTGCCCCCGCTGGGGTTCGAACCCAGACTGAATCGCTTTTAAGGCGACTTCCTCTACCGGTTGGGATACAGGGGCGCGGTCCTATTCTCCCAGCGACGCCGCCCGGCCGAGCACCTCGTCGAGCATCGGGGCAGTGAGCCGTCCGGTGAAGGTGTTCTGCTGGCTGGGGTGATAGCAGCCGAGCAGCACCAGCCTCCGCTCGGCGGACGCGAGCGTCACCTCGGCGCCGTGGCCGAACTTCGGTCGCGGCTTCGGTACGGCGTACCCCGCACCGGCCAGGGCGTCCAGGGCACCGGCCCAACCAAACCCACCCAGCGCGACGACAACCCGCAGGTAGGGCGCCAGCATCGCGATCTCGGCGCGGATCCACGGTTGGCAGGTGTCGCGCTCCTCGGTGGTCGGCTTGTTCAAGGGTGGCGCGCAGCGCACCGTCGCGACCATCCGTGCCCCGACCAGCCGCTGCCCGTCGCCGGCGTGCTCACTGGTGGCCTGGGTTGCCAGCCCGACCCGGTGCAGCGACGCGAACAGCCAGTCGCCGGAGGAGTCGCCCGTGAACACCCGGCCGGTGCGGTTGCCGCCGTTGGCCGCAGGGGCCAGACCCGACGATGAGCACCGCCGCCTGCGGATCTCCCCAGCCGGCGATCGGCCTTCCCCAGTAGGGCTGGTCGGCGAACGACGCCCTCTTGGTGTGGGCGACGTCCTCGCGCCACGCCACCAGCCGGGGACACGCAGCGCAGACGCTGACCCGCGCGTCGAGCTCGCCGAGGTGCGGGGTGCTGGCGAGGCGGCGTACGTCGTCGGGGTCGTGCGCGACGGGAGTGTCCGGCGCCGCGGGGTCCTCGGGCCAACCGGTGCCCGGCGGCACCGGGGACTCGAACAGCTGGCCTGTCAGCGGGTGCGGCAGCGGTGCGCTCACACCATCGACCACGCGATGCCGTCGAGGATGTCGGCCTCCGACGCGACCAGGCTGGGGGCGGTGCACCTGCGCAGCACCCGGCTCAGCACCAGTCCCCCGGCTCCGAGCACGTCGACGCGGCCCGGGTGCATCCACGGGAACTCGAGACGTCGCGCGATCGGCATCGCCACCAGCCGGTCGACGAACGCGTGCACGTCGTCGACGGCCACCACGGACTGGTCGATCACTTCCTTGTCGTACGACGGGAGGTCGAGCACGCCGGCCACGATCGACAGCACCGTGCCCGCGACGCCGACCACTGTGGCGGCTTCGGCGACCGGGACCGGGCACGCGTCGAGCTGGGCGTCGATCTCGGCGACGCAGGCCGCCACCTGCTCGGGTGTGGGCGGGTCGGCGGTGAGGTAGCGCTCGTGCATCCGCACGGACCCCATGTCCATGGACTGCGCGGAGATGGGGCCCGACGAGTCACCGAGGATCAGCTCAGTCGAGCCCCCGCCGATGTCGATGACGAGCACCGGAGGGGTCGGTGGCGTGCGCAGGTTGCGGATCGCGCCGTCGTAGGAGAGCGCCGCCTCCTCGTCCCCCGACAGCACCTCGGGCCAGACGCCCAGCCGGTCGTGCACCCCCTGCGCGAACTCCGCGGCGTTCGCGGAGTCGCGGGTGGCCGACGTCGCGCAGAACCGCATCCGGGTCACCGGGTGTTGCGCGACCAGGGCGGCGTACTCGTCGATCGCCGCGAACGCGCGGACCAGCGCCTCGTCGGCCAGCCGACCGGTCGCGTCGACGCCCTGCCCGAGCCGCACGATCCGACTCTCACGGACTGCCACATCGGGGAGCGCGCCGATCAGCAGCTTGATGGTGTTGGTGCCGCAGTCGAAGGCGGCGATGGTCTCAGACACCAGTCACCTCGACACAGGGCCCGAGCCCCCACCACTCGCCGAGCAGGTCGAGCACCTCGTCGCCGAGCGGGTTGACCCCCGGCCCGGCTGCCAGCGCGTGGGCGGCCAGCACGTGCAGGCACTTGACGCGGTTCGGCATCCCGCCGGCGGAGATCCCGGCGATCTCCTGCACGTCACCGAGCGCGGAGCGGTCGGCGAGATAGGCACGGTGCGCGGCGGCGTACTCCTCTGCCAGGACGGGATCGGCGGCCAGCCGGGCCTCCCACTCCTTCATGAGACCGGACCCCTCGAGGGTTCCGATGAGCGACGTGGCGCGCGGGCAGGTCAGGTAGTACGTCGTGGGGAACGGCGTGCCGTCGGGCAGCCGCGGCTCGGTGGTGACGACATCAGGATTGCCGCACGGGCACCGGTGGCCGACCGCGTGAATGGCCCTCGGCTCGCGGCCGAGCTGGGCCGCTACCGCGGCTTCGTCATCGGGCGAGATCACCCCACGGAGCCTAGTGACAGCCTCCCGCGGACCAGGTCCAGGACGGTGTCCAGCGGCAGGCCGGCCTCCCGCGTGACGGCGACCAGGTCGTCGACCGCGGCGTTGACCTCGTCTGAGACGACCGGCACCACGTCGCACACGATCGTGCCGACCCGGCGTCGCGTGGTGACCAGGCCCTCGCGCTCGAGCTCCTGGTAGGCCCGCGCCACGGTGTTGACCGCGACCCCGAGGTCGGCGGCCAGGGCCCGGACGACGGGCAGCTTGGTGCCGGCCGGGAGGGTGCCCGCGCGGATGTGGCCGCCGACCTGGGCGCGGACCTGTTCGTACGCCGGGCTGGCCGACCGCAGGTCGAGGGTGAGCTCGACCGGCATCAGTGCGACCCGACCGTCGCCGAGCCGTTGGCCCGAGCCGCTGTCGTCCCGCGCGCCAGCCGGGCGACGGGCACGAACGGGAGCACGATCGCCACCACGACGAGTGCGGCACCGAGGACCATCGCGACCGCCCCCACCGGATCCCAGCCGGCCGGGGCGACGGACTGCCACGAGCTTCCCGCCGTGAGCAGGTTGCCCGCCGCCGTGGCGACGAGTCCCCAGGCGAGCCACCTCAGCACCCGCCCACCGCTGGCCCGGCGGAGCACCGCGTCGCCTTCCAGATCCGAGGCGATCGTCGGCCGCGTGATCGCCGCCCGGCACACCATCCACGCCACCAGCGCGGCGCAGGTCAGCGCCAGCAGCTGCGGGACGACGTACGCGAAGCCGGGATAGGGAGTGGCGGTCCGAGCCGCGTCTCCGTCCTGCCACGTGATCGAGTCGCCGCCGTCGGCCGTCGCGGCCGTCAGCGCGAAGAGCACCAAGTCGAAGACGGCCAGACCGATGCACAGCCTGACCCAGCCCCGGGGCAGCACGCTCTCGAGTCCGCGCGGATTGAGCACGGTCGACCGGACCATCCCACTGGGTCGCGGGAACGTGACCTCGCCGACCCAGAGCACCGCACAGGCCGCCGCGACCATGAGCGACGGCAGCAACGGGAGCACCGTCGACTGCCCGAGCCAGGGCGTCAGCGCCGCGGCCGCCGGCATCGTCGCCAGCGCCACGGCCGCGGCGAGCACGGAGATGCCGACCTGGTGACGCCGGGCCCGGGCGAGCTGCTCGTCCATCACGGCCGCCCGCCGAGCCGTGGCGAGCAGGTAGGCCGACACCCCGAGGACGAGGAACGGGATCAGCAGGAGAACGCCCAGCTCGACGATGCCGATGCCCATCATGCCGACCTCCAATGACTGAATGAGTTAACACAATAAGTCATTGAGGCCAGGGCCGACAAGAGGGTGTTGCTACTCCTCGGCCGGCGCGTCGATATGGGTCGCCGGCTTCGGCTCGTCCTCCGGCACCGGCGGGTTGCCGGCCAGCTCCACGGACTGCCACGCGGTGTCCCACCAGGCCGTGGGCTGCTTGACGATCACCGACTTGCGGGGCAGCAGCGAAGTCTCGGCCTCGAGCGGCTTGCCGTCCTCGCCGAGCACGACGTACGACGTCTCGCCCGGCATCAGGTAGCCGAACCGGGCGCGGGCCTGGCTCTGCACGTAGGCCGGGTCGTGCCAGCGCGACTTCTCGCGCTCGAGGGCGTTGATGTCGGCCTCGCTCTGGGCGATCTGCTGCTTGAGATCGACGATGTGGGCGCGCTGCTGGAGGTAGGCCTTCATCGAGGAGGCATAGCTGACCGTGAGCACGGCGACTACGAGCACCAGCACGGCCGCGCGGCCGGTCAGCTTGGGCCGGCGCAGCCCACGTCGGGTCGCCGGCACAGCATCGACGCTGCGGACCTCGGTCTCGGCGGCGGCCACTGGCGCGGCCGAACGCGCGCGTGGGGCCGGTCGCTGTCCGGGCCGGCGGGAGCCGGGTGCGGACGAGCGAGCCGGGCGGCGCGGCTTCGGCTGGGGCACGCCCCGAGTCTGCCCGACTCGGCTCGCCAATCAGCCCGTGAAACGCGGGAAGGCGCCAGCGCCGGCGTAGCGGGCCGCATCGCCGAGCTCGCCCTCGATCCGGAGCAGCTGGTTGTACTTGGCGACCCGGTCAGATCGCGCGGGTGCGCCGGTCTTGATCTGGCCGCAGTTGGTGGCCACCGCGAGATCGGCGATCGTGGTGTCCTCGGTCTCTCCCGAGCGGTGACTCATCATGCAGCGCAGCCCGTTGCGGTGGGCGAGGTCGACCGAGTCGAGGGTCTCGGTGAGCGAGCCGATCTGGTTGACCTTCACCAGGAGCGCGTTGGCCTGGCCGCCGTCGATGCCGCGCTGGAGCCGCTCGACGTTGGTGACGAAGAGATCGTCGCCGACGATCTGGATCATGGAGCCCAGCGAGTCGGTCATCGCCTTCCAGCCGTCCCAGTCCTCCTCGTCCAGCGGGTCCTCGATGCTGACGATCGGGTAGGCGTCGACGAGCTCGGCGTAATAGGCGATCATCTCGTCGCTCGACTTGGAGCCACCCTCGAAGCCGTACGAACCCTTGTCGTGGAACTCGCTGGCCGCGACGTCCATGGCCAGCGCGATGTCGGTGCCGATCTCGAACCCCGCCGCCTTGACCGCCTCGGCGATCAGGTCGAGGGCGGCCCGGTTGCTCTCCAGGTTGGGCGCGAAGCCACCCTCGTCACCGAGTCCGGTCGAGAGGCCCTTCTGCTTGAGCACCGACTTGAGGGCGTGGTAGACCTCGGCGCCCGTGCGCAGCGCCTCGGCGAAGGTCGGCGCTCCGATCGGCGCGATCATGAACTCCTGCACGTCCACGTTGGAGTCGGCGTGCGCGCCGCCGTTGAGGATGTTCATCATCGGCACTGGCAGCAGATAGGCGTTGGGCCCGCCGACGTAGCGGTAGAGCGGCAGCCCCGCGGACTCCGCCGCGGCCCGTGCCACGGCGAGCGAGACGCCGAGGATCGCGTTGGCGCCGAGCGTCGCCTTGTTGGGGGTCGCGTCGAGCTGGACCATCGCCTGGTCGATCTCGCGCTGGTCGTCGGCGCCGAGGCCCTCGACGGCCGGGCCGATCTTCTGGATGACCGCGTCGACGGCCTTCTGCACGCCCTTGCCCAGGTAGCGGTCGCCGCCGTCGCGCAGCTCGACCGCCTCGAACTGCCCCGTGGACGCACCGCTCGGCACGGCCGCGCGGCCGAACGAGCCGTCGTCGAGCAGCACCTCGACCTCGACGGTGGGGTTGCCACGCGAGTCGAGGATCTCGCGGGCGCCGACGGCTTCGATGTATGACACGGTCTGCTCCCTGGAGGTGCGATGGGTGGGTTCGGTCTCACCTTATTGCCACCCGGCCGGCCCGCCAGCGGCGTATCAGGTAAGGGTGGCGATCGCCCGCCGCGTCCCGAACCACAGGCACAGCACCGACATGGACAGCCCGAAGACCATGGTCGCCGCCAGCACGCTCGACCACCCGGCCAGCGCGCCGAGCAGCGGCATGGAGAGTGGCATCAGGATCATGTCGCCGAGGGCGGTGACCGACGAGACTCGTCCCGTGTACGCCGGGTCGACCGCCTTGAGGAACGCTCCCGACAACCACACGCTGGCCAACCCCGCGGTCACGCCGACCGTGAACATGCCGGCCAGCACGATCGGGATGAACGGCACCCCGACCACGGCCAGCCCGAAGCCCTGCACGACGAGGACCAGGAAGCCGTTGCGCGCGGCGTACGTCGGCTGCCACCGGATCGCGGCCAGGCTGCCGACGATCGCCCCCGCGGCCAGCCCGCCGTCGGCGATGCCGAGCCAGTGCGGGCCCCACGCCGAGCCGTCGACGCGCAACGCCAGGCCCAGCGCGACGACGGGGCTGACGAAGACGTTGAGCGCGGTCAGCCCGGTGACGAAGATCCGGGCGGTGGGGCTGCGGCGCAGGTAGCCCATGCCGTCGCTGAAGGAGTCGCGCCAGCGGGCGTGCTCCGCGCGCGGCAGGCGGTACCTCACCTTCACGACCAACCCGAGCACCAGGGCGATCACCGCGAACGTCGCCGCATCGACCCACATCGCAGCCGCCGGTCCGCCCCAGGCGACGAGGATGCCGCCGGTCGGCGCGCCCAGCAGGCGCATCACCCGGCCGCTGACCTGGTTCCAGCCCATCACCGTGCCGAAGTCGTCGGGGTTGACGACCTGGCGGATCAGGGCCATCCCGGACGGGATCGTGAGCCCGGCGGCGACGCCGAAGGACAGCGCGATCAGCAGCAGCGTGGGCGCGCCGTCGTACCCCGCCTGCCAGGCCAGCGCCCCAACGACGAGGACAGCCGCGCGGGCGACCTGTCCCGCGATCAGCACCTTGCGGGGGTCCCAGCGGTCGGCGATCACGCCACCGATCAGGATCAGCACGGCCTGCGGGAACATCTCGATCCCGATGACCACTCCCGCCAAGGCCGGGGAGAGCGTGTGCGCCGCGGTCCACGCCAGCGCGACGATCCAGACGGCGTCGCCGAACGCCGAGATGGCGACGCCGACCAGCCAGGTGATGACCATCCAGTCGCGGCGGACCGGCGGTGGGGCGACGCCGATCAGCTCGGGCTGGGTCTGCGTCGTCATGGCCGCACCGGCTTGCTCGGGAAGAGGCGGAGGACCGTGCGCACGGGGAGGCGATCGGCGTCGGGGCGCTCCTGCTCGTCCTGCTTGCACTCACGAGCCCATTCCGCCACGACCGCGTCGAGGCGCCGGTGCAGGTCTTCCGCCTGCGCAGCGGTCGCCTTGACCAGGCTGTCGCTCGAGCCCGCGGCCCGACGCCACTCGACGGTCGAGTCCCCCATCTCCTTGAACCACTGCTTGGTCGCGCGCACGTGGTGGCGGAAGTTCTCGATCTCCGCCTGCGTGGCGACCTGGCGACCGACGCTGTCGGGCTCGAAGTCGTCGACGGCCCAGCTGTAGTCGCGCGGCGTCACCCGCCACCAGCTCTCGCGGGTGTCGCGGGCTAGCTCCGGCGCTGGGGCGACAAAACCCTGTTGGTGCAGGGGCTTGAGGTGATAGCTGACGCTGCCCACGGCGAGGCCCGTCCGAGCCGCCAGCCGACCGACGGTCGCCGGCCCCTCGACCCACAACAGCTCGGCGAGCCACCGGCGGGTGGGGTGGTGGAGGGCGATGAGCATGTCCATCAGCTCGGTGCTGGTGTCGGGGGCGATCGCGTGCCGCTCCTCTGCTCTCTTCCGAGTCATACGACCAGCCTGGGCGGCGTACGTGTGGTTGCACAAGGGCTCTTGTATAAATCCTGCGGGATGCGCTCAACTACGCTGGCGCAAACTCGACCTCACCCAAGGGCGGACATGGACGACTACACGATCAAGGCGCTCGACACGTCGACCTGGGGCGACTTCGCGGCCATGAACGAGCGCAACAGTGGCCTCTTCTCGGGCTGCTGGTGCACGTGGTTCCACCCGGAGGGCCGCGAGGACCGCGGGGACGCGGAGCCCAACCCCGCCTACAAGGAGCGCATGGTCCGCGAAGACGTCGCGCACGCCGCGCTGGTGTTCGCGGGGGACGAGGCGATCGCCTGGGCGGAGTACGGCACTCCCGAGGAGCTGCCGAACATCCATCACCGCAAGCAGTACCTCGAGGAAACGGTGACCCCGCCGGACTACAGAATCACCTGCATCTACGTCGACAAGCGGCACCGCCGCGGCGGGCTTGCCGCGCTCGCGTTGCGTGGCGCGCTCGACCTGATCGCGCGAGCGGGTGGGGGGCTGGTCGAGGGCTACCCGCAGGACACCCCCGGACGGAAGATGAACCCGTCGTTCCTCTACAACGGCACCCGGCACATGTACGAAGAGGCCGGCTTCACGTACGTCCGCCCGAAGGGGAAGAACCACTGCGTGATGACGATGACGGTCGAGGCGGCCAGCTGACACGGCACCTGTACCAGCAAAGGCGACACCACCGACAACGCCCTCGCAGTCGCTGTCGTCCCCGTCGTCGGCGGCCGTAGGGTTGCTGCATGCCTGACGCGTCTGACCACCCCATCGCCTACACCGCGCTCCAGCGGGGCACGCCGGTGGAGACGAGCGACGGGCACCGCTTCGCCACGGTCGAGGCCGTGCTGGTCGACGAGAAGGTCGCGGTGTTCGACGGCATCGTCGTCCAGACTGCGGAGGGATCACGGTTCGTCGACGCCGATCAGATCGGCTCGATCTACAACTCCTACGTCCGCACGACACTCTCCGTGGAGCAGGCGGCGAACCTTCCGCTGCCTGATGGGTCGACCTTGATCGACATCAAGCCGGCGAGGTCGATGGCCGACCGATTGGGCCGCATGTTCGGTCGGCGGAAGCTGTAGTACCTGCGCGCAAAGCAACCGCCAGTCATCCGCACATAGGCATGACTGCTGGCGCGGGGCCGGGGCGTAAGTTTCCTGACCCATCCTCAACTCGAGAAGGGGTCGTTTCGATGAGGAGAGCAGTGCGGCGATGATCGAGTCAGGACGTTTCGGCGGTGTGACGGTTCTGGTCACCGGCGCGGGGCAAGGGATCGGCCGAGCGTGTGCCGGCCGGCTCGCGGCCGAGGGAGCCCGGGTGGTCGTCAGCGACCTCGACCCGGACCTAGCTCGCTCAGTCGCCGATGACCTGGCCGAGTCGACTGGGTCCGTGGCGCTCGGGATGGACGTGACGGACCGGGTCTCCGTAGACGGTGCGGTCACCCGGATCGCGGATGAGTTTGGTGGTTTGGACATCGTGGTCAACGTCGCTGGAGGAGACCTTCCACACGGCGTGTTCGAGGAGACTGGTGATGAGGTCTGGTCGGCCCTGCTGGAGCTCAACCTGATCGGGGTGGCGCGGGTGTGTCGTGCCGCGATCCCGTTCCTGCGTCGCAGCTCCCGGAGTCCGTCGATCGTCACCGTCACTTCGATCAACGGTCTGACGGCCCTGGGCAGCGAGCCGTACTCATCAGCGAAGGCCGGCCTGACGGCGCTGACCGCCAACCTCGCCCGGTACCTGGCATCGGACGGGGTGAGGGTGAACGCGGTCGCTCCTGGCACCATCCGGACCCGCGTCTGGGACGACCAGGAGGGCGGCGCCGAACGGATGTTGCCGCTGTATCCGCTCGGCCGGGTGGGTGAGCCCGTCGATGTCGCGGCCGCGGTCGCGTTCCTCGCCTCGGCCGACGCTGCCTGGATCACCGGTCATGTCCTGCCCGTGGACGGCGGGCTGCTTCTGGCCCGCCCGGTCGTGTAGGTCCGCCCGGTTGGGCAGCGCGGGTGGTCCAGTCCGGCGATCAAAACAGCTGGCTTCGCTGGCGTAGCCGCTGGGAGCCTGTCCGGTACGGATCTACTCGGGACTGAGCACATGGGTAGGTGACGGGATGCGACAGCGCTTCACAGGGGTGGCCGCTCTGGTGTGCACCGCTGTTCTCGTGACTGTGGGAGGCTGCTCAAGCTCAGACTCGGACGGTTCTGCTGGGCCGAGCGAGCCTTCAGCATCTGAGTCCGCATCGTCGGCTAGCCCCGTCACTGACACGTCGTCGGCGAGTGCGACCGCATCGGCGGAACCTGGGTTGAGCCTGGTGGTGATCGGTGACTCGATCCCGTACAACGATCCTTTCGATTGTCCCGGCTGCACGGGGTTCGTTGACCACTACGCCGATGCGTTGGCAAAGGCGACGGGACTCGAGGTCACTACCTCGAACCTGTCGCAGCACAACAGTCTGACTCTGCCGATGCTGATGGACGAGCTGGAGGACTTCAAAGGCCCGCTCAGCAGCGCGGACGCGATCATCGTCGGCATAGCGCACAACAGTTTTGGGCTCAACGGCGACCAGCCATGCGGCACCACGTTCAACGAGGAAACGAACACCCTGGAGGATTGGTCAAAGGTCACAGCCCAATGCGCCGTCTCCTCCGCAGCCGAGTACCGCCCGCAGTACGACGAGTTGTTCGACACGATCGCGTCGTGGCGCAAAGGCAAACCAACGCTGCTGCGAACCATCGACAAGTACAACGATTGGAATGGCTGGGAAGCAGCGCACCTGACGCCCGGCCAGGTGCATCGCACGGTGATCATGCATGACCCGTGGAACCGCATGCTGTGCGAATCCGCCGAACGTCACGGCTTCGCTTGCGCAGACGTCTATCACGCGTTCAACGGCAAGGACGGCACCAAGCCATCCGGAGACCTGCTGGCAGAGGATTACACCCACCCCTCAGACGCAGGCAACGAACGCATCGCGCGCGTCCTCATCGCGCTGGGTTTCAAGCCACTGGCATAACGAGCCCGGCAGCAGCGCTGCGGCGTCCGCTCATCGGCGTGACCGAGCGGAGCGCGGCATGTGTGCACCCGACTGGCTCCGACAGCCGGAGGCGCTAAGACCCGTATATCAAGACAAAACCAAAGACCGACGCGAAGAAGAAGACGACGCCAGTCGTGGCCCCGACAAGGCAAGCGACGGCCCAAGCACGCGCCCCCATCAGCAGCATGACCACAGCGGCGGCGATTGCGACTCCCCACACGGTAAGCAGGGGACCCCAGGAATCGCTATGGATGGGCGAGCGTTCGACGATCGCTGCGAGCCAGGAGAGGACCACGACGCCTGCCCACACCGCGACCCCCAGAAGGACGGGCAGCGTCCGACTCGCAGCTCTGCTCGTCACACGCGAATGCTACGCGGACCACCGGGTGGCCGCTCCCGTTCGAGTTCACCGTGATTGCGCGGTTGTAGCGGGACCTGACAGAGTCCATCGATGCTGAATCAGGTGGCCGACGGCGTCTGGGTCCGGCAAAGCGAATGGGTCTGGAGGCGGTGCTCTCGTTCCACTCGAACGCCGTCACCGTCCCTGCGGGCTACCCAAGGCGTCACTCCGCGCGGCTCGGGTCTGACGACCGGAGCACTGTCGGTGGTGGGTGTTTGACTGTTCTCGTGGCGGAGGACCGGGGCATCGAGGACATGTCGGGGAGCGAACTCCTCGACCACGTCGCCGAGCTCGGCCGGACCCAGCGGCGGTGCGAGGTGCAGATCCTGGTGGCCGCGGTGCAGCACGCCATCCTCAACGACGCCGACACCATCGACCCCTGGCAAGCCAAGATCCCGGGCGGCGAGCGGGCGCGGCGCTTTGGTGGAGCCGGGACTCCGGAGGTCGCGGAGTTCGCGGCGGCCGAGCTCGGCGCCCGCCTCGGCCTCTCGTCGTACGCCGGCCGCGAGCTGATCGCCGACGGCCTCGACCTCACCATTCGCCTGCCCCAGCTGTGGCAGCGCGTCCAGGCTCTCGAGGTACGCGCGTCATACGCCCGATACGTCGCGCGCAGGACCCGTGACCTCTCCACCGAGCAGGCCGCCTACGTGGACTCCCGCGTCGTGGAGTCCGCCGACGGCCGCATCCCCTGGACCCGGTTCGAGACACTGGTCGCGGCCGCGATCAAGGCCGCCGATCCCGTCGCAGCGGCCGAACGCGAGGACGCCGAGACGCAACGCCAGTTCGCGAACGCCACCAGGTCAGACGAGCACGGCATGCGGGGCTTCTACATCCGCGGTCCGTTCGCCACCATCGCCCGGCTGGACGCCACCGTGGCCTTCATCGCCGAGATCCTCGGAGACCTCGGCGACGACAGCACGCTCGACGACCGCCGGGTCAAGGCCGTGCTGGTCTTGGCCAACCCGACCCATGCGGTGGAGCTTCTCCGTGCGTACGCCGCCTGGCGCGACGAGCCCGGCGAACAGCCCAGCCTCGACTGGTCACGCCTGCTGCCGGCCGTCACCGTCTACGTGCACCTCTACGGAGAGGCGGACGGCGACGAGGTGGCCCGCGTCGAGGGCTACGGCCCGGTCACCGAGTCGTGGATCCGCCGCCACCTCGGCCCACACGCGCGGTTCACCATCAGGCCGGTCTTCGACATCGCCGGCCAGGCGCCCGTCGACGCCTACGAGATCCCCGATCGACATAGACAGGCCGTGCATCTGATGACGCCGGCCGACACCTTCCCGTTCTCGAGCAACACCAGCCGATCCCAACAGGTCGACCACACCGAGCCGTTCGTGCACGGTGCGAAGGCCAGGGGCGCCGGCCAGTCGAGGGTGGGCAACTACGGCCCGATGACCACCGGCCATCACCGGATCAAGACCCACGGACGATGGCAGGTCAAGCAGCCCTACGCCGGCATCTACCTCTGGCGCGACCCCTACGGCGCGATCTACCTGGTCGACCACACCGGCACCCGTCGGCTGCCCCGACCAACCGGGTCAACGGGCCCGGCCAGCCGGATCGAGACCTGGTTCTCCGACATCATCCTGAAGTCGGCGGCCTGACGATCGCGAGCCGGCGCACGGCGTCGCGCAAGGCCTGCTCGGGGTCGACGCCGACGGCGCGGGCCTCGGCCACCAGGGCGAGGAGCCGCTCACCCAGGTCGTCACCAGAGGTCGGCACCGCGACGGGAGTGCCGGCCCGCTCGGCGCGGTCGAGCACCTTGTCGGCCAGCAGCAGCGCGGGCAGGCCGGGCGGCAGGCCGTCGAAGACGGAGGTGCGCGGCTTCTCGGTGGCCTTCACCGACTCCCACAGCTCGTTGACCGAAGCAGCATCCGTGACCGGGGCGTCACCGAACACATGAGGATTGCGGCGGCGCAGCTTGTCGACGATCCCCTGCACCACGTCGTCAAAGGTGAACGCGCCGGACTCCTCCGCGATCACCGCGTGGAAGCCGATCTGGAGCAGCAGGTCGCCGAGCTCCTCGCGCAGGTGTTCGGGGTCGCCGGAGTCGATGGCGTCCAACGTCTCCCAGGACTCCTCGACGAGGTAGCGCCGCAGCGACTCGTGGGTCTGCTCGCGCTTCCACGCACACTCGACCCGCAGCCGGCGCATGTCGTCGCGGAACTGCACCAAGGGCTGGTCGAGCGGGTCCGGCGAGTCGGACACGGCTCAGCCGCAGCGCTGCGAGCTGGGCAGGGTGGCGGCGTACGTCTGGTCGGGCTGGGCCTTGTCGGCCGCCACGGCGTTGGGGGTCAGCGGGTACGACGTGCTGGTGTCGGCGAACGTGAAGTCGGCGTTGGTGATCTGGATGCCGTAGCGCGGGTTGACGTCGGCCGGGTGGTCGGCCAGCCAGAGCTGGAGCTCGTCGCGGCCCCGGCTCACGCGGGCGTCGTCGTCGGCACCGGTGTCGCCCTCGCCCTCGAGGATCGCGCTGCCGACGGCGTGCTCGACGGCCGTGATGTAGGCGCCCGCAGTCTCGACCTCGATCACGTCGTCGCGGGAATCGGCGGGTAGCCCGGCGTACTGGGTCTCGAGGTCCTTGAGCGCCTGCTCGTAGTCGGCACCCAGGGTGACGCCGTAGTTGTCGGCCAGCTGCTCGGCGGCGGCCTTGACGGTCAGGTTGCCCACGACGTAGCCGCGCAGGTAGCGGATCGGATAGATCTGCCCACCCGACTCCAGCTGCGGGCGGAGCGCGTCGCAGTAGCCGGTCGTGAGCCGGTTGACGTCTGACGTCGAGACGGTCTGGTCGCCGACCTCGGAGGCCACCCCGGGATTGCTGATCCCGCACCCGGACAACGACAGCGCCGCGACAGCCGCGACCAGCGCGGCGACGGCCTGCTTGGGGACACTCACGAGTCGACTCCTCGAACATCTGCGGGATCGATCACCGTGTCGATCACCGTGCGCGCCCATTCAAGCAGGGCGACCCCAGAGATCGGATGGCCCCCGACGACGGCGGTCTGCGGGCGTGACACGAGCAGAGTCTCGACCGGCGGCTTCACGATGCTCTTGGGATACAGCCGCTGCAGGCGTACGACGCGCGAGTCAGGAAGCGTGACGGGTGCGAACCGCACGTGACGACCGGCCAGGGTGACCTCGCGGATCCCGGCCTGCCGGACCCGGCCCCGGAAGCGGGCCACCAGCAGCAGGCTGGCCACCTCCTGCGGCGGCTCGCCGTAGCGGTCGAGCAGCTCCTCGCGCAGCAGGTCGACGTCCTCGTCGCTGCGCACCTCCGCCAGCCGCTTGTACATCTCCAGGCGCAGTCGCTCGCTGGGGATGTAAACGTGTGGCAGGTGGGCGTCGACGGGCAGCTCGATGCGCACCTCGCCGAGGTCGTCGCCCGCCGCCCCCTCGCCCTTGAACTCGTGGACGGCCTCGCCGACCAGCCGGACATAGAGGTCGAAGCCGACGTCGGCGATGTGGCCGGACTGCTCGCCGCCGAGCAGGTTGCCGGCGCCGCGGATCTCGAGGTCCTTCATGGCGATGGCCATGCCACCGCCGAGGTCGGAGTGCTGGGCGAGGGTGGCCAGCCGCTCGTGGGCCGTCTCGGTCATCGGCTTCTCCTGCGGGTACAGGAAGTAGGCGTACGCGCGCTCGCGGGAGCGGCCGACGCGGCCGCGCAGCTGGTGGAGCTGGGAGAGGCCGAGGGTGTCGGACCGCTCGATGATCATGGTGTTGGCGTTGGAGACGTCGAGGCCCGACTCGACGATGGTGGTGCACACCAGCACGTCGAAGGCCTTCTCCCAGAAGTCCAGCATCACCTGCTCGAGCTGGTGCTCCCCCATCTGCCCGTGGGCGACGGCGACCCGCGCCTCGGGAACCAGCTCGCGGATCCGGGCGGCGGCCTTCTCGATGCTCTGCACCCGGTTGTGGATGTAGAACACCTGCCCCTCGCGGAGCAGCTCGCGCCGGATGGCGGCGACCACGGTGCGGTCCTCGTAGCCGCCGACGTAGGTCAGCACCGGGTGCCGCTCCTCGGGCGGCGTGGTGATCGTGGACATCTCGCGGATCCCCGTCACCGCCATCTCCAGGGTGCGCGGGATCGGGGTCGCGCTCATCGACAGCACGTCGACGCTGGTGCGGAGCCGCTTCATCTGCTCCTTGTGCTCCACGCCGAAGCGCTGCTCCTCGTCGACGATGATCAGGCCGAGGTCCTTGACCCGGATGTCGGGGTTCAGCAGCCGGTGGGTGCCGATGACGATGTCGACGCTGCCCTCACGCAGGCCGTCGATCACCTCCCGCGCCTCCTTGTCGCTCTGGAAGCGGCTCAGCGGCCGAAGGGTCACCGGGAAGGCGCCCATCCGTTCCTCGAACGTCGAGAGGTGCTGTTGCACCAGCAGCGTGGTCGGCACCAGGACGGCGACCTGCTTGCCGTCCTGGACCGCCTTGAACGCCGCCCGGACGGCGATCTCGGTCTTGCCGTAGCCGACGTCACCGCACACCAGCCGGTCCATCGGCACGGTGCGTCGCATGTCGGCCTTCACCTCGTCGACGGTGGTGAGCTGGTCGGGCGTCTCGTGGAACGGGAAGGCGTCCTCGAGCTCGCGCTGCCAGGGCGTGTCGGGGCCGAAGGCGAAGCCGCGGGTGGCCTGCCGGGCGGCGTAGAGCTTGATCAGCTCGGCCGCGATCTCGCGGACGGCCTTGCGGGCCCGCCCCTTGCGCTTGGCCCAGTCGGAGCCACCCAGCCGGTCGAGACTGGGCTGCTCGCCACCGACGTAACGGGTCACCTGGTCGAGCGCGTCGGCCGGCACGAAGAGCCGGTCGGGCGGTCCGCCTCGCTTGGAGGCGCCGTACTCGAGGACGAGGTACTCGCGGGTCGCGCCGTGCACCTCGCGCTTCCTCATCTCCACGAAGCGGCCGACGCCGTGCTGCTCGTGGACGACGTAGTCGCCGGCCTTGAGCTCGAGCGGGTCGATCTGCCGCTTGCGGCGCGTCGGCATCTTCCGCATGTCGCGGGTCGAGGCCCGCTGCCCCGACAGGTCGTCGCCGGTGATCAACGCGATCTTGTTGACCGGGTCGACGAGCCCCTGGGTCAGCGAGCCGGCGGTCACCAGGACCACTCCCGTTGCCGGTTCGGCGTCGGCGTCCGTGCCCACCAGCCGGGCCGCCACGTCGTGCTCGGCGAGCAGCTCGGTCATCCGCTGCGCCGGGCCGGCACCGGGATGCACCACGACGACGCGGTAGCCGTCGGCCAGCCAGCCGCGGATGTCGGCCACCGCGCGCTCGAGGTCGCCGCGGTAGGCCTCGGCGGGCTTCGCAGGCAGGTTGCGGGTCGGCACCGCACCCACCGTGACGTCG
Source organism: uncultured Actinomycetota bacterium (assembly GCA_963762105.1). Taxonomy (GTDB): domain Bacteria; phylum Actinomycetota; class Actinomycetes; order Propionibacteriales; family Nocardioidaceae; genus Nocardioides. The sequence goes on along the minus strand of CAVXJG010000009.1, from coordinate 60,000 downwards.
ATGTCGATCGAGACGATCTCGCCGAGGTCGTCGCGCAGCGGTTGCCCGCTGGTTGAGGAGCGCGCGCTAGCGCCCGTCTCGAAACCAAGGACCTCCTCGTCGAGGCCGAAGGGGCTCATCGTCCACCAGGGCAGGTGGTGCTCGAGGGCCCGGTGACGGACGTCGGACAGGCTCCGGTACGACGCCGCGCCGAGGTCGATCGGCGCGGTGCCGCCGCCGGCGGCCGCGGCCCAGCTGGCGCCCAGGAACTCGTCGCTCGTCGCCACCAGGTCGTGCGCCCGGGCCCGGGCCCGCTCGGGGTCGAGCACGATCACGTGGGTGTCGGCCGGCATCAGGTCGACCAGCAGCTCCATCTCGTCGACCAGGGCGGGCGCCAGCGACTCCATGCCCTCCACGGCGATCCCGGCGGCGATCTTGTCGGTCAGCTCGACCAGCACCGGGTGCGCCGCGCCGAGCTCCGCCGCCCGGTGACGGACCTCGTCGGTCAACAGCAGCTCGCGGCACGGCGGCGCCCAGAGCCGGTCGACGGCATGCAGGGCTCGCTGGTCGGCCACGGCGAAGGCGCGGATCTCCTCGACCTCGTCGCCCCAGAACTCCACCCGCACGGGATGCTCCGCGGTCGGCGGGAACACGTCGACGATGCCGCCGCGGACGGCGAACTCGCCGCGCTTCTCCACCAGGTCGACCCGGCTGTAGGCCGCATCGGACAGGCGGCGTACGACGTCGTCGAGCGGCGCCTCGTCACCCGGCGACAGCTCCACGGGTTCGAGATCGCCCAGTCCTTTGACCTGAGGCTGGAGCAGCGATCGCACCGGCGCCACCACCACGCTCAGCGAGCCGTTGGAGTCGTCGGTGCCGGGGTGGCAGATCCGCCGCAGCACGGCCAGGCGGCGGCCGACGGTGTCGCTGCGCGGGCTGAGCCGCTCGTGGGGCAGCGTCTCCCAGCTCGGGTAGTAGCCCACGTGCGCCGGGTCGACCAGGTCGGCGAGCTGGGCGACCAGGTCCTCGGCCTCGCGGCTGGTGGGCGTCACCGCCAGCACCGTGCGGCCCGCGGCCACCAGGCCGGCCACCACGAAGGGCCGCAGCGCCTCGGGACCGGTCAGGTCGAGCGCCCGGACCGTGCCGGCCTTGGCGTCGGACACGGCCTCGGCGAGGGTGGCGTCGGCAAGGACGGCGTCGGCCAGACCTTGCAGACGCAGGCGGGACAGGCTCACGAGGGCTCCTGGGCGGGGTTCCGGACAACACGAGTGCCCCCAGTCGGACTCGACGGGGGGTGCGTCATCACTCTAGGCGACGCCTCCGACAGAGGTCAGCCGAGACTGGTGAGCCAATCGGCCACGGTCGTGCCGAAGCGCTCGCGCTGGTCGGTGACCAGCGAGTGGGTCGCGCCTACCACCCAGCGCACGTCGGCCTGCGGGACGGCGGCCAGAAAACGGGCGGCACCCGTTTCGTTGACGGCTCGAGCCTCCTCGGGCGTGGTCGCGAGCAGCAGGAGCGTCGGCGTGCCATTGCTCGCAATCACCGGCCAGGTCGCGCTCTGCCGGGCGCGGGCCAGGTGGTAGCGCGCCGCTCCCGCGGCCGATCCGGGAGTCCGGGACACGAAGTCGCCGTGGTCGTCGTTCTCCATGCCCTCCAGGAACGCATCGACGAACACATCGTCGCTGCCGGTGTGGAGGAGCGCCGCGACGGCGGCGCGGTCGGGCAGCCGCAACCGGTTGGCGTCCGCAGCAGCCACGGTCTCCTCCAGAGTGGCCGCCAGGTCGGCGCCCGGCACGTCGGCATAGTCGAGGTGACCGCTGTCGACGAGCACCAGGGCCGCAACCCGATCGGGCCGGGCGGCGGCGACGTGGCAGGCGATCGCTCCGCCCCAGCTGTGCCCGGCCAGTACGAACTGCTCCCAGCCCAGGGTGTCGGCGAGCCGCTCGACGAGGCCGGCCAGGGCCGGGACCGAGTAGTCGTCGGGCGCGACCGGCGGGGAAGCGCCGTAGCCGGGCATGTCAGGCGCGGCGACCGACCAGCCGGCGTCGACGAGCGGCTGCACCGCCAAGCCCAGGAAGGCGGCAGACGACGCCGGCCCGAGGGCATGCAAGTAGATCAGTGGCGGTCCGCCGGGGGGACCCCACCGGCGGACGTAGAGGGGGACGTCGCCGACCTTTGTGTTCGGGGCATGCACGCCCCGACCCTAGCCGCGTGGGTCGGTCACCCGGCCGAGAAACAGCGGAGTCAGGTGGGCGGTGTCGTGGATGACGAACAGGAACGGCCGGTCGACGACGAAGTCGACGGTCTGCGGCATCGAGGTGGTGCCCATCAGCACCGCCGTGGCGGCCGCCGCCTCGGTGCCGTGCTCGTCGACGGCGATGAACGTCTGGTGGACCACGTCGTCGACGTGCAGGTCGGTGCCACCGTCAGCGGTCATCGCCGAGAAGTCGGCGGCGTTCGGGTCGAAAGCGGTAGGCATCCCGAGCTCGGTCAGCACCTGCTTGAGGGCCGAACCGCTGGTGAAGGTCCACTTGGGCAGCAGCAGCTGCACGGCCTGGGGCTCGGGCGCCATCAGGATGTCGCGCAGGCCGCCCCCGGACACGGCCTCCTCGACCGCGGCCATGGCGCCGGCGTCGGGCAGCACGACGGTCATCGCGAGGGTGCCGCCGAAGTAGGGCAGCCGAGCGGCCTGCCAGCCGTCGCCCGCGCCGTACGACGCCGGCTCGACGAGCCCGGCCATCGTGTCGACCTGCACGCTGCCCTGCCCGGGCACCTCGAACGGCTTCGGCGAGGTCGCGGACTCCTCGAGCTCCTTGGCCCACGGGGCCTTGAAGTAGAGCGCGTTCACCAGCACCAGTCGGGTCAGTGTGCCGATCGCACCCTCGGGCACGATCTCCGGGATCCGGTCGTGGGTGCGCTCCGCCGTCCAATCGTTGATGTCGGTGCGCGCGGCCTCGGCGTCGGCCACATAGTCGACCGCCTGCATCCCCGCGCCGTAGGACCGGGCGAGCTCGGCGAGAAACTCCTCGCTCCACGTCACCGACCGGTCTCCGAAGAGGGCGTTGGCGCTGTCGAGGGCGATCTCTGCCGGGTCGTCGTCGGGACGGTCGAAGGTGCCGGCGAGCCCCTCGACGGCCTGCGTCAGCGCGTTGATGCCGCCGTTGAACGCGTCCAGGTCCAGGCCGGCCGCCTCGAGCCCGAGCACCGTGCTCATCTCCTCGGCCGTGCCGCCGGCCGCGCCGTTGCGGGTCATCGCCAGCGCGACCGCCACGGAGTACGGCGAGAGCGCGAGGTTGCCGTCAGCCTCGGCCAGCCTGCCGTAGAGACCGCCGGCCAGCCCGTGCACGGCCGCGACGACTGCGTCCACGTCGTCGGGTGAGCCCGACGACCGGTCCACGTCGGCGGCCACCAGCTTGGTTCCGCGCGGCGAGGAAGCGCCTTCGTCGCCGCAGCCAGTCAGCGAGGCGCAGGTGGTGGCCAGCACGGCCAGGCCGAGCATGCGCAGGGTGTCGCGACGGGTCAGCACGTCGGTGGGACGCCTCACGGCCGCGACCGGTTCCGCAGTTCCTCGACGCCGACGAGCGGGTCGCCCGGGTCGACGAAGCCGATGTCGTAACCGTCGCCGCCATCGACCAGGTGGTCGATGACCAAAGTGTTGGCGTGGATCACGTCGTCGCCCGGTCCGGCCAGATAGGTCATGGGAGCCGCCGTCCCGCTGAGGATGTCCTTCCCGCGGCCACCGACGAGCACGCTGTCGATGCCCCACGCGTCGAGCTCGTCGTTGCCGGCCCGGCCCAGCAGACGATCGACCCCCCGCATGCCGTAGAGGAGGTCACGCCCGGGTCGGCCCGACAGCACGTCGTCCCCGTCATAGCCGCTGAACGAGAGGAAGCGCTTGCGCGGCCACGGGTCGCCGGTCGCGGCGCTACCCCGGGCGTCGGCCGTGTCGTTGCCCTCGAGGAGGAACAGTGAGAGGTCATCGCAGATGCGGTCCACCCGGACGTCCAGGTCCCCGTCCGCACCCAGGTCGAGCCCGCGCCTGCCGACGACGATGTGGTCGTCGCCGTCCACGCCCTTGAGCCACAGCCGCTTGATCCGGACGAGGCGGAACTTGATCTCCCGGCCGCCATGGGCGAAGGCGCCGTACATCTGGTCGTAGAGCAGCTGTGCGCCGTACCCGTGCCCGATCACGCGGACGTGCCCGGTGTTGGCGATGCTGCCCCTGCCGCAGTACGCCGCGCGGCTGCTGTCGGAGTTGTCGCTGTAATAGATGCGGCCGCTGGGGTAGAGCAGCAGCCGGACGAAGTGGCCGGCGGGGACGTGGGCGGTGACGACGCCGTCACGGAAGGTGCAGTACGACGCGGCGTTGGCCGGCGCGGCAACCGCCACCGTCAGCGTGGCGACCAGCGCAACCAGCACGGCCCGGACCGTGATGCTCATCGCCGCAGCCTAGGCGGTGAGCGTGCCTTCCTTCTCGGCCTGCGAGCGCAGCACGCAGAACTCGTTGCCCTCGGGGTCGGCCAGCACGGTCCAGCCGGTGCCCTCGCCCCAGTTGCCGCGCAGGTCGGCGACGAGGGTCGCCCCGGCCGCCAGCACCCGCTCGGTCTCCTCGTCCCGGCTGCCAGACCGAGGCACGAGGTCGAAGTGGATGCGGTTCTTGCCCTGCTTCCCCTCGGGAACCTCGATGAAGAGGATGTGGTGGTCGCTCTCGGGGTCGAGGATCATGCACTCCTCGTGGCCCGGCTCATTGGGGTCACCATCCACGTCCTGATAGCCGAGCAGCGCCTTCCACCACTCGGAGAGCTCGTAGGCGTTGGCGCAGTCGACAGTCGTGTGAGAGACGAAGCAAGTCATGGCCCGGGAGTCTGCCGGGGTTCCCCTCGAGTGGTCGACCTGTTTGCGTTGACGGCTGATTGCAGGGCGTCAGTGCAGGGCGTCAGCGCAGCACGAGCTCGACGGTGCGACCCGAGGAGGAACCAGGGATCGACGGCGGCGTGCAGTCACAGGTATCGGAGCAAGGCAGGAACGTGTGGGGGGCGTGGCCGCACGCCGTGCACGGCATCTCGTGCGACAGGTGATGTCCTGCCCGCTCCGTGACGGTGTCCCACATGATCTTGCTTCCTTTCAACCACTTCGAGGGGCCAACCCCCGGCCGCTTGTTATTCGATAAGGATGCCGAGAACGGATGGGTGATACGCAGGTTTCGACCCAGAACGACCCAAAGAGGCATCGCCCTAGTCACAACGGGCCACCCGCGTGTGGTCAGGTGGGACCGACCGGTCCAGTCGGCTCAGTCGGTGCCGTGGCGGCGGACGAAGGCCACGATCTGCTCGGCCAGCTCGGGCCGGCACACGATGAGATCGGGCAGCGACACGTCCCTCTGGTTGTAGCGCAGCTCGGATCCGTCGACGCGCGAGCAGAAGAGACCGGCGGCTCGGGCCACCGCGACGGGCGCGGCGTTGTCCCATTCGTACTGCCCACCGGCGTGCACATAGGCATCGCTGACGTCGCGGACCACCGAGATCACCTTCACGCCGGCCGAGCCCATCGGCACCAGGTCGGCCCCGATCTCCGCGGCCAGCGCCTCGACGAACGCCGGGGGGCGGGTCCGGGAGACGGCGATGCGGGGTCGCTGCGACGTGCGGGCCGGTACGACGGGCGGCTCGGCAGTGCCGAACGTCTCGCCCAGCGCGGGCTGGGCGACGGCACCGGCGACCAGGTCGCCGTCCTGCCACAGCGCCACGTGGACGGCCCAGTCGTCGCGCGGCGGCTCGGAGAACTCTCGGGTGCCGTCGAGCGGGTCGATGATCCAGACCCGGCTCGCGTCGAGGCGGGAGTCCGTGTCGGCGGCGCTCTCGAGCGCCTCCTCGGACAGCACGCTGTCGCCCGGCCGCTGCTCGGCCAGCAGCCCCATCAGGAGCTCCTGGGCGGCCAGGTCGCCGGCGTCCTTGAGCTCGCGACCTTCGAGACCCTCCGCCCGCACCTCCAGAAGACGCTGCCCCGCGACCGTAGCCAGCCAGCCGGCGAGGACGTGGTCGTCGGCGTCCGCGGGCGGCGTACCGGGCTCGAAGATCACCGGCTCAGACTAGCGAGGAGGCTGGCGAGGAGCTTGGCGCTCAGTTGAACCGCTGCTGGGTGCGTTCGAGGCCCTCGCCGATGAGGGTCTCGACGGCGTCGGCCGCGTCGAGCACCTGGACCGGAAGCTCCTTGCGCTCGGCGGCGGAGTAGTCCGACAGGACGAAGTCGGCGACGTCCTGGCGCCCCCGCGGCCTGCCGATGCCGATGCGGACCCGGTAGAAGTCACCGGTACCGAGGGCCGCCCGCATGGAGCGCACGCCGTTGTGGCCGTTGTCGCCGCCGCCGAGCTTGATGCGCAGCGTGCCGAACGGGAGGTCGAGCTCGTCGTAGACCGCGACGATCCGGTCGGGCGCCACCTTGTAGAACTTGGCCAGCGTCGAGACGGCGCCACCCGACTCGTTCATGTAGGTGCGAGACCGGGCCAGCACGACCCGAGGCGCGTCGGCACCGGGCGGGGCCAGCCGTCCCTCGACGACCTCGGCCCGGCCGGACTTGTGCGCGCGGAAGGGCGATTCCATCCGCTCGGCCAGCACGTCGGCGACGAGGTAGCCCACGTTGTGCCGGTGGCCGGCGTAGGCGGGGCCGGGGTTCCCCAGCCCCACCACGAGCCAGACGTTTCCCGACGGGCTCTCCAGCTGATCGGCGTTCACCTTGTCGTCCCCGGTCAGGAGTGATCTGAGCCGGTCGAGGATCACCCCTCGTCGCCACCCTGCGCGTCGCCGGAGGTGGCGTCGCCGCTCTCGCGGTCGGCGTCCTCGGCAGCGGCCTCGACCTGCGCCTCGGCGACGTCCTCGTCGCTGGGCTCGTGGACGATGCCGACCTCGGCCTCGGCCTCGGCCAGCTCGGCCTCGAGGGCCTCCTCCGACTGGGCCTGGGTCACGTTGATGACCAGGGTGTCGGGGTCGACGACCAGCGTCGTGCCCTCGGGCAGCACGAGCTGCGACGCGAGGATCTGAGTGCCGGCCTGCAGGCCCTGGATGTTGACCTCGATGTTCTCCGGGATGTTGGTGGCCTCGGCCTCGACCAGCACCGTGGCGTTCTCGGTGACCACGAGCGTCTCCGGCGCGGCCTCGCCGACCAGGTGCACGCGGACGTCGACGGTGACCTTCTCACCACGGCGGACGGCCACGAAGTCGATGTGCTCGAGCACGCGCCGGATCGGGTCGACCTGGACCTGCTTGCTCAGCACCAGCTGCTCGCTGCCGTCGATCTCGAGCTCGAGCAGCGCGTTGGAGCCGCCGTGCTTGAGCGCCATCATCGTGGCGTGTCCCGGCAGGGTCAGGTGGATCGGGTCGTTGCCGTGGCCGTAGACGACGGCGGGGATCTTGTCCGCACGGCGGATCCGGCGGGCGGCACCCTTGCCAAACTCGGTGCGCTTCTCGGCGGTGATCTTCTCGGCAGCCATCTGTGTTTCTCCTCGTCACGTGGTTCAGGTCTTGGCGGGCGCCCGGCGACGAGGGAACAGTGGGCCGGCCCTGTCGATCACGGTCTCCTGCTGTGCAGGTTTCCCTCGCCGAGGCAACCCGAGAACTCTAGCCGCGCTGGCCGGGAGCGGCCAATTCAGCGCAGCATCTCCGCGACTGAGAGCGCGGCCGAGGACGGGCAGCCCTTGGTGAAGCCGTAGAACGGCCCGAAGTCGCGCGTCGAGGCGAAGCCGGTGACGTAGAGCCCGGCCAACGAGGTCTCGAAGCCGGGGCTGAGGTCCGGGAAGCCGTCGGTGATCTCGACGCGGTCGACGATCCCGGAGAGGTACGGCACCCGCCCGAGGTCGGCGCGGTAGCCCGAGGCGAAGACCACGTGGTCGGCGGTGAGCCGCTGGCCGTCGTCCAACGTGAGGATGACCGGCCCCTCGCCCGCGTCGTCCGCCTCCACCGAGGTGACCGAGCAGCCGGGGTGGCTGGTGACCACATCGCGACGCAGTCGCGGGACCAGCCAGGGCTCGAGCGTGAGCCGGCCTACCTTCCAGAACTCCAGGGCGATCACCTGCTGGCGTTCCGCCGACAGCTCGCGCCACCAGCCGCGCACGGCCAGGGTCTGGTCGACGTAGGCATCCACGAACGCCCAGCTGACCCGCTCGAACGTCGGCGTCGGGTGCCGGTGCACCACGTCGACGCGCTCGGCCCCGTGGTCGCACAGCAGCGCCGCCCACTCATAGGCGCTCTGCCGACCACCGATCACCGCGACCCGGGCGCCGGCGAGGTCGTCGAACGAAACCAGCTCGCTCGTGTGGCTCCGTCGCCGCGCCGGCACCGCGTCCGCCCACTCAGGGAGATTGAGGAAGTGGGCGATGCCGGGCACCGACAGCACCTTGTCGGCCGTGATCGTGGACCCGTCGGCCATGGTCGCGACGAAGGTGCCGTCGGGTTTGTCGAGGGAGGCGACCAGCCGCTGGTCGACGTCCATGCGACTTCTGAGCGGCGAACCAGTCGGTGTGGTCGAGGAAGGTCGCGATCGGGATCGGATCCAGGTCCGCGGCGCTCAGGCCGCGATCCTCGACGTACGCCGCGAACGTGTGCACGCCGCTCGCGTCGAGGTGCCAGTCGGTGCCCGAGCGCAGGAACATGTCTGTCGGCATCTGGTCGCGCCAGAACGCCATCGGGATGCCGACGATGTGGGTGTCGATGCCGTGGTCGCGGGCATTCGCGGCCGCGGAGTAGGCGTAGGGACCGGCGCCGACGACGAGCAGATCGGTGCGGGTCACGCGTCCGAGCATAGGGTCGCCGCATGTCGCTGACGCTCGCCGAAGCCCGAGCCCGCGCCAACGAGGTCAGCCGGGTGTCCTACCGGTTGCACCTCGACCTGACCGATCCGACCTCGGGCCGCTTCGGGTCACGCACCGAGGTGGGGTTCGTCGCCAGCGCGCCCGAGACGTTCCTCGAGCTGGCCGACGCCACGGACCTCACGGTCCAGGTCGACGGCGTCCGGGTCGAACCGGCGTACGACGGACAGCGGATCGCGCTCTCCGGGCTCGCCACCGGCGGTGTAGCGACCGAGGTGGTCGTCACCGCGCGGCTGCCCTACGTCACCCATGGCGACGGCATGCACACGTTCACCGACCCGGCAGACGGCGAGACCTACGTGTCGGCCTACTGCGGGATGGACATCGCGCATCGGGTGCTGGCCTGCTTCGACCAGAACGACCTCAAGGCGTCGCTGACCCTGACGGTGACCGCCGACCCGGCCTGGACCGTGCTCGGCAACGGCCGGGCGACCTCGCTCGGGGCGGGGCGCTGGACCTTCTCGCCGATGCCGACCATGCCCGTCGCGCTGTTCGTGGTCTGCGCCGGCCCGTGGCACTCGGTGACGTGGGAGCACGACGGGCTGCCGTGCGGCTGGCACGCCCGGCGGTCGCTGGCCGCGGAGCTCGACCGCGACGCCCCCGAGCTGCGGGCGACCACCGACGGCGTGCTCGACCACTATGCGGGGATCTTCACCGAGCCCTACCCCTTCGACTCCTGCGACCAGGTCTTCGTGCCCGGCCTCAACTGGGGTGCCCAGGAGAACCCGGGCTGCGTGACCTATCGAGACGAGATGCTGCCGCGCGAGCGGATCACCGATGACCTACGCACGTTCCGCGCGACCGTGATCGCCCACGAGCAGGCGCACATGTGGTTCGGCAACCTGGTCACGATGCGGTGGTTCGAGGACACCTGGCTGCAGGAGTCCTTCGCCGACTACTTCGGATACCGGGTGGCCGAGGACGGCGCCGGGTTCGCCGATGCGTTGGTGCCCCACGAGATCGGCCGCAAGCCGGCGGCGTACGTCGCCGACGAGCGCCGGTCCACCCACCCGGTCGCGCCGCTGGCCGAGGACGTGCCCGACGTCAACGCGGCGCTGACCAACTTCGACTCGATCTCCTACGCCAAGGGCAGCTCCGTGCTGCGCCAGCTGGTCACCTGGCTGGGCGACGAGGCGTTCCTTGCCGGCGTCAACGACCACCTGACCCGGCACCGCTTCGGCAACGCGACCCTCGACGACTTCGTCGCGTCGCTGGACGGCGCGTCCGACCGCGACGTGCGGGAGTGGGTGCGGGTCTGGCTGCGCACCAGCGGCTTCGACACCGTCCGGGTGACCCGCGACGGCGACGTCCCGGTGCTCAGCCGCGAGGGGATCCGGCCGCACCGCTTCACCGTGACGGCGTACGACGACCGGTTGCGGCCGGTGGGCTCGCGGCTGGTCGACCTGGGCGACGAGCCGGTCCGCCTCGACGAGTGGGCCGGCGCGGTGGTCGTGCCCAACGGCAGGGGCGAGACCTTCGCGCGGGTCCGGCTCGACGAGCTGTCCTGGGCGGCGGTGACCGACCACCTGACCGACGTCGAGGACTCGCTGACGCGGACGGTGCTGTGGGCGACCGCGTTCGACCTGACCGAGACGGGCGACCTGGACGCCGACGGCTTCGTCGACCTGGTCGCCGCTCACCTGCCGCGCGAGCCGCACGCGACGCTGGTGAGAAACGTGCTCCAGCACGCCACCGGGCGGCTGCTGCCGCTCCGGGTGCCGGCCGGCGACGCGGCTGGCGTCGTGGACCGGCTGGCGGACGCTTGCCGGGCCGGCCTGTCGGCCGCGCCCGACGAGCAGGTCGCGGTCGCCCTGACGCAGGGCCTGGCCGCGACCAGCCGGGACGCGGCGCTGCTGCGCGGCTGGCTCGACGCGGGGCGGACCGAGGCGGGCGTCAGCCTCGACCCGGGGATGCGGTGGCGGGTGGTGCACCGGCTCGCCGAGATCGGGGCGGCCGACGATGCGCTGGTCGAGGCCGAGCGGAGTCTCGACGGGTCGGCCGAGGCCGAGCTCGGGGCCGCCACGGCACTGGCCGCCCGCCCCACCCCCGAGGCGAAGGCCGCCGCATGGCGCGCGCTGGCCGACGACGAAACGGTCTCCAACCGGATGGTCTCGGCCATCGCCCAGGGCCTGTGGTCACCGGAGCAGGCAAGCCTGGTGGCGCCCTACGTGGCGGCGTACCTGGACCGGGCGCCCGGCATGGCCCGCCGGAGCGCGGCCTTCGCCAACGTCGTGGGCTGGGCGTTCCCGGCAGTCGCCCTCGACCCCGCCCAGCTCGAGCTGCTGCGGGAGGCGCTGCGCGGCGACGTGCCGACGGTGCTGCGGCGCGCCTGGGAGGACGAGCTCGACGACCGGAGCTAGCTCCCTTTATGCATGGCCGCCGAACATGGAGGTGACCGAGCCGTCCTCGAAGACCTCCTTGATCGCCCGCGACAGCAGCGGGGCGATGGACAGCACGGTCAGCTTGTCGAAGCGGATCTCGCTCGGGATGGGCAGCGTGTCGGTCACGACCACCTCGGTGGCCGAGGAGTTCTTGAGCCGGTCGACGGCGGGGCCGGAGAGGAGGGCGTGGGTCGCGGCGATGACCACACCCGCGGCGCCGTCGGCCATCAGCGCCTCGGCGGCCGCCACGATGGTGCCGCCGGTGTCGATCATGTCGTCGACCAGCACGCAGATGCGGTCGTCGACGCGACCGACCACCCGGTTGGCCGTGACCTCGTTGGGCTGGTCCTCGCGGCGGGTCTTGTGGATGAACGCCAGCGGCGCGCCACCCAACCTGGCCGACCAGCGCTCGGCGACCTTGATCCGGCCGGCGTCGGGCGAGACCACTGCCAGCCGCTGGCCGGCGTACTTCTCGCGGACGTAGTCGGCCAGGATCGGCAGCGCCATCAGGTGGTCGACGGGCCCGTCGAAGAAGCCCTGGATCTGGTCGGCGTGCAGGTCGACGCAGATCAGCCGGTCGGCGCCGGCGGTCTTGAACAGGTCGGCCATCAGCCGGGCCGAGATCGGCTCCCTGCCGCGGTGCTTCTTGTCCTGGCGGGCGTAGCCGTAGAACGGCTGGACCACGGTGATCCGTTTGGCCGAGGCACGCTTGAGCGCGTCGACCATGATCAGGTGCTCCATGATCCATTCGTTGATCGGCGCCGTGTGGCTCTGGATCACGAAGGCGTCGCAGCCGCGGACCGACTCCTCGTAACGGACGTAGATCTCGGAGTTGGCGAACTCGTAGGCCGACGTCGGCACCAGCCGGGTGCCGAGCTGCTGGGCGACCTCTTCGGCGAGCTCGGGATGCGCTCGTCCGGAGAAAACCATCAGGTTCTTCTTGGTGGTCTTCTTCAGTCCACTCACAGGGCGCTTCTCCTGGGCCGATGACGGGTGTTGCGTCGGGCGCTGGCTCTAGTCTCCCTCACTCGCGGCGGCCGGCGCACCACCGGGTCCAGGCGCGTCCGCCAGCGCCGCCTCCGCCGCCGCAGCCTGCGGGGTGCCCGCGCGCCTGCTCTGCGCCCAGCCGGCGAGGTTGCGCTGCGGGCCGCCCGAGACCGCGAGCGCCCCTGGCGGCACGTTGCGCCGGACCACGGTCCCGCCGCCCGTCGAGGCGCCGTCGCCGATGTCGACCGGGGCCACGAAGGTGTTGTTGGAGCCGGTGCGAGCCAGCCGGCCGACGCGGGTGCGGTGCTTGGCGACCCCGTCGTAGTTGGCGAAGATCGTGCCGGCGCCGATGTTGGCCCCGTCGCCGACCTCGGCGTCGCCGACGTAGGACAGGTGCGGGACCTTGGCGCCGTCTCCGATGGTGGAGTTCTTGGTCTCCACGAAGGTGCCGATCTTGCCGCGGGCACCCAGGACGGTCCCGGGTCGCAGGTAGGCGAACGGCCCAACCGTGGCGCCGTCGCCGATCACCGCCAGCACGCCGTGGGTGCGGACCACCCGGGCGCCGGCACCGATCTCGCAGTCCTTGAGCGTCGTGTCGGGCCCGATCACCGCGTCCTCGGCCACCGCCGTGGCGCCGAGCAGCTGGGTGCCGGGGAGCAGCGTCACGTCGTGGGTGAGCACCACGTCGGCGTCGATCCACGTGGTGGCGGGATCCATCACGGACACGCCGTCGCGCATCCAGCGGGCCACGATGCGCCGGTTCATCTCACGCCCCAGCTCGGCCAGCTCGGCCCGGTCGTTGACGCCCTCGGTCTGCATGACGTCGTCGATGGGGAAGGCGCCGACACTCAGGCCGTCCTCGCGGGCGATCCGGACCACGTCGGTCAGGTAGAACTCGCCCTTGGCGTTGTCGTTGGTCAGCCGCGGCAGCGCGCCGACGAGGAACTCGGCGTCGAAGGCGAGGATCCCGGAGTTGATCTCGGCGATCTCGCGCTGGTTGGGCGTGGCGTCCTTCTCCTCCACGATCGACTCGACGTCGCCCTCGCCGTTGCGCACCACGCGGCCGTAGCCGAACGGGTCGGCCACCAGGCCACTGAGGATGCTGACCACTTGCTCGGCCGCCCGGTGCTCGGCCACGAAGTCCCGCAGGCTCTGGCCCTCCAGCAACGGGGTGTCGCCGGTGGCCACGACCACCGTGCCGCGCGTCGTACCGCTCGCCTGGATGGCCACCCGCACCGCACCGCCCGTGCCGTCGAGGGTCTCCTGGACCGCCAGCACGGCGTCGGGGACGAGCGCCCTGATGTGCGCGCCGACCTCCTCGCGCTGGTGCCCGACCACGGCCACCACCCGGTGCGGCTCGAGGGCCTCGACGGCCGCCAGCACGTGCCCGATCATGCTTCGCCCGCCGACGTGGTGCAGCACCTTGATCGTCTTGGACTTCATCCGCGTGCCGCCCCCGGCCGCGAGGACGATGACGGTCAGCTCTTCAGCGTTACCCATGCTCCCCGGGTAGGAGTCGAACCTACGTCGCTAGTCCTGATTCAAAGTCAGGCGGGCCCTGCCGGCAGACCAACCGGGGATTGCCCGCACAGGATAGGCCCGGCACCAGCGGTGGCGTTAGGTTGGCGTCGTGGACCTGCCCGTGATGCCGCCGGTGAGACCGATGCTGGCGAAGTCGGTCAAGGGGATCCCCGACCCCGAGAAGTTCGGGGGGCTCAGCTTCGAGCCGAAGTGGGACGGGTTCCGGTGCATCGTGTTCCGCGACGGTGACGAGGTCGAGCTGGCCAGCCGCAACACCAAGCCGCTGACGCGCTACTTCCCCGAGGTGGTCGCCGCCATCAAGGAGCAGCTGCCGGAGCGGTGCGTGCTCGACGGCGAGCTGTTCGTGGCTGTCGGGGAGAAGCTCGAGTTCGAGGTCCTCCAGGAGCGGATCCACCCGGCGAAGTCCCGCGTCGACCTGCTGGCCGAGCAGACGCCGGCCGGGTTCGTGGCCTTCGACCTGCTGGCCCTCGGTGACGATTCGTACGTCGACCGGCCGTTCTCCGAGCGCCGGGCGGCGTTGGAGCAGGCACTCGGCGGCCTCACCGGCCCCTGCTACCTGACCCGGACGACGACCGACCCGGCCCAGGCCGAGGCCTGGTTCGAGGAGTTCGAGGGCGCCGGGCTCGACGGTGTGGTCGCCAAGCCGCTGAGCGCGACGTACCAGGAGAACGCCCGCACCATGCTCAAGATCAAGCACGAGCGCACCGCCGACGTGGTGGTCGCCGGCTACCGCGAGCACAAGACGTCGACCCCCGAGCGGCCGCTGCTCGGCAGCCTCCTGCTCGGCCTGTACGACGACGGCGAGCTGCAGCACATCGGCGTCAGCGCCTCCTTCACCGAGGCCCGCCGCGCCGAGCTGATCGCGGAGCTCCAGCCGCTGGTGGTGCCGATCGAGGAGCACCCGTGGGGCCGCTGGGCGGAGTTCCTGACCGCTAACCCCGACCGGGTGCCCGGCACCCAGAGCCGCTGGAGCGCGGGCAAGGACCTCAGCTTCACGCCGCTGCGGCCCGACCGGGTGATCGAGGTGGCCTACGACCACATGGAGGGGCGGCGGTTCCGGCACACCGCGCACTTCCGGAGGTGGCGGACCGATCGCGATCCGGAATCGTGCGGGTACGAGCAGCTCGAAGAGGTCGTCTCCTACGACCTGGCTAGAATTTTGGGTGTCGACGACGGGAGCGGTGAGACATGAGTGACTCCTACGACGTGGTGCTCCTCGTGGAGCAGGCGTTGAGCGATGCGGACGCCCGTCAGGTGCGCTCCCTGCACGAGGGCATCGAGGACCCCGTGACCTACCACGTGCTGCTGCCGCTGGAGGACGCCGCCGCCCGCATCGAGGCGTCGATGGGCAGCCTGGCCGGCGGCGACATGCTCGGCTCGCCGACGCTCGGAATGCAGGAGGTCGACGTCGAGGCCGTCCGCAAGGACTGCGAGGAGCGCTCGTCCGACGACCTGGCCGCCACGCTCGCCGCCCTCCGCGGGGCCGGCGCGAAGGCCGTGGGGAAGGTCGTGGGCAACGAGCCGATCGACGCGCTCGCGGCGGAGGTCGCGGCCGTCGACGGCCGCGAGGCCATCATCTTGACCCGGTCGCACGTGGTCTCGGAGTTCTTCCACCGCGACTGGACCTCCCGGGCCCGTCGCAAGATCGGCGTGCCCGTGCTGCACCTGCTCGAGCACGAGAACTTCGACGAGCAGGCCGGCGGCGGCGAGGGCATCAGCGGCGTCTGAATAGGATCTTGGGGTGAAGCTCTCCCCGCGGGTCGGTCAGCGCCTGGAACAGGCCCGCGAACGGCTCGGCCTCGGCGAAGAGCCGGAGCCGCCACCGCCGCCCGACGCGCAGGGGTCTCGGCCCCGAGCGGTGTTCGCCGGCGTGCTCGACGGACGGCACCTGTGGCTGGCCGTCGAGGCGACGCCCGGCACGCTGTCGCTGCGTGAGCTCGACGAAGGCCGGACCGGACAGGTCATCGCACTGGCCAGCGACCTGGTCGAGGACGACCCGCACTTCCGGTCGGTGCGTGCCGACCTGGCGGACCTCCCCGACGCGACCGAGAGCCGCTACGAGGTGGTGATGGCGTCCCCGGGCGATCGGGTCGAGCGAGTCTGGACGCCGGCCCTGCTCCCGCAGGACCCGCTCACCACCCCACCGGCGGACGGCGTCCAGTGGCACGTCGGCCGCAGTCCCGACGGCACGCTCGAGCTCGCCCGCACGCCGGCCGAGCCCGGCGCGGTGCTGGTCGGCATCGAGGCCGATCTCGACGACCCCGAGGAAACCGTGACCCTGCACATCGCGGGCGCCGGCCCGGAGGCCGAGCTGCGGCTGGTCGACGACCAGGACGGCGCGGTGTTGCTCACCCGCCCGCTCACGCACGCCGACGGCGTCGCGACGGCGACGCTCCGGCCCGACGACGTACCCGACCGCGTCGGCCTCTCCACGAGCGTGCACGCCGGCGACCTGCCCGTCCGCCGCCGCGCCAACGAGCTGGCCCGGCCCGACACCGCCGTGCTCCTCCCCCAGCACCAGTCCGACGACGGGCAGAGCGTGGCGCTGGTCTACCGCTGGCTGCCCGACGGCGTGCTCCGGGTGCGGCGGCCCAAGTCGGGGACGCCGTGAGGGCCCGCTCATGAGACTGGCCTACCTCGTCTTCAACCTCGACGGCATGGGCGGCACGTCACGCTCGGCCATCACCCAGGCCAACGCGCTCGCCGGCGACCACGACGTCACGCTCGTCTCGGTGACCCGCAGCGGCGACCGGCCGCACTACTGGATCGACGACCGCGTCGGCACCCGCTACCTCGTCGACGTCCGCGAGGGTCACGAGCCGTCGGTGCCCGGCCTCGACCTCGCGCCGGGCCGGGCCCGCAAGCTGCACGAGCGGGAGTCGCTCCTCGTGCCCGAACGCTGGGACGGCCAGTTCACGGCGCTGTGCGACGTCGGGCTGGAGCAGGTGCTGCCGTCCCTCGACGTCGACGTGCTGGTCACCGTCACGCCCGGGCTGCTGGCCGCCGCGATCCAGCTGCTGCCGCCGAAGCCGGTCGTGGTGCACCAGGAGCACCGCTCGACCTCCGACCGCACGTCCGGCATCGAGCCGCTGCTCATCTTCGCGCCGCGCGCCGACGTGATCGCGGTCTTCACCCCGGCGATGGCCGACTGGGTGCGCGAGCAGCTCGGCGACGTGACGCCCGAGATCGCGATCGTGCCCAACCCCTTGCCGATCGGGTTCACGCCCCGCTCACGGCTCGACAACCCGCTGATCGTCGCGGCGGGCCGGCTGGTCAACGAGAAGCAGTTCCCGCGGATGGTCGAGGCCTTCGCGCTCATCGCCGACCAGATCCCCGAGTGGCGGCTCCGCATCTACGGCGCCGGGCCCAAGCGCCAGGAGCTCGTGCGGCTGGTCCGCAAGCTCGGCATCTTCGACCGGGTCGAGCTGCCCGGCTCGGTGCCCGACATGCGCGGCGAATGGGCCAAGGCGAGCATCTCCGCGCTCACCTCGCGCGCCGAGGGCTTCCCCCTGTCCGTCCAGGAGGCGATGGCCGCGGGCGTGCCGGTCGCCAGCTATGACTGCGCGTCCGGGCCGCGCGAGATCATCGAGCACGAGGTCAACGGGCTGCTCGTCTCGCCCGAGTCGTTGGCCGGCATGGCCCGGGCCCTGCTCCGGCTCGCCACCGACGAAGACCTGCGGCACACCCTCGGCGAGGGCGCCTACCGCTCGTCACGCCAGTACGACGCCTTCGCCATCGCCGAGCGCTGGGTCGGCATCTTCAGCGCCGCCCGCACCCGGCGGACCAGCGCCGGCCGGCTGGCACCGCGGGTCAATGCGCTCGTGGAGGCCAAGCCCGTGCCGACTGCCGCCGACGAGGCCGTGGCCGCCGACAACGTCACGCCGGTCGAGGCCCGCAAGGCGGCGCTGTCGTGGGCCGTGCGGGCGGCCACCGCAAGCACCGAGCACTGGCTTGTCATCCCCGCGCACGAGTCGAGCGCTCCCGTGGTGGTGGTGCCGATGGCCGACCGCGACGCGTTCCTCAAGTCGCTCGCCGACCCCGGCGCGCCGGCGTACCTGTCCCTGCGCGACCCGGAGGGACACGGCTGGCCGGAGCGCCGCGGCACCATCGCCGCGCTGAGCGAGGAGCTGCGCCGCGGGATGACGCCGCGGCTGTCCCTCGAGCCGTGGCCGGTCGTCGACGGCAAGGCGAGCGTGGTCGGCCAGGGCTGCACGGTCGAGGTGCAGTTCTGGGAGCGCTCGGTCGACGGCGCCCTGGTCTCCCCGCGGCCCAACCGCTACACGAGCCGGATCCCCGCGGACGAGCCGACCGTGCCGGTCGACATCGACGGCGTCGGCGTCCGCACGCTGCCGCTGATGGCCACGCCGACCGTCAACGAGTGCCACTTCCCCGTCGACGTCGTCTACACCTGGGTCGACGGCAACGACCCCGAGTGGGACGCCGCCCGCGAGGCCCGCATCGCCGGCATGGAAGGCACTGCCCGCACCCGCGAGGCCAGCGGCCGGGCCCGGTTCATCTCCCGCGACGAGCTGCGCTACTCGCTGCGCAGCGTCCACCTCTTCGCACCGTGGGTCCGCCAGATCCACGTCGTCACCAGCGGCCAGGTGCCGGCCTGGCTCGACGTCGACCACCCCGGCGTCAACGTCGTCCGGCACGACGAGATCCTGCCCGCCGACGCGCTGCCCACCTTCAACTCCCACGCGATCGAGACCTCGCTGCACCACATCCCCGGTCTGGCCGAGCACTGGCTCTACTTCAACGACGACTTCTTCGTCGGCCGGCCGATCCGGCCCGAGGCGCTGTTCAGCCCGGCCGGGCTCGCGTCGGTGTTCTTCTCCCCCGGCACCATCGGCCTGACCGACCTGCCCGACTCACCGCCCTGGCTCAAGGCGGCCTGGAACAACCGCCGGCTCCTGCAGGAGGTCTTCGGCGCCGTCACCACCAACGCCCTCGCGCACGCGCCCTACGCCATGCGCACCTCCGTGCTGGCCGAGATCGAGGAGCGCTTCGCCGACGTGGTGGAGCGGACGGCCCGCTCGCCGTTCCGCTCCGACACCGACATCTCGACGCTGAGCTCGTTCGCGCAGCACTACGGCCTGCTCACCGGCCAGGCGTACGCCGCCGACGTCGACACCGTCTTCGTCAACATCGCCAACCCCGACCTCGACTGGCAGCTGAGCCAGCTGCTGGACCGTCAGCAGGACTTCTTCTGCCTCGGCGACCACCACGACCACGGGTTCCGCGAGTGGCGGCTCGACGCGATGCTGACCGGGTTCCTCGGCGACTACTACCCGATCCGCGCACCCTGGGAGAAGCAGGACGACTAGGGCGCCCTAGACGCGCTGGCCCCGCAGCTTGGCGAGCTCGGCGTCGCGTTCGGCGAGCTGCTTCTTGAGCTTCTTGCGCACCTTGGCGACCTGAGCCGTCGTCTCGTCGAGCGCGATCGCGGCGGACGACTGGTAGAGGTCGACGTACTCCTCGCGCAGCGCGTCGACGCGGTCCATCGCGGCCTTGTCGTCGGGCTGCTCGACGAGCACGTTCATCGCGTCCCACGACCGGTCGGCCAGGTCGACCAGCGAGGGGGTGACCTCGAGGCCGGCCCAGTCGGGCTGGGAGCGGTTGAGGCCTGCGTCGATGAAGTCGTCGACCGGGTGGTGGCCGGAGAGGTCGCCGTCGTAGGTGAGCCCCAGCTGCTTGCCCGCCCTGGTCATCGCTGCCCGCCAGTCACCGATCAGGTCGTAGTACGGCACGAACGCCCGCGGGTTGCCGCGCGTGACGCGCTCGGTCTCGAACGCCGCGTTGATCCAGGCCGCCACGTTGGTGGTCTCGCGCTGGCGGCGGAACTGCCGGTCCATGTCGGAGAGGTACGCCGTGTCGCGCGAGCGCACCACCTGGGCCGGGTGCCGCAGCATCGTCAGGCTGGTCAGCTGGGCGCCGAACTCGGCGGCCATCCGCTGCCACAGGTCGTAGACCCAGTAGGCGCGGGTGTCCTTGAGCAGGATCTGCGAATGACCCAGGGTCAGCTGCTCGCGCAGCCAGACCCTCAGCTCCTCCTCGACCTTGGGGGTGACGTGCTTCTTGGCGATCTTGCCGGCGTTGGGGCGCGAGTCGATGGTGCGGACCGGGATCGGATTGAGCAGCCACTTGTGGAACTCCGCCACCCACAGCGGCTCGTAGTAGCCCCGCGGGTTGCGCTCGTCGGTCTCCACCTCGGGCTGCGGGATGTAGAGGCCCAGCCGCTTGAGGGTGCCGGCGACGCTGCTCGTGCCGCTGCGTCCCGACCCCGTGACGATGACGAGCTTGACCTGATCTTCTCCCACATCGCTCAGGCTATCCGAGCCCTCGGCCGGGCTTGCCCGGTCAGTCGCCGCGGTGCCAGAGCACCGGATTGCATGCGGACCTCGGTGTCTCGCCGACGGCAGTGCCGGGCATCCAGGTGGCGAGGTCGTTGCGCTGACTGTCGTTGGCCGGCTCGGCGACGGTGATGTCGGCGTCGATGTAGATGATCGTCATGACCCGTCGTGGCGTCGACGCCCGGTTCGGCGATGCCCGGTGGAACGTCCAGCCGAGGTGATAGCTCACCTCGCCGAGCGCGAACGGTTCAGCCACGGTCGGGAACCCCTGCTCGGCCATGGCAGCGGAGACCCGGCGCTCCGACTCGTCGCTGATCTCCAGGTCCCGGCCGTACGAGAACCGGTGACTCCCCGCCGCGAACGACAGCGGTCCCATCTCCTCGGGCGTCGCCTGCAACGGGACCCACACCGTCACGCAGCGGTCGGTCGCCAGCGGCCAGTAGTACTGGTCGGCATGCCACGGCGTGATGCCGCCGCCGGGCTCCTTGTAGAGCGCCTGGTCGTGGTACAGCCGGACGCCCTCGACGCCGAGCAGCTCCGCCGCGATCCGCGCCAGCCGTCGGGAGAAGACGAAGTCACGGACCGCCTCGCTGTGCTCCCAGAGATTGACGACCTGGAGGAATGCCTTGCCGTAGGTGTCCCTGTCGGCGAGCGGCAGATGCTGCACGTTGAGCTCGATCACCTTCGAGGTGATCTCTGGCTCGTACGCCGCGATCGTCTCCGCGCTCAGCACGCCCGGCAGCTTGACGAACCCCTGCGCATCGAAGCATTCGGTCACGGCGGGCTCGAGCGGGTAAGCGGTGTCGAGCCCGGTCGGGACTGTCATCGGGGGCTCCTCCTGGCGCGATCTGCATCGGCGGTCGCCTGCGAGTCTCGCCGAAGCCCGGATATTCGGGTGCGTCTCCCTCGCAACCACTCCTATCCTCACGAGCATGGGAATCCAGGAGTGACCGCAACCAGGCCCCGACCGGTGGCCTGACGACCGCGTGCCCGCGTCGGGAGTGACGTCCCTGGGTACGCCGGTCAGGCGTCCACTCCTGCTCCGGAGCCCGTCGTGTCCACCCTCGTCCCCGCTCGTCTGCTTCCCATCGGCCCCGGCCACCCGGCCGCCCGCCTCTACTCGCGCGCCCGCCGCAACCTGCTGCCCCGGCACGACCGCCTCGTCGCCGTCGCCGGCCGCTGGCAGCACCAGCACCTCCGTCGCATCGGCGTCGAGCCCGAGGTCACGTTGCGCTGCGGATCCAGTGACCCCGCGACGTACGAGATCTCCGAGAAGACCCTCGCCCGACTGCACCCCGGCCTCTCGGCCCCCGCGCTGCTCTCGGTGGTCGCGCTGCCGACGTGGGCGCCCGCCGACGTCCTGCGCCCCGATGCACGGCTGGTGCTGGTCGCCGACGGCATCGAGTACGCCGGCAACCTGGGCACGCTGATCCGTACGGCCGACGCCGCCGGCGCCGACGGGCTG
Organism: uncultured Actinomycetota bacterium; assembly: GCA_963762105.1. GTDB lineage: Bacteria > Actinomycetota > Actinomycetes > Propionibacteriales > Nocardioidaceae > Nocardioides. The sequence continues at coordinate 38,436 of CAVXJG010000009.1, read as the reverse complement.
GTGCTGACCAATGTCACCTGCCGGTTGACCCATCCGAAGGTCTTCGAGGCCAGCCGCGGGACCGTGCTGACGATGCCCGTCCTGGAGTACGACGAGGTCGCCACGGCCCGCCGTGACCTGACCGCCGCCGGCTTCACGGCGTACGTCGCCGACCCGGCCGCCGCGGTCGACTACCTGTCCGTCGACTATGGGCACCGCAAGGTCGCGATCGTCGTCGGCTCCGAGGGCGAAGGCGTCGCGCCCGAGTGGCGGACCCCGGACCTGACCCGCGTCTCGATCCCGATGCGCGGCCGCGCCGACTCGCTCAACGTCGCCGTCTCCGCATCCGTGCTGCTGTTCCATGCGAGGTCGCGGATGGGCTAGCCGCCGGCCAGCTCGACGGAGATGTCGAGGTGGCCGGCGTGCCGCGCGTACTCGTGCAGCACGTGGAAGCAGATCCACTCCAGGGTCGGCGGATCGGCGTCGTCGAAGCGGTCGGAAGCCGGCGCGACCTCGTCGAGCGGACGGGTCGTCAGGATCTCGGTGACGCGCTCGCCGAGGTCGCTCAGTCGGGCTGCCAGGTCCTCGGCCGTCACGTCGTCTGCGACCTGCCACCGGGCGTCGGTCACGGCGTCGTCCCAGGGGTCGTCTCGGGACCAGTCGCCCCAGACGTGCTCGACGTCCTCGTTGAGGAAGCCCCACACGAACCAGCGCTGCTCCATGTGCAACAGATGGCTGAGCAGCTCGATCGGCGTCCAGCCGGACGGCACCAGCGTCACGCGTCGCTGCTCGACGTCCAACGCCAGGACGGCGTCGGCGACCTCCTGGCGATAGAAGGTGAGGTACGCCGACCACAGCCGCGGCTCGTGGTGAGAGGGCTCCTCCACGTCAGGTGCCCTCGATCCGGTTGCCGTCCTCGTCCCAGTGGGCGGCGACCTTCTTCGACGGCTGCACCCTGGGCGGCTCGCCAGGCATCTTGGGGTGGTCGGGCGGGTAGTTGAGCTCCACCGCGCCCTGCTCCTCGAACAGGTCGAGCAACGGCGTGAGGTCGTGATGCACCTCGTCGATGTCGGCCCAGGGGTCGCCGTCGGCCAGCCGCTCGGGCACGGTGAACAGGTTGTACTCCCCCGGGTCGGTGACGCCGGCGAGCTCCTCCCACGTCATCGGGGTGGAGACGGGGGCGCCGGGGATCGGCCGCAGGGAGTACGCCGAGGCAATGGTGCGGTCGCGGGTGTTCTGGTTGAAGTCGACGAAGATCCGCTCCCCGCGCTCCTCCTTCCACCAGGCGGTGGTCACCCCGTCGTCGCGCTTCTCGAGCTCGCGGCCGAACCCGATGGCGGCGTGCCGCACGTCGGCGAACTCCCACCGCGGCTCGATCCGGACATAGATGTGCACGCCCCGGTTGCCGGAGGTCTTGGGGTAGCCCTTCAGCCCCAGCTCGGCCAGCAGCTCGCCCGCCACCCCGGCCACCCGCACCGCGTCGCTGAAGGTCGTGCCCGGCTGGGGGTCGAGGTCGATCCGCAGCTCGTCGGGCCGGTCGACGTCGTCGCGGCGTACAGGCCAGGGGTGGAAGGTGAGCGTGCCCATGTGGGCGCACCAGACCGGCACGGCGATCTCGGTCGGGCAGATCTCGTCGGCGGTGCGTCCCGACGGGAAGGTGATCGTGGCGGTCTCGAGATAGTCGGGAGCGCCCTTGGGCACCCGCTTCTGGTAGAACGCGTCGGCGTCCTTGTCCTGGGGCCCGGTCGCCAGCTTCATCCCGGGCCGGACGCCGGACGTCCACCGCTCCAGGGCCGTCGGCCGGTCGCGCAGCGCGCGCATCAGGCCGTCGCCGACGTCGGCGAAGAACTGCGCCACCATCAGCTTGCTGACCTCGGGGGTGCGGTCGGTCGCCTCGTAGATCACCCGGTCGGGGCTCGACACCCGGACCGCTCGGTCGCCCGCCTGCACCTCCGCCGCAGTGGTCTTGGCCATGAGGTCACGTTAGCCCGGTGTTGCCGTCACCATCCCGTAAGCAACCGGCCCCCGCCCCGGTTGTCCTCCCTATTACCGTTGGCCCTATGGCCTACAACGTGGAGAAGACCGACGAGCAGTGGCGTGAGGAGCTCTCGCCGGAGGAGTACGCCGTGCTGCGCAAGGCCGGCACCGAACGCGCCTTCAAGGGCGAGTACACCGATGTCGAGACCAAGGGCGTCTACCGCTGCAAGGCGTGCCAGGCCAAGCTCTTCGAGTCCGACACCAAGTTCCACTCGGGCTGCGGGTGGCCGAGCTTCTACCAGCCGCTCACCGACACGGTCGAGTACATCGACGACAGCACGCTCGGCATGAAGCGCACCGAGGTCCGCTGCGCCAACTGCGGCTCCCACCTCGGCCACGTCTTCCCCGACGGCTACGGCACGCCCACCGGCGACCGCTACTGCATCAACTCCATCAGCCTGACCCTCGAACCGGCCGACCAGCAGTCCTGACCCACGTCCATGACCCGCGCGCCCGACGGGCGTGACCTCGACATCCTGGTCACCGGTCCCGAGAGCGGCGAGCTCCTCGTCTTCCACCACGGCACGCCGGGCGCCGCGCTGCTCCCCCCGGGCTCGCCGAGGCGGCCGCCGACCGTGGGCTGCGCACGGTGGTCCTAGCCCGCCCCGGGTACGCCGAGTCGTCTCCGCAGCCGGGCCGGCGCGTGGCCGACGCGGCGTTCGACACCGCCGCCGTGCTCGACAGCCTGGGCGTGGACCGGTTCCTCACCCTGGGCTGGTCGGGCGGCGGACCGCACGCGCTGGCGTGTGCCGCGCTGCTCGCCGATCGCTGCCGCGCCGCCGGGTCGGTGGCCGGCGTGGCGCCGTACGCGGCGTTCGGCGACGGGCTGGACGGACGGGATGGGCCAGGACAACGTCGTGGAGTTCTCCGCCGCCGCAGCGGGTCGCGCCGAGCTGGAGAGCCACCTGGAAGGCATCGACCGCTCCGTTGCCACGGTCGACGATGTGCTCGCCCAGCTCGACACCATCTTGTCCCCCGTCGACGTCGAGGCGTTCGGCGCCGGTATCGGTGAGTACCACCGGGCCGGCTCGGCGCTGGGCACTCGACACGGCACCGCCGGCTGGCGCGACGACGACCTCGCGTTCGTGATGCCCTGGGGCTTCGACCTGGGCGAGATCGACGTGCCGGTGGCCGTCTGGCACGGCAAGCAGGACCGCGCCGTGCCGTTCACCCACGGTCGCTGGCTCGTCGACCACGTGCCTGGTGCGCGCGGCTTCCTGACCGACGACCAGGGTCACCTGTCGCTGATCGCGCGTCCCGACCTGCTGCTCGACGAGCTGGTGGACCTCGCCTCGGCCTGACCGGCTCACTGGGCTGTGTGCAGGCCGAGCGCGGAGTGCACAAACACCAGCCCGGCGCCTCCGTAAGCGGCGTCCGCCCACGCCTGGAGGCCGCCGTCGTCGTACACGACGTCGACAATGACGCATTGGTCCCCCGGCATGGCCGTGAGGAAGCCGGGCAGCTCCCGGAGCTCCTCGGCGATCGCCTCGAGCTCGGCCTGCGAGTGGTCGCTGCCGGCCGTACCCGTCGGCACGGGCTGCTGCGCCGGGTCATAGAGCGCGCCGGATACGGCGTCCTGGGCGGTCAGCGTGGTGCCGTCGAAGGTGCCCGTGACCGCGAAGCTGCCGAAACGGACGCCGCTCGCGTCGTCGAACTCGCCGCGATGGTCCTCCCAGCGCCAGCCGTCCAGCGGGATGCCCGTGCACTGGGGCGGGTAGGACTCCGCCACGGGACCGAGGCAGAACTCCGGCCCGTCCCCCTCGTCGAGCACCCATCCGAGGCCGGTCACCGGGCCATCCGCGGCGGGGATTGCCGTCGGCATGGTCGGGGCCGACCGGCTGGGACCGGAACCCGACGGATCGGAAGCGGTGTCGTCCGCGTCTGCGCCGCACGCGGTGACCAGGAGCAGGGTGGCGACAGCCACGAACGCGCGCATGGTTGTCCGACGGACGCGCGTGGCGGCCGGTTCCGCCAGGCGGTCGAGAATCAGGGCAGCCGGTGGAGCAGGTCGGCGGGCGCGACGCGCGGGCCGGTGTAGAACGGCACCTCCTCGCGCACGTGCCGCCGCGTCTCGGACCCCCGCAGGTGCCGCATCAGGTCGACGATGCGGTGCAGCTCGTCGGCCTCGAACGCCAGCATCCACTCGTAGTCGCCGAGCGCGAAGCTGGCCACCGTGTTGGCGCGCACGTCGGGGAAGCTGCGGGCCATCTGGCCGTGCTCGGCGAGCATCGCGCGGCGCTCGGCCTCGTCGAGGAGGTACCAGTCGTAGGACCGGACGAAGGGGTAGACGCACACGAAGGCGCGCGGCTCCTCGTCGCCGAGGAACGCCGGCACGTGGCTCTTGTTGAACTCCGCCGGCCGGTGCAGCGCCAGCTGCGACCATACGGGCTCGAGCCGGGTGCCGAACGCCGTCCGCCGGAACCGCTGGTAGGCGTCCTGGAGCTGCTCGGCCCTCTCGGCGTGCCACCACACCATCACGTCGGCGTCGGCGCGCAGCCCGCTGAGCTCGTAGAACCCGCGCACCACCACGTCGTCGGCCGCCAGCTTGTCGACCAGGTCGGCGACCTCGGCCGCCTCGGCTGCGCGGTCGGCGCTGCCCAGCGGCGTGGCCAGCCGGAACACCGACCACATCGTGTAGCGGATGGCGTCGTTGATCTCGCGGGTGCGGGCGGCGTTGCTCATGGGGTCATTCTGCCTGTGCCGTTTTCTTGGGCGAGGGTGGCCGCCGCCCGGCGGGCCGAGGCGATCACGGCGGGGATGCCGACGCCGTCGTACGCCGCCCCGCAGACCGCCAGCCCGGGAACCAGCGCCACGGCCGCATGGATCCGCGCCACCCGGTCGAGGTGGCCCACGGCGTACTGCGGCAGCCCGCCGCCCCAGCGCTGCACAAGGGTGTCGACGGGTCGGGCGGTGAGCCCGGTGGCGTCGGCCAGGTCGGCCAGCGACGCGGCGACCAGCTCCTCGTCGGTGACCTGGAGCACCGACTCCTCGCGGTGCCGGCCGACCGAGGTGCGCAGGAGCAGCACGCCGTCGCCTGCCTCACGGACCCAGTCCCACTTGGCGAAGGAGAACGTCGCGGCCTTGATCATGCGCCCGTCGATGGGAGGGACGAGGAAGCCGGAGCCGGGGAGGGCGGGCACGTCCTCGGCCCGGAAGGCAATCGTCACGATGGCCATCGACGCAGACTCGATCGCCGCGAGCTCCGCGGCGGCCGCGGGCGCGACGGCGGAGAGCAGCCGGGCGGCAGGCGCGGCCGGTACGGCCACCACGACCTCGTCGGCAGTCACCAGCTCGGGAGTCGTCGTCGGCCCGACCACGACCTCGAAGCCGGTCGCGGTGCGCCTCAGCTCGCGCACGGTCGCGCCTAGCCGGACCGCGAACGGGCCCACCTCCGCCAGGGCACGGGCCAGTCGGCCCAGACCTCCGGCAACACCTGCGAACACCGGGCGGCCGTCTGCAGCGCCGACGGTCTCCGCGGCGTGGGCAACGAGTGAACCTCCGGCCCATGCGGCGAGCTGCGGGACTGTGGCCCGGGCGGAGAGCAGCCGGGAGTGGCCGGCGTAGACCCCGCCGAGCAGCGGTTCGACGAGCCGGTCGACGACCTCGTCGCCGAGCCTGGTGGCGACCAGCTCGCCGACAGACACGTCCTCACCATCGGCGAGCTGCGGACCACCTGGGGTCTCGTGGCGCAGTCGCTCGAGCCCCTCGTTGCTGAGCACGCCGGACTCCGCCACCTGTTCGACGTTGCTGGGGACGCCCATCACCGAGCGCGGCAGTGGCCGCAGCGCGCCCCGGGTCCAGATCGACGACGAGCTGGTGGCGGGGTGCACGATCGGCAGCCCGAGCTCCGTCGCCAGCTCGACGCCCTCGGGACGACGGGCGAGCATCGCCTCGGCACCCACGTCGACCTCGACGCCAGCCACCGAATGCAGGCGCAGCTTGCCGCCGAGCTCACCGCTGCCCTCCAGCACCAGCACGTCGCGGCCGGCCTGCGCGAGCACCCGGGCAGCCGTGAGGCCGGCGATGCCGCCGCCCACGACGACCGACGCGTCGAGCGGTGCCAGGCATGGGCCAACTCTGACAGTTGGCCGCGGAACCAACCGCACCCGGGCGCCGTCTGTCACCTATGCGCATCCGACTTGTTGCCGCCGGTTTCACCCTCGCCGCCCTCGCTGCCCTCACCGCCTGCTCGGGAAGCGGTTCGGACGACATGGGCACCGCCACCGCCGACACCGCCCTGCAGGGCGAGGGTGGCGCCGCAGGGGGTGACAGCGCCGAGATGCCCGCGGCCGAGGCCGCCCCCGCCGACCGCGCCCTCGCCGGCGGGGCAAAGGTCGACTCGACGTCCTACGAGAACGGCCAGGCGCCACTGTCGCAGGCGGTGATCCGCACCGGTTCGGTCTCGTTGCGCAGCGACGACGTGGCCGAGACCCGGTTCGAGGTCCAGGAGCTCGTCGACGAGCACAAGGGACAGATCTCCGACGACAAGACCGAGACCGACAAGACGGGCGCGGCGCTGCGGTCGCGGATGGTGCTGCGAGTGCCCAGCGCCGACTTCGACGACGTGATGGACCGGCTCGGCAAGCTGGCCATCTTGGCTTCCACCTCGACCACCTCGCAGGACGTCACGACCCAGCTCATCGACGTCGAGGCCCAGATCGCCGTGCAGGAGCGCAGCGTGAGCCGGGTCCGGACGCTGCTGACCCGCGCCGAGTCGATCCGCGACATCATGGCGATCGAGGCGGAGCTGGCCAACCGTCAGGCTCAGCTCGACTCGCTCACCCAGCAGCGGGCGTGGCTGAAGGACCAGACCTCCATGGCCACCATCAGCGTGCACCTCCAGCGCACCGAGAAGGCCGCGGCTACCCCGAAGAAGGAAGACCGCACCGGCTTCCTGGCCGGGCTCAGCGCAGGGTGGGACGGCCTCCAGGGCGCCACCACCGCGGTGCTCACGGCCGTCGGCGCGCTGCTTCCCTTCGCCGCCGTGGCAGCGGTGATCGGCATCCCCGTGCTGCTCTTGGTTCGCCGGATCCGGAGTACGCCGCCCATCGCACCGTCGGCGCCGGCCGGACCCTCCGACTGACGCGCTACTCGGATCCGAGCGACTGCACGAACTCCGTGAGCGCGGCCAGCTGACCGGGGTCGGTCGACGGGATCACCCCGTGGCCGAGGTTGAAGATGTGGCCGCGGGCGGCCCGACCCTCCTCGACGATCCGGCGCGCTCGCGCCGTCATCACCTCGGTCGGCGCGAAGACCAGCGTCGGGTCGAGGTTGCCCTGCACGGCGCGGTCGCCGACGAGCGGGATCGCGGCACGCAGCGGCGTACGCCAGTCGACACCGACCACGTCGGCACCGGCCTCGGCCATCAACGGGAGCAGGCTTCCGGTGCCGACGCCGAAGTGGATGCGTGGCACGCCGAGCTCGCCGGTGGCCGCGAGCACCCGGGCGGAATGGGGCAGCACGTGGTCGCGGTAGTCCTCCGGAGTCAAGGCGCCGGCCCAGGAGTCGAAGAGCTGGACGGCCGACGCGCCCGCGGCGACCTGGACGGCGAGGTAGGCAGCCGCGATGTCGGCGATCTTGGCCATCAGCGCCGCCCACACGTCCGGGGCGCCGAACATCATCGCCTTGGTGCGCGCGTGCTCCTTGGACGGGCCGCCCTCGACGAGGTACGACGCCACGGTGAACGGCGCGCCGGCGAATCCGATCAACGGCTTGCCGCCGAGCCCGTCGACCAGCCGGCGCACCGACTCGGTGATGTAGGGGACGTGCTCGGGTGTCAGATCGGGGATCGCGGCCACGTCGGCCAGCGTCCGCACCGGCTGAGCCACCACCGGACCGACGCCCGGCTTGATGTCGAGATCGACGCCGACGGCCTTGAGCGGCAGCACGATGTCGGAGAACAAGATGGCGGCGTCGACGCCGTAGCGGCGCACCGGCTGCATGGTGATCTCGACGACCAGATCGGGCGTCATGCACGACTCGAGCATCCCCACGCCCTCGCGCAGGGCGCGGTACTCCGGCAGCGAGCGACCCGCCTGACGCATGAACCACACGGGCGTGTGCGGCACCGGCTCGCCGCGCGCGGCCCTGACGAACGCACTCTCGCGCGGATCTGCCGGACCTGCCATGGGGCGAATCGTCGCAGGTGATCCGGCGTGGGGGCACATCGGCAGTGGGCCCGGCGACCTACTGTGGGGAACATGGTCGTCCGTCCTGAGACGCACCCGGGCACGGGCGCGGACGCAAGTCCCCCGGAGTTCCGGGCAGCGGTGGCGACCATGCGCGCCGCCCGCCTGCGACCCGAGGTCTTGTGCGAGGAGATGCCGGCCCCGCAGCGGATCGCCCCGCACGCCGCCGCGCTCTCCGCCGACGTGACGGTCGACGGCACCGACCTCGGGACGGGCCGGATCATCCTGCTCCACGACCCGGCCGGCAACGACGCGTGGGACGGCACCTACCGCTGCGTGGCCTACGCCCGCGCCGAGATCGAGCTCGAGATGGCCAGCGACCCGATGCTGGCCGCCGTCGGGTGGTCGTGGCTGACCGAGGCGCTGGACGCCCACGGGGCGGCGTACGCCGCGGCGTCCGGGACGGTGACCAGGGTCGCGACCGAGAGCTTCGGTGGGATGGCCGACGACGGCGGCACGGCCCAGCTGGAGCTGCGCGCGTCGTGGACACCGCTCCTTGTCGACGGGGCCGACGGCGCCCTGGACGTCGGCCCGCACGTCGAGGCCTGGGGTGAGCTGCTGTGCACGGCTGTCGGGCTGGAGCCTGTTCCCGAGGGCGTGACCGCGATCCCGAGCCGCCGCGGACAGCGCGGCCCCGGCCGCTGAGCCAATGCCGGACGCCGCTGACCTTCCCCCCGACCTCCGCGCACCCGACGACGCCTCAGAGGGCACGCCGGAGCCCGAAGCGACCGAGCGTCCCGACGCCCCCCTCCTGACCCTGCGCGACGGGCTGCCCAGGATCGTCGACACCGAGCGGGCGCTGGCCGAGTTCTGCGAGGCCCTGGCCGCGGGCACCGGGCCGGTCGCGATCGACGCCGAGCGCGCCTCGGGCTACCGCTACTCGGCCCGGGCCTACCTGATCCAGCTGCGCCGCGAGGGCGCCAGCACGGCCCTGGTCGACCCGATCGCCTTCGACTCGCTGGCGCCGTTGCAGGCGGTCCTCGAAGGCACCGAGTGGATCCTGCACGCCGCCACCCAGGACCTGCCGTGCATGAACGAGCTCGGTCTCTACCCGAGCCGGCTCTTCGACACCGAGCTCGCCGGTCGCCTGCTGGGCCTCCCGCGCGTCGGGCTGGCCACGCTCGTCGAGTCGCAGCTGGGCTACCGGATGGCCAAGGAGCACTCCGCCGTCGACTGGTCGACCCGGCCACTACCCGCGCCCTGGCTCGAGTACGCCGCCCTCGACGTCGAGGTGCTGATCGAGCTGCGCGACCTGCTCGCCGCCCAGCTGGTCGAGGCCGGCAAGGACGGGTGGGCCGCCGAGGAGTTCGAGGCGCTGCGCAGCTTTGCCCAGGCGACCCGGATGGACCAGTGGCGGCGTACGTCGGGCTTGCACAAGGTCCGCGGGCGCCGGGCCCTGGGCGCCGTCCGGGCCCTCTGGACGACCCGCGACCAGATCGCCGCCGAACGCGACGTGACCCCGAGCCGGATCATCCCCGACTCGGCCATCGTGGCCGCGGCGCTGGCCATGCCGACGACCCGGGCGGCACTGAAGAGCACGAAGGGGTTCTATGGCCGCGGCGCCGACCGCTACGCCGGGCGCTGGGTCGCGGTGCTGACGCAGGTGCGCGACCTGCCCGAGAGCCAGCTCCCGTCCCGGCAGCCGCGGACCGACGGGCCGCCGCCGCCGCGCGCGTGGGCCGAGAAGGATCCCGTCGCCGGCCGGCGTCTCCAGCTGGCCCGCGAGGCGATCACGGCGGCTTCCGAGGAGCACCAGGTGCCGGCCGAGAACCTGCTCACCCCCGACTACCTGCGCCGGGTGCTGTGGACCCCGCCCGAGGTCCGCGAGCCCGAGGAGCTCACCCAGGCCGTGACGGTCGCGCTGCGCGAGCTGGGCGCCCGCGCGTGGCAGGTGCGGCTGACCGCGCCGCTGGTCGCGGCGGCCGTGATCGAGGCCGAGCAGCCCGTGCCTGAGGAAGAGCAGGAACCGCCCGCTACGGGCTCGGACTCGTCGTCTCCGACGGCGTAGGCGTGGCCTCGGGGTCGAGGATCGGCACGGACGCCGCGTCGATCTGCTCGGTGACCGCGACCAGGTCGAGGGTCGGCACCGAGAAGAAGAGCTCCTGGAGATAGGGCGCGACCGCAGACTCCAGCTCGTCCCAGGTGTCGAGCAGCGGCGGGATGGCCATCCGCCCGGCCATCTCGTTGAAGACCGACGCGTTCAGGGGCTGCTTCGTCGGCTGCAGGAAGTCGTCGGCGAAGGCCACCTCCTGGTTGGCCGGCTGGAGGAAGCCTGCCCGGGTCACCTCGGTGACCGCCTCGGTGGAGGTGGCGTAGACGAGGAAGTCGGCGGCGGTGGCCGGGCTCTCGGCGTCCTGGGCGATGCACAGGCCGGTCATGTCGCCGACGGTCGCCTGGCTGTCGATGGTGGGCATCGGCATCACGTCGAACTGCAGCCCGGCCACCTTGCGCAGCCTCGGGACCAGCGCCCGGCTGCCGGCGATCATGCCGAGACTGCCGCGCTCGAACCACTCCAAGGGCGTGTGCTCGGCCAGTTGTTCCTCGGTCAAGGTGACCTTGGGGTCGCGGAGCAGGGCCAACGTCGTCTCCAGCGCAGACCGGCTCCCGTCGTCGGAGAAGGCCAGCGACTTGGGGTCTTGGTCGTCGTCGAAGACGTCGCCGCCGCCGGAGTAGATGAACGGAGCGAGCCCGCGGAGCGTGGGCGCGATCGCGACCCCCTTGCTGCCGCGGCTCGGCCGCGCCGCGAATGTCGCCGCGGCAGTGAACTGGTCGAAGTTCCAGCGCCGGTGGTCGGTCGGCACGTCGAGTCCGCGGAGGGCCATCTGCTCGAAGTCGATGAGCGAGGTGTTGTAGAACATCACCTGCGGCGCGACGCCGTACGGCATGCACTGGAGGCGGTTGTCGCTGCTGAACGCCGTCAACGCGTCGCGGGAGTAGACGTCGCCGAAGTCGACGCCGCGCTCGTCGAGCAGGCTGTCCACGGGCCGGGTGAGCTCGTTCTCGAGGTACCAGCGCAGGTCGCTGCGCGACACCAGGAAGGCGTCGGGAAGCGGCTCACCATCGGCGATGGCCTTGCGCAGGCCGTCGTGGCTGTCCCAGGACTTCACCTCGACCTCGGCGGACTCGTCGACCGAGTCGAAGTGGTTGGCCATCCGGGTGTAGGCGGCGATCTCCTCGGTCGAGCCGTAGACGCCGAACGTCAGGTCCACGGGCGGGCCGGGGGTGTCGGTGGCCGGGCTGCTGGTCTCGGGGGTGGGGCTCGACGACGAGTTGTCGTCGGTGCAGCCGGCGAGCGCCCCGACGAGGACGAGGCAGCAGCCGAGCGCGCGTGCTACCGCCGACCTCACCGTCATCCTCCTCGCCCGTCCCGCTCCGGGCCCTCGGGGGCCACACTGTAGTGGGCCGGGATAAGGCCCCGCACGGACGATATCGACCGGGCGGTGACGGGCCGTGTCGCAGCGGCCGATGGCCGCTCCCGCCTCCTACGATCAGCAGGTGTTGCGGACGCTGAGGCCCTGGCTGGCCCCCCTGGTGCTGGCGCTCGTGGTGCTCACGTCGTGTGGTGAGTCCGCTCACCCGAGCGCCCCTCCGCAAGGCATCGCCCAGGCCCGCACCGGCCCGTCTGCCCACCTGTTGAGCACCGGTCAGATGCCGACGGCCGGCGCCGACTGGTCCTCGGTCGACACGGTCGCCAACGACGTCGAGGTCGTCGGACCCTGCCATCTGACGTCGCTGGTCGACATCGGCGCGCTCTCGGCCGTCCGACGCACCTGGTCGACCGACGGCGGCGCGGTGCCGCGCGCCGTACAAGTGGTCGCCCGGTTCGCCGACAACAAGTCGGCCTGGCGCGCCCACCAGGTGCTGGCCGCCTGGCAGGCCGACTGCGGCGAACGCACCGACGACGCCGTCGGACCGCTGCGCGAGGTGCCGGTCTCCACGGGCATGGGTCAGGCCTACCGAGTCGCCGGCAAGGTGCAGGCGACCGACCTCGGCATCGTCCGCAAGGGCGCCTACCTGAGCGTGGTCGCCCTCGTGGGAGCGGCGAGCGACGTGCCCGCCGACTCGGCCGTGGCCAAGGCCGCGGTCAAGAAGATCGCCGCCACGTTCTGACTTTGTCGAGCCGGGCCTAGTCGGGGAGCGCGTGCAGCTCCCGGGCTGCCGCCACCACGGCGTCGAACACCGACCGGTCGAGGGCGGCGCCCTCCCGCCGGATCTCCTCGGGTGCCAGCACGAGCAGCCGGTCGAGGCGGACCTCGCTGGGCCGTCCCTCGCTGTCCCAGCCGCCGGACCCGACGTCCATCCAGTGCCGGCCCCAGCGGGCCTCTTCCTCGGCGTCGCGGTCGTGGTCCTTGCTGGTCAGCATCAGGCCCAGCCACCGGCCTTCCGTGTCACCGGTCCCTGCGCCGAGCAGCAGGACAGGGCGGTCCTTGCCCTGGCTGGGGTCGTCCTCGTAGGGCACCCAGCCCCAGACCACCTCGCCCGGATCGGGCTCGCCGTCCGCCTGCGGGTCATAGGTGATGGACACGTCAGCGAGGGTAGCCGGGAGCCGTCACCGGGCATCTGGCTGAGAGATGTAGTGCGCCGGACCGGGAGCGCCTCACGGCGCGTGGCCGCTCTAGGCGGCTTATTTTGGGACCCGGGGCTGCCACGGCCCGGCGCACCTGATCAGTCTAGTAGAGGCCCCGGTCCGCACGCCGAAATTCCCCACAGACTTGTCGTTGGTTGAGGAAGGCGCGTCCCCGTTGGTTGAGGAAGGCGCGCTAGCGCCTGTCTCGAAACCCGGCGACGTCAGGTTTCACCGGTCGACCGCGTGCGACAGCGGAGGATCCCCAGCACCAGCTGCTGGCGATCCTCCGATTTCTCGCGCCGGCCGGAGTTCAGCCGAGCTGGTGGTTCAGCTCCTGGTGGGCGGCGGACTCGAGCTGGTCGGCGAGGGAGGCCATCCGGACGGCGTCGTTAGTGTTGCCGGGGAGGGCGGCGCGGCCGGTGGCGACGACCCGGGCGAAGGCGGCGGCGCGGAAGAGCACGTCGGCGAAGTCGCTGCCGGCGATGCCGCGCAGCACCTGGTCGATCATCGTCTTCAGCTCGTCGGGGCCGGGCGGGTCGGCCACGCCGGCTACGGCACCGGCGACCTCGGCGTGCGCCCGGCCGGCGTCGTACTGGTGGGCGACGCCGACCGGGTCGGCGTACACCCACTGGCGCAGCACGTAGAGCCGCCACAGGCAGCCGGCCAGCGAGTCCGCGGGCGCACCGGACCACAGCTCGGCGATGGTCTCGATGCCCTCGGTCTCCGCCAGGTGCAGCAGCCGTTCGCCGACCTCCGCCTGATCACCCTTGCGCGCACCGCGGACGATCAGCGTCGCGGCGCGGTCGGCAGCCTCCGCCACCGCGGCGGGGTCGGCGCCGGCCTCGAGCTCCTCGAAGTAGCGGTCTCCGGGAGTCATCGGCCGGTGGTGCTGGCGGTCAGTCACGGAGCCAGGTTACGACCGCGCGGTCGAAGTTTCCGTCAAAGCCTTGCGGATGCGCTGGTCGCTGACGGCGTACGCCGTGCCGAGGTGCTGGGCCCAGAGGGAAATGCGGTACTCCTCCAGCATCCAACGCACCCGGCGCAGCGCTGCTCCAGGCGGACGTCCGTCGGGCAGCGCGGCGACCTGGTGGAGGTAGGCGTCCTGCACGTCGCTCACCTGTGCCATCAGCTGCTGGTCGCGCGCGACCTGCGCATCGAGCCGCTCGCGCCGGTGCTCGACGCCCGCGAGGTAGACCGGAAAGCGGCGCAGCTGGTCGGGCCCGGCCTCGCCGACGAAGCCGCGGTGCACCAGGCGGCCCAGCTGCCCGCGCATGTCCTGCATCGCGGCCAGCGTGAGCAGCTCGGCCCGCCCGCTCAGCCGCTTCTCCGCGTGTCGCCACGCGTCGAGGACGCGCAGCACGTCGCCGAGCAGGAGCGAGAGCCGCTCGTCGTACGTCGCCGCGAGCTCGTCGGCCAGCAACCGAAATGCCGCCTCGTCGCGGACCGGCGGGTGGGCGTCGACGACCGCGCCAGCCACGGCGGCCCGGCAGTCGTCGAGCAGCTCGGCGACGGTCGGGTACGGCGACCCGGCCAGGCCGAGCTTGGCGGTGTTGTCGAGCCCGGCGAGCGGGTCGGTCGACGGTTGCCCGATCAGCAGCAGGCGGCGGACGCCGAGCCGGTGTCGCGCCTCGGCCTCGTCTGCCGAGCCGAAGATCCCCAGCCCGACGGTCGTGCCCTCGTCGACCAGCGCGGGGAAGCCGCGGACCTCGTGACCGGCTCTGCGTTGGACAACGGACTCCTCGAGCGTTCCGAACGTCCACCGCGTCTGACCGGTAGCCGAGAGCCCGGCGTCGGACGCGACCTCGGCGAGCGCCCGGTCGAAGGCGGGCTGCAACGGCGCCTTGAGGGCGTCGAGATCCTTGCTGCGGGCCTGCTCCTGGCCGCCGTCGTCGACGACCCGGTAAGTCGGGCGGAGATGGTCGGCCACCTTGTCCCAGTCCCAGGCGTCGCGCGGCACCACCACGCCGGTCGTCGAGCGCAGGTATCGCTCGAGCGCGTCGAGCAGCGGCTCCTCACCGGCCGGCACCTGGGCGAGGAAGCCGCGGGCCGTGTTGGGCGCCGGCACGAAGCTGACCCGCAGGTGCTTGGGCAGGCTGCGCAGCAGCGAGGTCACCAGCTCCTCACGCAGGCCCGGGACGTTCCACGAGAAGTCCTCGGCCTCGACACGATTGAGGGTGGCGACGGGGACGTCGATGGTCAGCCCGTCGTCGGCGGCACCGGGCTCGAAGTGATAGCTGATCGGAAAGGTCAGCCCCTCGCCCTCCCACGAGGTCGGGTAGTCCTCCGCGTGCACCTCCTCGGCGGTCTCATGGGTGAGCATCTCGAGGTCGAAGGTCAACAGGTCGGGCTGGGTGCGTCGGGCCTGCTTCCACCACTGGTCGAAGTGCGCGCCGCTCACGGCATCGGCACCGATCCGGGCGTCGTAGAAGTCGAAGAGGGTGTGCTCGTCGACCACCAGGTCACGTCGCCGGGCGCGGTGCTCGAGCTCCTCGGCCTCCTCGAGCAGCCGCAGGTTCTCGCGGTAGAACGGCTGGTGGGTCGACCACTCGCCGTAGACCAGGGCGTGGCGGATGAACATCTCGCGGCTCAGCGCGGGATCGATCTTGGCGTACTGCACCAGCCGGTCGGCGACCAGCGGGACGCCGTACAAGGTGACGCGCTCGTGGGCCATCACGGACGCGCGTTTCTTGGACCAGTGCGGCTCGCTGTAGGTGCGCTTGACGAGATGAGCGCCGATCCGCTCGGCCCACTCGGGCTGGATGGCGGCGTTCTGCCGCGCCCAGAGCCGGCCCGTCTCGACGAGCTCGCCGGCCATCAGGAACGCCGGGTTGGCGCCCTTGAGCGCACTGCCGGGGAAGATCGCGAACCGGCTGTTGCGGGCGCCGAGATACTCCCGCGGGCCGCGCGGCCGATCCTTGCCGGGCACCGTCCGTTCGCGCTCCTCGAGCAGGCCGATGTGGCTGAGCAGTCCGGCGAGCAGCGCCTGGTGGATGCCGTCGGAGTCCACGCCCTCGGCGGGCTTGCCGATGTTGATCTTCATTTCCTTGCTGACCTGGCGCAGCTGGGACTCGAAGTCCTGCCACTCCCGCACCCGCAGGTAGTTGAGGAACTCGCGCTTGCACATCCGCCGGAAGGCGCTGCTCGACAGCTCGCGCTGCTGCTCCTTGACGTAGCGCCAGAGGTTGAGCCAGGTCAGGAAGTCCGAGGTCTTGTCGGTGAAGCGGGCGTGCAGCTGGTCGGCCTGCGGCCGCTTCTCGACGGGTCGTTCGCGGGGGTCCTGCAACGACAGTGCGGCCGCGATGACCAGCACGTCGCGAACGACGCCGAGCCGCTCGGCCTCCAGGATCATCCGGCCCAGCCGCGGGTCGATGGGCAGCCGGGCGAGGCGCTGGCCGACCTTGGTGAGCTGGTGCCGGTCCTTCCCGGGAACTGAAAGCGCCGAGCTCCTCCAGCAGCTGCACGCCGTCGGTGACCGTACGACGATCCGGCGGGTCGACGAACGGGAACCGCGCGATGTCGCCAAGCCGCAGCGAGGTCATCTGCAGGATGACCGAGGCCAGGTTGGTGCGCAGGATCTCGGGTTCGGTGAACTCCGGCCGCTTGTCGTGGTCCTCCTCGGAGTAGAGGCGGATCGCGATGCCGGCCGCGACCCGGCCGCAGCGGCCGGAGCGCTGGCTGGCGCTGGCCTGGCTGATCGCCTCGATCGGCAGCCGCTGGACCTTGGTGCGCGCGGAGTAGCGGCTGATCCGCGCGACGCCCGAGTCGACGACGTAGCGGATGCCCGGGACGGTCAGCGACGTCTCCGCCACGTTGGTGGCGAGTACGACGCGGCGTCCTGCCGTGTGCGGGGCGAACACGCGGTGCTGCTCGGCGGCGGACAGGCGTGAGTAGAGGGGCACGATCTCCAGCCCGCGGAGGCGGTCGGCGCCGCGCGCCTCGACCTTGCCGAGCGCGTCCGCGGTGTCGCGGATCTCTCGCTCGCCGGGTAGGAAGACCAAGATGTCGCCGGGACCCTCGGCCGACAGCTCGGCCACCGAGTCGAGGATCGCCTCGGTCTGGTCGCGGACGATGGCCTCGCCTTCCTCGTCCTCCTCGGGCAGCTCCACGAGAGGTCGGTAGCGGATCTCGACCGGGTAGGTGCGACCGCTGACCTCGATGATCGGCGCGGGCGTGCCGTGCGAGTCCGCGAAGTGCTCCGCGAACCGCTGGGGGTCGATGGTCGCCGAGGTGATGATCAGCTTGAGGTCGGGCCGGCGCGGCAGCAGCCGGTTGAGGTAGCCGAGCAGGAAGTCGATGTTGAGGCTGCGCTCGTGGGCCTCGTCGATGATGATCGTGTCGTACTTGCGCAGGTCGCGGTCGCGCTGCAGCTCGGCGAGCAGGATGCCGTCGGTCATCACCTTGACCCGGCCGGCCGCCGACGTCCGGTCGGTGAACCGCACCTGATAGCCGATCACGTCGCCCAGGTCGGTGCCGAGCTCCGAGGCGATGCGTTCGGCGACCGAGCGCGCCGCGATCCGTCGGGGCTGGGTGTGCCCGATCATCCCGTCGCGTCCGCCACGACCGCGGCCGAGCTCGAGACAGATCTTGGGCAGCTGGGTGGTCTTGCCCGAGCCGGTCTCGCCGGCGATCACCACGACCTGGTGGTCCCGGATCGCGGCGGCGATGTCGTCACGGCGCTGCGAGACCGGCAGCTCCGGCGGGAAGGTGATGTCCACGGCGCCGACCATCGTGCCAGGACAGTCAGCCCAAGCAGCGACAGGCCGAGTCGGCGCCAGTTGACGGAGGGAGCGCAGCGGAAGGAGGCAACTGGCGCCGACTCGGCGAGGTCGAAGACCGCCGCTGGCGGCTCGCGAGCCGCAACCACGAGGGTTGGTAGTAACCGCGATCACAGAGGGCACACAGCAAACCCACAGACTTCTGCGAAAGGCTGTGTCCATGGAGCTGACCCGTCCCGATGGATCGCCGCTGCGGGTGCTGGTCGTCGACGACGAGGTCAACATCGCGGAGCTGATCTCGATGGCGCTGCGCTACGAGGGGTTCGAGGTCGCCAGCGCCCACACCGGCAGCAAGGCGGTCAGCCTCGCCAAGACCTTCCGGCCCGACTCCGTCGTGCTCGACATGATGCTGCCGGACTTCGACGGCCTCGAGGTGCTGCGCCGGATGCGCGCGACCGACCCCGGCGTACCCGTCCTCTTCCTCACCGCCCGCGACTCGGTCGAGGACCGGGTGGCCGGCCTGACCGCCGGCGGCGACGACTACGTCACCAAGCCGTTCTCGCTGGAGGAGGTCGTGGCCCGCCTCCGGGCCCTGATGCGCCGGACCGGTGCCCACGATGCCGGCTCGTCGTCGGTGCTCGTGGTCGGCGACCTGACCATGGACGAGGACAGCCGCGAGGTGATGCGCGACGGCGACGACATCTCGCTCACCGCGACGGAGTTCGAGCTGCTGCGGTTCCTGATGCGCAACCCGCGGCGGGTGCTGTCGAAGGCGCAGATCCTCGACCGGGTCTGGAACTACGACTTCGGCGGCCAGGCAAACGTCGTCGAGCTCTACATCTCCTACTTGCGCAAGAAGATCGACGCCGGGCGCGAGCCGATGATCCACACCATGCGCGGGGCCGGCTACGTGCTCAAGCCGGCCGGCTGAGCCGGTGGATCGCTTCCGTTCGCTCTCGGCGCGGCTGGTCGTCACGGCGGTGACGCTGGTCGCGGTCGTGTCGCTGCTCATCGGCGCCGTGACCACGCTCGCGCTCCGCGCCCAGCTCCTCGACCAGCTCGATGCCAAGGTGATCGCCTCGGCGCACCGCGGCCCAGAGCGGGGAGGCCCTGGCGGACCCGACGGCGACGACTTCGGCAACCAGGGTCCGGGGACTCTGCAGGGGCTCGTCAAGACGACTGACCCGCGGGGAGAGATCGTCGGCGACAGGGACAGCAGCAACCGAGCCCTCTCGGCCGACGAGCTCGACGCGCTCAGCTCCGTGCCGGCCGACGGCAGCGTGCATGCGATCGACATCAGCGGCCTCGGCAGCTACCGGGTGGTCGCGGTCGACGGGCGGCTCGGCTCCGGCGACACCGCCACGCTCGTCAGCGGACTGCCGACGAAGGACGTGGACGACACCCTGGGGTCGCTCATCCTGACCGAGACCTTGCTGGCGCTGCTGGCCGTGCTGGCCGCAGCCGGCATCGGCACGGTCGTCGTACGCCGCCAGCTGCGGCCGCTGCGCGAGGTCGCCGCAACCGCCCACGCGGTGGCTGAGCTGCCGCTGGCCACCGGCGCCATCTCGCTGGAGGAACGCGTCCCGGCCCACCTGACCGACGAGCGCACCGAGGTCGGCCAGGTCGGCTCGGCCATCAACTCGATGCTCGCGCACGTCGAGTCCTCCCTGAGCGCCCGACACCGCAGCGAGCAACAGGTCCGCCAGTTCGTCGCCGACGCCTCCCACGAGCTGCGCACCCCCCTGACCACGATCGCCGGCTACACCGAGCTGGCCCGTCGCCACCCCGACGACCGGGCCGCCGCCGACACCGCGCTGGCGAAGGTGGAAGAGGAGTCGGGCCGGATGACCGCCCTGGTCGAGGACCTGCTCCTGCTGGCGCGGCTCGACGCCGGGCGCCCGCTCGCCCGTGACGACGTGGACCTGAGCCGGTTGCTGATCGAGGCGGTCTCGGATGCCCGCGTGCTCGCTCCCGACCACCAGTGGCGCCTCGAGCTGCCCGACGACTCGGTCTCGGTGACCGGCGACGAGCAGCGGCTGCACCAGGTGGTGACCAACCTCCTGACCAACGCCCGCAAGTACACCCCTCCCGGCACCACGGTCACCGTGCGAGCGCACCCCGAGCGGCTTCTCCGTGCACGACGACGGCCCGGGTTTCCCAGCCGACCTGGTCGACACGGCGTTCGAGCGCTTCGCCCGCGGCGACGTCTCCCGGTCCCGCGGCGCGCGGCGGCGGCGATGGTGGCTACGGCCTCGGCTTGTCGCTGGTGCACGCCGTCACCGTGGCGCACGGCGGGCAGGTGCGCCTCGAGTCCACCCCCGGCGACACCACGGTCTCCGTCGACCTGCCGGGATAGCGTCTGGTCCGTGACGCTCCCTTCTCATGTCGACCATCTCGTCGTCGGCGCCGGGTTCGCCGGCGTCGCGCTGGCCATCGGGCTGCAGGACGACGGCGAGGAGTTCCTGGTCATCGAGAAGGCCGACGGGCTCGGCGGGACGTGGTGGGCCAACACCTACCCCGGTGCCACGTGCGACATCCCGAGCCACCTCTACAGCTTCTCGTTCGCGCCCAACCCCGACTGGTCGCACGCCTACTCGCCGCAGGCCGAGATCCTGGCCTACCTCGAGAAGGTCGCCGCCGGCGCGGGAGTGCTCGACCGGTTCCACTTCGGGATCGAGTTGCTCGCCGCCGCGTGGGACGACGAGGCCCAGATCTGGCGGGTCCGTACGTCGGCGGGCGAGCTGACCAGCACGACGTTGATCAACGCCACCGGCGGGCTGTCGGCTCCCAAGCTGCCGGACATCGAGGGCATCGAGACCTTCGGCGGCCACCTGTTCCACACGGCGAGGTGGGACCACGACGTCGACCTCAAAGGCTTGCGGGTGGCCGTGATCGGCACGGGCGCCTCGGCCATCCAGGTGGTGCCGGCGATCCAGCCGGAGGTCGGCCACCTCGACGTCTACCAGCGTTCGGCACCCTGGGTGATCCCGCGCGGCGACCACCCTTTCACGGAGTCGCAGCGCCGGCGGTTCCGGCGGTTCCCCGCCCTCCAGCGCGCCCTCAGGGCCCGGCTCTACTACTCCCACGAGGCTCTGGTCCCCGGCATCACCCGCTGGCAGCGGCTCAACTTCCCCGTCGAGACGCTCGGCCGCCGCAACCTCGCCAAGGGCGTCGAGGACCCCGTCCTCCGCGAGAAGCTCACCCCGCACTTCGGCGTCTTCTGCAAGCGGATCCTGACCTCCGACGACTACTACCCCGCCATGTCCGCCGCCAACGTCGACGTCGTCACCGACCCGATCGCGCGCATCACGCCGACCGGCGTGGTGACCGCCGACGGCACCGAACGGCCCGTCGACGTGATCGTCGCGGCGACCGGGTTCCGCGCGACCGACCCACCGGTCTCGCACCTGATCCGCGGCCGCGACGGCCGGACACTGGCCGAGACCTGGGCAGAGGCCGGCATGACGACGTACAAGGGCACGACGTCGCACGGCTTCCCCAATCTCTTCTCCGTGCTGGGCGCGAACACCGGCCAGGGCCACACGTCGGTGATCGTCTACATCGAAGCCATGACCGGCTACGTCCGCGACGCCATCCGCACCATGCGCCGGGGTGGCTACGCCGCGATCGAGCCGCTCGCCGCAGCGCAGGAGCGGTGGAACGCCGACATCCAGCGCCGGATGCGGCGCACGGTCTGGGCCCGTGGCGGATGCACCAGCTGGTACCTCGACGCGCAGGGCCGCAACCCGATCACCTGGCCGCGCAGCACCATCGCCTTCAAGCGGGAGCTCAAGCGCTTCGACGTCGACGGGTACGACGTCGGAGCGGCCCAGCGGTCGGAACGGACGTCGGCGTGAGGTTCTGGCCGTCGTGCACGGCACCCGCGCCTTCCTGCCGCACCTGATCGCCTCGGGCGACGGTCACGTCGTGACGCTCTCCTCGCTGTTCGGGCTGATGGCGGTGCCGGGCCAGACGCTCTACAACGCCACCAAGTTCGCGGTCCGCGGCTTCTCGGAGTCGCTGCGCGAGGAGATGTTGGTGGCCGGCCACCCCGTCGGCGTGACGGTCGTGCACCCGGGTGGCATCAAGACGGCGATCGTCCGCAACTCCCGCGCTCGGCCGGCGCGCGCTACCAGGACGTCGTGGCGCGGGCCGCAGGGCGGATCCGGCCGCCGAAGCTGCGCTGAGAGACTGTCCGGGTGACGCTCGCGCCCGGTGACTCCGTCCATGTGCGGATGACCAAGTGGGGCGACCGGCCGCACTGGGAGTTCGATGCGGTATGGCTCGGCAGCGACGAGCACGGCGACTGGCTGGGCTTCCTCGAGGGCACGGTGATGACCCGCCCAGGGGCCGTCTACATCGCGCCCTACGACCAGGTCGGCCTGGTGCCCGCCGTGGGCCTCCCCGACTCCGAACGCGGCTGGCTGGCCACCTTCCACTCCCCTGGTGGGCTCGTCTCCGTCTACGTCGACATCACCGCTCCGGTGACCTGGTCCGGCTCGGTGGTGACGGCGATCGACCTCGACCTCGACGTGGTCCGGCTCTCGGATGGTGAGGTGTTCGTCGACGACGAGGACGAGTTCGCCGAGCACCAGGTCGAGTTCGACTATCCCGCCGAGGTCATCGCCGCCGCCCGCGCCTCCGGCGAGCGCGTGCACGCGCTCGTGGCCGATGAGCGGGCGCCGTACGACGGGAGTCACGTGCCCTGGCTGGCGCGGCTAGCGGATCTCGGGCGTCAGTAGCCACCCTCCGGCTCGACCATCTCCAGCCGTACGCCGAGCAGCCGCACCGGCCGCTCCTGCTCGACGCGTTCGAGCAGCGCCACGGCGGCGTCGGCGAGGACCGAGAGGTCGCGGCTCGGCTCGGGCAGCTTGCGGGAGCGGGTGACGGTGAAGAAGTTGCGGTAGCGCACCTTGAGGTGCACCCGCATCGCCGGCCGGCCCTCCTTGTCGATGTCCTCGAGCACCCGCGCGGTCAGCGCGCGCACCGCATCGGGCACGTCGGGCCACTCGACGTCCTCCTGGAACGTCTCCTCGCGGCCGTGCGCCCGCGGCACCCACGGCGTGGCGTCGACCGGCGAGGTGTCGACGCCGCGGCCGAGCCGGTGGAACCACGGCCCCATGGTCGGCCCGAACTCACCGACGAGCGCCTCCGTGTCGGACGTCGCGAGGTCGGTCACCGTCTCGATCCCGAGGGCCGACAGCCGACCCGCGATCTTGGACCCGACGCCCCACAGCGCCCGCGTCGGCCGGTCGCCCATCTCGGCCACCCAGGTCTCGTCGGTGATGGTGTAGACCCCGCGCGGCTTGCCGAAGTCGGTGGCGATCTTGGCCTGCAGCTTGTTGTTGCCGATGCCGACCGAGCAGTGCAGCCGCGTCGCCTCCAGCACGGCCATCCGCGAGGACTGCCGCGAACTCCACCGGGTCGCCCAGGTCGCCATGCCCCTCCCCGGCACCCACGAACGCCTCGTCCCAGCCGAGCACCTCCAGCACGACCGGCACCCCGCCCCACTCCAGCGACCGCAGGGTGGCCATCACCTCCGCAGAGGCGGCGTTGTACACCGGGAAGTCGACGGGGAGGAACACCGCGTCCGGGCACTTCTTGTACGCCGTCCGCAGCGGCATGCCGGACCGGATACCGAACTCCCGCGCCTCGTAGGACGCCGTCGACACCACCGCCCGCTCGTTGACGATCCCGCGCCCGCCGACCACGAGCGGCTTGCCGACCAGCTCGGGGTGGCGCAGCAGCTCGACGGCTGCGAGGAACATGTCCATGTCGACGTGCAGCACCCAGCGCTGGATGGTCGTCACGGCCTCAGACCGTCCGCTCCGGCGGTGGCGGCAGCGCATCGGTGCTCTCGAGCTCGTCGAGACCGGTGAGCAGCAGCAAGTCGGCGACGACCGACCTGATCTGTGCCAGCAGCACGTCGGTGTTGAGGTCGGACGTGCGTTCGACGAGGCCGGTGGCCTCGCCGACGGCGAGCAGCGCGGGCCGGGCAGCGAACGCCACCCGGTCGGCCATCAGCTCGTCGGCGACCGCGTCGGCCGCGTCGCCGAGGTCGCGGCACAGCAGGGCGTACGACCTCGGCACCTCGCGGTGGCGGTAGGCCGTGACCGCGGTCCGCCGGACCAGGACGCGGGTGCTGCGCAGCGCCCTGTCGATCGGGTCGACGAGATCGACCATCCGCCGCAGACCGCTCTTGTGGCGGACTCGGAAGGGTGAGGACGCCACCACCGACAGCCCCTCGTCGGCCGCGGCCCGCAGCTCGGTGATCAGGTGGTCGGTCGAGCGCGCGTCGGCGAGCAGCGCCAGCGCGCGGTCGACCACTCCGTCGACCATCACGTCCGCCGCCGCGCGCAGCAGCTCGGCGACCTTCCTGACGACCCGCGCCGCCTGTTCCCGCGGCCGTCGCAGGGGCGCGGCCGGGACGACGGTGGCGGCGACCAGGGCGACGGCTCCCCCGATGAGGGCGTCCGTCCAGCGGGTCAGCGCGGCTCCCGGGTTGACCACCAGGGCGGCGACCACGATGGACTGCACGGCGGCCTGCATCATGAACAGCTGTCCGCCGTCGAGCAGGATCGCCGTCGACATGGCCAGCGCGACGATGATCGTCAGCTGCCACCAGCCCGAGCCGATGGCGGCCACGATCAGGTCGGCCAGGAACACCCCGACGGCCACGCCGACCGTCACCTCGGCGACCCGCCGCAGCCGCTGGCCGTACGTCGTACCGAGACTCACCACCGCCGCGATCGGCGCAAAGAACGGCGCCTGGTGACCCAGCAGGTCGGCGGCGACGTACCACGCGATCCCGGCGGCGAGGGCGCACTGGGCGATCTGCCAGCTCTTCGACTGCCACCGATCGAGCCGGGCCGTCATCGAGCTCCGCCCCCGGTGCCAGAGCACGTCGAACGGGTGCGCCTGCATGGGATCGATCGTGCCAGAGGGTGACGGGGCGTTCCCTTGTGAGTTGTCTCGTGACCCGCGAGGATCGCCGGGTGGTCTCACCGCTCGATCCGACGGCGCTCGGGTTCCTGATGGCGGAGAACCGCCGGATGCCGATGCACGTCGGTGGGCTCCAGCTCTACAAGAAGCCCGAAGGGGCCGGCCGCAACTACGTCCGCGACCTCTTCGAGGAGGCGCGCGACACCACCGACATCGCGCCGCTCTTCCTCAAGCACCCGCACCGTTCGGTCAAGACGGCCGGCCAATGGGTGTGGGTCGAGGACGACCAGTTCGACATCGAGCACCATGTCCGCCACAGCGCGCTGCCCAAGCCCGGCCGGATCCGCGAGCTGTTCGAGCTCGTCTCCCGGCTGCACAGCACCCGCCTGGCGACGGAGCGGCCGTTGTGGGAGTGGCACCTCATCGAGGGTCTGCGCGACGGCCGGGTGGCGATGTACACCAAGCTGCACCACTCGCTGGTCGACGGCCTCGCGGCGATGCGGTTGCTCCAGAGCATCCTGTCCGGCGACCCCGACGACCGCGGCATGCCCGTTCCGTGGGCCGTCCGACCGCGCGGCTCCAGGGTGGGCAAGGCCCAGGAGGCCGCCGAGCACCTCGGCGTCGAGGAGGCGATCGGCGCGCTGCGTACGGCGCTCGGCATCGGCGCCGACGCGGCCGGGCTGCCGTCCGCGCTGATCAGGACGCTCAACAAGAGCCTGCGCAACGAGACCTCCACGCTCGCCCTCTTTGCGCCGCGGACCATCCTCAACACCGAGATCACGGCGTCGCGCCGGTTTGCCGCGCAGGACTGGCCGATCGCACGGATCCGCGCCATCGGCAAGGCCACGGGGACGACGATGAACGACGTCGTGCTGGCGATGTGCAGCGGCGCGATGCGGACCTATCTCTCCGAGCTCGGCGAGCTGCCGGAGACCACGCTGATCGCGATGGTCCCGGTGGGCCTGAACGCCAAGTCGCGTAGCTCGGTCACGGGCGGCAACGCCGTCGGCTCGATCATGGTCAAGCTCGGCACCGACCTGCCGGACGCCGAGTCGCGGCTAGCGGCCATCCACGCGAGCATGCGCGACGGCAAGGAGGCGTTGTCGGCGATGACGCCGATGCAGATCCAGGCGATGAGCGCGGTCGGCCAGGTGCCCGCGATCCTGCCGACGCTGCTGGGGATGACCAGCTGGACGAAGCCGGCGTACAACCTGGTGATCTCCAACGTCCCCGGCCCGCGCACCACCCAGTACTACAACGGCGCCGAGCTGATGGGCACCTATCCCCTGTCGGTGCCGATCGACGGCAACGCCCTCAACATCACCTGCAACTCCTACGCCGACCAGATGGCCTTCGGCCTCACCGGCTGCCGGCGCACGGTTCCCCACCTCCAGCGCATCCTGACCCACCTCGACACCGAGATCACCGCCCTCGAGAAGGCCGCCGGCGTCTGAGGGAAGCTCGGTGGTTGAGGAGAAGGCGATTTCGTTGGTTGAGGAGGTTGCGCTAGCAACCGTCTCGAAACCAGCGCTAGCGGTACATCCGCCCGATCACGGCGTCCATCGCCGAGTCGGGCAGCACCTTGCGGGCGCGCACGATCGTGCCGGCGCCGCGACCGACCGGGTATCGCGCCTTCGGGTGTGCCGTCGTCGCTGCCTTGACGATCTTGCGGGCCACCACGTCCGGCGAGCTCCCGGCCCAGCCGGAGTCACCGCGAGCGATCGTCGCGCCCACGCGTTCGGCTCGCTCCTCGTAGGCGCCGCCGCGGCTGGTCTCGACGAGGCTGTCGCGGGAGATGGTGTTCCACTCGGTGATGATCGGGCCGGGCTCGATGATGACCACGTCGATGCCGAAGGGCTTGAGCTCCAGGCGCAGGCTGTCGCTGAAGCCCTCGACGGCGAACTTGGTCGCGTGGTACCACGCCCCCAACGGCTCGTAGAACTTCCCGCCGATCGACGAGATGTTGATGATCCGGCCGCTGCCCCGTTGGCGCATGGTCGGCAGCACGAGCTGGGTCAGCCGCGCCAGCCCGAAGACGTTGACCTCGAACTGGCGTCGCGCCTCGTCGAGCGGCACGTCCTCGACCGAGCCGTAGGAGCCGTAGCCCGCGTTGTTGACCAGTACGTCGATCCGGCCCTGCTCGTCGACCACGCGCCGGACGCCGTCGACCATCGACGCGTCGTCGGTGACGTCCATGGCGAAGGTGTGCACGCCCGCCTCCGCAAGCGCCGCCATCCTGTCGACGCGACGCGCGACGGCGTACACCTCGAAGCCATCGGCGCGCAGCAGGCGGGCGGTCTCCTCACCGATCCCGCTGGACGCGCCGGTCACCAGCGCCACTCGTACGTCGCTCATGATGATTCCTCTTTCGGTGGTTGAGGTGCGAAGGCCGTCAAGGCCTGAGCCTCGAAACCACCACCCAGCGTGTCGGCAACCGCCCGCAGCCGCGCCCGGGTGATGTCGGCGACGGTGGCGTAGCCGGCGAGGTCGGCGTTGGACCCCGGCCGCGTGGGCTCGGCAGAGTTGACGCTGACGCAGCGGCGGGTGCCGCCGTCGGCGAGGTTCTGGAGCGCCACGGCGTGCCCGGTCGTGCCGCTGCCCGCGAAGAAGTCCATCACCACCGCGTCGGCCGGCATCGTCTGCAGGATCCGGCGGACCAGCCCGGTCGGCTTGGGCGACTCGAAGACGTGCCCGAGGATCTGCTTGAGCTCGGCGACGGCCGTGTCGGTGGAGCCGATCTCCTCGGACAGCCAGATGGTGCGCAGCTTCTTGCGCCGGCTACCTGCCGCGTCGCGATGCAACCAGTCCTTCTGGAACACGTCGACCCGGGCCCCGTCGCGTCCTTTGATGACCCGGCAGACGAGGTCGTCGGGACGCCGTTCGATCAGCGGCGCCGACCACCGCCACACCGCCGGCCGGCCGTCGCCGAAGACGGGCTCGATCTCCTGGGCGCCGTCGAACGGTGTCACGCTCACCCGACCGGACTCCGGGTCGCCCCAGACCGGGAAGTGCAGGGTGCGAGCCGTGACGGGATTGAACTTCTTGTTGGTGTTGCGCAGCGGGAGGTGCCGGTAGCGCCGCCCCTCCGCGTCCTCCAGCGGGAAGTCGGCCGGGTCCACCGTCTCGGTGCTTCTCGCGTCGAGCACGCACTGGCGGGGATCCCGCGCGTACGCCAACACGTACTCGTGACGCGTCGCGAACCCCTTCCCCAGCTGGCGTCCCTTGGCGTTGAGGTTGACCACGATCTGGGCGAGGAAGTTGGCGGGGCCGAAGACCTCGTCCATCAGCAGCCGCAGCCGGGCCTGCTCGTTGTCGTCGATGCTGACGAAGATCGCCCCCGTCGGCGCGAGCACCTCGCGAGCCGCCTCCAGCCGGGGCCGCATCATCGCCACCCAGTCGCCGCCGCGGAAGTCGTCGCGGTAGGCGAAGGCATTGCCCGTGTTGTAGGGCGGGTCGATGTAGATCAGGTCGACGGTCTCGACTCCCGCCATCCCGCGAAGCACGTCGAGGTTGTCGCCCTCGACGAAGCTGTTCCACACGCCCACGCCCTGACTGTAGGGCTCGCTCGCCTACCCCAGCGGGATGCGCTCCACCCTGTCTCTGATGAACTGCGCGACCCACAGCGTGTCACCGATCTGTTGGACGTCGCCCCCACCCCCGTCGAGGACGGCGATCCGGCGCAGCACCCGGTCGTGCCGGGTGTCGACGAGCCAGACCTCCTTGTCCCCGTTGCGCACCCACAGCCGCCCGGGCGGCCCGGGCGCGGTCGACGCCGCGAGGGCGCGGATCTCGCTCGGCCTCTGCATGCGCACCTTGAGCAGCCGGGTGGACCCGTCGACGGGGTCGACCCGGATGAGGACGCCCTGACCCGCGTCGACGTACCAGGCGGCGCCGTCGTGCTCGAGCATGTTGCCCGTGTCGGGCGGCACCGGCATCGGGATCGCCGCAACGACTTCCTCCGAGGTCGGGTCGACCTGGTAGACCATCGCGGCGCTCTCGTCCGAGACCCACAGCGAGCCGGCTGCTGCGACCACGCCCCCGTCGAGGAGTAGACCGGGGACGGGCACCCGGCGACCTTCGTCAACGTGGTTCGGATCGATCCTGCGCAGCTCGCCGGCACCGTCGTAGATGGTGGTCGCCCAGATCTCGTCGTCCAAGTACGCCGCCCCGAGGCCGCTGAAGGGAAGCTTGTCCCCGACTTCGGTCGTCTCGGCGTCGACACGCACCAGACCGGGTGTGATGCCACAGCCGGACTCCCATACCGAGCCGGCAGCCCAGGCCAGGTCACCGCAGCCGAGCATGCCGACATTCACGCTGTCGACAACCTTCCCCGTCCCGGGGTCCACGCGGGTCAGCTCGTAGCCACGATGCTGCTGCACCCAGAGCGTGCCGGGTGAGGCGAGCAGCGCGGCCGGCGCGCCGTGTACGACCAGGGAAGTCGACGGCAGCTTCTCCAGGCGGGGCAGCCGAATCTTCGGCGGGTCGGGCACCACCGTCGGCTGGCCCGGCGCCGGGGTCCACGGCGGGTCCTCGGGCGGCGGCAGAATGGCGCCGGACCCGGTGTAGCTGGACGTCGCAGGTTCGGCCTCCGGGCTGCCCGACGTACCGTCGTCGCTGCATGCGGCCGCCAGGCTGACGCCGGCGAGGACGGCCACCACCTGGTGTGCGCGCATCACGCTCCCAACGCAGTGCAGAGGTCGACCAGGAAGCGGTCACCGGAGCCCTTGAACTCCGTGCCCTCGGCCCGCATGCCCGCTCCGACCAGAGTGCCACCGGATGGCAGGTCGACGCGGAACTGGCCACCGGTGATCCGCAGCTCGCCGGTGACGAAGTCCTGGTCGCGGTTCCAGACACCGGTGTAGCCGAGGCTCGAGCTGCCCCGGGTCAGGGTGCCGTCGTAGGTGAGGTGGCGGCGCTCGCGGACGGCGACGCCGTCACGGAACCAGGTCGTGTAGTCGCGGTAGGACAGCGAGGTAAACGTGACGTCCGAGCCGTCGGCGCAGGTGGTGAAGACGCCGGCGCCGGGCACCTCTCGGTACTCGCGGACGATCTCCGTCGGCGAGGCTGACGCGGGACCGGCCAGGCAGGTCACGATGGCTGCGGTCGCGGTGAGGCCGACGGCAAAGCGGGATGAGAACATCTGGACTCCTCGGGTCGAGGCCGACACCTCCCGCGTCGGCGCTGGTCAGAGACTGCGGAAGGTGCCTTCACCACGGCTCCAGATCGGCTATAACCGTGCTGTCGGCAAGACGGGCGGTGGACACGTGGAGGTCGAAGGTCCCTCCGTCGCGCTGTTTGGTGGGGTCGCCTGTTCGGTGGGCTCGCGCACCGTGCCGCTGCCACCGGGCAAGCCCTCACTGCTGCTCGCGCTGCTGGCCCTGGAAGCCGGTCGCGTGGTCCGGATCTCCACCGTGATCGACGGGCTGTGGGACGAGGACCCCCCGTCGTCTGCGCGGGCGCTCGTGCACACCTACGTCTCCGCTCTGCGTCGCGCCCTGGATGCGCCGGGAGCACCGGGCATCGAGACCCTGCCCGGTGGCTATCGACTCGAGTGCGACCCGCAGGCCGTCGACGTCCACCGGCTGCTGGCGTCGGCCGGCTCGGACGATGCCGCGTTGTGGGATGCGGCCCTCGCGGACTCCGCTCAGCCGCTGCTGGGCGGCGTGGAGATCGGCTTCGTCGAGCCCTGGCAGGTCCGCATCGACGCGGCACGAGACGCGTTGCAGGACCGGGTCTGGGCGCGCCGGCTCGACGAGGGTGGGGCGAGCGAGGTGCTGCCTGAGCTTCGCGCCGCCGTCGGGCGTGAGCCGCTCCGGGAGGATCGGGTCCTGCTGCTGGCCCGTGCCCTGGGGCAGGTCGGTCGTGTCGACGACGCCCTGCGCGCTCTCGACAGCTACCGCCGTCGCCTCGGCGAGGAGCTCGGCCTGGACCCTTCGGCCGCGGTGCCGGCGCTGCGCCAGCACCTGCTGACCGCTCCTCAGCCGCCCACCCCGACGGAGTTCGGCGACCGGGCCGGCCGCGCTCCCCGCCTCAGCGAGCCGTCGACGGCGGAACCTGGCCATCGTCGCCGCCGTCGTCGTCACCGTGATCGCGTCGCTCGCGTGGCGATGGTTCCACGACGCCGCCGCTGACCCGGCCGCCGATCCCGTCGGCGAGCTCGCCGGCCCGGGACTCATCACCGTGGATCCGACTCAAGGCTTCGGTCGTCGACTCGGTCGCGCTGCCGGTCTCGCCGGCCCAGATCGAGGCCGACGAGGATGTCGTCTGGGTTCGCTCGGTCGAGGACCAGGCCGTCGCCGTCGTGCACCTCGGCTCCGGCGACGAGGCGGAGGTGGCCGGCCTGGCCGCGCCACCATCGGCCCTGGCCCTGAACCAGAACGCCGCCGTCGTGGGCCTCGGCTTCTCCGGCGAGACTGTGACCGTGAGCGATGGCCGGGTCAGCCCGCCCACCGTGGCTCCGTCGAGGGCTCGACCGGCCGCCTGACGTTGGCCGGCAGCGACCAGGGAGTCTGGCTGGCCACGATCACCGGCGACGTCTACGCACCAGCCGGCACCCCGGGGTGGGCGCAGTCCCGCCAGCATCGGCGCAACGCCGTTTCGACTCGGCGTCGACGGCACCAGGGCGTGGGTCCTCAGCAACGAGCGCGCGGAGCTCGCGGCGCTCGACTCGCAGCAACACCGCACCCGTACATTCGTCGCTCCGAGGCGAGGCCGTCGACCTGACCACCGGCGCGGGCGAGGCATGGGCCGTGACCTCCGGCGATGACCGGCTTTGGCACGCGGCTGCGAGCCGGACGCGTCGTCGCCACCCGCGTGCTCCCCGGCAGTCCGGCAGCCGTCCTCTTCGCCGGCGACGCCATCTGGGTGGCCTCTGGCCTCGCCGGCCAGCCTGTGTCGTCCTACGACCCCGAGACCCTGGAGCCCGGCATCACCGTCGAGCTGCCGCGCGAGCCCGTCGACCTGGCCCTCGTGGACGGGCGGTTGGCGGTCGCGGTGCGCTGACGGCTCGAGTGACGGGCGTCACAAGCCGTGACCTCACCCATGCCTGTCCCGTTGAACCGGCAACGGCGCCGGGAGGAACCCATGACCATGCACGGCCACATCAAGACCGCAGCTTTCGGGACGGCGGTCGCGATCGCGGCATCACTGGCGCTGCTCGGCCCGACGACCACGGCCACCGGCGCAGCCTCGGCGCCCGGCACCGAGGTCAGGACCACCAACGCCTGCCTGACCAGCGTCCCCGATCCGGGCACCGACGCACCGGTCCAGATCTGTTACACCCTCTTCAAGCCCGCCGGCGCTTCGCGCAACCACCGCGTCCCGTTCATCATGCACAGTCACGGCTGGGGCGGCTCGCGCACGACGGACCCGGCGGCATTCCAGAACTGGCTCGACGCGGGCTACGGCGTGCTGTCCTTCGACCAGCGCGGCTTCGGCGAGAGCGGCGGGACGGCGTACGTCGAGAACCCGCGCGTCGAGGGCCGCGACGTCCGGCGCCTCGTGAGGCTCATCGCCCACCTGCGCTGGGTGCAGAAGGACGGACCGGGCGACCCGCGACTCGGTGCCATCGGCGGTAGCTACGGCGGCGGCTACCAGTTCCTCGGCGCCTTCGAGGAGCTGCGTGTCCAGGGCAAGCCGGTCTTCGACGCCCTCGCTCCCGAGATCACCTGGAACGACCTCAGCACCAGCCTCGCCCCGCAGGCCGTGGTGCGCACCGAGTGGGCGCTGGTGCTCGGCGCTGCCTCGCTGCCCAGCCAGGCGCTGCCGCCCCAGATCTACAAGGCCCTCGTCGAAGGAGCCGCCACCGGCTTCTGGCCCGACGGCACGATCCCCGGCACCGAGAACCTCCCGAAGTTTTTCGAGCGCAACGGCCCGGCCTGGCACGTCAGCCAGGGACGCCGCCTCGACATCCCGGTGCTCTTCGGCCAGGGCCTCACCGACACCCTGTTCAACCTCCAGCAGGGGCTCGACAACTGGCGCACCGCCATCACCAAGGGCGCCCGCAAGCACAGCATCTTCGTCGGCTACAACGGCGGTCACACCCTGCCCGCCGTCTACCCGCAGGGTGTCGATGTCGCCTCCGACCCGTGCAGCAAGGAGCTGGCCGGCGGTGACTTCGCGGCCCTCGCCCTCCGCTTCATGGACGAGCAGCTCAAGGGCAAGGACACGGGTCTGGAGGGCTACGGCAAGCTTCACCTCGCGACCCCGACCTCGACCTGTACGACGGTCGACACCGTCGCGGCCGACAACCCGCTCGCCGTCGGTGATGTCGCGACCACCGAGACCGGCGGCGCGGCCATCGCCTACCCCGTGGCTCAGGGTCCGATCCGGATCGCCGGGTCCGCCTACCTCACCGGCACCATGACGGCCCTCGGCGCAAACAACCGCGCGTTCTACGGACTGGCGGTGGGCACCAACCCGCTCGACGCCAAGCTCGTGCAAAACAACGTGATGCCGTTCAACGAGCTCGCGCCCGTCATCGGCGAGCCCCGCCGGATCGAGCTGCCGGCCGTCGCGGTCGACGTCCCAGCGGGCCAGACGCTCTTTGTGATCGCTTCACCGCTCAGCGAGACGTTCGTCGGCATGGGCAGCCGGACGCCCGGTGCCGTGATCCTCCAGAACACGGTCGTGCACCTGCCTGTCGTCCCCACCCCCGCTGGTTGAGGAGGGACGAAGTCCCGTCACGAAACCCCGTAAGAAGACTGCCCTCCCTTACGGGGTTTCGTGACAGGCGCTAGCGCGCCTTCCTCAACCACCGGTAGGCGATGAGAACGCCGCGTCGAACGACGTGGTCGGCGGCTCGAAGTCGAAGCGGCGCAGGTACTCCAACGCCTCGGGCGCGCCGTGCAGCCGGTCCATCCCCGCGTCCTCCCACTCGACCGAGATCGGGCCGTCATAGCCGATCGCGCGCAGCGCGCGGAAGCAGTCCTCCCACGGTACGTCGCCCCGGCCGGCTGACACGAAGTCCCAGCCCCGCCGCTGGTCACCCCAGGGCAGGTGTGACGACAGCACGCCGTTGCGCCCGCCGCCGAGCCGCATCCGGGTGTCCTTGCAGTCGACGTGATAGATCCGGTCGGCGAAGTCGGTGATGAAGGCGACCGGGTCGAGGTCCTGCCACATCATGTGGCTGGGGTCCCAGTTGAGCCCGAAGGCCTCGCGATGCCCGATGGCCTCCAGCGTGCGCTGCGTCGACCAGTAGTCGTAGGCGATCTCGGACGGATGCACCTCGTGCGCAAACCGCACGCCGCACTCGTCGAAGACGTCGAGGATCGGGTTCCAGCGGTCGGCGAAGTCCTGGTAGCCCGCCTCGATCCGGTCGGCGCCGACCGGCGGGAACATCGCGACGTACTGCCACACCGACGAGCCCGTGAAGCCGACCACCGTCTTCACCCCGAGCGCGCGGGCCAGCCGAGCGGTGTGCTGCATCTCCTCGGCAGCGCGCTGCCGCACGCCCTCCGGGTCGCCGTCACCCCACACCTGCGGCCGCACGATCGCCTGGTGCCGGAAGTCGATGGGGTCGTCGCAGACCGCCTGCCCGGTCAGGTGGTTGGAGATCGCCCAGAGGCTGAGCCCATGCTTGTCGAGGATCGCGCGCCGCTCCGCGATGTAGTCGGCGTCGTCCCAGCGCCACGCGTCGAGGTGCTCGCCGGAGACGGCGATCTCGAGACCGTCGTAGCCCCAGCCGGCCGCCAGCTCGGCGACCTCATCGAGCTTCAGGTCGGCCCACTGGCCCGTGAACAGGGTGTACGGAGTGCCCATCCAAGACCTCCAGATCGACGCGCTGCCGCTGACCGTGCCGCACTCTCCTGCACCGCCGCCAGCACGCGCTGCACCGCCAGCCCGTCGACGAACGAGGGTGACGGCTCGGAGCCGGACGCGATCGCGGCGAGGAAGTCGGCGGCCTGGCTGGTGAACGTGTGGTCCCAGCCGAGGATGTGGCCCGGTGGCCACCACGCCCCGACGTACGGCTGGTCGGACTCGGTGACCAGCCGCCGCGTGAAGCCATCAGCCGGATCGGTGCACACCGACAGCTCGTTGAGCGCCTCCAGGTCGAAGGCCAGCGCACCGGCCGAGCCGTAGACCTCGATGCTCAGCGAGTTCTTGCGGCCCGTGGCCATCCGCGACACCTCGAGCGAGGTCACCGCCCCGCCCGACGTACGCAGCGTGGCCCAGGCCGCGTCGTCGACCGTGACGTCCTCCGGCCCGTCAGCCCCCGTGCGCTGACGGACGAACGTCTCCACATTGCCCGACACCGACACCACGTCCTGACCGAGCAGGAAACGCACCTGGTCGACGGCATGCGACGCCAGGTCGCCGAGCGCTCCCGACCCGGCGGTCTCCTTGCGCAGCCGCCACGTCATGGGTGCGCCGGCGTCGGCGAGCCAGTCCTGGAGGTAGGCGATCTTGACCTGCCGTACGACGCCCAGCCGGCCCGAGGCGACCAGGTCGCGGGCCATCGCCAGGGCAGGCACGCGGCGGTAGTTGAAGCCGACCATCGACGCGACGCCGTGGTCACGCGCAGCGCGCGCGGCCACCAGCATCTTCTCGGCCTCGGCGACGGTGTTGGCCAGCGGCTTCTCGACCAGCACGTGCTTGCCCGCCTCGAGGGCCGCGATCGCCACCTCGGCGTGGAGGTGCCCCGGGAGGCAGATGTCGACGATGTCGACGTCGTCGCGGTCGATCACCGTGCGCCAGTCCGTGGCCGGGTCGGCCCAGCCGTACCGCGCCGCCAGGTCCTTGGTCGCCGCGGCGTCGCGGGCGACCAGCACCTGCTGCCGGATGTCCGGCACGTCGGGGTAGAACGCCCGCACGTTGCGCCACGCGTTGGAATGCGCCTTGCCCATGAAGGCGCTGCCGATCAGGGCAACACCCAGGGGTCTCTGCGCCATCTGCGTCCTCCGAATCAGGTCTGGTCGGTGAGCGACCGCAGGAACGCCAGCCCGTCGCGGGCCAGGTCGTCCTGCGTCGGCGCGAGGGGCCGCCAGATCGACGCGGCGGTCGCGATGGCGGCGTTGTCGGCCGTGAAGCTCTCGATGTTCAGCGGGCCGGCGTACCCGACCTCGTCCAGCGCCGCGAGCAGCGCCTTCCAGTCGGTCTGGTCGCCACCGGGAGCGCCCCGGTCGCTGCCGCACACCTGCAGGTGCACCAGGTGCGAGCCGGCCGTCCGGACGGCGTCGGCGCTGGACCGCTCCTCGATGTTGAGGTGGTAGCTGTCCAGCGCCAGCCCGAGGGCCGGTCCGAGCAGGCCGTCGAGCGCGGTCAGCGCCTGGTCGACGGTGTTGACCAGCGACGTCTCGTAGCGGTTGAGCGGCTCGATGCCGATCGTCACGCCCCGCTCCCCCGCCTGCTCGACCACCGGTCGCAGCGACTCGCGCAGCTGCACGTACGCCGCCGCCCGCTCGTCCTCGGCCATCCGCCATACCCGCCCGGTGGCCGCGTAGAAGGGCCCGCACACCGCCCCGGCGCCGACTGACGACGCCAGGGCGGTGCACGCTCCCAGGTACTCCTGCGTTGCTTCGACACTCCCCGGATCGGTCGTCACCAGGTCCCGGCCCGGCGCCATCGCGCCGACGACGTACGGCGTCAGGCCGGTCTCCTCGAGAACCGCACCGACCACCTCGGGCGACAGGTCGCCAGGGGTCTCCAGGGGAAGCTCCACCGCGTCGAAGCCGAGGCCGGCGACGTGGTGCAGCAGGTCGGTGACGTTCTCGTCGGTCAGGGGCGAGGCCCAGACCCACGTGTTGATGCCGATCTCGCGCATGGGAGGGGTCTCAGCGCGCGATCAGGGGATCTGGCGCTCTTGCCAGACCTCCGGGTAGCCGGGCAGGTTCTCGCCGCCGAACTTGGCGTAGTGGCCGTCGGGCATGCCCTCGTTGGCCGCGAGGTAGTCGGCGCGCTCGTCCTCGGTGATCGGCACCTGCGGAAGCACCCACTCGCTGGGCACCTCCTCGCCGGCGAAGATCTTCTGGACGGCGAGCAGCGGGGTGCGCCACTGGAAGTTGGAGTACACCGGGGCCAGGCCCGTCAGGCCGGTGTCCTCCCACTTGCGCAGGAAGCTCATCTCGTCCTCG
Organism: uncultured Actinomycetota bacterium; assembly: GCA_963762105.1. Lineage (GTDB taxonomy): Bacteria > Actinomycetota > Actinomycetes > Propionibacteriales > Nocardioidaceae > Nocardioides. The sequence goes on along the minus strand of CAVXJG010000009.1, from coordinate 1,937 downwards.
CCGGTCATCACGGGGTAGTCGACTCCGGCGTCCTCGAAGGCCTCGATCGCAGCCACGGCACCGTCGCCGGCGTCCATCCAGACGCCCTGCACGTCACCCTTGGCGAGCTCGTCGCTGATGATCTTCTTGATCTCGGTCGGGTCGGCGCCGGTGAAGTAGTCCGTCGCCTCGATGCCGGCCTCGTCGAAGAGCTTCTCTGCGGCCGCCCAGCGCTGCTCCAGCACGTCGACGCCCGGCAGGATCCGCAGCGCGACGACCTTGTCGCCCTCCTCGAGGTTGTCGATGAGGAAGTTCGCGGTGTCGATGCCCCACGCGAAGCCACCGATCGGGTGGATGAACGTCGTGGCGCAGTCGGTCTCGACGCCGCGGTCGAACACGATCACCGGCTTGCCGGTGTCGCACGCGCGCTCGACGGCAGGAGTCATCGCGGCCGTGGAGTTGGGCGAGATGACGAAGGCGTCGCACTTGCCCTCGGAGATGAAGTAGTCGATGTCGGAGATCTGGGTGTTGTCGTCGTCCTCGGCGTCGCGGGTCTCCATCTCGGAGATCACGCCCTCGTCCTGGAGCACCTTCAGCTGCTGGTTCATGGTGATCCAGCCGGTCTGCCGCCACGGGTTGGAGATCGAGGCGTTGGCGAAGCAGACCTTCTTGGCGCCCTCGGACTTGTACGCCGAGGTGTCGGTCATGTCGCCGTCGATGTACTGCAGGTACGGCTCCTCCGGGTCACCCTCGAAGGTCGCCGAACGCTGCTGGTCCTGCTCGTCGAAGAGCTCCTGCGAGAACCACTCGGTGTCGTCGCCGGCGGCTTCGGTCTCCTCCTCCGTCGGCTCGCTGGAGGCCGACGAGTCGGCCGGGTCGTCGCCCGCATTGGGCTCTGAGGTCTGGCTGCAAGCGGTCAGGACCGCCAGCAAGAGAGCGGCCGTGACCGCAAGCGGGCCTCGGATGGACTTTCGGCGCATCAGTGTTCTCCTGTGTCGGTGCCCGACCGCTTTTGCGGTCCGGCAGTGGTGTCCACCGCGGGTGCGGTGGGTGGTGCGGGGGAAGCTGGAGGGCGACGCCCGAAGGTCCAGGCGCGGGCCGACGCGGCCACGGCGAGGATGATGATCACGCCCTGCACGGTGTTGCGCCACGTCGACTCGACGTCTTGGAAGGTGAGCAGCGCCAGTAGCAGCTCGAGAGCGAAGGCACCGGCCGCGGCCGAGAGCACCCAGCCGCGACCGCCGCCGAGCACCACGCCGCCGAGCACGACCGCGGTGATGGCCTGGAACTCGTAGCCCTGACCGACCGACGGGTGCACGCCGGCGTACCCTACGAGCAGGATGCCCGCGATCGTGGCCGACAGCGACGAGAGCATGAACGCCCAGGTCTTGGTCCACCACACCGAGGTGCCCGCGAACGCCGCCGCCTCCGGGTTGTCGCCGACGGCCAGCAACGTGCGCCCGTACGACGACCGCATCAACAGCGCGCCGAGCACGGCGACGACGACCAGGATGATGACGGAGTACGGGATCACGTCGACGACGGGCACGTCCGTGATGCCGCCGCGGCCGAACTGGCGGAACTTGTCCACGGGGTTGCCCGTCGCGGCGCCGCCGGTCAGATACTTCACCAGGCCGCCGAGAGCCAGGAACATGCCGAGCGTGACGATGAAGCTGGGCACCTTGAGCAGCGTCGTGCCGACGCCGTTGAGGAAGCCGATGAGCGCCCCGACACCGATCATCAGCGCCATGACGGGGAGGATGCGGCCCTCGTCCTGGCCGATGAGGTTGCCGGCCATCACCACCTGGGTGGCGATCACGGCGCCCATCGACAGGTCGAACTCGCCCGAGACGATCACGTAGTACTGCCCGATCGCGGCGATCGCCAGCGGCGCCGTGCGGCCGACGAAGCGGATCAGGAAGCCGGGGTCCCCGAAGTTGGGGTTGGACCAGATCACG
>CAVXJG010000008.1:0-39165 GCA_963762105.1 uncultured Actinomycetota bacterium | reverse complement strand
CTACACGTTGAAGCGGAACTCCACGACGTCGCCGTCGGCCATCACGTAGTCCTTGCCCTCGATGCGCACCTTGCCGGCCTCCTTGGCCTTGAGCATCGAGCCGGCGGCCATCAGGTCGTCGAAGGAGACGACCTCGGCCTTGATGAAACCGCGCTGGAAATCGGTGTGGATGACCCCGGCGGCCTCGGGGGCCGTGGCTCCCTTGCGGATCGTCCAGGCCCGCGTCTCCTTGGGGCCGGCGGTGAGGTAGGTCTGCAGGCCGAGGGTGTCGAAGCCGACCCGGGCGAGGGTCTCGAGCCCGGGTTCGTCGACGCCCATCTCGTGCAGCATTTCGCGGGCCTCCTCGTCGTCGTCGAGCTCGACGAGCTCGGCCTCGAACTTGGCGTCGAGGAAGATCGCCTCGTGCGGAGCGACGAGCGCCTGCATCCGGGCCTTGAGCTCGTCGTCGCCGAGCTCGTCGGCGTCGCAGTTGAAGACGAAGATGTAGGGCTTGGCGGTGAGCAGGGAGAGCTCGCGGATGAGTACGCCGTCGAGGGCGCCGCTGCGGATCAGCGAGATGACCGGCGTACCGGACTCCAGCGCCTCCTGGGCCTGACGGGTGCCGGCGAGCACGGCGGCCAGCTCCTTCTTGGTCCGGGCCTCCTTCTCCAGCCGCGGGATCGCCTTCTCGATGGTCTGCAGGTCGGCCAGGATCAGCTCGGTCTGGATGGTGGTGAGGTCGGACTCGGGGTTGACCTCGCCGTCGACGTGGGTGACGTCCTCGTCGCGGAAGACCCGGGTCACCTGGCAGATCGCGGCGGACTCGCGGATGTGGGAGAGGAACTTGTTGCCCAGGCCCTCGCCCTCGGAGGCGCCGCGGACGATGCCGGCGATGTCGACGAACTCGACCGTGGCCGGGAGGATGCGCGCCGACGCGAACACCTCGGCGAGCTTCGCGAGCCGGTCGTCGGGCACGCCGACGACGCCGACGTTGGGCTCGATCGTGGCGAACGGGTAGTTGGCCGCGAGCACGTCGTTCTTGGTCAGGGCGTTGAAGAGGGTGGACTTGCCCGCGTTGGGGAGACCGACGATGCCGATGGTGAGAGCCACGGGCGGGAAGTCTATGAGCGGGCGGGTCCCGGGGCCGATTCGGCGGCGGCCGTGCGCAGCGTCAGCCACAGGCTGACGGCGACGTAGTAGGCGACGTAGAGGAGCGAGACCAGCACCAGGGCCAGCGGCGGGTCGGGCAGCAGCGCGGTGATGACGGCGTACGCCGCCAGCCAGAGCCCCGACAGCACCATGTTGAGCGTCCACAGCATCTCGGTGCGCGACGGGTAGACGTACTTGACCGGCACGAAGACGAGCACCGTCAAGACGGCGATGATCACGGTCGTCGCCCACGTGTCGAAGGCGAGCACGACGGCGTAGAACGCGACGACGTTCCAGTAGCTCGGGAAGCCGAGGAAGAAGTGGTCGTCGGTCTTGGCGTCGATGCGGCAGAACTGGTAGCAGGAGGCGAGCAGCGGCACGGCCGCGACGACCCCGCCGGCGGTGCCGGAGGGCAGGTAGCCGTTGGCCCACAGCAGCACCATCGGCGCGAAGGCGTAGGTGATGTAGTCGACGATGTTGTCGAGCAGGGCGCCGTCGAAGTTGGGCGTCACCTCTTGACGCGGAAGCGTCGGGCGAGGAACCCGTCGGTGGCGTCGATGACCATCGCCGCGAGGAAGAGCCAGAGCACCGCCTCGACCCGGCCCTGGTAGGACCAGTGCACCATCAGCAGGGCCAGCACGACACCGCTCGCGGTGTAGACGTGCACGAGCGACGCTGCCGCCCGGGCACCCGGGCTCGCGGCGTCCATCCGCCCAGCCTAGGGCGTCCGCGCCTGGTCCTAGGGTGGACGGATGCGGATCGCCACCTGGAACGTCAACTCGCTCCGCTCCCGGATCGCCCGGGTCGAGGCGCTGCTCGAGCGCCACGACATCGACGTGCTGGCGCTCCAGGAGACCAAGGCCCGCGAGGACCAGCTGCCGCTGATGGCGCTGCAGGGCATGGGGTACGACGCCGCGGTCGCCGGCGTCAACCAGTGGAACGGCGTGGCGATCCTCAGCCGGGTCGGGCTCGAGGACGTGGTCACCGGCTTCCCCGGGCAGCCGTCCTGGGGTGAGCCGGCCGGGGTCGAGTCCCGCGCCATCGGGGCGACGTGTGGCGGCGTACGGATCTGGTCGCTCTATGTGCCCAACGGCCGCAAGATCGACGACCCGCACTACGTCTACAAGCTCGACTGGCTGGCCAAGCTGAAGGAGTCGGCCCACGACTGGCTCGACGCGGACACCGCGCTGGTCGGCGACTGGAACATCGCGCCGCAGGACATCGACGTCTTCGACATGGCGGCCTACGCCAAGGACACCCACGTGACGCCGCCGGAGCGCGCGGCCTTCCAGGCGTTCCTCGACGACGGCTGGGACGACGTCGTCCGCCCGCACGCGCCAGGGCCGGACGTCTACACCTACTGGGACTACTACCGGCAGCGCTTCGAACGCAACCGGGGCATGCGCATCGACTTCGTGCTCGGCTCCCCCGGCCTCGCCAAGCGGGTCAACGGCGCCTTCATCGACCGCGACGAGCGCGCCGGCCAGGGCGCCTCCGACCACGCCCCGGTCATCGTCGACCTCGACTGACGTTGGTGGAGGATCTCCGGCACCTGGTGCCGGAGACCTCCACTGTCGGTGGTCACCGCCACACTCATGGGCATGGTGATCACGGTGGTGCTGATGTTGCTGCTGGGGCTCGTGCTCGGCGCGGCCCTGGGCGTGCTCTGGGCGCGTTCGCGCACGTCGTACGTCGGCGCGGTGGTCGACGCGGGCGTGGACCGGGCCGAGCTGATGCAGGGCCTGGACCGGCTGAGCGACCAGATGCGCGACCTCGACCACCAGCGGGCGAGCTGGCAGGGGCAGCTGAGCCAGCAGGTGCTCGACATGAGGTCGACCACCGACACGCTGCGCCGCGAGACCCAGACGCTGTCGACGGCCCTGCGCAAGCCACAGGTCCGCGGCCGGTGGGGCGAGATGCACCTCAAGCGCGCGGTGGAGCTGGCCGGCCTGGTCGACCGGTGCGACTTCACCGAGCAGGCCCACACGGTGACCAGCGACGACGCGGTCCAGCGGCCCGACCTGGTGGTGCAGCTGGTCGGCGGGCGGCAGGTCGTGGTCGACGCCAAGGTGCCGCTCGACGCGTTCCTCGACGCGACCGGCACCGACGACGACGACGCTCGCGAGGCACACCTCGTCCGGCACGCGCGCCAGCTGCGGCGCCACGTCGAGCTGCTGTCGTCCAAGCGCTACTGGCGCTCGCTCGAGGGGTCGCCGGAGTTCGTGGTGCTGTTCGTCCCGGCCGAGTCGTTCCTGGCCGCGGCCCTCGGCACCGACCGCGACCTCCTCGACGACGCGGCCGCCCGGCAGGTCATCCTGGCCACGCCGACCACCCTCATCGCACTGCTCCGCACCGTCGCCCACGGCTGGCGGCACGAGAAGCTCGCGGGCCAGGCCCAGGAGATCCACCGGCTGGGGCGCGACCTGCACGAGCGGCTGGCCACCCTGTCCGGCCACGTCGACCAGGTGGGTCGCTCGCTGAACGCCGCGGTCGGCCACTACAACGCGGCCGTGGGCTCGCTGGAGTCGCGGGTGCTCGTCTCCGCCCGCCGGTTCAACGACCTCGCCGTCACCGACGACGCCCTGCCCGGCCCGCGTCCGGTGGTCTCCCTCGCGCGGCGCGCCGCCCGCGAAGAGCCCGACGAGCCGCCTAGCGTGGCCCTGTGAGCGACTCCCGGACGATCTGGGACGAAGGCCGCGAGAACGGTCGCGCGGTCGTCGCGCTCGGTGCTGCCGTGGCGCTGAGCGCCATCGCCGTCAACCTGGCCATGGTCGGCCGGGTCAGCATGTTCTTCGACCTGTGGTTCGTGCTGCTCTGCCTCGGCCTGGCGCTGCTGGTCCACCCGCGCGACTTCTTCACCGTCGGCGTGCTCCCGCCGCTGATCATGCTCGGCGCGTTCGTCGTGCTGGCCGCCGGCCGGCCCGAGGCCATCGCCAGCCCGCGCGACGGGATGGTGCAGGCCGTGGTCTCCGGGCTGGCCCACCACAGCGTGGCGCTGATCGCCGGCTACGCGCTGTGCCTGATCACCCTGCTGGCCCGCCAGCGCCTGGCCACGCCCCTGCGTCAGCCCTGATCCACCGACGACGACAGCTTGTCGAGGTCGCGCACGCAGAAACCGTGGTGTGCCCACTCCTCATTGAGGACGGTCCCGAGGCACTGCCGCACGCTCCGCCCCCTGGCGTACGGGGGCCACCCGTCGCCGTCGGGCACCGGCGCGGTCTTCGCGAGCCGCTCGGGCGTGACCTCGGCCAGCCACGCCTCGATCTGCGACGCCTGCCGGTCGCGAACGCCGAGCACCTCATCGAGGCTCGGGCGGGCGTGCCGGTCGAGCCCCTGCTCCTCCTGGTCGGGCACGAACGGCGACGCCAGGCCCAGGGCCGTGAACGGTTCCGTCAGCCCGAGCACGCAGCGCCGGAACCACGAGTCGTGCACGAAGACCAGGTGACGCAGGGTCTCGACCATCGACCACTCGCCGTCGACGCCCTGATGCTCGCTGCCCTCGGGCATCGACCGGACCCGCTCGGTGGTCGTTGCCCAGTCGCCCCGCAGCTGCCGCCAGGCCTCCCGCAGGTCGGCCGGCTCGTCGGACCGGATCAGGAGGCGCACCGGGTGCCGGCGGTCGAGCTCGGCCTCGACGTACGCCATGACCTCGACGCCGTTGACGACCAGGTTGGTGACCAGCCCGTCTATCTCGGCGTCCTGCATGACCACGCCGACCAGCCGCGCCCTGCTCAGGTCGCACTCGCGGAACTCCGCGCCCGTGAGGTCCTCGTCGTCGAAGCGTCGCACGCGGACAGGCTAGTCAGGCGGCGAAGCGAGCCGGGTCGCCGGCGCCGACGCGCACGACTTCGGGGTACCCCTGCGACCAGTCGATGACGGTCGTGGGCTCGGCGGGCGTCTCACCGGCCTCGATGACGATGTCGACCTCGTGGTCGAGCTCTTCCTTGATCTCCCAGCCCATCGTGCGCGGCTCCTCCTCGCCCGGGAGGATCAGCGTGCTGGTCAGCATCGCCTCGTCCAGCGTCTCGAGCAACGCCTGGTCGAAGACGTGGTCGGGGATGCGGACGCCGACCGTGCGCTTCTTGGGGTGCAGCAGCCGGCGCGGCACCTCCGGCGTCGCCGGCAGGATGAACGTGTAGGGCCCCGGCGTCGCCGCCTTGATGGCGCGGAACGCCGAGTTGTCGACGTGCACGAACTGGCCGAGCTGGGAGAAGTCGCGGCACATCAGCGTGAAGTGGTGCCGGTCGTCGAGACCGCGGATGCGCAGGATCCGGTCGCGACCGTCGCGGTTGCCGAGCCGGCACCCCAACGCGTAGCCGGAGTCGGTGGGATAGGCGATCAGCGCGTCGTCATCGCGCAGCGCCGCGACCACCTCGTCGAGGAGCCGCTGCTGCGGGTTCTCCGGGTGGACGTCGAGGAAGCGGGCCATGGCTAGAGCCGTTGTGCCGCACGCAGGTCGCGCCGCAGCTCCGGCGGCAGCGCGAAGATGAGCGACTCCTCGGCGCTGTGCACGGCCTTGGCGTCGGGGTAGCCACGCTCGGCGAGGAAGGCCAGCACGCCGTCGACCAGCGCCTCGGGCACGCTCGCGCCCGAGGTGACCGAGACGGTGCGTACGCCGTCGAGCCAGGCCTCCTCGATCTCGCTCGCGTCGTCGACGCGATAGGCGGCCTTGGCGCCGGCCTCCAGCGCGACCTCGACGAGACGCACCGAGTTGGACGAGTTGCCCGAGCCGACCACGATCACCAGGTCGGCGTCGACGGCGATCTCCTTGACGGCCAGCTGGCGGTTCTGGGTGGCGTAGCAGATGTCGTCGCTGGGCGGGTCGAGCAGGTCGGGGAAGCGCTCGCGGATCGCCGCCACCGTCTCGAGCGTCTCGTCGACCGAGAGCGTCGTCTGCGAGAGCCACGCCACCTTGGCCGGGTCGCGCACCACGATGCCGGGGACGTCGGCAGGGCTCTGCACCAGCTGGATGTGTTCGGGCGCCTCGCCGGAGGTGCCCTCGACCTCCTCGTGGCCCTCGTGGCCGATCAGCAGGATGTCGTAGTCGGAATCGGCGAACCGCCTGGCCTCGTGATGCACCTTGGTCACCAGCGGGCAGGTCGCGTCGATGGTCTTCAGGTCGCGCTCGGCCGCCTGCGTGTGCACCGCCGGCGACACCCCATGGGCGGAGAACACCACGGTCTCGCCCTCCGGCACCTCGTCGAGCTCCTCGACGAAGATCGCACCGCGCGACTCCAGGTCGGCCACCACGTGCTTGTTGTGCACGATCTGCTTGCGCACGTAGACGGGCGAGCCGTAGAGGTCCAACGCCTTCTCGACGGTGATCACGGCCCGGTCGACGCCGGCGCAGTAGCCGCGCGGAGCCGCGAGCAGCACGGCGCTGTCCGCGATGCTGACGGGCATTCCGAGGTCGGTCGTCATATCCGCGAGTCTAGGGGCGCACGGGTCAGTGGCTGTCTTCGCCGTGGCCTACGCTCCCGACCATGGCGCTGGAGACCTCCCCCCAGTCGCCGGCCCCCGTCCGCCAGATCGCCACCGCGATCGCGAGCTGGGTCGAGCGGTTGGGCGCTGTCTGGGTCGAGGGTCAGGTCGCCCAGGTCAGCCGCCGCCCCGGCGTCGGCACCGTGTTCCTCACCCTGCGCGACTCCGTGGCCGACATCTCGGTGCCGGTGACCTGCCCGCGCACCCTCTTCGACGGCCTCAACCCGCCGCTGGTCGAAGGCGCCAGCGTCGTCGTGCACGCCAAGCCGTCCTACTACGCCAACCGTGGCACCCTGTCCCTCGCCGCCCGCGAGATCCGTCTCGTCGGCCTCGGCGAGCTGCTCGCCCGGCTCGAGCGACGCCGTCAGCTGCTCGCCGCGGAGGGTCTCTTCGCAGCCGAGCTCAAGCGTCCGCTGCCCTTCCTGCCCGGCTGCGTCGGCCTGATCACCGCACCGGGATCGGCCGCCGAGCGAGACGTCGTCGACAACGCGCGCCGGCGGTGGCCCGCGGTCGCCTTCGAGACGGCGTACGCCGCCATGCAAGGCAGCCGCGCGGCCGCCGAGGTGATCGAGGCGGTCGGCCGACTCGACCGCGACGCGAAGGTCGACGTGATCATCATCGCCCGGGGCGGTGGCGCCGTGGAGGACCTGCTGCCGTTCTCCGACGAGGGCCTGATCCGGGCCGTGCACGCGTGCCGCACGCCCGTCGTCTCGGCCATCGGCCACGAGCCGGACACGCCACTTCTCGACCTGGTCGCCGACGTGCGGGCGTCGACGCCCACCGACGCCGCCAAGGTGGTGGTCCCCGACGTGGCCGAGGAGCTGCGGATCGTCAGCGTCGGCCGTGACCGGCTGCGCGCCGCCTTGTCCGGGTGGGTCGACCGTGAGCAGGCCGGTCTGGACGCGCTGCGGGCCCGGCCCGCACTGGCCGACCCGGCGTCGCTGCTGACCGCCCGTGCCGACGAGGTGGTGTCGCTGCGTGAGCGCGCCCGCCGCACGACCCTGCACCGGCTCGACCGGGCCACCGACGAGATCGCCCACCAACGGGCCCGGGCCCGAGCGCTCTCGCCACTGGCGACGCTCCAGCGCGGCTACGCCGTGCTCCAGTCCGCCGAGGGGCACGTGGTCACCTCGGTCGCGGGGTTGAGCGCAGGCCAGACCGTTTCGGTGCGCGTCGTCGACGGACGCGTGCACGCCCAGGTCACCGACACCGAGGAGTCCGATGCCTGACGAGAAGATCCCCTACGAGGAGGCCCGCGAGGAGCTGATCGAGGTGGTCCGCCGCCTCGAGGCGGGCGGCACCACGCTGGAGGAGTCACTGGCGCTATGGGAGCGCGGCGAAAAGCTGGCGACCATGTGCCAGGAGTGGCTCGACGGGGCCCGCGCGCGGCTGGACGCCGCACGGGCGGCCGAGGAGGAGTGAGGTCGCAGGGTCCTTGGTTTCGAGACGGGCGCCAGCGCGCCCTCCTCAACCAGCGGGGGCGAGCGGGGCGTCGGTGAGCGAGCCCACGATCGTCAACAGGTCCTCGGTCGACGCGCGCCCGTAGACCAGCACCTCGGTGTCGCCCAGCGACGCCGAGTAGGCATGGTCGCCGCCGGCGTCGGACCACTCCTGCCACTGCTCGGTGAGCGCACCGGGCACCGTGACGGTGTCACCCTGCACCGCGTCGGCGTCGACGTGCGTCGCCAGCAGCGACGACAGGTTGTCGTCGGCCTGCCGGATCCCGACGAACTTCTCGTCATCGGTGAGCATCCCGATCCCCCACGCCGGCCGCTTCCCGGGCACGTAGTCGATGCTCGTGGCGGTCCACCCGTGCGGCAGCGACGGCGGGTAGACCACGGCCAGCCCCGTGCTCTGGACCTGATCGACCGCTGACAAGTAGTCGACGGCCTCGGGCGTCACCTCGACGTTGTCGCGCGTGCAGGAGCGCAGCCCCACGAAGGCGAGCACGCAGACGACCAGCACCGCCATCGCGCCGACACCCCCGCCGATCGAGCGCTGGTAGCGCCCGGGTGCTTCTGCCGTCTGCTGGGCGGGCTGCTCTGCCACCCGGCCATCCTCACAGGTGGCCCATATCGAGTGCAGGGCCGCCCCGACGCTCACACCGACTTGAGTTCGCCGCCGATATCGGCTGACGAAGTGCCCCCTCATCCAGCACGATGGGCCCTGACACGGCGGCTTGAGCCGGCAAGGGGGACCCGTGGCGACCGAGCCGCACTTCTCGAGCATCTTCACGATGACCGACAGCGCCTCACTCAGCGGGCAGAACCGACACCTGCGGATGCTGCGCTTCGAGCTGGGCACCGTCATCGCGGGTGCCCTCCTCGGAGCGATCGACGACCGCACGTCGCGGGTCATCTCCGCCATGGCCTTCGTGCTGGCGATCGTGATGCGCGCCTCGCGACTGGCCAGCAACCCCGTCGCCGACTGGCACCAGGGCCGGGCGGCGGCCGAGTCCGTGAAGACGCTCTGCTGGCGCTACGCGGTGTGCGCCAACCCCTTCGGCCGTCAGCTCGACGATGCCGCGGTCGACCGCGAGTTCGTCCAGCGGCTCGACGAGATCCTCGAGCAGCTCTCCGGGCTGCACGTGATGCCACCGGCCGAGCAGGAGGACGAGCAGATCACGCCGTGGATGCGGGAGACGAGATCGCTGACGCTGACGCAGCGGCAGGACGTCTACAAGACCGAGCGCATCGACGACCAGCGTCGCTGGTACGCCAGCAAGGCGCGGGCCTCGAGCGTCAACAGCCAGCGTTGGGGCGTTGCCGTGCTGCTGCTGGAGTGCCTGGCCGCTGCGATGGCCGTCGCCAGCCTCAGCAACATGGAGGGCTTCGGGAAGTTCGGGCCCGGCACCCTCCTCGGCGTGATCGCCTCGCTCATCGCGGCGGCCACGGCATGGACCCAGGCCCGCCAGTTCGGCAACCTGGCGGCGGCGTACACGATCGCCCACCAGGAGCTCACCTCGATCCGTGGCCTGCTGGCGCGCCCCCTGGAGGAGACGGAGTGGAGCGAGTTCGTCGACTCCGCCGAGGGCGCCATCTCGCGCGAGCACACCATGTGGCGGGCCGCCCGCACCGGCGGTGGCAGTTGACACCGAGCCGCACCGCGTCGGGGCGGTGACCGGTGGCCCAGATCTTCGTGTCACACAGCTCGGCCGACAACCCGTTGGCGGTGCGTGTGCGCGAGTGCCTGGGCGAGCTCGGCTACGACTCGGTCTTCCTGGACGTCTCGCCCACCGAGGGACTCGTTCCCGGCGCCGCCTGGCGTGACCAGCTCTTCACCAACCTCGACAGGAGCGACGCCCTCGTCTTCGTCGGTACGCCGACCGCCAACGCCTCGCTGTGGTGTCACTCCGAGCTCGCGCTGGCGCGCTGGCTGCGCAAGCCGGTGCTGTCGCTGCTCTTCGACGGCGTCGACCCGCACGAGCTGGTGGCCGATATCCAGGGCATCAACCTCGCGTCCGCCGATCTCTCTCCCGACGCGATCCGTCCCGGCCTCGTCGCCCTCGGCCTCGAGCAGGCGACGCGGTGGGACGCCAGCCGGTCGCCGTTCCCAGGCCTGCGCGCGTTCGACGAGTCCTACGCGCCGGTGTTCTTCGGCCGCGAGCGTCAGGTCGACCAGCTCCGCCAGATGGTCGACCCACCGAGCCGGGCCCGGCAGGGCCTCGTCGTCCCGGTGCTCGGCCCGTCCGGTAGCGGCAAGTCCTCGCTGGTGCGGGCCGGCCTGGTGGCCGCCCTCCGGCCGGCGCCGGACTGGGTGGTCTCCGAGCCCTGGACCCCCTCGGATGCGCCGCTCGCCGAGCTGTCGCTCGCCCTGGCTCACGCGGCCAAGCGGCAGGAAGTGGCCCTCGACGCCGACGAGTGCAACCAGTTGCTGCGCACGCCCGGCGGCATGCCGGAGTACCTGCGCCGCCTGCGGGAGGGCGGCTCGGTGCCCGCCGATGCGCGGGTGCTCGTCGTGATCGACCAGGCCGAGGAGCTCGTCACCCTGACGGCGGAGTCGGAGCGCAAGGCGTTCTTCGAGGCCCTCGCCCTCGCCTGCACCCCGCCCTCGCCGCTGCGCGTGGTGATGACCGCCCGCACCGACATGTGGGACAGCGTCTCGGCACTCACCAACCGCTTCGGCATGACGGTCGCGCCGGCCGTGCTGCACGTGCCGCCGCTGAGCCGCGCCGACCTGGCCCGGGTGATCGCCGAGCCCGCGAAGCGCTCGCACCTGACGCTCGAGGACGGTCTGCTCCAGCGCCTGGTCGAGGACACCGCTAGTGGTGACGCGCTTCCGCTGCTGGCCTACACGCTTGCCCGGATGACGGCCGACGCCACCGACGGGCGGCTGACCCACGAGCTCTACGACAGGGTCGGCGGCGTCCGCGGCGCCATCGCATCCCGGGCCGCCGAGGTCGCCCACGACGCTCGGACGGAGGCCGAGGTCGCGGCGGCCATCTTGCACATCGTCGGGACCGGCGAGAACCGGCCCGTCACCCGCCTGGCCCGGGTCGACACCGTGCCCCCCGCTCAACGCGCGATCCTCGACGACCTCGTGGACGCGCGCCTGGTCGTGGTCCGCGAGAGCGCCGGGGTGCAGGTCTACGCGCCCGCCCACGAGGCGCTCTTCTCGGCGTGGCCGCCGCTGGCCGAGATGATCAGCCGCCGCCACGACGACCTGCGGCTGCGCAGCCGCCTCGAACGTCGCGCTGCCGACTGGCACGAGGCCGGGGCGGGCAGCTCGGGCCTGCTCACCGGCGACGAGCTCGACCAGGCCGGCGACTGGCTGCGCCGCAGCCCGGACCTGCAGACGCCCGACATCGCGGCGTACGTCGCCGCCTCGCGCCACCGCGAACGGCGAAACCGGATCCTCCGCGTCGGCGTGGCCGCCGTCGTGACCGCCCTCGCGCTGGCGCTCGTCGCGGTGGTGCTGGTCAATGCCCGCGCCGACCGCCGTCAGGCCCGCGAGGCGCGGGTCGGCGAGCTGGCCGCCATCGCCGAGCGCGAGCTGGTCCACGACCCGGTCGCCGCGGCGATCGCCCTGCTCGAGGGTTTGGAGACCGACCCCGGGTCGACCGAGCTCACGAAGCTCGCCGGCCGGCTGCTCGGCGCGCCGGCCCGGGACGTCTACACCGACGCTGACCCGCGCGCGGGCGCGATCGCGGTCACCGTGGGCGACCGCCGCGCCCTGGCCACGATCACGAACGGACAGGCGACGATCCTGGACACCCGCACCGGCAGCGTGCTGGGCCAGCTGCCACCGGGCGTCCTCGTCGCCGTACGCCGTGACGACCGGGTCGCGGTGATGTCCAGCGGCGACCAGCTGCAGGCCTACGACCTGGCCACGGCCGAGCCCGAGCTGCTGGCGTCGTTCGGGCAGAGCGCTGACCTGACGTCGTTCGCGCCCTCGGGCAGCCTGTTCGCCGCGGCGACCGGACCCGTGGTGCGGCTCTGGGACCTCTCCGACCCGGCCGAGCCCCAGCTGGTCGACACCTGGCGCGCCCCCGGGACCAAGCTCGACGCGCTCACGGTCCTCGACGACGGACGCGTGCTGGCCTCCGGCGACCAGGCCGCGCTGATGGAGTGGTCGCCGAGCGACGCGCAGGGATTCCGGACGATCATCGAGACCGGGGTCCTGGAACAGTCGGTGACCACGATCGACGTCGACGCGGCCGGCACCCGCGCCCTGCTCGGTGGGCCGGCCACGACCGGCAACGCGCTGGTCGACCTGTCGACCGGTGACACGATCGCTGTCTTCGACGCCGCGGCGCCTGGCCCGGCCGCCGCCACGGTGACCACCTTCGCGGCCGCGATGAACGACGACGGCTCGCGCGTCGCGGCGTTCGACTTCGCGGGCCGCGGCTTCGTCTTCGACACCGAGACCTCGGATCTCGTAGCCCGGTTGACAGGTGGTCACACTGCCCTCGTCAACGACCTCGGCTTCGGCGTCGGAGGCGTCCTCGTCAGTGCCGGGCTCGACGGCCAGGTGCGCACGTGGGACGCGGCGCCGGAGTCCCGCTCGGGGGCGGCGGATGCGGACGCCCTGTGCGCTGCGTTCGGCGCCCGGATCGACGAGGGGAGCTGGCGGCTCGCCATGGGCGACACCGACCTGCAGTCCCCGTGCCCGGACGCCAAGGCGACTGACGTGGACGAGCCCGCACTCGAGGTGCAGGCGGCCTCGGTCCCGATCCCCGATGTCCGTCGACCTTCGACCCCTGTGCTGGTGGGCGCCGCCGCCTTGTCCGCCTTCGACGTCGGGACCAGCCCGGTGGGCGCCGGCACCCTCGAGACGTCGCGTGAGAACGGCCGCTACACGATGCGGGTGAGCGGCGTCGGCCCGGCGTACACGATGTGGACCACCGCCGCCGTTCCCCAGCCGTCCCCGTCGGTGTCGCTCGAGGCCCGGCTGTACCCGGTGTCCGCGGGTGCCGTGTGCGGCCTGACCTTCGCCGACAGGCAAACGCGGCTGACGGTCACGTTCGACGGCTCCTCCGACGAAGGAACGGCCACCTGGTTCGCCGGCGGCAGCCTGGTGGGCACCCTCTCCTTCGACAGCCCGGGCGTGGTGGGGCACGATCTCGCGCTGGTGCGTGACCGCGGTCGATCCGCAGTGCTCGTCGACGGGTCGGCCGTGGTGGCCGTCCGCGACGATGCGATCGGCACGCCGGTCGATGTCGGGCTCGTCGCCGTGGGCGGCGGCTCGACGTGCGCCTTCGACCGACTCGCCGTGCGCTCGCCCTGACCGCGCGGAACACTAGGATCGGCGCCATGCCCCACTCCCAGCGTCCCGACCGCAACCTGGCCCTCGAACTCGTGCGCGTCACCGAGGCCGCGGCGATGGCGGCCGCCCGATGGGTCGGCCGGGGCGACAAGAACGACGCCGACCAGCAGGCCGTCAACGCGATGCGCTTCATGATCGGCTCGGTCGGCATGCGCGGCACCGTCGTCATCGGCGAGGGCGAGAAGGACAACGCGCCGATGCTCTTCAACGGCGAGGAGGTCGGCGACGGCACCGGCCCCGAGTGCGACGTCGCCGTCGACCCGATCGACGGCACCACGCTGACGGCCAAGGGCATGAACAACGCCATCGCCGTCCTCGCCGTCGCCCCGCGGCACGCGATGTTCGACCCCTCGGCCGTCTTCTACATGGAGAAGCTGGTCACCGGACCCGAGGCCGCCGACGTCGTCGACATCCGCAAGCCGGTGGCCGAGAACATCCGCCTGGTCGCCAAGGCCAAGGACATGCACGAGCATGACGTCACCGTCGTGCTGCTCGACCGTCCCCGCCACGCCGGCCTGGTCGAGGAGATCCGGGCGACCGGCGCGCGCATCAAGTACATCCTCGACGGCGACGTGGCCGGCGCGATCATGGCCGCCCGGCCCGACACCGGCATCGACCTGCTGCTCGGCGTGGGCGGCACGCCCGAGGGCATCATCGCGGCGTGCGCGATGAAGTGCATGGGCGGCGTCATCCAGGCCAGGCTCTGGCCCAAGGACGACGACGAGCGGCAGACGCGCCCTCGACGCCGGCCACGACCTCGACCCCGACCACATCCTCACCACCGACGAGCTGGTCAAGGGCGAGGACTGCTTCTTCGTGGCCAGCGGCATCACCGACGGCGAGCTGATGCGCGGCGTGCACTTCCGCCCCAGCGGAGCGACCTCACACTCCCTGGTGATGCGCTCGCGCAGCGGCACGATCCGGGAGATCAGGGCCGAGCACCGCTTCGAGAAGCTCCGCGAGTTCGCCGCGATCGACTACGAGCGACTGAGCTCGGACTGGCGATCGCCTGAGCGCCGCTAGCACCTCTCTGATCACGCGCGGGTCGAAGGCGAGGCCGGCGTGGGAGGCGGTCACCTCGACGGGTCGGCGAGCGGGTCGATGCAGGCGCGCCAGTCGACGATGCCGTCGCGCTTGGAGTAGATCGCGGTGAAGCCGACGTCGGGCGGCAGCGGCTGCCTGCTCTCGTCGAAGCTCTGCCGGGCGCACGTCGCCGGCGACGCAGTCCTCCGACATCAGGCCCGGGCCAGCCGGCCCGGCTCAGCCGGATCAGCATCTCCACGCTCCTGGTCAGGGACGCGTGGTGGGCGCCCGGCGCCAGCATCGGGCTGCCGAGGGTGACGATGCCGGCGACCAGGTCGGGGCGTCGTACGGCCAGGCCGCGAGCGAGCATCCCGCCCAGGCTGTGGCCGACGATCTGCACGCGGGTGCCGCGGCGCAGGGCGATGCTCTCGAGCCGGGTCTCGAGCTGGGCGGCGGCGTTGAGGGTGCACCCGGCGTTGACGTGGATCGAGGACCGGTAGGTGCGGAAGCCCTGCTCGCGCAGCACCCGCGCCATCGGCGCGAGCGTGCCGTCGCCGGCCAGGAAGCCCGGCACCAGGATCACCGGCATCGGCTGCCGGGTGGCCACCCCGCCGGCGTACGACGCGTGGCGACGCAGGCGGCGGCGCTCGATGGCGCCGAGGGCGAACCGCCCGGCCTCCGCGACGGCGCTCGCCTCGCGCAGCACGGCGCCGACCCGGGGCGGGCGAACCCGTCCGGGGTCAGGAAACTTGCCAGCGGCGTTGCCGTCACGCTTCAAATTTACGCCGACGGGCGAGGTTTCCGACGAGAAACGCGCCCTTCGTCGCCGATTTGCGACCATGCGGTTGACTGACCTCATGTCTGCCGGATCGGTCTCGAAATCCGAAACGCCCGATGTGGCCGTCTCCGCCGAGCTGTTCGCGCCCGGCGGCCAACGGTGTGGACCTGTGCTACCAGACCTTCGGCGACCCCGACGACGACCCGTTGCTGCTGGTGATGGGGCTCGGCGGCCCGATGACCTGGTGGGACCCGGCGTTCTGCCGGCTGCTCGCCGCGCGCGGCTTCTTCGTCATCCGCTACGACAACCGCGACACCGGCCGGTCCACCAAGGTGCCCGGCCGGGTCAGCCGGGCCATGCTGGTGCGCGCGTTCGCCGGCCAGCGCGTGCGGGCGCCGTACTCGATGCGCGACCTGGCGCAGGACGCCTGCTCGCTGCTCGACCACCTCGGCCTCGAGGCCGCCCACCTGGTCGGCGTCTCGATGGGCGGCATGATCGCGCAGACCGTGGCCATCGAGCACCCGCGCCGGGTGCTGTCGCTGACCAGCATCTCCTCGACCACCGGCAAGCGCTCGGTGGGCTGGCAGCACCCCCGCCTGCTGCCGGCGCTGATGTCGCGCCGCGGCCGCGGCCGGTCGGCGTACGCGAGGGGCAGCCTGGCGATCTGGACGATGATCGGCTCGCCGGCCTTCCCGTTCGACAAGGACGAGGTGCTGGCCAGGGCCGAGGAGACCTTCGACCGCGGCTGGTCGGCCGGCGGCGTGCTGCGCCAGATGGTCGCCGTGCTGACCCAGGAGAACCGCGGTCCGCGCCTGCACGCGCTGCACATCCCGGCGCTGGTCGTGCACGGGACGGCCGACCGGATGGTGCACCCGTCCGGTGGTCGGGCCACGGCCGCGGCCATCCCCGGCGCCGAGCTGCTGCTCATCGACGGCCTGGGCCACGACCTGCCCGCCGACCTCTACGACACCTTCGTCGACGCCATCCGCCGCACGGCCGACCGCGCGTCAAGTCCTCGTTGGTCGAGCCGGGCTCGACAGGCTCGCCAGCGAAGCCCGTGTCGAGACCCAGCTAGCTCGCCAGGTCTCGACACGCCTCGCCTAGCGGCTCGGCGGCTCGACCAACGATCAGGACGTCAGTCGGAGAGACGCTCGCCGGTGTCGGTGTCGAAGACGTGCACGTTCTGCGGGTCGGTGGTGACGTAGATCCGGTCGCCCTTGTTGACCGAGTCGCGGGCGCTGCTGACGCGCACGATGATGTTGCTGGGCGTGCCCTCGACGTCGCAGGTGCCGTAGACGAAGCCGTCGGCGCCGAGCTCCTCGACGACGGTGACGTCGACCGGCAGGCCACCCTCGCCCGTCGCCCACGATGCGCCAGGCCTCGGGCCGCACGCCGACGGTGATGTTGTTGTGGCCCTGGCCGAGCTGCTTGGACGAGGCCGGGTCGACCGGCACCAGGTAGTTGCCGATCTGGGCCTTGCCGTCCTTGGCGTGCGCCTCGATCAGGTTCATCTGCGGGCGAGCCGATGAAGCCGGCGACGAACAGGTTGACCGGCTTGTCGTAGAGGTTCAGCGGGGTGTCGACCTGCATCAGCTCGCCGAGGCTCATCACCGCCACCCGGTCGCCCATCGTCATGGCCTCGACCTGGTCGTGGGTGACGTAGACGGTGGTGACGCCGAGGTCGGACTGGAGCTTGGCGATGTCGGTGCGGGTCTGCACGCGCATCTTGGCGTCGAGGTTGGACAACGGCTCGTCCATGCAGAACACCTGCGGGTTGCGGACGATCGCGCGGCCCATCGCGACCCGCTGGCGCTGACCACCGGAGAGCGCCTTGGGCTTGCGCTCGAGGAACTCGGTCAGGCCGAGGATCTTGGCCGCGTCGGCGACGCGCTTCTCGCGCTCGTCCGCGGGGACCTTGGCCATCTTGAGCGCGAACGCCATGTTGTCGGCCACGGTCATGTGGGGGTAGAGCGCGTAGTTCTGGAAGACCATCGCGATGTCACGGTCCTTGGGCGGGACGTTGGTGACGTCGCGGTCGCCGATGAAGATCTTGCCGCCGTTGATCTCCTCGAGACCCGCGAGCATCCGCAGGGTCGTGGACTTGCCGCACCCGGACGGGCCGACGAGAACCATGAACTCGCCGTCGCCGATCTCGAGGTCGATGCCGGGGACCGTGGGCTTGTCGTTGCCTGGATACCAGCGCTGTGCCTTGTCGAAAGTCACTGTTGCCATGTTGAGTTGCTCCCTCCACCGGCAGGTACGTGCCGGACGATCCGTAGTGAAGTGACGCCAGTCACGCTAGACCGGGTGTCAACCCTGCCGCTGGCCGCCGGCCGCGGGCAGCGAGCCGCCGGGTTCGAGCACCATCGGCAGCCGCACCTCGAGGGGCCCGCGGTAGGACTGGTCGATCAGCATCCGGACGGCCTGTCGGCCCATCGCCTCGAAGGGCAGGGCGACCGACGAGAGCTTCGGCCGCAACCAGCCGGCCAGCTCGGAGCCGTCGAAGGAGACGACCGCAAGGTCGTCGGGGATGACCAGGCCGCGGTCCGCCAGCGCCTGGTAGGCCCCCATGGCGATGCGGTCGTTGAGGCAGATCAGGCCCTGAGGCGACGGTGAGGTCGTCGAGCCACGCCGAGACGGCGTCGTACGCCGCGGTGACCGCCCACTCGCACGCCACCACGCCCGCGAGCGGGACGCCCGCCGCCCCGAGCGCCTGCGTGCACGCCCTCGAGACGCGCGGGACCGGCGACGACGGTGTCGGAGGGGTCCTCGCCGACGACGTAGATGCCGTCGGTGCAGCCGGCGGCCAGCAGCGCGTCGGCGGCGACCCGGCCGCCCAGCACGTCGTCGGGCATCACCGAGGGCAGGTCGGCTGTCGCGGTCGATGCAGTTGAGCAGCACGGCCCGCTGGCCGCGCAGTGCCGAGGGCGCCGAGACCGCCCGGGCCGCCAGGGTGGCGTAGATGATGCCGTCGACCTGGCGTTCGAGCATGTCCTCGATGAACTGCTCCTCCACGTCGCGACGACCCTCGCTCTCGCCGATGACCACGAGATGGTCGAGCTCGCGGGCGGCCGCGTTGGCTCCGTTGAGCAGGTGGCTCGCGACGTGGCCGCTGGCGATGAAGTCGGAGACGAGGCCGATCATGGCGGTCGACGCCGTGCGCAGGCTGCGGGCGCTGCGGTTGGGGCGGTAGCTCAGCTCGGTGGCAGCGAGCCGGACGCGTCCCTCGGTGTCGGCGGAGATCCGCATCTCGGCCGTGCGGCCGTTGAGGATGTAGGACGCCGTGGTCGTGGAGACCCCGGCCCGGGCGGCGACGTCGCTGAGCGTCGGTTTGCCTGACCTCCGCACGCTCACCGCCCACCTCTCCTCGCAGCCGTCACCGAGCCGGATCGAGCCGCGGCCCGGACCGACCCCGATGAACTCGAGACGTCCCTTCCGTTTCGGAATCGTTGCTTGACACCCGGACACCTACGCCGCAAGGATCCTGCTGATTCGTTTCAGCAAGTGAGTCCTATCACATGCGGGCCCGGATCGTCAGTCCCACAGGCGCCACGGTCGGCGCCGCAACGCAACCGAGGAGACTCCCAGGATGCGAATCCCCGTCAAGAAGAGCACATCCCTGCTCGGCATCGCGGCCGTTGCCGCGTCGTTGACCCTGGTCGGCTGCGGTGGTGATGACGGCGGCGGCTCGGACAGCTCCACCGTCACCATCTGGAGCAGCGTCGACCAGCCCGTCCAGGACGGCCTGCTCAAGGCGCTGGAGGCCAAGATCGATGCCGGGGGCGACGACATCACCGTCGACTGGCAGAAGGTCGAGAACATCAACCAGCTGATCATGACCAAGATCCAGGCCAACGACACCCCCGACATCGCGTTCATCCCGCAGCCCGGTGTGGTAAAGGACATCGTCAGCCGCGGCGCCGCTCAGCCGCTCGACGACGTCGTCGACATGAGCGCCCTGGAGAGCAACATGGTCCCGGGCTCGCTCGACGCCGGAACTGTCGACGACCAGCTCTACGGCCTGCTGGTCTCCGCGAACGTCAAGGGCCTGGTCTTCTACAACAAGCCCGAGTGGGAAAGCGCCGGCTATCCGACCGAGGTCGCCTCGATCGACGACCTCAACGCGCTGACCGAGCAGATCAAGGCCGACGGCAACACCCCGTGGTGCATGGGCATCGAGTCCGACACCGCGACCGGCTGGCCGGCCACCGACTGGTTCGAGACGCTGATCGCCAAGTACAACGGCGTCGAGGGCTACAACGGGTGGGTCACTCACGAGATCCCGTTCGACTCCGACGAGGTGCGTCAGGCGGCCGACGAGTTCGAGACCCTGTTGTTCACCGACGGCAACGTCCTCGGTGGCCGGGACGCGATCGCCAGCACCAACTTCGGCACCGCCGGCAACCCGATGTTCGACGAGGGCGGCCCGTCCTGCTGGATGTACAACCAGGGCTCGTTCATCACCGGGTTCTTCCCCGAGGACAGTCCTCGCCGACCTCGACGCCAACGTGGGCGTGTTCGGCTTCCCGCCCGCTGAAGCAGGAGGCGACAACCCCGTCATCGGCGGCGGCGACCTGGCCATGCTGCTCAGCGAGAACGAGAACGCCAAGACCGTGATGCAGTACCTGTCGGAGACCGACATCGGCAACGACGCCGCGCCGACGAGCTCCTTCATCTCGCCGCACACGGACTTCAACCTGGCGCTGTACCCGAACGAGACGACCAAGACCATCGCCGGGGTTGCCTACGAGTCCACGGCGTTCCTGTTCGACGGCTCCGACCAGATGCCCGGCGAGGTCGGCGCGGGCACCTTCTGGCAGGACATGACCGCCTGGATCAGCGGGCAGGAGGACCTCGACACGGCACTGAAGAACATCGACGCCAGCTGGCCGGCCAGCTGACGCGGGTGGAACATCGCCGCCGGGGGCGCGGGTCTAGCGCCCGCACCCCTGGCGGTGCTCTTGTAGGACCCACGCACACGCTTGCGAGAAAGGTTCGCCCATGGCTGGCAAAGCTCTCACCGCCCTGATCACGGTCGTGATCGGCATCGGGGCGGCCCTGCTCCTCTACTACGCTGCTCAACAAGATCGCCGAGCTGTTGCCGGAGAAGTGGGAGGAGCGGATCAAGCCGCTCCTCTACATCCTCCCGGCGTTCCTGGCGATCGTCATCTACCTGGTCTACCCGGCAA
Source organism: uncultured Actinomycetota bacterium (assembly GCA_963762105.1). Lineage (GTDB taxonomy): Bacteria > Actinomycetota > Actinomycetes > Propionibacteriales > Nocardioidaceae > Nocardioides. The sequence goes on along the minus strand of CAVXJG010000008.1, from coordinate 18,801 downwards.
TCCTGACGTTCATCAACAGCTTCAAGGACCGCTCCTCCACCGAGTGGGTGGGCACCCAGAACTACACCGACCTGTTCACCGACACGGGATTCCGGGAGGCGGTCTACAACACCGTGCTCTGGATCATCGTCGTCCCGGCAGCGTGCGTCGTCCTCGGACTCGCGGTGGCCACCCTCGCCGACCGGCTCGGCCCCAGTGGCGAGAAGGCGTCGAAGACGGTCATCTTCCTGCCGATGGCGATCAGCATGGTGGGAGCGGCGACCATCTGGCGGTTCGTCTACTACGCCGCGCCGGCGGGCCAACCTCAGATCGGTCTCATGAACGCCACGAAGGAAGCCTTCGGCGGCGACCCCGTGGCGTGGCTGCAACAGAGCCAGTACCACTTCAACAGCTTCCTGCTGATGATCGTGCTGCTCTGGTCGCAGGTCGGCTTCTCGATGGTGCTGCTGTCCGCCGCGGTCAAGGGCGTGCCGGGCGACACCCTCGAGGCGGCCCGCATCGACGGGGCCAGCGAGCGGCAGATCTTCTTCAAGGTCGTCGTCCCGCAGATCAAGGGCACGATCATCACGGTCTACATCACTGTCCTGATCGGCGTGATGAAGGTCTTCGACATCGTCTACGTGATGACCAACGGCAACTTCAACACCAACGTGCTCGGCAACGAGTTCTGGAACCAGCTGAGCACCAACTTCAACAACGGTGCCGCTGCGGCGATCGTCGTGACTCCTGATGATCGCCGTGATCCCGATCATGTTCTACCAGGTGCGCCACTTCAAGGCTGAGGAGGCCAACGCATGACCTTCCCCGCGACCACGGTCATCGACGAGACCCCGAAGGTCGCCAAGCGCAAGGCCCCCACCGACCGTGGAGAAGGCAACCCTGCCAAGGCCGGCTGGCCCACCAAGATCTTCCTCACGTCTGCTCTGCGTGGCGTGGATGGTGCCGATCGTGGGCACCTTGGTCACGTCGTTCCGACCGCTCGACGACGCCAACAGCAGCGGTTGGTGGGAGGTCTTCACCCATCCAGGCGACTACCTCGGCAACCTCACGTTCGACAACTACACCAAGGCCATCGAGAACTCCAACATGGGCCAGGCCTTCATCAACAGCCTGGCGATCACGCTGCCCGCGACGTTCATCCCGATCCTGATCGCTGCGTTCGCGGCGTACGCGTTCACGTTCATGGAGTTCTGGGGTCGCGACGTCCTGTTCCTCGGCGATCGTCAGCCTGCTCGTGGTGCCGAACTACGTCGCCTTCGTGCCGATGCTGAAGATCTACGGGAACCTGGGCATGAACGGCACGTTCCCCGCGGTGTGGCTCGCACACATCGGGTTCGGCATGTCGCTGGCCATCTACATCCTGCGCAACTACATGGCCACCCTGCCCAGGACCGTGATCGAGTCGGCCAAGATCGACGGCGCCAGCCACTACCAGACGTTCTTCAGGCTGATCCTGCCGATGTCGGTGCCCGCGCTGGCGTCGTTCGCGATCTTCCAGTTCCTCTGGGTCTGGAACGACCTGCTGGTCGCTCTGGTCTTCATCGGCCCGGGCAAGAACGAGCCGGTGACGGTCGCCCTCACCGGCCTCCGGACGACCGTCGGTCAGGGCTGGGAGCTCACCACGGCGGGAGGCTTCATCGTGATCATCCTCCCGATCGTGGTGTTCCTCGCGATGCAGCGGTTCTTCGTCCGCGGCATGACCGCGGGCGCCGTCAAGGGCTGAACAGGTAGCACCATTACGTCGGAGCGCCCGGGCAGCAGCTGCCCGGGCGCTCCGCACGTGACGGACTTGCGGACCCACCACCCCCAACTCGCTGAGGATCCCCCATGCCACTCCCCCGGTCGTTCCCACCGGCCGACGATGGCGCCGACCTTCGCACGGCGATCGCCCTGACGCCGGTCGACGGTGCGCTGCCCGTGGTGTCGTGGCTGGGACCGACCAGAGGCGCCGAGACGGGCGAGTTGACGGAAGCCGACGGCTTCTCGGTGGTCGAGCACGGCCCAGGCATGCCGCTGCTCGGCGAGCACGCCCGCGGCCGGTTCACCCGCCCGCACCTGCGCGGCCATCGGCTCCGCAGCGCGGACGTCGCGGAGACCGGCGGTGCCTGGTCGACGTGGTTCCGCCCCGTGGCCGAGGAGCACGATGATCGGCGGCTGGTCGTCACGGCCGTCGACGAGGACGCCGGACTCGGTCTGGTCGTCGAGCTGGAGACGGTGGCCGGCGGCTCGCTGCGGGGCCGGTGCACGGTCACCAACCGGGGCCAGGGTGACTACGTCGTCGACGGCCTCGAGGTGGTGCTCCCCCTGCCCGACGACCACGTCGAGCTGCTCGACTTCACCGGGCGTCACGAGCGCGAGCGCAGCCCGCAGCGGCACACCATCACCGACGGGCTGTGGCTTCGCGAAGGCCTGGGCGGACGCCCCGGTCTGGACTCGGCCACCATGGTCGTCGCCGGCACGCCCGCCTTCGGGACGACCCACGGTCGCGTCGTCGGCGTGCACGTCGCCTGGAGTGGCAACTCGGTGCTGAGGGTGGAGCGCACCGCCGCCAGCGGCACGACCATCGGTGGCGGCGAGCACCTGCTTCCCGGCGAGGTGACGCTGCCGCCGGAGGCGTCGTACGCCACCCCATGGGTCTACTTCGCGGCGGCCGACGACGGGCTCGACGGGCTGGCCGCGGCCTGGCACACCTACCAGCGCTCCCTCGACGCCCACCCGCGCATCCAGCCGGTGGTGCTCAACGTCTGGGAGGCGGTCTACTTCGACCATGACCTCGACCGGCTGCGCAGCATCGCCGACCGGGCCGCCCGGGTCGGCGTCGAGCGGTTCGTGCTCGACGACGGTTGGTTCCACGACCGGCGCGACGACACCGCCGGGCTCGGCGACTGGTGGGTCGACGAGAGTGTGTGGCCCGACGGGCTGAACCCGCTGATCGACCACGTCGGCGGGCTGGGCATGGAGTTCGGGCTCTGGTTCGAGCCCGAGATGGTCAATCCCGACTCCGACCTCTACCGCCAGCACCCCGACTGGATCCTCGCGGCGGGTGACCGCACCCCCCTGTTGCAGCGTCACCAGCTGGTGCTCGACCTGACTCGGCCCGACGTGCTCGACCATGTTTTCGAGCGCATGGACAAGGTGCTCTCCGCGCATGCGATCGACTACGTGAAGTGGGACCACAACCGCGACCTGCTCGAGGCCGGGTCGGGAGCGCGCGGTGGCGCCCCGGTGGCGCACGCCCAGACGCTGGCGTTCTACGACCTCATCGACCGGCTCCGGGCCGCCCATCCCCGCGTGGCCTGGGAGTCGTGTGCCTCTGGCGGCGGGCGGATCGACCTCGGCGTGCTGGAGCGCGTGCAGCGGGTGTGGACCTCCGACATGACCGACGCCGTGGCCCGGCAGCAGATCCAGCGCTGGACCACCCAGCTGGTCGCACCCGAGTACGCCGGCGCGCACATCTCCGCACCCCGCTCGCACACCACGGGACGAACGCTCTCCCTCGACTTCCGGGCAGCGACCGCGCTCTTCGGCGCCTTCGGCATCGAGTGGGACCTGACCGAGGCCTCGGAGCACGAGCTCGACCAGCTGGCCTCCTGGGTCGCGCGGTTCAAACGGTTCCGGCCGCTGCTGCACTCGGGCCGGATGGTCCGCCCCGAGTCGTCCGACCCGAGCGTGCTGCTCCATGGAGTGGTCGGCGCGGTCGACGGACGGATCGAGGCGCTCGTCGCACACGTGCAGCTCGACGAGTCCGCACACAACCGCGGCGTCTCGGTGCGTGTCCCGGGGCTCGAACCGACGACGCGCTATCGGCTGCGCTGGGAGGGTCCGGTCGCCGAGCTGGGAACCAGCATGTCGGTCCGGCCGTTCGCCACTGGTCCGACCGACGACCAGCCGGTGTCCGGCGCCCTGCTCGCGAGCCGGGGGTTCTGGATGCCGCGGATGCGGCCGGAGGTCGTCACCCTGGTGCACCTCACGCCGGAGGCGTGAAGGCCCTTTGGTTTCGAGACGGTTGCTAGCGCAACCTCCTCAACCAGCGGGATCAGTAGCGGCCGATGATCTTCTTCGGGGTCCCGGGCGCCGGCAGCCGTTGCACCGACACGCTGCCCATCAGGGCCATGCCCTTGACCCGGACCACGGGCGAGTCGGGTCCGAGCAGCGCCGCGGTCTTGTCCTTGGCCTGGTGGAACTCGCCCATGATCGGGACTCCGTCGACCACGACGTGGGTGCCGGCGTCCACGATGACCTTGACCTCGCCCATCACGGCGTTGGCGGTGATCGTCACGTCACGCGCGGCGAAGGTGGCCGCGCGCAGGTCAAGCAGCACGCTGCCCATCAGCGCGAAGGCGGTGTGGTGGGCCGGCACGAGCCACGCGCCCTGCCGCTTGCACTCCCCCATCACCGACCACGACGACTCGTGGCTGGTGGTGGCAGGCAACACCTCGCGGCGCGGAACGGGGGTGCGGGCGACCGGCGGCGTGTGGGCCGGCAGGTCGACCGTGATGGGCACCAGGTCGGCGTAGGTCTTGGCGGCGTAGGTCGCCTCCAGCCGCTCGTCGAGCTCCTCGAAGTCGATCCGCCCCTCGCCCGCCGCCTCGCGCAGGATCTCCGCGACCTTGTGCCGGTCCTCGTCCGAGACGCGGAGCTGCGTCGGGTCGTGCCCGACGTGTCCGTCCCCGGCCTTCTCGATCGCCATGGGGACAGGTTAGTCCGGCTTGCGCGCCACCAGGATGTCGCGCTGGATCGCCTGGTCGACGCGGTGCTCGAGCTCGCGGTACGGACCGTCGTCCAGCGGCTCCAGACCAACGGCCTCCAGCACCCCGAGAGCCTCCGACCGGCGGGCCACGTGGGTGTTCCAGGCGATCCCCATCGCGCCGCCGGGCCGAAGCACCTCCGCCCAGACCGGGACGGCCTCGCGCAACAGGTCGAGCGGGCTCCGCGCGAGCCGGCCGCCCGACCGGCTTCCGTGCTGCACGCCGTACGGCGCGTCGACGACGATCGCGTCGACGCTCGCGGCCCGGTGCACGGCGCGGGCGTGGATGGTGTCGGCGTTGACGAAGTCGAGGGTGATGGCGCGTCCGGCCTTCCAGTCGTCCTTGGTGACGCCGATCTCGGCACGGAAGCGCCGGCCGAGCCTGGCGCCGTCGCGTCGCAGCGGCGTCACCTGCGCGGTGTGCTTGAGCCGCTTGAGCTGGAGCCACGACTTCAGGAACGCGGCGTAGGCGTCGAAGTCGCGGGCATCGACATCGATGCCGGCGGCGTGCCAGCCGTTCATCAGCACCTGGTTGAGCGTCGTTCCGCGGCCGCACATCGGGTCGAGGACGTGGAGCGGACGGTCGTCGGTCGGCCGGTCATGTGCTGGGGCGATCGACCAGACCGTCACGTTGAGCAGCATCTTGGTGAACAGCTCGTTGGTCTTGCCCTGGTACTTGAGGATCGTCAGCAGGTCGTCGTCGAAGCGGTCGCGTCTCGGGAGCTCGACCGGCCTCAGGGCGGTGCCTTCGCGCTCGAACAGCGCCATCGCCGTGGAGACGTCGCCGAGCATCTCGAAGTCGTCCGGGGTGAGGTTGGCGTCGAAGGTGAGGTACGGCACGCCGGCGATCAGGGTCGACTCTGCGTCCCCGAGCCGGTCGCCCAACCGGGTGGTGGCGAGCACGCCAAGCTCGGCGATGGTGAGGGCCGCCGACGCGAGTGCGTACACGCGGTTGGCCGACGGCAGCACGAGCAGGGCGTACGACGGCACGTCCGACAGTCTGGACTAGCCTCGGATCGTGAGCGCTGAACCTGAGTTCGTCTACTCCGACCTGCTGCCGATCGGCGACGACGAGACGCCCTACCGGCTGGTGACCACCGAGGGTGTGTCGACCTTCGAAGCAGGCGGCCGCACCTTCGTCCAGGTGACTCCCGAGGCCATCCGGCAGCTGACGGCCGAGGCGATGCACGACATCGCGCACTACCTGCGGCCGGCGCACCTCGCCCAGCTGCGGCGGATCATCGACGACCCGGAGTCGTCGGGCAACGACCGGTTCGTGGCGCTGGACCTGCTCAAGAACGTCAACATCTCCGCCGGCGGGGTGCTGCCGATGTGCCAGGACACCGGCACCGCCATCGTGATGGGCAAGAAGTCCGAGGGCGTGCTCACCGGTGCCGACGACGCCGAGGCGATCTCGCTCGGGGTGTACGACGCCTACACCAAGCTCAACCTGCGCTACTCCCAGCTGGCGCCGCTGACGATGTGGGAGGAGACGAACACCGGCACCAACCTGCCCGCGCAGATCGAGCTCTACGCGACGCCCTACCTTGCGGACCAGCGTGGGCACGGACCGGAGTACAAGTTCCTCTTCATGGCCAAGGGCGGCGGCTCGGCGAACAAGTCGTTCCTCTATCAGGAGACCAAGGCCGTCTTGAACCCGAAGCGGATGCTCGCCTTCCTCGACGAGAAGATCCGCTCGCTCGGCACGGCCGCCTGCCCGCCGTACCACCTGGCCGTCGTGATCGGCGGCACGTCGGCGGAGTACGCCCTCAAGACCGCCAAGCTCGCCTCCGCGCACTACCTCGATCACCTGCCGACGTCGGGATCGCCCTCGGCGCACGGCTTCCGCGACGTCGAGCTCGAGGAGGAGGTCTTCAAGCTGACGCAGTCCTTCGGCATCGGTGCGCAGTTCGGCGGCAAGTACTTCTGCCACGACGTGCGGGTCGTCCGGCTGCCGCGGCACGGCGCCTCGTGCCCGGTGGCGCTGGCGGTGTCGTGCTCGGCGGACCGTCAGGCGCTGGGCAAGATCACCGCCGAGGGCGTCTTCCTCGAGCAGCTCGAGACCGACCCGGCCCACTACCTGCCGGACGCCGGGATCGCCGACGACATCGCGGGCGGCGAGGTCGTGAAGGTCGACCTGACGCAGCCGATGCCCGAGATCCTCGCCGAGCTGTCAAGGCACCCCGTCAAGACCCGGCTCTCGCTGACCGGGCCGCTGGTGGTGGCCCGCGACATCGCGCACGCCAAGATCAAGGAGCGGCTCGACGCGGGCGAGGAGATGCCGGCCTACCTGCGCGACCACGCCGTCTACTACGCCGGCCCGGCCAAGACGCCGACCGGGATGGCGTCCGGGTCCTTCGGGCCGACCACCGCGGGCCGGATGGACTCCTACGTCTCGGAGTTCCAGGCCGCGGGCGGGTCGATGGTGATGCTGGCCAAGGGCAACCGGTCCAAGGTGGTCACCGAGTCGTGCGCGGAGCACGGTGGCTTCTACCTCGGCTCCATCGGCGGCCCGGCGGCGCGGTTGGCCCAGGACTGCATCAAGTCGGTCGAGGTGCTGGAGTACCCCGAGCTCGGGATGGAGGCCGTGTGGAAGATCGAGGTCGAGGACTTCCCCGCCTTCATCGTCATCGACGACAAGGGCAACGACTTCTACACCGACCCCTCCGGCGCGGTCACGGTTCCGCTGTCGGGGATCCGGGTGCGTTCGGCCCAGTGAACCCACCTGTCGAGGTGGCGCGGGCCGACTCGGAGCGGGGCGAGCTGGTGCTGCGCCGGCGCGACGATGACGTGCTCGAGCTCCGGGCCAACGGCGTGTTCGTGATGGACACCGCCGAGACGACCAGCGAGCGAGAGCTGGCGCGACGGTCGCTGGCCGTGGTGACCCAGCCAAGACACGTGCTCGTGGGTGGGCTCGGCCTGGGCTTCACGCTGGCCGAGGTACTGGCCGACCCGCGAGTCGAGCGGGTCACCGTCGTGGAGATCGAGCCGGCGCTGGTCGGCTGGCTGCGCGACGGCACCGTCCCCCAGGGCCCCGGCCTGTTGGGCGATCCGCGCGTCGAGGTCGTCGTCGACGACGTCGCCCGACGCGATCGAACGGTCCGAGGAGGCGGCGTACGACGTGGTGCTGCTCGATGTCGACAACGGCCCGCGCAACCTCGTCCACGACAGCAACGCCGCCCTGTACGACGACCGGCTGCTCGTCGCGACCCGGCGGGCGATGCGGCCAGAAGGCGTCTGCGTCGTCTGGTCGGCCGACCGCGACGCGGCGCTCGACGCGGCCCTGCGGCGAGTGTTCGGCAACGCCGAGGAGCTCGACTTCGACGTCGACCTGCAGGGCCGTGCCGAGCGCTACTGGCTGCACCTGGCCCGTCGGGCACGGCGGGTAGCGTCGGGGTCATGAGTCCCGAGACCCCGGACGACAATCAGGACTATCGCGTCGAGCACGACTCGATGGGGGAGGTGCGCGTTCCGGCACAGGCCCTCTGGCGGGCCCAGACTCAACGGGCGGTCGAGAACTTCCCGATCAGCGGCGCCCCTCTCGAGCCGCGCCTGGTGCACGCGCTGGCGCGGATCAAGGCCGCCGCTGCTCAGACCAACCGCGACCTGAAGGTGCTCACCGACGAGCAGGCCGACGCCATCGCCGCCGCCGCGACTGCGGTGGCGCAGGGCGAGCACGACGACCAGTTCCCCATCGACGTCTTCCAGACGGGCTCCGGCACCAGCACCAACATGAACGTCAACGAGGTCGTCGCCAGCTTGGCCGCCCGCGCCGGCGTCGAGGTCCACCCCAACGACCATGTCAACGCGGGCCAGTCCTCCAACGACACGTTCCCGTCCGCGATCCACGTCGCCGCGACGCTCGCCGCCGCCGACCTGCTGCCGGCACTCGCCGACCTGCACGACGCCCTCACGGCCAAGGCCGAGGAGTTCGCCGACGCCGTCAAGTCCGGCCGCACCCACCTGATGGACGCCACCCCCGTCACCCTCGGCCAGGAGTTCGCGGGATACGCCGCCGTCGTCGACCGCGCCCGCGAGCGGGTCGAAGGCTGCCTGCCACGCGTCCGCGAGCTCCCCCTCGGCGGCACCGCCGTGGGCACCGGCATCAACACGGCTCCCGACTTCGCGGCCCGCACGATCGAGCGGCTCAACGAGGCGACGGGCGAGTCGTTCACCGAGGCCCGCGACCACTTCGAGGCGCAAGGCGGCCAGGACTCCATCGTCGAGCTCAGCGGCGCGCTGCGCACCATCGCCGTCGGCCTCGTCAAGATCTGCAACGACCTGCGCTGGATGTCGAGCGGGCCGACCACCGGGCTGGCCGAGATCCACCTGCCCGACCTGCAGCCCGGGTCGAGCATCATGCCGGGCAAGGTCAACCCGGTGATCCCGGAGGCGACCCTGATGGTCTGCGCCCAGGTCATCGGCAACGACGCGGCCATCGGGTTCGCCGGCGCCTCGGGCAGCTTCGAGCTCAACGTGATGCTGCCCGTGATGGCCCGCAACATCCTGGAGTCGTTGCGCCTGCTCACCACGTCCTCGGGGTTGCTCGCCACGTGCGTCCGCGGCATCACCGCCGACCGTGAGCGGATGCGGCGCTACGCCGAGTCCTCGCCGTCGGTCGTCACCCCCCTCAACAAGTACGTCGGCTACGAGCAGGCCGCGGCCATCGCGAAGAAGGCCCTCGCCGACGGCGCCACCATCCGTGAGACGGTGATCGCTCTCGGGTTCGTCGAACGGGGTGAGCTCACCGAGGCTCAGCTCGACGAAGCCCTCGACATCGAGAGGATGACCCAGAGGATGACCCAGTCGTGAGCACGATCGACGACGCGGCCGCCGTCCGCCGCCAGTACCTCACCGAGGACCACCTCGAGACCCGCACGTCGGTGTGGCACCCCACCGCCGACGGCCGCGATCCCAACACCGAGGCGCTCGACGCGGTGGTCGCCGAACGCCCGCTGCGGGTCCTCGAGGTCGGTCCCGGCACCGGCTGCTTCTCGGCCCGCATGAAGGCGGCCATGCCCGAGGCGCGCCTCACCGCCGTCGACCAGTCGGCCCGCTTCGTCGAGATGACTCGCGCCCGGGGCGTCGACGCTCGCGAGGGCGACGTCCAGGACCTCCCCTTCGGCGACGAGGCGTTCGACGTGGTCGCGGCGCTGTGGATGCTCTACCACGTGCCCGACGTCCACCGCGGGCTCGCCGAGATCCGTCGGGTGTTGCGCCCGGGCGGGCTCTTCGTGGCGATCACCAACGGCGACGATCATGTCGCCGACCTGCGCCGCGAGGCGGGTGGCGATCCGGTCGTGACCGCGTTCAGCAGCCAGAACGGCGAGGAGCAGCTGCGCCGCCATTTCGCCGAGGTGAGCCGGACCGACCTCCGGCCGCGCGCGGTGTTCGCCGACAGCGACGCGGCGCTGGCGTATCTCCAGTCTTCCGAAGAGCCCGTCGACTGGCAGCTCGAAACCAACGACTGGCCCCGTGAGTACGCCGGCGAGGTGACGATCTTCTGTTGCCGCTGACCCGCCCCGGGAACGTGGCGGGTCAGCGGCGACCCAGCTGGCCGACGGCGATCGGCCGACAGGGATCAGGGGGCGGTGAGGACCGCCTTCTTCAGCACCGGCTTGGAGGCGTTGGCCACCAGGTCGGTCGCTGACGTCTTGTAGAACAGCGTCCCCTGGCGGAGGCCGGAGAGGCGGACGGACCACTCGGCCTTGGCGTTGGTGGTGGTCACGGCCGCCTTCGCCCGCTTCCACGCCTTGGCCTTGGAGTCCGCCTTGACCCAGGTCTTGGCGACGCCCTTGTAGAAGTACCAGCCCTTCGTCCGCTTCTCGATGGCCCAGACGGAGACCGACACGACGCCGGTGCCATTGGTGTCGGTGGCGGTGCCGAGGAGCTTCTTCCAGGAGCCGACGTCGTGGGTCTGCTTCTTGGGCGGCTGCAGCTTGACCACGGGGGCGACGACGTCGCGCTCGATGAGGACGGCAGGCGAGGCCACCTGGCGGGTGTTGCCCGCCTCGTCCTTGAGGACCACGGCGGGCGCGTAGCTGCCGGTCACGGCGTAGACGTGGGTGATGGACACGCCGTCGGTCCAGGCCTGGACGGCCGAGCCGTCGCCCCAGTCGACGAACCGCAGCACGTAGGAGGCGGGGCTGAAGTCGTCGCTCAGCGAGGTCTGGGTCAGGTTGACCGGCGTCAGCGACACCCAGGCCTTGCCCGGCGAGGTGGTGAAGGTGCCGACCGGAGCGGTCTTGTCACCCGGGACGATCGCGGCGAGCTGGATGACGCGGGTGTTGCCCGGGCCGTCCTTCAGGGTCACGGTCGGGCGGTACAGCCCGTCGGCGGCGTACAGGTGGTTGATCGCCGTGCCGGTGGTCCAGGACTGCGGCAGGGTGTTGTCGCCCCACGAGATGGTGCGCGTGACCTGACCGATCGGCCCGTCGTCGCTGAGCGCGGTCTGGGTGATGGTGCCGAGCCGGTCGACCCAGGAGACGGCGAAGGTGCCGTTGGGCGCGGTGAGGTCGGGGACGTTCTGGGTGACGGCAGTTGCCGTGCCCGAGCGGTTGGCGGCGTACGGCGTCACGGTGAGCCTGACCTGGGTGACCCCGGTCAGGTTGACCGAGGCCGACCAGTTGGTGACGCCGACCGTGTTGCCGGCCAGTGCGGCGCCCGTGGTCGCGTTGGTCAGCGCGACGACATAGCTGGTGGCGTTGGTGGCGGGGTTCCAGGTCGCGGCGACCGTGAAGTTGTCCGCAGGCTTCGTCAGCGTGAGGGCCAGACCGGTCACCAGTCCGGGTTTGACCGGCGGCTTGGCGGCGGCCTGGGCCGCAGGGACCGCCACGGCGCTGACGCTGAGGGCGGTTGCGGCGAGGAGTGCGCCGAGCATTCGGACGCGGACGAGTCGAGACATGGTGCCCCCCAGGGCGTGAGTGGTAAGTCCCGAGAATGGCAACGCCATCCTGGTGCCCCGCCGGGTCGAGAGGTCGGGAATCGGGAAAGTTCACCCGATCGGAGGCCCTGGGCTAGCCCCTTCGGGTCAGTACCAGCCGTGACCCTGCTTGAAGCCCCACGCGCCGCAGGGGCTGCCGTAGCGGTCGCGGATGTAGCCGAGTCCCCAGCGGATCTGGGTGACCGCGCTGGTCGCCCAGTCGGAGCCGGCCGACGACATCTTGGAGCCGGGTAGCGCCTGGGGGATCCCGTAGGCCGAGGAGTTCGGGTTGTCTGCGGTGGTCCGCCAGCCGCTCTCCCCCGCCCAGAGCGGGTCGAGGCAGGAGAACTGGTCCGGGCTGAAACCGAACTCGGCGAGCAGCGCCTGGGCGATCGTGCGCGCGTCCTCGTCGGCGATGTTCTCGCTGCGGGTCACGGCGGGCCCGTCGGTCTGAGCGAGGGTCTGGGCCTTGTCGCGGTCGACGGTGTCGCGTCGGTCGGACCGCGAGACCGGCGGCCGGGCGCGGGCGGCCACCGCGTCGGCGGAGAGGGTGGAGGTGCCGGCTCCGGGGACGGCCGCGGACAGGTGGCCCGTCACGGCCACCACGCTCGCCGGTGCTGACAGCATGCCGCCGCCGACGGCCAGGGCGGTCGCGAACCCGGCGACGCCCGTCAGCGCGGCGGTGCGCCGGACCCGCCGGCCCACGAGCGCGGACGCCGGTTTGGCGTGCGCGCCGCGCCGCTTGCCGGCGGTCGCGGAAGTGGCCGGCGTACGACGCGGGGTCGCGACGGCGCGGTGCTTCGGCGCGCGCGGGGCGGGCTTCGCCGCAGGCGTGTCGGTCAAGCTCACAGGGGACTACTCGCTCGGTCGACGACAGGGGGACAGATCGTGCGGGTCGTGCTCTGGGGTGGTGCTCAGGGGTGTTCCGCGGCCCGGCGCCGAGAGTCACGAGGTAACGAAACGATCTCGTCACCATGCCGGAGAACGGAGACCCCCGCCAAAACAACGCCAGAGATTGCCTAGGGGGTTTGCATCACAATTCGCACCATCGGTCACATGGCTCACACAGGCCCCATCAGGCACGTGCTCGAGAGGTCAGGAGGGGCTTCAGAGCGTGACGTTCTCCAGCATCTCGGTGACCAACGCGGCGATCGGGGAGCGCTCCGAGCGGGTCAGCGTGACGTGGGCGAAGAGCGGGTGCCCCTTCAGCTTCTCCACGACGGCGACGACCCCGTCGTGCCGTCCGACGCGCAGGTTGTCGCGCTGCGCGACGTCGTGGGTGAGCACGACCTTGGAGCCCGCGCCGATGCGCGAGAGCACGGTGAGCAGCACGTTGCGCTCCAGCGACTGGGCCTCGTCGACGATGACGAAGGCGTCGTGCAACGAGCGGCCGCGGATGTGGGTCAGCGGGAGCACCTCGAGCATCCCGCGGTCGAGCACCTCGTCGATCACCTCGCGCGAGGTGATCGCGCCGAGGGTGTCGAAGACCGCCTGGGCCCACGGCGACATCTTCTCCGACTCCGAACCAGGCAGGTAGCCGAGCTCCTGGCCGCCGACGGCGAAGAGGGGTCGGAAGACGATCACCTTCTTGTGCTGGCGGCGCTCCAGGGCGGCCTCGAGGCCGGCGCACAACGCCAGCGCCGACTTGCCGGTGCCGGCGCGCCCGCCGAGCGAGACGATGCCGACCTCAGGATCGAGCAGCATCTCCAGGGCGATCCGCTGCTCGGCCGACCGGCCGTGGATGCCGAATGCCTCGCGGTCGCCGCGGACCAGCCGGACCTGCTTGTCGGCGCCCACCCGGCCGAGGGCGGTGCCGCGGTCGGAGAGCAGCACCAGGCCGCAGTGGCAGGGCAGGTCGCGGGCCGCCGGCAGGTCGATCGAGCCGTCGTCGTAGAGCTCGTCGAGCTCGGGGGCGCTGACGTCGAGCTCGGCCATCCCGGTGTAACCGGTGTCGGAGTCGCTGATCGCGTCGGCGCGGTACTCCTCGGCGTCGAGGCCGACGGCCGAGGCCTTGATCCGCAGCGGCAGGTCCTTGGAGACCAGGGTGACGTCGAACCCCTCGTCGGCGAGGTTGCGCGCGACCGCCAGGATCCGGGTGTCGTTGTCGCCGAGCCGGAAGCCCGAGGGCAGCGAGGCCGCGTCGGTGTGGTTCAGCTCGACCCGGATCGACCCGCCGGCGTCGCCGACCGGGACCGGCTGGTCCAGGCGGCCGTGCAGGATCCGCAGGTCGTCGAGCATGCGCAAGGCACTGCGCGCGAAGAAGCCCAGCTCGGGATGGTGCCGCTTGCCCTCCAGCTCGGTGATCACCACGACGGGGAGCACCACCTCGTGCTCGGCGAAACGGCGCAGGGCACCCGGATCGGCGAGCAGCACGCTCGTGTCGAGCACGAACGTGCGGGTGGTGGGGCTGACGGCAAGCGACTTCTTCTTGGCCTGAGGCACGATGGCACCCCTCACGGCCGGCGCGCGCACTCTCGCCCCGGTCCTGGTCAGTTCTCGCGATCGGACCGGGAAGGGGCGAACAGGCCGGAGTGTCGGCCCCCGCGGACGCGACCCAGCGGTCGTCGTACGCAGTCGTGGTCAGCCACGTTCTTGCCTCCCGATACGACGGGCTTCCCCACCCGCCGTTATTGCGAAGGTACGACGGTGGAGGGACCTTTCGTGGCAACACGCCCGAATCAGGGGGTGAACAGGTCCGGTCCTCTAGCCGTCCCCTCAGGTGCCGTAGCGGCGCTCTCGCTGCGAGTAGGCCCGGATCGCTCGCAGGAAGTCGACCTTGCGGAAGTCGGGCCAGTAGGCCTCGCAGAAGTAGAACTCGCTCTGGGCGCTCTGCCACAACAGGAAGCCGCCGAGCCGCTGCTCGCCGGAGGTGCGGATCACCAGGTCGGGGTCGGGCTGGCCCTTGGTGTAGAGGTGCTCGGCGATGTGCTCGACGTCGATGACCTCGGCCAGCTCCTCCAGGCTGGTGCCGCGAGTCGCGTGCTCCTGCAGCAGGGACCGCACGGCGTCGGCGATCTCGCGCCGGCCGCCGTAGCCGACGGCGATGTTGACGAGCAGGCCGTCGACGTCGCGGGTGCGGTCCTCGGCGTCCTTGAGCACCTGGGCGGTGCCCGCCGGCAGCATGTCGAGGGCGCCCACCGGGTGCAGCCGCCAGCGATGCTGCTCGGCCAGCGCGGCGACGGCGCCCTCGATGATGCGCAGCAGCCCGGTCAGCTGGGAGGAGGGTCGGTTGAGGTTGTCGGTGGAGAGCAGCCAGAGCGTGACGACGCGCACACCCACCTCGCCGCACCACTCGAGGAGCGGCTCGATGTTGGCGGCGCCGGCGCGGTAGCCGTGTGCAGAGTCCTCGCCCACCGACTTGGCCCAGCGGCGGTTGCCGTCGAGCATCACCCCGACGTGCTGCGGGATCCGGTCTGCGGGGAGGGCCTTGACCATCCGAGCCTCGTACGCCGGGTAGAGCACCCGGCGGACGCGCTCCTTCCAGTCGACCGTCCAGTCCGCCACGCAGCCGATGTTACCGGCGCAGGGACGCGCTGTTCGGAAGCGGCGAAGATGGCCCGTGCCTACCGGCGGCCCGCTACCTTGGAAGCAATGAGCGACATCATCCGCAGCGGGCTCGACTCGCTCGCAGAGACCGTTGCGGAGGTGAAGCCGAAGCTCCGCGGCTGGCTGCACCTCGCCTCCGCCCCGCTGACCGTGGCGGCCGGGATCGTCCTCATCGCACTCTCCCCCACCGCTCCGACGCGGATCGGGTCGGCCGTCTACACCCTCTCGGCCGTGCTGCTCTTCACCGTCTCCGCCATCTATCACAGGGGGCACTGGTCGCCGCGCGTCCACGGCTTCCTGCGCCGCTTCGACCACGCCAACATCTTCCTGCTCATCGCCGGCTCCTACACGCCGTTCACGCTGGTGCTGCTCGAGGGCACCCAGCGGGTCGTGCTGCTCACGGCGATCTGGACGGTCGCGGTGCTCGGGGTGCTGTTCAAGGTCTTCTGGATCGGTGCGTCCAAGTGGCTCTATCTCCCGATCTACCTCGGGATGGGGTGGGTCGCGGTCTTCTTCATGCCTGCCTTCAACGAGGGCTCGCACCGCCTCGGAGTCGGGATCGGCACGGCCGTCCTGGTGCTGGTCATCACGGGCGGAGCGCTCTACACGGTGGGCGGCGTCATCTACGGCATCAAGCGGCCCAACCCGTGGCCCCGCTGGTTCGGGTTCCACGAGGTGTTCCACACCCTGACGATCCTGGCGTTCGTCACCCACTACGTCGGCGTCTCGCTCGCGACGTACTCGCTGCGCTGACCCTGAGCCGACACGCCCGTCGGCGTGTTCTCGGTCACGACAGGCACCCAACGGGCAACCAATCGGGCGGCTGGTTCGTCCCTCCTAGGACATGTCTGACACAAACCGCCCTTCCCTGACCTATCCCACCGTCATCGGTGGCGCCGTCGCCGCGGCGACCGCCACCATGCTGAGCACCCGGCTCGGCCTGGTCGGCACCGTCATCGGTGCCATCGTGGCCAGCGTCGTGAGCACTCTGGTGTCCACCGTCTTCGCCCGCTGGCTCGAGCGTGCGCACGGTCGCGTCACCGCCGCGCGCGACGACGGTCCGCGCCCCTGGCAGCGCCTCGCCGTGGGCGTCCTGGCCGTCACCCTGGTGGCAATGGCCTTCCACACCGGAATGGGTCTGCTGACCAGCGACCTGCCCCAGGACGCCTTCACCGCCCGCCTGCTCGCCCACCTCGGCCTCTGAGGGCGGCGCTCGGATAGTCCCTGACGTTTGGGATGGTTTTCGGGCGCGAAAGCAACCCAAACGTCAGGGACTATCCCACCGAGAGCAGCGCCGCGAGCTCGGCGGCCGTCGTCACGGGGCGATCGCACACCATCTGGCGGCACACGTACGCCGCCGGCTCACCGTCGACCGGCCCGCGCGCGTCCAGCAAGGGGATGCCGTTGTCGCCGGCGTCGGCGACCACGACGGTGACGCCGGGGGCGGCGCGTGCCGTCCGCTCCAGGGCGTCGCGCGCCGGACCCTCCGGGCCGACCACCGCGACCTCGAGGGGTCCCGCCGCCAGCGCCTCGGCGGCGGCCAGCGACCAGCCAGCGAAGCGCGGTGCCTGGGTGGCCAACCCGACGACGGTGGCCAGCGCCTCCTCGGCCGCCTGGCGGTAGCGGCCCTCGCCGGTCAGGCCCGCAGCCGTGACCAGCGCGTGGATCATGGCGGAGGTGCCCGACGGGCTGGCGTTGTCAGAGGGGTCGCGGGGCCGCGCGACCAGGGCCTCGGCGTCGTCGGCGGTGTCGTAGAAGCCGCCGTCGGTGGCCCGGAAACGGCCGAGGGCGTGGTCGAGCACCGACCGGGCCCGGCTCAGCCAGGCCGGGTCGCCGGTGACGCCGGCCAGGGCCAGGAACCCGCCCGCGACGCAGCCGTGGTCCTCCAGCACACCGCGGTGCCGCCCGGGGAGGCCGTCGCGGGAGACCCGCAGCAGCGAGCCGTCGTCACGCAGGTGCAGGTCGGCCAGCAGCGTGCCCGCCCGCTCGGCGACCGCTACCAGGTCCTCGCGGCCGAGCAGCCGCCCCGCGTCGCACATGGAGGCGATCGCCAGGCCGTTCCACGCGGCGACCACCTTGTCGTCACGGGCCGGCCGCACCCGCTCGTCGCGCTCAGCCATCAGCCGGCGGCGTACCCCGTCCCAGCGCCCGAGGTCGTCGGGGTCGCTCAGCAGCTGGAGCGTCGAGCTGCCGTGCTCGAACGTGCCGCTAGCGGTCACCTCGAGCAGCGAGGCCGCCCAGCGGCCGTCGTCCTCGCCCAACACGTCGACGAGCTGCGCCGGCGTCCAGACGTAGAACCGGCCCTCCTCTCCCTCGGAGTCCGCGTCGAGCGCCGCGGCGAAGCCGCCCTCGGCGGTGCCCAGCTCCCGGACCAGGAAGTCGGCCGTCTCGGCCGCCACCCGATCACCCAACGGCCCGCCCCACCGCGCATAGACGCCGAGCAGCTGGGCGTTGTCGTAGAGCATCTTCTCGAAGTGCGGGACCACCCAGGCCCGGTCCACCGAGTAGCGCGCGAAGCCGCCCCCCAGCTGGTCGTAGATGCCGCCCCGGGCCATCGCCTCGCAGGTCGCGTCGAGCATCTCCCGCGCGGCCGGGCTGCCCGTGCGATGGGCGTGCCGAAGCAGCTGCTCGAGCACCATCGACGGCGGGAACTTCGGGGCGCCCCCGAAGCCGGCGTGCGCGGTGTCGAAGTCGGCCTGGTGCTGGGTCACGGCCGCGTCCAGCACGGCCACGTCGACCGGCGCCGAGACCGACGTCGCCTCGCGGCGCAGGTGCTCGCGCAGGTCCGCCGCCACCCGTCGTACGTCGTCGGAGCGGTGCTCCCAGGCCTCGACGACCGCCTCCAGCACCTGCCGGAACGCCGGCATCCCGCCCCGGGCACGCTCCGGGAAGTAGGTGCCGGCAAAGAACGGGCTGCCCTCGTGGTCGAGCACGCACGTCATCGGCCAGCCGCCGTGGCCGGTCATCGCCGTGGTCGCCTGCATGTAGACGGCGTCGACGTCGGGCCGCTCCTCTCGATCGACCTTGACGCTGACGAAGTGTTCGTTGAGGTAGTCGGCGGTGGCCTGGTCCTCGAAGGACTCGTGCGCCATCACATGGCACCAGTGGCAGGCTGCAGTAGCCGACGCTCAGCAGGACGGGCACGTGCCGTCGCCTTGCCTCTTCGAAGGCTTCCGTGCCCCACTCCCACCAGTCGACGGGGTTTCCCGCGTGCTGGAGGAGATACGGGCTCGTGGCGGCACCGAGACGATTGACGGCGTCCTTCTCTCTGTTGTCCACCGGGGAGCAGCTCACTGGGTCGAAATGATACGAAGATGTGGCCGACGGTGATACAAGAACTGCCCTGTCACTGAAAGCCAGTGATGTTCGTATCAAACTTGCGGGTGTTGGTATCAAATTTGGCGGCAGCCATCACTGTCTACCAGTGGCAACAGATCAAGTCCCCTCGAGTGGTGTGTCATGCGGCTTGACCGCGCGGTTCGTGGGCCCAGGGACGGTCCCGAAGATGAACTGACCCTGCGCCAGGACGCTGTCGGGCCGCGCGGCGCGGGTGCGGCGTCTTGACGACGGCGCCAACTGCCGCAAC
>CAVXJG010000007.1:0-461460 GCA_963762105.1 uncultured Actinomycetota bacterium | reverse complement strand
CGACCTGACCGCCGGCCGTCGAGCGCTTCATGGTGCCGCAGCCTGTCGTTGTGGAACCAGGACTCCAACTTCGGAAAACTGCAGAACCAGGCCTACGGCTACCTGTTCCCTCAGGGCTCCTTTTTCTCCCTGGGTGACCGTCTCGGAGTGCCCGACTGGGTCGTCCAGCGGGCTTGGACGGGACTGCTCCTGGTGGTCGCGTTCGAGGGGACCCGGCGAGTGTGGCTGGCGCTGCGCCCCGAGGCGTCGCCCTGGACGGCGTGGTTGGCCGGCGTCGCCTTCGCCACCGCACCACGCCTCCTGGGTCTCGCGGGCGTCCTCAGCGCCGAGGTTCTCCCGACGGCGGTGCTGCCCTGGGTCGTGCTGCCGATCGTGCTTGCCCAGCAGGGCCGGATCGGTTCCCGAGCTCGCTCTGTGGTCGGGGGTGGCCCTCCTCTTCATCGGTGGCGTGAACGCCGTGGAGAACCTCGCCGCCCTGCCGTTGCCCCTCTTCGTGGTGCTGTCCACCCTCGGCCGCCCGGGTGGCGGGCGCCTGCTTCGCTGGTGGGTGGGCGCTGCCGCTCTGGCGAGCGCCTGGTGGATGCTGCCGTTGCTGGTCCTCGGCCGCTACAGCCCCCCGTTCCTCGACTACATCGAGACGTCCTCGGCCGTGGTGAGCCCCCTGGGCTGGACCAACGTGGGTGCGCGGCGCCGACCACTGGGTCTCCTACGTGTTCGTCGGTGGGGAGCCCTGGTGGCCCGGCTCCTACGACCTCTCCACGCGCGCCCTCCTCGATCGCGGCCACGGGCGGTCGCCGCGGCCGGGCCTCTGGGGCCTGACCAGCGCGGGATGCCCCTGCGACGGCCGCTGCTCCTGAGCCTCCTGCTCGGCGTCGACCTGCCTGACCGTGGCCGCGCCCGGACCGCTGGAGTCGCCGGTGCACCAGCAGTTCCAGATCCTGCTGGACGGGCCGCTGTCGATGTTGCGCAACGTCCACAAGGTCGACCCGCTGATCAGGCTGCCCCTCGCGCTGGGTCTCGCCCAGCTGGCGACCGCGTGGTGGCCGGCGGCAGGGCGGCGGTGGGCGGGCGCGAGGACACTTGACCCAGGCGATGGTCGTGGTCCTGCTCCTGGTCAGCGCGCAGCCGTTGTGGTCGGGAGACCTCCGCAAGCCAGGCTGGTCGGCCGTGCCCGCGGCCTGGTCACAGGCGGCCGGCGTACCTCGCCGAGCAGGAGGGCACCGGCTCGACCCTGGTCCTGCCGGGTTCGGGGTTCGGTCAGCAGCGCTGGGGCTGGACCATCGACGAGCCGATCCAGGGCCTCGCCAGCACGCCGTGGGCGACTCGCAGCCAGGTCCCGCTGACTCCCGGCAGCACGATCCGCAACCTCGATGCGATCCAGGAGCGGATCTCCGACGGCCAGGGCTCACCGGCGCTCGCCGATGCTCCTCGAGCGTGCGGGGATCGAGTACGTCCTGGTGCGCCGCGACCTCGACATCTTCGCCAGCGGGGCTCCGGACCCCGCGCGCGTCGACCTCGCCATCTCGCGCAGCCCCGGCCTTGTGCTGGCCGCCTCGTTCGGGCGCTCCGGCTTCGGCGAGCAGCCGATGATCGACATCTACCAGGTCGGGGGCACGGTCGCGAGGGCCGAGGCGGTCGACCTGGACGACGTCCGGACCCTCGCGGGGGGACCCGAGGACGTCCTCACTGCGCTCGAGTCCGGCACGCTGGACCCCGAGAGTCCCGCGGTGTTGGCCGGCGAGGACAACTGGCCCGACGCCGCACCCGACCTGGTCGGCGGACGGCTACCGGAAGCGCGAGCGCGCCTTCGGCAGGCTGGAGGACGCGCTGGGTGAGGTGATGGCGCGCGACGAGCCATACCGCGTGGTCCGGAGCGCCCACGACTACCCGGGCGTCCCGGGCGCCGAGCGGGTGTACGCCCAGTACGACGGCATCGCCACCGTCACCGCCTCGACCTCCGGCGGGTACGCCGACGCACTGGGGCCGGTGCGCCCCGAGCTCGGACCGTACGCCGCCGTGGACGGGCTGTCCGAGACCTACTGGCAGTCCGCACCACTGACCGACCCGGTCGGCCAGTGGGTCGAGCTGCGCTTCGCCCAACCCACCGCCCTCGACCGGATGTCGATCCAGGCCGGCGTCGACGGCTTCTCCGGGACACCGATCCGTCGGCTCAGGGTCACCGCCGGTACCCAGTCCCTCATCGTCGACGTCGATCCGTCCACCGGGCTGGCCGAGGTGCCGCTCGACGGCAGGCCGGTCGATCACGTCCGGGTGACGGTGACGGGCGTGGCCGGCGGCGAGCGGGGTGGTCGCGCTTCGGGAGATCACCCTGCCCGGCGTGACCATCGGTCGGCGGCTGGTCGTCCCGGAGCCGGGCGATGCGAAGACGTCGTTCGTGCTGCGCGCGCGCCCGCCGCGCCGCGGGTGCATCGACGCGGGGCTCGGCGTGAGCTGCGGCTACACCACGGCCGCGCGGGTCGGCGAGGAGGAGTCGGGGATGGTGCGCGAGATCAGCGTGACCGAGCCCGGCGCCTGGACCTTCGACGGCGAAGTCGTCGCCCGCTCCACGCCGGCCACGGAGCGCCTGCTGGAGCCGATCCTGGAGGACACTCGCGTGCGCGCGTCCTCGACCTACCAGGGCGAGCCGAGCGTGGGCGCCCAGCTGGCGTTCGACGGCGACCCGGTCAGCTTCTGGGCGGCCTCGCCGGGCGACCCGCGCCCGACCCTGCGGCTCCGTTGGCCCCATCGACGCACGCTTACCTCGCTCGGCGTCGTCGCGCCGCAAGGAACGGCC
This sequence comes from uncultured Actinomycetota bacterium, assembly GCA_963762105.1. Taxonomy (GTDB): domain Bacteria; phylum Actinomycetota; class Actinomycetes; order Propionibacteriales; family Nocardioidaceae; genus Nocardioides. Next base: position 458,666 of record CAVXJG010000007.1, on the reverse strand, counting down.
GTGGCGCCGGTGGGCGCGGAGCTGCAGGGGAACTCCGGGCAGACCCGCGAGGTGGACCTGACGCTGGGCCGGGCGACGTTCGCGCCGATGCACACCCGCCGACTGGTGATCCGGTTCGACGCCCCGGCGACCGCCGGCTCACCACCACTGGGGGTGGCCGAGCTCCAGGTGAGCAACCTCGAGAGCGAGGTGCACCTCATCGACCGGACCCTGACGACCGGCGCCGTGTGCGGACTTGGCCCCGAGCTCGAGGTCGACGGGAGGACCTACCCGACCTCGGTGACCGGCACCCTCGGGAGCGGTGCTGGACGGCACCCCGCTCACCGTCACCGGCTGCGGTCCTCCGGTGCGGCTGTCCGCAGGAAACCACCGCCTCCTCGTCCGCGCCACCGAGCAGTACACCGCCACCCAGCTGACGCTGCGGCCCCAGGCGTCCCCTCCCCGGGACGTCGGTGACCCATCGCGACGTGCAGGTCCGGAGCTGGTCCACCAGCCGGCGCGTGCTCGACGTGGGCGCGGGGCGGCCCGGCCTCCTCGTCGTACCGGAGAACGTCAACGCCGGCTGGCACGCCACCCTCGACGGGCATCGGCTGACGCCGGTGCGCGTCGACGGCTGGAAGCAGGGCTACCTGCTGCCCGAGGGCGAAGGCGGCCGGGTGACCCTGGACTTCACCCCCAACCGGCTCTACCAGGGCGGCCTCGCGCTGGGCGGGTTGCTGGCGCTCCTGCTCGTGGGTTGCGCCGTCCTCGCCGGCTTCCGGACGACCGCTCCGCACCGCTGCTCAGGGCCGAGGCGGGCGGGACCGCTGAGGTGCGTGCGTGGGCCTGGCCCTGGCGGCTGCCGGCCCTCGTCATCGGAGCGGTCTTGGGCGGTCCGGCCTTCGCGGCGGGTCTGCTGGTGGGCGACCTCGGCCGGCGCCGGATCGGCGACGCCGGCGCGATCGGAGCCGTGCTCCTGGGCACACCGGGGTGGCCGCCGGCATCGTGGCGAGCCAGCAGTCGGGGCTGCCACCGACCTGGTGCGACGCGCTGGCGGCTGCGGGGATCGGGCTGGCGGCCGCCGGACTCCTGACCCGGTCGCCCGCGCGGCCCGGACGGCACGGACATGGCTGAGCGCACGTTCTGGACCGTCGTGCTCGGTGGGCTGCGTCCGTGGCGCTCGGCCGCCGGGGCGGCGGCACTCGTGCTCATCGCGGGTCAGCTCGCCTGGCGGGCCGTGATCCTCGCCCGCGGGTACTTCACCCAGGACGACTTCTTGATGCTCACCCTGGGTGCGCGGCCCCTGTCGGTGGACCTGCTGATGCAGGACTACTCGGGTCACCTGTTCCCCGGGGGCTTCCTCATCGCCTGGCTGCACACCCATCTCGCCCCCCTGGACTGGGGGGTTGCCGTGGTCGAGATCGTGGTCCTGCAGCTCGTCGCATCGATCCTCGCCTGGCTGGTGCTCTGCCGGCTGCTGCCGGCCTCCTGGTGGCGGCTGCCGGTCCTGGCGGTCTACTTGTTCTGCCCGTTGGCGCTCGCGCCGACCCAGTGGTGGGCTGTGGCCATCCAGTACCTGCCGGTCTCGATCTTCCTGCTCCTCGCCACCTGGGGCCTGCTCCACCGGCTGCAGGAAGGCAGCCGCTGGTCGGGTCCGCTGGTGGTACTGGCCACGGTGGCGGGCCTGCTCTTCCAGGAGCGGGCCGTCCTCTACCCGGTCGTGCTCGGTTTCGTGGCGATCGCGTTCTCCGACGCGGTCGGCTTGCGCCGGGTGGGCGCGGCCGTCCGGGAGCACCTCGTGGTGTGGGTGCCCCTCCTCCTGCTCCTGATCGGGTACGTCGTGGCGCATCGTGAGCTCGCGCCCATCGCCCGGACCTCGCCCGGGTCGGTCGCCGCGTCGGCCGAGCTGGTCGGCAACTTCGTCGCCCGCAACGCCGTCCCCGGCTTCGTCGGGGGCCCTTGGGCCGACCCGGGGCCGAGCACCATCGTTGTGCCGACCGGATGGGCGGTGGCCCTGAGCTGGGCCGTGGTGGTCGTCCTCGTGGTCCTGACGCTTCGCCGCTCGAGGTCCGCGGTATGGGGCTGGCTGCTGCTCCTCGTCTACACGCTGGTCGACGTCGTACTGCTCTTCGGTGGCCGCACCGGCCCGGACTTCGGTACCGCCCTGGGGATGATCGCCCGCTATGCCGCGGACATCGTGCCGGTGCTCGTCGTCGCCCTCGGTCTGGTGGCCCGGGCCGCCACGACCGCGCCATCCGCGGCACCCGTCGGCCGGGAGACCGCGCGACGCCGCCGTACCGTGCCCGTTGTCCTTGCCCTGGTGGCCTGCTACGTCGCCTCCTCGGCCGTCTCGACCTCCGTGATCGCGCCGCACTCCTACAACACCGACGACCGCGCGTACGTCGAGGGGTTGCGTGCCGACCTCCGTGCCGACCCACGTGCCGTGGTGTTCGACAGCGCGCCACCCGACAACGTGATGGTGGTGTGGTTCGGGGACGACGCCCGCGTCTCGACCGTGGTCGGCACGGCTCCGGAGGAACCGGTGTTCGACCTGCCGACCTACGTGATGCGGATGGTGGACCCCGCGGGGAGGCTGCGCCCGTTCTCGCTGCTCGGCGCCGTGTCCGACGTGCCGACCTCGGACCGGAAGTGTGTGCACCCGGTCACGGGGGACCGGGTGACCGTCGTGCGCCTGGCCAGCCCGGTCGGTGGCGGCAAGCAGGTGGCCCGGATCGCCTACTACACCGCGGCGTCCGGCTTCCTCAGGGTCTCCACACCGGGCCACGAGAGCTCGCTCCCGTTGCGCACCGGCCTCAACGTCGCCGACCTCGTCGTCGACGGGCCGCTGGAGGAGGTGGAGCTGCGCCTGGAGACCACAGCCGAGGCAACGGCGGACGCGACGGTCTGCGTCGTGGAGGTCCTCGTCGGGTACCCGACGCCCGGCTAGCGGCCGGGCTGGACGCCCAGCTGCGCAGCCACGGTGTCAGCCGTGACGTCCCAGGAGAACTGGCCGGCCCGGATCCGCGCCTTGTGTCCGAGGTCGGCCCGCAGGTCGGCGTCGGCGAGCAGCATCCGGACCTTGCGGACCAGGTCCTCCTGGTCGCTGGCGAGGAGGCCCGTGACCCCGTCCAGGATCGACTCGCGCACCCCGCCGGCCTCCAGGTAGGCGACGGAGGGGACGCCGACGTGGGCGGCCTCCACGATCGAGAGGCCCCAGCCCTCCTTCACCGAGGGGAGCAGGTGCACCCAGGCAGCGGAGAGCTCCGCGAACTTCTGGCGGTCGGAGACATGACCCACGAAGGTGACGGCGTCGTCGAGCCCCAGCTCGCGGCGGCGCTCGAGCAGCTGCTCGGCCCACCAGCCCGACCCCATCACGCGGAGGTGCAGGTCGGGGAACTCGTCGACGGAGCTCGGCGACGACCTCGAGCGCGTGCTCCACGCGCTTGTGGGGGACCAGGCGGACCAGCATGGCCAGCAGCGGCGTCGCTGACGGCTCGGCCGCGTCGAAGTCGGGGACTGCCGGTCGTCCGTTCCACGCGATCGTGACGTCGCCGGCGCGCACGCCGAGCGCCACCAGCTCGCTCCGCGTGACCTCGCTGACGGCGACGTACGGCGCTCCCTGGTTGACGCGGACGGCGACCTTCGACTCCATGAACCAGCCGAACCTCGCCAGGGCCGGACGCAGGATGGACCACTGCTCCCGGTGCACGTGGTGCACGAGCACGACGACGCGAGCCCGGGTGAACAGCCGGGCCAGGAAGGGCATGCCGTTCTGCACCTCGAGAACCGCGTCGAGGCGTCCAAAACGACGGGTCAGCAGCAACAGCGCCGACCAGAGGTAGACCGTCAGGTGGCCGCCGCGGCGTACATAGCGGATCCCCTCACGCGTCTCGGCGGCCGAGGCTCCCGGGTAGCGCGCGGAGAACACCGTGACGAGGGCCCCGTCCGCGTGCAGACGCCGGGCCACCTCGGTGACGTAGACCTCGGACCCGCCGGCCTCGGGGTGCCAGGGAGTCGCGCCAGTTGAGCATCAGCACGCGCCTGCGCGGACTCGACACCCTGCGCTCCTCCCCGGCGGCCGGTTCGGGCCGCGCCGCGCGGGGAGAGGCTAACACCCGGACCGCCCGGTGACCCCGTGGTTGGATCGGCCGCGTGGGGAGGCACGCTCGATCGGCGAGGTGGCTCCCGGTGGCGTGGTCGATCGGCCTCGGGCTGCTGCTCCTCGGGCCGGCGCTGGGACGCGGTTACGTGCTCAGCTACGACATGGTGTGGGTTCCCGACCTCACCTTGCGGCCCGACTTCCTCGGCTTGGCGACCAGCCTGCCGCGTGTCGTGCCTTCCGACGCCGTGATCGCGGTGCTGGACTCCGTGGTCCCCGGCATGGCCCTGCAGAAGGTCGTCCTGCTCGGGTCGCTGGTCGCCGGCGGTCTGGGCGCCGCCAAGCTGGTGCCCGGCCTGTCCTTGGTGGGCAAGCTGGCCGTGATCACCAGCTACCAGTGGAGCCCGTTCGTGGTGGAGCGGCTGTTGATCGGGCACTGGCCGGTGCTCATCGGCTGGGCCTGCCTTCCGTGGGTGCTGGTGCTGGCCGGCCGCTGGCGGTCGACGGGCGCGCTCCCCGCAGCGCTGCCCCTGGTGGTCGTGCTCGGTTCGCTGAGCGCGAGCGCCGGCCTCGCGACGGCGGTCGCCCTCTTGTTCGGTGCGGTCGAACGACGGGGCCGGCGCTGGGCATCGGTCGCGGGTCTCGTGCTCGCCGCCAACGCGCCCTGGCTGGTCGCCGGCTTCCTGCACGCCGACTCGGCGCGCAGTCGCCGCGGCCGGTGCCGCGACGTTCGCGTTGCAGGCCGAAGGTCAGGTCCCGGCCCCGGTCGCGGCCTTGTCCCTCGGCGGCATCTGGAACGGCGATGTGGTGCCGGACTCCCGGACCGGGATCGCGGGCTGGCTCACCGCCGTCCTGTCGTCGCCCTGGTGGTGCTCGGCCATCGGACGTGGCGCGCTGCGATGGACGCGCGGACCCGCCGCGCCGTGGCCGCCTGCTGGGTGGTCGGGATGGGCGTCGCGTTGCTCACGTGGGCTGTTCCCGACGCCGTGGGCTGGCTGGCCTCGCGGGTTCCGGGCGGCGGCGTGATCCGTGACGGTGCGCGCATGCTCGTGCTGGCGCGCCCCTGCCGTGGCGACAGCGGTCGGTGCCGGGGTGGCTGCCGTGGTGGCGCATGGTCGAGCCCGGACCGGCACGCCGGATCGTGGGTGCCGGCCTCGTGCTGCTGCCGGTCCTGCTGCTCGCGGACGCGGCCTGGGGAGTGGGTGGCCGACTGACGGCCGTGTCCTTCCCCGACAGCTATCCCGAGATGCGCGCCGCCGTCGCGGCCGGACCGCCGGGCGACGTGCTCGTGCTTCCGCTCTCGAGCTTCCGCCGCCCCGACGTGGAACGGCTCGCGCACGGTGCTCGACCCCGTCGGGAGGTACCAGCCGCGGGACTACGTGAGCAGCGACGTCCTCGTCGTGGCCGGCGTGCCGATCCCGGGGGAGGATCCACGCGTTGCCGAGGCCGACGGCCGCGCTGTCGCTGCCCACTCCCGACGAGCGGGCCGAGGCGCTGGCCGGCCTCGGGATCGGGATCGTGGTGACCGACCGGACGGCGCCCGGCGAGGCGCCCGACGTGGCTGGGCGGATGCTCACCGCCGCCGGTGCGGACCTGACGGTCGTGGCCGTGGACGGCCGGGCCCAGCCGCGATCGGTCCCCGCCAGCTGGTACGTCGCACTCGGCGGCTGCGTGGTGCTCGTACGTCGCGACCGCCGTGTTGCTGCCGCTGCTGCTGGCTCTGACCGCGCGGCGGCGACGGCGCGCCGAAAGCATCTCCACGAGCCCCAGCCCGGCTGACGCCGACGTGCTGCGCGACGAGGCGGGCTCGGTGCCCTGCTAGCATTCAGCGCCAGCACAGAGGGGACCACCGACTTGACCGGATTAGCGACCATCCTGGCGACGATCATCGTCGGCGGTGCCGTGGGCGCCGCGTCCATCGTGGGCGTGGTCAACAGCCAGACCGGCGCGCCGAGCGAGTCCCCGGCCAGCGTCGAGACGCCGGTCATCGACTACGGCTCCTGAGTTCCGGCGAGATCCCCTGACCCGTTCGCCTCGGGCCGACCTGGCGCGCTCGCTGCGCCTGCTCCGGGAGTTCCGGTACGAGCAGCCGGATCCCGACCGCTTCTACACCGCGCTCGCCCGCGACTCCGCCGCCCAGCTCGACGGCTTCGCGCCGCTGCGTGGGGCCACCATGCTCGACGTCGGTGGCGGACCCGGCTACTTCCGGGACGCCTTCGAGGCTGCGGGGGCGACGTACTTCGCGCTCGACACCGACGTCGGTGAGCTGTCCGGTCGCGGCGAGATCGGGCGCGGGACGGTCATCGGCAGACGGCATGCGCCTGCCGTTCGCGCGACGCCTGCGTCGACGTCTGCTACTCCTCCAACGTGCTCGAGCACGTGCCCGACCCGTGGCGGATGGCCGGCGAGATGGTGCGGGTCACCCGACCCGGGGGGACGGTCTTCCTCAGCTACACGGTGTGGTGGGGCCCGTGGGGCGGGCACGAGACGTCACCATGGCACTACCTCGGCGGCGCCCGAGCGCGCCGGCGCTACCGGCGGCGGCACGGGCACGAGCCGAAGAACCGCTTCGGCGAGTCGTTGTTCCCGGTCACCGTCGCGCGACGGGCTCAGGTGGGCCGCAGCCAGCAGCTGGCGGAGGTGGTCGCGCGTCCTCCCGCGGTACAACCCGGGCTGGTCGTGGTGGCTGCTGCGGGTCCCGGTGCTGCGCGAGGTGGTGACCTGGAACCTCGTGGTGGTGCTGCGCAAGCGCGTGAGCGCGCGTCCCGGTTACCAGCCGGTCACTCTTGCAGCTAACGTTCGGCGACGTCGGCGTCGTGGGAAGGGCGGCACAGAATGCGGCGGAGCATGGGATATGTCCTGCTCGGTCTCGGCGGACTCTTGCTGGTCGTCGGCCGTGCTGGCCGTCATCTGGGTGCCGGGCATGGTCAAGAAGACGCCGCTCGACGTCGACACCCAGACCCTCTACGAGGGCGAGGCGGCCAAGATCGACACCGCCACCGGCGAGTTCACGCCCAAGCCGGTCTACGCCATCCAGCAGACCAAGGCGGACTCCGAGAACTCCAGCGACGACCACGTGCTCTTCGTCGAGACCAGCTGCCTGGTCTTCGACACCGGCGGCGACCGCGACTGCGTCAACGGCAACGACCCCGACCTGATCACCGCCGACATCGACATCTTCGCCACCGACCGCGTCACCGCCCTGGCGGTCGACGACCCGAACCTCCCGCCGACGCCGTGCCGCACGAGGGCCTGATCAACAAGTGGCCCTTCGACGTCGAGAAGAAGACCTACCCCTACTGGGACGGACTCGCTCGGCGCGGCCGTCGACATGGTGTACGACGGCACCGAGGACATCGAGGGTCTCGAGACCTACCGCTTCGTCGCCACCGTCGAGGACGAGCCGGTCGAGGTCGCCGAGGGCGTCCCGGGCACCTACACCAACGTCGTCACCGTCAACGTCGACCCCACGACCGGCGCCATCGTCAAGGGCGGCCAGGACCAGCAGCGCTACCTCGACGACGGCACCCAGGTCCTCGACGTCGACAGATCACCTGGACCGACGACACGATCAAGAACGCCGTCGACGACGCCAAGACCAACGGCCAGCTGCTCAACCTCCTGCTCACGGTCCTGCCGATCGTCGGGTTCGTCGGCGGCGCGCTCTGCCTGCTCGGCGGGTCCTGCTCCTGGTGCGGCGACGGGCGCCGCGACGGCCCGGCGAGCGCGACGCCGAGCAGGAGCAGGCCAGCCGCGCCTGAGCGTCGGCCTAGCCGCGGCCCCAGTCCGGCGCCGAAGATCGCCGTGCCGGGAGTGAGCCGGCCCCGCACGCGCGACCAGCCACCCCACTCCCGGTCGTTGTCCTCGGGCCACTCGGGCTCGCGCAGCGTGTCGACGAGGAAGCCGTGGCCGGCGAGCAGCTCGACCCAGTCGCCGAGCGTGCGGTGGTGCTCGACGTACGACACCCGGCCGGTCTCGTCGTCGATCTCGACGTAGGGCGTGCGGTCCCAGTAGCTCTGGCTGGCCGTCAGCCCGGCCTCGCTCGGGTCGTCGGGGAACATCCAGCGGGTGGGGTGGGTGATCGAGAACGCGAACCGGCCGCCGGGTCGCAGCACCCGGGCGGTCTCGGCGACGGCGTCGGCGATGTCGGAGACGAACTGCAGCGCGCCGAAGGAGCAGAACACCGTGTCGAAGGAGCCGTCGGCGAAGGGCAGCGCGGTGGCCGTGCCGAGCACCGACGGCACGGCCAGGCCGGACTCCTCGTCGATGCGCCGCGAGTGCTGCAGCTGGCGCAGCGACAGGTCCAGCCCGACCGCCCGGCCGCCCTGCGACCGCACCCAGCGCGAGCACTGGCCGGCGCCGGAGCCGACCTCGAGGACGTCGAGGCCGGCGACCGGCCCGAGCACGCCCAGGCTGGCCTCGGTGTGGCCCTCCGGACCCCACACGAAGCCGACGTCGCCGAGGAACTCACCGTGGGTGGCCTGGTACTCGTCGGCGTAGCGGTCCCAGTCGGGACCGTTGGCCCGGCGCGACTCGGCCTCGTCCACGGGACGCCGCTCGACGCGCACCGGCCGGTGCGGCACCGCCCCTTGCTCCACGCCCGGAGGCTACCTCTCCTGTGCCAGCATCAGGCCGTGGACTTCGCCTCGCTCGAGCCGCTGGCCGGCGGCTGGTCGGGGGAGACCTTCCTCGGCCGCGCCGGCGACGAGCGCACCGTGGTGCGGATCTACTCGCGGCCGGGTGGCCGGGGTGACCGCGCGGCCGAGATCGACGCGGCCCTGCTGCGGCTGGTGCGCGGGCTGCTGCCGGTGCCCGAGGTCCTGGAGCTGCGGCTGCCCGACCCGGACGCCGGCACGCCGGGGATCCTGGTGACCTCGTTCCTGCCCGGCGAGCGCGGCGACCTGGTGCTGCCGACGCTCGACGACGCCGGGCTGGCCACCCTGGGCGGCCGACTCGGCACGCTCGCGGCCGACCTCGGCGGCATGCCGATGCGCGCGGCCGGGCCGTTCGTCGACGAGTCGCTGACGATCGGCTCCTTCGGGCCCGACGACTCGCTGGCGGCGTACGTCGAGTCGCACGAGGGCTACTTCCCGCACTGGACCACCGAGGAGAGGGACGGCCTGCGCGGCATCGCCGACCATGCGCAGGACCTGCTCGACACCGTCGAGCGGCGGTGTCTGGTGCACAGCGACCTGAACCCCAAGAACCTGCTGATCGACCCCGGGTCGCTCGAGGTGACCGGGCTGCTGGACTGGGAGTACGCCCACGCCGGCCACCCGTTCACCGACCTGGGGAACCTGCTGCGCTTCGACCGCCAGCCGGCGTACGTCGAGGCCGTGCTGGCGGCCTACGAGGAGCGCCGAGGCGTGCCCCCGGAGGCTGCGCTGGCGCTCGGCCGGGCCGCGGACCTGTGGGCGCTGGTCGATCTGGCCGCCCGCCGGGGCAGCAACCCGGTGGCCGACCGGGCCCACGACCTGCTCCGCGCGGTGGCGGCGGCGCGGGACCTGCACGCCGTACCGACCGCCGCCGGTTGGACCGCAGGCGGGGCGCACGCGTAAACTCACCGCTTGCGCCAGATGTCTGCTGGTCCCCGGACCGAGTGGACGCTAGCTCGCTATCGCCGCGCCAGCTCTTCGAGGTCGCGGTCGCGCTCGTCATCCCGATGCCGCGCACGGTCAAATCGGTAGTGAAACAGGACGTCTGCGCGTGTCCACACGACATCTGCCCACCCAAGGAATCAACTCCCTTATGACGAGTAGCACCTACGCCGGCTCCGGCACCCTCGCCGACTACGACGCGCCCCAGGTGGCCGTCAACGACATCGGCTCCGAGGAAGACTTCCTCGCCGCTATCGACGCCACGATCAAGTACTTCAACGATGGCGACATCGTCGAAGGCACGATCGTCAAGGTCGACCGTGACGAGGTCCTCCTCGACATCGGCTACAAGACCGAGGGCGTCATCCCCTCGCGCGAGCTCTCGATCAAGCACGACGTCGACCCGTCCGAGGTCGTCGCCGTCGGCGACAAGGTCGAGGCCCTCGTCCTCCAGAAGGAGGACAAGGAAGGCCGCCTGATCCTGTCCAAGAAGCGCGCCCAGTACGAACGCGCCTGGGGCACGATCGAGCAGGTCAAGGAGGAGGACGGCGTCGTCGAGGGCACCGTCATCGAGGTCGTCAAGGGCGGCCTGATCCTCGACATCGGCCTGCGCGGCTTCCTGCCGGCCTCCCTGGTGGAGATGCGTCGCGTCCGCGACCTGCAGCCCTACGTCGGCCAGACCCTCGAGGCCAAGATCATCGAGCTCGACAAGAACCGCAACAACGTGGTCCTGTCGCGCCGGGCCTGGCTCGAGCAGACCCAGTCCGAGGTGCGGCACGGGTTCCTCACCCAGCTGCAGAAGGGCCAGATCCGCAAGGGTGTCGTGTCCTCGATCGTCAACTTCGGTGCCTTCGTGGACCTCGGTGGCGTCGACGGCCTCGTGCACGTCTCGGAGCTGTCCTGGAAGCACATCGACCACCCGTCCGAGGTGGTCACCGTCGGTGACGAGGTCACCGTCGAGGTGCTCGACGTCGACATGGACCGCGAGCGCGTGTCGCTGTCGCTCAAGGCGACCCAGGAAGACCCGTGGCAGCACTTCGCCCGGACCCACCAGATCGGCCAGATCGTGCCGGGCAAGGTCACCAAGCTGGTGCCCTTCGGCTCGTTCGTCCGCGTCGAGGAGGGCATCGAGGGCCTGGTGCACATCTCCGAGCTGGCCGAGCGCCACGTGGAGATCCCCGAGCAGGTCGTCCAGGTCGACGACAGCGTGATGGTCAAGATCATCGACATCGACCTCGAGCGGCGCCGGATCTCGCTGTCGCTCAAGCAGGCCAACGACACCGCTGCGGCGGGCGACGTCGAGGAGTTCGACCCGACCCTCTACGGCATGGCGGCGACCTACGACGACCAGGGCAACTACGTCTACCCCGACGGCTTCGACCCCGAGACGGGCGAGTGGCTCGAGGGCTTCGACGACCAGCGCGCGGTCTGGGAGGAGCAGTACGCCAAGGCGCACGAGCGCTGGGAGGCGCACGTGAAGCAGCAGGCCGAGGCGAAGGTGGCCGAGGAGGCCGCGAGCGAGCCCACGACGTACTCGTCCGACTCCGAGGGCGACGACGTCGGCGAGCAGGGCGAAGCAGCCGCTCCGGTGGAGTCCGCCGGCAGCCTGGCCTCCGACGAGGCCCTGCAGGCGCTCCGCGAGAAGCTCACCGGCGGGAGCAACTGACCCGCAGCTGCCACGTCTAGACAGTCAACAGGCCCGGTCACCGTGAGGTGACCGGGCCTGTGGCTTTGCTGGGTGCGTCTCGAGACTCAGTGGCTGGCCGCGGGAGAGCTGAAGCGCGGGTCCTCGAGGTGGGAGCGGGGCGGTCGGGCGTAGCCGCGGCCGTCGTGGAGGAGCAGGTTGATCGTCCCGACGGCCATCGCCGCCGCGATCACGAGGATGATCATCAGGTAGGTCATGGCAGTAATCATGACACCCGCGAGATGAGGACACGAGTGGCAGAAATGCCACCCTCAGTTGATTTTCTGCCAAATCTGCGCGAGGCTGTGCGTCATGCGTTCCGTTGCGGTCATCGTCCAGGACGGCGTCGAGCCCTTCGGGCTGGGCGCGATGTGCGAGGTGTGGGACGAGCCCTATCACCCGGAGGACGACAACCCCGTCTTCGACTTCGTCGTCGCCACACCGCGTCCCGGCCGGGTGCGCGGGTCGTCGGGCTTCGACCTCGTCGTCGAGCACGGCCTGGAGGACGCCGAGCACGCCGACCTGATCTGCATCGCGCCCAAGCGCCGCTTCCTCGACCCGTCGCCCGAGGTCGTCGAGCTGGTGCAGCGTGCCCACGCGCGTGGCGCCTTCATCTTCGCCCACTGCTCCGCCGCGTTCGTGCTCGGGGAGGCCGGCCTGCTCGACGGCCGGCGTTGCACCACCCACTGGCGGCACGTCGACGAGCTCGCCGAGCTCTACCCGAAGGCGGTCATCGACCCCGACGTGCTCTACGTGCAGGACGGGTCGATCGTCACCGGCGCCGGGTCGGCCGCCGGCCTCGACGCTGCGCTGCACCTGATGCGCCAGCAGTTCGGTGCCCGGACCGCCGCCGCGGCCGCGCGCCGGATGGTCGTACCCCCGCACCGCTCCGGCGGCCAGGCCCAGTTCATCGCCCGGGCCGTGCCCGACTGCGACGCCGAGACCCTGGGTCCGCTGCTCACCTGGGTGATCGAGAACCTCGCCGAGGACCTCGGTGTGGAGGAGCTGGCCCGGCGCTCGCACATGTCCCCGCGCACCTTCGCCCGTCGGTTCCGCGCCGAGACCGGCACCACGCCGCACAGCTGGGTCACCTCCCAGCGCGTGCAGGCGGCCGAGGAGCTGCTCGAGCTGACCGACCACCCGGTCGAGTGGATCGCCGACGAGGTCGGTTTCGGCAACGCCGCCGCCCTGCGCCACCACTTCACCCGCGTTCGCGGCGTCTCCCCCCAGCAGTACCGGCGGACGTTCGCAGGGCGCGCCAGCTGACTGTCACGACCCTGTCTCGGCCCGGTCGCGAGCGGCGGTCTAGTCGTCTGGACCGGGTGTGTCGAAACTCCTTGTCGCACTACGGGCTCTGAAAGACTGACGCCAGACGTCGGGGGGCCGTCGTCGTTATTGGGGGGAGCCAATAATGCTCTACGCCTTGGGCACGCTCGGGACCAGTCTGGTCGCGATGCTGCTGTTCTGGAGGCTCGACCGCTACACGCGGGCGCGCCGCGTCTACCGCTTCAGCGCTCGCAGCTCGTGAGCTAGTGCCTGCACGCTCATCGCCGCCCTCCGCCCTGCGAACTGCAGTCGTGAAGTGGCGGGCAAGTTCAGGTTTCCCCGGTCGACCGGGGAAATCTCGCTGGCAGACCGGTGAGGCAGGATGTCTCCCCGTGACTATGAGGGTCGGGCTGACCGGCGGCGTGGCCTCGGGGAAGAGCACGGTCTCGGCGATGCTTGCCGACCTGGGTGCGGTGATCGTCGACGCGGACATCCTGGCCCGTGAGGTCGTGGCCCGCGGGACCGAGGGGCTGAGCGAGGTCGTGGCCGAGTTCGGACCCGACGTGCTGACCAAGGACGGCGCGTTGGACCGGTCCGCGCTGGGGGCGTTGGTCTTCGCCGACGCGGACCGGCGCCGGGCGCTGGAGGCGATCATCCACCCGCGGGTGCGGTCCCGGGCGGCCGAGATCGAAGCGGCCGCGCCGCCGGGCTCCGTGGTTGTCCACGACATCCCGCTGCTCGCCGAGACCGGCCAGGCCGACAGCTTCGACGCGGTGATCGTGGTGGACGTGCCCACCGAGGTCCAGCTGGACCGCATGGTGCGGCTGCGGGGGATGACGACCGAGGACGCACAGGCGCGGATCGACGCCCAGGCCTCGCGGGAGGACCGGCTGGCCGTGGCGACGTACGTCGTCGACAACACCGGGACGCTGGAGCAGCTGCGCCGGCGGGTGGCCGAGGTCTACGCGGCCCTGACCTGACGGCTACCCGATCACGGAGTCGACGACCCGCTGCCGGTGACCGAGGAAATAGATCCCCGGGTCGGTCTCGAACTGGGCGCTGGGGTTGTCCTCGAGCCGCGAGGACCGGATGACCAGGTCGCCCGTGAGGTTGTTGCTCACGAAGAAGATCGCGCCGCCGCCCTCCCGCGCCCGGTTGTCGGTCATCGTGCTGCCGGCGACAAGGACGGTGAAGTCGTTGCCGTCGGCATAGATCGCGCCGCCGGAGCCGCCGCCGGGCGTGCCCGGGCTCGCGGGGTTGGCGCCGCGACCGATCGCTCGGTTGCCCTTGAAGGTGCTGTTGTAGACCGACCAGGACACGCCGATGCTGCTCAGCGCCGACCCGTTGCTGCACCGCCCGCCCTTGAACGTGCTGGCCACGACATAGACCGGCAGCCCGTGGTGCTGCGAGAGGGCCCGGACGGCCGCGCCGCCAAGGTCGGGGCCGGTGCCGTCGCAGCGGTTGCCGGTGAAGGTCGAGCCCACGATCTTGAGGCGGCCACCGCGCACGAAGATCGCGCCGCCGCCACCGCCCTCGAGGGTCTCGCCGGTCGAGTCGCCGTCGGCCAGGGTGAGGTTCTGCACCACCAGGCCGGGCGTGGCCTGGTCGTCGCAGTGGTCGGTCGTCCAGATCTGCTTCGGGTCGCAGGTGTTCTGGTAGAGGATCCGTCGCTCCCCACCGCCGCTCAACGTCACCAGGCCGGCGCCGTCGATCACGACCCGCCTGCTGGTGTTGACGACCTTGGCCGTGCGTCGCATCTCGATGCGCACCGGGTCCGGTCCGCAGCGGAAGCGGATGACGCCGCCCTTGGCCACCGCCCGCACGACCGCGCGAGAGGTGCAGCTCTTCGGGGTCCCGTCGCCGACCCAACGGTCGGGGTGGGACGTGTCGACCGCGCGAGCCTCCTTGGGCACCGGCACCGGATCACCGGGAGACGCGGGCACGGGGCTTGGGACAAGACAAAGAGCCGTCGCCACCGCGAGGGTGGCGACGGCTCCTGGACGTCGTAAGGGCTGCACGCCCCGAACTGTAGGCCTCTGGCTGGACTCAGGCGGCCAGGTCGGGGTCGCCCTTGCGACGCAGCTTCTGGAGAGCCTCGCGTTCGAGCTGCCGCACCCGCTCGGCCGAGATGCCGTGCTTGGCACCGATGTCGGCCAGCTTGTGCTGGCGACCGTCGGTGAGCCCGTAGCGGGACCGGATGATGTCGGCGGCGCGCTCGTCGAGGGTCTCGACCAGGGCGTCGAGCCGCTCGCGCGCCTCGACGTCGAGCACCGTCAGGTCGGGACCCGGCGTCGTCTCCTGGGCCATCAGGTCACCGAGCGAGGTGTCGCCGTCCTCGTCGACCGGGGTGTCGAGACTCACGTGGTCGCGGCCCCACGACATCAGGTCGAGGACCCGGTCGACGTCCATGCCGAGCTCGGTGGCGATCTCCTGCGGGTCGGGCTCGCGGCCGAGCTGACGCTCGAGCGTGCGCCGGGCACTGCCGACCTGGTTGAGCTCCTCGACCACGTGGACCGGGAGCCGGACGACGCGGGCCTGCTGCGCGATGCCGCGGGTGATGGCCTGACGCACCCACCAGGTGGCGTACGTCGAGAACTTGTAGCCCTTGGTGTAGTCGAACTTCTCGACCGCCCGGATCAGGCCGGTGTTGCCCTCCTGGATCAGGTCGAGCATCGGCATCTGGGCGCGGCCGTACTTGCGCGCGATCGAGACGACCAGGCGCAGGTTGGCCGTGATGAACGTGTCGACGGCCTTGCGGCCCTCCTCGGCGAGCCACTCGAGCTCCTCGCGAGTGGCGTAGCCGGGCGCGCCGCCCTTCCTGCGCCCCACCCGGTCGGTGGCGAGCAGGTGCTCGGCCATCAGGCCGGCCTCGATGGTCTTCGACAGCTCGACCTCGGTCTGGGCGTCCAGCAGGGGGTTGCGGGCGATCTCGTCGAGGTACAGGCCGACGCTGTCGCGGCCCTCGATCTCACGGGTCGCAGTCGTGGTTCGCGTAACCATGGGAACACCTCTCCTGCTGAACTCTGTGGCGACACCTGGACGCGGTGGCGTCACGTATGGATTCCAACGTCCGGAGGGGGCCCAAGATTCCCTTGGTGCCGGAGCTTCCCGGCCCTCCATCTGCTCTCACCAGAACAGACGTGTGGCCGCCCCGTTGAGTTGCCCTCAGCCGGAACTCTCAGGGACTTCTCAGGGGACCCTCCCGGGGGTGGTTCGGGGCCGACGGCACTACGGTCGGCCCCGTGGGTACCCGAACTGTCGATCTGAATGCGGACCTGGGCGAGGAGGTCACCGACGACCCAGCCCTGCTGGCGCTGGTCAGCAGCGCCAACGTGGCGTGCGGCTACCACGCCGGGACCCCGGTGACCATGCGTGCCGTGTGCGCGGAGGCGGCCCGGCTCGGCGTCGCGGTGGGGGCCCAGGTCTCCTACGACGACCGCGAGGGCTTCGGCCGCGTGGCTCGTGACGTCGCTGCCGAGCTGCTCGCCGAGCAGGTCGCCGACCAGGTCGGCACGCTGGCGGACATCGCGGTCTCGGAGGGCGCCTCGGTCGCCTACCTCAAGCCGCACGGCGCGCTCTACCACCGGGTGCGCGACGACGCCGAGCAGGCGGCGGCGGTGCTGGCCGGGTCCGGGTCGTTGCCCGTGCTGGGCCAGCCCGGGGCCCTGCTCGACCTGGCCGCGTCGGCCGGGCGGCGTACGTTCCTGGAGGGGTTCGCCGACCGGGCCTACCGCGGCGACCGTCTGGTGCCGCGCACCGAGCCGGGGGCGCTGCTCGAGGACGTCGACGCCATCGCCGCCCAGGCTGTCGATCTCGCCGGTCGGGTCGACTCGGTGTGCGTGCACGGCGACAGCCCCGATGCGGTCGCCGCCGCGACTGCCGTACGACGCGCGCTCGAGGCCGCCGGCTACGTCCTGCTCGCGCCTTGGTGACGGCAGGCTCGGACGGCCGTTTCGACTAGACCGGTTCTCCACAACCGTCGGTCCTTTCTGTGGAACCAGGCCCCCAGGTTGTGGACGGTTGGGTCGTTCCTGTGGGGCACGTTGTGGACGACGAGAACTTCTCGAAATAGTCCTTCCAGACCCCTTGTGCGGGGTGCCTCCGGCCCCGTAGAACTCTCCCTACCAACTCACCGCTTGCGGAGGGTTGGGGATCCGAACAGGAACGAAGATCCATCCCGCAGGGCAACCTGCGGAGCCGGCCCGGTGACGGGGACGGCGGGGTCGGAGGGCCAGTACGGGTCGACCGGGACGTCACCTAGTCCGGTCAAGCCGAGGGGCTCCCGATGCTCATACCATCTGGAGCCCCTCATCCTTTTCCCCATGCTTCTCAGCCATCGTGGCCGGACGCGCGTCGGTGTGACAAGTCGATGGGGCCGTGCGAGGCCGAGTTCATGTGATGGTCACTGGCCCGTCATGGGAGCGGCATACTCGGCAGCCATGCAGGTCCATCCCGTCGGCGCCGACGCCTTCCTGGCCGAGGTCGACTCCGCCACCGACGTCGCCGCGCTGTACGCCGACCTGCGCCGCGACCTGCGCTGCCGCGACCTGGTGCCCGGCGCGCGGACCGTCCTGGTCGACGGCCCGGACGACGCCGACGCCCTGCTTGCTCGGCTGGCCGCCTGGTCGCCAGGCCCGTCGGAGGCGGCGAAAGAGGGTGCCGTGGTCGAGGTGCCGACGACGTACGACGGCGCCGACCTCGACGACGTTGCCCACCTCTGGGGGATGACCCGGGCCGAAGCGGTGGCCACCCACACCGGCACCGCGTTCGTGGTGGCCTTCTGTGGGTTCGCCCCCGGCTTCGCCTACTGCACCGGCCTGCCCGACGACCTGGCCGTGCCGCGGCTGGACCGACCGCGAGCGCGAGTACCGGCGGGCTCGGTCGGTCTCGCCGGCGAGTTCACCGGCGTCTACCCGGGGGAGTCGCCGGGCGGCTGGCGGCTGATCGGGCGGACCGACCTGCGGCTGTGGGACGCCGCCCGCGACGAGCCGGCGCTGCTGGCGCCCGGCACCCGCCTGCGTTTCACGGAGGTGTGAGGTGACCCGCGCGCTGCACGTGGTCGACCCGGGCCCGCTGTCGACCGTGCAGGACGCCGGCCGCCCCGGCCACGCCCACCTCGGCGTGCCCCGCTCGGGGTGGCTCGACGGGCCGGCGGCGAGGTTGGCCAACCGGCTGGTCGGCAACGACGTCGACGCGGCGGTCATCGAGACCACGGTGGGCGGGGTGGAGCTGCGGGCCGACGGGGCCGTGACGGTGGCGGTCACCGGCGCGGCCGCACCGGTGACCGTCGACGGTCGCGGGGCGGCCTGGGGCGAGCCGCTGTCGCTGCGACCAGGTCAGGTGGTGCGGGTCGGGCCGGCGCGCGCCGGCGTCCGCAGCTATGTCGCGGTGTCCGGCGGCATCGACGTGCCGCCCGTGCTGGGTTCGCGCGCAACCGACGTGCTCTCGGGTCTCGGTCCAGCGCCGCTGTCGGCGGACGACGTGCTGCCGGTCGGGACGGGTGGGTCGCCGCGTCCCCTCGACGCGCCGCGGCTGCCGCGGCTCGACGGAGTGCTCCGGGTCGATCCCGGGCCCCGCGCGGACTGGCTCGACGGCGGCGTACGACGCCTGCTCGAAGGCGCCTGGCAGGTCACCGCCGACTCCAACCGGGTCGGCCTGCGGCTGGCGGGCGAGGCGCTGCCGCGGGCGCGGACCGGGGAGCTGCCGAGCGAGGGCATCGTGCTCGGCGGCGTCCAGGTGCCTCCCGACGGCCAGCCGCTGGTGTTCCTCGCCGACCATCCGACCACCGGGGGTTACCCGGTCGTGGCCGTGGTCCTGGCCGACGACCTCTGGCAGTGCGCCCAGCTGCGGCCGGGCGACGCCGTCCGGTTCCGGGCGGCCGGACGGTGAGGGCTCAGCGCCGCCACGTCGCGGGATACACCCGGATCGCAGCCAGGCCGAGCCCCGCCACCAGCAGCGACAGCAGGGCAATCAGCACGCCGACCCCGGCGGCGGCCGAACCGACCGCCACGAACGCGTAGAGCCCGATGGCGCCGAGCTCGCTGAGCAGCCCGCTGACCGAGGTCACGGTGGCGCGGGCCGCTCCCCGGATGCGGTGCTGGAGGTCGGTCTCGGCGACCACGATGGTGGCCTGCAGGGCGCCGTACCCGACGGCGACGGCGAGGAAGCCGGCCGGGTCCGGCGTCGCCGCGCCGGCGGCCACCAGCAGGCCGGCGGCCACCAGCGTCGGCCCGAGCCGGTGCAGGGGCAGCCGTGGCGCCAGGGCCGCGCCCGCGGCCTGGGCGGCGACCGTGCCCGCCACCAGCAGCGGGACGATCGCCGGGGTGGCGCCCAGGTCGACGGCGAGGAGGGGGAAGTACTCGTCGAAGGCCAGGAAGGCCGGCACCGCGGCCGCGAGCAGCACCGCAGGCGCGAGGTGGGGGCGCAGCGACTCGGTCAGACCCGCTTTGAGCGCGGCGAGGTAGCCGAGGTCGGACGCCGGCCCCTCAGCCTCGGGGTCCTCCGCGGAACGGGTGGCGTCAGGTGGCAGGGTGGCGGCCAGGCAGGTCGCGACGACGCAGACCGTCACGCTGGCCCAGCCGGCCCCGAC
This sequence comes from uncultured Actinomycetota bacterium, assembly GCA_963762105.1. Lineage (GTDB taxonomy): Bacteria > Actinomycetota > Actinomycetes > Propionibacteriales > Nocardioidaceae > Nocardioides. The sequence continues at coordinate 439,452 of CAVXJG010000007.1, read as the reverse complement.
CAAGCCCCAGGCGGCGACGATCGGCGCCGCCGCGACGGTGGCCACGAGGTTGAGCACCAGCGCCGAGGTCTGGCCCGCGGCGATCACCCGCCGGTACGACGTCGTCGCACCACGGGCCGCCAGGTGGTCGAAGACGTAGGCCTCGTAGGTGCCCGACACCAGCGATCCGCTCAGGCCCCAGAGCACGAAGCCAGCGGCGAAGGCCGGGTACGTCGGCAGGGTGGTCCACAGCGCGAAGCACGCGGCGTACACGGCGGCACCGAGCACGAGCAGGTGTCGACGGGAGAAGCTGTCGGCCCAGGCGCCCGACGGCACCTCGAGGACGACGTGGGTGGCCGACCAGATCACGAAGAGCGACGAGACCTGGCTCGTGGAGAGCCCGGCGTCGGTGAAGAGCAGCGCGTAGACCGGAAAGACCGGGATGAGCTCGCGGAGCGCGGCATAGGCCACCACCCGGAGCGTGAACGCGTCCCGGCGCCGGGCAGGACGGAAGCCGGATCAGCAGGGGCCGCGGGTCATCATGGCTCGATGGTAGCCGCGGGGGACGCCTCCGGTCGCCAGGCTTGCAGCTCAGGGTCGTCGATGCCGAAGCTGCGCACAGGACCCGGCGGGGTCTCGGCCGTCTCGAAGCGGACCGTCACGACGCCCCGGCCCGACCCCCAGACCCACCCGCGGCCCATGGTGGCGTGCTCGACGTCCATGCCGGGCGCAAACGTGCGGGGCGGCGCCGCCATCCCCGCGGTGAGCGGGTCGACGAGGTCGGCGGCCTCGCCGGCCGCCTCGGCCGCCTCGCGCTCGGAGTCCGCGAACAGGTCCTCCTGGATCCAGTCGGCCAGTCCGGAGACGCCGACCCCGAGCAGGCGGACGCCGCCGGTGGTCTCGAGGTCCTGGAGGAGCGCCACGGCGACCCGGGCGACGACGGCGGCGCTGTCGGTGGGGGAGGCCAGGGTCGAGGAGCGGTTGATCGTGGTGAAGTCGTGCAGCCGGACCTTGATCGTGACCGTCCGGCCGGCCAGCCCGCTGCTCCTCAGCCGGTCGGCCACGCCGTGTGCCTGCCGGGTGAGCAGCGCGGCCATCAACCGGCGGTCGGTCAGGTCGGTGTCGTAGGTGCCCTCGGCGCTGACCGACTTGGTCTCCCGCTCGGGCACCACCGGCCGGTCGTCGCGGGCGTGGGCGAGGTGGTGCAGCCCGTGGCCGTGGGCGTTGCCCAGCATCCGCACGAGCTCGTCCTCGCTGACCGCCTCGAGGTCGGCCACGTTGTGGATGCCGGCGCGGCGCAGCCGCTCGGTGGTGGCCGGGCCGACGCCGGGGATCACCGAGACGTGCATCGGGCGGAGCAGGTCCATCTCGGTGCCGGGCGGCACGACCGTCAGGCCGTCGGGCTTGTCGAGGTCGCTGGCCACCTTGGCGATGAACTTCGACGTGCCAAGGCCGACCGAAGCCGTCAGGCCGCCAGTCACCTCGGCAACCCGGCGACGCAGCCGCTCAGCCACCTCGGTGACGGTCGCGATCTCCAGGTCGGGCAGATGTGCGGCGGCCAGGTCGACGAAGGCCTCGTCGAGCGACAGCGGCTCGACCAGGGGAGAGGTGTCGCGCAAGACGGCCATCACGGCCTCGCTGGCGGCCCGGTAGGCGTGGAACCGGCCCGTCAGGAAGGCCGCGTGCGGGCACCTCGACCGCGCCTCGCGGGTCGACATGGCCGACCGGACGCCGTACCGGCGCGCTTCGTACGACGCCGTGGCGACCACGCCGCGCCCGCCGACGCCCCCGACGACGACGGGTTTGCCGCGCAGCGAGGGCTTGTCGCGCTGCTCCACCGCCGCGAAGAAGGCGTCGAGGTCGAGGTGCAGCACCGACGCGACCGCACGCATGCTCGCAACGTAGCGCCCCGTACCCCCGAAACCTCCACACGCGCGTCCTCCGCTGACGTCGTCCCCTGGCCTGCCCGCGGGCGACGCGCGTGTCGGCCCGGACGGGGGAGCGTCGTGCCCATGACCTCACCCGCGCCGCACACCTTGACCGCGCGCTCGCCGGAGGACGTCCTGGCCGCGGTGCCGCTGGTGCTCGGCTTCGTCCCGGAGCGCTCCATCGCGATGCTGACCTTCGAGGCGAGGCACCCGTTCCACGCCCGCCTCGACCTGCCGCTCGACGCCGGCGAGCGCCGCAAGGCCGCCCGCATGCTCGTCGAGCCGTGCCTCCGGCACGAGGTCCGGCGGGTGTTCTTCGTCCTCTACACCCACGAGGCCGCCGCCGCCCGCAAGTGCGCACGCAGCCTGGCGCGCGAGTTCACGCGCGAGGGGATCGAGGTCGTCGACGTGCTGCGTAGCGATGGCGCCCGCTGGTTCCCGGTCACGCAGGAGGGCGGCGGACCCGAGGGTCCCGGCGTGCCCTACGACGTGGACGCTCATCTGTTCACCGTGCAGTCGGTGAGCGAAGGTCGGGTGACCCTGCGCTCGCGCACCGAGCTGGCGCAGACCGTTGCCGCCGACGCCGAGCGGGTGGCCGAGGTGGCGGCGGCTGCCGAGGCGGTCGTCGCCCGATGGTCCGGCGCTCGCGACCCGGTGGCCGACACCCGGTCGCTCGTCGAGGCGCTGCTGGCCTCAGGTCGTCCCGCGTCGGCGGCCGAGGCGGCCCGCGTGCTGCTGGCGATCCGCGACGCCGGGCCGCGCGACGAGATGCTGCGTGATGTGGGGCGGGAGGAGGCCGAGCGCCGGCTGCCTCTCTGGTCGTCCCTGGTGGCCTCGGCGCCGCCAGACCTGGTGGCTGCGCCGGCGTCGGTGCTGGCCTTCCTCGCCTGGCTGGCGGGGCACGGCGCGCTCGCCTGGTGCGCCCTGGACCGGGCCGCCGAGGGCGAGCCACCCTGCAGCCTGGCGGCCTGCGTGGCGCAGGCGCTGGAGCAGGCGCTCCCGCCGTCGGTGTGGGAGGAGGGATGGTGAGGCCTCGACCCTGCCGCGGAAGGGGTCGACCGCCCTAGGGTCTAGCCCATGGGCGAAGACGTCGAAGCACAGGAGTTCTCCCGGGCCGACCGCACCCGCCACCGGGAGAAGGTGCGTCGCTGTCTCGACGTGTTCGCGCGGATGCTGGCCGAGCACGCGTTCGACACCGACGACCCGATGACCGGCCTCGAGGTGGAGTTCAACCTCGTCGACGAGGCGGGTGACCCGGCGCTCAAGAACGCCGAGGCGCTGGCGGCGATCGCCGACCCCGACTTCCAGACCGAGCTGGGTCAGTTCAACATCGAGATCAACGTCCCGCCGGCCAAGCTCCGCGAGGGCGGGCTCGCGACGTTCGAGGCCAACCTGCGGCGCAGCCTCAACGACGCGGAGAGCAAGTCCGCCGAGGTCGGCGCCCACCTGGTGATGATCGGCATCCTGCCGACCCTGGCCGAGGGCCACCTGAGCCCGAGCACGATGAGCGCCAACCCTCGCTACCGGTTGATCAGCGAGCAGATCCTCAACGCCCGCGGCGAGGACATCGCGATCGACATCGCCGGCCCCGAGCGGCTGGTGACCACCGCCGACTCGATCCTTCCCGAGGCGGCCTGCACCAGCACCCAGTTCCACGTGCAGACCTCGCCCGACCAGTTCGCGGCGTACTGGAACGCCTCCCAGGCGATCTCGTCCATCCAGCTGGCAGTCGGCGCCAACTCTCCCTACGCGCTGGGCAAGGAGCTGTGGCGCGAGACGCGGATCCCGATGTTCGAGCAGGCGGCGGACACCCGCAGCGAGGAGCTCAAGGCCCAAGGAGTCCGGCCCCGCGTCTGGTTCGGGGAGCGCTGGATCACCTCGGTCTTCGACCTGTTCGAGGAGAACGTCCGCTACTTCCCGGCGCTGCTGCCCATCACCGACGACGAGGACCCGGTGGCCGTGCTCGACGGCGGTGGCACGCCCACGCTCTCGGAGCTGCGGCTGCACAACGGCACCATCTATCGCTGGAACCGCCCCGTCTACGACATCGCAGGCGGCCGGCCACACCTTCGGGTGGAGAACCGGGTGCTGCCCGCAGGTCCCACCGTCGCGGACCTGATGGCCAATGCGGCCTTCTACTTCGGGCTGGTGCGGGCGCTGGCCGACAGCGACCGGCCGCTGTGGTCCCAGATGTCGTTCAAGGCGGCGGAGGAGAACTTCGAGGCGGCGGCCGAGCACGGCATCGACGCCGAGATCTACTGGCCCGGGGTGGGTCAGGTCCGCGCCACCGAGCTGGTGCTGCGGCGGCTGCTTCCGATGGCGCGTCAGGGACTGGATGCCTGGGGGGCGCCGAGCGAGCAGTCCGAGCGGCTGCTCGGAATCATCGAGCAGCGCTGCCTGTTGGGCACCAACGGCGCCGAGTGGTTCGTCCGCAAGATGACGGCGCGCGCCGACCAGGAGCGCTACGACGCCCTGCGGGCCGTGCTCCTGGAGTACCGCGAACGGATGCACTCCAACGAGCCGGTGCACACCTGGGACTGACTCCCGCGCCGGGGGCTAGCGCTGCCGGAGTCGGCGCCACTCGCGACCGACGCCCGAGCGCGGGTCGCGCCACCCCTTGCGGGTGACCACCACGAACCGCAGTGGCCGGCCGGTCTCGCCCGTCACCGCCGAGACCGCGCGGGCCCAGGAAGCATCGGCGTCCTGCAGGTCGAGCGCGCCGGGCCGCGTCAGCCACGCCAGGTCGTCGTCGGGCGACCGGCGCAGGACGGCCTCGAGGACGTCGCAGCGCTGCGCGTCGTCGAGTGCGTCGTACGCCGAGCGGCGGCCCCCGACGGCCGGTTCCGTCAGGGCGGCCATATCGAGCGGGCCGGGCCGGCCGGGCCGGCCGAGGTGCAGGACCGACGGGAAGACGCGGCGGTGCTCGGTGGTCAGGTGGTCGAGGACCAGCCGGCGCAGCAGCACCTGCGCCGCGCGCGGCACCGGCTCCTCGATGAGGCTCACGGCACCACAGTGCCCGAGCGCGGTCGTGGCCGCCGACGGGAGTGCACAGGTTCCCGGGGCTCGCCCGCAGGCGCTAACGTGCCCACAGGAAGAGACTCAGAGATCCGAGGGAGTGTTGATGGGGACCATCGTCGTGGGATACGTGCCCAAGCCCGAGGGTGAGGCCGCGCTTGCGCGGGCCATCGAGGAGGCCAAGCTGCGCGGCGACAAGCTCGTGGTGGTCAACTCCGCTCGTGGTGGCGGCGACTACGACGGCGAGGACGCCCGGCGCGACGACGAGCAGATGGCGAGCGTCAAGGCCAAGCTGGAGGCGTCGGGCGTCGAGTTCGACCTGCGCCAGCTGGTCCGCGGCTTCGAGCCCGCCGAGGACCTCATCGGCGTCGCCGAGGCCACCACCGCCGACCTGATCGTCATCGGCCTGCGCCGGCGCTCGCCCGTCGGCAAGCTGATCCTGGGCAGCAACGCGCAACGCATCCTCCTCGACGCCCACTGCGCCGTGCTGGCCGTCAAGGCCGGCGACTGACCCATCATGAGCCTGCACATCACCGGTGACGACCACGCCGACCAGGTGCTGACCGACGACCCGTTCGCGCTGCTCGTCGGGATGCTGCTCGATCAGCAGTACCCCATGGAGCACGCTTTTCGTGGACCGGCCAAGATCCTCGACCGCTTCGGCACGATGGACCCCGCGACCATCGCGGCTGCCGACCCGGAGGAGTTCGCAACCATGGCGGCCACGCCCCCGGCGATCCACCGTTACGGGCGCTCCATGGCCGGGCGGGTGCAGGCGGTCGCGACCATCGTCAACGACGCCTATGGGGGTCGTGCCGAACGGCTGTGGACCGAGGCGGCATCCGGGGCCGACCTGCTCGCGCGGGTGATGGCACTGCCCGGGTTCGGCAAGCAGAAGGCCCAGATCTTCGTGGCCCTGCTGGCCAAGCAGCTCGACGTCCGGCCACCGGGCTGGGAGCAGGCGGTCGGCGACTACGCCGAGCCCGGCTATCGATCCGTCGCCGACGTCACCGACCCGGTCTCGCTGCAGAAGGTGCGCGACTACAAGAAGGCCAAGAAGGCCGAGGCAGCACCACAGGCCCTCTGACCTGCGGCGTTAGCCATTGTCGCGTGCAGTGGCCTCCCGATCTCGTTTCGATCGGTCAAGCTGTCAGGTCGTCGATCTTGGCGCCTCCAGCAAGTTCCCCCCGGTTTACCCGGCCCCCGGCGGGTCAGCCGCGCGGGTGGCGGCGGTGAGCGCCGGTTCGGGATGCGCCGCCCGTCGTCGGAGAAGGGTCGCTCTGACCTTCGCCGGGATCGTGAGGCTCGCAACCGCGACGAGCGCTCCGGCGAAGCCGATGAGCCCGTTCGGAGAGGAAGGGAAGAGAGCCACGGCCGCGTAGGTCGTCAGGATCGACCACGCGAATACCGGCAGCGAATGCTCTCCGATGAACGCGAGCCAACGGAACGCCGCCGCCGTCCGTTCCGGTCGCCGGAACCTCCGCACGACAAGGAGCAGAAGGAACGCAAAGGCGGCGAAGTCCAGCAGCCGGAGCGGCCCGAGCTTGACGAGGCTGAACGCTATCGCGAATCGGTCGATCGTCGGCTTGATCGGACCCTGGAGCGCATACTCCTGCCGCAGCGCGAAGAAGAGCGTCGTCACGGCCACCGCGCCCACGAGCATCCACTGCCGGATGCTCGGTGGTACCTGCGAGAAGCTGAGCCTCTTGGTGCCGAAGGCCAAACCGACCACGAACACCACCTGGTAGCTGAGCGGACTGAAGGCTCCGAAATCGATCCCGTCCGGGTCTGCGGGGAGCGTGATCAGCAGCCCGGAGGCGATCCACAGGAGCCCGCTGGCAACGAGGACGTAGAGCAGCCGGCCTCTGTCGAACTGCCAGATCAGGAACGGCGTCGCGAGGAGGAACGCGCAATACATCGGGAGGAGCCCGAGATAGCCGGGCTCGTAGAGCATGGACAGGCTGAGGAGCAGTCCCTTCCAGGGATCGTGGCCGTACACGTCGAGGTTCCACCGGCCGACACCTGGGAGGCCGGCCACGACGGCAATCGCGAGTGTCGTATAGAGAACCAGTTGCGTAACGTAGAGGGCACGGACTCGCGCGACCACGCGCCGCGTCATCGCTCCGAAGCCGTCGCGCACACGACTTTCCTCGTACACGAAACCGGACACGAAGCCTGAGAGAAGGACGAATCCCAGGGCGGCGGTGAAGAAGCCGAATGGACCGTAGCCGGGATTACTGAACCGGACGAACGGACTTCCGGGGAAGTGGTCGATGGTCATGGAAACGAAGCACACTCCGCGGAGCACATCGACGAGCGGATCGCGCTTCGCTCGACGAAGCCTTGTCCCCATAGCCTTCGATCCTGGATCGCGGTGGCCCGATTCTCTCGTCCGTCTGTGAAATGGGTGTTAGACCCCCGTGTGGCGAGCATCGGCCTTGGTCTTGAGGTTTCGACCCCCCGTGCGTGAAGAGCAGCTCGCCCTCCCCCCGGGGTCGGAAGGCGAGGTCCTATGGATCGCAGGCTAGCCCGGCGCCCCCCAGTACGTCTCTGGCCCCTATGTGCGGCGGAGCCTAGGGAGCAGAATCGCCTGGCTGGGGTGCCCCACGGACGCGATCTCGGGAGTAGACCTGCCCCGAAGCGCCAACTTCCCAGAATTTCGGATCACGTTTGCGCAGGTGAGAGCCGTCTTCCACCTACAGCGACGGCTAACCACCAAGCGCGCCGACAAGAAGGCCAAGAAGGCCGCGGCACAGGCCCTTTGACGTGAGCCGGAACCGCTAGTGCGTGATCAGTTGCCGGTCTTGATCGACTCGTTGGTGCTGTTGAAAACACCGTTCAGGGTGCCACCGAGGATGAATACGATGGCAACGATGACAGCGGCGATGCCGGCCACGAGCAGGCCATACTCGACCGCAGAGGCGCCGCGCTCGTCCATCTTGGCGAGGCGGGCGTTGAGCAGGATGCGCATGTAGTCCAGCACGTTGGTCTCCTAAGTTGGGTTGGTTTTAGGCGACGCGGCGCCCCCCACACTTGCGGCCATCGCCCCATGGGTGCTCAGGCGCGGTCGCTTCGAACGAAAATACCCCACGGCCTCAGGTGGAAGGACCTCGCCTTTCGAGATCCCCCATGTCGGAAGACGAGATCCGTCCTATGGCGGGCATGCTAATCCCGCGCTACTCGATGTGTCTCTGGCCCGTATGGGTGACAAGCACCCTAGGGCTCAGAACCGCCCGGCACTGGGGGGCCGGTTCTTGGGCGAGTTCGGTTCATGCTGGGGGTGAGCCCACCCGCGGACCAGAGACCATGGGTGGCTGTCTACTGTGCCGAGGTGTCCGGCTAGACGAGGTGCAGGTGGCGCCGGGGCCGCCGCGCGGGGCTAGGCAGGTGGGGGCTTAGGCCGCCCACCTCGGTGAAACAGATGGGCGGCCTTGTCCAGGCACACGCTCGATCCCCTCACCCCCCGGCGAGTGATCGAGCGGCTTGCCGGGCGTGCCACCGGTTCGGGCAGCCGACCATGGCCGTGGCAGAATACGAACCGCGGCCCTTGACGACTCCGGGTCTCGCCGCGCCCACATGTCTTTCACGAGAGGTATTCGTGTCTTCGAACGCGCGCAAGACTGTCCCCGCGGGCGTGCTCGCCCACCCCGCTATCACGGCCCTGATCGCGCAGGCTGACCCGTCCGGACGGCTGAGTCCGGACCAGGTCCGCCAGGCCACGGAGGACGCACAGCTCGAGCCCCGCGATCTCAAACCCCTGATGGCGCACCTTGCATCTCAGGGCATCAGCGTCGCGATGCCGGTGGGCGTCCGCGCCGTGGCGGCGACGACGACTCGCAAGGCCACCAGCACCAAGACCGCCGCGGCCAAGGCTCCGGCCAAGAAGGCCCCCGCCAAGAAGGCCCCGGCAAAGAAGGCCGCCGCCGCAAAGGACGACGCCCCTCCGGCGAAGGCCGCAGCCAAGAAGGCCGCTCCCGAAAACGCCGCGACGACCAAGACCGCCGCCAAGACCGCGACCAAGGCCGCAGCGAAGAAGGCCGCTCCCGCAGCCGAGGCCATCCCTGACGTGATCGGCCCCGACGGCAAGAAGATCCTGCCCGACCTTCCGGACGAGGCGTTCGAGAAGGACGTGGCCACTGACCCGACGATCGTCGAGGACGAGAAGGAGGCGTCGAGCGGCTTCGTCGTCTCCGAGGCCGACGACACCGACGAGCCCGAGCAGCAGGTGATGGTGGCCGGCGCGACCGCCGACCCCGTCAAGGACTACCTCAAGCAGATCGGCAAGGTCCCGCTCCTCAACGCCGAGATGGAGGTCGAGCTGGCCAAGCGCATCGAGGCCGGCCTGTTCTCCGACGAGAAGATCGCCAAGGGCGGCAAGATCTCCGCGAAGCTCGAGGAGGAGCTCGAGTGGATTGCCGAGGACGGCCGTCGTGCCAAGAACCACCTGCTCGAGGCCAACCTGCGTCTGGTCGTCAGCCTCGCCAAGCGCTACACCGGCCGCGGCATGCTCTTCCTCGACCTCATCCAGGAAGGCAACCTCGGTCTGATCCGCGCGGTGGAGAAGTTCGACTACACCAAGGGCTACAAGTTCTCGACGTACGCCACCTGGTGGATCCGCCAGGCCATCACCCGTGCCATGGCCGACCAGGCTCGCACCATCCGCATCCCGGTGCACATGGTCGAGGTCATCAACAAGCTGGCCCGCGTGCAGCGCCAGATGCTCCAGGACCTGGGCCGCGAGCCGACACCGGAGGAGCTGGCCAAGGAGCTCGACATGACCCCGGAGAAGGTCATCGAGGTCCAGAAGTACGGTCGCGAGCCCATCTCGTTGCACACTCCGCTCGGCGAGGACGGCGACTCAGAGTTCGGCGACCTGATCGAGGACTCCGAGGCGATCGTGCCCGCGGACGCCGTGTCGTTCACGCTGCTCCAGGAGCAGCTGCACGCCGTCCTCGACACCCTGTCCGAGCGCGAGGCCGGCGTGGTCTCGATGCGCTTCGGCCTCACCGACGGCCAGCCCAAGACGCTCGACGAGATCGGCAAGGTCTATGGCGTGACCCGCGAGCGGATCCGCCAGATCGAGTCCAAGACCATGTCCAAGCTGCGGCACCCGAGCCGCTCGCAGGTCCTGCGCGACTACCTCGACTGAGACTGCGGCAAACTCCTTTCGCGAGAGTGACGTCCTACCACGCATGAGAAAATTGGCTGCGCCCCGGCGGCGCCTGGCGCGTTGCTGCGCCCATCTGGCTGTCGCGGCCCTGGTCGTGGCTGGAGCGGGGCCGGCAGGGGCCGACGCCCGATCACACGCGGCGCCCGTGATCGAGTTGGAGGCACTGTTCTCCTTCTCTCCCAACGGCGACGGGGTGAAGGACGCTGCCGTCGTCCGCTACACCCTGGCCAAGAAGTCCGACGTGATCGTCAAGGTCCGCCGTGACAACAAGGCGCGGACCGTCGTCTACAAGGAGAGGCTCGGCAAGTTCTCCTCCGGCAGCCACACCTGGACGTGGAAAGGCAAGAACCTCCACGGCAAGGTCGTCCGCGACGGCCGCTACTCTGCCGTCTTCGTCGCCGACCAGGTCGCCGAGGACGGCAAGACGCGTCGCGCCTACGCCGCGATCTACGTCGACACGCGCTTCAACGCGCCGTGGGCACCCGAGGTGAACGCGGACACCGTCTACCCGAACACCACGCTGATCCATGACGCGGTCGGGATCACCCTGAGCAACGACGGCGACGACCCGATGACTGCCTTGGGTCGAGTCGTGATGAGGGTGAAGGACGCACACGGACGCGCCGTCTTGAAGACGCGCGGCTTTGAGTACCACGCGGATCCGTACGAGGCGGCGCTGCCCATCCTGCTCACCGGTCGCAACGACTACAACGAGCCGCTGCCTGCCGGGGCGTACAGCGTGCGCTTCAAGGTGTGGGACATGGCCGGGAACGCCGGCGGCTCGAAGGCTGTCACCGTGAAGGTGTCAGACAAGCCCCTGGTGGAGGCATCCGGGTCTGTTGTCGTTCCGCCGACCGGCGCCTGGAAGGCGTCCCGGCTCACCTCCGGCGGCCGGGCAGCCATGACGACGGCACAGGTGCGCGATGACCGTTCGTCGACGGCGGGTTGCTGCGACACGCAGCCGGTCCCGTGCGGGACCGTGGTGCCCTCCGAGGTCTACCCCGACCTGGGCGCGATGAGCTTCCGCTCTTCTGACACCTGCGGCGGATCCCCGCTCCGGCCCAGCCTGGCGATGGCCGGCGGCGGCCTGGCCCTGGACACGTTGTCGCCGCAGGTGGCGCCCCGAGGACTGCGGACCTCGTGGCTGACGATGCGCGGCAGGCCGACGGTGACCGGAGAGGTCGACACCGCTCGGTTGTTCTCGACCGGGGTCAGCTTCTTCTACGACACAAGCGGCCCGTACGTCGCTTCGGCCGCGGTCCCGGAGGAGACGCTGACGACCACCCAGCCAACGAGCTACCCGTGGGAGCCGCAGTACTTCGGCGGCTACGCGTGGGGCGTCGACTGGTCCATCGCGACACTCGGTGTGGACTCCTACGACGTCGCCTCAGTCTTGGTGCACTACACATACCTGACACCGCAGGTCCCTTGACCCCGAGCTAGTCGGCGGACTTGTCGCGGCTGCGCGGTCGAAGGGTGAACGTCCTGCCCCGGGAGGCCTAAACCGCCCAGACGGAGGGCAACCCGGCGAGGCGGCTCTGAATCCGGGCGATCGCAGCGTCGAGCTCGTCGGCGAAGATCTCGCCCGCGGCCTCCGCGCGTCGCTGGTCGCCGCCGCACCACACTCGATCCACGGGCCAGGGATCTTCGACGTGCCCGTCGACGACGGCCGCCAACTCCAAAGTCACCCACGAAGGGCCACCCTGCTCCGGGGTGGGAATCCCCCTGGCGTCGTTGGTCATTCTCGGTTCCTCTCGATCACGGATAGTGCGCCGTCGACGCTCTGGCCAGGCAAGATGGAGGGATTGAGGCGGGCCGAGCTAGTCGGCGGACTTGTCGCAGACGGGGCAGCGAAGCAGCGGGTTCGTCTGCTCGTAGGTGAGCTGGCCGAACCGGTGGAGGTCGGTGGCCTCGAGACCGCAGAGTGTTCCCGTGCCCGAGGCTTCCAGGGCATGGACCAGCGCTCCGGGCCGACGTTCGACGGGGAGGTTCACCACCTCGCCGCGGCGGAGCACCGTCCTCGACTCGACCAACTTCTCGGTGTCGGCCGCCATCGCATGAGAAAGCATGAGACCCCCCTTGTCCGCTTGAGTGGGGGGATTCTCTTGAGGTGATGAGATACCAGTGTGCGGGGTGGTGTCAACCCGTCCGCACTCGACCTTGCTTCTGGCGCCGGTGTCGGGGCGCCGCGGGCAGCGGCATCGAGGCGACGATCAGCGCGCCGAGGATCAACACGCCCAGCAGCCACATGTCACGCCGTCCTTGGGTTTGCACGTCTGCCTGGTCATGGTGGCGCGGTACCCGAATCGGGGTGTGTCAGACGTGGACGGACCCCCGGGCCCCCTCTAGACCATTGGCCTAGGGGTGGCCTAGGGTCGAATGCGGCAACGGTCCCTGACCGGTGCCCGACCACGAATCTCGGGAGGAAACGTGTCACGTCTTCAGCGCGTGCGCAGGTCAATCGGACCGGCCCTCGCCATCGGCCTCGCGGCCGCCACCCTGTCCGGCGTCGTCAGCACGCCGGCCCAGGCGACCGACTGGTCGCGGCAGTGCGTCCGCGGCCCGGCCGACCGCCAGGCGGTCTTCGACCGCGCCGCGGCCACCAGCGGTGTACCGCGGCAGGTGCTGCTCGGCGTCTCCTTCATGGAGTCGCGCTGGGACGACCACGCCGGTGCGCCCAGTACGTCGGCCGGCTACGGGCCGATGCATCTGACGTCGCCCGACGGGATCGAGGCGCCGCCCGCCGAGCACGCGATGGGCAAGGGCGACGGCGAGAGGCAGCGTCCGGTCCGAGCACAGGCGCAGCGCGAGCGGATCGGCAAGGACGCGCTGAGCACGCTGGCCAAGGCCGCCGCGATCACCAGCATCGGCAAGGAGCGGCTGAAGTCCGACGCGGTCGCCAACGTCTGCGGCGGCGCGGCCGTGCTGGCCGACTATCAGCGCGAGGTCGGGGGAGCGCGCGACCTCGGCGACTGGGCGGCCTCGGTCGCTCGCTACAGCGGGGCCGACGACGAGGCCACCGCGCTGCGGTTCGCTACGCAGGTCTTCGCCACCATCCGCACCGGCAAGGCCCGCACCACCAACGACGGCCAGCGGGTCAGCCTGCGCGCCAACCCGTCCGCCCGCGTCGACCGCGCGCCGTCGAGACGTCTCGGCCTCCCCGTCGCCCGACCCGGCAAGCACAGCGGCGCCGACTGCCCGCCCGGGCTGGGCTGCGAGTGGCTGCCCTCGCCGTACGAGAAGACGGGCCCGGCCCCGGGCGACTACGGTCACTACGACCTCGCCGACCGCCCCAACACCGGCAACATCGACTACATCGTCATCCACGACACCGAGGCGGACTGGGACACCACGCTCCTGCTGATCAATCAGGCGACGTACGCCGCCTCGTGGCACTACTCGCTCCGCTCGGCCGACGGCCACATCGCCCAGCACGTCGCCAACGACGACGTGGCCTGGCATGCCGGCAACTGGTACGTCAACGCGCACTCGATCGGCCTGGAGCACGAGGGCTTCGCCGCCAACGGGGCCGCCTGGTTCACCGAGTCGCTCTATCGCAGCTCCGCGAAGCTGGTGCGGCACCTGGCGCACCGCGTACGACGTCCCCGTCGACCGGGCGCACATCATCGGCCACGACCAGGTCCCGGGCACCACCACGGGCAACGTGCGCGGCATGCACTGGGACCCCGGCCCCTACTGGGACTGGGAGCACTACTTCGACCTGCTCGGGCGCCGATCCGGCCCAAGCCCGCGCCGCCGAACAGCTCCATCGTGACGGTGGCACCCGGCTTCGCGGACAACCAGCAGCCGGTCATCCATTGTGACGACAGCGCGGCGACGGACGACATCTGCCCTGCACAGGGCACCAACTTCGTCTACCTCTACAGCCAGCCCGACCTGGCCTCGCCCCTGGTCACCGACGCGGGCCTGAAGGACGGGGGCGCCCCGTCGACGACGAACGTGTCGGACTACGGCGCTCGTGCGGCGGCCGGCCAGCAGCTCGTCGTCCAGGAGGTGCTGGGCGACTGGACCAAGGTGTGGTGGCTCGGGGCCGACGCGTGGGTCTACAACCCGCAGACCTCCCGGACGCTGATCCCGTCACAGGGACAGGTCGTCACGCCGGTCGCGACATCGCCGGCGCCGATCTACGGGCGCGCCTACCCGGAGGCGACTGCCTATCCAGCCGGCACCACAGTCCAGGCAGTGGTGCCGCTGACGCAGTACTCGATCCAGCCCGGCCAGCAGTACGTGCTGGCTGACGCCGACATCGAGACCGACTACTACAAGGCGAACACGTTCAACTGCTTGGTGAAGCCGGACTGTATCCAGATCGAGGGTGCCGACCGGTACTACGAGATCTGGTTCGGGCACCGCATTGCCTACGTGCGGGCCGCCGATGTCACGGTGGCGGACGGAGTCGTCACCCCGTCCTGACGGAGCTCACGGCCGGTCAGCCGACAACGACGAGCACCACGGCCACCGCGCACAGTGCCAACCCGCCGGCCTGTGCGCGGTGGACGTGCTCGCGCAGGACGATGGCCGCGAGCAGCACCGTGAACGCCGGGTAGAGCGAGGCGAGCACGGCGGTCACGCTGAGGTAACCCTCGCGACTGGCGAGCAGGAAGCAGAGCGTCGCCGAGGCGCCCAGGACGCCGGCCACCAGGCCCCCGAGGGAGGCGCGTTCGCGCGGCACCCAGGGCTGGCGGAGGGACACGGCCACGGCGACGATGACGAGCATGGCCGTGACCTGGTTGGCCGTGAGTGGCAGCAGGCCGGCCTCGGAGTCGACCTGGGCGAGGGCGACGAAGAAGGCGCCGAACCCGACACCGGCCAGGATCCCGTCGAGCGCGCCCGACTCGACAGCGGAGCCTTGCTCCCGATCGGCCGGCGTCCCGGGCTCGCGGGCCACCAGCCAGATCGCCGGCAATGCCAGGACGATCCCGATCCAGACGAGCAGGGCCGGCCGCTCGCCGAGGAGGACGCCGACGACTACGGGCAGCACGGCGGCGCAGACACCCGAGACCGGGGCCACCACGCCCATCCGACCCGAGGCGAGGCCGCGATAGAGGAAGGCAGTGCCGAAGCCGTTGCCGACGCCGGCCACGACACCCCAGGCCAGGTCGGTCCGATCGGGTGAGCCGCCGACGACGAGGCCCACGGCCAGGAGGAGCACGGTGCCCGCCGCTTGGGCGACGAGGGCGACGCTCCACGCGCTGGCCCGTCTGGAGGAGAGGCCGCCCGCAAAATCGGCGAGCCCGTAGGAGAGCGCGGCCAGCAGGCTCAAGATGACGGACACAGGCGCTGCCGGGTCAGGTCTGGCTGACGCCGGCGAGCCACACGCCCGTGGCCAGCACGGCCGCCGCCAGCTCGATGAGGATGCTGACGCCGATCGCCCGCAGGGCTTCCTTGGTGGAGGGCCAGGCGCCTGCGGCGCCGACCCGACGCCGCTCGGCGAGGTAGACACCCAGGATGAAGCCGACGAACAGACCCACCACCGGCACCACGAAGAAGCCGACCACGGCAAGCGCGATGCCGGAGACGAGGGTCGACCGGGGGATGCCGGTCGCGGTGAGCCGGCGCCCGGGGACGGCGTACTTGGCGACGGAGCCCAGGATCAGCACGACGGCGGCCACGGCGAAGTATCCCCACGCCGTCCCGGTGCCGACCTCGAGCGCCCACACGAAGATCGCGGCCAGCACGAGCACGGTGCCGGGCAGCACGGGCAGCAGGATGCCGATCAGGCCGACCAGGATGGCCGCCGCGACGAGGACCTCGGTGACGCTCACACGGGCCAGGATGCACCACGGCCCCGGACACGAGGTCCGGGGCCGTGGGGAAAGTCGAAGGGGTGTGGGTCAGCGGTCGCCATCGTTGGCGACGGCGGGGTTGTCGCCGAGACGGTGCGTCTCGTCGACGAAGCTCGCGGCAACGGCCTTGAGTGCGTCTCCGTGCTCGCGGGCGTGGTGTGCGCAGAAGTGCAGCTCGCCACCACTGTGGAGCTCGACCTTGAGGTAGGCCTGCGCACCGCAGCGGTCGCAGCGGTCGGCCGCGCTCAGCGCGGCAGCGCTTAGGGCTACGGCAGTAGTCACATCAGCCTCATTTCTACTCATCTGGTGTCTGGCTCAACGTAGCCGCTGGGGCAAAGATTCCCGCAGTTGCTGGGTGTTCGCCTGCTACGAGTCTGCCTCGCTGGGGGCCGTTCCGGAGGGGATTGGTCGATCCCGTCCCGATCGTTCCCACATTGTGACGGTTGTGACTCGCTGGACCTGTCGTGCGGTGATTGTCGAACCGAATCTCGCGATGTGTCTGGACAGCACGGTAGCCCCGGTCGAGCCTCACCATGGCGTTTCCCGGCGGCGTACGCGCCCGGCGTGTCGCGAGCTGGCGTGGCAGCGCGTCGGCGTCGGCGGCCGCGGGTAGGTTGGACGCCTCAGTACGACCAGCCCTCGACGGCCAGCAGGAGCCCGACGATCGCCGACAACACCTACAACGCCGCCCACCTCCTCGTCCTCGAGGGACTCGAGGCGGTGCGCAAGCGGCCGGGCATGTACATCGGGTCGACCGACACCCGCGGCCTGATGCACTGCTTGTGGGAGATCATCGACAACGGCGTCGACGAGGCGCTGGCCGGCGCCGCCCACACGGTCCAGGTCACGCTGCACCCCGACGGCTCGGCCGAGGTGCACGACGACGGCCGCGGCATCCCCACCGACAAGGAGCCCAAGACGGGGCTGCCGGGCGTCGAGGTGGTGGCCACCAAGCTGCATGCGGGCGGCAAGTTCGGGGGCGGCTCCTATGTCGCGACCGGAGGCCTGCACGGCGTCGGCCTGTCGGTGGTCAACGCCCTGTCAGCCCGGATGGACATCGACGTCGACCGGTCGCCCGCCGAGCAGGGCATCAGCTTCCGGCGCGGCGCCCCCGGGGTGTTCAAGGGCGACGGCCCGGACGCCGACTTCACGCCCGGCTCCGGCCTGACCCGCAAGGGCAAGCGGGTGGCCAAGGGCCGCTCCGGCACCCGCATCCGGTTCTGGCCGGACCGCCAGACCTTCACCAAGGACGCCCAGTTCGAGTTCGAGGGCCTGCTGGGTCGGGCCCGCCAGACGTCGTTCATCGTCCCCGGCCTCGAGCTGGTGATCCGCGACCTGCGGGGCGACCACCCGGTGGAGGAGAAGTTCCGTCACGACGGCGGCATCGGCGAGTTCGCCGAGTTCCTGGCCCACGACGAGCCCGTCACCGAGGTGATCCGCCTCCGGGGCACCGACTCGTTCACCGAGACGGTGCCGATGCTCGACGACCAGGGCCACATGACGCCGCAGGAGGTCGAGCGCGAGCTCGGCGTCGACATCGCGGTCCGCTGGGGCACCGGCTACGACACCGAGCTCAGATCGTTCGTCAACGTGATCGCCACCCCCAAGGGCGGCACGCACGTGAGCGGCTTCGAGCAGGCCGTCACCAGGACCTTCAACGACGTGATGCGCGGCACCAAGGCGCTCAAGGTCGGCGACACCGACGTCATCAAGGACGACGTCCTCGAGGGGATGACGGCGGTCGTCACCGTCCGGCTTGCCGAGCCGCAGTTCGAAGGGCAGACCAAGGAGATCCTCGGCACTCCCGCGGTCCGCACGTCGGTGCGCAAGGTGGTCTCTGCCGAGCTCCGCAGCTTCCTGACGTCGACCAAACGGGCCGACAAGGCCCAGGCCAAGCTGGTCATGGAGAAGGTCGTCGCGGCGTCCAAGACCCGCATCGCCGCACGGCAGCACAAGGAGACCCAGCGCCGCAAGAACGCTCTCGAGTCCTCGGCGCTGCCCTCCAAGCTGGCCGACTGCCGGGCCGCCGACAACGAGCGCACCGAGCTGTTCATCGTCGAGGGCGACTCGGCGCTCGGCACCGCCAAGCTCGCTCGCGACTCGGAGTTCCAGGCGTTGCTGCCCATCCGCGGCAAGATCCTCAACGTGCAGAAGGCCTCGGTGGGCGACATGCTCAAGAACACCGAGTGTGCGTCGATCATCCAGGTGGTCGGCGCCGGCTCCGGCCGCACCTTCGACCTCGAGTCTCGTCGCTACGGCCGGATCATCTTCATGGCCGATGCCGACTCCGACGGCGCGCACATCCGCTGCCTGCTGGCGACGCTGTTCTTCAAGTACATGCCCGACCTGATCACCCGGGGCATGGTCTACAGCGCCGTACCCCCGCTGCACCGGATCGAGCTCTCCAACCCCAAGAAGGGCATGGAGAAGTACGTCTACACCTACTCCGACGCGGAGCTGCAGCGCCGGCTCGCCGAGCTGACCAAGAAGGGCGTGCGCTGGAAGGACCCGATCCAGCGCTACAAGGGGCTCGGCGAGATGGACGCCAACCAGCTGGCCGAGACCACGATGGACCCGCGACACCGCACCCTGCGGCGGATCACCATCGACGACGCCGAGGACGCTGCCGAGGTCTTCGAGCTGCTGATGGGCTCCGACGTGGCGCCGCGCAAGGAGTTCCTCGTCCAAGGGGCCTACGACGTGGACGTCGAGGCACTGGACGCCTGACGTGGGCGAGCTGCTCGACCTGGCGGGCAGCATCCTGCGCCAGCCGAACGTGTGGGTGGCCTTCGCGCTTTTCTGCGTCGGGTCGGTGACCTCGGTCTCCCGGTTCGCCAAGCGCGCGGGCTGGCCGCGCGACCGCCTGTACGCCGGCCGGGTGGCCGCCGCGTCGATGAGCCTGGCGCTGGCCGTCACGCTGGCCAGGGTCACCCCGGGGCTGTCCGTGCGGTGGCGGGGCTGCAACGCCGGCTGGGGGCTGCCGATCGACTCGGCGGAGGGGCTGCTCAACGTGCTGATGCTGGTGCCCTTCGGGATCGCGGCCGGCTATGCGCTGCGCCGGTTCTGGCCGGTGGCCGTTGCGGGGTTGGTGGCAAGCCTGCTCGTCGAGGCCACCCAGGGACTGCTGGGCAATGGCAGCTGCCAGGGCGACGACATCGTGCGCAACGTCGCCGGAGTCGTGGCCGGCGCGCTGCTGGGCGTCGCCTGGGCCGACATCTACGGCCGGCCCAGGCAACCCCTCACGGACAGGTGACCTTGGGGTTCCAGTCGTTGAACAGGCCGGACGAGTTGGCCTTCCAGGCCCACACGTGCAGCTCGAAGAACGGCGGGATGCCGTAGCGGTTGTCCGCGCCGATCGGCTCGAACTTCTGGCCGTAGAGCTCGGGACGACCGGTCGGGTGGTCGGCGCGCCACGCCTTGCGGAACACGATGTACTCCAGCGCGACCAGCTTCATGCCGTTGGGCGTGGGGTCGTAGACGAGCGCCTCCGGGTGGTCCTTGAGCACCTCGCCGTCGCCGACCAGGTCACCGTTCACGAAGTGCACGCCCATGCCGCCGTCAGGCGGGTTGTCGATGCAGGCGATGCCGTCGGCGTCCTTGAACTTGCCGTAGCCGTCGGCCTTCGCCACCGACAGATCCTGGTAGGAGCGGGTCGCGTCGCGCAGGTGGTCGAGCCACGCCGGTGCGGCATCGGCCGTGGGTGCGGTCAGCACGGCGCCGAGGACGGTCGTGGCCGCGGCGACGGCCAGCAGCGAACGGATGCGCCTCATGACCCCTCCTGGACCTGGTAGATCTCGGTGGCGACCAGGCCGTGCGCCTCACGGTGCACAGTCGCGGCGGCGTCCGAGGACGGCGCCTCGACGAGGCAGAAGATCTGGCCGTGGTCCTCGTCGACCCAGTAGCGCAGGTACTTCACGTCGTACTTGTCCTGGGTCTCCAGGTCGGCCAGGTGGGCCTTGGTGACGTCGCCGAAGGCGACCTTGTCGCCGAGCTGGTGGACATCCATGTAGAGCGGCATTTGCGGTTCTCCTTCGTTTCGGGTGGTGTCTCTCGACACCCCCGAACCTAGGAACCGCAAGGGGTCACGCGGATCGGTAGCGACTACCCATGCTGGGCTAGCGCTTGCCCATTTACGACGTGGGCAACCGCCTCGTGCCGGTTGGCAACGCCGAGCTTGGCCAGCACGGCGGCGACGTGGTGGTGCACGGTGCGCGGCGAGATGACGAGGCGCGCGGCGATGGCCTGGTCGCTGAGTCCTTCGCCGAGGAGTTCGAGCACCTCCTGCTCGCGGGCGGTCAGTCCGCGCGGGTGCTCGCGGGTGGCGGGCCGGGCCCCGGACGGGACGCCACGGGCACCGAGGTCGCGCAGCTTCTTGCGGGCCATCGCGGCTGCGGGGGTCGCACCGAGGGCGTCGAGCCGCTCCAGCGCGCTCCGCACGTCCGGCTCGTCGTTCGAGCCGAGCAGGGCCATGGCGGCGTCGTAGGGCCGGCCGACCTCGTCCCAGAGTCGCGCGGCCTCGTGCACGTCGCCCTTGAGCTCGGCGGCGTGCGGCGGGGGCAGGTCGTCGGCCTCGGGCCCCACCTCGCCGGTCATCCGCCACCGCAGCACGGCCACGTTGGGGCGCTCGGTGGGGCACGAGGCCGCGTACGACGCCGCCCTCTCCAGCTCGTCCTTGGCCGCATCCTGCTCACCGGCCAGCCATCGGGCCTCGGCCCTCGCGGACCGCACGAAGGCGCCGTACGACGGCTCGTCGAGGCTGTCGGACGACGCCGCGGCCTCGTCGAGACACTCCCACACGCCGTCCGCGCCCCGGCGCGAGCGCACCTTGCCGAGGGGCACCAGGAACGTGATGCGGTTGATCGGGGACGAACGTTCCCCGATCAGTGGTTCGGCCGAGATCTCCTCGACCTCTTGCCAGCGGCCGGTCTGGGCGAGCACCTCCGCCTCACCTCCCGCGAGGCAGAGCCCTGAGGTGCGGAGGTCGTGCTCATCGCAGTAGGCCGATCCCTCGCGGTAGTAGCGCTCCGCTTCGGCGTACCTCATCGCGTCGCAGAGCAGCGAGTGAAGGTTCGCGAACGCGCGGCCGGCCTGGCTGTGGTGGCCGTCGGCGACCGCGATGTCCAGAGCCTCCCGTATCCAGCCGTACCAGCGTTCGTCCTCGGGGTACGCGACGCACGAGAGCGTGTTCAGGGCCTCGCTGGCAACGTCGACGAGTCCGAGCGCGTCGGCCAGCTCGCGCGCTCGGGTGGCGAAAGCGATGGACTCCTCCGCGTGCTCGTTGGCCATGTGCACGCCGGCCGCGCGCGTCACGGCCCAGGCCAGCTCGCGCGACGGGCCGAGCGGCTCGAGGATCTCCAGGGCGCGGAACACCGCTGCGTCGCTCTCGGGTCCCCGCACGGTGCGCCAGTAGGCCACGCTGAGGCGTTGCAGCGCGTCCCCCTCGCGCAATGGCCCCCCGTGCTGGTGCCAGAGCGCGACCGACTCCTCCAACGCCTCGGCTGCCGGTGCCCACTGGTCCAGCATGGCCAGCTCGCGTCCTAGCGCGTCGAGCAGCTCGGCCCGGACCAGCGGCTGGTCGGTGCCTACGAAGCGCAGCGCCCGGCGGTACTGCGTGACCGCCTCACGCCGCGACGACAGCGCCGCGGACCGGTCGCCGGCCCGCCGGGCGTGGCGGATAGCGGCTGCCCGGTCGAGCGCCCCTTCGGCATGGTGGGCGAGGCGGGCGTCGTCGTCGATCCCGGACCGCTCGAGCTCGGCGAGGATGCGGGCGTGCACCTCTGTGGCGCGGCGCGGGCCGATCTCCTGCTCGACCGCACGACGGGCGATCTCGTGGCGGAACCGCAGGCCCGCGTCGTCGGAGACCAGCAGGCCGGCGGCCACTGGTTCGTCCAGGGTGCAGGTATCCGCACCGGTGACCGCGGCCAGCAGGTCGGGCTCCACGCGCTCGCCAACGAGGGCCGCCGCGTCGAGCACCTCGCGGCCCGGGGCCGACAACAGCGCTGCCCGTGCCAGCACGGCGTCGCGCGCCGAGGCGGGCAACTTGTCGGTCTCGCCGCGCAGCACCTCGCTCACGAAGAACGGGTTGCCCCCGGTGAGCGCGTGCACGGCCGCGGCCTCGTGGCCGGACTCCGTGCTCAGCTCGGTGACCGCGGACGAGGACAGCGGCGGCAGGTCGATGCGCCGCGTGGACCGCAGCGTCGAGACGTCGCCCAGGGTCTCGCGGAGGGCACGGTTCTCGGCGAGGGCTTCGTCGCGGTAGGTGGCCACCACGATGGCGCGGACCGCGCGCAGCCGGCGCGCGATGTGGCGGACCAGGTCGAGGGTCGCCTCGTCGGCGAAGTGGAGGTCCTCCACGACGAGGACCGAGAGGCCCCCCTCGTCACCGTGCTCGCGGAGCATGGACAACAACGCGGCGAAGCGCGTGTCGCGCGGTACGCCGTCGGCGCACGCGACCCGCACGGCGCCGCCCCACTGGTCGGCCACGTCCTGCAGCGGCCCGAGCGCCGACGGCGTGAACGCGCCGTCGCAGGCGCTCCACGCAACGCGCGCGTCCTCCAGGTCGGCCAGGAAGGCTTCCACGAGGCTGGACTTGCCGATCCCGGCCTCGCCCGAGACGAGGACGAGTCGGCCGTCCCCGCGACGTGCATCGTCGGTGTACTGACGGAGCGCCCCGAGCTGCGACTCCCGCTCGAGCAGGCGCATGGGGATCAGTGTCCGCGATTCAGCACTTCTGGTCCAGCAGCCCGGTGTCGACGTCGTAGACGAAGCCACCGACCGCCACGCTCCCGGGGACGAGGGGGTGGCTGCGGACCCGAGCCACGTCCTCCTCCAGGGTGGCGAGCTGGTCCTCGATGACGTGGAAGTGCTGCCACGACGCATCCAGGCCGGCGGATTCGGTGACCTGGTCCTGGAGCTCCTGCTCGGTGCTCTTGGTCATCGCACACTTGGTGTGGGGGATCACCAGGATGCGCTGGACCCCCAGCAGGTGCACCCCGATCACCAGCGCCTCGAGGGCCGCCTCGGTGATCCGGCCGCCGGGGTTGCGGAAGATCTTGGCGTCGCCGTAGCGGAGGCCGAGCATCCGGAGCGGTTCGATGCGGGAGTCCATGCAGGTCACGATGGCGACGCCGGCATGGGCCACGCCGTCGAAGTCGCCGCCCGTGAAGTGTGCGGCGTACTCCGCGTTGGCCGCGATCAGGTCGTCGAAGTCGCCCACGGGGGCGAGGCTAGTGGGCCTCAGCCTCCTGAGTGGAGCAGGGTCCGAGCGTCGAGCGCGCGGGTCTGTGCGTGTCGGAACAGCACCAGGGCCAGGATGCCGGCGACTGCTGCGCACACCGCTGCGCCGAGGAACACGGTGTGCTCCTGGGCGATGCCCGCCTCCTTGAGCAGCAGCGTGAAGTCGTCGCACCTGCTCTTGCCGTCGCACACCTCGCGCACCGACGGCATGTCGGCCTGCTCGGCGTAGTAGCGGCGCAGCCCGATCGTGGTGAGCGCCGAGATCCCGACGAGCATGCCGACCATGCGGGCGACCACGACCGATGCGGTCGCGAGGCCGTGGACGTCGTCGTCGGTCGAGGCGAGCACGGCCGCGTTGACGGGAGCCAGGGCAAGGCCGAAGCCGAAGCCGCAGATGACCAGCGGCAAGGTGGCCGTGGCGTGCTCGAGGGTGTCGAGGTGCCACGAGCTCATCCACACGAAGCCGACCGCGGCCAGCACCATCCCGGCAGCCGTCACGACGCCCGCCGGAAGGGTGCGGGTCAGGTAGCCGCCGACGACGGCTCCCACTGGCAGCGCCACCAGGAACCGCACCAGGACGAGCGCGGCCATCAGCTGGGAGTCGGCGTAGATGGTGGTGCGGGCGAAGATCGGGATGTCGATCAGGGCGGCGATGAGCGCAGCGCCGACGAAGAAGCTGACGAGCAGGGAGCCCCAGGCGGGGGTACGCCGCAGTGCGCCGGTGGGGATCAGCGGGGCCTCGGCGCGTCGCAGGTGCCATCCGAAAGCGACGGCCGCGACGGTCCCGCCGAGCAGGTACCACAGGCCCTGGTCGGAGAAGACCTGGATCTTGGGGTCCGCGGTAGCGAAGGCGAGGATCACGCCGGACAGGGCGGCCGCCAGCAGCAGGGCGCCCACGAGGTCGGCCTCGCGGGCGATGCGGACCCAACCACGCAGGTCGACCAGCGGGCGCCGCGCCGTCAGGCAGCGGACGAGAAACAGCGCGAAGGCGGCCATCGCCACCACGCCGATCGGCGTCAGCCAGCGGCCCTCGCCCGCGAAAGGGACGAAGAGCGCGCCCCAGGCCAGGTCTTGCAACAGGGCGGGCGGCTGGAGGAACACCAGCGAGCCCGCGACCAGAGCGACCGCGAGCAAGATCGCTCCGGGGTAGTCGAACCGGCCCCCGGTCCCGGGCTCGGGGGTCACCCCCGCGAGACGTCGGATGGCGGCGGCCAGGACCAGGCCGACGAGGAGGTTGATGACGAAGATGAACCGCCAGTCGGCCACGGAGAGCACCAGGGCGCCGAACAGCGGTCCGAGCACGCTGCCGATCTCCTGGACCGCCGAGACCACGCCTAGCGGGACCCCGCGGCGCTCGACGGGGTAGAGGTCGGCGACCAGCGCCAGCGTCGCGGGCACCAGTCCGCCACCCCCGACCCCCTGGAGGAACCGGCCGGTCACCATGGTCGGCATGTCGTAGGCGAGCGCGGTCACCAGCGAGCCGGCCGCGAAGACCACGAGGGCCGCGACCAGCACGGGCACCCGGCCGCGCAGGTCGGCGATCCGGCCGATGAGCGGCAGCATCGCGACATAGCCGAGCAGGAAGCCCGACACGATCGGTGCGGCCTTCTGGAGCTGGTCGATGGGGACCCCGACCGCGGCCATCATCTCCGGCAGGGCCAGCACCACGACATAGGTGTCGGCCGCGGCGAAGGCGACGGCGACCGACGCGAGACCCAGGAGCAGCCGGGGCCGCCCGGTCGGCCCCGTCACGGGGCGGTGATGTCCTTGGTCGTGCCGTAGTCCTCGAAGTCGACGGTGTAGGTGTTGGCGTCGGAGGCTTCGTAGAACACTCCCGTGAGGGACAGCTGGCGCAGCTCGTCGTCGTCGGTGATCTGGGCTGACACCTCGAAGTCCCCGGAGGCGCCCGGGATCACCCGGTCGACGACCTCGCCCGGGACGGTGCCGGTGTAGGTAGTGAGGATCTCGTCGTTGTCGACGCCGCCGCGGACGGTCTCACCCTTCTCGAGGTCGGTGGTCGCTCCCAGGATCGCCGCGAACCCGTCGTCGACGGACAGGAATCCCGCGGGGTCCGGGGCGCCGTAGTCTTCGGGGTCCACGTCGGACCAGCCGGGCGTCAGCGGAATCTCGGCATAGACCTTGTCGTCGACGGCGATCACCGGCACGTCGAACGGCTGTCCGCTCAGGGTGACCGTCAGGACGCCTTCGAACGCGGGGGCATCGGTAGCGACGCCGGTGGCCTTCTGGACGCCGTTGATGCCCTCGGGCAGGTCGTCGGTGGTCAGGGACAACTGCACCCCGGACGTCTCGGTCAGCTGCTGCTGAGCCGCGGCCACGACCTCTTCGGGAGTCTTCGCGTCGGCCGACGGCTCGTCGTCGTCGCTGCACCCAGCATTGGCCAGCAGCAGGAGAGGGGCCAGTGCCAGGGCGGCCATCCGCCGGGCGCGGGTCATCGATGAGGTCGGCACCGCGTCAGCCTCGCACACCGGTGAGGGCCGCGGCGGCCGTCGCGACCGGCCCGGCGCAGGCGGCGATGGGCTGCGATCCGAGGCTGCCGGATCCGTCGCGGCGGCCCGTGGCCTCGGGCAGCTCGATGGGGGTCCCGCTGGCCCCCGCGGCGCGGGCCGGGGCGGCGCCTGCCCAGGCCAGCACCAGGATGTCCTCGCCCTTGAGGAACCGGTGGCAGCGCACGCCGCCCGTCGCCCGTCCCTTCGCGGGGTACTCCGTGAAGGGGGTGACCTTGAGGGTGCCGGGTTCGGTGCCGGGCAGCGCAGTGGAGGAGCCGGCTGCCGTCACCACGACCGACTGCTGCGGGTCGAGCGCGCCGAACCACGCGGCCCGCTCGCCGGTGGTGAGCCGGACGCCGGCCATGCCGCCGCCGGCCCGACCCTGCGGGCGGACGCCGTCGGCGCCGAAGTGCAGGAGCTGGGCGTCGGAGGTGATGAAGCACAACGTCTCGGTGCCGGTCTGCAGGTCGACGGCACCGATCACCTCGTCGTCGTCCCTGAGGCCGATGACCTCCCACTCGTCCCGGTTGGTCAGCACCTCGGGGTTGACGCGCTTGACCACGCCCTGCCTGGTGCCGAGCGCCAGCCCCGGCCCGTCGGTGCGCAGTGCGGTCAGCGCCAGCGCGCGCTCGCCGGAGGCCAGTGATAGCACCTCACTGACCGGCAGTCCGCCTTGGAGGTGAGGGTCGTTGGCCGAGGGCGGAAGGGCGGGCAGGTCGAGCACGCCGATGCGCACCACGCGGCCGCGGGACGTCAGCACTCCTACGTCGCCACGGACGGTGGTGCGCACCACCGACACGATGACGTCGTGGTTGGCCCGACCCCCGCCTTCGCCGGGGAGCTCCTCGGAGGACGACCGGGCGAGCAGGCCGGTGGAGGAGAGGTAGGCGAAGCAAGGGTCGTCGGCGAGCTCCAGCGGAGTGGCCGTCGTCGTGACGGCCGTGCCGGAAGACTCGAGCAGGACCGTACGCCGCGGCGTGCCGTAGGTCTTGGCGACCTCGGCCAGCTCGTCGGAGACGACCTTCCAGCGCAGCTGCTCGTCGCCGATGATCGCGTCGAGCTCCTCGATGGTGCGCTCGAGCTCGCCCTGCTCCTTCTCCAGCTCGAGTCGGGAGAACCTCGTGAGCCGGCGCAGCGGCATCTCGAGGATGTAGTCGGCCTGGACCTCGGTCAGGTCGAAGACGGTGATCAGCCGTTCCTTGGCCGCTGCGGTGTTGTCGCTGGTCCGGATCAGCTGGATGACCTCGTCGATGTCGAGGATGGCCACGAGCAGACCTTGGACGAGGTGCAGCCGGTCGGCCGCCTTGCCCCGGCGGAACACCGAGCGGCGGCGGACGACCTCGAAACGGTGGTCGAGGAAGACCCGCAGCACCTCGCGCAGCCCCAGGGTGCGCGGCTGACCGTCGACCAGGGCGACGGTGTTGATGCCGAAGGAGTCCTCCATCGGCGTCTGCCGATAGAGCTGTTCGAGAAGGGCTTCGGGAACGAAGCCGTTCTTGATCTCGATGACCAGCCGCAGCCCCTTCGCGCGGTCGGTGAGGTCCTTGATGTCGGCGATGCCCTGGAGCTTCTTGCCGAGCACGAGCGTCTTGATCCGCTCGACGACCTTCTCGGTGCCGACGCCGTAGGGGAGCTCGGTGACCACGATGCCCTTGCGGCGGCCGATCGTCTCGATGCGGGCCGTGGCGCGCATCCGGAAGCTGCCGCGCCCGGTCTCGTAGGCGTCGCGCACCCCCTCGAGGCCGACGATCTTGCCACCGGTCGGCAGGTCGGGGCCGGGGATGAAGCGCATCAGGTCGTCGACCGTGGCGTCGGGATGCTTGATGACGTGGCGCAGCGCCTGGACCACCTCGATGAGGTTGTGCGGCGCGATGTTGGTGGCCATCCCGACCGCGATGCCGGTGCTGCCGTTGACGAGCAGGTGGGGGATGGCCGCCGGCAGGACACCGGGCTCCATCTCCCGGGAGTCGTAGTTGGGCCGGAAGTCGACGGTGTCCTCGAGGATGCCGTCGGTCATCGCCACCGCCGGCGGGGCCATCCGGCACTCGGTGTAGCGCATGGCGGCGGGGGAGTCGTCGGGCGAGCCGAAGTTGCCGTGCCCGTCGATGGTGGGCAGTCGCATCGACCAGGGCTGCGCGAGGCGGACCAGGGCGTCGTAGATGGCGCCGTCGCCGTGGGGGTGCAGGCGGCCCATCACCTCGCCCACGACGCGGGCGCTCTTGACGTGCCCGCGGTCGGGCCGCAGGCCCATGTCGTTCATCGTGTAGAGGATCCGGCGCTGCACCGGCTTCAGCCCGTCGCGCGCGTCGGGCAGCGCCCGGGAGTAGATGACGGAGTAGGCGTACTCGAGGAACGAGGAACGCATCTCGTCGCCGACGTCGATGTCGAGGATGTGCTCCTCGAAGTCGTCGGGAAGGTCCTGCTTGGTGCTACGCCGTGCCATGCGGCCATTCTCCCTGGCGGCGCCCGCACAACCTCAGGGGCTCGCCGTTCGGACCACCGCGCACGCCGTGCGCGGGGACGAAGCGGGCCCGCCGGAGGTCTCCAGACCTCCGGCGGGCCGCCTTGTCCTTGATGTTGCTACTTCTTCTTCACCGCGTAGGCGTCGGTGACCTGCTGGGTCACCGTGCGACCGGCGGCATCGGTGGCAGAGACGCGCAGACTGGCCTGCCCGCCTGCCTCGTTGCGCACCTCGACCTTGCAGGAGGTGTCGCCGCACTTGGTCAGCTTCGCCGGCCGCCAGGTCTGGCCGCCGTCCCACGAGATGTCGACGCTGCGCTTGACGACCCGTGGTGTCTCCAACGTGTCAGGCATCGAGAACGCGACCGTGAAGTCGTACCGACCGGCCGGGGCACTGTTGGTCGGGGACAGCGACATCACGTAGTCGATGCCGAGCATCGGCAGCACCTGGAAGGCACCCGTCGGCTGCTTCGACTCGAACGTCCACTCGGTCTTGATCCCGGTCGACTGCTGCCAGAACAGGTTCTCCCGCTGGACGTCGGTGACGACCCGGATGCGGTGGTCGCCGGCGGGGATCGCGGCGTTCATGAAGACCGAGGCGAAGATGTCGTGCTCGAGCACGTCGTCGACATAGATCTTGCCGTTGTACTCCGCGCTGAAGATGTCGGAGTTCGCCAGGTGGCCGGCCGCGTCGGTGAACGCGCCCATCGACAGGAAGAGCTCGTTGTCCTCCCGCGTCGGGGGCGGGGATCCGTTGGTGACCGAGGTCAGCGGGGAGACGCGCGAGCCGATCGGGCCGCCGAACCACGTGTCGTGCGTCGTGGTGCCTCCGCCATAGGTCCGGCGTGGCGCGTACAGGCGCCCGTACTCACCGCCGTACTGCGCGTCCTGGATGGCGACGGTGCGCTCCCACACCGCGCCCGTGGACACGTAGTGGGTCACGGTCGCCGGGAAGGGCACCGCACGGTTGAGCCCGATGTTGGCCACGCCGCCCCGCTCGGGAACCCAGCCGATGAGCTCCTCCACGGCCTGCAAGCCGTCGGCGCTGGTGCTGCCCATCCCTCGGTAGTGCTCGACCAGGGCCGCGACGGACTTGCCGGTGCCGTGCACGGTGCCGCCGTTCGGTACGCCGTCACCCCAGAACCTCACCAGGTCGTACATGTAGGCGGGCGACTTGTGGGTCACCAGCTCGGCACGGTCACCGTGGCCCGAGAGCAGCGCCTTCACGTCCCACGGCTTCGCCTGCAGCGTGGGCAGGCCGGTGGGCCCGTCGATCGTTCCGGCGCACTCGGCGCCCGGGCCGGCATAGGCCACCATCGCTGCCGCACCTGCCTTCGCCAGCGCGTTGGCGGTCGCGGTCAGGTCGGTGCAGGTCCCGGAGACCACGGCCACCGCACCCTTGAGGGACGACAGGTGTGGCGAGGCCGCACTGCCGGCGTCGACGACCCGGAACCGGCCGTCGATCGCGCCGACCGGAGTCGCGGCGGGCATGGCGCCGGCCGCGGGGACGGGTCGCAACGCGACCGGCTTGCGACCGGTGGGAGTGAGCAGCCCTTCGGGCTGGCTGAGCAGCCAGTTGGAGGACACGTTCACCTGCGCCGCCCAGCCCGGCCGAGGGCCGGCCGTACAGCCGGTCGACGGAACCGTAGAACAGCAGCCCGCCGTAGCCGTCGCCACTGGTCCAGCCGACGTCGAGGATCGCGCCGTCGTCGACGACCGGCCGATCGACCTGGTAGCCGAAGCGACCGGTCTGGTTCTCGTCGAGGACGATCTCGGTGTCCTGGGAGACGGTGAACGACGGCTCGTAGCTGACGATGCCTTCCTGCGCACCGTCGCCGGCCAGCCCGAAGGAGATGGCGCCGGTGGTGTAGGTGCCGGGCGGCAGCCGGAAGGTAGCGGTCTGGGCACCGGGTGCGGCGCCGAAGGAGCGCTGCTCGAAGATCCACGGCTCGCCGAGGCTCGAGAGACCGAGCTCGTGAGAGGCGGCCTGGGTGCCGACGCGGGGCTTGACCGTGACGGTCACGTCGTACCGCTCCGGCTCGAGCAGGTAGGCGAGCCCGGTCCGCACCGTGCCGCCGCCGTCATCGGGGGTCGCGGTGACGACCGCGGAGTAGGCGCCGGGGTCGGCGACGGTGGGGTCGAGCAACACGTCGACCGAGGAGGTCCCGCCGGCCGGCACCGTGACCGTGTCGCTGGCCAGCGTCATGGAGCCGGTCGGCTCCGCCGACCCGTCCTGGCCGGTGAGGGCCAGCGACAAGGTGACGGGAGTGCTCGCGGTGTTGGTGTAGGTCAGGGCCGTGCTGCTCGGCTCGAGGTCGGAGTAGGGCCACGCGTAGGAGCCCAGCGAGAGCGACGCGGGGGCGACGACGTCCTGGCCGATCGCCTCCAGGGCGTCCACCCGTCCGGTGCCGGCGTCGAAGCCGGTCGCGTCCGCCACGGGCACGGTGCTGTTGGCGATGACCGACTTGATCCGCTCGCCGTCCCAGCCCGGGTGCGCCTCCTTGACGATGGCGGCCAGTCCGGCCACGTGTGGGGTGGCCATCGACGTACCACTGATGGTCGTGTAGGCGTCGTCGACGATCGGGCCGAGCTCCGTGCCAGCGGCGCGGGCGGCGGTGACGTCGACTCCGGGTGCGACCACCTCGGGCTTGAGCGCCCCGTTGCGGAAGCGCGGGCCACGGCTGGAGAAGCCCGCCATCACGTCGTTGACGTCGACGGCACCGACGGTCAGGGCTGCATCCGCGGAGCCGGGGGCCGTGACGGTGGACGGCCCGTTGCTGCCGTTGTTGCCGGCTGCGACGACGAACAGGCTGTCCGAGGTGGCCGACAGCTCGTTGATCGCCAGCGCCAGTGGGCTGGTGCCGTCATCGGTGTCGCCACCCAGGCTCATGCTGACGACGTCGGCGCCTTCCTGGACGGCCCAGACCATGCCGGCCAGGACCCACGAGTCCTCGCCCCATCCGCCGTCGCTCAGCACCTTGCCGACCATCAGGCCGGTCTTCGGGGCGACGCCCTTGCGCAGCCCACCGGAGGCGGCACCGGTCCCGCCGACAGTCGAGGCGACGTGCGTGCCGTGACCGTTGCCGTCGGTGACGGACGCATCGGTGGTGAAGTTGGCCGACGCCACGACCCGGCCTTGGAGGTCGGGGTGCGTCGGGTCGTAGCCGGTGTCCAGGACGGCCACGGTGGTGCCGAGCCCGTCGAAGCCGGCCGCCCAGGCTTCAGGAGCGTGGATCTGCGGCACCGAGTCCTCCAGAGCCATCTCGACGCGACCGTCGAGGTAGACGCGGGTGGCGCCGTCGGCCAGAGCGGTCGGGTTACCGGCGGCGTCCTGACCCTGGGTGAGGTCGGCCCAGAACTCTCGGCCGTCCTCCTTCTCGGCCTGGAACGCGGCGATGCCGAGGCGAGGCACGGTCACCGTGCGCTTGGCGCCCTGCACGGAGGCGCTGCGCGACTCCGCGGCGGCCGTGCCGCCCTTGCCGTAGTCGACCATGACGGGCAGCGTCTCCCGCGACGTGTCGTCGTACTCCGCCTCGATGAGGGCGGTGACGTCGAAGAGGTCGTCGTCCAGCCGGTTCGCCTCGAGGAGTCCCAGCGCCTGCGTCGGCACGACGTACACGTGTCCGTGCACCTGCTGGATGGCCGCCTGCGGAATGGAGCCGTCCGGCCGCGGCCGCAGGGTGACGGACTGCTTGCCGTCGGCGGCAGTCGACACCTGGACGACGTCACCGGTGACGAGCGTGACCGCCTTGACGGTCGGCGGGCCGACGCGCGGCCCCTTGCCCGCGGGTGTGGCCGCGGGCTGGGCCGACGAGGCGGACATCGGCGCGAACACCAGGCCGGCCGAGGCGGCCGCGGCCGCCAGGAGCGCCGTGGATCGCACTGATCGAGGTGCGGACAGGGGCATGCGGGGGTCCTCTCGGGGGTCGCAGGGCCAGGGGGTAGCCCTGCGAGCCAGAACTCGGTCGGTTGACCGACTGAGGACCGCACGTTAGCCGCGTCACACCGCTCGTGACAAATCCGTGACGTGCGACACTTGGTCGGACGGCCGAATCGGAGGTGCGCGCAGATGGTCTACGTCAGGGCTCCCGAGCGGCGTCGTCAGCTCGCGTCGGCGGCCCGCGCCGTGCTGACCCGCGACGGAGTCGCCGGCACCACCCTGCGCGCGGTCGCGGCCGAGGCGGATGTGCCGCTCGGGACGCTGCACTACGTCTTCCCGTCCAAGGAGCTGATGATCAGGGCGGTCATCGAGGACGTCAGGGACGAGACCTCCGCCCTGCTCGGCCGGGTGGACAAGAGCGTCGGGCTCGAGCTCGCCATCCGCCGCGGGCTACGCGCCTTCTGGGAGCAGCAGATCGTGGGCGACCCCCAGGCCCCCCTCATGCGGCACGAGCTCTTCCTCTACGCCGTGCGAACCCCCGGACTGGAGAGCCTGGCGCGGTGGCAGATGGAGGGTTACTGCCGGATCGTGGCCGAGTGGTGCCAAGAGGCCGCGAACAACGCCGGCGAGGTCTGCGAGGTGCCCTTCGACGTCCTCGCCCGCGCCATCGTCGGCGGCACGTTCGGCATTGCGATGCAGTATCTCGGCGACCGCGACCAGGCCCGCTCGCTGAGGGATGTCGAGGCCGTCGCCGAGATGGTGGTCCGCCTCGCTGACGTGCGGCCGGCGGGCGCACCTCGGGAAGTTGATCACTAGGACTCGCGGCACTCGACGTGTGGCCGACGCAGTGGCACGTTGTGCGGGTGATGCGTCCACCACCTCCGCTGCTGGCGCTCGCCGCCGCCCTCGCCCAACGGGCGATGACGCGGGGTGCGAAGCGGCCGTCCGCTGCCCGTGCCGCGCTGGCGAACTTGACCGCGGCGGCCTCCGCGGCGCTGGCGAGCACGGCCGTGCGCGAGTTCCGTCATCAGGGCACGACGCTCGAGCCGTTCAAGCCGGAGCAAGCCTCTGTTCTGGTGACGACCGGCGCCAATGCTGTCACCCGCAATCCCATGTATGTCGGCCTGGCGGGGCTGCTGGTTGCCCATGCCCTCCGCCGCGGATCCTGGAAGGCGCTGCTCCCCGTGGTCGCTTTCACCACCGTGATCGACCGGCTGCAGATCGCGGCGGAGGAGTCAGCGTTGCTCGCCAACTTCGGAGCCGAGTACGACGCGTACCGCGCCACGGTGCCGCGGTGGTTGGGACCCGGCTCGGTCAGACCCCGCACGGAGCCGGCGTGAAGGCGGTCGTCTACGACCGCTACGGGCCCCCGGAGGTGCTGCGTGTCGAGGACACGCCCCTACCAACGCCTGCCAAAGGCCAGCTGCGAGTAAAGGTCGCTGCCACGTCGATCAACCTCAGTGACTGGGAGACCCTGCGCGGAGCACCCGCCTACGTGCGCATCGGCGGACTTCGTGCCCCGAGCCACCACACCCTCGGGTCGGACATCGCCGGAGTCGTCGACGAGGTCGGGGAAGGAGTGACCCGTTTCCGAGCCGGAGATGAGGTGTACGGCGACAACCTGGCGCTGATGGGCGGGTTCGCGGAGTACGCGCTCGCGCCGGAGTCCGCACTCGCACCCAAGCCGTCGGAGCTGACGTTCGCCGAGGCCTCGACCATCCCGCAGGCCGGCGCGATCGCCCTCCAAGGCACGGCCCTGGCCGCAGCGGGTCGCCGGGTGCTGATCAACGGCGCGGGCGGCGGGTCGGGATCCTTCGCGATCCAGCTCGCCAAGCGGCTGGGTGCCCACGTCACCGGCGTCGACAACGCCGCGAAGCTCGACCACATGAGGTCGGTGGGCGCCGACGAGGTGATCGACTACCGCCGCGACGACTTCACCCGGACGACGCAGCCCTACGACCTGATCCTCGACCTGGTCGCGCACCGGTCGGTGTTCGCCTACCGCCGTGCCCTGGCTCCCGGGGGCACCTATCGGTGCGTCGGTGGGTCGGTCCGCTCGCTGCTGCGCGTGCTCACCGTCGGCTGGCTGGCCGGGCGCGTCACCGGTCGCTCGATCGGTCTGCTCGTCGTCAAGGAGGGCCCCGCCCACTTCGAACCGCTTGCCGACCTGTGCGTTGCCGGGAAGGTGCGGATCCACATCGACCGCACCTTCACCCTCGACGAGGTGCCCGCCGCGCTCGCCCATGTCGGTGAGGGCCGCGCGCTGGGGAAAGTGGTTGTCACCGTCTCCTAGGATCGGTCCGATGCCAGCCGACCCCAACATCCCCGACGCGTTCGACGTCTACACGGTGGTCGTCCTGCGGCGACCGGCCGATGCGCCGGAGATGCCGGACGAGGAGCTCGACGCGCTGCAGGCCCGCCACCTCACCTACCGGAGCAAGCTGCGGCGAGAGGGCCTGGTGGTCGTGAACGGGCCGTTCGGCGAGCAGAGCGACCCGTCGTACCGCGGGATGTCGATCTTCTCCTGCGACCCGGCCGAGGCCGCCCGGCTGTCGGACGGCGACCCGTCCGTGGTGGCGGGGCGGCTCGCCTACGACGTGATGGAGTGGTGGGTGGGCGGCGGCTCGCTCGGCTTCCCGCTCAGCGACCGGCCGGTCGGCGACCGCCGGTCGATGCCCGACGACTGACGCGCCGCGCGCGTCCGACGACGATCAGAGCTGTTGGGCCAGGCCCACGATGTGGCCCTGCGGGTCGGAGATCAGCGCGAACGACACCCCGGGGACGGTGACCGGCTCCTGCACGACACGCCCGCCGAGTCGGGTCGTGTCGGCGATGGTGGTCGCCATGTCCGCGACGCCGACGAAGAACGTGACCAGGTCGCCGTCGCCCTGGAGCGGACTGATCGCCGTGTACAACGCGCCGGGCACCCCGGTCTCGACGAAGGTGTAGCCAGGGAAGGCACCTTCGGTGGGGTAGGTCCAGCCGAACAGGTCCCCGAAGAAGGCTCGGGTCCCGTCCGGGTCGCTCGAACGGATCTCGGCGTGCACGATGGGGTGATTCATGATGACCTCCGCTGCTAGGGGGTCACCGAACAGTGACCGCGTACCTAGATGACGGCCGAGCGCCCGGCAATCGACAGCGGTCAGTCGTCGATGACGATCACGACCCGACCCACGGGCTGGCCGGAGACGAGATAGCGCAGCGCCGCGGCGGTCTCGGAGAGCGGGAAGGTGCGGTCGATCACCGTGCGGAGCTCGCCGGTCTCCAGGAAGCCGGTCAGCGTGGTCATCAGCTCGCGCTTGTCGGGTGACTTGAACGAGCCACCCCGCAGCTCGGGGACCACGGCCGAGCGCGCCACCAACCCGAGCAGGCGCGGGATGCTGCCGAGCCAGTGGTGTCCGTGAGCCCCGAACGCGTCGTGCGCGATCAACACGTAGGAACCGCCTGGCTCCAGCGCCCGGCGGGTCTCGTGGAAGGAGTGGTTGCCGGGTACGTCGAAGATGAGGTCCCAGCGCTCGCCGCCTCGGGTGTAGTCCTCGCTCGTGTAGTCGATGACGCGGTCGGCGCCGAGCGAGCTCACGAGCGCGAGCTTGCGGGTGTGGTCGACGCCGGTGACCTGCGCGCCGTACGCCTTGGCGAGCTGGACCGCAATGGCGCCCACCCCGCCGGCCGCTCCGTTCACGAGCACCCGGTGGCCGGGTGGCACGCGGCGCTGGGGAAGGTTGTTGAGGGCGATCAGGCCGGCGGTCGGCACCGCCGCGGCCTCCTCGAAGCTGACCCCGGGTGGCTTGATCGCCACGCCTTCCTCGGGCGCGGTGGCGTACTCCGCGAACGCGCCGCCGTTGCGCCACTGCACGCCGCGGATGGTCTCTGCGAACACCTCGTCCCCCGGCCGGAACCGGGTCACCGCGGCCCCGACCGACTCGACGACCCCGGCGACGTCGGTGCCGGGCACCTTGTCCTTGGGGCGCCGAACCCCGGAGCCCATCAGGCGGAGCACCGCGGGCTGGCCGGCCACGACGTGCCACACGTCGGGGTGCACCGACGCCGCGCGGACCCGGATCAGCACCTCGTCCTCGGCCGGGTCGGGTCGCGCGATCTCACGCAGCCTGAGCGCATCGAGGGCGCCGTACGCCTCCTGGACGATCGCTCGCATGGGTCGGACCGTACTGCTGGTCCCTAGAGTGTGCTCACCACCGCGCCTGCCAGGGGCACGAGCGCCGCACGCCTCAAGGGGGCGACGATGAGATCGAGGCACCTCCTGGTGGCGTTGTTCATGGCGGTTTGCGCCGTGTTGTCAGGCGGCATGAGCGCCGGCCCGGCCGTCGCTGCCGGCGGAGTGCGCGCCGCCAGCGCGGCCGACGAGGCCGAACAGGCCCTCGCCGAGCGGTTCGCGCCGGTGGTTCGGCTGGTCCACCAAGACGTCGAGTGCGGGCCCGGGGAGCCCTATCAACCCAGCGACGTCGAGCTCGTTCTGGGTGACCCCAGCGTGGCACTGCGCGGGCCTTGGACAGAAGACGACATGATCCAGGCCGGCCCGACGGCCGAGGATCTCGGCGCGGGTCTCTACGGCTACCACCTGGACTTCCCCGGCAACCCACTCCAAGCGGGCTGTGACTACGAGAAGTGGGCCCGCGCCATCGGCTCGGGCTCCCCGCCGACGACCTACGCCCACGTCGCGACCGAGGCTGGTCGGGATGACCGGGTCGCCGTGCAGTACTGGTTCTTCTACCCGTTCAACGACTTCACCAACAAGCACGAGGGCGACTGGGAGGTGGTCGAGCTCGTCTTCGCGGCTGCGAATGCCGCGCAGGCGCTCGACCAGACACCCGTCGAGGTCGGCTACAGCCAGCACGAAGGGCTCGAGGTCTCCCAGTGGGACGACCCGAAGCTCGAGATCGTCGACGGCACTCATCCAGTCGTGCACGCGGCCGCCGGCTCGCACGCCAACTACTACGACGACGCCCTCTACCTCGGCACGTCCGGCGAGCAGGGGTTCGGCTGCGATGACACCCGCGGCCCGGCCGACGACGTGAGTCCCGTTGTCGCCGTCATCCCCAGCGATCCGGCCGCCGCAAGAGTCGAGTTCCCGTGGATCGCCTTCCAGGGGCGGTGGGGGCAGCGCGAGGAGTCGTTCTACAACGGGCCGACCGGCCCGAACACCAAGGACAGCTGGACCAAGCCGATCAGCTACCTGGAACAGAAGGGCCGCGACACCAGCTATGCCGTCCCGGCTGGCGGGCTGCTCGGCACCTCCGCGACCGACTTCTTCTGCAGCGCTGTGTCGAGCGGGTCGGACTTCGTCCGCAAGCTCGCGGACAATCCCTCGCGCCTGCTCGTGATCCTCGCCCTGATCGCCGCTGCTGGTTGTCTGGCTTCTCCGCCGCACCACCTGGACACCGGTCACGCCGCTGCGCGTCGCCCGACGAAGGGCCACCGGACAGGTGATCCGCGCGGCCGCGCGCATGTACGCGTCGCGGTGGCGGATGTTCATCGGGATCGGGTTCCTGACAGTCCCTGCATCCCTCGTCGTGGCCGGGCTGCAGGCCGTGATCTTGGGGGCTCCGGACGTCGCCGGCGTCTCCGAGGGCGGGGAGGGCGGCGGCTTCCGCATCGCCTTGGCCGCGCTGGTGACCTTCCTCCTCCTCGGCACGAGCATCCTGCTGGTGCTGGCAGCCACCACCCACGCGCTCGGCGAGATCGATCGCGAGGCCGAGGTCGACGTACGGCGGGCCTACCGCCTCGCACTCGCTCGATGGAGGCCGCTGCTGGGAGCCTTCGCGATCGCATCGGTCGTCGTCGGGGTGCTCAGCCTGACCGTCGTGCTCTCACCGGTCGCCATCGCACTGATCGTCCTGT
Source organism: uncultured Actinomycetota bacterium (assembly GCA_963762105.1). Lineage (GTDB taxonomy): Bacteria > Actinomycetota > Actinomycetes > Propionibacteriales > Nocardioidaceae > Nocardioides. The sequence continues at coordinate 401,611 of CAVXJG010000007.1, read as the reverse complement.
TCGCCCTCTTCGTGCCCGTGATCGCGTTCGAGGCGCCATCGGGCCTCGATTCGCTCCGCCGGAGTGCCGCGCTGGTCCGGCACCGGGTCCTCAAGACCGCCATCCTCCTCGGAACGTCGATCCTGCTGGCCGGGGCCGTCGGGCCGATCCTCGGCACGATCCTGATCCTGGTCACCGGCGCTCCGTTCCCGGTGGCCAACATCGTCTCCGGAGTCACCTACGCCGTGCTGATGCCGTACGTCGCGCTCACCATGGCCTACCTCTACTTCGACGCCCGCGTCCGGTCCCAGCTGGCACGACGACGTACACGTCGCAGAGGTACTGCCTGCAGAGATCTGACAGGCGCGGTCAGCCGAGGCTGCCGCCGCGGTTGTCGTACACCCTCACCCCGTCCGGGAGGTCGGCGCCTTCGGCGATCGCATCGTCCAACCAGGCCTCGATCGTGCCTGCCAGCTCCTCGGGGTGGCTGAAATTGAGCGCGTGCGCCGCCTTGTCGATGACCGCGACCGTCAGGTGCTCGGGAGCGAGCCGGGCGACCTCGCGGACCCGGGCCGCGGGCGGCATCAGTGGGTCGCGCACTCCCGAGGACGGCGAGGGTCGGGACGGGGGTGTGCAGCAAGCGCTCCAGTGACGGGTAGAGGGTCAGCTCGTGGAACAGCCGCAGACCGTTGATCGGCCCGAACCTCACGTAGTCCGGCAGCGCGACGGGGAACATCCTCGGGCTCTCGCGAGTCCCGTCCCTGGCCAGCTGGCCGATCGCTCGGATCAGTGGCTGGTTGTGCACGCCGCCCGCTGGCGAGACCAGGACCAGACGGTGCACGCGCTCGGGCACCGAGTGCGCCACCTCGAGTCCGATGGGGCAGCCCATCGAGTTCCCGACCAGCACGGCCTTGTCGATGTCGAGGGCGTCCAGGACCGCCATCAGCGCCTCGGCCAGAGCGGGAATGCCCAGGACGTGGTCGCGGCGCTCGCTGCGCCCGTACCCCGGCAGGTCCGGGACCACATTGACCCACCGCTTGGCGAGCCTGCGTGCCGTGGGCATGAGGTACTCGCCGGAGATCGCGAACCCGTGGACGTGGACGATCGGAACGCTGTCCCCACCCGTGCTGCGCCGGCAGTAGATGGACAGTCCGTCGACCTGCAAGCTCTCCGTCACCCAACCGGCGTCGGCTCCGCTCACGGAGACTCTGCCTTCCGCAACACCGACGTGAGCTGCCCGCCGAGCGTGCGCGCTCCGACGAGGGGGATCAACGCGCCGACGAGCCTGCCTTTGAGGCCCTTGGGCACGCGTGTCAAGGTGACATGCACGTCGGTGCCCCCGGCCGCCGGTGAGAGGTCGTAGCGCCAACTGCTGCCCGGTCCCCAGAGGTTCGAGTCCAAGGTCTCGACCGTGACGGTGCCGGCGTCGGCGTCCCACGAGTAGCGCTCGCGCTCCCAGCCCATCGCGTTGCCCTCGGTCACCTCGGCCCAGTCCGGACCGAGGCCGTGCACCTTGAAGGTCGCCTCGTCGATGTTCGGCCACCGATTGCCTCGCTCAGGGCCGAAGTCGGTCAGCAGCGCCATCACCTCGCTCGGCGACAAGGTCGTGTGAGTGGTGAACTGAGTTGTCGACATCGGGCGCTTCCTCTGCATCAGGCGGCGGAGGAGCCGCCGTTCGAGGACATCATTGCGGACCGTCCACGGGCGGCTCGAGCCGACGCAGGTCCATCTGCAGCTCGAGCTCGTCTCGGAGTGGGATGCCGTACGAGCCCGACATCGGTATCTCGGGTTTGAGGGCTGCTCGGCTCTCGTCGACGGCCCCGGGGCTGAGGCGGGCAAGCCGGAACCCGCGGCGCTGGTAGAACCGCAGTGCATCCACGTTGTCGTTCGTCGTCACTACCCACAGACGTTCGCAGCCCGCGCGACGCGCGACATCTTGCACGGCGCTCAGCAAGGCCGACCCGGTTCCCGTGAAGCGGGTCCGAGCGTGGAGTGTCAGCAGCTCGCAATCGGCTCCGGTGATCACATAGGTCGCCGCGCCCATCAGCTCCCCGCCCGTCCACGCCAGGATGGCGGGATGGTCGGAGGCCCGGACGAGCTCGCCCTTCCTCGCAGCGCGGAGCGCATTGTGCTCGAGGAGGAACACCTCAAGGGCCTGGGTGTCCTCGACCCGACTGGGCGCCAGTTCCATGACCCTCACTGTGGCACCGGAACTCGTCCTACGCTGCTGGCATGGAGCGAACCTCTTTCACGGCGGCCACGCCGTCCGGTGAGCTCTCGGGCTGGATGACGGGCGACGGACCGCGCGTGCTGGCGATTCACGGCGGTCCGGGCATGAGCTACGACTATCTCGACGAGGCGGTGACGGAGCTCGCCGCTCGGTACCAGGTCGCGACCTTCCAACAACGGGGCATCGCGCCGTCCACGGAGCAGGGGGAGTTCACGGTCGCCGAGGCGGTGGCCGACATCGTCGCCGTGCTGGATGCGCTGGGTTGGGAGAACGCCTACTTGATGGGCCACTCGTGGGGCGGCCATCTGGTCTTCCATGCTGCGGCGAGCATCCCCGAGCGGCTGGCCGGCGTGTTGTCGGTCGACCCCCTGGGCGCGGTCGGCGACGGCGGGTACGAGGCGTTCGGCGCCGAGATGTTTGCGCGCGTGCCGGAGGCCGACCGCCAGCGCGCACAAGAGCTGGACGCGAAAGACATGGCCGGCGAGGCGACACCCGAGGAGGGACTCGAGGCCTTCTCCTTGTTGTGGCCGTCCTACTTCGCCGATCCCGCTGCTGCCCCTCCGATGCCGCGCGTGGAGTTCTCCCAGCCTGCGAACCTGGGGCTGTGGGCCGATCTGCAGGCCCGGCTGTCAGAGCTCGAGTCGTCACTGCCGTCCCTGGCGGTCCCGTTCGGCGTGATCGTCGGCGAGCTGAGCCCGATGCCGCCGAGCGCGGGCACCGCGAGCGCCGACCGCATCCCGGGGGCCTGGTCGCACGTCGTGCCCGGAGCGGGCCATTTCGTCTGGCACGAAGCGCCGGGGTGCCTGCTGGCTGCGATGGATCGGCTCGTCGCGGCTGCCTAGGCCCCTGGGGGAGGATGCGGGGGTGTTCGACGTCGAGATCCTCGAGGAGCCGATCGTGCTCGACGGCGGTCTGTCGACGGCGCTCGAGCAGCAGGGCGCGAACCTCGCCGGGGCCCTGTGGACGGCACGGTTGCTCGGCGACGAGCCGCAACGGATCGCGGCGGCGCACCGGGCGTTCTACGAGGCGGGCGCCAGGGTGGCGACGACTGCCAGCTATCAAGCCAGCGTCGAGGGCTTGGTCGAGGCGGGGTACGACGCCGCGGAGGCACGACGCCTGATCACGCTCAGCGTGACGATCGCCCGCGACGTGCGTGACGAGCTCGCGGAGACGACGCCGGGGCTGCTCGTGGCTGCCTCGGTCGGGCCCTACGGTGCCTACCTGGCCGACGGGTCGGAGTACACCGGCCGGTACGACGTGCCGGCGGTGCGGCTGCGTGACTTCCACGGGCCCCGGCTCGAGCTGCTTGTCGAGGCAGCACCGGACCTGCTGGCCGTGGAGACCATCCCCGACGCGGACGAGGCGGAGGTCCTGGTCGCCTTGCTCGACGAGGTCGGCCTGCCCGCCTGGTTCAGCTATTCCGTGCGCGGCACCACGACGAACGCGGGCCAACCGTTGGGGGCGGCGTACGACGTCCTGGCAGGCTGCCGATCGGTCGTCGCGGCCGGCGTCAACTGCTCAGACCAGGCCGATGTGCTCGGTGCCGTGGAGGCAGCGGTGGCCGCGACCGGCCTGCCGGCGGTGGCCTATCCGAACCGCGGCGGCAGCTGGGACGCCGACGCCAAGACGTGGGCCTACGGCACTCCGGTCGACCTCGACCTGGTCGAGTCGTGGGTCGAGGCCGGTGCCCGGCTGGTCGGCGGCTGCTGCGGCAACGGACCGGCCGAGATCGCAGCACTGGCGTCTCACGTGCGACATCCGCCCGTCACCTGGGCTCGATAGATTGCACCGGTGACGAAACCCGCCGAGGCTCCGACGGAGACGCCGAGCGCCCCGCGGCACTGGGAGGCGGACGTGCTGCTGCGCGACGGCCGGACCGCTCACATCCGGCCGATCCGGCCCGACGACGCCGAACGGCTTGTGGACTTCTACAGCCGGGTGTCTCCGGAGTCGAAGTACCTGCGCTTCTTCAGCTCGATGCCCAAGCTCTCCAAGCGCGACATCGAGCGGTTCACCCACGTCGACCACGTCAAGCGGGTGGCGTTCGTGATGACCCTCTCGGAACGGATCATCGCGCTGGGCAGCTACGAGGCCGACGATCTCGACAAGGCCGAGGTCGCCTTCCTGGTCGAGGACGCCCAGCAAGGCCGCGGCATCGGCCAGCTCCTGCTGGAGCACCTCGCGCAAGCCGGCCGGGAGCGCGGCGTCCAGCGGTTCGTCGGTGAGGTGCTCCCCGACAACCAGCGGATGATCCAGACCTTCCGTGACGCCGGCTACCGCCTCGTCAGCGACATCGAGGACGGCGTGATGGTCCTCGAGTTCCCGATCGAGTCCACCGACACCGCCGTCGGGGTGATGGCCAGCCGCGAGCACCGCGCCGAGTCCAAGTCGATCGAGACCTTCTTCAACCCGCGTTCGGTGGCGGTCATCGGTGCCAGCCGTCGGCAGGACACCATCGGCCAGGCGCTGGTGCGCAACCTCGTGCTCGGTGACTACGCGGGCCGGGTCTACGTCGTGAACCCCACCGCGACGTCGGTGTCCGGCATGCCGGCGCACGCCAGCGTGAGCGAGATCAACGACGACGTCGACGTGGCGATCGTGGCCGTGCCTGCTGAGTCGGTGCAGGACGTCGTCCTCGACTGCGCCAACAAGGGCGTGCACGGACTGGTGGTGATCTCCTCGGGTTTCGCTGAGACCGGCGAGGAGGGCAGGCAACGGCAGCGCCGGCTGCTCGGGCTGTGCCGCTCCTACGGCCTGCGGCTGATCGGGCCCAACTGCCTCGGCATCATCAACACCGACCCCGCCGTCTCCCTCAACGCGTCGCTGTCCTCCCACATGCCCGCCCGGGGCCGGGCCGGCTTCTTCTGCCAGTCCGGCGCCCTCGGCTCCGCGATCCTGGAGAAGGTCAACAACAGGGGTCTTGGCCTGTCGACCTTCGTCAGCGCCGGCAACCGGGCCGACGTCTCGGGCAACGACGTGCTGCAGTTCTGGGAGGAGGACGACAGGACGGAGGTCGTGCTGCTCTACCTCGAGTCGATCGGCAACCCGCGCAAGTTCTCCCGCATCGCTCGCCGGGTCTCGCTGCGCAAGCCGATCATCGCCGTCCGGTCGGGCCGCACCACGCAGGGCGTGCCCATGGGCCACACGGTCCGCAAGATCGGCGCACCGCAACAGGCGGTGGACGCCATGTTCCGACAGGCCGGGGTGATCCAGGTCGACACCCTCGACGAGATGTTCGACGTCGCCCAGCTGCTCGCCCACCAGCCGCTGCCGCGAGGGCGCCGGGTCGCGATCGTGGGCAACTCCGACGCGATCGGGCTACTGGCCGCCGACGCCGCGTCGGCCGTCGGCCTGGTCGTCAACCGGTCGGTGGCCCTGGGTGCCGAGGCGGCGGCCGAGGACTTCGAGGACGCTCTCGACGCCGCCATCGACGACCCCGAGGTGGACTCGGTGGTGGCCGTCTATGTGCCGCCTATCAACGTGTCGGGCGAGGACGTCGCCAACGTGCTCGCGGCCGTGGGCGAGCAGTCGGACAAGCCGCTGGTCTCCTCGTTCCTCGGGGCCGAGGGGGTGCCCGAGCTCCTGCGGGTGCCCGACGTGGCGGGCTCGACCGCCGGCCGTGGCTCCGTCCCGTCGTACCCCGCGATCGAGTCGGCCGTGCGCGCGCTCGCTTCGGTCGTCCAGTACGCCGTGTGGTTGCGCACCCCCAACGGTCCGGCCATCTCCCACGACGACGTCGACCCCGGGGCCGCCAAGGCCATGGTCAACCGGCTGCTCGTCGACCACCCCGACGGCCGCGACCTCGGCCAGGACGAGCTGCGGGCGCTGCTGGCCTGCTACGGCATCGACCTGTGGGTCTCGCTGCCGGTCGCGACCGTCAACGAGGCCCTCAAGGCGGGGCGAAGCCTGGGCTATGACTCGGGCTATGGCGTCGTGCTCAAGGCCACCACCGACCGGCTCCGGGAGCGCCCCGACCTCGCGCACGTCTGGCGCAACATCGACACACCCGCCCAGATGCGCGATGCCTGGACCTCCCTCAACGACATCATCACCGACCCCGAGACCGCCGGGTTCGTGGTGCAGAAGAACGCGCCGGCGGGCATCCCGGTGACGGTCGCCAGCATCGAGGACCCGCTCTTCGGACCGGTGGTGTCGTTCGGGATCTCCGGGCCGCTGACCGAGCTGCTGGAGGACCGGTCGTTCCGGATCCCGCCGCTGGGGGAGCGCGACGCCGAGGCGATGGTGCGCGAGATCAAGGCGGCGCCGATCCTGTTCGGCTACCGCGGCAGCGAGGCCGTCGACGTGCCCGAGATCGAGATGCTGGTCCAGCGGGTCGCCCAGCTGCAGCACGACCTGCCCCAGGTGGCCGAGCTCGACCTGGCGCTGGTGCTGGCCGGGGCGGAGGGGCTGACGGTGCTCACCGCGTTCGGTCGGGTCGAGCCGGTCTCCGACCCGAGGTCGGACTGGTTCGTACGCCGGATGCCGGCGCTCGCCGACACGATTCCCGGCTGACGCGACGGTTGAGGCAGGGGCGGTACGGTCGCCCCCATGGCCTCGCCCTCGCCCTTCGAACGCGCCAAGCTGCGCAACGGGCTGCGTGTCGTGCTCGCTCCGGACCGCTCCGCGCCCGTGGTCGCCGTCGCCGTCTACTACGACGTCGGCATCCGGTCGGAGCCCGAGGGACGCACCGGCTTCGCCCACCTCTTCGAGCACCTGATGTTCCAGGGCTCGGCCTCGCTGGGAAAGATGGAGCACGCCGCGCTGGTCTCGGCATCGGGTGGCGTGCTCAACGGCTCGACCCGCCTCGACTACACCAACTACTACGAGGTGTTGCCGTCCAACGCCCTGGAGCGGGCGCTGTTCCTCGAGGCCGACCGGATGCGCTCGCCGGCCGTCAACGAGGAGAACCTCGCCAACCAGATCGCGGTGGTCAAGGAGGAGATCCGGGTCAACGTGCTCAACGAGCCCTATGGCGGATTCCCTTGGGTGACCCTGGCGCCGGTGCTCTACGACACCTACGCCAACGCCCACGACGGCTACGGCTCCTTCGCCGACCTGGACAGCGCGACCGTCGACGACGCCCGCGACTTCTTCGACGCCTACTACGCCCCGGGCAACGCGGTGCTGGCACTCAGTGGTGACTTCGAGACCGAGCACGCCCTCGAGCTGGTGCACCGCCACTTCGACGACGTCCCGCGACGCACGGTGCCGCCGCGACCGGACTTCGACGAGCCGGCGCCCACCAGCGAACGACGCACCGAGCAGCACGACCCGCTCGCGCCGGCTCCTGCCGTGGCGCTGGGGTGGCGGGTCCCCGACCCTGCCGATCTCGAGGCCTACGTGCCGTACGTCGTGCTGTGCTCGGCCCTCGCGACCGGCGACGCCTCGCGGCTGCGCCGGCGGCTGGTGCAGGAGGACCGGCTGGCAACGGACGTGGGCTGTCACCTCGGCCTGATGGAGGACGCCTTCGACGTGCGCAACCCGGTGGCGCTGGTGCTCGAGGCGCACCACCGGGCCGACGTGCCGACCGACCGCGTGGTGGCCGCCGTCGACGAGGAGCTGGACCGGGTGGCCACCGACGGGGTGCCGGCCGACGAGCTGGAGCGGGTGAAGGCGCGGTTGCTCGCAGGACTGCTGCAGGGCGCCGACTTCCCGATGGCGCGGACGCTGGCCATGGCGTCGTACGAACAACAGCGGGGGAGAGCCGAGCTGGTGCACGAGATGCCGGACCTGGTGGGTCGGGTGACCGCGGAGCAGGTGGCCAAGGCCGCCTCGACGCTCGGCCCCGATGTCCGGGCCCGGCTCGACCTGGTGCCGGGAGGTGCCCGATGAGCCCCGCGCGCGCCAGGAAGTTCACGCCGCGAGAGGTCCCCGGACTGGCCAGGCCGCGCAAGCCGCGTCCGCCGTCAGTGGCCGAGCGGGTGCTGCCGAGCGGGCTGCGGGTGGTCGCCGTCCGGCGGGCCAGCGTGCCGCTGGTGCAGGTCCGGGTGCGGATCCCCAGCGCCGTCCGTCGCGAGGCCGACCTGGCCCGCGCCACGCTGATGGGGCGCACCATGATGCTGGGCACGGCGGAGCGCTCGCAGGGTGAGCTGGCCGAGGCGCTCCAGCGCATCGGCGGGTCCATCCGCGTCGACGAGGGCGCCGACGGTCTTTCCCTGTCCGGCGAGGCGCTGCGCTCGGGCTTCGGTGACCTGCTCGGCCTGCTGGCCGAGGTGCTCACGTCGGCCGCCTACCCCAAGGCGGCCGTGGAACGGGAGGCGGGACGGTTCGGCGACCAGCTGCGGCGGGCGCTCTCGCAGCCGGGGGTGACAGCCGACGAGGCCTGGCTGCTGCGTCGGTACGGCGAGCATCCCTACGGCCGCGAGTACCCCACGCCGGGCGAGGTCGCCGACGTGGCGCCGGGCTCGCTGCGGGCGGCGCACCGGCGCCGGGTGGTGCCCGACGGCAGCCTGCTCGTGCTCGTGGGCGACCTGACGCCGGCCCGAGCTCTCGACCAGGTGGAGCGAGCCCTCTCCGGCTGGGACGCTCAGGGTCACGGGACCGCCGTGCCGAAGGTGCCCGATGCGCCCCGGCTGCCGCTGCTCCTGGTGGACCGGCCGGGGGCGGTGCAGTCCAACCTGCGCGTCGGCGGTGCGGCCCCGCGGCGTTCGGACGCGGCGTACCCGGCGGCACAGCTGGCGAACGCGGTGTTCGGCGGCTACTTCTCCTCGCGGCTGACCACGAACATCCGGGAGGACAAGGGCTACAGCTACAGCCCGCACAGCGGGATCCGGCACTCGCGCGCGGCGTCCCGGGTGCTGGTGTCGGCGGAGGTCGGGACCGACGTGACGGCGCCGGCCCTGGTCGAGGTGCTCTACGAGCTTGGCCGGATCGCCTGCCTCCCGCCCACGGCCGAGGAGCTGTCGGCCACGGCGCAGTACCTCACCGGCACCCTGGCGCTGGCCACCGCCACCCAGGCGGGACTCGCCGAGACACTCGCGGACCTGCTCTCCGACGGCCTCGGCGTGGAGTGGCTGCGCGAGCACCCCGCCCGGCTCGCCGAGGTCACCCCCGACGAGGTCCAGCAGGCCGCCAGCACGATGCTGGCGCCCGCGGCGATGGTTTCCGTCGTCGTCGGTGACGCCGATGTCGTCGGCGAGACCCTCGCCGCCGTCACGGAGGTGGCCCGGCGTTGACCGTGAGCGGTTCGGCGTCGCGTGATTGACTTCCTTCATGCGCATCCATGACCGCGACCGGGCCCTCGACCTGCGCGAGGCGATCCATCGCACGGGCTACTACCCCGAGGTCGTCGCGGAGGGCGTCGTCGGCGCGGTGGCGGGGGAGGACGTGGTCTCGTTCTACGTCCACCACGAGCCCACCTTCGAGCGCGACGAGATCCGCCGGCACCTGACCGTGGTGGTGCTGACGCCGAGCCGCCTGATCGTGGCCCACACCGACGAGCACGCCGCCGACGACCTGCTTCCGGACGCCTACACGTCGACCTCCACGGAGGCGATCTCGCTGGCATCGGTCCGGTCGGTGGTGGTGACCCGGATGGTCACGAACCCAACGTCTGGTCCCGCTCCTGCGGCCGAGGCCGTGGTCACCATCGGTTGGGGCGGGGTCAGCCGGATCGACCTGGAGCCCGCGGCCTGCAGCGACCCCGACTGCGACGCCGACCACGGCTACACCGGCGTGCTGGCCTCCGACGACTTCTCCATCCGGGCCTCTGCCACCGCCGACGGGTCCGATGCCGTCGAAGGGCTGCTGGCCTTCGCCGAGTCGCTGTCCGCCCGGACCCAAGGCGCGTGAGCGTCGGAACGAGTCCACGGGACTTCGTCGCCCCGGCCTACGGGGAGCGCTCGCTCGGCGATGTCGTGCCCGCTGTGGCCACGGCGCTCGGCCTCGCTGCCGATGCCACGGGTGAGGGACTCGTCCTGCCGGAGGCGCCGGCGTACGTCGTGTTCCTGGTCGACGGGCTGGGGGCCGAGCTGCTTGCCAGCTACGCGCACGCGGCGCCGTACCTCTCCTCGTTGCTCGAGAGCCAGCTGCCTGGCACGGCCGGAGTGCCGTCGACGACGGCGACCAGCATCACGTCGCTCGGCACGGGCCTGGTGCCGGGAGCGCACGGGCTGGTCGGCTTCACGTCCCGCATCCCGGGCACCGACCGGCTGCTCAACGCGCTCTTCTGGGACAAGGACGTCGACCCGCTCGCGTGGCAGCCGCATCCGACGGCCTTCTCCTCGCTGCGCTCGCTCGGCGCATCGGTGACGGTGGTCAACAAGCGTGAGTTCCGTGGCAGCGGCCTGACGGTCGCCGCGCACCGCGGTGCCGAGTTCGTCGGCGCCGACCGGGTCGGCGAGCGGATCGCGGCGGCCGTCCTCACGTCGGCGGAACGGCCGAGCCTGACCTATCTCTACGACGGCGACCTCGACTGGACCGGCCACCGCTACGGCGTCGCGTCCAGTCAGTGGCTCCAGCAGCTGGCGATGGTCGATGCCGAGGCCGAGCAGCTGCGCGAGGCGCTGCCCACCGACGTCCGGCTGCTCGTGGTCGCAGACCACGGCATGATCGACTCGCCCGCCGAGCACCGCACCGATGTCGACCGCCACCTCGAGCTGCGCGACGGCGTGGCGCTCATCGGGGGCGAGGCCAGGTTCCGCCATCTCTACTGTCGCAACGGCGCGGTCGACGACGTGCTCGCGACCTGGCGATCGTTCCTGGGCGACCGGGCCGAGGTGATCGGCCGGGCGGAGGCCGTCGGGCGCGGCTGGTTCGGCCACGTCGATGCGCTGGTCGCACCCCGGCTCGGTGACGTCATGGTTGCCTCCCGCGGCGACCACGCGATCGTCTCGACCACCGACTTCGGCTACGAGGCGACCCTGGTCGGCCTGCATGGCTCGTTGACCTCCGCCGAGATGCTCATCCCGATGCTCGTCGACTGACGAAATTTGTCTTGCGAGCGGATCAGGGCGCTGGGAAAGTGCGAAACGACCTCTCGGGAAACCGAACCCTGGAGGGGACATGCGCCGAGCAGCAATGGCAGGGACAGCGGCACTCATCATGGCTGCCGGGGTGGCAGCCCCGGTGGCCGCGGCAGGGCCGGCCACGCCGGTCCTCATCGTGGCCCACACGGACTTCACGACCGACGTCTCCGACTTCGACTCCAACCTCGCCGGTTGTGCCGAGGGCACCGTCGTCAACGGCGCCTTCGGCGTGCACGGCACCCCGTGGGGGGGCGTCTTCAACGGGGACAAGGAGTTCACCTGCGCGGGCGGCGGGTCGGGCTTTACGGTGCGTCTCAAGGCGCGCTTCGGAGAGAACGGCTCGACCGGATCGTGGAACGTCACCGACGGTTGGGGCGACCTGGCCGGACTCAAGGGCTCCGGCTCCCTGGTGGGGATCCCGGTCAGCGCGACGATCCTCGACGACGTCTACACAGGGACGGTCCGCTAGGGCGGCACTCAGCCGAACGGCAGTGGCTCGGGCGCGAGGCTCACGGCCTTCGCCCGGGCTGCGGTCAGCCGGCGGCGGTGGTGCTGGCGGCACAGCACCTCGTACGCCACGTCGGCGGGCTCCTGGCCGGGGTCGTCCACGTCGCCGACCACGATCACCTCGCCCTCGACGACCATCACGCCGTTCTCGGTGCGGGCGTTGTGGGTGGCCCGCTTGCCGCACCAGCACAGCGCCTCGACCTGGAGGACGTTCATCCGGTCCGCGAGCTCGACCAGCCGCGCGCTGCCCTCGAACAGCACGGTGCGGAAGTCGGTGAGGATGCCGAACGCGAACACGTCGATCTGGAGCTCGTCGGCGATCCGGGCGAGCTGGTCCACCTGGTCGGCGGTGAAGAACTGTGCCTCGTCGCAGATCAGGTAGTCGATCCGGCCGCCCTGAGTCAGCGTGTCCACGACGTAGTTCCAGAAGTTGAAGCCCGGCTCGACCTCGATCGCGTCGTGCTGCAGGCCCAGCCGGCTGGAGATGGTCGCCTCGCCCGCCCGGTCGTGGGTGGTGAAGATCCGCCCGACCCGGCCGCGCGCCGCGTGGTTGTGGTTGGTCTGCAGGGCCAGGGTGCTCTTGCCGGAGTCCATCGTGCCGGTGAAGAAGTGCAGTTCGGCCACGGGTCGTGATCCTGTCACACGACGCGACGCCCGGAGGCCATCGCCCGGTCCTCCCACCAACCCAGGTCGACCTCCGGCACAATCGCCAGAGTGGCCGCCCCCCTGATCTCCGTCGAGGAGCTGCACGCCCACCCCGACGTCACGCTGCTCGACGTGCGCTACGCGACCGGCGGCCCGCCGGGGCGCCCGGAGTTCGAGGCGGGCCACATCCCGGGGGCGGCGTACGTCGACATGGACACCGATCTCTGCGCGCCGCCCACCGACCCACCGGGCGCCGGCGGACGGCACCCGTTGCCCAGCCGGCAGGACTTCGAGGCGGCCATGCGGCGGGTGGGTGTGAGCGGCGACCGGCTGGTGGTCGTGTACGACGACTGGGCCGGCCGTGCGGCCGCGCGGGCCTGGTGGCTGCTGCGCTTCCACGGCCACCCTCGGGTGCGGGTCCTCGATGGCGGCTGGCACGCGTGGCTGGCGTCCGGTGGCCCGGCCGAGGCGGGTCCGACCGACCCTCAGCCCGGCAACTTCACGGCTCGGCCCGGCGCGATGGCCGTCGTCGAGCTCGAGGACGTCGCGGCCGTCGACCTGCTGGTCGACGCCCGGGCGCCTGAGCGCTACGCCGGCGACCACGAGCCCGTCGACCCGGTCGCGGGCCACATCCCCGGGGCCGTCAACGTGCCGACCGCCGACAACCTCGCTCCCGACGGCACCTTCCTACCGGTGGCCGAGCTGCGAGCGACGTACGCCGCCGTGGGCGCCGTCCCCGGCGCCGACATCGCGGTCTACTGCGGCTCCGGGCGTGACCGCCTGCCACGACCTGCTGGCTCTCGAGGCGGCGCACGTGCCCGCGGCGCTCTATGCCGGGTCGTGGAGCGAGTGGGTCAGTGACCGGGCCCGGCCGGTCGATCCACCAGTGCGCTGAGCTTGCGCGGAGCCAGCCGGCAGAAGCTCTCGGTGAGCAGCTCGCGCACCTCCTCCCAGTCCACGTGCTCGTCGATCACCAGGCCGCCGACGTCGCGGCCCCAGCGGGCCCGGAAGAAGCGGTCGTCGGAGGCGACCATCGCCATCAGCTCCTCGAGCGGTGCCCGGAACGTCAGCACGACGTGTGGTCCGGGGCTGCCCACGGCCGCGCAGTAGGCCGGCGGCCAGCCCTCGTCGACGAGCAGCACGTGCGCGAAGGTGCGCAGGCGGACCCGCCACCGGATGCCCCGCCAGGCCTCCTCCTGATAGGCGTCCGGCAGGGCGCCGCAGATGCCGTCGAGGCGGTCGATCACCGCCACCGGGACGTCGTCGGTGTGCACGCCGCGACGCTATCCGTCCGTGCCGACATCGCGGCTTGTCGGTGCGGGCTGTGACGATGGTGCGATGGCACCTCAGTACGGTCCGCACCGGTGGTCTGCAGGATTCCACGACGACGGCGACAACGCGGCGTTCCGCGGAGCCACCTTCATGGTCCGCGACCTCACCGGCGCCAGGTTCGTCGACTGCGACCTGACCGGGGTGAAGATCATCGACGCCGCCCTGTTGGGCGTCGACATCTCGGGCTACGTCGAGGGGTTGGTGGTCAACGGCGTCGACGTGACCGACTACGTCGAGTCCGAGCTCGACCGCCGCTACCCCGAGCGGGTTCAGCTGCGGGAGATCCGGTCGGCCGACGACTTCCGCGCCATGTGGGACACCATCGAGCGGATGTGGGCGGAGACGACGGCCCGCGCCGAGCGGCTGCCCGAGGGCGCCGTCCACGAGCGGGTCGATGGTGAGTGGTCCTTTGCCCAGACGCTGCGGCACCTCGTGTTCATCGCCGACAGCTGGGTCAGCCGCACGATCCTCGACGAAGAACGACCTTTCCATCCGCTGGCGCTGCCGCAGACGGCCTACGACCCGGAGGACGCCGCGGCGCTCGGGATCGACGTGATGGCCGAGCCGTCGTGGGCCGAGGTGCTGGCGGCGCGTGCCGACCGGATGGCACTCGTGCGGCGCATCGTCGACGACCTCGCGGACGCCGACCTGGGGCGGACGTGCCAACGGTCGCCGGCGCCGGGCTACCCCGAGGAGCCGCGACCGGTGTGGGAGTGCCTGAGCGTGGTCATGGAGGAGGAGGTCGAGCACCACCGCTTCGCGGTGCGAGATCTCGCCCTGCTCTAGTCGTGCTTGCCGCCGCCGAACATGATCTCGTCCCAGCTCGGCACCGATGCGCGGCCCTTGCGCCGTGCCCGGGCCGGCGGCTCGTCGTCGGCGGGGGAGTCGTCCTCGGCGGTCGGCTCGGTGGCGGGCTCGTCGTCGATGCGCTCGATCTCGCTGGTGCGGGTCATCGGGTCGTCGAGGTAGGCCTCGACGGGCGCCTCGGAGCCGAGGGTCGCCGACCCCCTGTCCCAGTCGGACTCGTCGGGCTCGTCGGGCTCGCTGACCAGGTCGATGGCGTCCTCGCCGAGCGGCAGCTCGTCGACGGGCACGGCGGAGAGTCGGCGCCGACGGGCCTGGGAGAGGTCGTCGGTGCTGGCCGCGGCGGTCTCGTCGGGGGAGGAGGCCGTCGCCGGCCCGGCGTCGCCGATCAGCCAGCGGGCGTCCTCGTCGTCGGCCGAGACGTAGTTGCCCGGGGCGTCGAAGGTGAAGGCGGCCCCGCCCGTGCGCGGGCCGGTCTCGAAGGTGGCCGTCAGGGTCCAGCGCCCGTCCTCGCGCCGCCAGGCGTCCCAGCCGACCCCGCCGGGGTCGACGTTGAGGGCGCGCAGGTGGGTGCCGACCGCGTCGCCGAGGGTGCGGCTTGCGTGGGTGGCCGAGCCCGCGCCCGGCCCGGCACCCTGGCGGCGGATCGAGGCTCGTTGGGCGCGCTGCGCCACGTGCTCGCGCTCGGCGAGCACCGGAGCGGCGTACGGCATGATCTTGTCGACGCTGGTCTGGGCGGCGGTGGCCACGGTCTCGGGGGTCTCCCCCGCGCGGATCCGGGCCTGGATGTCGCGTGGGCGCAGGACGCTGTCCATCTGAATCTCCAACTGGCCGAGGCGAGCGTGGTCGCCGCGCATGGCGGCGCGGAGCCGGGCGTCGACGTCCACGGTGAACTCCACCCCGGCGTCGCTGACGAGCAGCAGGCGATTCCCGTCCTCGCTCAGACCCGCGAGGGTGAGATGCACCATTGGCTGTCTCGCTCCCGTTCCACTCGGCTGCTCCGTGCGCCGAGCCTACGCCAGCAGCACCCCGCGACGTGGGTCCCGCGACGGCGCGCCCCCGCCGGTCGAACTACGGTTTCGAGACGGGCGCCAGGGCACCCTTGCCAACCTTCGGGCGTCGGCGCGGCAGGGTCTGCGCGGCCAGCGACGCGACGAGCCCCGCTCCCGCGGACACCAGGTACGCCGGCGACGCGCCGGCCGCGTCGACGACGAGTCCACTCAGGGCCGCGCCAGGTGCGATGCCGGCCGCGAGGCCGGTGTGGATGATCGACATCCCCTCGGTCAGCCGGGCCGCCGGCACCGACTGCTCGATCATCGAGAGGGTGGCGATCAGGCTCGGCGCGATCGCGAACCCGGCCATGAAGAGGAAGGCGCCCATCAGCCACATGGAGTCGAGCAGCGCCAGGGGAGCCATCCCGCAGGTCAGTGCGAACGTGGAGACCCGCAGCCGATAGCCGGTGTCGCGTCGCCAGCGGATCGCGCCGGTGATCACCCCGGCCAGCAGGCTGCCCAGCGCCCACAGCGCCAGCAGCACGCCGGTGAAACCCTTGGCTCCATGCTCCTCGGAGAACGCCACGGTCGTCACCTCGGCCGAGCCGAAGAGCGCGCCCAGCGCCAGGGCCACCACCGCGAGCGGGGCGACCACCCGCCACGGGATGCGTGGCCGGTCGGCCACCGTCTTCGAGCGGACATGCGGCGGTGGCTGGGTCGCCCGCTGGGCAGCCAGGAACAGCGTTCCGCCGACCCCGGTGGCGATCGCGACCGTCAGGCCGGCGACCGGGTGCCAGGTGGTGGCCAGCACCGTCACCAGGATCGGCCCGAGCATGAAGACGGCCTCGTCGACCACCGACTCGAGGGCGTAGGCCGTCTGCACGAGCGGGGGGTCGGCGAGCACGTGCGACCACCGCGCCCGGATGCACGCGCCGACCGAGGGCAACGCGAGCCCGGTCACCACAGCGGTGGCGTACGTCGTCCACCGAGGAGCGTCGGTCTCGACCGAGAGCATCAACAGCGCCAGCGCCACGCCGAAGGTGATGATGAGCGGCGGCAGCATCCGGTCCTGGCCGAGCCGGTCGAGGTAGCGGCCCTGCACGATCGAGGCCACCGCGTTGGCGACCAGCACCGCCCCCGACACCGAGCCCGCTAGCGCGTAGGACCCGGAGGCGCCCTGGACGAGCAACACGATGCCGAGCGTCACCATCGAGATCGGCAGCCGCGCAACCAGTCCCGTGGCGCTGAAGAGCAGTGCTCCTGGCGTGGCCAGGATGCGACGGTAGGCGGTGAGCATGACGGTTGGCACAGTAGAGCCGGCCGGCGACGAGGGCCGCATCCAGGCTCCTCTCTACGATGGAGCCATGCCGCCGGACGTGACCCCCTACGACGCCCTGCTGCTGGTGTCGTTCGGCGGGCCTGAGGGACCCGACGACGTCATCCCGTTCCTGGAAAACGTCACTCGCGGCCGGGCCGTTCCCCAGGAGCGGCTGGAGGAGGTCGGGGAGCACTACTTCCTGTTCGGCGGCCGGTCGCCGATCAACGACCAGAACCGGGCGTTCCTGGCTGCCATCCGCGAGGACCTGCACGGCGCCGGCCTCGACCTGCCCGTCTATTGGGGCAACCGCAACTGGGACCCCTACCTCGTCGATGCCGTGACCCAGATGCGCGACGACGGCGTGACCCGGGCCGCGAGCTTCCTGACCTCCGCCTACTCGTCGTACTCCTCGTGCCGGCAATACCGCGAGGACCTCGCGGCCGCCGCCGACGCGATCGAGGGCGCGCCGCGCCTCGACCGGCTCCGCGCCTACTTCAACCACCCCCGCTTCATCGAGCCCGTCGTCGACGCCACCCTCGCCGCCCTGGCAGAGCTGCCCGACGACGTCCGCAACGGCGCCCACCTCGTCTTCGTCACCCACTCGATCCCGACCGAGATGAACGAGCGCAGCGGCCCCTGGGGGCGTGCCTACCTCGGCCAGCACCGGTCGGCCGCCACCGTGGTCGCCGAGCGGGTGCGCCAAGAGGTCGCCCGCAAGCATCCGTCGCGGCTGGTCTTCTGCTCCCGCTCGGGCCCGCCCAAGACCCCGTGGCTCGAGCCCGATGTCAACGACCATCTCGAGGATCTCGCCAAGGACGGCGCCAGCGCCGCGGTCGTCGTGCCGATCGGCTTCGTCTCCGACCACATGGAGGTCCTCTACGACCTCGACACCGAGGCTGCCGCGACGGCCGAGCGGCTGTCGTTGCCGATGACCCGGGCCGACACGCCGGGCCTCGACCCCCGCTTCGTCGGCCTGCCTCGTGAGCTGCTCATCGAACGCGCGGCGAACGAGCGCGGCGAGGAGGTGCCCCGGGTCGCCGTCGGCGGCCTGATGGCCGCACCCGACCTGTGCGCCACCGGCTGCTGCGCAAACCCGCACGGCGATCGGCCCGTGGTCGGCGGACCCCGATGACGACCCCGCTGATGACCGCGTGAGCCCGGTCGACCCGGTCGAGGTCCAGCTCCGCGACCTTGCGCTCGACGCGGCCCGGGCCGCCGCCGTGCTGATCCGGCAGCGTCGGGCGGCCGGGGTGCGGGTCGCGGACACCAAGTCCAGCGACGTCGACATCGTCACCCAGGCCGACCGCGACAGCGAGGCCTTGATCCGCGAGCACCTCGTGAGCCGTCGCCCCTCCGACGGCTTCGTGGGCGAGGAGGGCCGGGCCACGACGGGCTCCTCGGGCGTGCGCTGGATCGTCGACCCGATCGACGGCACCGTGAACTTCCTCTACGACATTCCCCAGTACGCCGTCTCCATCGCCGCCGAGGTCGAGGGCGACGTGGTCGCGGGCGTGGTGCTCAACGCCGCCACCGGCGTCGAGTACACCGCCACGCCCGGCGACGCGCTCCGTGACGGCGTACCGATCTCCGTGGCCGGTCCGACCCCACTCGGACGGCGGCTGGTCTTCACCGGCTTCGGCTACGACGCGAAGCGACGGGCCGTCCAGGCCGCAGCGGTGGCCAGGCTGTTGCCGGAGGTGCGCGACATCCGCAGGCTCGGAGCCTGCTCGCTCGACCTGTGCCACCTCGCCGAGGGCAGCGCTGACGGCTACGTCGAGGAGGGCGTCAACATCTGGGACTACGCCGCCGGCGCGCTCATCGCGACCGCTGCCGGGGCCCGCGTGGAGCTGGCCGCCGGAGCCAGCGGCGGCACGGCTGTGGTGGCCGCGCCGGAGCACGGTTTCGACGAGTTTCGCGATGCCGTGGCCCGGGCCGGGTTCTTGGCGCAGGAGCCGGTTCGGGGCGCCTGACTACTCTCAGCACGGACCCGCGCCGCATGGGGGGAATAGCGCGGGGTACCCCGGCGTTGTGGCCCCGTTCGTGAGACACCGGCGATACCCGATTCCCCGACCGAGGGTCGATGGTGGACAATCTGGCGCCGACGGCGAGCCGCGGACCCCCGACCAGGCAGCAGGGCACACCACAGGAGTTGTGAGTAGAGATGGCAACGGACTACGACGCACCACGCAAGAGTGAAGAGGACCAGTCCGAGGAGAGCATCGAAGAGCTCAAGGCGCGTCGGCACGACAAGAACTCGGGCAAGGTCGACGAGGACGAGGCCGAGGCCGCCGAGTCCTTCGAGCTGCCCGGGGCCGACCTGTCCCACGAGGAGCTGGCGGTCGAGGTGATGCCGCGCCAGGACGACGAGTTCACCTGCATGAGCTGCTTCCTGGTCCACCACCGCAGCCAGCTGGCCGACGAGAAACACCTGATCTGCCGCGACTGCGCAGCGTGATGCCACCCCACCACGGCGCTCGCTGCGCTCGCGCCGCGTCGGTGGACCTCTGTCAGAACGGTGGTCTCGTGGCCTTGACCTCGTCGCCGGGCTGCAGCTGCGGCGGTAGCTCGCCCACGGACCGGGCGTAGTAGGTCGCGGCCCGCCGCTGGGCGAGCATCCGGGCCAGTCCCACGATCGTCCCGCTGACGGTCGCCCAGAGCACCGCCTCCCAGACGTCCACGTCGGGATCGGCTGGGTTCTCGGGCGGGTTCTTGCCGGTGGCTGCCCGCCACGAGGAGTTGAGCACCTTCTTCGCCAGCGCCGCTGCCGCGAGCGCGGAGATGAGCGAGAACGCCGTCCAAGCCTTCGAGCTTCCAGCTGCCATGACGGCAGCCTAATGGGCCGTCAGTCCTGCTGGCTTCGCCCGCCGAGGTGGTTGAGCGCCGCCGCGAGCGCCTGCGGATGCCGCGTGCTGACCAGCCAGTACGGCGTCGGGTCGGCCGGGTCTTGCACCGGGACCTTCACTGCGAGCGACAGGTAGGGCCGCAGCACCAAGAAGGCGCGGGCGTCGGCATCGGCCCCCGCTGCGCGCCTCGCCTGCTCGGCGTCCAGCGCCTCGGCTGCACCGAGGTGCTCCACCCCGATCCGGGCCGGGCCCGCCCCGAACACCCCGTCGGCGACCCAGACCCGGGCCGAACCGTAGGCGCCGAGCGCCAGCACCAGCGCCGCGCCCAGGATCGCGGTGAGCACCCACGGGAGCGGTCCCGGGATCGCGACCACGAAGGCCAACCAGAAGGTCGCCAGCAGCATCACGCCCTGGACCCACCAGCGCAACGGCACGCTCAGCCGCTCGGCGTACGAGGGGGGCGCGGGCATGGCGCAAGGGTAGGGTCCGGGCCGTGCCCGCCCCTGACCAACCCGACCTGCACGTGCAGGTCGTCCGCCTCGACCCGGACCTGCCGCTGCCGACGTACGCCCATCCCGGAGACGCCGGGGCCGACCTGGTCACCGCCGTCGACCTGACGCTGGCGCCGGGCGAACGGGCCATGGTTCCGACAGGCGTCGCGCTTGCGCTGCCGGAAGGTTTCGTCGCGTTCGTGCAGCCGCGCTCCGGGCTGGCCGCGCGGCACGGGCTCTCGATCGTCAACACGCCGGGCACCATCGACGCCGGCTATCGGGGCGAGATCAAGGTGCTGCTGGTCAACCACGACCGCACCGAGCCGGTGGAGCTGCGCCGCGGTGACCGGATCGCCCAGCTGGTGGTCCAGCGGTTCGAGCGGGCGAGCTTCGTCGAGGTGACCGAACTTCCCGACTCCGCGCGCGGGTCCGGGGGATACGGTTCTACCGGAGGCTTCGGCCCCCCTGATTCCCGGCGAGCCCGCTGACTCCCCGCCGCCCCCGGCAGACGCCCCGCAGACAGCAGAGAGAGACTCCTACGTGAAGTTCCGCCGCAAGGCAGCCGACCCGATCGACGACGGCCAGGACTCCGTCGACGAAAGGGCCGACGACTGGGCCGACGACCAGGCCGGTGACCAGGTCGCGGCCGCCGAAGCGGGACCGATCGACGCCGAGGACATCGACGACGACCGCGAGCGCGTCGACCTCGGCGCGCTGCTCCTGCTGCCGGTCGAGGGCAAGGAGCTCCAGCTCCAGGTCGACGAGGCCTCGGGTGAGGTGCAGTCGGTGATGCTGGCCGGGCCCGAAGAGGCGCTGGAGCTGCGGGTGTTCGCGGCACCGCGCCACGGCGACCTGTGGAGCGAGGTGCGCCCGCAGATCGCGGCCGAGGTCGCGTCGCGGGGCGGCAGCACCACCGAGCGCGAGGGCCGGTTCGGCACCGAGCTGGTCTGCCAGGTCCCGGTCACCCTGCCCGATGGCAAGAACGCCACCCAGCCCTCGCGGATCATCGGCATCAACGGGTCGCGCTGGCTGCTGCGAGCCAGCTTGCTGGGTCGTCCAGCGGTCGACCCCGACGCGGACACCGAGCTGCTCGACGTGCTGACGACGGTCGCGGTCCGCCGCGGCTCGCACGCGATGCCCGTCGGCGACCCGCTGCCGCTGACCCTCCCGTCGGAGGCCCGGCGGCAGGAGAGCTGAGCCATGGACAAGCCGCCGAGTAGTCGCCTCCGTCGCAGCCTGAGCCGGTGGGCCAACAGCTCCGACCAGCACGCCCGTGAGCTGCGCCGGACCGTGCGCGAGTCCGGACTCGAGAGCATCAGCGAGGCGCCCGACCGCACCACGGTCCGCCTCAGCGGCTCGCTGCGTACCGTCACCCTCCGCCCCCGTGGTGGGGTCCCAGCTCTCGAGGCCGAGCTCTTCGACGGTTCGGGCGCGCTGACACTGGTCTGGCTGGGCCGGCGCCAGATCACCGGCATCAGTCCCGGTCGTCAGCTCCAGGTGGTCGGCCGGATCGGCGTCCAGGACGGCGTGCGGGTGATGTACAACCCCCGCTACGAGCTGCGGGCGTGAGGCTGCGATGAGCATGCTGCCCGAGCACGAACCCACGGTCGACACGGTCGAGGCCGTCGTACGCCGACAGCTGGCCACCGCGCTCGGTGGCCGGCGCGGGATGGTGGAGGCGGCGGTCCCGACGCTGCTGTTCACGGTGGTGTGGCTGACCACCAAGGAGCTGCAGCTGGCGCTGATCATCAGCGTCGCCGCCGCGGCCCTGCTGCTGGTGGTGCGGCTGCTCCAGCGCTCCACGCCGCAGTTCTGCCTCAACGCGCTGTTCGGCATCGGCATCGGCTGGTTCTTCGTGTACCTCTCGGCCAGCCGCGGCGGCGACGCCAACGACCAGGCGCTCGCCTACTTCCTGCCGGGCATCCTCTACAACTCCGCCTACACCGTCGTGCTGGCGTTCACGTGCCTGATCGGCTGGCCGCTGGTGGGCTTCATGGTCGGCAGCGTCACCGGCGACCCGACCGCGTGGCATCGGGACAAGTCGGTGGTGCGGTTGTGTACCCGGCTCACCTGGCTGCTGGTGCTGCCGTGCGTGGTGCGGGTCGCCGTCCAGCTGCCGATCTGGCTGGCCGGCAAGTCGGGTGCGATTGCCCCCGACACCGCGGTGGCCCTGCTCGGCGTGCTCAAGATCGCCTTGGGCTGGCCGATGCAGCTCGCGGCACTGGCCGCGATGGTCTGGCTGCTCAGCCGCAACCACACCCCGATCACGCCCGCGATGCGGAACGAGGTCGCGACCCCGGAGATCTCTGACTAAAGTCAGAGAATGTCCGACTCGCTGGACCCGCACATCGGGGTGCTGCGCGGCTTCAACCGCACCTACACGCAACGCATCGGCGTCCTCCAGGACTCCTTCCTCGGCATGGGCCGGGCGCTGGGGCCCTCGCGGCTGCTGTTCGAGGTGGGGGAGGGCGGGACCGCCGGCCTGACGGTGCGCGAGCTGCGGGACCGGCTCGGCCTCGACACCGGCTACCTGAGCCGGCTGCTGCGCTCGCTCGAGGCCGATGGGCTGGTGGAGGTCCGCCCCGACAACCACGACCGCCGCCGCCGGCGGGTCACCCTGACCCGGCGCGGCCGCACCGCCTGGCGCCGGCTCGACGAGCGGTCCGACGATCTGGCCCGGACCCTGGTGGAGCCGCTGACCGATCGCCAGCGGGGCCGCCTCACCGAGGCGCTGGCGACCGCCGACCTGCTCGTCCGGGCCGCGACGGTGCACCTCGACGAGACGCCGGCCACCGACCCGGCCTCGGTCAGGGCGATGGCGGCGTACTTCGCAGAGATCGGCGAGCGGTTCGGCTTCGAGCCCGGCGACGCCTGGGAGCAGGATGCGGAGGCGATGGCCCCGCCTGAAGGCTTCTTCGTGGTCGCCTCCAGCGACGGCGAGCCCGTCGCGTGCGGGGGTGTGCAGCGGCTGGACGACGGCGCGGCGGAGATCAAACGGATGTGGGTCGATCGCGGCTGGCGCGGCGCCGGGCTCGGCTCGCGCCTGCTTCGCCACCTCGAGTCGACCGCGCGCGAGCGGGGGTACGCCGTCGTCCGGCTCGACACGCACAGCAGCCTCGGCGAGGCGATCGCGATGTACGAACGGGCCGGCTACCACGCCATCGGGCGCTACAACGACAACCCCTGGGCCCGGCGCTGGTTCGCCAAGGACCTCTGAAGCACGGGCGGCTCGGCCCCTCCTAGAGTGTTGGCGTGGCCACTCTCGCGATCACCAATGCCCACGTCGTCCCCGTCGCCGGCGAGGCCTACGACGGCACCGTCGTCGTCACCGACGGCCGGATCTCGGCGGTCGGGAAGAAGGCCAAGGCGCCACGCAAGAGCGAGGTGATCGACGCCGACGGGGGTTGGGTGCTGCCCGGCTTCGTCGACGCCCACACCCACCTCGGCGTGTGGGAGGAGGGCGAGGGCTGGTCGGGCCAGGACACCAACGAGATGACGGACCCGGTCACCGCCCAGGTGCGGGCCCTCGACGCGATCTACCCCCGCGACATCGGCTTCACCGACGCCCTCGGTGGCGGCATCACCACCGTGTGCGTCAACCCCGGCTCCGGCAATGTCATCGGCGGCCACTGCGTCGCGGTGCACACCCACGGCGACACGGTCGACGACATGGTGCTGCGCTCACCGGCCGGTCTGAAGTCGGCGCTGGGCGAGAACCCCAAACGGGTCTACGGCGACCAGAAGAAGACGCCCTCGACGCGACTCGGGACGGCGGCGGTGCTGCGCGAGGCCTTCGTGGCGGCCCAGAACTACCAGGCCAAGAAGGCCACTGCCGAGGCCGACGGCAAGACCTTCGACGGCCGCGACCTCAAGCTCGAGGCGCTCGCCATGGTGCTCGACCGCGAGATTCCGTGGCGCCAGCACTCCCACCGCGCCGACGACATCGCCACCGCCATCCGGGTCTCCGAGGAGTTCGGCTACGAGCTGGTCATCGACCACGGCACCGAGGCGCACCTGATCGCCGACGTGCTGGCCGAGAAGGGCATACCGGTGCTGATCGGCCCGTTGCTGACCAGCCGTTCCAAGGTCGAGGTCCGCAACCGGTCGACCGCCAACCCGGGCCGGCTGGCCCGGGCCGGCGTGGAGATCTCGATCATCACCGACCACCCGGTGATCCCCATCAACTTCCTGGTCCACCAGGCGACCTTCGCGGTCAAGGCTGGCCTGGACCGCGAGACTGCTCTGCGCTCGATCACCATCAACCCGGCCAAGGTGCTCGGCCTCGACGACCGGATCGGCTCGCTCGAGGTCGGCAAGCTCGGCGACCTGGCCATCTGGAGCGGCGACCCACTCGATGTCATGCAGCGCGCGCTGCGCGTCTTCATCGCCGGCGCCGAGGTCTACACCTGGGAGCCGGAGGACCCTGCCGCCTAGCTAGCCACCGTGCTCGGTGGGCGCCAGCAACCTCTCGAGGGCGTCCTCCACCTCGGCCGACGCCACGAAGAGCAGCTCGTCGCCCGCCTCGACCGGCTGGTCGGCGTCGGGGCGATAGACCTGCCCGTCGCGCAGGATCGAGACCAGCGCGCAGTTCTCGGGGAAGGGGATCAGGCCCGAAGGCTTCCCGACGTACGGCGAGTCTTCCGGCAGCGTCAGCTCGACCAGGTTGGCGTTGCCCTGGCGGAAGGTGAACAGCCGCACCAGGTCGCCGACCGTGACCGCCTCCTCGACCAGGGCCGACATGATCCGCGGCGTCGACACGTTGACGTCGACACCCCAGGCCTCGGTGAACAGCCACTCGTTGTTGGGGTGGTTGACCCGGCCCACGGTGCGGGGCACGCCGAACTCGGTCTTGGCCAGCAGCGAGGTCACCAGGTTGGCCTTGTCGTCGCCGGTGGCGGCGATGACCACGTCGCACTGGTCGAGCCGAGCCTCCTCGAGCGAGGAAAGCTCACACGAGTCGGCCAGCAGCCACTCGGCCTCCGGCACCCGGTCGGGCTTGATGGCCGATGGGTCCTTGTCGATGAGCAGCACCTGGTGGCCATTGGTGATGAGCTCCTGCGCGACGGACCGCCCGACGGCCCCGGCCCCTGCGATGGCGACGCGCATCAGGACTGCTCCTCGGGTCCTCGGTTGACCACGGCGAAGACCTCCGCGGCGGACTCCTCGCGCATCACCAGGTGCAGCAGGTCGCCCTCCTGGATGACCGTCTCCCGGGTGGGCAGCATGCCCTCGCCGAGCCGGTCGATCCAGGCGATACGACTGTTGGACTGCACCTGGAAGTCGATGGTCTTGTGGCCGATCCACACCGACGGCACCGGCACCTGGTCGACCCGGACCGTGCCGGAGGGGTCGCGGAAGTCGGGCTCGGCACCGGCGGGCAGGATCCGGCGGAGCACCTGGTCGGCAGTCCACTTCACCGTGGCGACTGTCGTGATGCCCAGCCGCTGGTAGACCTCAGCCCGGCCGGGGTCGTAGATCCGGGCCACGACCTGCTCGATGCCGAATGTCTCGCGCGCGACACGCGCGGCGATGATGTTGGAGTTGTCGCCGCTCGAGACCGCCGCGAACGCGTCGGCCCGACGAATGCCGGCCTTCTCCAGGACCAGCTGCTCGAAGCCGTAACCGGTGACTTTGTCGCCGTTGAACGCGGGGCCGAGCCGACGGAACGCGTCGGGGTCGCTGTCGATGATCGCGACCGTGTGGTTGCGGTCCTCGAGACTCCTCGCCAGGGTCGACCCGACCCGCCCGCATCCCATGATCACCACGTGCACCGGGAAACCGTATCCTGTTCGCTCGTGGGTGTCGGCGACGTCGCCAAGCGGATCCTCCTCGGCCAGAAGCTCCGCAGCTCTCAGCTTGGCGAAACCCTGTTGCCGAAGCGCATCGCCCTGCCCGTCTTCGCCAGTGACGCGCTCTCCTCGGTCGCCTACGCGCCCGACGAGATCTTCATCATGCTCTCCCTGGCCGGCGCCTCGGCCTACGTGTGGTCGTGGAAGATCGGCATCGCGGTGGCGCTGGTGATGACCGCTGTGGTGGCGTCGTACCGGCAGACCGTGCACGCCTACCCGTCGGGCGGCGGCGACTACGAGGTGGCCACGGTCAACCTGGGCTCGCGGGCCGGTACCACCGTCGCCAGCGCGCTGCTCTGCGACTACGTGCTCACGGTGGCCGTGTCGATCTCGTCGGGAGCCCAGTACGCCGCCTCGGCCGTCAACGCCCTGAGCGGTCACGAGGCGACGGTTGCGACGGCCTTGGTGATCCTGCTGGCCGCCATGAACCTGCGCGGCATCCGTGAGTCGGGCACGTTCTTCGCCTTCCCGACCTATGCCTTCATGGCGGCGATCCTCGGCATGTGTGCCATCGGGATGGTGCAGCTCGCCACCGGCTCGCTGCGGCTGGTCGAGAGCGCCCACCTCGACATCGAGAAGGCGCCTGGCTACGAGGACTCGTTGACGACTTTCGCGCTGCTCTTCCTGCTGGCCCGGGCGTTCTCCTCCGGCTGTGCCGCGCTGACCGGCGTCGAGGCGATCTCCAACGGCGTCCCCGCCTTCCGCCGGCCCAAGAGCCGCAACGCGGCCACCACCTTGCTGATGCTGGCCGCGATCGCGATCACGATGATGCTCAGCATCATCGCGTTGGCCAACAAGATGGGCCTGAAGTACGTCGACCCCCACGACCTGGACCGGCTCACGATGGACGGCCA
Source organism: uncultured Actinomycetota bacterium (assembly GCA_963762105.1). Lineage (GTDB taxonomy): Bacteria > Actinomycetota > Actinomycetes > Propionibacteriales > Nocardioidaceae > Nocardioides. Next base: position 374,801 of record CAVXJG010000007.1, on the reverse strand, counting down.
GCCGCTGCCCCCCGGCTACGACCAGCACGCCGTGATCGCCCAGATCGCCCGTGCGGTCTTCTTCAACTTCCCGGCTGGCTTCTACTTCACCGTCACCGTCACCGGAGTCATCCTGGTGCTCGCGGCCAACACGGCGTTCAACGGCTTCCCGGTGCTCGGCTCGATCCTGGCCCAGGACGGCTACGCGCCGCGGGCCCTGGGCTCGCGCGGCGACAGGCTGGCCTACAGCAACGGCATCGTGTTCCTGGCGCTGATGGCGATCATCTTGATCCAGGCCTTCGACGCCGAGACGACGCGGCTGATCCAGCTCTACATCGTGGGCGTCTTCGTCTCGTTCAACCTCAGCCAGCTGGGCATGATCCGGCACTGGACCAGGCACCTGCGCACCGAGAAGGACCCGCAGGTACGCCGTCGGATGATGCGCTCCCGCGCGATCAACGCGATCGGGCTGACGTTCACCGCGGTGGTGCTGGTGATCGTGCTGTTGACCAAGTTCCTCGCGGGCGCGTGGATCACCATCCTGGCGATGGTCATCTTCTACATCATCATGCGGGCCATCCGGCGCCACTACGACAACGTGGCGCTGGAGCTGGCCGCCGACGAGGAGGACAAGGTGATGCCGACCCGCGTGCACGCCATCGTCCTGGTCTCCAAGCTGCACAAGCCCACGCTGCGCGCCCTGGCCTTTGCGAAGGCCACCCGGCCCAACGTGCTCGAGGGGGTCTACGTCGCCTCCGACGCAAGGGCGACCGACGCACTGCTCCGGGAGTGGGACGAGCGCAACCTCGGCGTCCCGCTCAAGGTGCTCTTCTCCCCTTATCGTGAAGTGGTCAAGCCGGTCGTCGACTACGCCACCCAGATCCGCAGCGCCAACCCGCGCGGCGTGGTTGCCGTCTACATCCCCGAGTACGTCGTCGGCCGGTGGTGGGAGCAGCTGCTGCACAACCAGACCGCGCTGCGGCTCAAGGGCCGGCTGCTCTTCACCCCTGGCGTGATGGTGACCTCGGTGCCCTACCAGCTGCGCTCCAGCCAGGTGGCCCGCGAGCGCGAGGAGCGCGAGACCACCCGGGTCCAGGCGGGCGACCTGCGTCGCGGCCGTGTCGGCGGCGACCGCGACTCCAACCAGCAGATCCCGCGCTGACTCAGGCGGCTGCTGGCGTCTCCAGCTGCCTTGCCCGGCCGGCCCGGCGTCGGATGCGGAAGCGGTGCCCGGCCTCGACCAGACCGAAGCCGACGGCGAAGATCGCCAGCGTGACCAGGCCGTAGGACAGCGGGAAGCTCGCTGGGCTCGAAGGCCGGGTTGGCACTGGTGCCCCCGAAGGAGTCGAGGATCAGGTAGAGCGTCTGGTAGGTGAACGCCCACAGGTACGCCACGGCGTACGTGGTGTTGGCGGCCAGTCGCGAGGACATCAGGTAGCCCAGCGCGAAGGCACCCAGGATGGTGACGACGGCGATCATCGCTGCGCTCCCGTCAGTCCAGCACCGGCACGGGCCGGCGGGTGGTCGAGAACATCAGGATCAGGGTGACGACCGTGACGATGATCGAACCGGCAACTGCCAGCTTGATGAAGGCCGGCACGTCGACGAAGAACGCCGGCAGTGAGGTAAGCGCGTTGACCACCAGCGTGCCGGCCGCGACCCGCAGTGCCGTCCGGTTGCCCCTCCAGGCGATGACGGCGGCGACGAGGCCGATCACGCCCAGCACGCTGCTGAGGATCAGGATCCCGTAGGGCGGTCCCGTCTCGCCGTCGGGCGTCGGGCTGAACGCGCCCGGGATGTTGATCAGGTTGATCAGGCCGGCCAGCACCAGGCCGACCCTCTGTCGGGTAGACGTGCGGTTCATGGTTCCTCCTCGTGGGTGGTGCGGTGCACCCACGATGTGGCGAGCTGACTTCCCACCACAGCGGCATTCTCACCCGGCCGGCTTCCCACTGTCAGCGCGGATCCGGGAAGGACTTCCCGGGCCGTGCGGGCGCCATCACGGCCATCATGGACTCATGACGGTGCGCGTGGTGCTCGCCGACGACCATCCGGTGGTCCGCGGCGGCCTGCGTGCCCTCCTCGCGACCATCGACGGGATCGAGGTGGTGGGGGAGGCGGTCGACGGCGAGGCCGCGGTGCGCGAGGTCCAGCTGCTGCGTCCCGACGTGCTGCTGGTGGACATCCGGATGCCGGTGCTCGACGGCGTCGAAGCCACCCGGCGAGTGCGGGAGAGCGCACCGGAGACGGCCGTGCTGGTGCTCACGATGTACGACGACGACGCCACCGTGCTGACCGCGATGCAGGCGGGCGCCCGGGGTTACCTGCTCAAGGGTGCCGAGCAGGAGGAGATCGTCGGCGCGATCCGCGCGGTCGCCGCGGGGCAGGCCATCTTCGGCCCGGGGATCGCCTCGCGGCTGCTGGGCTACTTCGCCGCGCCCCCGGAGCCGCAGCCGGACGACGAGCCGTTCCCCGAGCTGACCGGGCGCGAGCGGGAGATCCTCACCCTGTTGGCCGACGGCCGGCGTACGGCGCAGATCGCAGCCGAGCTCTACCTGTCGCCCAAGACGGTGAGCAACAACCTCACGAGCATCTTCGTCAAGCTCGAGGTCGCCGACCGGGGCGCCGCGATCATCCGGGCCCGGGAGCGCGGGCTGGGCCGGCGCGACGCACGATGACCGACCGAGGCCTCGTGGTCGGACTGACCGTCGCAGCCCTGTCCTTCATCGGCAGCGGGGTGGCCCTGGTGCTCGTCCGCAAGGCGATGCTGGCCGGGACCTTCCTCGCGGTCACAGGCGGGCTGGTGCTCGGCGGGCTGGTGGCCGACTCCGGCAACCACGAGGACGTGGCCGGCGTGCTCTTCACGGTGGCGGGCATGTTGTCCGGGCCGCTGGCCCTGATGGCGTACCCCCGGCTGCGCTGGCGGCACCCGGTGGACGCGACCGCGCTGGTCGTGGTGGTCGCCTGCGGACTGGTGGCGGTCGCGCAGTGGTCCAACGATGTGCTCACCGGCTCGCTGGCGCTGGTGACGGCCGTGCTGCTGATGGCAGACGTGTGGTGGCGCATCGAGGTCACCACGGACGCCGAGCGGAGGGCGCTGGTCTGGATGGCGCTCACCGTGGGCGCGACCGGGCTCGTCCTCGGACTGACCAGCTTCGCCGTCGATGGTGCCTCGGCCCCGCCGTTGCTGGGCATGCTCGCCGTCGTCGGCCCGGCCCTCTATGTCGGCGTCGCCCTTCCCGAGATCGTCGACGTGCGAGGCCTTGTGGTGCGTGTGGTGGTGCTGGCCGTCGCGCTGGTCACCTACGTCTCGCTCTTCGTCGGGGCGGCCTCACTCCTCGAGGTGGTCAGCGACAGGGTGCCGACCGTGGGCGCCCTCGCAGTCGTCGGGGCGCTGGCGGCGATGACCTTCCAGCCGCTCCAGGTGATGCTGCGCGGGGTCGTAGACGAGCTGTTGTTCGGCACCCGACCCGACCCGCTCGACGCCGCCAGCCGCGTGGTCGGCCGCGTCGGCGAGGATCCGGTGCTCGGCCTGCGGGCGATCCGCGAGGCGCTGGTGCTGCCGTACGCCGCGCTCCGCGTCGACGGCGAGGAGCTGGCCGCGTCGGGATCGCCCGTCACCCACACTCGCGCGTTCCCGCTCGACGGGGCGGACGCGGAGCTGGTCGTCGGCCTGCGACCGGGAGACCTCGCCCTCACCCAGGGCGACCAGCATGTGCTCAGCCTGGTCGCGCCGCTGCTGGCCCAGACGCTCCGGGCGCGGGCGCTGGCCGTCGACCTCCAGGAGTCGCGCGGTCAGACCGTCACCGCGCTCGAGGAGGAGCGACGTCGGCTGCGCCGCGACCTGCACGACGGCCTCGGGCCGCGGCTGTCCGGCATCGCATTCACATCGGACGCCGCACGAAACTTGGTGCACACCGACCCCGCCGCGGCCGATGAGCTGCTGCGCTCGCTGCGAGCAGAGACAAGCACCGCCATCGCGGAGATCCGACAGCTGGTCTACGGCATGCGGCCGCCGGCGCTCGACGAGCTCGGCCTGGTGCCGGCGCTGCGGCAGCAGTCGGCAGGCCTGCGGACCAGTGACGGCCGTCCGCTCGCGGTCACGCTCGAGGTCCCCACCGAGCTGCCGCCCCTCCCCGCGGCGGTCGAGGTGGCGGCGTACCGGATCGTCGTGGAGGCGCTGACCAATGTGGCTCGGCACGCTGTCGGCACAGTCGCCACGGTCTGCCTGCGGACGACCGACGAGGGGTTGGTCGTCGAGGTCGTCGACCACGGATCGGCCGGCGGCGGCGCACCGTGGCGGGCTGGAGTCGGCCTCGGGTCCATGCGGGAACGGGCAGCCGAGCTGGGCGGAACCCTCACGGCCGCGCCGACCGCGGACGGCGGACGGGTGCGGGCGCTGCTGCCGCTCTCGCCCTGACTGGCAGGATGGCCGGTCGTGACCAGGCGCCCGCGTTCCCGTGTCGCCCGGGGCGAGTCCCGGGTGGGGGAGCACCACACGGTCGAGGTCGGACCGGTCGCCCACGGTGGCCACTTCGTCGCCCGGGTGCCGGTCGACGCCACCGACGGCTCCGCACCGGGCGAGAGCCGGGTGGTGTTCGTCCGGCACGCGATCCCCGGTGAGCGGGTGGTCCTCGAGGTCACCGAGGGCACCGACGGCGACCGCTTCTGGCGGGCCGACGCCGTAGAAGTGCTTGACGCGTCGCCCGACCGGGTCTCTGCCCCTTGCCCGTATGCCGGACCTGGTCTGTGTGGCGGCTGCGACTTCCAGCACGTCGCTCTCGACCGCCAGCGCGCGCTCAAGGCCGAGGTCGTCACCGAGCAGCTGCGGCGGCTCGCCCGCCTCGACCGCGAGGTTGTCGTCGAACCCGTGCCGGGCGACGTCGACGGGCTGCGATGGCGCACTCGCGCCCGCTTCGCGCGGACCCCCGACGGCCGCCGCGCGATGCGCAGGCACCGCTCCCACGACCTGATCCCTGTCGACGACTGCCTGATCGCCACACCGGACGCCCAGGAGCACCGGACGGACGGCGAGACGGTCGAAGCCGCCGGCGTCGCCCACGCCTTCGCCGTTGCCGACGACGGCTTCTGGCAGGTGCATCCCGGCGCCCCGCGGGTCCTGGTCGAGACGGTGCTGGCGATGCTCGACCCTCGCCCGGGGGAGCGGGTCCTCGACCTCTATGCCGGCGTCGGGCTCTTCGGCGCTTTCCTCGCCGACCGCGTCGGGGCGGACCGCTTGGTGGCCGTCGAGGGCCACCAGCGTGCGGCCCGAGATGCCGCCGCCAACCTGCCGCGTGGGGCGCGGGTGCTGCGTGGCGACGTCCGCACCGTCCTGGAGCGCGGTCTGGACGAGCCCTTCGACCTGGTCGTCCTCGACCCGCCACGCGAAGGCGCTCGCCGGCCGGTCGTGGAGCAGATCGCCGACCGGGCGCCCCGAGCCGTGGCGTACGTCGCCTGCGACCCGGCCGCCTTGGCGCGTGACGTGGCGATCTTCGCCGAGCACGGCTACGAGCTTGTCGACCTGCGCGCGTTCGACCTGTTCCCGATGACCACCACGTGGAGTGCGTCGCGCTGTTGGAAGAAACCCCCTCTGACCTGCGACGGAGCGAATCACGATAGCGGCGCCGACCTCCGCGAACCCGCCATAGGGCGCGCTCTGGGCGCACTATGCGCTTCGAGCACGAGGATGACTCGAAACGCGTCGGCGAGGACAGCTCAGGGACCTTGCCCAGAGGACTTCCGGTTCAAATCATGGTCCCCCGTCGCTCGCCCTGGTCCACTGGTGTTGGTCGTGGACGGGGGAGGATGCCGGGCATCTAGGTTCGCTTGACGTACCTATGCGGGACGGGGCAGCGGACGTGTCTTGCGGGACGGCGCGACGTTCCTCAAGTCCGTAAGCCATGTGGAGTGCGTCTCTCTGCTGGGAGAAAACTTGGCTCTGACCTGCTGCGGGGCGATGCGCGATAACGCCGTCGACCTCCGCCAACCCGCCTGATGGCTCACTGTGGGCTCAATGTATGCACACCGGCGGCGTTTGACTCCCGATCCAGCCCAGGAAGGCCGGCCGTTTTCGTCGCGTGGGGCTGGGCCTGAACCGACCCGGGCCTCGGACCGTGGGAGTGGCTGGCTATGAACCGTCGACAACGGCGCGGTTGACGTTCAGCGGGCGCGACGCCTGCGTCGTGAGGGACACGGTCGAGGTGCCGGGCCGCGTCGTACCTGTAAACCGCGTGGAGAAACTCCGAGGGTGGCCACCGCGGCCGAGCGCGAGCTCGACCGTGGTCTGTAGCGCCGAGTTCCTGAGCCGGCGTGCTCGGGAGGTGCGGCGCCCATGACGAGCTGGTTGCACGGGCGGCCAGCGGGTGCGTGCCCTCCATCACCGTGCATATGGCGTCGACGTCCCGTCGCCCGAGGCCTCGCGCGCCTGCTCGAGCAGGCCCATGTCGTCGCGGCACGCCCAGTGCTCGACGATCATCCCGTCGGCGACGCGCCAGATGTGGATGAACGTCCACGCCGCCGGCTCGACCGGACGCCTCGGTGCCGGCGAGCAGCGGCATCGTCGAGGCCCGGTGGGTCCCGTGCAGCGTCAGGTGCTGCGCGACGAGGTCGCCTTCGCCGATGAGGTGGTGCTGCTCGACGATGACCGGCCCGAGGTCGTCGTCGATGGTGCGCAGGATGTGCCGCAGGCCCTCGCGGCCCTGGGGACCGGCGGCGTGGTTGACCATGTCGGCGGCGACGAGGTCGTCGAGCGCGGTGTCGTCACCCGCCTGCTGCCGTCGGAACATCTCCGTCGACGACGTCCTTCGCGCTGCGCTCCTCCGGTGCATCGTGCAGGGCCGCCCAGGTCGCCGGCCGTCATGCCCTCCGGGTGTCCGGGTGGCCACTGGACGAGCTCGATGCGGTAGCCGTCCGGGTCGGTGAGCATGGCCGTCCAGAAGGTGTCCGAACCGTCGGGGGAGCTGGGCGCCTCGCTGTCGATCCCGTCGTCGGCCAGACGGCCGACGGTGGCGCGCACGTCGTCCACCGCGATGACCAGGTGGTTGAAGCCACCGGGCTCCACCTCGCCGCGGCTCGGGTCGTGCACCAGCTCCAGGCTGACGAAGGGGTCACGAGGCAGCTTGAGCATCGTGAGGTAGCCGATCGGAGTCTCGGGTACCTGGCCCACCACCTCGTAGCCGAGCTTGGAGTAGTAGGCGACCGAGCGTGCGCGGTCGCTCACCCGGAGACCGACGTGGAGCGTCCTCATGAGTGGTCCTCTCGTCGTGGTTCCAGCAGCCGGCCGAAGCCGCGGACGTCGAGCGGGGTGCCGAGGCTCTCGTTGACCGACCACAGGAGGACCTGGTTGGACTCCAGGACCAATCGGTCCAGGCGCTCCTCCAGCGGACCGACGGCCCCGGCGACGCGGAAGCCGTTCCCGCCCAGGAAGACCGCGTCGACGTCGCCCGGCCACGTTCTTCCGCGACCCACTCGACCACCTCGTCGGGCACCACCAGAGCTGGGTCGTCGGTGACGTCGGCGAGGTCGGCTCTGCTGACCGAGAAGCCCTCGTCGCGGAAGTACGCCGCCCCCAGGGCGTTGCGGTCCTCCCCGAACCACGGCGGGTGCACGACCGCCAGGCGCTCGGCGCCGAAACGACGGAGCGCGTCAACGGCGGCTGCGGGCGTCGAGCAGACCGGGATCTCCCAGCGCTCGCCGAGCCGGTCGATGAGCTCGCGCTCGAGGCGGTGGCCGATCACGTAGGCCGTGCTTGTGGAGGCGTAGGCAATTGCCTGCAGGCTTCTCGGGTCGAGCTCGACCGCCGCATCGTCGACTACCGAAGGGTCCGCGTGCGCGCGCAGGTCCTCGGGCGAGGTGGGGGCCGACCCGTCCGGCAGCAGTGAGATGCGGCGTACCCGCGTCCGGACGTCCGCACCCGCCATGACGGCGAGCTCGTCGTCCGCCCCCGCAGCCCCGTGAGGGGTCAGGATCCCGACGTCGATCATCCGTGCGCCGTCGGCCGGTAGACCAGCAGCTGGCTGCGAGCCGTCGAACGTCCGCGACTCCAGCAGCTCGAGGTCGAAGTCACCTGCGTTGGCGAGGACCGGGCTGGTCCCCGTCCTCCCCGAGATCACCGGAAAGATCGTCAGCTCGATGCGGTCGACCAGCCCGGCGGCCATCAGCGAGCGGTTGAGCGACAGGCTGGCCTGCGAGCGGAGCGGCACGTCGGACTCCTCCTTGAGCCGGCTCACGACTTCGGCGGCGTCGCCGCTGACGACGGTCGCATCCGGCCAACCGAGCGTGTCGTGCAGGTGGAGGAGATGACGGTGGTGGGCATGCTCAGCGTCCGGCGGTTCCACTCGTCCTGGTTGTGCGGGTCCTCGGAGCGCAGCAGGATCTCGGCGTTCTCGCGGAACGTGGTCGCCCCGAAGACCATCCGTTGCGGGGTGTCGAACAGCGACGCCCGGTACGCGAGCAGCTCCGGCCCTTGCTTGCTCCAGTAACCGCCCCAGTCGCCGTCGGGCCCGTAGGACCCATAGCCGTCCAGGGTGGAGAACACGTCCCACGTGTAGCTGGCAGTCATCCGGGGCCCCCTGAGTAAGCGCAAAGAAAGAACGACGTTCGTTCAGTCCTATCAAACACAGAGGGGAGTCATGAGCGTGCACTCCCGCGAAGGCAATGTGACCTCTGGACGTGACCTCCCAGCTGCCGATGAGCGCCGCTAGCAAGGCTGTGAAGGATTCGCCGGCCTCCGCGATCGGTCAGTTCGAGACCCACGCGCACAATGATCACACGTCGTAGATCAACTCGAAGCGGCTGACCGCGGCGGACTCGGACTCGCGGACCACACGCCAATGAGATTGAGGGTGCGCTGACGCGTCGGCGCATGGCGCCACTGCGTGGCCCCTCTCTGCGGTCGGGTGTGAACCTCGCCGCCTCAATGGCGCGGTTTGGGCGCGCTTTGAACCGCGAACAGTCGCAAGCTAGTGCTGGCGCGACGCAGGGTCCTCCGGCGGTAAATCCGCAGGTCAGCGGCCAGTTTCGTCTCATGAACGCAATTGTCCGCAAAGGATCACGCTTACGCTCAGTATCATCGACGTCTTCCCGATGACTTCCCATCTGGAGTGCGTTGCGCATCACGTGAAGGGGTGAGCACCTACGGCACCCTCTTCGGCTCGCTGCCGCGTCATATGCGGTGTGACGCAGGGACTAACGCTGGATCAGACGGTAGAAGTGCGCCCGTGAGCTGCCGGCCGAGTTGCCGTAACGACGCGGCGACCAGCGCGCTGGAGCACGAGCAGCTGAAAGAGCTCGGCGGAGTGGCACGTCCACAACACGTCCCTGGTCTCACGTGCCCCATCGCCTTCGTGCGGTGGGTGCATGGACCATAGTGGCTTGTCGCCCGCCGGCCTCTTGGTAGCCGTAGGCGTGGTGAAGTTGCATCCCGTACCGGGGTCCGGGCTTACCGTCGAAGCGTGACCGAAGAGATGGCCAACCTGATGGCCGACGACAACTGGGTCCCGACGGCGTGCACGCTTCCAACAGTCGCGCAGCCAGTGCGTCGCAGGGAGTTCGATGAGCTCTTCGCAGGCGACGTCGTGGCCGTGGTGCCGGAGTCAGCGACGAGGACTCGGCTCGACCTGCGGCCCGACCGCGATGTCGCCGCTCGCGCGGCGGCCCTGGCGGTGGACGAGACCGGCTGCTGCTCGTTCTTCGATTTCCACCTGTCCATCGACGACGGCACGGTCGCTCTCGACATCGGCACCGCGCCCGAGCATCAAGACGTGCTCGCGGCCTTGACCGCGCGCGCGACATCTCGCGTTGGCACCGGGTCATGAGCGGCGTGCTCCGCGCCGGGCAGGTTGCCGAGGCTGTCGGGATCAACGTCGAGACGCTGCGCTACTACGAGCGGCGCGGCATTCTCAGTCAACCCGACCGCAGTCCTGGCGGGCATCGTCTCTACCCCGAGACGACGGTGACGACGCTGCGGGTGATTAAGGCTGCCCAGAACCTCGGGTTCACCTTGGAGGAGGTCGTCGAGCTCCTTGACGCCGGACGCCATCGCCACGACCGCGCCCAGGGCGGGCTGCAGGCTAGAAGTGAGGCCAAGCTGGCCGAGGTGGAGCGGAAGATCGCAGACCTTCAGGCGATCCGGGCCAGTCTCATCGCCGCGCGTGATGCCGGGTGTGACGATCTGGTTCGCTGCGCAGAGTCCGATTGCTGCCCTATGCTGTTCGGGCAGATTGCTGCGCGACGGTATCGGGAGAGCCCGTGAGGTTCGCTGTCAAGAATCGCCACCTCTATGGCACAGCAGGCGCCGCCTGCGCAATATGCTGCGCAGCACCGCTGCTTACCCTGCTCGGTATCGCTGGAGCAGCAGCAGTCGCCGCGACCTTCGTGTTCGCCGGCGCTGTGTTCGCCACAGTGGTCGCGGTCGGGGCGGTGTTCGCCGGGTCGCGCCGCTCGGTCTCCACGAGAGACGTTCGGCACGAAGGCCGGGTCGACATCGAGCTGACCGACCATCGGGGGCGCCGCTCAGGAGTGCATCCATGATCGGCCGTCGACTCACGGCCACCGTTGAAGAGGAGAACCACGATGAGCGCCACGATCGCCGACCATTGGGCTCAGGGCGACGTCTACCCACGCATCCTCGCCGCGCTCAAGGCGGCTGAGAAGGACTTGGCGGCCCTGACGGTGGAGGACCTCGCCCCTGTTGACCACTTCCACGCCCGCGGGTTCGCCGCCACCGTGGAACTGGGCGATGCCCTGCCACCAGTGGCACCGGACAGCCACCTGCTCGATGTCGGCTGCGGCCTCGGAGGCCCGGCACGCTACTTCGCACAGCGCTTCGGGTGCCGCATCAGCGGCATCGATCTGACCGGGCCGTTCGTCGAGGCGGGGCAGCGGCTCACTGGTCTGCTGGGCCTGGACGACCGGGTGGAACTCCGAGTCGGCGACGCACAGGCGCTGCCGTACGACGACGAGACCTTCGACGGCGGCTACGCCCAGCACGTCACGATGAACGTGCCCGACCGGCCCGCGTTCTTCGCGTCGGCATTCCGGGTGCTTCGGCCCGGGGGTTTTCTCGCGCTGACCGAGCACGGTCGAGGGCCGGGTCGGGAGCTGCACCACCCGGTTCCCTGGTCTGAGGACGGTTCCGGGGAGTACCTCGTCACCCCCGAGCAGACGCGGGAGTTCCTCCAGGATGCTGGCTTCGTCGACATCGCCGTGACGGACACGGGACAGGACTACCTGGCGGCGTACCGCGCGATGCTGTCGCTGGCTGACAATGGCGCCTTGCCGCCGCTGGGGTTGCATGTGTTGATCGGCCCGTCAGCTATCACCAAAGCCCAGAACTCGGTGCGCAACATCGAGGAAGGAGCCACTCGGCCCATTCGGGTGGTCTGCCACAAGCCCAGTTGACGCGTTCGCCCACAGTGCGCCGTGAGTCGACGACGAGTCGGCGGTCCGCGTACCCTCAGGGGGTGGCGGCAGCCGACCCCGACGACCTGCTGGCAGCGGGGAGCGCGGCCCTGGCGGCCGGACAGTGGGCCGGCGCAAGGGCCGCCTTCGAGGACGCGCTCGCGCGGGAGCCGACCGCAGAGGCGCACGCGGGGCTCGCTGACGTGCTCTGGTGGGTGGGTGAGACCCAGGCCTCGGTGCAGCACCACGAGCGCGCGTACGCCGCCTTCCGCCACCGCGACGACCTGCCGAACGCGGCGATGGGCGCCGTCGGGCTCTACCTCACCTACCGCGCGAGCCTGGGCCGGACCGCGGTCGCACGGGGCTGGCTGGCCCGGGCCGCGCGCATGGTCGAGGAGGCTGGGCTGGCGCCGCTGGCCGGCTGGGTGGCGCTGTTGCGCGCCCACGGTGGAGCGCAAGTCGCTGGCCGATCTCGTCACGTCGTTGACGACCGGCAAGCTCAAGTTCCAGCTCACCGAGCTGGCCGCGATCCCGCGGGCCGCGGTCGTCGTCGAGGAGCGTTACTCGCAGGTCTTCAAGCTCGACCGCGTCAGGCCCAGCGTCGTGGCCGACGCGATCGCCGAATGCCAGATCCGGTTCCCGACCGTGCCGATCGTCTTCTGCGAGACCCGCAAGCTAGCCCAGGAGTGGACCTATCGGTTCCTGGCGGCCGCGCGGGTTGGATTGTCCGAGAAGATGGTCGGCGACCTCGCCGTACGAGGCCTCGAAGCGGCACCGCCGCTCGCGCCCGCGCCGCCCACACCCGCCGACGTGCGTCGTTGGGCGGCAGCAAACAACATCAACGTCTCCGACCGCGGCCGGATCCCAGTAGCGGTGATGGATCAGTACCTCGAAGCCCGCGCTCGCGGCGAGAGCTGAAGCTGCGGCCCTTTGCGGCCGTCGGTCCCCGCTGGTACAAGGGCTCGGAATGGGCTCGCTTTGATTCGCAACCGCCGGCAAACACGGACCGACGCCCTCAGGCCTTCCGAAAGGCATCGGCGCAGGTCAGAGGGCAATTTCGCCCGTGGGATGCAGCCAGCCGCAAAGGATCGCACTCACGCTCAGGCCCATCGACCTGTTCCCGATGACGCACCACGTGGAGTGCGTCGCGCTGCTCACCCGGGGTTGACCCGTTGGACGGCGGCCATGACGGCGGCGTAGCTGCCGTCGATGTCGCCGCCCGTCGTGGAGATCATCTGGGTTTCCGGCCGGGCCTCCGTGACCTCGAGCAGGGCAGCGTGGATGTGGCGCAGGGCCTCGTCCCCGCCGTCGGCCGACACGACCCCGTGCGTGACGCGCTGGAGCTCCTCGGTGGCCGGGCGGGCGTGGAACCGGGCCACGGATGTCTCGACTCGTCGGTGAGCATCACCTCGATGAAAGTGGCGTCCGCCTCGAGGGCCGCCCGCTCGAACCGCTCCACCTCAGCGACCCGAGCCACGAGCTGGGGGAGGACGACGTCGTCCCCGCCGCGGAGGTACGCCGTCATCAGGGCCAACGCCGCTGACCGGATGCGACCCCCCGCTCCGTTGAAGTCGTCCTGCCAGCCGCCGACCAGCGTGCGCAACACGTCGATGTCGCAGTTCAGCACGCCGGGATGCTTGCTGACATAGCGCCGGGCGATCGTCGACTTGCCGATCCCGGGCGGGCCGTTGAGGAGGATCAGTCGGGCCACCCGGCGAGGCTAGCGACCGGCCTGGCTAGCGGGTAACCGTCCCGGTGTACTTCTCGCGAGCCGGCCCGTCGGGGTCGGGGTCGTAGGCGATCTCCATCTCCCCGCTCCCGCTCAGCTCCTCGAAGGCACCAGTGCCGCTGACGATCGTCCACGAGCCCGTCTGGGTCGATCCCTGCGCGACTTCAGGCGTGATGTCCATCCGCACTTTGCCCTCCGCGCAGGTGATGGTCCGGGCGATAGCCACACCTCGGGATCGGTGCTTCCGTGGGAGTCCAGGATGGTCCCGCCGACGCAGAACGGCGAGCCCCCCAGGGTGGACCCCTCCAGGACCTCGCCCGTGGCGATCGGCTCCGCACGCTCCGTCGCGGCGATGACCATGCTTGTCCGGATGACGACTTGCTCGGTCGCCGCGCTCGTCTCCGAGGCGCCGTCATCGCCACCACCGCACGCCCCGACGAGAAGCATCCCCACCAGGACCAGCACCACTGCTCCGCGCATGACCGCCCCTCGATGGTGACGAGCACGACCTCGCGCCAGTGTCCTCCTGCCAGCGGGAAGTCGACAATGGTGCTTGCCCTGCACGACCGATGAGATCCACGCCGCAGCCCGGTCGAACCGAACGACGAGCCAGCGCGAAGGGAGTTGCGACTCATGAAACTGACGACCGTCACCAATGTCTCCCTCGACGGAGTGACGCAGGGGCATCGACGGATTGATGGAGGAACCCCGCGCGAAGGCGGCGGGCCGGACCAGGACGGAAGCGGCGGATTCGAGCGTTTCGGATGGGGCCCACCACTGCTTGACGACACGGCCTCGACGTTCATCAGCCAGGCTTTCCAACGCGCCGACGCGTTCCTGCTCGGCCGGCGGACCTACGAGATCTTCGCCGGCTCGTGGGGAGCGGGCCTGGATCCGGGTAACCCCGTCGGAGAGGCGCTGAACACCCGGCCCAAGTACGTCGTGTCGACCACGCTCACAGACCCGCAGTGGGCCAACACGACCGTCCTGGCCGGTGACGTCGCGGCTGCCATCGGCAGGCTCAGAGCCGAGCCAGGCGGTGAGCTGCAGGTGTGGGGCAGCGGCACCCTGATCCGCTGGCTGCTCGACCACCGGCTGGTCGACCAGATCGTGCTGCTCACCTATCCCGTGGTCGTCGGCCAGGGGCGGCGACTCTTTCCCGCCACCGGCCCCGACACGGGACTCGAGCTGGTCGACTTGCAGTCAACCCCTCAGGGGCTAACGATCCAGACGTTCCGCACCACCGGTCGCCCGCAGTACGAGACGGCGACTTGAGCCTTGTGAGATAGGTCAGCTGGAGGCCCCTTCGGCAGGTCGCGGTAATCGTCGGAGGGCTGTTCGCGAAGGCGGGTGTGCAGGTTCATCGGCACGAGCGCGCGAATTGCGGCATGCGCGGACACCCTGGCCTCGCCCGGTGACGCGCTGGTGGCCACCTCCACCAGCGCGCACTAAGTTTGTCGAAGGGCTGCACTAGGAGGAGCTCATGCGCAGGCGACGCGTACGCCTCATGCGCGGGATCTGTCGGATCCTTGGGCATCGGTGGCGGTGGAGGCTTGCCGAGGACAACTGGCCGTACCACGAGTGCTCGCGCTGTGGCTCCGGCTGGCAGGCGGGCCGACCGATTAGCCCCAGGGATGAGCGCTCCACGGCTGGCTAGGTTCAGCGACCGGTCTCAAGACCGAGCGGACGCGGCAGATGCGTGCGCTTCTTCCGATTACGGTTCAGGGATGGAGTCGACGGAGGATCAGGGCCCTTTCCAGCCACGAACGGCGCCGATGGCCGTGGACGATCCGGTTGTGCAGTGGCTGCTGCAGGGCGATCCGGCGATCCGCTGGCAGGTTCTGCGGGATCTGCTCGACGCCGAGGAGACCGTGGTGGCGACCGAGCGAGCCCGGGTGGAGCACGAGGGCTGGGGTGCTCGGCTGCTGGCGCTGCGGGCTCCTGATGGGCTGTGGGCGAACGGAGCCTGCTTTCCCGATACCGCCGCGTTCGCAGCGGACACTGCACGAGCTCTGGCTGCCGGTGAGCCACCGCCGCCCTGGCCGTCGCCCGACGCGGAGCCGGGCGAGGCGCCGACCGACGGATCGGGTGCCGAGCCGGGCCAGCCGTGGACCGCGACGTACCCGGTCCTGCTCGACCTGTGCCACCTGGGCACACCCCCGGACAGTCCGGTGATGCAGGAGACCGCACACCTGGTGGCGCGCAACTGCCGCTGGGAGTGCGACGGTCTGCCGTTCTTCGCCGGCGAGGAGGACTGCTGCATCAACGCCGGCACGATCCTGATCGGTACCTACCTGGGCGTCGACGTCGACCCGGTGGTGCAGGGGCTTCTGGCCGACCAGATGCCGGATGGTGGCTGGAACTGCTGGGCCGAGACGCGGCCGGCGCCGTCATCGTTCGCAAGCACCCTCGACGTGATCGACGCCCTGCTGAGGTGGGAGCGCCATACCGGCGGATCTGAGGAGGTCCGCCGGGCTCGTCGGAACGGCGAGGAGTACTTGCTCCGGCGCAACCTCTTCCGGTCGTTATCCACGGGCGAGGAGGTCAACCCTGAGTGGGCGTTGTTCTCCTACCCCCCACGCTGGCAATACGACCTGCTCAAGGCCACGGAGTACTTCGCCCTGCGTGGTGGCACTCCGGATCCGCGGCTGGGCGAAGCGATCGAACATGTCCGCGCCAAGCGCCGACCCGATGGGCATTGGCTGCTCGAGAACACCCACGCCGGCGCGGTCCACTTCCGGTTCGAGGAACCCGACGGCACGCCAAGCCGGTGGAACACCTTGAGGGCGCTGCGGGTGCTGCGCTGGTACGACGCGTCCGCCCCCACCCGGTAGCGCGGGCCAGGCGTCTTGACGACACAGACTTGCAACCACGCACCGGAGCCCCGTGCGGGACTGCGGCGCCCCCATGCGAGGAACTCTCATGATCGCGCTGATCGCGGCATAGAACACGTTTGAGGCTTCGTGCGCGCTCAGCCAACGACGAGAGGTCTTCGAGAGCACAAACAATGAGGAACTACGAGCGGACGCTTCCGGGCATGACATGCCCGCCGCCTCTCACTGACCGGTCTGGCCGTCGATGGCCTCCCGGATCAGGTCGGCATGGCCGTTGTGCCGTGCGTACTCCTCGATCATGTGCAGGAGGATCCACCGCAGACTGAAGCGGCCGCGGCCGCCCGAGGCCTCCGCGGCCGAGAGTCCATCAAGCCCGACCCCGCCGTCCGCAAGCGCCTCGTCGAGCACGGCGTCGGCCCGACGGCAGGCATCGTCGAACAGCGCGAAGAGCTCCTCAGGCGTGTCGTCACGGGCGGTATGCCACTCCCAGTCGCGGTCGGCGTCCCAGTCGACAGTGTCGAACGGTGGCATCAGCCCGCGGCCTGCGAAGTCGTCCTCGAACCAGCTCGAGTCCACTACAGCCAGATGCTTCATCATCCCGCCGAGGGTCATCTCCGACGGCGGCAGCGGCTGGGCCAGCTGCTGCTGGGTGAGGCCGGCGCACTTCCAGCGGAAGGTCGCCCGGTGGTAGTCGAGGAACGCGCGGAGAGTAGTGACCTCATCGGCCCGCACCGGCGGCCGGACGCGGGACTCGGGCGGCGGGAAGGACGTCATGGCGCCACGCTAGCGAGGCGACGCAGGCCCGCACCGCGGTTCCCCATTGCTCTGACTCGAGTCCGGTCTCGGAAACGACAGCATCCAAGGCCAGCACCGCAGGGGGCGGTGCGTCCGAGTCCTCAGCACCACTATTGACTCGAACGTATGTTCGATTCTACCCAGCACTCCCCACCTCGTCAACCACCAACACACATCCGGCATGCTGGGGCCGTGACCAGCTCCGACCCGCCCTACCTCAAGTACGCCCGCGTCGAGCGGGAGCGACGCTGGTTGCTGGCCGCGGCACCCGACCTCGCGACGGCGACCCGTGCGATGGACATCCGCGACCGCTACCTGATCGGCACCAGGCTCCGGTTGCGGGAGGTGACCGATGCCGACGGCACGGTGGTCCGCAAGCTCGGTCACAAGGTCCGCCTCGGCGACGGCCCCGGTGAGGTCGCGTGCACCTCGGTCTACCTCGACGACACTGAGTGGGAGATGTTGGCAGCGCTGCCCGCCGACATCCTCGAGAAACGCAGGACCGTGCTTCCCGTCGAGGGCGGGGCGGTGGCCGTCGACGTTTTCGGAGGACATCTCGTCGGCCTGGTGCTGGCCGAGATCGACAACCAGGACGGGCCGTCCATCGACCTGCCGGCCTCCTTCCACTCGTTGGGCGAGGTGACCGACGACGAGGTCTTCACCGGGGCGGCCCTGGCGCGTTCGTCGTAGGCCCCACCGCTTTGCCACGTCCCTCGACGTCATGTATCTTGATATCAAGAGAGTTGCGACGACGGTCTCCGAACCTGCCTTCGACACCTCCGGGGTGCAGCGGCAAGATGGACGACGACGCGCACGCGACTCACCAGTTCCCAGCAGAGCTCAGCGAGGAGACGGCGGATGGCCAGTCAGGACAGCTTCGGCGCCAAGGCAACGCTCGACGTGGACGGGAAGTCCTACGAGATCTACCGGCTCGACGCCGTGACCGGCGAGGGCCTGGACGTCGCCACCCTGCCGTTCAGCCTGAAGGTCCTTCTGGAGAACCTGTTGCGCACCGAGGACGGCGCCGACATCACCGCCGACGACATCCGGGCGCTGGCTGGTTGGGACGAGAATGCCGAGCCCGACAAGGAGATCCAGTTCACCCCGGCGCGGGTGATCATGCAGGACTTCACGGGCGTGCCCTGCGTCGTCGACCTCGCCACCATGCGCGAGGCGATGGCCGACCTCGGCGGCGACCCCGCGAAGATCAACCCGCTGGCGCCGGCCGAGATGGTCATCGACCACTCCGTCATCGCCGATGTCTTCGGCACCCCTGAGGCGTTCGCGCGCAACGTCGAGATCGAGTACGAGCGCAACCGCGAGCGCTACCAGTTCCTGCGCTGGGGCCAGGGCGCCTTCGACGACTTCAAGGTCGTCCCACCCGGCACCGGCATCGTCCACCAGGTCAACATCGAGCACCTCGCGCGCGTCGCCTTCACCCGCGAGATCGATGGCGAGTTGACGGCGTACCCCGACACCTGCGTCGGCACCGACTCCCACACCACGATGGTCAACGGCATCGGCGTGGTCGGCTGGGGCGTCGGCGGCATCGAGGCCGAGGCGGCGATGCTCGGCCAGCCCGTCTCGATGCTCATCCCGCGCGTGGTCGGCTTCAAGCTCAACGGCGACCTGCCGGAGGGTGCGACGGCCACCGACCTGGTGCTGACGATCACCGAGATGCTGCGCCAGCACGGCGTGGTCGGCAAGTTCGTCGAGTTCTACGGCCCCGGCGTCTCGGTGCTGCCGCTGGCCAACCGCGCCACGATCGGCAACATGAGCCCGGAGTTCGGCTCCACCATCGCGGTCTTCCCGATCGACGAGGAGACCGTCAAGTACCTCGAGCTCACTGGCCGGCCGCCCGAGCAGCTGGCGCTCGTCGAGACGTACGCCAAGGAGCAAGGTCTCTGGCACGACCCGGCGGCCGAGCCCCGCTACTCCGAGAAGCTCGAGCTCGACCTCGCCACGGTTGTCCCGTCGCTCGCCGGCCCCAAGCGGCCCCAGGACCGCGTCTCGCTCAGCGAGGCTGCTCCCTCCTTCGAGAAGGTGCTCGCCGACTTCACCGACGCCAGGGACGCCAGCGCCCACGTCACGATGTCCGACGGAGCCGAGTTCGACCTCGGCCACGGCGCGGTCGCGATCGCGGCGATCACCTCGTGCACCAACACCTCCAACCCGTCGGTGATGATCGGCGCCGCGCTGCTGGCCAAGAAGGCCGTCGAGAAGGGCCTGCAGAGCAAGCCGTGGGTGAAGACCACGCTGGCTCCCGGCTCCAAGGTGGTGTCGGACTACTACGAGAAGGCCAACCTGACGCCGTACCTCGACAAGCTCGGCTTCAACCTCGTCGGCTACGGCTGCACCACGTGCATCGGCAACTCCGGCCCGCTGATCCCCGAGGTCAGCGCGGCCGTCAACGAAGCCGACCTCGCGGTCGTCTCGGTGCTCTCGGGCAACCGCAACTTCGAGGGGCGCATCAACCCCGACGTGAAGATGAACTACCTCGCGTCACCGCCGCTGGTGGTCGCCTACGCGCTGGCGGGGTCGATGACCGTCGACCTCTTCAAGGACCCGCTGGGCCAGGACACCGACGGCAACGACGTCTTCATGCGCGACATCTGGCCGACGGCGTCCGAGGTCGAGGAGGTCATCGCCCAGGCGATCACCTCCGACATGTTCACCAGCGACTACTCCGACGTCTTCGCCGGTGACGAGCAGTGGCGCTCGCTGCCCACGCCCGACGGCAAGACCTACGAGTGGGACCCCGAGTCCACCTACATCCGCAAGCCCCCCTACTTCGACGGCATGCCCGACGAGCCCGAGCCGGTCACGGACATCGAGGGTGCCCGGATCCTGCTCAAGCTGGGCGACTCGGTGACGACCGACCACATCAGCCCGGCCGGCGCCATCAAGAAGGACTCGCCCGCCGGCAAGTACCTCGGCGAGCACGGTGTCGAGCAGCGCGACTTCAACTCCTACGGCTCGCGCCGCGGCAACCACGAGGTGATGATCCGCGGCACCTTCGCCAACATCCGGCTGCGCAACAAGCTGGCGCCGGGCACCGAGGGCGGCTTCACCCGCGACTTCACGACCGACGACGGGGCGGTCACCACCGTCTTCGAGGCGTCGGAGCACTACATCGCCGCCGGTACGCCGCTCGTGGTGCTGGCCGGCAAGGAGTACGGCTCCGGGTCCTCCCGCGACTGGGCTGCCAAGGGCACCGCGCTGCTGGGCGTCAAGGCCGTCATCGCGGAGTCCTACGAGCGCATCCACCGCTCCAACCTGATCGGCATGGGCGTGCTCCCGCTGCAGTTCCCCGGCGGCAAGACGGCCGACGACATGGGCCTCACCGGCGACGAGAAGATCAGCATCATCGGCGTGACCGAGCTCAACGACGGCGGCATGCCGCGCACCGTCACCGTGCGCATCGAGCCCGCCGACGGCAAGGGTGAGGTCAGCGAGTTCACGGCCACGGTCCGCATCGACACCCCGGGTGAGGGGAACTACTACCGCAACGGCGGGATCATGCAGTACGTGCTCCGCAGCCTGCGCGGCGCCTGACCCAACGCGCCGGCACACCACCCCTGACGGTGGTTCGCGGCCCGCGTGCTGGGCACCAGACTGTCGGCCATGTCCAGCGACAGCACCTCACGCCGGGGACCGGCGGCCACCACCATCGCGATCGTCGCCGCCTGGCTGGTGATCCTCGGCCTGGTGCTCGCCTTCGGCTGGTATGTCACCCACCCCGTCGGAGCGGCGATCGACCGCTGGGACGACGAGGTCGCCAAGGACATCGCTGCTGGGCGCACGTCGACGCTCGACCCGTGGGCGGAGATCGGCACGATGATGGGCGAGACCATCGTGACCCTGGTGATCTCGCCGATCATCGCGATCGGCCTGTGGATCTGGCGACGCTCGATCGTGCCCGCGCTCTTCGTCGCCCTCGCAGTCTGCGGGGTGGGCGGCTTCTACTTCTTCGGCACCGAGCTCATCCCGCGCGACCGCCCGCCGGTCGAGCTCCTGGACTCGGGGTTGGTGCCCGACGCCAGCTTCCCCTCAGGTCACGTGGGCACCGCGACCACGTTGGTGGGGGTGATGATCATCCTGGTCTGGACCTATGCCCGACCGGCCCGCTGGTGGGTGCTGCCTCTCGTGCTGTGGCCCGCCTTCGTCGTGTGGGCACGGCTCTACGAGGGTGCCCACCACGTCTCGGACGCGCTCACCAGCATCGTCTACAGCGTCGTCTGGCTGGCGGCCCTGGCGGTGCTGCTGCTGCGTCACCGCGCGGGCGGGACCTCCCCGAGCCCCAGCCGGTCCAGGAGCCAGGCGGCCACGTCGGCCTCGTAGGCCAGGTGGTCGAGGCGACCGCTCGGTCCGACGTGGGAGCCCGTGCCGAGCTCGGCCCGGAACAGGCAGCCCAAGGGTTTCCGGGACCACGCCGGGTCGGTCTCGCGCAGCCGGGCCACCCACTTGGCGGGCTCGTGCACGAGCACCCGGGTGTCATGGACCGCGCCGGTGACCAGCAGGTCGGGCCGGTCGCCGGCCGGCGGCGGGTTGTCGTACGGCGAGTAGGCCAGGATCGCGTCGAACTGCTCGCGCACGCGTGGGTCGCCCCACTCGTCCCACTCGTTCACGGTCAGCGGGATCGAGTCGTCGAGCATCGTGGTGACCATGTCGACGGCCGGTACCTCCGCCACCACCGCGCACCAGCGGCCGGGCCGCTGGCTGAGGACCGCGCCCTGGAGCAGGCCGCCCGCGCTGAGCCCGCGGGTGGCGATCCGCTGGGGGTCGACCAGGCCGTCGGCGGCCAGTCCGTCGGCGACGGCGAGGTGGTCGTCGAACGTGTGCTGCTTGGCGGTCATCCGGCCGTCGAGCCACCAGCGCCGGCCGCACTCGCCACCGCCCCGGATGTGGGTGTGCACGAAGACCACCCCGCGGTCGAGCAGCGAAGGCAGCGGCTCCTCCCACTCGCGCTCCCACGAGTACTCGTACGCCCCGTAGCCGAACAGCACCGCCGGCGCCGTCCCGTCGAGCGGGGTGTCACGGTGCCGCACGACGGTGGCCGGGACGGGCGTGCCGTCGGGTGCGGGGAAGCTGCGCACCTCCGTCACGTACGCCGCCGGGTCGTGGCCCGGGGCCTCGTCGCGGTGGGTGTCGGTCACCGAGCCGTCGGGCAAGGAGACCTCGGCGTGCACCCGCGGCTCGGTGTGCGACTCGTCGGTCACCGCGACCGACGCCGCGTCGTACCACGTGTTGCGGGCCAGCTGGAGCTCGCCGCCGGGGAAGCGGCTGGTGACCTCGACGCCCTGCCCGGCCAGGTCGTCCGCCGTGTGGTTGGGGAGGATGCGCAGCACGCGGTCGCCGCCCCGCCGCAGTGACGCCACGACGTGCCCGTCGAACGCGTCGACCCGCTCGAGCCGCTCTGCTGGGTCCTCGGGCCTGACCTCGCGCCATGTCGTGTGGTCCTGCCCGTCAGGTCCGGGCAGCGGGCATGACACCAGTCGGAACTCGACCGCGTCATCGTCCGTGACGAGCAGGAAGTCCCCGCCCCGGACGTGCTCCGCCCGGTACTCCACGCCCGGCCGTCGACCGCCGAGCGAGCGCGGGGTGAGGTCGGCGCCCGTGGGGTCGACGTACCAGGCCTCGGTGGTGTTCCGGTTCTCGCTGAGCAGCACGATCGCCTGCTCGCTGCGACAGAGGCGGACGCTGAGCTCGAACTTGCGGTCGGGCTCGACGAGCACGTCGGTGTCGTCGGCCGGGTCGGTGCCGAGCCGGTGCAGCCGCACCCGCTCGTGCCGCCAGGCTGCGTCGGGGACGGTGTAGAGGAAGGCCGACGAGTCGGCCGTCCACGCGCCGGTGTAGCCGACCCCCTCGATCACGTCGGGAAGGTCCTGGCCGGTGCGCAGGTCGCGGAACCGGAGCGCGAACACCTCGTCGCCGCTGGTGTCGACGGCGTAGGCCAGCAGATCCTCCGACGGCGAGACGATCGAGAGGCCGAGATCGAGGTAGCCGGTGCCCGCGTCGAGGGAGTTGACGTCGAGGACCACGTGAGGGGTTCCCCGGACGAAATCGTCGTCCGAACGGCCCCCATCGGAGGAAATCGTGGGCGTATTGACCAAATCGTGACGACTTTCTCGCCAGATGACGGGGTAGTCACTGTCCCTGGCGTCCAGGGTGTAGTAGGAAAAGCGCATTCGCGACCAGGTGCCCGATCGTTGTTCGTCGGGGACCCTCGCCACCATCTCGGAGCGCAGCACCGAGGCCAGGGAGAACAGATGAGTCGTCGCCAGGTCATACCACGCACGCTCCGCCGCCAGGTGGTCGTGCAGCTCCGCCGGATGCTCGCCCTCGACGGGGGACATCCAGGAGTACGGGTCCGGGCGGGTCACGCCGTGCAGGACGTGGTCGTGGGGGACGCGTCGAGCCACCGGGGGACCGGTCAGAGGGTCGGGCACAGGCCGCACCGTACTCGGCTCGTGAGGGTCGCCGCCGCCCTAGGGATGCTGGGGGCCACGCTGCTGCCGATGGCCGCGACGACCGCCCCTGCGTCGGCCGTCGGGGGCGGCACGTTCATCGTCGCGCTCGACAACGAGGTCGACTCGTTCAACCCGTTCCTCGGCATCGAGGCCTCGTCGTTCGAGATGTGGGCGCTGACCTATGACTACCTCATCGGCTACTCGATGAAGGACATGTCGCCCGAGCCCTCGCTGGCCACCGAGTGGGAGACCTCCGACGACGGCCTCACCTGGACCTTCACGATGCGCGACGACGTGCTGTGGTCCGACGGCGAGCCATTGACCGCCGCCGACGTCGCCTACACCTACGGCCGGGTCCTCGACGGCGGCCCGGAGGCGGCGACCTGGTCGTCGTACCTCATCGGCGTCGAGTCGGTCGAGGCGCCCGACGACACCACGGTCGTGATCACGCTGAAGAAGCCGAACGCCGTGCTGCCGCTGCTGCCGATCCCGATCGTGCCCGAGCACGTCTGGAAGGACGTGTCCGAGAAGGACGTCAAGAGCTTCGCCAACGAGCCCCAGGACGGGGAGCCGGTGGTCGGCTCCGGGCCGTTCCGTTTCGTCGAGGGCACGGCGGGCGGCTCGACCTACCGCTTCGAGGCCAACCCCGACTACTGGCAGGGGGCTCCGCACGTCGACGAGGTCGTGTTCCGGGTCTACAAGAGCGCGGACCCCGCCGTGCAGGCTCTGATCAAGGGCGAGGTCGACTTCGTCGAGGGCATCTCGGCGCTGCAGGTGCAGTCGCTCGAGGGCCAGGAGGGCATCACCGCCCACAACGGTGACTCGCCGGGCTTCGACGAGATCGCCTTCAACACCGGCTCGATCGACGTCGACACCGGCGAGCCGATGGGCGACCCCAACCCGGCCGTGCTCGACCCGAAGTTCCGGTTCGCGCTCAACTTCGCCATCGACCGCGAGCAGATCATCCGGACGGCCTACCAGGGCGCCGGGCTGCCCGGCGGGGCGATCATCCCGCCGTTGTACGCCGACTACGCGTGGGAGTCCGACGATCCCGATGCGTTCGCCTTCGACCTCGACAAGGCCGCACAGCTGCTCGACGAGGCCGGCTACACCGTGGGTGCCGACGGCAAGCGCACCCTCCCGAACGGCGACCCCATCGGCAAGCTGCGACTGGCCGCGCGCAGCGACTCGCCGACGTCGCTGGACGTGATGGAGTACTTCCAGGAGTGGCTCGCCGAGCTCGACATCGATGCCGAGGTCGAGACCTATGAGTCGAGCAAGCTGACCGACGTCATCCTCGAAGGTGACTTCGACACCTTCGAGTGGGGTTGGTACGTCGAGCCCGACCCGGACTCGATCCTCAGCTACCTGACCTGTGGGCAGCTGGGGAACTGGTCGGACTCCTGGTACTGCAACGACGAGTACGACGCGCTCTACGACCAGCAGCACGTCGAGATGGACGACGCGACGCGGCAGGACATGGTCAAGCAGATGCAGGAGATCCTCTACCGTGACGCGCCCTACCTGGTGACGGCGTACTCCTCGATCGGCGAAGGCTTCCGCAGCGACCGGTGGGCCTGCTTCCAGCCGCAGCCCGACCCGGGCGGCATCTGGCTGCTCCAGTACGGCGTCCACAACTACCTCAACGTGCGGCCGGCCGCCGAGGCCGGCGACTGCGACGGCATCGAGACCGCGTTGGGCGTCTCCACGGGCAGTGGTGAGTCGGCCGGCTCTTCCGGAGGTGACAGCGAAGACGGTCTCAGCACCGGCGCGATGATCGGTCTCGGTCTGGCCGGCGGCCTCGCGGTCGTGGGGGGAGGCTTCGTGCTGATGCGCCGGCGGACGACCGTGGACGACCGCGAGTGAGTGTCCTTGTCGGCAGCGAGCTCGCCGATGTCCTACCGGGTGGCTCGGTGGGAAGGCGCCACGGGTACGCGCGCTACTTCCTCGGCAAATGTCTCGGGGCGCTGGGCAGCCTCGGGTTCATGCTGGTGGT
Source organism: uncultured Actinomycetota bacterium (assembly GCA_963762105.1). GTDB lineage: Bacteria > Actinomycetota > Actinomycetes > Propionibacteriales > Nocardioidaceae > Nocardioides. The sequence goes on along the minus strand of CAVXJG010000007.1, from coordinate 349,598 downwards.
CAGCTTCTTCCTGTTCCGGGTGATGCCGGGTGACCCCGCGCGGACCCTCGGCCGCGGCCGGTTCACCACGCCCGAGCAGCTGGAGGAGTTCAACCGCACCTACGGCCTCGACCAGTCGCTGCCCCAGCAGTTCGTGACGTTCCTGAAGCAACACCCTGCACGGCGACCTCGGCATCTCGCTGCGCTACCGCGTCCCCGTGAGCGACCTGATCGTCGACCGGATGTGGCCGACCATCCTGTTGGTCGGCACGTCGACGATCCTGGCGACGGTGATCGGCGTCTGGATGGGCATCCGCGGCGCGTGGAACCGCGGCGGCAGGTTCGACAACGTCTCGACCGGCACCTCCCTCACGCTCTACGCGATGCCCGAGTGGTGGCTCGGGCTGATGCTCATCGCGGTCTTCGCGGTCGGCGTCGGCCCGATCCCCGGGCTGTTCCCGACCGGCGGCCTGCACTCCGTCGACGTCGACCCGGGCACGCTCGAGGGCGTGCTCGACACGATGTGGCACCTCACGCTGCCCGTGATCACGCTGACCCTTGCCTACCTCGCCGACTACGCGTTGATCATGCGCAGCTCGCTGCTCGACGAGCTGGGCGAGGACTACCTGACCACGGCTCGCGCCAAGGGTCTGCGCGACGTGCAAGGTCCGCAACCGGCACGCCGTCCGCAACGCGCTGCTGCCGACCACCACGATCGTGGCCCTCAACATCGGCTTCGTGGTGTCCGGGCGCGATCACGGTCGAGACGGTGTTCTCGATCCCGGGCCTCGGCCTGCTGTCCACCGAGGCGCTCACGGTGCCCGACTTCTGGGTGCTCCAGGGCACGTTCATGATCGCCTCGGCGGGCGTGATCCTCGCCAACCTGGCGGCCAACCTCCTCTACGGCCGCCTCGACCCGCGGGTGCGAACATGACGACCACCGCCAGTCGCCGCGGTCTCCGCCCGCACCCTGGCCCGGCGACGCCGACGGCAGTCTTGGCAGCGCGGCTGGACCGCCTTCCGCCAGCACCGCTCCGGGTTCATCGGTCTGACGATCCTGGCCGGCTTCATCCTGGTCGCGCTGCTGGCCCCACTGATCGCTCCGGCAGAAGGGCTGGAGGTCACCAAGGCGACCGGCGGCGTGCTCGAGCCGCCCTCGAGCGAGTTCTGGCTCGGCACCGACGACAAGGGCCGCTCCGTGCTCACCCTGCTGATCTGGGGAGCCCGGATCTCGCTGTTCGTCGGCCTGGCCGCCACCGTGATCTCCATGGTCATCGGCACGGTCGTCGGGCTGATGTCGGGCTACTTCGGCGGCTGGCCGGGCGCGATCCTCTATCGGCTGACCGAGTGGTTCCTGGTGATCCCGTTCCTCCCGCTCGCGATCGTGATGGCCACCGTGCTCGGCCGTTCGCTGTTCAACATCGTGATCGTGATCGGCGTGACCTCGTGGCCCGGCACCGCGCTGCTGATCCGCAGCCAGACGCTGACGATCCGCGAGCGCCCCTACCTCGAACGCGCCCGCGTGCTCGGCGGCGGCTCGACCCACCAGATCCGTCGGCACGTCCTGCCCAACGTGATGCCGATGGTGTTCGCCAACACCACGCTCACTGTCGCGATCGCGATCCTCACCGAGACCACGCTGAGCTTCCTCGGCCTCGGCGACCCGACCCGGGTCTCCTGGGGCTCGATGCTCGACGACGCGTTCTCCGTCGGCGCCATCACCACGGGCGCGTGGTGGTTCATCGTGCCGCCAGGCGTGTGCGTCGTGCTCGTCGTGCTGAGCTTCACCCTCGTCGGGCAGGCGCTCGAAGAGGTCCTCAACCCGAGGCTCGGGACTCGATGAGCGACCTGTTGCGGTTCGACGACGTCTCCGTCACCTACCGGACGGCGGGCGGCGACGTGCCCGCCGTACGCCGCGTCGACCTCACCGTCGCGGCCGGCGAGGTCGTCGGCGTCGCCGGCGAGTCCGGCTGCGGCAAGTCCACCCTGGCCGCCACGATCCTGCGGCTCCAGCCGCCGTCGGCGACGGTGACGGGTCGGGTGCTGTTCGAGGGCGCGGACGTGCAGACGATGAAGTGGGGCGACCTGCGCGCCCTCCGCTGGGCCGGCGCGTCGATGGTCTTCCAGGGTGCGCTGCACTCGCTCAACCCGGTCCAGCGGGTGGGCGACCAGATCGAGGAGCCGATCCGGCTGCACGAGCCGACCCTGTCGGACACCAAGGTCAAGGACCGCGTCGGCGAGCTGCTCGACCAGGTGGGCCTACCGCCCGCACGGGCCCGCGCGTACCCGCACCAGATGTCCGGAGGCCAGCGGCAGCGGGTGATGATCGCGATGGCGCTCGCGTGCGGGCCGCGGCTGATCGTCGCCGACGAGCCGACCACGGCCCTCGACGTGATGGTGCAGGCGCAGGTGCTGCGGGTGCTGCAGGGGCTGGTCTCCGACCTCGACGTCGGGCTGCTGATGATCAGCCACGACCTCTCGGTGTTGGCCGACCTGTGCGACCGGATCGCCGTCATGTACGCCGGCCGTGTGGTCGAGCACGGCCCTGCCGACAAGGTGTTCAGCGACCCGCTGCACCCGTACGCCCGCGCGCTGTCGGCGTCGTTCCCGCGCATCGGCGACCAAGCGGCGCGGTTCGCCCCCGCCGGGCTGCCAGGCGACCCGCCCGACCCGGCCGAGCTCCCGTCGGGCTGCACGTTCCACCCGCGTTGCCCGCAGCGGTTCGAGGACTGCGACCGGGTCGTGCCGGAGCTGCGGTTCGACGGGGCCGGCCGAGCCGCGGCATGCCTGCTGGTGGGGGACAGGTGAGCGAGACCGTCCTCGAGGCACGCGGGCTGAGCATCCACTTCCAGAGCCGCGGCGGCCCGGTCGCCCTGGCTGTCGACGGTGTCGACCTGAGCATCTCGGCCGGCGAGATCGTGGCGCTGGTGGGGGAGTCGGGGTCCGGCAAGACCACGCTTGCCCGGGCGCTGCTCGGCCTGGAGAAGCCGTCGGCCGGCGAGGTCCGCCTCGACGGTCAGCCGCTCGACCGGTCCAGCCGTGGGCTGCGGGCGTTCCGGCGCCGCGTGCAGCTGGTGCTCCAGGACCCCGCCGGGGCGTTGAACCCGCGGCACACCGTCTATGAGTCGGTCGCCGAGGGCATCCGCCTGCACCGCCTCGACGCATCAGACCCCGAGCACCGCAGCGAGGCCGAGCTGGTGGCGGCGGCCATGTCGTCGGCCGGGCTGCGGCCGCCCGAGCGGCTCTTCCTGCGCTACCCCCACGAGCTGTCGGGTGGGCAGCGCCAGCGCGTGCTGATCGCGGGCGCGCTCGCGATGGCGCCGCAGCTGCTCGTGGCCGACGAGCCGGTCTCCTCCCTCGACGCGTCGATCCGCGGCGAGGTCCTGGCACTCCTGCTGTCGCTTGCGCGAGTCGCTCGGGCTCGGGGTCCTCGTCGTCACCCACGACCTCGGCCTCGCCTGGAACATCGCCGACCGGATCGCCGTGATGTACCTCGGTCGCGTCGTCGAGGCCGGCCCGACCGAGGACGTGCTGCGTGACCCGCAGCACCCCTACACCCGCGCGCTGCTCTCGGTCGTCCCCGAGATCGACAACATGGAGCCGATCGTGCTGGTCGGCGAGGTGCCCGACCCGACGCGCATTCCCGGCCGGGTGCCGGTTCCACCCGCGCTGCCCGGCGCTGGCCGACGGGACCGCTGCGGCCGCCGGCGTCGCCGACGCGTGCCGGGGGACCGGCCTGGACGTCGTACCCGCGGGGGAGGGGCACCACGTCGCCTGCCACCTCGTGGCCGCCGGTGGGAGGGTCCTGTCGTGACGGGTCTGCAGGCCGCGCTGCCCCGCGAGATGTACGTCGACCAGGCCGCGTGGGAGCGCGAGTGCGAGCGGGTGCTCTTCTGCTCGTGGGCCTGCGTCGGCCGGGTCGACGACCTCGGGCTCGACTCGCCCGGGCACCTGGCGGTCGTGGACGTCGTGGGTGAGTCGGTCGTGCTGACGCGCGACGACGACGGCCTGCACGCGGCGTACAACGTCTGCCGGCACCGCGGCTCCCAGCTCGTGCCGCGCGACCCCCGGGCGCCGGACAGCGATCGGCCGGCGTGCGTGGTCGCCGGCGCGCTGCGCTGCCCCTACCACTCCTGGACCTACTCGCTGGCCGGCCGGCTGCTCAAGGCGCCGCACACCGACGGGGTCGACATCGATCCCGACGACTTCTCGTTGCACCCGGTCGGGGTCGAGCAGTGGGCGGGCTTCGTGTTCGTGAACCTCACGCCGGCGACCGCGGAGCCCTTCGGCAACGGGGTCGCCAGGGCGGCCGCCAACCTCGGCAACTACGCGATGGGCGACCTGGTCACCGGATTGCGGATGACCTACGACGTGGCGTCGAACTGGAAGGTGATCGCAGAGAACTACAACGAGTGCTACCACTGCGGCCCCGTGCACCCCGAGCTGACCCGGCTGGTGCCGGCATTCGGCGGTGGCGGCACCGGCCTCGCCTGGGACGACGGTATCCCGCACCGTGAGGGCGCCTGGACGTTCACGATGACCGGGACGACCACGCGGTCGCCGCTGCCCGGCCTGTCGGAGGCGGAGCGGGTGCGACACAAGGGCGAGCTCGTCTATCCCAACCTGATGCTGTCCTGCTCGGCCGACCACGTGGCGGCCTTCGTGCTGCAGCCGCTGGCCGTCGACCGCACGCGGATCGAGTGCCTGCTGCTGTTCGCGCGCGACGAGGTCGCCGCGCCAGGCTTCGACCCGTCCGATGCCGGCGACTTCTGGGACCTGGTCAACAAGCAGGACTGGGCGATCTGCGAGTCCGTGCAACGCGGGATGTCGTCGCGGGCCTACACGCACGGGTGGTTCGCGCCGATGGAGGACGACAGCGCCGACATCCGGCGGTGGCTGCTGCCGAGGCTCTCGGATGGCTGACTCCTACGACGTCGTCGTGGTGGGCCTCGGCGCCCTCGGCAGCGCCGCGGCGATGCATCTCGCCCGACGAGGTCGTCGGGTGCTCGGGCTCGAGCGGTTCGAGCTCGGGCACCACCGCGGCGCGAGCCACGACACCAGCCGGATCCTGCGGCACAGCTACCACACGCCCGGCTACGTGCGGCTGACCCAGGAGGCCTACGACGACTGGGCGCAGCTCGAACGATGGTCCGGCGAGCAGCTGGTCACGGTCGTCGGCGGCCTCGACCTGTTCCCGCCGTCGCCCGCGATCGCGATGATCGACTACACGGCGTCGCTCGATGACGTCGGCATCGCCTACGAGCTGCTCGATGACCCCGAGATCGTCCGGCGCTGGCCGCAGTTCACGCTGCCGTCCGGCACCGTCGGGCTGTTCCAGGAGCGCGGCGCCATCGTGCCCGCCGGCCGCGGCACCGCCCTGATGCAGAAGCTGGCGGTCGAGGCCGGCGGCCGACCTCCGCGGCTCCTCTCGGGTGCTCGAGCTCGTCGACCGCGGCGACGACGTCGAGGTGGTCACCGACTCCGGCTCCTTCGTCGCCGGCCGCGTCGTCGTCTGCGCCGACGCCTGGACCAACGAGGTGCTCTCCGGTCTCGACGTACAGCTGCCGCTGGAGACCACCCTGGAGCAGGCGACGTACTTCGCCCCCGAGCGCCCGGGCAACTTCGCGCCGCACCACCTGCCGCTGTGGATCTGGATGGACGACCCGTCGTTCTACGGCTTCCCCTGCTACGGCGAGCCGACCGTCAAGGCCGCCCAGGACTGCGGCGGCCCGGTGGTGGATCCCGACGCCCGCGGGCTCCGACGTGGACGCCGCCATGCTCGACCGGCTGGCGACGTTCATGGGGTCGCTGCTGCCCGAGTCGGGACAGCCGATCCGCTCCATCCGCTGCCAGTACACGCTCACCCCCGACCGCGACTTCGTGCTCGCACCCGTCCCCGGCCACGAGTCGGTCGTCGTCGGGCTCGGCGCCGCCCACGGCTTCAAGTTCGCACCGACCTTCGGCCGGCTGCTGGCAGATCTCGCGATGACGGGCACGACCGCCACCGACCTCACGCCGTTCCGCCTCGACCGTGAGGCGCTGACCGATCCGTCGTACACCGCGCACTGGTTGGTATAGACGGCAAGCGACACCCACTTCGAGAAGGCAGACATCTGTGTCAACCTGATCGCTGGTCGAGCGACTCTCGGGTATGACGAACACCGTCCCGAAGGAGATGCTCTCCATGGGTGAGCCGCGGGCGATCAGCGCACGTGAGTCGAGGGAGTCGCTGCGCGCCGAGCTCGTCGACGTGGTGTTCCGGCGGCACTACGCCGCGCTCCTCCGGCTCGCCGTCGTCATGCTGGGCGACCGTGAGGCGGCCGAGGACGCCGTCCAGGACGCTTTCGTCGCCCTGCACCGGAACGTGTCCAAGCTGCGCGACCCCGAGGCGGCCGAGGCCTACGTCCGGTCCGCGGTGCTCAACCGCTGCCGGTCCTGGGTACGGCGGCAAGCCACCCAGCGAGCCAAGAGGCCGCTGCTGCTCGTGCAGGCAAGGCCGTCGACGAGCACGGAGGAGCGCATCGAGTTTCGCGACGAGGTCGGGTCGCTCGTGACCGCCATGCGCTCGTTGCCCCGGCGCCAGCGGGAGGCACTGGCCTGTCGCTTCGTCCTCGAGCTCTCGGTCGCCGAGACGGCCGAGCTGCTCGACATCAGCGCGGGGTCGGTCAAGACCCACACCCATCGCGGGTTGCAAGCACTTCAACAAGGGATCGAGGTGAACCGGTGAGCACTATCGAGGAGCGCCTCTCGCGGGACATCGAGGCAGTGACAGGAGGGATCGTCGTGACCGAGTCGGACCTGCGGGACGCCCGCGCAGACGTGGTGGAGCGCATCGAGAGCAAGCGGCAGCGCGACCGCCGCCGTGGCGTGGTCGTCGCAGCAGCGGCCGCCGCTGTGGTCGTCGGGGTCGCCACCTGGCAGGGTCTGTCGCGCCAAGAAGCCAGTCCTTCGCCGGCGCCCCCCGGACCATCGCCGGAGGCCCTGTCCGACTCGGACCAGGCGTTCCTCACCGACGGCGCGCTGACTGCGGAGAACGTCCCAGGTGTGTGGCGGCTGGACAACTCGCGGTGGCTCTTCATGTTCACCGCGGACGGCGGCTTCAGGTACGACGAGACCGGGCGCCTGTCGGCCCACCCTCGGGTCTACGGAACCTACGCCGTCGACGGTGACACGATCACCGTGGATGTCGAGGGCGGCTCGGCCGGGTGTGCCGGGAAGACCTTCTCCCTGCGAGCCGGGGTGCCTGCGAAAGGCTCGCTGCACGTGCTGCCCGTCGGCAGCGACCCGAACAGCTGCGGCGCACCCTTCGCCCCTCAGTGGGTGCTGGAGCAGGTGCTGCCGAAAGGCACCTTCGACTGGCTCTGGAGCCCTCCCGGTGTCAACTGGGACCCGCCGGCCGGCTACGACGACGTGCTGGGCAACTGGTACGACCCGCAGGGCGGCTACCTCGTCGAGCTGCGGGACGACGGGACCTACTCGACCATCACCGGGAGCACGGAGCTGGCCGACAGCGGCACCTGGACCGTCGACCCGTCGGTCACCCGGCTCACCCTGGTCAGCGGGGCCGACTCGCCGACGTGTCGCGAGGGGGACCGGTTCGTCCTCGACAACCTGCGGACAAAGGACGTCGGCGTCCTCGCCCTCCAGGGCGACCTCGGACGCAACGACTGCGACGTGGCGTGGCAGGGCACCGGGTGGTTCCGCCTGGCTCCGTAACCGTGAGCCGTGACCGGCGAGCGGCGGTGTTCAATGACCCCGTGACAGACCCGAGCCCGTGGCAGACCGAGCTGCTCGACCTCGATGCCTACCTCGCGCGGATCGGGGCGGTGGCGGCGCCGCCGTCCCGGCCGGCCCTCGACGCGCTGCACGAGGCGCACGTGCGGGCATTCACCTTCGACAACATCGACGTGCTGCTCGACCCGCACCCGGGAGTCGGCACTCGACGCGGTGCAGGCGAAGTTCGTGGGCCGGGGTCGCGGCGGCTACTGCTTCGAGCACGGCGTGCTGTTCGCGGCTGCACTGGAGCGGCTCGGCTACGACGTCGAGCGCCGGCTCGGCCGCGTGGGTGGGCAGGCCCGCACGCACTGCGTCGTGCTGGTGACCCTCGACGGTGAGCGGGTGCTCGCCGACCCAGGCTTCGGGATGAGCGTGCTGCGGCCGATCCCGCTGGTCGACGGCGCCGAGGACGATTACGGCGGCTGGCGCTACCAGGTTCGCGAGGTGCCGCTAGGCCCTGGCCGCGGCTGGACCCTGGAGCGCTGGCGCGACGAGCACTGGGAGCTCATGCACACCCACGACGAGCTGCCGGTCCAGCCGCTCGACGTGACCGTCGGGCACCACTACACGAGCACCTACCCGCCCATCCACTTCCGCAACATGCTGATGATCACCAAGCACCTCGATGGCCGGCACGTGGCAGTCACTCACGAGACCCTGACCGTACGGCGCCCCGGTGAGCCGACCCAGCACCGCGAGCTCCGCGACGGCGAGCTGTCCGACCTGCTTGACGAGCTCGCCGTACCCCTCACGCCCGACGAGCGAGCCGCCCTGGGCACCAGGGTCCGTCAGTTGCGCGGCCGGACCAGCCCCGCCTCGTAGGCGAGCACGACGGCCTGCACCCTGGTCGCCACTCCGAGCTTGGCGAGCACCCGGTTCACGTGCGTCTTCACCGTCGCCTGGGCCACCACGAGCTCGCCGGCGATGTCGTCGTTCGAGAGACCGCGCGCCATCAGCAGCAGCACCTGGCGTTCCCGGTCGGTCAGCACGGCGAGCCCGTCCGGCTGCCCGTCGTCGGGAGCCGGGTGACGCAGGTACTCCTCGATCAGCCGTCGGGTCAGGCTGGGCGCCAGCAACGACTCGCCCGCGCAGACGGTGTGGATCCCCTCGACCAGTCGGTCGGGTGGCGTCGCCTTGAGCAGGAAGCCGGCAGCCCCGGCGCTCAGGGCGTCGTACACGTAGCGATCCAGGTCGTACGTCGTCAGCACGAGCACCTTGGTCGCCGACCCGTCTGCGGTGAGCTGCCGGGTCGCCGCGATCCCGTCGAGCACGGGCATCCGGATGTCCATCAGCACGACGTCCGGCTCGGTGCGGCGGACCACGTCGACGGCCTCGCGCCCGTCGCCCGCTGTCCCCACGACCTGGCAGCCGCGCGCCTCCAGCACCAGCTGGAGCCCCGAGCGCACGAGCTCCTGGTCGTCGGCGACCACCACGCGAGTCACGAGACGCCCTCGCGCAGGAGCGGGATGTCCACCTCGATCGCGAACCGGCCGTCCGGTGTCTCTCCGCTCGTCAGCGTGCCGCCGAGGAGGCCGACGCGCTCGGCCATGCCCTGGATGCCGAGACCCGATCCGTTGGAGCCCGCCCGGCCCACGCGGTTGGCGCACCGGATCTGCAGCTCGTCGGGGGTCGACGCGATGCTGAGGTCCACCGGGCCCTCGGCGTACTTGAGTGCGTTCGTCAGCGCCTCCTGCACCACGCGGTACGTCGAGACGTCGACGCCGCCGGGCAGCGGCATCGTCGGCAGGTCCAGCCGGTCCACCACGTCGAGCCCGCTCTCGCGGAACGTCGACACCAGGTCGGGCACGTCGGCCAGCCCGGGAGCGGGGTGCAGGCCCAGCTCGTCGGCGTCGTCCCGGATCAGGTGCAGCAGCCGGCCGGTCTCGTCGAGCGCCTTGCGGCCCGTGTCCGCGACCGACGCGAGCAGCGCGGCGGCACGCTCCGGTGAGCTCCGCACCAGGTCCTGTGCCGCGGCGGTCTGCACCACCATCGCGCTCAGCGAGTGAGCGATCACGTCGTGGAGCTCCCGGGCGATCCGGTCCCGCTCGTCGCGGACCGCCTGGTCGCGGATCAGCTCCTGCTGGCGGGCGAGCTCCTCGGACTGCATCGCGAGCTTCCGCGAGATCCGGCCGAAGACGTAGGGCGGGATCGCCAGCGACAGCACGAAGACGATGTCGGTCCAGTCGCGCGTGTCGCCTGGCGACGCGAAGAAGAAGTCGGCGAAGACGAGCAGCAGGACCAGCACCAGCGCCACCAGCCCGCTGTGCCCGGCCAGATAGCGGCCCAGGCTGTAGATGCCGAGGATGTAGAAGAGGATCGGCGCGGCCGCCTCCTCCATCTGGGTGCCGGTCAGCGGGATCAGCATCAGAGCGATCGCGGCCGGCGGCACCACGAACAGCGGAAGCGTGCGGCGGAAGACCAGCAGGGCAGCGGAGATCGCCTCGAGGCCCACCGAGGCGACCCAGCCGTCCGTGCCCAGCGAAGCGAGCTCGGCGGCACCGAGCGCCAGCAGCAGTGCGGGCAGCAGCGTGTCCCGCCAGCCGATGCGCGCCGCCCCGTTCACGGTCCGAGGGTACGGCGGAAGGCGGGCCCGCACGTCCACCTCAGGGTGGAGTGCGGATGGACACCTGGGCTGACGACTCCGGTGCCGCCAACGACGACGCTCGAGGTCCGACGACCTGAGGAGTGGACATGAACCACACGTACGAACGACAGATCGGCCGCTTCGCCTGGGTGATGGCCTGGGTGGGACTCGCGGTGGGGCAGCTGCACGCGCTGGCCAGGTTCGCCACCGCCGACGGCAAGGAGGACCTCGAGCTGCCGCTCACGGCAGCCTGGGCGGAGCCCGCCGCCGACGTGCTCTCGCCGCTGCTGGGCTGGGCGAACCCCGACATCGTCTACATCACCTACGGGAAGATCTGGTTCCCGGTGTTCGTCGCGTTCACGCTCTGCGCGCTCGTGGTCTACCGGCGGCGCCGGCCGGCCGGCTTCGAGAAGTGGGTGTGGCGGGCGACCATCGCGGCGTACGGCGTGGCCTGCGTCGGGGTCTTCCTCGACTACTGGACCCAGTGGACCGGCAACTACAACGGCGACGGCATCGAGGGCGCCCTGTTCACGGCCGGCTGGCTCGTCAGCCTTCCGGGGCTGATGCTGACCCTGCTCTGCTCGACGGTCCTTGGCATCACCCTGCTGGCCAAGCGGTTCCGGCCCACGCTGCCCGCCGTCCTGCTCGCGCTGGTCATCCCCGCAGCCTTCGCCATCTTGTCGGTGACGTCGATGGGCAGCGCGGCGCTGCCGGTGATGTTCGCCTTCGGGATCCTCGGCCGGCGGATCGCCCGTGCCGAGTCGACCGGAGCGCCGACGGCCCGGGAAGCCGTCGCGGCCTAGGAAACGGGCGCCGGTTTCGCCCTGGCTCCGCGCCGGCTGCTCATCAGCTCGACGGGCACGAACGCGGTTGGCCCGGCCGGCACGCAGCAGGAGAGATCGGTTCGGCACGCGGGCGGTGGCGGTGACGCCTCGAGCACCCCCCGCACGCGGTCGAGCTGCGCGGCGAACTCTCGCAGCTCGGCGATGCGTGAGGCGATCTCGGCTTGCTTGTCATCGACCAGGCGGCCGACCCGCTCGTGAGCTCCCGCGCAGTTCGTCCCGCCCCAGACCGGGAGGAGCTCCGCGATCTGTTGGCAGCTGAGCCCCATCCTTCGAGCGCGGGCCACGAACAGCAGGCGAGTGGCCGCGTCCTCGTCGTATTCGCGGTATCCCGAGACCGTCCTTGCGGGAGCACCGACGAGGCCGATCCGCTCGTAGTACCGCACCGTCGAGGTGGGCACGCCCACCTGGTCTGCCAGCTCGGAGATGCGCACGCCATCACGGTAGACCTGACACCAGGGTTCAAGGTACAGACTTGACCTTGAACTCGGGTTCAAGGCCTACGGTCGCGCCACGGACCGAGCCGCGGTCCCAGCCAAGGAGACCGTCATGCGAGTCATCAGCAAGACCCTGGCCGTCGGCGACATCGAGGTCGCCTGCACGCTCGTGGGTGAAGGTGTCCCCGTTGTCGTCCTGCACGGTGCGATCGGGCTCGGCAGCACCTACATGCGACCGCTTGATCCTTGGGGCGAGGATTTCCAGCTCGTCTACTACGACCAGCGGGGCAGCGGACACACGCCGCTCGGCGACGTACGGCGGGTCTCCTTCGCAGGTGGGGTCGAGGACCTCGAAGGCGTTCGTGAGGCGCTCGGACTCGACCGCATCGCGTTGGTGGGCCATTCGGCCGGCGCCCATCTCGCTGCCTTGTACGCGGGCCTGCACCCGGCCACCACCTCGTCGCTGGTCCTTCTCAATGCGGGACCTCCGCTCGTGCCGGAGCAGATGTTGCGGTTCGGCGGTGCCATGACTGCGCGCCGTACGCCGGAGGACGACGACGCCCGGCGCGCCATCGAGGAGTCGGACGGCTTCCGGACCGGGCAGCCCGCAGCCCTGGAGGCGCACCAGCTCAACACGTTCCTTCCCTTCTTCAGGGATCGGGCAACCGCCGCCCGGGTCTCACTCGGGTTCACCGAGATCACCGCCGCCAACGTGCAGGCCGCTCCCGAGAGGATGATCGGCAGCCTCGGCGCCCTCGACCCGATGGGCACCTACGCCACCATCGATTGCCCCTCGCTGGTCGTCCACTCGGGGGCCGATCCCATCCCGGCCGAGTGGAGCCGCCTGCTGGCCGACACCATTCCCGACGCCGACTACTCCTTCATCGAGAACGGCAGCCACTTCTCCCACATCGAGGATCTGGAGCAGCTCAGCGAGTCCGTCGTCCCGTGGCTCCGCAAGCACACCACGTGACGCGACGTCCGGCCTGGCTATCGTCGTGCCATGGCGAAGAAGACGATCGGCATCTCCGACGAGGTCGCGGCCTATGTCCTCGAAGTCGGCACCCGCGAACCCGACGTCCTCGTGCGGCTGCGCGAGGAGACCCTGGCGATTCCCATGCACCGCATGCAGATCCCCCCGGAGCAGGGCGCGTTCCTCGCACTGCTCGTCGAGCTGATCGGGGCGCGCCGGTGCATCGAGGTCGGCACCTTCACCGGCTACTCGTCCACTGCCATCGCGCTCGCCCTCCCCGAGGACGGCCAGCTCATCTGCTGCGACGTTTCTGAGGAGTGGACCTCGGTCGCACGCAAGTACTGGGACGAAGCCGGCGTTGCGGGCAAGGTCGACCTCCGCATCGCACCGGCCACCGACACGCTCGACCAGCTGCTGGCCGACGGCGAGGAAGATGCGTTCGACTTCGCGTTCATCGACGCAGACAAGACCGGGTACGACGGCTACTACGAGCGGTTGCTGCGGCTGGTCCGGCCCGGCGGTCTGATCGCCGTTGACAACACGTTGTGGGGCGGCGAGGTGATCAACTCCGACACTGACGACGAGAGCACGCGGGCGCTGCAGGCGCTCAACCTGAAGCTCTCCGCCGACGAGCGGATCACCCTCTGCCTGCTCCCGGTGGCCGACGGCGTGACGCTCGCCAGGCGTCGCTGATGGTCGGGCCGCGGGCGTGACAGCCCGACATTGGCCGCGCTGGTCCGAGCTGCAGCCTCTTCTCAGGCCGACCGGCGTGCAACTCCACCGCACCGAACGCCGGCTCGCCCGGGCCGCATCGGTTGCTGATCTGCGGCTGCTGGCTCGACGACGGGCACCTCGCGCGGTCTTCGACTACACCGACGGTGCTGCCGGCGATGAGGTCGGTCTTCGCCGCGCCAGGCAGGCCTTCGGCCGGGTGGAGTTCAACCCGCGGGTGCTTCGAGACGTCTCGAACGTGGACACATCGACGACGATCCTCGGGCGATCATCGGCGCTTCCGCTGGTGTTTGCCCCGACCGGTTTCACCCGCATGATGCACACAGAAGGCGAGGCTGCGGTCGCCCGCGTGGCCGCCCGCGTCGGCATCCCCTACGCGCTGTCCACGATGGGCACCACCTCCATCGAGGAGCTCGCGGCTGCGGCACCAGGCGGAAGGCTGTGGTTCCAGCTCTACCTCTGGCGTGACCGGGAGGCCAGCCGGGACTTCATCCAGCGTGCTCGCGAAGCGGGCTACGAAGCCCTGATGCTCACGGTCGACACGCCCGTTCCTGGTGCGCGCCTCCGCGACGTACGCAACGGCTTGACCATCCCACCGTCGCTGACGATGCGGACGTTCGCCGAGGGAGTCCTGCATCCTGGTTGGTGGTTCGACCTGCTGACAACCGAGGCCTTGGAGTTCGCGTCACTCAATCGTTTCGACGGCACGGTCGCGGAGCTGGTCGGGAAGATGTTCGACCCGTCGGCGACGATGTCGGACCTGTCGTGGTTGCGCTCCGTGTGGCCCGGGTCCCTGGTGGTCAAGGGGGTCCAGCACGTCGCCGACGCGCGTGCAGTCGTCGATGCCGGCGCAGACGCCGTGGTCGTCTCTAACCACGGCGGCCGTCAGCTCGACCGGGCCCCCGTTCCGCTGGAGGCGCTGCAGGCCGTGGTCGACGCGGTGGGCGAGCGAGCCGAGGTGTATGTCGACGGCGGCATCCTGTCTGGCAGCGACCTGGTCGCCGCAGTCGCCCTGGGTGCACGCGCGGGACTGGTCGGGCGCGCATACCTGTACGGCCTGATGGCAGGGGGCCAGCGCGGCGTGCAACGGGCCGCCGACATCCTCCACTCGGAGGTCACCACCACCATGGCCCTGCTGGGCGTGACCCGGGTCGAAGATCTCTGCCGCGAGCATGTACGCCTGCGTGAGGCCTGAGGTAACTTCCGTCGATGGACGTCATCGAGTACACGCCGACTCGCGAGCAGTACGCCTACACGTTCGGTGGCGCTTCCCCAGCGATGCGCATCAAGCCGGGCACTGCGCTGCGGCTCTGGTCCGACGACGCTTTCGGTGGCGCGCTGCGCAGCGTCGATGACCTGTCGAGCGCCAAGGTCGACCTGAGATTCGTCAACCCGCAGACCGGACCGTTCTACGTCGAGGGCGCCGAGCCTGGCGACACCCTGGTGCTGCACCTGGTCTCGTTGGAGCCGGCCCGCGACTGGGGAGCATCGGCCACGATCCCGTTCTTCGGCGGCATGACCAGCACCGACCGCGTCGTCACTCTTCAGGACCCGCTTCCCGACACCACTTGGATCTACGAGCTCGACCGCGCGCGCAACACGGTGGCCTTTGCAGCGCGGCACAGTGACCATCGCATCGAGCTGCCGTGCGAGCCGATGCTCGGCACCGTCGGCGTCGCGCCGGCCGGAGGAGAGGTGCGCTCCTCGCTGGTGCCCGACCGCTTCGGGGGCAACATGGACACTCCCCAGATGCGCGCCGGATCGACGGTCTTCCTCGGCGTCAACGTCGAGGGCGCGATGTTCTCCGTCGGCGATGGTCACTATCGCCAGGGCGAGGGCGAGGCCTGCGGCACGGCGGTCGAGGGCGCGATGACCACCACCCTCATCGTGGAGCTGATCAAGGGCGGCGCACCCGGCTGGCCCCGGATCGAGGACGACACCCATTGGATGACCGTGGGCTCGAGCCGGCCGATGGAGGACTCCTGGCGGATCGCCAACGCCGAGCTCGTGCACTGGATCGCCGACCTCTACGGCCTCCACCCCATGGACGCCTACCAGCTCTGCTCCCAGATCGCCAAGGTGCCCGTCGCGAACGTCGTCGACGCCAACTACAGCGTCGTCGTCAAGGCGCCCAAGGCGCTGCTCCCAGCTGTCGACGCGTTCGACGGCATCCACGCCGACCTCGTCGGGCCGCGCCCGGTCGCTCGGCACCACCTGAAGCTCCTCACCGCTCCTCAGCCCGCACCCGGAAGGTCAGCCCATGGATCTGCAGCTCAACGGCTCCCGCGTCCTCGTCACCGGCGGCAGCCGCGGCATCGGCCGGGCCATCGTCGAAGCCTTCCTCGACGAGGGCGCCACCGTCGGCTTCTGCGCGCGCAACCGCGAGGAGGTTGCCGCAACACAGCTTGCCCTGCAGGACCGCGGCAGCGTCACCGGGAGCGCCGTCGATGTTGGCGACGCCGAGGCCCTTGCCGCGTGGGTAGCGGAGTCCGCCGCCGCACTCGGTGGTCTCGACGTGGTGGTCGCCAACGTCAGCGCCCTCGCCATCCCCGACACCGAGGAGAACTGGGAAGCCAGCCTCAACGTCGACCTCATGCACACGGTCCGCCTCGTGCGTGCGGCGATGCCACACCTGGAGCGGAGCGAAGCTGCCTCCATCATCGCGATCTCCAGCGTCTCTGGACGCGAGTCGGACTTCGCCTCGGGGCCTTATGGCACGGCCAAGACCGCCATCGTCGGCTACATCAACGGGCTCGCGCTCCAGCTGGCCGAGAAGGGGATCCGCGCGAACACCGTCTCGCCCGGCAACACCTACTTCGAAGGCGGTGTCTGGGCCAGCATCGAGAGCGGCAACCCCGATCTGTACGAGATGGCGGTCGGACTGAACCCGACCGGGCACATGGGCACGCCGGAAGACATCGCCGGCCCGGTGGTCTTCCTGGCGAGCCCCCAGGCACGACGGGTCAGCGGCACCAACCTGGTGGTCGACGGAGCACTGACGCGCGGCATCCAGCTCTAGGTGAGCGCGGACCGTCAGGACGCGATGTCGGGCGTCTCGTCGGTGTCGGACTTGGCGGCCACCCGAGCCCGGTTCTCGGCCCGGCGCTCCACGAAGCGGGTCGCCTGGGCGTCCAGTCCTTCCAGGAAGGTCGCGAGCTCGTCGCGGGCCCGCTCGCCGTCCACGCCGAAGTCCGTGCGGTCGAAGACTCCCCAGTGCCGCAGGATCGGCATGATCACGTCGTCGTGGTGCAGCCGCAGGTCGTAGATGCCGGCCTTGGCGATGATCATCGAGCTGCGACGGAAGCCCGCCATCGTGGCGCCGGGCATCTCGAAGCCGATGACCTCGTCGGCGATCGCGCGCATGGTCTCGTCGGGGACGAGTTCCAGCGCCGCCGCCACGATGTTGCGGTAGAAGACCATGTGCAGGTTCTCGTCCTTGGAGATCCGCGCGAGCATCCGGTCGGCGATCGGGTCGTGGGTGACCTTGCCGGTGTTGCGGTGCGAGACGCGGGTGGCCAGCTCCTGGAAGGACACGTACGTCACCGCCTCGAGGGCCGTCTTGTCCCCGGAGTCGTAGCCCGAGGTCATGTAGTCCATCCGGGCGCGCTCGAGCTCGACCGGGTCCACCCCTCGCGTGACGACGAGGTAGTCGCGCATGGCGATGCCGTGGCGGTTCTCCTCGGCGGTCCATCGCCCGACCCAGGTGCCCCAGGCGCCGTCGCGCCCGAACCGGGTGGCGATCTCACGGTGGTACGACGGCAGGTTGTCCTCGGTGAGCAGGTTGGTGATCATCGCCGCCTTGGCAACCTCGGACAGGCGTGACTGCTCGGGCGACCAGTCCTCACCTCCGAGGAACGCGAAGTCGCGGCCCTCGCTCCACGGCACGTAGTCGTGGGGATGCCACTCCTGCGCCATGCCGAGATGGCGGTCGAGGTTCTCCGCCACGACCGGCTCGAGCGCTTCCAACAGATGCTTCGAGGTGCTCACGGGACTCCCTCGTTCGGTTGTCGTGAGCGTACGCGCGTTGCACCTGGCAGCGCTCAGCGCCGGAAGCGCGGCGGGTCAAGGCCGCCCGAGCGCGTTGTCCACAGCCCGAGGTGTGGAGTGGCGAAAAGGCTCGTACTCGACTATTATCGAAGATATGTTCGAGCACGATACGGCGAGCCATGACGGGCTGGCAGGACGTCGCTGCAGCGGCGCCCTGAGGTCGCCGAGTGGTCTCGACGACGCCGGTCGCATCGATGCGATCCGGGCGCTGGAGGAGCTGGTGTGCGCGGCGACGGCGGCCCAGGCTGCGCTGGCAGTCGAGCTCGACGCGTCTCAGCGCGCGGCGCAGGCCGATGCCGGCGTGCCCGCGGCGCAGCAAGGCCGCGGGGTTGCCGCGCAGGTCGCGCTGGCCCGTCGCGAGTCCCACCATCGCGGGCAGCGGCACCTGGGGCTGGCCAAGGTCGTGGCGACCGAGCTGCCGCACACCTGGTCGGCCTGGCGCGGCGGCCGGATCACCGAGTGGAAGGCCACCCTGATCACCCGGGAGACGGCCTGCCTGAGCCGTGAGGACCGTGCCGCCGTGGACGCCGCGGTTGCCGGTGACGCCGACCGCCTGGAGCGGATGGGGGAGCGGGAGCTGGTGGCGGCGTGCCAGCGCGAGGCCTACCGGCTCGACCCCGCCTCGTTCGTGACCCGGCGCCGACAGGCGGAGGCCGACCGCCACGTCACCCTGCGGCCGGCGCCCGACACGATGACCTGGCTGAGCGCACTGCTCCCGGTCAAGGACGGCGTCGGGGTCCTGGCGGCGCTGACCCGGGCGGCCGACACCGCTCGCGCCACCGGCGACCCGCGGACCAAGGGGCAGGTGATGGCCGACACCCTCGTCGGCTCGGTGCTGGCGGCCGCTGCCGGCGCGATGCCGCCGCCTCCGGTGGGACAGCGCACCGGCACCCAGGACCAATCCGCGCCGGGTCGGCATCTCGCTGGGCCTGGTGATGACCGACCGCGCGCTCTTCGGCACCAGCGACGAACCGGCCCACCTCGACGGCTTCGGACCCGATCCCGGCCGAGCTGGCCCGCGAGATCGTCGCCGGTGCCTGCTCCCGCGAGGAGTCCGTCTGGCTGCGGCGCCTCTACGCCGACCCGGACACCGGCGAGCTGGTGGCCATGGACGCCCGCGGCCGCTACTTCCTCGGCCGGCCTGGGCCGGTTCATCCGGCTGCGCGACCAGGTCTGCCGCACCCCGTGGTGCGACGCCCCGATCCGGCACGGCGACCACGCCCTCGACTACGACGAGGGCGGCGAGACGAGCGGCGACAACGGACAAGGACTCTGCGAGGCGCTGCAACCACGCCAAGCAGGCGCCCGGCTGGCGCGCCAGACCCTCGCCCACCGCGGGCCACCATCAGATCCAGACGACGACGCCGACCGGACACACCTACCGGTCTACCGCGCCACCGGTCGTCGCCACCATCCACGAGCGTTCCATCCAGCTCGACCTCTGCGTCGCGAGCTGAGTGGCACCCCCCAATGCAGACCATTCCTTGACGGTGCTGGGTGCGAGTGGCAGCGTCACGAGAACGTCTCGGGGAGGCGATCTGGAGGGAAAGCTGATGGCTGGAATGCGGCGCAGGTTGCGCCAGGGGACCGTTCTCGCGCTGGCTGCGACGACGCTGAGTGTCGTCGGCGTGGCAGCGACCACCGGCACGGTGGCGGCGAAACCGACGGGCAACGGTGACATCGCCAAGGCGAGGTTCTTCTCGTTCAACGACTTCCACGGAGCGCTCGACGCGCCCGGCGGCAGCGGCGCCACGGTCAACGGCGTGCCGGCCGGCGGTGCGGAGTACCTCGCGACCACGCTCAAGGGTCTGCGCGCCGACGCCGACGCCAAGGGCCAGAAGACGCTGACGGTCGGCGCGGGGGACATGGTCGGCGCCAGCCCGCTGCTGAGTGCGGCCTTCCATGACGAGCCCTCGATCGAGACGCTCAACCTCCTGCAGATGGACGTCACCTCGGTCGGCAACCACGAGTTCGACGAGGGTGTCACCGAGCTGCTGCGGCTCCAGAACGGCGGCTGCCACCCGACCGACGGCTGCCAGGACGGCGACCCGTTCGACGGCGCCGACTTCCAGTACCTCGCCGCCAACATGGTCTACAAGGACGACCGGCAAGCCGATCCTTCCGGCGTTCACCACGCGGATGGTCCAGGGCGTCCGCGTCGGCTTCATCGGCATGACGCTCGAGGGCACGCCGGGCATCGTGAACCCGGCCGGCATCACGACCGTGGACTTCCTCGACGAGGTCGAGACCGCGAACAAGTACGCCGACCAGCTGCTCGACAAGGGCGTCGAGGCGCTCGTGCTGCTCATCCACGAGGGCGGCTCAGCAGACAGCCGCCGCCGACGCCGATCGACCCGTCGGGCTGCGCCAACTTCGCGGGCGCGATCACCGCCGATCGTGGCCGGACTGCGACCCGAGTTCGACCTCGTCGTCTCCGGTCACACTCACCGGCCCTACTCTGCTCGCTGCCCAACTCGGCGGGTCGCAACGATCCTGACCACGAGCGCGGGCACCAACGGCTCAGATGGTCACCGACATCACCGCGACCTTGAGCAAGTCGTCCGACGACTTCACCAGCCTCAGCGCGCGCAACGTGATCGCGGAGAACGGCATCAAGAACCCCGACGGCACCTACCAGCGGATCACGCCGGGCGGACCGTTCGTGCGGAACCCGGCCCTGGTCGACCCGGAGACGAAGGCGCTGATCGACAAGTACCGCGTTGCCGTCGCACCGATCGCCAACCGCATCGTCGGGTCGATCTCCGCCGACATCACCCGCACCAACAACGCCGCCGGCGAGAGCGCCCTCGGCGACGTCATCGCCGACGCCCAGCTCGCCTACACGGCGTCGTCGGCCGGAGCGCAGATCGCCTTCATGAACCCAGGCGGGATCCGGAGCCGACCTCGCCTTTGCCAACTCGCCCGGCGGCGAGGCACCCGGCCAGGTGACCTACGGCGAGGCCTTCACTGTGCAGCCGTTCAACAACCTGGTCACCACGCAGACGTTCACCGGTGCCCAGATCAAGACGGTGCTCGAGCAGCAGTTCCCGTGCGCGAGCCTCGACCGCTGATCCTGCAGGTCTCCGGCGGCTTCACCTACAGCTACGACAGCACCCTGCCCGCTGGGATCCAGGGTCAGCAACATGGCGCTGAACGGGACGCCCGATCGACCCTGGGCACGACCTACCGCGTGACCACCAACGACTTCCTCGCCAACGGCGGTGACGGGTTCCCGGGCCTGACCGCGGGTACCAACCGGGTCTACGCGCCGGGCTTCGACGTCGACGCGCTGGCCGCCTACCTGGGCGCCGGCGGCCCGGTCGGGCCCGGCCCACAGAACCGGATCACCCGGACCGGCTGACCCACGACCGATCACTGACGACCTCACCGTCGCGCTGAGGCGACCGTGCGGATCGTCGCGGTCACCCCGGCCTCAGTCGACCGACGACGTCCATCACCGAGTGCACCTCGATGGCGACGCCGGGCCAGGACAGCTCGTACGTCGTGTCCGCGTGGGCGGTCTGGCGGTGCGTGCGGAGGTCGACGGAGACCTCGCCGAGGTAGCACTCCCGGGCATGGCCGTCGTACGACGTGTCGTACGACGAGTCCTGGCGGGTCACGGCCGTCGTGGTGCGGGCCAGCACGTCGGATCGGATCTCCCAGCCGACGCCCTCGGTGCTCTCCGACGAGTGGGCATCGCCCGAGGAGAAGGTCGGCGCGGGCCACGAGCCCGGCAGCGTGGGCAGCTCCACCGAACCCGAGATCACCTTGAGCGTCACTGGAGCCGGCGGGGCCACCGTGTTGGGCCAGTCGGCGCCGGCGACCGACACCCGCAGTGTCTGCCCGGGCGCCCAGGCGTAGGCGCACGCGTCCAGCACCACCGAGACGTCGTACTCCTCACCCGGTACCAGCGGCTCGGGCGGCCCATGGACGCCCGAACGGAAGGCCAGGTCCAAAGACCCTCGCGACACCAGCGCCGAGGTGCCGTCGGGGAAGACGTCGCACAGCTTCACCGATAAAGACGCAGCAGGCGCCGAGGCCGACACCCGCAGCCGGGCGACTGGATGCCCGACCACCGGCAACGAGGGCGGCGAGACGTCCCACGTCAGCGAGCGCGCGTCGTCCAGACGCTGGTCGCCCGACAGTCCCCACGGCAGGTGCCCGGCGCAGTCGATCCAGGCGGCGGTGCCGACGTCCGGAATCACACGCAGGGTGGTTTCGAGGCTCGCTGGCGCTCGCACCTCAACCACCGAAACAGGGGGCACCGAGGGGAGGCGCAGCCAGTAGCCCTCGTGCAGGTCGAGGTCCGGCTCTGGCCGGGTGGAGGACCGCACGAAGACGTCGCACCCGTCCACGTGCGCGTCGTCACCCGAACCCCGCAGCCACCGGTCGAACCAAGCGGCCATCTCGGCGTCGAGGTCGATCCGCGGCCCGGGCATCGCGGTCGCAGGGTCGGCGTGTGCCCACGGGCCGGCCAGCAGCCGGTGCGGCACCCCGGCCGCGGCAAGCGCGGCCGTGGTCCGGAAGGAGTTGTTGCGGTAGCCGTCGGCCCAGCCGGCCACGACCAGCACCGGGCAGCCGATCCGCTCATAGCCCGAGACCGTGCCGCCCAGCCGGACCGAGCCGTGGTCCCAGTAGGGGCCGTGCTGCGACTCCCGCAGCCACGTCAGCACCCACGGCTCGTTGACCTCGAGCCGACGCTGCCACTCGTCAGCCCAGTCCTCGCCCCACACCGCGGGCACGGGTGGCAGCACGTTCATCGCCGTCATGTAGTGGCAGTAGTCGACGAGGTCGACCATCCGGAGCGCGCCGCCGCGCCAGTGCACGTCGTCGGTCCAGCGGTCGTCCGTGGCATAGATCGCGCAGATCGCCTTCAGCGCCGGCGGTCGCTCCACGGCCATCTGCAGAGAGTTGAAGCCGGAGTACGACGTGCCCCACATGCCGACCTGCCCGTCGCACCAGGACTGCCCCGCCAACCACGCGATCACCTCGGCCAGGTCGCGCTGCTCGGCGACGGGGTACTCGTCGGTCGCGTCACCACCCGACGACCCGGTGCCGCGCAGGTCGAGCCGGCAGACCGCGTAGCCGTGCTGGTCGCGCAGCCGCTCGTACGACGCGGCGTACGACGCGGTCAGGTCGTCCTTGCGGTAGGGCAGCGCCTCCAGCAGGCACGGCTGCGGCCCGGCCTCTGGGGGCGGGAGGTAGAGCGACGCGGCGAGCTCCACGCCGTCGGACATCGGGATGCGGACCTCACGGCGAGCGCTCACGGCCGGATTGTTGCAGGATGCCCCCCGTGACCCCTGCGAGCACGGTGATGACGGTGCGTGGCCCGGTGCCCGCCGACGACCTGGGCACCACGCTGCCCCACGAGCACGTCTTCCTCGACCTCGACGCAGGAATACCGCAGCGACGGCCTGCTCAACGACCCGACGCTCGCGGAGGCCGAGCTGCGGCGGTACGTCGACGCCGGCGGCCGCACGCTGGTCGACGTCACCAGTGGCGGCCTCCGCGGCGACCCGGTGGCGCTTCGAGAGATGTCCGAACGCACCGGCCTGCACATCGTCCGGGGGAGCGGCTTCTACAGGAAGGCCTACTTCCCGGCCGAGCTCGACGAGCTCTCGACCGACGCGGTCGCCGACCTTGTCGTGCGTGACATCGAGGAGGGCGTCGACGGCGTGCGGGCGGGGATCATCGGCGAGATCGGCTCTGACCGGGTCATCACCGCGCTCGAGGAGCGGTCGTTCCGTGCTGCCGCCCGCGCCCACCGGCGTACGGGCCTGACGATCACCACCCACGCCGCCCGCTGGCCGGTCGGCACCGCGCAGCTCGACCTGCTCGTCGAGGAAGGCGTCGACCCCGGCCGCGTGGTCATCGGACACTGCGACATGGTCCCCGACCACGACTACCACCTGGGCCTCGCCAGGCGAGGGGCGTGGGTGCAGTTCGACACCGTGCAGGGCGGCAGCGAGTACGACACCCGGCAGCGGCTCGACTGGATCAGGAGCCTCGCCGACGCCGGCCACCTCGACCAGTTGCTGCTCAGCCAGGACGTCTGCCTGCGCACCGACTACGCGGCCTTCGGCGGGCCGGGTTACGCCTACGTCGTCACCACGTTCGCAGACCTGCTGCGAGCCGAGGGCTTCGACGACGCCGACCTGCACCGGCTGCTCGTCGACAACCCGCGCCGGATGCTCACGGGCGAGTAGCGGGTCGCCCGTACTTCTCCAGCGCCGCCAGCAGCAGGTCGGTCGGCAGCGCGTGGGCCGTGCGCCCCCGGGCGGTCATCGTGGGCGAGGCCAGGATCGCGTTGAGGATGGCCTCCTCGGTCGCCTCGATGACCGCGTCGAACAGCGGGTCCATCGCCGGGTTGGCCAGCGTGCGCACGTCGGCGACGGTCGGTGCGCCGTCGTCGAGGCGCGCCATCCCGCGGTTGCCGGTGGCGAAGGCGAGGAAGAGGTCGCCGCTGGAGTCACCCCCGGTCCCGCCGGTGCGGGCCACGCCGAAGGACGCCCGCTGGGCCAGCCGGCGGCACTGCAGCGGCAGCAGCGGTGCGTCGGTCGCGACGATGCCGATGATCGAGCCGCTCCCGGGGGGCAGTGGGCTGTCGACACCCGGCACGACGTCCAGGCCGATCTCCAGCCCCACCGGCACGCCGTTGACGCTGAACCGCTCGCGGCGGCCGTGGTTGGCCTGCACCAGCACGCCGACCGTCCACTGGTCATTTCCTTGGCCGACCCGTCGCGACGCGGTCCCGATGCCGCCCTTGAAGCCGTGGCAGACCATGCCGGTGCCGCCCCCGACGGACCCTTCAGGGACCGGGCCTCCTGCAGCGGCGGCGTACGCCGACCGCGCGTGGGCGGCGGTGACGTGGAAGCCGTCGACGTCGTTGAGGGAGCCGTCCCAGGTCTCGGCAACGACCGGGAGCGCCCAGGCCTCGACGCCGTCGGGCAGCTCCTCGACCTCGAGGGCGACGAGTGCGTCGCGGACCACGCCCACGCTGTGCGTGTTGGTGATCCCCACGGGGGAGTGCAGCAGGCCGACCTCCTCGAGCCAGGGCAGGCCGGTCATCTCGCCGTTGCCGTTGAGCCGGTGGTAGGCCGCATAGACGGGATCAATCCACACGTTGCCGTCGTGCGGCACCACCACCGTGACGCCGGTGCGCACGTCGTCGCCCTCGACCACGGTGCAGTGGCCGACCCGCACGCCGGGCACATCGGTGATCGCGTCGTGTGGCCCGGGCTCCAGCGTGCCGATCCGGATGCCGAGGTCGCCGGCCCTCATCAGAGCAGCGCCTTGGCCAGGTGCAGGTGGAACCGCACCGACGCATGGAGATCGTCGACGTGCACGCGCTCGTCGGCGTTGTGGTACCCGGCGACCATCACGTCGAGCGGCGTGGTCAGGAACGGCGAGAAGCCGTACGCCGCCGTGCCGGCCGCGGCCCGCAGGTAGACCGAGTCGGTGAACCCGGTGCCCAGGCTGGGCAACAGCGCGGCCTCGACACCCTCGGCCGCCAGGAACGACCGGATGGCATCGACGACCGGCCCGTCGGGCAGGCGAAGCGCTGCCGGCGATCAGCGGCTCCGGCCAGCTCAGGTCGTAGGCGAGGCTCTCGCCGAGCCGCTCGCGGACCGCCGCCTCCACGTCGGCCTCCGTGGTGCCGGGCAGGATCCGGCAGTCGAGCTCGACCCAAGCCCGGCTCGGCATCACGTTGCGCTTGTCGGAGCCGCCCACCATCGTCGGCGCCATCGTCGTCCCGGCCAGTGCCGGCAGGAAGTGCTCGAGCTCGGGATGCAGCGCACCCCCCGCGGCAAGGGCGGAGGCGAGGTCGTCGCCGGCGGCGTACGAGTCGCCGAGCAGCACCTCGAGCATCGCGTCCACGAGTGGGTGGCCGACCGGCGTCGGCAGGCCACGCCCGACCCGGGCGAGCACCTCACCCAGGTGCGGGACCGCGTTGTCGCCGATGGTCGGCGTGCTGCCGTGGCCGGCCTGGCCGAGCGCGGTGACCCGGGCGGGATAGGTGCCCTTCTCGCCGACCCCGACAGCGATCAGCACGCGCCCGTCGGTGAGCTCGAACCGGTCGCCGCCGCCCTCGTTGACGCTCAGGTCGGGACGGATGTCGGGCCGGTGCTCGAGCAGCCAGCGCATGCCGACGTCGGCCACCCCGTCCTCCTCGTCGGCGACGGCCAGGAACCACAGGTCGCCCGCCGGGCGGAAGCCCGAGCGGGCCAGCTCCTTGAGGGCGACCGCGCGGGCGGCCACCTCACCCTTCATGTCCAGCGCGCCGCGGCCGTGGAGGTAGCCCGCGTCGTCGACGACGCCCTCGAACGGCGGGTGGGTCCAGTCGCGGGCGTCGACAGGGACGACGTCGGTGTGACCCACGAAGGCCAGGCTCGGGGCGCCCGCCTCGGTGCCCGGGATCCGGGCCACCAGGTTGGCGCGATGCTCCTCGCGGGCCACGAGCTCGCACTCGATGCCGGCCTCGCCGAGGTAGTCGGCCAGGTGCCGGGCGACGAGGGTCTCGTTGCCGGGGAAGTGGCCGACCGCGTTGGTCGTGTCGAGGCGGATGAGGTCGCGGGTCAGACCCACGACCTCATCCGCCAGTCGAAGCGCTGCGTCCATGCGGGGACGCTATCGCGGTGTTGGCGGGCTACTTCACCTCGGACCGCAGCACCCGCCAGATCCCGAACGCCAGCGGCAGCAGCAGCCAGACGGTGCCGGTGACGACAAGCTGCGTCCACTCCGTGGCGCCGTACCCGCCGTCGAAGAGGCCGGTCTGGTTCCACTGGAAGTCCACCCAGGGCTGCGCGTCGCGGTACCAGTCCTGGGCGCCGGCCAGCAGGGCCGACAGGGTCGGCAGCACCATCGCGTAGACGAAGTAGCCGACGATCGCGGCGGCCGAGTTGCGGAACAACACGCCGAGGGTGAAGCCCATCAGCAGGCCCAGACCGTTGCCGGCCAGGATGTAGAGAACCTCGGACACGGTCATGTCCCAGGTGGTGGGTACGCCGGCCAGCTGGCTGCCGACCACGTTGCCGAGTGCGCCCACCGCGAGGGCGACCAGGATCGAGGCGATCCCGACCAGGACGGTGTCGAACAGCTTGGCCAGCACGACGCGGCTGCGGCTCGGCACCATCGTGAACGTCGTCAGGCCGGTGCGCTGGCTCCACTCGCTGGTGATGGACAGGGCCGCGATGATCGGCAGCACGATCGTCATCGGGATGCCGATGGCGCCCGCGAAGCTGTCGTAGGTCTGCTCGTCGGCCGGCGCGAACAGGATGACCGCCCCGGTGGCGATCACCGCGAGGATCACGACGCTCGCCATCAGCCAGAACCCGGACCGGGTGTTGAACATCTTGCGAAGCTCGACGCCCATGATCGTGCGCATCGGGATCGGCTCGTACGTCGCGCGCTCGGCGCGGGCTCTCGGCGCCACCACGGTGGTGGTGGCGGAGATCGTGGTCGTGCTCATGCTGCTGCTCCTTCGGTGTCGTCTCGCTGGGTGTCGGCGGTGAGCGCGAGGAACATCTCCTCGAGCCCGGCGCCGTCGGCGGGCCGCAGCTCGCGCAGGGCGATGCCGGCGGCGAGGGCCACGGTCCCGACCTCGTCGGGGGAGGCCTCGGTGCGCAGGCCCGCCTGGGAGTGCTCGGTCTGGTGGCCCGCGGCGGCGAGGGCCGCGGCCAGGGTGAAGTGGTCGGTGGCCCGGACGTAGGTGCCCGCGGCCTCCAGCAGGTCGTGCTTGGTGCCCTGGGCGACGACCCGGCCCTGGCCGATCACGACCAGGTCGTCGGCGATGACCTCGATCTCGTGGAGCAGGTGGCTGGAGAGCAGCACGGTGCCGCCCTGGTCGGCGTACCCGCGGAGCAGGTCGCGCATCCAGCGGATACCTGCGGGGTCGAGGCCGTTGGCCGGCTCGTCGAGGATCAGCACCTCGGGCTCGCCCACAAGGGCGGCCGCGATGCCGAGCCGCTGCCGCATGCCGAGCGAGTAGTCACGGACCCGGCGGCTGGCCTCCTCGTCCGTGAGGCTGACGACGTCGAGCATCTCGTCGACGCGGCTCTTGGGCACCCGCATGGTGCGCTGGGCGACCGTGAGGATCTCGCGACCGGTGCGGCCGGCGTGCTGGGCCGAGGCGTCGAGGAGGACGCCGACCTCGCGACCGGGGTTGGGGAGGTCGGCGAAGTGTCGGCCCAGGATGCGGGTCTCGCCGGCGGAGGGCGGCGTCAGTCCGACCATGATGCGCATGGTCGTGGACTTGCCGGCGCCGTTGGGGCCCAGGAATCCGGTGACCCGGCCTGGCTGGGCGTCGAAGGTGACGTCGTCGACGGCCCGGAAGCCGCCGTAGTTCTTGGTGAGAGCAGAGACTGTGATCATGTGCCTCAGCCTGGGGCCGGGGATGATCCCTCCACATCGGGGACGTTGCTGACCCGAGACCTGACTCCACCCTGGCCATTTGTCGGGGTCGACCCTGAGAGGGCTCAGGCCTCCGGCTTGCGCTCGGCCTGGAGCTGGACCTCGGTGTCGTCGAACCCGACGCTGCGATAGACGCGGATCGCGAGGTAGTCGGGGTCGGCCACCATCACCAGCGTCGAGGCCCCGAGCTCGTCGAAGCCGTAGCGGGAGACCGCGTGCACGAGCGTGCCGGCGAACCCACGCCCACGGGCCTCCGGGTGCGTCTTCACCGTCTGGAAGCGGGCCAAGCCCGGCGACGCGGTGAACAGCCCCATCGACGACAGCAGCCGGCCGTCGACGAAGGCACCCCACCACTGGCCGTGGCCGGCGTCGACCATGGCCCTGTGGGCCTGGGCGCGGGCCGTGCAGAACTCCAGCGAGTAGCCGATCTCCTCTCCGACCATGCTGAGTTGGACCTGCTGCTCCCAGTCGTCGTCGGACCGCAGCGGTCGGTACGTCGCGTCGCCGTTCGGCCGCGGTGGCTCGTGCACCGACGTCGCGGTCATCACGCTGGACACCTCGATCTCCAGCTCGAGGGCGGCGAACGCGGAGGCGTCGTCGGCTGTGCCTCGCGTGCCGTCGATCCCGAACGTCCGGTGCCGAGCGGCGGGGAACTCCGCCTCGAACACGCCGAGCCACTGCCGCGCGTCGGCCGCGTCGGTCGGTGGAGCGGCGAGCATCAGGAAGTTGCCCCACCAGAACGTCGGGTTGTGGGGCGTGCGGACCACGAGGTGGTCGCCCCGGTCCTCCAGCACGCTGCCGGAGATCTCCAGGAGGGCGAGATCGGTGCGCCAGCCGAGTCCGGTGATGTCCATAGGTCCGGACGCTACCTAGCCCTGCTCGGGTTCGGGTGCCGGGTCCGGTGCTGGTTCGGGTTCGCCCCGATGCAGCAGCACCGCGGCCAGCGGGAAGAAGAGCACGGACAGCACGCCCGCCCCCACCAGGGCAGCGCCGTTCGCCGGCAGCATCGTGCCGTTCTCCAACCCGATCTGGGTGAGCGCCACGATGAGCGGCAGCGTGGTGGCGGTGCAGAACATCAGCTGGCTCCGCTCACGAAGCGCGAGTGCGTGGCGGTAGACGACCAACACCGGCAGGCCGCGGACCAGCAGCAGCAGGATCAGGAAGACCACCACCCGGGCCGGCGACTCCAGGATCGACGTCAGGTCCACCGCCATGCCTGCCACCACGAAGAACACCGGGATGAAGAAGCCGTAGCCCACGGCGTCGAGCTTGGCCTCGAACGCGTGCGTGTCTCCCGGGGTCCAGTGCCGCAGCACCACGCCCGCCAGGAACGCACCGAGGACGACGTCGAGGCCGAACTCGCCGGCCAGGACGAGCAGGCCGACGAGCAGCAGGATCGACCACCGGAGCGTGGTCTGGCCCGTGGTGTCCGCACCTTCGGAGACGAGGTTCGCCAGTCGCCTCCCGAGAAGCACTCGTGGAGCTGCGGCGAGCACCAGGCCGATCACGGCAATGGCCGCGATCGAGATGATGGCCGCGAGGCTGCTGTTCACGCCCAGGAAGATCGCGATCGCCAAGATCGGCAGGAGCTCTCCCACGGCGCCAGTTGCGAGGAAGTAGCGGCCGAGGGCGCCATCGAGCATGCCCTGTTCGCGCAGGATGGGCAGCACCGTGCCCAGCGCCGTCGTCGTCAGCGCCAGTGCGACCGGCACGAACGCCCTGACGTAGCCCAGCGCGGCCAAGGCGCCGACGACCGCGATCGCGAGGAGCAGGGACGAGACCCAGCCCACCAGGGCCAGCTTGCCCAGCCGCGAGTACAGCGAAGGGGGATCGATCTCGAAGCCGGCGAGCAGGAACACGAAGCCGAGACCGACGTTCGCGATCAGCTCGAGCTGCTCGTCGGGGTGGATGCCGAAGCCGTCGGGCCCGATGATCACCCCACCGACGAGGAGCAGGACGACCTGCGGGATGCGCTGGTGCGGGATCAGCGCGGCCAGCAGGGGGGCGAGTGCGGCGACAAGGGCGACGACGAAGAGCTGTTGCAGGCTCGTGAGGACATCCATGACGGCCGCCCTCCTAGCCGAGACCGAGACGGTCGGGGTGCCTCGCCATCTCGAGGTCCCACGGGTCCGTGGAGTCGGTCCGGACGAGACGGTCGAGCAGCTCCCGCAACCTGGCGATGGGCTCGTGCCAGCCGTCGATGCCCTCCGCCTCGAGGTCGTCGTACGCCGCGGCCAGCCGTCGAGTCACGTGCCAGGAGGTGGCACCACACTTGCTGATCTCCACGAAGGCCAGCTCGAGGATGTACGCCGACGAGGTCGTCGGCTCGACCAACCGGACCTGGCCACTGGCGTCGGTGAACATGCCGGACGGCACCGGGCGCCGGCCGATCCGGAGCATCAGGTCCTGCAAGCGGTCGATGACGTTGACGGCCGTCGTCATCTGGTTGATCGCCGGTGACAGCGCCTGGGTGGCGACGTCGACGAGCTGACGGACGCCGAACGTCGGGTCCTGGTAGAGGGAGCGCACCCGGCCGAGGTCGAGGCAGGCGAGGATACGCCCGTCATCGGGTGGAGTGCCGCCGTGCACGGCGAAGACCGCGCCTCCGGTGGAGACGTACTCACCGACTCGTGGCAACAGCTCGATGACGCAGTCGTGCTCGGTTGCCAACCTGACCAGCCTGGCGCGGTCGATCGCGAGGATCGTGCCGAGCACGCCCTTGAAGCCTCGGGTGTCCGCCGAGGGCAGGTGGACCATGCTCGGTGCCGGCACGAGCAGTGGAACGGCCGCCGGCGCGTAGTCCTCCGGAGGCGGGAACGACCGCTGCAGCGTGACCCGCGCCTCGTTGGCCACCGCCGTGATCACCCACCCGACCTCGAGCAGTCTCATCGTGGCGGTGACGTAGACGATGAACACCCCGATCGACAGGGCCAGCATCGCCACCGCCACCGCGGCGGTGCGTGCGGCAGCCGCCGGATCGTCCACGTTGTCGAAGGCCAGGGCCGTCACCGCGAAGGCGAACGTGGCCAGGAAGACGCCGAAGGCGGTCTTGGTGGTCGCCGAACGCACGAAGGTGCGGATGACGCGGGGAGACAGCTGCGCACTGGCGAGCTGCAGGGCCACCAGCGTGATGGCGAAGACCACGCCGACAAAGGTCAGCATCGAGGACGCCATCACCTGCAGAAGCGCGTTCGCGGTGCTGGGGCGGGCATCGTTGCCGAGTCCCCAGTCGTCGGGCAGGCCCAACAGCTCGGGCGCCGATACGACGACCCCGATCAGCACTCCCGCCACGATGAGCACCAGGGGGATAGACCAGAAGCGGTCCCGCACCCACTCGGCCCACCGGATGGGCTGGTGCGTCCACCGGGATCCGGCAGGGAGCGCTCGCACGGGGTGCTGCTGAGCACCAGCGGCGACGGGATCAGTTCCGATCACGCGATGGGCCTCCGTATCGGTTCCGGCGTGGTGTCAGACGTGAGTGAGGCCGAGGATGAGGATGAGGATGCCGACCACGAGCATCGCGACGGCCGTGACGAGGGGTCCCCTGTCACCCAGCCGGGCGCGAGTCGCCTCGAGTCGCGGCTGCATCCGCGTGGGTGAGAGCAGTGTCAACAGCACCGGGACGACGACCGTCGAGGTGGCCACGATCGTGAAGAAGCCGACGCCGATGACGGTTCCCTCGGGCTCCAGCGACGCGGTGTGCAGGACAAGTCCCGCTGCGCACGCCAAGAGGAACGCCTTCGGTCGCACGTTGAGCGCCAAGCCGAGGCCGAACGCCGGCAAGGAGTCGAGCGAGTCGACCCTGGTCATCCAGCCCGGGACCTGCCGGGCGCCCTCGGAGCGCTGCCGGACGAGGGTGACCAAGCCCAGGAGGATCAGTGCACAGCCGATGACGATCTCGGCCACCCCGACGGCCGTGTCCCGGTGCCTCGCTCGGCCCTCGGGCAGGAACTGAGCAGCCACGGTGGTGAGCGTGACGAACGCCGCGGCGCCGAGCACCCATCCGGTGGCGTATGGCAACGCGCTCTGGGTCCGCTTGTCGGAGACCAGGATCACGATCGTCGCCATGATCGGCACCATGCTGATGGCAGAGACGACTGCGAGCGGGATCAGCTGGGCGAGTACTTGCCACATCAGGTGGGCGTGTCCTCGGCGGCGTACTCGAGCAGCAGCTGCTGTTCGGCCTCCTTGCGTGGGAAGAACACGAAGACGAGTACGGCGCCCAGCAGGACCGCGATCACTCCTGCGGTGTAGGCCCAGTCGTCACCCTGCAGGAAGGACGACTTGGCCGCTGCGGTGATCTGGTCGGCGTACTTGGGGTACTGCTGCGCCACCTGCTCGGCACCGGCGAACGACTTCGTGAGCTCGGACTCCACCTGGGGGGAGACCTTGGCCGCGTCCGAGGAGCTGCCGATCGCGGAGGCAAAGGCGCTGGCGTAGCCCGCCGTGAGCAGCGCGCCGAAGATCGACTGCATGATCGCACCGCCGAGGTCGCGTTGCAGGTCTGCCGTGCCCGAGGCCATGCCGGCCCGCCGCACGGGCACTGATCCCGTCAGCGAGTGGGAGGCGGGAGTGCCCGCGAGTCCCACGCCGGTGCCGATGAAGGCGTAGGCCAGGCCGATCTTCCAGTAGCTGCTGTCCTCCTCCCAGAACAGCAGCATCCACAGGAAGGCGAGGAAGAGGAACACGTACCCCAGTAGCAGGGTCGTCCGGGCGCCGTGCGTCTCGACCAGCACGGCCGAGCGCGGGGCGACGAGGACCATCAGGAAGATCGCGGGCAGGAAGGCAGCGCCGGCCTCGACGGTGTTGTAGCCGAGCACGTTCTGGAGGAACTGCTGGCTGACGAACATCGCGCCCATGAGCGAGCCGAAGACGATGATCCCGGCGCAGGCCGCCACCCAGAAGATCCGCCTGCCAGCGACGTGGAGGTCGTAGAGCGGGTTCGCGGCACGGCGCTGCTGCCACACGAATGCTGCCGCCGCCGCGAGCGCGATGAGGGCCAGGCCAAGGACGAGGGTGCCTTTGCCCGGCACGGGCGCGAAGTTGATCGAGAGCACCAGGCCGGCGATCAACAGGACCGAGAGGATGCCGCCGAGGTTGTCGACGGGCTCGGTGGACTCGTTGACGTGGGACGGCACCAACCGCCAGGCCATCACGAGCGCGATGACCGCCAGCGGCAACGTGATCAGGAAGACCGAGCCCCACCAGAAGCTCTCCAACAGCCAGCCGGCGACCAGCGGGCCCAGCGAGGCGATCGCCCCCCCGAGGGCGGACCACAGCGCGATCGACTTGGTCCGCTGAGGACCGGACCAGAGGGCGGTGATCAGGGCCAGCGTGGTCGGGTAGGCCATCCCGGCCGCGACCCCGCCGAAGATCCGGGCGACCACCAGTACGCCGTCGGTCCAGGCGTAGGCGGCGAGCAGGCAGGCAGGGATGGACAGCAGGGTGCCGAGCATCATCAGCAGCTTGCGTCCGTGTCTGTCACCCACGGCTCCCAGGTAGAGCACGGACCCGGCCAGACCCAACGAGTAGCCGACGGCAATCAAGTTGAGGCTGGTCTGCGAGGAGTCGAACGCGTCGCCGATCGAGGGCAGGGCGACGTTGGCCACCGACAGGTTCAGGTTGGCCACGCCCGCCACGAGGATCAACGTGCCGAGCACCAGGGGGGCTCGCTCCGGGGCCGTCGAGGCCTCGACCCGGGTCGGCGCACCGCCTGGTGGTTCAGTGGTGGACATCGTCACCTCCGGGACGGGCCGCTAGCGGCTGGGGTCGAGCAGTTGTTGGACGCTACCGCCATGCGGCCCGGCAGTTCCTCGTCCGCCGTGGGTGAAGTGCAAGTTCCGAGACGCATTCTCTTGACTCGAACAGACGTTCGAACCACACTCGAGAGATGGCATGGGGGTTCCCGTCCGGCTACGAGCCGGCCGCACGCGGCGCGGGCCGGACCCGCTCTGCGGGCACCGAGGGATACGCGCCGCCGGGGTGGCCACGCCAGGTGCGGCCGCCGGGCGCGCCGGGATGGGAGCAGACCGCCGCCGCCTGGCTGCTCGACCTCTGTCCGGCCGACTGGAGGGGATACCCGGGGCTGCGCCGTCACCTCGTCGTGCTCGCCCGCTTCGCGGTGATCCACGTCGAGGCCGGGCAGGCCGCCGCGTCCCGCGGGCTGAGCGAGGCGCGGGCCGACCTGCGCGAGGTCGCCGACCTGGACGTCGTCGAAGCGGCCGTGCAGACCTGGCAGCTCGAGCAGGCGCGGCTCCTCGGCGTACGACGCTCGGTCGGACTGGTCGAGGACGCCATCCGCGGGCAGCGGTTCACCGCCCGGCTC
Organism: uncultured Actinomycetota bacterium; assembly: GCA_963762105.1. Taxonomy (GTDB): domain Bacteria; phylum Actinomycetota; class Actinomycetes; order Propionibacteriales; family Nocardioidaceae; genus Nocardioides. The sequence continues at coordinate 315,493 of CAVXJG010000007.1, read as the reverse complement.
TGACGGCGCATCCGATCCCTAGGCTGGACGAATGACCGAGAGCCACCTGTTCGCCGGCGTGGTCCTGGTGGACCGGCGCGGCTGGGTGCTGCTGCAGGAGCGCGACGAGCACCCCGCCATCGACCCCGAGAAGTGGGGGCTGGTCGGCGGCCACCTCGATCCGGGCGAGGATTTCGAGCCCGCGGCCTACCGCGAGCTGGCCGAGGAGACCGAGGTGGTGCTGCCATCCGGGGGACTGACGTTCTGGCGTGAGTTCGCCGTCAACCACACCGAGGCCTACGGCACCATCGACCGGATGCAGGTCTTCGTCGCGCCCACGGAGCTCACCGACGCCGACATCGTCTGCCACGAGGGGCGCCGGATCGTCTTCGTCGACCCCGAGGCGGTGGCCGACCTGCCCCTGACCATGGCGGCGGCCGACATCATGCCCGCGTTCCTCGGGTCGCCGGTCTATCGCGATCTGGCCGGCGCGCCTCTATAGACTCGGGCCCCATGGGCCACCTCGAGTCGATCTCGTCGCCGCACGACCTGCGCGGCCTGACCGACGCCCAGCTCGACGCGCTGGCCACGGAGATCCGCGACTTCCTGGTGCGCACGTGCGCGATCACCGGCGGGCACCTGGGTCCCAACCTCGGGGTCGTCGAGCTCACGCTGGCGATCCACCGGGTCTTCGACTCCCCGCGCGACCGGATCGTCTTCGACACCGGCCACCAGGCCTACGTGCACAAGCTGCTCACCGGCCGCCTCGCCGGCTTCGCCAAGCTCCGCCAGCAGGGCGGGCTGAGCGGCTACCCGAGCCAGGCCGAGTCCGACCACGACATCGTGGAGAACTCCCACGCGTCGACCTCGCTGTCCTACGCCGACGGGCTCGCCAAGGCCTACGCCATCCGCGGCGAGGACCGGCACGTCGTGGCCATGATCGGTGACGGCGCGCTGACCGGCGGGATGGCCTGGGAGGCACTCAACAACATCGCGATCGCCAAGGACAGCCGGCTCGTGATCGTGGTCAACGACAACGGCCGGTCCTACACCCCGACCATCGGTGGGCTGGCCACCGCGCTGACCAGCCTGCGCACCAACCCTCGCTACGAGCAGGTGCTCGACCTCGTCAAGAAGCGGCTCAACGCCCTGCCCGCCGTGGGGCCGGCGGCGTACGACGCCCTGCACGCGGTCAAGAAGGGCCTCAAGGACGCGCTCGCCCCTCAGGGCCTCTTCGAGGACCTCGGGCTCAAGTACGTCGGCCCCGTCGACGGGCACGACCGCGCGGCCATGGAGCAGGTGCTGGCCAAGGCCAAACGTTTCAACGGGCCCGTGATCGTCCACGCCATGACCCACAAGGGCTTCGGCTACGACGCGGCCGAGCTCCACGAGGCCGACCAGTTCCACAGCCCGGGGCCGTTCGACGTCGACAGCGGGGTGGAGAACCCCCGCGAGCGGATCTGGACCGACGTCTTCGCCGACGAGATCGTCCATCTCGGCGAACGCCGCCTCGACGTGGTGGCGATCACCGCGGCGATGATGCACCCGGTCGGTCTGCACCACTTCCAGGCCCGGTTCCCGGAGCGCACCTTCGACGTCGGCATCGCCGAGCAGCACGCCGTCACCTCAGCCGCGGGTCTCGCGATGGGCGGCCTGCATCCCGTCGTCGCGGTCTACGCCACCTTCCTCAACCGGGCCTTCGACCAGGTCTTGATGGACGTCGCGCTGCACAAGTGCGGCGTCACGTTCGTCCTCGACCGCGCCGGCGTCACCGGCGACGACGGCGCCAGCCACAACGGGATGTGGGACATGTCGATCCTGCAGGTCGTGCCCGGCCTCCGGCTCGCCGCGCCGCGCGACCCGGCCCGCCTGCGCGAGCTGCTCGAGGAGGCCGTCGAGGTCGACGACGCGCCCACCGTGGTCCGCTTCCCGAAGGGCGTACCGCCTGCTGACATCGAGGCGGTCGGCCGCCGCGGCGGCTGCGACGTACTGGTCCGCAACGGCACCCACGACGTGCTGATCGTGGCCTTCGGCGCGATGGCGACCACCGCCGTCGACGTCGCGGAGCGGCTGGTGGCCCAGGGGATCGGCGTCACGGTGGTGGACCCTCGGTGGGCGATGCCGGTCGACCCGGCCCTGGTCGAGCTGGCCGCCGAGCACCGGCTGGTCGTCAGCATCGAGGACAACGGCCGGGTCGGGGGCTGCGGCTCCGTCCTGCTGGCCGCCCTCAACGACGCCGGCGTGGAGACGCCGTTCCGGCTGCACGGCATCCCGCAGGAGTTTCTCGGGCATGCGAAGCGTGCGGCGATCCTCGAGCGCGTCGGACTGGGGCCCCAGTCGCTCGCCCGCGGCATCGTCGAGGACATGACCGTCCCGGCCGAGGAGCGCGCCGTCGTCGATGTCGAGCAGCCACACTGACCGATGGGCCCGCTGCGTCGGGCTGGTCCCGGCGCTCCTGCTCCTGACAGCGTGCGCCGCCACCCCGGAAGCGAAAACCGGGGAGGCGTCGCCCTCGCAGGCGGTGACCGCCTCAGCCACCCCGAGCCCGACGGCGGCGACCGCGGCCACCGCCGCCACCGAGGGCCAGCCCTCACGGGACGAGCTGACCGACGCCATGCACCGGGCTCTGGTCGCTCGCTCGGCCGCGGTCTCGGCCCACGATCTCCCGACGTTCCTCGCGGGTCTCGACCACTCCGACGCGACGTTCGTCTCCCGGCAGCAAAGCTACTTCGACGCCTTCCGTCGGCTGCCCGCCGGGAGCACCCTCGCCCTGACGCTGCAGGCTGGCTCGGTCCGCCCCGACGGCGCCGGTTACCTGGCGGTCGTGAACTCCGACACCCAGATCGCCGGCTTCGACGCCCTCCCCGTCGCCGGCCGACGGCTGTACCGCTTCACGCCCGACCCCGCACATCCGGGCGAGCTGCTCGTCGAGGGTGGCGACCCGGATTCCGGGGAGGAGTGGAAGGCGGGCGACTTCCTCGAGCCCTGGGAATTGCTCCCGGTGGTGCTTCGCCGTTCCCACGGAGTGCTGGGCGTCTTCGACGAGGGCAGCGTTCCCGTCGCCGACGCAGTGATGCGCTCGGCGAAGGCGGCGCTCGCCGACGTGGCCACCGCCGTGCCCTACGACTGGTCCCGGACCGTGGTGGTCTACGGCCTGATCGCCCCGAGCTTCCTCTCCGGTCTGGGCGACGTGCCCGGCGGCGACCCGCTGGCGCTGGACGCCGTGTCGTTCCCGGTGCGCAGCGGTGACGGCCGGCTCGCCGGCACCCGGATCGCGCTGCACCCGCGCACCCTGGGCAGCGGGCCCGAGATCAGACGATCTCGGGACCGGCTGCTGCGCCACGAGATGGTGCACGTCGCCGTCGGCGAGCACGACGACCGGGCGCCGCTGTGGCTGAGCGAAGGCATTGCGGAGTACCTATCGGTGCGCTCCCTGGCCCCCGAGGACCGCACCTTGTCCCGCGCCGCAGTGCGGGCCGCCCGGGTCGGCCTGCGCGCGCTGCCGGCCGACGACGCCTTCACGGGCCCGGCCCACGAGGCGAGCTACGGCATCTCCTGGTGGGCCTGCGAGGCGCTGGTCGCGAGCTACGGCGAGCTCGCGCTGTGGCAGCTCCTCGACGCGTACGCCGCGGCGCCGTCCGGCGCCGGCACCGTGCTGGCCGACACGCTGGTCGACACCCTGGGCATCGACGAGCCCGCCCTCGCCGCCAAGGCGGGGCGGCTGATGCTGGCGCACTATGGCCGCGACTGACAATCTGGGCACCGACCCGACCCCCGACGCGAGGACGCACCATGTCGCAGCAGTTCGTCACCGACGGCGGTCTGGAGACCGACCTGATCTTCCACCACGGGGTCGACCTGCCAGAGTTCGCGGCCTTCCCGCTGGTCGAGGACCAGACCGGCCGTGACTTGCTCACCCGCTACTACGACGGCTACGCCGAGATCGCCGCGAAGGCCGGGGTCGGACTGACGCTCGACGCTCCGACCTGGCGGGCCAACCCAGACTGGGCGGCCAAGCTCGGCTACGACGCAACCGCGCTCGACCGCGTCAACCGGGCGGCGATCGAGTTCATGCAGGGCCTCGGTGAGAAGTACCGGAGTGAGCTCGGCCTGGCCGATGTCAGGGTCGGCGGCCTGCACGGCCCACGCGGCGACGGCTACGTCGCCGGGGAGGACGCCGACCCCGACGAAGCGGCCGACTACCACGCGACCCAGGTGCGCGCGGCTGCCGCGGCTGGTGCCGACCAGGTCACGGTGCTGACCATGACCGGTGCGGGAGAGGCGATCGGCTTCGTCCGCGCCGTTCGCGACGTGGGACTTCCTGCGGCGGTCGGCTTCACTGTCGAGACAGACGGCCGGCTGCCCGACGGCACCTTGCTGCGCGACGCGATAGCGCGCGTCGACGCGGAGGCTCCGCCGGACTACTTCATCGTCAACTGCGCCCACCCGACTCACGTCGCCCTAGGTCTCGATGGCGACGGTGACACCGACGACAGCGCTTGGCTCGGCCGGATCGAGGGCCTGCGTCCCAACGCGTCCCGGATGTCCCACGCCGAGCTCGACGAGGCGCCGGAGCTCGACGAGGGCGATCGGGCCGAGCTCGCCCGGGGCGTCGACGGCCTACGCGCCACGCTGCCGAACCTGCGCATCGTCGGCGGCTGCTGTGGCACCGACAGCCGCCACGTCGCCGCCCTCTGGGGAGTGTGACCCGCCCTCCTCGACCAGCGGTATCGCTGGATGGGTTGCGCTGTAGACAGGGCACCCCAGGAGGCCGCTAGGTTGCCTGGGGTGGACGTATTTCGGACCAAGAGCGTCGAGCAGTCAATGCGGGACACCGAGGACCCGGAGTTCAAGCTCAAGCGTCGCCTGAGCGCTCTCGACCTCACGGTGTTCGGCGTCGGGGTCATCATCGGCGCCGGCATCTTCACCCTCACCGGCCGCGTCGCGCAGGCCAACGCCGGTCCGGCGGTCTCCCTGTCGTTCGTGCTGGCGGCCATCTGCTGTGGGCTCGCGGCGCTGTGCTACGCGGAGTTCGCCTCGACAGTGCCGGTGTCCGGGTCGGCGTACACGTTCTCCTACGCCACGCTCGGTGAGCTGATCGCCTGGATCATCGGCTGGGACCTGTTGCTCGAGATGATGCTCGGCGCGTCGGTCGTGGCGCAGGGCTGGGCGTCGTACTTCGAGACGTTCCTGGACCAGATCGGCATCACCTGGCCCGAGGGTCTCGGCTACGGCGACACCTTCAACATGTCGGCGTTCCTGCTCGTCGCGATCCTCACCGCGATCGTGACCTACGGCATCAAGGAGTCAATGCGGGTCAACCTGGTGCTGGTCGGGGTCAAGCTCTTCGTCGTCCTGTTCGTGATCGTGGCGGGCATCGGGTTCATCAACGCCGACAACTACGACCCGTTCATCCCGCCGTCGGTGCCGACCGAGGGAGCGGGCGAGTGGCTGCACACCCCGCTGCTCCAGCTGGCCACCGGATCGCCCGCTGCCTACGGCGTCGGCGGCGTCCTCTTCGGGGCCTCACTGGTGTTCTTCGCCTACATCGGCTTCGACGTGGTCGCGACCGCTGCCGAGGAGGCCGCGCATCCGCAACGCGACCTGCCGCGCGGCATCATCGGCTCGCTGATCATCTGCACGATCCTCTACGTCGCGGTCGCGCTCGTGATCACCGGGATGGTCAACTACGAGGACATCAGCCCAGGCGCGGCGCTCGCCGAGGCCTTCATCGCCCAGGGCAAGGACGGCTACGCCACCTTGATCTCGGCCGGGGCGGTCGCCGGCCTGACCACCGTCGTGATGACGCTGCTGATCGGCGCCGTGCGCGTCACCTTCGCGATGAGCCGCGACAACCTGCTGCCGCAGGCCGCTGCCCACGTCTCGCCCAAGACGGGCACGCCCGTCCGGCTCACTCTCATGATCGGAACGGTCGTCGCCCTCGTCGCCTCGCTGACCCCGGTCGGGAAGCTGGAGGAGATGGTCAACATCGGCACGCTGACGGCGTTCCTCCTCGTCTCGATCTCGATCCCGGTCCTCCGTAAGAGCCGTCCCGACCTCCCCCGCTCGTTCAAGGTGCCTGGCTCGCCGTGGGTGCCCTGGCTGTCCGCGGCGATCTGCCTGTTCCTGATGATCAACCTGACCGTCGAGACCTGGCTTCGGTTCGTGGTGTGGATGATCCTCGGCTTCGTCGTCTACTTCATCTACGGCTACCGCAACAGCCGGGTCGGACGGGGCGAGGGAATCCCGGCGGAGGACTACTCGCGCTGAGCCCGTGCGTCCGCCTCACTACGATGGACGCATGGCGCAACGGCTGGTGCACATCGTCGACGAGGTCCCCGGACTCGACGACGTCGACCCGGCCGAGCGCGGGCCGTTGACGCTGGTGCTGGTGCTCGACGGGTTCCTCGACGCGGGCAACGCGGCGGCGCGCGCGGCCCAGCACCTCATCGACCAGTCCGACGGCCCGGTCGTCGCCACCTTCGACGTCGACGAGCTTCACGACTACCGCGCCCGGCGGCCCGCGATGTCCTTCGTGCGTGACCACTACGAGTCCTACGACGCGCCCCGGTTGGTCGTCCGGCTGCTGCGCGACACCGGCGGCACGACGTACCTGTTGCTGCACGGCCCGGAGCCCGACACCCGGTGGGAGGGCTTCGCGCTCGCCGTCCGCGAGGTCGTCGAACGGTTCGCCGTCGACCGGGTGGTCGGCATGGGCGCCGTGCCCATGGCCGTGCCGCACACCCGCCCCATCGCCATCACCCAGCATGCCAACAACGTCGAGCTGATCTCCGGCGACAACCGTTGGCGCGGCGAGCTGCGGATCCCGTCGAGCGCCCAGGCGCTGCTCGAGCTGCGGCTGGGGGAGTGGGGCCACGACGCGCTGGGTTTCGTCGCGCACATCCCGCACTACCTCGCCCAGCTGGAGTACCCACGCGCGTCCGCGGCGCTGCTCGAGCACGTCGAGCGGGCGGGCCGGCTGACCATCGACCTGACCGACCTGCGCGCCGAGGCCGAGGACCGCGAAGCCGAGATCACCCGCTATCTCGCCGCCAACGAGGAGGTCGACCAGGTGGTGACCGCCCTCGAAGAGCAGTACGACGCGTTCACCCGAGCGGAGGAGGCCGGCAGCAGCCTGCTGACCGGCGACCAGCCGCTGCCGACGGGCGAGGAGATCGGTCTGCAGTTCGAGCAGTTCCTGGCCGGCCTCGACCGGCCGGACGGCGAGCAGGCGTAAGCCGCGCCGTGCCATCCTCCGCCGCCGAGCTCGTCGAGCTCCTCGACATCGAACGCCTCGACGTCGACCTCTACCGCGGGCGGCAGCCCGAGACCAACCGCCAGCGGGTTTTCGGCGGCCAGGTAGCCGCCCAGGCGCTGATCGCGGGCATCCGCACCACCGACGACGAGTTCGGGGTGCACTCGATGCACTCCTACTTCCTGCTGCCGGGCGACACGTCGGTGCCGATCATCTACGACTGCGAGCGGATCCGCGACGGGCGCTCGTTCGCCACCCGCCGGGTCGTGGCTCGTCAGCACGGCCGGGCCATCTACTTCCTGACCGCCAACTTCCAGCGGCCAGAAGACGGCTTCGAGCACCAGGACGCCATGCCCGAGGTGGCCGGCCCCGAGGCCGGTATCCCGTTCGCCGACCTGGTCCGGACGAGTGGCGCCGACGAGCGCAACGAGTTCGCCAAGGAATGGGCAGCGCTCGACGTCCGCTACCTCGGCAACTCTGCCCACAACCTCACCGACGACCCGTCCCGGCCCGCCCGCGCCCTGCTGTGGATCCGCGTCGACGGCCGGCTGACCGACGATCCCTCCGACCACGTCGCGGCCTTCACCTACGCCAGCGACATGACCCTGCTCGGCGCGGCCCTGGTGCCCCACGGCGTCACGGTCGCCTCCCCGGGCATGCAGGTCGCCTCCCTCGACCACTCCATCTGGTTCCACCGGCCCTTCCGCGCCGACGAGTGGTGGCTCTACGACCAGTGGTCGCCCTCGGCATCCGGCGGGCGCGGCCTCTCGCTGGGCCGGGTGTTCACGCAGGACGGCACCCTCGTCGCCACGGTGGCCCAGGAAGGGCTGATCCGGCAGCGGTCGGATCCGCGACGGAATATATGAAAAGCGTGCCCATATAGCACTACAACGTTGTAGTTTCGTGACAGACACGCCGAGGCGCCGTTACGGTGGAGCGCTGGTGTGACGCGTGAGGCCCGAGTGACTGCTGGGTTCCTTTCGGCGGACCGGCCCAGCGTTGTCTTCCTCCGGCTCCAAGGTGCGTCGCATGAGACCTTCCCCCGCTTGCTCGCGATCGGCGCGCTGTGCGCTGCCGTCGTGGCGGCGTCGCCGGCGTACGCCGCCCCGACGATCCCGACGACGGCGTACGAGATGCCCTTCCCGTGCGGACAGACCTGGACCGGCACCACCCGGCCGAGCCACAGCCCGAGCCACTGGTCGGTGGACTGGAACCGCACCGACGACATCGGCGACCCCGTGGTGGCCGCGGCCGCCGGCGTGGTGACCAAGGCGGTGCCCAACGGCACCCACGGCTACGGCCGCTACGTCGAGCTCGACCACGGCAACGGCGAGTCGACGATCTACGGGCACCTGTCGACCGTGGTGGTCGGGGTCGGCCAGACCGTCGACCAGGGCACCCTGCTCGGCACAGTGGGGGAGACCGGCAACGCGACCGGGCCGCACCTGCACTTCGAGGAGCGCTTCGACAGCAGGGACGTGGCACCGTGGTTTCACGCCGCGGCCTTCGTGTTCGGTACGTCGCAGCAGTCCCAGAACTGCCCCGACGTGCCACTCGCGGGCAACTTCGTCGGCGACGGCATCGCCGAGCTCGCGGTCTTCGACCGGGCCACGGCCACTTTCCAGATCACGGCCGCGACGGGTCCGCTCAGCGTGCCCTATGGGTTGAGCACCGACACGCCGGTCGTCGGTGACTGGGACGGAGACGGCACGCTCAACGTAGGCGTCCGTCGGTCGTCCGACCGCACGTTCTACGTCAACACCCCGGCCGGCACCCTGTCGGTGGTGATGGGCAACCGCAGCGACCTGCCGGTCGCGGGCGACTGGAACGGCGACCACATCTGGGACGTGGGCGTCCGCAAGGCGTCGAGCAACGTGTTCCGGCTGCGCAAGCCCGACGGCAAGTCGATTCCCGTCCGGCTGGGCAAGGCCGGCGACCTGCCGGTGACCGGCGACTGGAACGGCGACGGCATCACCGACCTCGGCGTCTACGACCTCACCAAGGCGCGGTTCACGCTGCGGATCAAGGACGCCAACGGATTCGTGTGGCTGACGCGCGTTCTCTACGGCGCCCCCGGCGACCTGCCGGTGACCGGCGACTGGGACGGCAACGGCCGCACCGACCTCGGCGTCTGGCACCCCGCCACGGCGCAGTTCTCCCAGCGCATCGCCCCGGCCCCGACCGCACCGGCCACCGCGTCCCGGACGCGGGTCTACGGGACGCCGCGCAGCTGACTAGCCCCGGGTGGCCCGGCCGAGCAGGTGGGGCGCGCCGTCCTTCGGGTTGGTGAGCGCGAACGCGTAGCCGGTGTCGGTCGGCCTCGAGGCGAAGGTGACCTTGCCGGGCAGGAAGATCGGCTTCTTGAAGGCCACCTCGACGGTCACCGCGTCGGGCAGCCGGTTCTCCAAGCGCCGCGATGCAGCGCGCCTTCGACCACATCCCGTGTGCGATCTGCCGCGGGAAGCCGAGCGCCTTGGCCGTCAGCGGGTAGAGGTGGATCGGGTTGTGGTCGCCCGACACCGCGGCGTACCGACGACCGAGATCGCCCGCGAGCGGCCAGGTGACGCCCGGCCCGGCCACGTCGTCGTAGACCGGAGGGGCCGGGGCGTCGGCGCTGCCCCGACCTCGGCGCAGATAGGTCGACCGGCCCTCCCACACCGTCTCGCCGTCGCTGGTCACCTCGGTGACGAAGTCGACGGTCTGCCCCTTGGCATGCGGCTGCAGCCGCTCGGGGTGCACGGTCACGGCGACGGTCTCGCCGACGGCGACCGGCCGGCGGCCGGTGATGACGTTGGCCAGGTGCACGCTGCCGATCGCGGGGAACGGGAACGCCGGGTCGGTCATCACCCGCAGGTGCAGCGGGAAGCCGAGGACGTGGAGGTACGACAGCGGCACGGTGTCCTTGGTCGGGAAGCCGCACACCCGGGCGTAGGCGTCGACGTGGTCGCGGCGTGACCTCCACCGCGGGCCGGGTGAACACCAGCCCGTCCAGGTCGGCGGTCGTCTTGCGGATCCCCGGCAGCAGGTTGACGCCGGGTACGCCGGGCAGTGCGGCACGCAGCAGGGTGGTCACGCCGCCGCCGTCACCCTCGATGACGCGGGCCTCGGTCGCCATCACGCGCCCAGCATCATCTGGCCGCACACCCGGATGACGTTGCCGTTGACCGCCGTCGAGCCCGGACTGGCGAACCACGCGATCGTCTCGGCCACGTCGACCGGCAGCCCGCCCTGGCTCATCGCGTTGAGCCGGCGCCCGACCTCGCGGGTCGCGAACGGCACGGCCGCGGTCATCTGGGTCTCGATGAAGCCCGGCGCGACGGCGTTGATGGTGATGCCGTCGGTCAGCTCGTCGGCCAGCGAGTCGACCAGGCCGATGACGCCGGCCTTGGAGGTCGCGTAGTTGGTCTGCCCCAGGTTGCCGGCGATGCCCGCGATGGAGGCGACGCCGACGACCCGGCCGTTGGCGTGGATGGTGCCCTGGGCGAGCAGCTCGCGGGTGATCCGCTCGGGCGCCGTCAGGTTGACCCCGATCACCGACTCCCAGCGGTCCTCGGCCATGTTGGCCAGCCGCTTGTCGCGGGTGATGCCGGCGTTGTGCACCACGACGTCGACCCCGCCGTGCTCGGTGGCCAGGTGCCGGGCGATCCGCTGCGGAGCGTCCTTGGCGGTGATGTCGAGAGCGAGGTAGTCGCCGCCGAGCTCGTTGGTCAGCGCGACCAGCTCGGAAGCGGCCTGCGGCACGTCGACGCCGATGACGGTCGCGCCGTCGCGGTGCAGCACGCGCGCGATCTGCTCGCCGATGCCGCGGCTGGCGCCGGTCACCAGCGCCACCTGGCCGGCCAACGGACGCAGCCAGTCGGCGACCTCGCCTGCCTCGGTGTGGCCGGGCGTCGTGCCGATGCGCACCACCTGGCCCGAGACGTACGCCGACTTGGCCGACAGCAGGAACGCCAGCGTCGACAAGATGGCGCCCTCCGCCCCTTCGGCGACGTAGACCAGCTGGGCGGTGCCGCCGCGGCCGACCTCCTTGCCGAGCGACCGGGTGAAGCCTTCGAGGGCCCGCTGGGCCACCCGCTCGGAGCCGGAGACGGCCTGGGGCGGGGTGCCGATGACCACGAGGCGTGAGCAGGTCTCCAGGCTGCGCAGCACCGGCGCGAAGAAGTCGCGCAGCGCCCCCAGCTCGGACGAGTCCGTCAGGCCGGTCGCGTCGAAGACCAGGGCGCGGTAGCGCGTCTCGGGGTCGACCACCTGCGCGTGGGTCGCGCCGAGGACGTCGAGCAGCCCGGGGAGCGACTCGGCCAGCCGGCCGGCTGCCCCCGGTGAGCACGGTGCCCGACACGAGCGGTTCGCCGGCGGCGTACCGCTGGAGAGGGACGGGGTTGGGCAGGCCCAGGTTGCCGACCAGCAGCTTGCCGATCGGGGACTGGACGAAGCCCTGGTAGCGGTCGGTCATGCGCGTCAGGATATGACCATGACTTCGTCGCGTCGCGTGGCCGTCCTCGGCGGCAACCGCATCCCCTTCGCCCGCTCCAACAGCGTCTACGCCGACGTCTCCAACCAGGACATGCTCACGGCGGCCATCGACGGACTGGTGGCCCGTTTCGGGCTCGAGGACGAGCGCCTCGGAGAGGTGGTCGCGGGGGCGGTGCTCAAGCACGCCCGCGACTTCAACCTGACCCGCGAGAGCGTGCTCGGCTCGCGGCTCTCGCCCGAGACGCCGGCCACCGACATCCAGCAGGCGTGCGGCACCGGCCTGCAGGCGACGATCCAGGTGGCCAACAAGATCGCCCTCGGCCAGATCGAGGTCGGCATCGCCGGCGGCACCGACACCACTTCCGACGCGCCGGTCGCCATCGGCGACAAGCTGCGCAAGAAGCTGCTCAAGGTCAACAGCGCCCGCGACATGCAGGGTCGCCTGACCGCACTGGCCCAGATCCGGCCCGGCGACATCGGCCTCGACATCCCGCAGAACGGCGAGCCGCGCACCCGCCTGTCGATGGGCGAGCACGCCGCGCTGACGGCGCTGGAGTGGCGGATCGGCCGGGAGGAGCAGGACGAGCTGGCGGCGGCGTCGCACCAGCACCTGGCGGCGGCGTACGACGCGGGCTTCCTCGACGACCAGGTGACACCGTTCCGCGGCCTGGAGCGCGACCAGAACCTCCGGCCCGACTCCTCGGTCGAGAAGCTCTCGACCCTCAAGCCGGTCTTCGGCAAGGGCGAGGCCGCCACCATGACGGCCGGCAACTCCACGCCGCTGACCGACGGCGCCTCGACCGTGCTGCTGTCGTCCGACGACTGGGCCAAGGAGCGCGACCTGCCGGTGCTGGCGTACCTGACTGCCTCCGAGACGGCCGCCGTCGACTACGTGCACGGCGGCGAGGGGCTGCTGATGGCCCCGGCGTACGCCGTCTCGCGGATGCTGGAGCGTGAGGGTCTCTCGCTCCAGGACTTCGACTTCTACGAGATCCACGAGGCGTTCGCGTCGCAGGTGCTGGCCACGCTCAAGGCCTGGGAGGACCCGGTCTTCTGCAAGGAGCGCCTGGGCCGCGACAACCCGCTCGGCGCGATCGACCGCTCACGTCTCAACGTCAACGGCTCGTCGCTGGCGGCCGGCCACCCGTTCGCGGCGACCGGCGGACGGATCGTCAACGTGGCCGCCAAGCTGCTCGCCGACAAGGGCTCCGGCCGGGCGCTGATCTCCATCTGCGCCGCCGGCGGCCAGGGTGTGGTGGCGATCCTCGAGCGCTAGCGGCGGGCGGCGGCGAGAGCGGCGGAGACCAGGTAGGCCTTGACCTGGTCGGGACTGATCGACCCGATCTCGGGCACGCCCGGCGCCGACTGGCGGATGACGATGCCGACGCGTGCGAGCTGCAGGGCGCCGAGGCCGCTGGCATAGAGCGTGTTGGCGAGCAGCGTCGGGTCGCGGACCTGGAACTCGCCGGCGTCGACGCCGTCCTGGATCGCCGCGGCCAGCGTGCTCAGGCAGGCCGTCATCCCGCGGCCCAGCTTGAGCAGCGAGGACTCGGAGACCTCGTCGAGCAGCTCGCTTCCGGGCCGGCGCATCAACGCCTGGGCGCAGTCGACGAACGCCGGGTGCGCCAGTGCATAGTCGGCGAACGCCGTCACGATCGCCGTCAGCCGCTTCTCGGGTGTCGCCGAGGCCGGCGCGACGGCTGCCAGGATCTCGGCCAGCTCGTCGAGATAGCTGACCATGGTCAGCGCGAACAGGTCTTCCTTGCCGGTGAAGTGCCGATAGACGATGGCCCGGTTGATGCCGACAGCCTTGGCGATGTCCTCGATCGGCGCCTCGCGCATGCCCTTGTCATCGAAGAGCGCCCGCGTCGCGGCCACGATCTCGGCCTCGCGGGCACGGCGACGCGCCGCGGCCGCCGTACGCCGTCCGTCGGTCTGCTCGGGCAAGTCGCGCCCGCCGTCGGCTACAGGTGTTCCATCTTCTGATAGGGGCTCTTGATGCGAACGGTCTGGTTGCCGAAGTCGACCGTCACTGCGCTGGCCTCGACCCCGACGACCTTGCCCACGCCGTACAAGTCGTGAGAGACCATGTCACCGATCGCGTAGTTCTCGATGGTGGGCTCGGGGTCAGGCTGGAAGGGGCTGCTGGCCAGATGGCGCCGCCTGGGCCCGGATGAGGTTGTCATTGACTCCAGTATGCGCCATGAGGGGCTGAGCCGGTATCTCCGGGCGGTGGACCCGGACCTCGCTGACGGTCAGGCAGCAGGTCAGGCGGCCAAGCTGCTCCGTCGCGGCACCGCCTGGTCGGCCTACTGCACGAGTAGGCAGAACGGGTGTCCGGCGAGATCGGCCATGACGTAGAGAGGTTCGCCGTCGTCGTTCGACCGGTCGTACAGCACGGTCGCGCCGAGCTCCTCGGCGTGCCGGCGGTGTCGCTCCAGCTCCTCAGCGGTCGGCACCTTGAAGTCCATGTGCATCTGCATCGGAACCTCCTCGGAAGGCCAGGTCGACGCCCTCATGTCCTTCTTCTCCTGAACTGTCAGCACCCGGTTGCCGGCAGCGTCCAGCAGCACGAGCCAGTCGGCGTCGTCGTCGGTGCCACCGGAGGGTGCCTCGTCGCCGGGTCGGTAGTGCAACCCGAGAAGCTGTCGATAGAACTCCGCCAGGCCGCGACAGTCAGGAGAGTCGATAGCGGTATGAAGCAGGACGGGGTACTCGGTCACCAGACCTCCTAGCGGAAACCCTGCACGGTCTCGATGGTGTCGGCCTGGTCGGCCGTCTTGTCGTCGCGGTAGCGGATCACGCGGGCGAAGCGAAGCGCTACGCCCCCCGGGTAGCGGGTGGAACGCTGGATGCCGTCGAAGGCGATCTCGACGACCTGGACGGGGTGGAGAGGTACGACGTAGTTGTCGCGGATGGCCGCGGGGTCGATGGCGAGCTCGGTGAAGCGTTCGGTCTGCCAGGCCAGCATCTCGTCGGTCATGCCCTTGAACGTCTTGCCGAGCATCACGAAGCCGTCGCCGTCGCGGGCGCCGAGGTGGATGTTGGAGAGCCAGCCCTCGCGTCGTCCCGAGCCCCACTCGACGGCCAGCACGACGAGGTCGAGGGTGTGCACCGGCTTGACCTTGACCCACGCAGAGCCGCGGCGGCCCGCTTCGTAGGGCGCCGCCAGCGACTTGACCACGACGCCCTCGTGGCCGCGGGCCAGCGTCTCGGCGACGAAGGCGGCCGCCTGGTCGGCATCGTCGGTGACGAGGCTGGGGGTGCGGTATTGCTCAGGCACCAGGCCGGCCAGCGCCTCCCAGCGCTCGACTCCGGTGCGGTCGAGCAGGTTGGTGCCGTCGAGGTGGAGCAGGTCGAAGAAGTACGGCGTCACGCTCACGCCGCTGCCTTGGGCGGTGCGGGACGCGGTCTCCTGGAACAGCCGGGGTCGGCCGGCCTCGTCGAGCGCCAGCGCCTCGCCGTCCAGGACGAAACGTTCGGCGGGCAGCCGGCGTGCGATCTCGACGACCTCTGGCAGCCGGTCGGTGATCACGTCGAGCGAGCGGGTGGCGATGACGACGTCGTCGCCGTCGCGGTGCACCTGGATGCGGATGCCGTCGAGCTTGGTGTCGATGGCGACGGCACCGCCGCCGGCCTTGGCCATCGCGGCGGTCACGTCGGGAGCGCTGGAGGCGAGCATCGGCATGACGGGCCGGCCGACCTCCAGCCCGATCGCGGCCAGCGCCTCCTCGCCCGCGAAGGCCGCGACGGCCACCGGGACCGTGCCTCCAGCGAGCATTGCCGCACGGCGCACGGCCTTCAACGGCGCCCCGGACGCGGCGGCCAACGCCTCCTGGACCAGGGCGTCGAGCGCCCCCTGCCGGACGCTGCCCGTGATCACGCCGCGCAGCCAGGCCTGCTCCTCGGCGGTGGCCCGGCCGAGCAGGTCGGCGACCGCGGTCGCCCGGGCTGCCTGCGACCCGGCGCCCGCGAGGGCTGCGATCCGGTCGAACGTCTCGTGCACCTCGGTCACCGTCAACGTCGGCTCCTCGGCCGCCTCGGGTGGCGAGCCGATGCCGCGCCAGCCCACGCCGGTGCGGCGCTGCAGGAGCGTGCCGCCGAGATAGGCCGTCGTGATCTCGAGTTCGTCGGGGCCCGCCTCGGCGAGCACCTCGGCCAGCGCGACGACCTTGGCCTTCCGCGAGCGAGTGGCCGCGACGGCCTGGGACGTCTCCACGATCCTGGCGAGAAGCACCCGCCCATTCTGTCCGTCGGCGCCGACACCGACGACACTCCCGGCGGATGGCAGACTCGGCGGGTGAGCACGGACCGCTTCTACGTCCCCCGCTTCAACGTGATGCCCGCGGACGACGTGCGCGACTTCGTCGCCGGGGTCGGCACCGCCCACCTGGTGACGGTGGCCGCGGACGGGACGCCCGATGTGACGTACCTGCCGGTGCTCTGGCTCGACGACAGCCTCGTCGGCCACCTCGCCCGCGCCAACTCCCACGGCAAGCGAATCGAGGACGGCGCCGCCGCGCTCGCCGTGGTCACCGGCCCCGACGCCTACGTGTCACCGTCCTTCTACGCCTCCAAGGGCGAGCACGGCCGCGTGGTGCCGACCTGGAACTACTCGGCCGTCCACCTGCGCGGCACCATCCGGTTGCACGACGACGTCGACTGGCTGCGTGGCCACGTCCGCAACCTCACCGACCGTCACGAGCAGGGCCGCGAACGACGCTGGTCGGTCGACGACGCCCCGGTGAAGTACGTCGAGGGCCAGCTGCGCGCGATCGTCGGCCTCGAGCTGGTGGTCGAGTCGGTCGAGGCCAAGGCCAAGCTGAGCCAGAACCGGTCGGCCGAGGACCGTGCCGGCGTCGTCGCCGGCCTCACCGGTACGCCGGGCGAGCCGGTCGCCCGCGCGATGCGAGACCTCGACCTCGGCTGACCGGCACTCAGCCCACGACCTGGGTGCGTACCTCGTAGAGCTCGGGGAAGAACGTCAGGTCGAGGGCCCGCCGCAGGAAGTCGACGCCGGACGAGCCACCGGTGCCGGTCTTGTGGCCGATCGTGCGCTGCACGACCTGGAGATGGCGGAACCGCCACAGCTGGAAGTTGTCCTCGAGGTCGACCAGCTCCTCGCAGGTCTCGTAGACCCCCCAGTGCTGCTCCGGGGCGGCATAGACCTCGGCGAACATCGCGAGCAGTTCGGGGTGCATCCGATAGGGCTGCGACCAGTCGCGGTCGAGGAGGTCGGCCGGGACGGCGTACCCCCGGCGGGCGAGGTAGCCGAGGAACTCGTCATAGAGACTTGGCTCGTTCTGCAGTGTCTCCAGTGCGGTCTGCGCCTCGGGGTCGTGCGCGAAGACCTTGACCATGTCGGGGTTCTTGTTGCCGAGGAGGAACTCGACCTCGCGGTACTGCGCCGACTGGAAGCCCGACGCCGTGGCCAGGAACGGGCGGATCAGGACGTACTCCGAGGGGGTCAGCGTCGCGAGCACCGACCACTGGTCGGTGAGCACGTGCTGCACGTGCTTGACCCGCGCCAGTCGCTTGAGCGCGGGGGCGAGCTCGTCCCTGCGGAGCAGGTCGCGGGCCGAGCGGAGCTCGTGGACGAGGAGCTTGAGCCACAGCTCGCTCGTCTGGTGCTGGATGATGAAGAGCAGCTCGTCGTGCTGGGGCGGGTCGCTCTGCGGCTGTTGCGCAGACAGCAGCAGGTCGAGGCGGAGGTAGTCGCCGTACGACATCTGGCCGGTGAGGTCGCGCTGGATTCCGGGCTCGAGGTCGCGCTGGACGGGGCGGTCGGTCACGTTCGTCAACCTAGCCGCAGCCGGCGCGGGTCGAGCTGTCGAGCCCTGCCGTAACGTGCGGGTCGTGAGGGAAGTCGGCCGGGTGCGCGTGTGGCGACCCGACTGGCCGTGTCCGGTCGGCCGCATCCTGCACCAGCAGCGGCACGGCGGTGGAGACCCGACGTACCGCCTCGACGGTGACCAGCACTGGCGCGGCATCCGGACGCCCGACGGCCCCGCCACCCTGATGGTCGAGCCCCGGCCGCGCGACGCCGAGGTGTACGCCGAGGCGTGGGGGCCCGGAGCCACCTGGGCGCTCGAGGGCGTGCCAGCGATGCTCGGGGCCGACGACGACCCGAGCGGCTTCGAGCCGCTGCACCCGCTGCTCGTCGAGATCCATCGCCGCCACCCGCACTGGCGGCTGGGCCGCAGCGACCGGGTGATGGAGGCGCTGGTGCCGGCGATCGTCGAGCAGAAGGTGACCGGCAAGGAGGCGTTCGCCGGCTTCCGCGACCTGGTGCACCGGTTCGGCGAGCGGGCGCCAGGCCCCGGCCGTGAGCGCAAGGTCTGGCTCCAGCCGACGGCCGAGCGGCTGCGGATGATCCCCTCGTGGGAGTGGCTGCGGATGCACATCGACCCGGCCCGTTCCCGCAGCATCGTCACCGTCGCCCGGGTGGGCGACAGCATCGACCGAATCTCCGCTGCCGAGGCCGACAAGCGGTTGCGCACGCTGCCGGGGGTCGGCATCTGGACCAGCGCCGAGGTCCGGCAGCGCGCCTTCGGCGACGCCGACGCGGTCAGCTTCGGCGACTACCACGTGGCCAAGGACGTCGGCTGGGCGTTGACGGGAGAGCGCATCGACGACGTCCAGCTGGCCGAGCTGCTGGAGCCCTGGCGCCCGCACCGCGGGCGGGTCCAGGCGTACGTCGCCATGGCCGGTTTGGGGGCGCCCCGGCGCGGGCCGCGGATGGCGCTGCCGACCCACTACCCGGTCTGACCGCTCCCTACTCTGGTCCCATGACGAGTCGGTGGGTGGTGCGGCTCGAGCGCGCGTGGGACGGCGCCCGGCGGCGCCGGACTGCCTCTCAGCCGCCCGACGACTTCCGCATCGAGCCCTATGGCGGGCACGGTGGAGCCGAGGGGGTGGTCGTGCGCGGCCGGGTCCTCGACGATCCACCACCTTCCGAGGCGGTCGACGGCGAAGGGGCCGGTTCCGCGGTGCTTCGGACGCTGCGGCACTTCGTCACCGATGAGCTTGCCGACGTGCCGCTGCGGATCACCGTCGCGAGCTCGACCGTGGAGACCGTGACCGACGAGGAGGGCTACTTCCTCGCCCACCTCCACCCGGACGCTGCCGAGCTCGACGCCCCGTGGTCCGTCGGCACCGTCGAGCTCAGCGGCGACTACCGCGGTCTCACCGGTCCGCACACCGCGCCGATCGAGGTGCGGGTGCCGGGGCCCGACGCGCGGTTCGGAATCGTCTCCGACATCGACGACACCATCCTCGAGACCGGTGTCGAGCGGATCGGGCACATGGTCCGACAGACGTTCACCGGCTCGGCCCTGACGCGGACGCCGTTCCCCGGGGTCGCCGAGCTCTACCGCGACCTCGCGGCCGACGTGAACCCGGTCTTCTACGTCTCGTCCAGCCCCTGGAACCTGCACGCCTTCTTGTCGGCCTTCCTGCGGCACCGGGAGTTCCCTTGGGGACCGGTGCTGCTGCGTGACCTGCTCGGCAACGACGCCGGGCGCGAGCCGAAGCATGGGCGGATCGAGGAGATCCTCGACCTGCACCCGCACCTGTCGTTCGTCCTGATCGGCGACTCGGGGGAGAAGGACCCCGAGATCTACGCCGAGATCGTCCGGACCCACCCCGGACGGATCTTGGCCGTCTACATCCGCGAGGTCCGGCTCGACCCGGGAGACGGTCGGGTCGAGAAGGTGTCGGCGGAGTGGGCACCGGACGTGCCGTTCGTGCTCGCGGCCGACAGTGACGCCGTACGTCGGCACGCCACCGGGCTCGGCCTGCTCTGAGCCGGTAGCGTCGGGGGCATGCTCATCCTCGCCATCATCCTGTTCGGCATGCTCGTGGGAGCCGCGGCGCAGCTCCTGCTCGGCACCCGCGGCCACAACATCAACTGGACGGTCGCCATCGTCGCCGGACTGGTGGGCTCCTTCGTGGGCGGCCTGCTGGCCAGCCTGCTGTCGGGCGACGGCCTGGACCTGCGACCAAGCGGCATCATCGGCTCGATCGTCGGCGCAATCCTGGTGACTCTCGCCTGGGACTACTGGCAGGGTCGCCAGCGCACGGCCACCTGACACCCGCTCACAGCAGCGGGCGCAGCGGCCAGAGCACGAACTCGGTGAACTTGCGGTGCAGGTCGCGCGCCTCCCACTCGGCCAGCGTCAGCTCGAGGCAGTTGGACTCGTCGACGAGGAAGATCTCCTCCAGTGTCCGAGCCATGGAGGCGTCGATGATCTCGACGTTGATCTCGTAGTTGCCCTGGAGGCTGAGCCGGTCGACGTTGGCGGTGCCGACGGTCGACCAGCTGCCGTCGATGGTGGCGGTCTTGGCGTGCACCATCGCGTCGCGGAAGCGCATGATCCGCACCCCCGAGTGAAGCAGCTGGGCGAAGTAGCCGCGGGAGATCCAGTCGGCCACGATGTGGTTGGACTTCAGCGGGAGCAGCAGGCGGACGTCGACCCCGCGCTCGGCGGCCCGCTTCATGGAGTCGACGAAGTCCTGGTCGGGGATGAAGTAGGCACACGTCATCCACACGTTGCGACTGGAGCGGTCGATCGCTTCCAGGTACATGCCCCGGATCGGGAAGACCGTCAGCCGCGGCACGTTGCGGTGGAAGCGGATCTGCGGCTCCCAGGTCGACGCGGTCTCCAGCAGGAGCGGCCGCTCGCTGGGTCCGAAGCGCCGGCGGCGGTTGAGGTTCCAGAAGTCGGCGAAGGCGCGTTTGAGATCCCACACACCCGGCCCGGTGATGCGGACATGGGTGTCGCGCCACTCCGTGGCGTACGCCGTCCCGACGTTGTAGCCGCCGACGAACCCGACCGCCTCGTCGACCACGAGGATCTTGCGGTGGTCACGCCCGTAGCGGCGCATGTCGAAGAACCGCCACCCGGCGGAGTACACCGGGTAGCGCAGCACCTTCATGTTCTGCGGGAAGGTCTTGAACACCGGCGAGACCACGAGGTTGGCGAACGAGTCGTAGATGCAATACACCTCCACACCGCGGTCGGCGGCCGCGGCCAGCGCCTCCTTGAAGCGGGTGCCGACCTCGTCGCCCTTCCAGATGTAGGTCTCGAAGAGGACCTGCCGCTGGGCGCCGTCGATCGCCGCGATCATGTCGTCGTAGAGGTCGCGGCCGAAGGAGTAGGTCGTCACCTGGCCCTTCCCGACCGGCACGCCCGTGGGCGGGGTCGTCGGGAACGGCTTGGGCCGCTTGCCTCGACGCCGGTAGGAGTCGAGGAACGTGAGGCCGATGGCGACCAGGAACGGGGTCACCAGGACCGCAACCAGGGCTCTGCGGAGAGCAACGAGGAGACGCTCTTCGGACGCTGATCGGGCCACGCGGCCAATCTAGCGAGGCTGCTGGGCGTCGACTCGGGCGGCGAGGCTCGAGGCCTGTCGGTGGCGGGTCGTACGCTCGTACCCATGCGTCCGGTGACCGATCTCGAGCGTCGCGTGGCTCCCTTCCACGTCCAGTCCGACTATGTGCCGTCGGGCGATCAGCCGACCGCGATCACAGAGATCGTGAAGCGGATCAACGGCGGCGAGCAGGACGTCGTGCTGCTCGGCGCGACCGGCACGGGCAAGACCGCGACCGTGGCGTGGGTCGCCGAGCAGGTGCAGCGGCCGCTGCTGGTGCTCCAGCCCAACAAGACCCTGGCCGCCCAGTTCGCCAACGAGCTGCGGATGCTCTTCCCCGACAACGCGATCGAGTACTTCGTCTCCTACTACGACTACTACCAGCCCGAGGCCTACGTCCCCCAGACCGACACCTACATCGAGAAGGACTCCTCCATCAACGAGGAGGTCGAGCGGCTGCGGCACTCCGCGACCAACTCGCTGCTGACCCGTCGCGATGTCATCGTCGTCTCCACCGTGTCCTGCATCTACGGCCTCGGCACCCCCCAGGAGTACGTCGACCGGATGCTGCGGCTGCGGGTCGGCGACGAGCACGACCGCGACTCGATCCTGCGCCGGTTGGTGGAGATCCAATACACCCGCAACGACATGTCGTTCACCCGCGGCACGTTCCGCGTGCGCGGCGACACCCTCGAGATCTTCCCCGTCTACGAGGAGGCGGCGGTCCGCATCGAGTTCTTCGGCGACGAGGTCGAGCGGATGATGACCCTCCACCCGGTCACGGGCGAGGTGCTCTCGGAGGACAAGGAGCTCTACGTCTTCCCCGCGACCCACTACGTCGCCGGGCCCGACCGCATGGAGCGCGCGATCCGTGGGATCGAGCTCGAGCTGGACGACCAGCTGGCCACCTTCGAGCGGCAGGGCAAGCTGCTCGAGGCCCAGCGGCTGCGGATGCGCACGACCTACGACATCGAGATGATGCGCCAGGTCGGCTCCTGCTCGGGCATCGAGAACTACTCGATGCACATCGACGGCCGCACCCGGGGGAGCGCGCCCAACTGCCTGCTCGACTACTTCCCCGAGGACTTCCTCCTCATCATCGACGAGTCCCACGTCGCGGTGCCCCAGGTCGGCGGCATGTACGAAGGCGACATGTCCCGCAAGCGCAACCTGGTCGACCACGGCTTCCGGCTGCCCAGCGCGATGGACAACCGACCATTGAAGTGGGAGGAGTTCCTCGACCGGATCGGCCAGACGATCTATCTCTCCGCGACGCCTGGCAACTACGAGCTCGACAAGGTCGGGGGAGACACCGTCGAGCAGATCATCCGGCCGACCGGGCTCATCGACCCCGAGGTGGTGGTCAAGCCGACCAAGGGCCAGATCGACGACCTCATCCACGAGATCAACACCCGCACCGAGAAGAACGAGCGGGTGCTGGTGACCACGCTGACCAAGAAGATGTCCGAGGACCTCACCGACTACCTCCTCGACGCCGGCATCCGCACCCGCTACCTCCACTCCGAGGTCGACACCCTGCGTCGCATCGAGCTGCTGCGCGAGCTGCGGATGGGCGAGTACGACGTCCTGGTCGGCATCAACCTGCTGCGCGAGGGCCTCGACCTGCCCGAGGTCTCGCTGGTCTCGATCCTCGACGCCGACAAGGAGGGCTTCCTGCGCTCCGACAAGTCGTTGATCCAGACGATCGGCCGCGCGGCCCGCAACGTCTCGGGCCAGGTGCACATGTACGCCGACAAGATCACGCCGTCGATGGAGAAGGCGATCGACGAGACCAACCGGCGTCGCGCCAAGCAGGTCGCCTACAACACCGCCAACGGCATCGACCCGACGCCGCTGCGCAAGAAGATCGCCGACATCACCGAGATGCTGGCCCGCGAGGACGAGAACACCCAGGAGCTGCTGGCCACCTGGCAGGGCACCGGCGCCCGCGGCGACCGGTCCAAGAAGGCGCCGGTCCCGGGGCTGTCCAAGATGGGAGCCGCCGAGCTGCGTCAGAAGGCGCCCGACACGGCAGGCATCCCCAGCACCGACTTGGCCGAGCTGATCCAACAGCTCACCGAGCAGATGAAGAACGCCGCCGCCGAGCTGCAGTTCGAGGTGGCGGCGCGGCTGCGTGACGAGATCTCCGACCTCAAGAAGGAGCTGCGGCAGATGATCGAGGCGAGCGTCCGATGAGCGAGGCGCGCACCATCCAGGTGACCTTCGACTGCGCCGACCCGGCCGCTCTGTCGACCTTCTGGGCCGAGGTGCTCGGCTACGTGCACGACGACCCGCCCAAGGGGTTCGACACCTGGGACGCCGCGCTCGAGGCCTTCGGGGTCCCGGAGGACCAGCGCAACACTGCGAGCGCTCTCCACGACCCTGCTGAGGTCGGGCCGCGCGTGTTCTTCCAGCAGGTGCCCGAGGGCAAGACCGCCAAGAACCGAGTCCACCTCGACGTCCGAGCGGCGCCGGGCCTGAAGGGTGACGAGCGGATGGCGGCCTTCGAGGCCGAGTGCGATCGGTTGGTCGCGCTCGGCGCGACCCGGTTGAAGCGCTTCGAGCCGGACCCCCCGATGAGCCTCGGCTTCATCGTGATGCAGGATCCCGAAGGAAACGAGTTCTGCATCGACTAGCCCGCACGCGCGAAGACGGCCCCTGTCCGGGTCACTAGCCTGTCCCGCATGACTGCGATCGATCTCGGCAGGCCGGTCTCGGGCGACGTGGTGGAGCTGATCCTCGAGGACCACCGGCGGTTCGAGGCGCTGCTGCGCGACCTGCGCGACAGCAGCTCCGACCGCGACGCCGTCCGGCACGCCTTCGCCACCCTCCACGTCGCCCACGCGGAGGCGGAGGAGAAGTTCGTCTATCCCAAGCTGCGGCGCAAGGACGCGATCACCGAGCACGAGGCCGACCACGGCGAGGAGGAGCACGCGGAGGGGCACGAGGCCCTGCTGGCCGTGCTCGAGCTCAAGGGCACCGACACCCAGGCCTTCGACGACGCGGTGGAAGAGCTGGCCAAGGCCGTCAACCACCACCTCACCGAGGAGGAGTTGACCATCCTCAACCCCGCCCGCGAGGAGGTGGGTGAACAGGTCCGCGCCGAGCTGGGGGAGGCGTTCGCGAAGGAGCGCAACCGGCAGGTCGACGATGGCTGCGGCTCGCTCACCAACGTCCGGCGCATCGTCGCCAAGGCCCGTCGAGAGGGTCTCCTCGACGGCGACGACGAGGAGTGAGTCCTAGCCCCCGAGCTCGGGGGGCTTCTGCTGCTTGCGCTGCGCCTTCTGCTGGGCCTTCTCCTGGCTGCGCACGATGTAGCGCTGGTTGGACTCGATGATGTCCTTGCGCTGCACCAGGGTGCGCAGCAGTGGGATCGCGGTGGCGACGGTCGGGAACAGCGGCCACATGAAGCCGCCGAACATCGTCGCCGACCAGATCACCCAGCAGACCAACGACGGGATCAGGAACCCCATGAACGCCTCGCGCCGGCTCTTCTCCCAGCGGGCCACAGCCTGTTCCTCGACGGAGGCCAGGGCCGCGGACCCGAGGGGCACGATCGCCGTGTGCGGCACCAGGTCGTCGAGCAGGCCGGGCAGCTCGCCCAGCGTCTTGGCGCTGTGCACGGTGTCGGTGCGCTCGTCGTACTCCTCGCGGTCGAGCCGGCCCTCCGCGTAGGCCTCGGCCAGCGCTCCGAACACGATGTCGCGGTCCGCGTCGGAGGCCCGCATCGGGGCGTTCTCCGGCGCTCGCGGGTCGTTGGCGAACGCGCGCCACAACTCGGGGCCGGTCACTCGCTCATCGTAGGCAGGGGGGCGCAACGGCCGTCGTAGGGTGACCGACGTGGACGTCGAGCGGATGCTGGCCTACTGCCTGGCCAAACCGGGCGCTTGGCCCGACAACCCGTGGGATCACGACCACCCGGTCATCAAGGTCGGGGAGGCGGAGCGGGGCAAGATCTTTGCGTTCCTGGGGACGGACTCCGTGGGGGTCAAGGGTGGGGCCACCCGCGAGGTGGCCGACGAGTGGCTCGAAAGGTTTCCGATGGACGCGACCGTGATGGCCTACATCGGCCGGTCTGGCTGGAACACCTTGGCCTTCCGCGCCGCAATCCCTGACGAGGACCTGCTGGACGCCGTCGACGAGTCCTACCGGCTGGTGGTCGGCAAGCTGCCGAAGAAGCTGCGTCCGGAGGGTTGGGACGACTGACCCGGTCAGTCGGACTGGTTGTGGGCGCGGACGACCGTCAACCCCACCAGGCGGGCCACCACCAGGGCGATGTAGAGGACGCCGGCCACCTGCTCCACCATCACCAGCGACCGGGCGTTCGGCAGCACCGGCACGATGTCTGAGAGCCCGACGCTCGTGAGGTTGGTGAAGGAGAGGAACAGCAGCTCGAAGAACGTGTGCGTGCTGTCGTCGCCGTAGCCGACGAAGGAACCCGGCCACACCACTTGGCAGGCGACGAAGACGTAGGCGAAGCCCCAGGCCACGACGGTGAAGGCCGCGCCCGTGGCGTAGAGCTCGTCGGTGGTCACCCGGTCGTCGTGGAAGAGGTAGCGGATCATCCCGTAGGACACGTAGAAGTAGAACGGCGCGTGCAGCAGTGCCGACCCCAGCACCAGCGCGTCGTGGTCGGGGAAGACCGCCTCGAGCACCGTGAAGATCATCGCCGGCCCGCCGAGAAGCACCGCGATCCAGCCGAGCGCGGGCGTCCGGCGGACGGCCCAGACCGCGATGAGCACGACACCCGTGCCGACCAGGCCAAGCAGGGCCCGACCCACGTCGCTGTCGTCGGCGAACGGATAGGCCAGCACCGCGAGCAGCTGCGCGACCAGCAACACGCCCGAGGGATGCCGGCGGACGGCTCCCAGCAGACCAGGCCCGTCGTGGCGAGCGGGGTCCGGGGCGGTCTGCACAGTCGCCCATCCTAGGTGGGCAGATCAGCCGGGGCCGCGCCGCCACGAGGACCTACCATGCCGAGATATGAGCGCGACCTGGGCACGGTCGACCATGTGGCTGGTGGTCCTGTGCGCCCTGCTTGCGGTCGCCTGCGTCGTCGGTGGGGTGCAGGTCGCCCAGGCGCGGGATGCGCGCGCCCAGGCGGCTGACCACCAGCTGCGGTACGCCGCCGTGCTGGCCGCCGCCGGCAGCGAGTCCACCGCCTTCGTCAACGTCTCGCACGAGACGGCCCGGGCCGACCTGGCCCGCATCACCGCCGGCGCCACCGGTCCTCTCAAGGATCGCTACTCCACCTCGGCCGACCAGTTCGTCCGCGCGCTGCGGCGCGACCGCACGGTCACGGAGGGCTCGGTGGAGTGGAGTGCTGTGGTCGCGCTCCAGCAGGCCCGCGCCAGCGTGATCGTGGCGACGACCGGCACCCGCGCCGATCGGCGTACCCAGGACGAGGCGGTTCCCCGCAACCTGCGGCTCCGACTGGAGCTGGTCCTCCAGGACGGCCACTGGCTGACCTCCGACATCCGTTACCTGGACTGACCGTGACCCGTCCTGTTGACGTCGCCCTCGGTGGCCTGGCCACCGCGCTGGTGCTGCTGGCCGGCGCCGAGGTCTGGTACCTCGGGAACGCCCCGGCCGCCGCCACGGACGAGCGTCCCGTCGTGCTCGGCGACCTGGCCACCCGCGCGGCCGTGGACGCAGCCGCCCAGGATCTGACCGAGATCGTGTCCACGAGCTACCGCAACTACGACGAGCAGGTCACCCAGGCGACCACGCTGATGACGCCGGAGTACGCCGAGGCCTACCGCCACACCGCGGCCGATCTGCGCGCGGCGTTCGTCGACGCCCGTCAGGAGACCGCCGCCGAGGTCGTGATGTCCGGAGTCGTGACGGCGACGCCCGAGCGGGTCGAGGCGCTGCTGTTCCTCGACCAACAGGTCAGTCGCGACGGCGGGGCGCCGGTCAGCGTGCCCTATCGGACCCTGGTGACCATGACCCACACCGCACACGGCTGGCTCGTGTCGGGCATCGAGACCCGCTAGCCAGGTGGGGGTTCGCCCTAGGATCACCGGGTGGCCACTGCGACCTCTCCGTCCGTCAACGAGACCGACCTGCTGATCATCGGCGCGGGGCCCAGCGGGCTCTTCGCGGCCTACTACGCGGGCTTCCGCGGCCTGCGGGTTGCTGTCGTCGACTCGCTGCCCGAGCTGGGCGGCCAGATCACGGCCATGTATCCGGAGAAGCAGATCCTCGACGTGGCCGGTTTCCCCACCATCAAGGGTCGCGACCTCGTGGCGGGGCTGGTCGAGCAGGCCGGTACCGCGCACCCCGACTACTTCCTCGACCGCACGGCTGTCGGGCTCGTCCAGGACGACGAGTCGGCGACCGTCGAGCTCGACGACGGCACCACGATCCGAGCCGGGGCGGTCCTGATCACCGCTGGCATCGGCAAGTTCAGCCCCCGGCCGCTGCCAGCCGGCGACGGCTGGGTCGGGCGGGGGATGGAGTTCTTCGTGCCGAGCTTCGCGCCCTACGCGGGCAAGGACGTGGTCATCGTCGGGGGCGGCGACAGCGCGTTCGACTGGGCGCTGCACCTCGAGCCGGTCGCCAAGACGGTCACGCTCGTGCACCGTCGCGAGGCGTTCCGCGCCCACCAGCGCACCGTCGAACAGGTCCGCTCCACCTCGGTCGACATCGTGACCAAGGCGCAGGTGACCGCGCTGATCGGCAACGGGGTCGTCGAGGAGGTCGAGATCACCGTCGACGGCGCCGAGCCCGTACGCCGCCCCGCCCAGGCAGTGGTCGCCGCGCTCGGCTTCATCGCCGACCTCGGCCCCCTCCAGCAGTGGGGGATCGAGGTCCTGAAGCGACACATCGTCGTCGACGGCGCGATGCGCACCAGCCTGCCCAGGGTCTTCGCCGCGGGAGACGTCACGGAGTACCCCGGCAAGGTCCGCCTCATCGCCGTCGGCTTCGGAGAAGCGGCCACCGCCGTCAACAACGCCGCCGTCGTCATCGACCCGACCGCCCACGTCTTCCCCGGCCACTCCTCCGAAGGCAGTTGAGGGCCCGCCGGAGGCGCACCGTGTGAGCCACCCGACATGGTCCGACCGGCCGGGCTGGCCAGGCGTGGGCGATGATGAGCACTCGTGCCGGTCCGAGCGGAAGGGGTGCCGCCCGTGCGCATCGCACTGCTGTCCTATCGCAGCAAGCCGCACTGCGGCGGCCAGGGCGTCTACGTCCGCCACCTCAGCCGCGAGCTGGTCGCACTGGGTCATGACGTCGAGGTGTTCTCGGGGCAGCCCTACCCCGACCTCGACGACGGCGTCCGGCTGACCAAGGTGCCGAGCCTCGACCTCTACCGCGAGCCCGACCCGTTCCGCGTGCCCAGGCTCCGGGAGTTCCGCGACCTCGTCGACGTCGAGGAGTTCCTGACCATGTGCACGGCGGGCTTCCCGGAGCCCAAGACGTTCGGCACCCGGGTGGCCAGGCTGCTGAGCGAACGGACGGCCGACTTCGACGTGGTGCACGACAACCAGGTGCTGGCCTACGGGATCCTCGACGTGGCCAAGCTGGGGCTGCCGGTGGTGACCACGATCCACCACCCGATCACCGTCGACCGCCGCATCGACCTCGCGGCGGCCCCAACCTGGCGCAAGCGACTCTCGCTCCGACGGTGGTACGGCTTCCTGCGGATGCAGGTCAAGGTCGCTCGCGCAGCTCGGCTCGTGCTGACCCCCTCGGCGTCGTCCAGGCGCGACATCGTGGCCGACTTCGGGGTGGCCGCCGACCGGGTGCGGGTGATCCCGCTGGGGGTCGACGACGGCTTCCGGCCGCCGACCACTCCGCGGGTGCCGGGCCGCATCGTGGCGATGGCCAGCGCGGATGCTCCGATGAAGGGCATCGCCACGCTCCTGGAGGCCTTCGCCAAGCTGCGCACCGAGCGCGACGACCTGCACCTCCTGCTCGTGAGCAAGCCGCAGCCGGGTGGCCAGACACACCAGATCGTCGACCGGCTCGCCATCGCCGAGCACGTGCGTTTCGTGCACGGCGTCAGCGAAGCGGAGCTCGTCGAGATCATGGGTTCGGCCGAGGTGGCCTGCGTGCCCTCGCTGTATGAGGGCTTCTCGCTGCCGACCGCCGAGCTGATGGCCTGCGGCACGCCGCTGGTCGTCTCCGACGCCGGGGCGATCCCCGAGGTCGTCGGACCCGACGGGCTGTGCGCCGACCTGGTCACACCGGGTGACGTCGGCGCGCTGACCCGGGCCCTCGGCGCGCTCCTCGACGACCCCGAGCGCCGCGAGCGGTACGGCGCGGCGGGCCGGGCCCGCGTCGAGGAGCTGTTCAGCTGGCGGGCCGCGGCCGCCGCCACCGCCGCGGCGTACGAGGAGGCCTGTCTCGACACCGTCGCTCGTCCCTCGCGACGGGCTCGACAACCGAAGACGAAGAAGGAAGCGCCATCTCATGCTGACCGTTGACTTCGACCGGCTCGGCCTGAGACCGGGCGAGCGGGTGCTGGACATGGGGTGTGGCGCCGGCCGGCACGCCTTCGAGATGTACCGGCGCGGCGCCGATGTGGTCGCCTTCGACCAGGACGCCGACGAGCTGTCAGGGGTGCGCGACCTCTTCGCCGAGATGTTGGACGCCGGCGAGGTGCCCGAGGGGGCCGAGGCCGACGTCAAGGAGGGCGACGCCTTGTCGCTGCCTTTCGCCGACGGCGAGTTCGACCGGATCGTGGCGGCCGAGGTGCTCGAGCACATCCCGGCCGACATCCAGGCGATCGCCGAGCTGGCCCGGGTGCTGCGACCGGGCGGCACCATCGCGCTGACGGTTCCGCGCTGGCTGCCCGAGATCATCTGCTGGCGGCTCTCCGACGACTACCACAACGTGCCCGGCGGCCACATCCGGATCTACACCGACAAGGAGCTCACCACCAAGGCCGCGGCGGCCGGCTTGGTGCCGACCGGACGCGGCTATGCCCACGGGCTGCACGCGCCGTACTGGTGGCTCAAGTGCGCGGTCGGCGTGACCAACGACGACAACCCGGCCGTGAAGGCGTACCACCGCCTGCTGGTGTGGGACATCATGAAGAAGCCGCGCACGACGCGGTACGCCGAGCGGGTGCTGGACCCGCTGATCGGCAAGAGCCTGGTCCTCTACTTCCGCAAGCCCGATGCGGCCTGAGCCGGCCCGCACGGTCCCATCCGTCCCGGGCGTGCTGAGCGCCGCCCAGGTCGCGGAGTCGGCCGCGTCGATCGAGGCGATGCAGGAGCCCGACGGCGCGATCCCGTGGACGACGGGCGCGCACACCGACGTCTGGAACCACCTCGAGTCCGCCATGGGGCTGCTTGCGGGAGGTAGACCGGCGGCCGCCGAGCGGGCCTTCGACTGGGCGCTTGCGACCCAGCGGGCCGACGGTTCGTGGCCGATGAAGCTGGTGGCCGGCGAGGTCGAGGACGCCAGCGGCGAGACCAACATGTCCGCCTACCTCGCCGTTGCGCTCTGGCACCACTGGCTCGTCCGCCGCGACGCGGCGTTCGTGGCGCGGTGCTGGCCGACGGTGCGCCGCGCCCTGGATTGGGTGGTGTCGGTGCAGCTGTCGTTCGGTGGCATCGCCTGGGCGCAGGAGTGGGTCGACGGCCGACCCGGCATCGTGCACCAGGAGGCCTTGCTGGCCGCCTCGTCGAGCGTTCACCAGTCGCTGCGCGCCGGCGTCTCGCTGGCGGAGCTGATGGACGACCCGCAGCCCGAATGGGAGCTGGCCGGAGGGCGCCTGCGGCACGCGCTGCGCGTCCACCCCGACCTGTTCCTGGACAAGTCGGAGTTCTCGATGGACTGGTACTACCCGGTCCTCGGCGGCGCCGTGCGCGGTCGCGACGGCGAGCAGATGCTCGCCGACCGCTGGGACGAGTTCGTGGTGCCCGACCTCGGCGTTCTCTGTGTCTCGACCAACCCGTGGGTCACCGGGGCCGAGACCTGCGAGCTGGTGCTGACCCTGGAGGCGCTCGGCCACCGCGAGCGGGCCCGGCGGCTGTTCGCCGACATGCAGCATCTGCGTGACGACGAGGGCCGCTACTGGACCGGCTACGTGTGGCCAGACGACGTGAACTGGCCGGGGGAGCACTCGACCTACACGGCCGGCGCGATGATCCTGGCCGCCGACGCCCTCAGCGACGCCACCCCGGGGGCCGACATCATGCGCGGCACCACGATGGTGGCGCCGTTCGCGCCGCTTGCCCTCGAGTGCGGCTGCCCCTCAGCCGACCAGTCAGCCGACGCCCTCTCCGGGCTGCCCCTGCGTTCGGCGTAGCACCCGCAGCGAGCCGACGGCCTCGCTCTCGGCGAAGCTGCCACCGGCCAGCGCCCGCAACCACACGTCGTACGGCGGCCGCCCACCGTCGCGCGGGTCGGGGAACACGTCGTGGATGGCCAGCAGGCCGCCCGGCATCACCCACCGGGCCCAGCCCTCGTAGTCGTCCATGGCCGGCTGCTCGCCGTGTCCGCCGTCGACGAACAGCATCGAGAGCGGGGTCCGCCAGTGCGCGCTCACCGTCAGGGACGGCCCGATCACCGCGACCACGTGAGGTTCGAGTCCCGCTTGCTCGATGGTGCGACGGAAGACGGGCAGGGTGTCCATCAGCCCGGACTCGTCGTCGACCAGGCTCGGGTCGTGGTGCTCCCAGCCGGCCTGGTTCTCCTCCGACCCGCGGTGGTGGTCGACGGTGAAGACGGTGCCGCCGACCTCGCGCGCGGCCGCGCCGAGATAGACAGCGGACTTGCCGCAGTAGGTGCCGACCTCGAGCACCGGACCGTGCGGGAGCCGCTCGCGTGCCAGCCGGTGCAGGGCCAGCCCCTCGTCGGGCGGCATGAAGCCGCGGGCCGCCAGCGCCTGCGCTAGCAGGTCTGCCGGCATCGAGTCGTCGCTCACTCGGGGCCTCAGCTGCGCAGGCGACGGCCGAAGAACTCCAGCACCTTGTCGACCGCCTCCTGCTGCCGGTGCTCGGTCAGGGTGGCGTGCCCCTTGCCGGGGAACTCGACGCCGACGAAGTTGTCGCCGAGCAGGCTCTGCAGGGTGTGGAAGCGGCTGCCGGTGGCCTTGTCGTCGGCGTATCGCAGGCCGAGGACCTGGCAGCCGGCCTGCGCCCTGGCCACCATCGCCGCCTGGTCGTCGGGCGAGAGGCCGAGGTCGGCGCTGCGCCGCCTGCCGATGGGGAACGGCGTCGCCGGCTGCGCGACCACCGGGGCCGCGACGGAGTCGTCGACCATCATGGCCAATGCGTAGCCACCCGTGAAGCACATGCCGAGGGCCCCGACGCCTGGGCCGCCCAGCTCGGCGTGCAGCTCACGCGCAAGGCTGCGCAGCCAGTCCG
Source organism: uncultured Actinomycetota bacterium (assembly GCA_963762105.1). Classification (GTDB taxonomy): domain Bacteria; phylum Actinomycetota; class Actinomycetes; order Propionibacteriales; family Nocardioidaceae; genus Nocardioides. The sequence goes on along the minus strand of CAVXJG010000007.1, from coordinate 283,090 downwards.
CGATCGGCGCGGTCCTGCGCGTGGCGAGCTTGGTGAACTCGGCGCTGGTGCACACCTGGATGATCGAACTGGTGAACGACCCCATGCCCGGAGCGGCTCCAGGCGTGCCGAACAGCTGAGGCATCACGACGGTGAACCCGGCCGCGACCACCTCGTCCCCGAAGGCGATCACGTCCGGGGTCATCCCCGGCAGCTCGTGGATGACGACGACGCCTGGGCCGGTGCCCTTGCGATAGGTCGGACGGGTCGTCCCGTCCTCACTCGTGTGCTCACTGCGGGTCCAGCTCTCGAGGGGATCCATGGGCTCAGTCTGCCGGGTCAGCCGTCGAACTCCTCGAGCACCGCCTCGATGATGCGCCGGCCGAGCTCCGCGAACGCGGGCCAGGTCTTGGCGTAGTAGTCGACCCCCGAGACTGCCGGCGCCAGGGCCCAGCCGCGGGCGCGACGCCAGGTCGCGTCGTCGTACGCCATCGCCTCGCGCCAGGTGTTGCGGGTGCCGGCGTCGAAGAGGTACCACGCCGGACACAGGTCGGGCGCGGGGTCGCCGAGCCCGAGGCCGCCGAAGTCGATGACGCCTGACAGCCGGCCGTCGCGGACGATCAGGTTGCCGGCCATCAGGTCGCCGTGGATCCAGACCGGCGGGCCGTCCCAGACGGCGGCAGAGGCAGCGTCCTCCCACACGGCCAGGACGCGGTCGGGGTGGGGGACCAACGCGCTCGCGGCGACCGTGCGGCGTACGCCGTCGTCGAGCGCCGCCAGCGGCACGCCCCGGTCGGTGCCGGTCTTGAGGGGGCCGCCGGTCGGGTCGATGGCGTGCAGGGCACGCGCGAACACCGCGAGGTCACGGGCCAACGCGTGACCGTCGATGTTGTCCGAGTCAGGATTCTGGCCGGCGAGCCACGGCACCACCGTCCAGGGGTGGGGGTAGCCGGCCCCGGGCTCGCCCACCGCGAGCGGCACGGGGATCGGGATCGGCAGGTGCGGTGCCAGGTGTGGCAGCCATCGGGCGTCGCTGCGGGCCTGGTCGACGGCCCAAGCGATGATGGGCAGGCGGGCGACCAGGTCGTCGCCGAGCCGGTAGAGGTGGTGGTCGGTGCCGAACTGCTCGACCCGGCGCACCGACAGCGTGGCCCACTGCGGGAACTGCTCCTCGAGGAGCCGGTGGACGAGGTCGGCGGACGTGTCGATCTGGTCGGCGTGCAGGCGGCTCACGGTGCGCCACGCTAGGCGGGCGGCGCCCTTTGAGGCCACCGGCTTTCGGTGAGACGCCGCTGGCGGCCGACCCCGGAGGGTCGACCGCCAGCAAACGGGTGGTGCAGCCGGTCAGGGAGCGGCCGCTCCGTAGACCTCGAGCTCGGTGAGGTCGGCGAACTGGCAGCCGCTGAAGGCGCCGTTGGGGCAGTTGGTCGCGAAGTCCGGCACCTGGTTGCCCAGGATCGTGAACCTCACGTAGCGCACCCCGAGGGTGCCCGTGGTGGGCGTCACCGTGTTGAGCTTTCCTCGATGGGTCTCGTCGAAGGTGCCGCTTGCGGCGACGGTGTAAGTGACGTTGTCCGGCGAGGTCTCGATCTGGAAGGCGCCCGTCGAGGCGCTGAATGCGTCACCACAGGTCGACGTCGGGTCGACTCCGAAGGTGGTGATGTTGACTGCGTGGCCCAGGTCGACGGTGAGGTGCTTGGGCTGGAACACGTTGGTGGGCTCGCCCTTGACGCTGCCCGCGGTCGAACCCCAGCCGGTGGCCAGGTTGGTGTCGAGGGCATGCACCGGACCGCAGCCGAACTCGCTGTAGTCGGGTCCGTTGAAGTCCACCACCGACGCGCCACCACTGACGGCCGCCCAGTCGCGCCGCACCGAGAAGTCGGCCTTGGAGCCGCTCTTGGCCACGGTCACCTGAGTCGTGATCGGGTCGTAGCCCGCTCCGTTGATCACGAGCTTGCCGTAGGAACCGGTCGGAACCGGGCCCAGGCTGTAGGTGCCGTCCGCGGCCGTGATGCCTGTCGGGTTGACGGTCCCGAGGCCCTGGAACGCCAGGGTGACCGGGACACCCGCCACCGGCTGACCGGTCGCGGAGTCCACGACGGTGCCGGTGAGAACGCCCTTCTTGACCTTGTTCGGCGGGCTCTTGAAGTTCGCGGCCGGCTGGGCGTCCTCGCCGCCCAGCGATCCGGCGTAGAAGCCCATGCCGCGAGAGGCGAAGGTGTTCCAGATCTTCTGGTGGTAGCGACCCTTGAAGTGGGCCGTGTCGGCGACCAGCAGCGCGTTGCGCATGTCGAGGAACGACGGGTTGAGCGCCGAGAGCTCCATGGCGCGGGTGACCAGGCTCTGGGTGACCCGGGAGCCGATCTTGTCGCGCAGCGACCAGAGGGTCTGTCCCCAGATCTCGCCGTCGGCGTGCACCTCGGCGGCACCGAGGATCTTGGCGTAGTCGGCGTAGGTGAAGCCGCCGTGGTGGCCGTTGAGGCCACCCGGGCACCGGGGTCCTGACGAGGAAGGCGTGCAGTCGATGCTCTGGGTCCGGATCAGCCCGCCGCCTCGACCGTCCCCACCGTCGTACTCGAACAGGTCGAGGTCGGGCTTGCCCTTGCGGTCGATCTCGAGACCGTCGTGGACCAGGCTGTCGGCGGCGAACCAGTCGCTCCAGGCCTCACCCATCGCGCCCCCTTGGATCGGGCCGAGCGTGGAGTTGCCCGAGACGTCGACCACCAGTCGGTTGGACAGGCCGTGGGTGTACTCGTGGTAGACCGTCCAGGCCTCGTCGCCGGTGTTGGTGGCCGAGAACGGGTCCCCGTCCGGGTAGGAGGTGCCGGGCTCGTGCTGCAGGAACATCTGCATCGTCGGTGGGGTGCCGTCGGGCGGGGTGTTCATGTTGGCGTTGTCCACGTGATCGACGTCGGGGAGGCCGTTGGCGGTGTCGGCACCGTCCATGGTCTGCGTGTCGACCGCGTCGTGGCCCTTGCCCTGCTTCGACGCGTTGGTGGTCTGGAAGTTGCCCGCGGCCTCGGTGAAGCCGATCGGGGCCGCCTTCAGATGGTCGTGGAAGCGATTGACGAAGTAGAAGACCTGCGCAGCGTTCTGGTCGCGGTTGACCTTCCACGAGAACGGGTCGTCGGGGTCCCACGAGCAGGGGAGCTGCTTGCAGAACGACATCCCCTGGACCTTGAACGGCTTGAGGGTGTCGTTCCACCGGAGTCCCGCGTTGGGGTGCACCTCCTCCGAAGGGCTCGCCTTGTTGTCGTCGTTGACGTCGGAGTAGGTGTGGGAGTTGTTGCCCGACAGCTTGGTGGCGCCGCGGGGGAGCCAGCCGTTGCGGGTGTAGTTGACGGTGATCTGCTTGCTGCCGTGCGCGGCCCCGGGGTGGTTGGTGAACGCCGTACCGGTTGCCTCGCCGGCCGCGTCGTTGCCGAGCGGGTTGCGGTAGAGCAGGCGGCCCGAGACGGAGTCGACGACCTGGGTGGCCGGGTGCTGCACGGACATGATGGTCGTCAGCCAGCCGACGTAGCTGCCGCGCGGGGTCACGAAGAGGACCTGCTCGGCGCTGTCGGACGCGCCGGCGGCGGAGTCGGTGGCTCCCAGGCTGGCCCGGGCGTTCGCGATGGCCTCCGAGCCCGACTCGATCTGGGTGTTGGCGGGGGCAGGCAGGTGGGCCTTGCTGACCGGCGAGCCGCCGAGCGTCAGCAGCCGACCGTCCTTCGTGACGGCGGCGGTCAGGCCGTTGCCGAAGACCGTCTTGCCACCGATCCGCTGGATCCAGAACAGGTGGTGGACTCCCTCGATGTCCTTGTAGTCACGCTTGAGCTTGAAGGTCTTGAGGTCGGACTTGGTGAGCCCGAGCGCGTCGTGGTTGGCATCGAGGTACTTGGCGACGACCCGGGTGGGCTTCAGGTTGCTCTTGCCGGTGAGGTAGCCGTCGAGGCGCTCGAGGATGCGCACCGTGCCAGTGGTGCCGTCGATGTCGAAGATCGCCTGACCGGGGATGGAGGCCTGGAGGGCTCTGGTCACGCTGCTGCGGCTGGCCTTGCTGGCCTCGCGGAAGGTGGCTGCGCGGGCCGAGCCGGACTGTCCGTAACGGGCGTCGTAGTGGCCACGCGCCTCGGCGGCTTGCGTGCTCCGCTCCGGCCCGGTGGGCTTGCCCGACTGTCGGTCGGCCGTGCTGGCGGACGCCAGGCTGGTGGTCGCGAGTGCGGTCGTCAGGACGACGGCACCGGCGGCCAGAGAACGAGCCACGCGTTGGCGGGGTGACAGCAAGGACATGAGACTCCTCATCCGGGTGGAAGCGAACCCGGCCAACTCTCGGGCCTAACACTCGGCCTGGCAAGTCACGCGCCGACCGCGGGCGGCCCGGTTGGCCCGCGGGGATCGTAGCCGGGGTGCTCAACCGGCCGCGGCGACGTCGGAGAGCGGCGTGTCGTTGTCCGCGAGGACCTCGGCGTCCACGCGTTGCCCGACGATGCGGCGTACGTCGTCGATGGCGTCCCAGTCGTTGACGTGCATGCCGGCCACGGCGACGGCGCCGCGCAGCCACCAGGCGGTGAACTGCCCGCCGTCGTCCCCACCAGTTCGCCCGCGCACCACCACCCGGTCGAAGCCCTCGGGGCCGGGGTTGCCGACGTACTCCATGCCGAGGTCGTACTGGTCGGTGAAGAAGTAGGGGAGCGCGTCGTGGACCGCCTCCTCGCCGAGGAGGTTGCGGGCCACCACCTTGCCGTGCTGGATGGCGGTGTCCCAGTGCTCGACGCGGAGCGGATGGCCGAGCACGGGGTGGTCGGCGTTGGCCAAGTCGCCGGCCGCGTAGATCCCGTCGGCGCTCGTGCGCAGGCGGGCGTCGGTGCGTACGCCGTTGTCGATGGTCAGCCCTGCGCCCTCGGCGAGGCTCGTGTCCGGGACGGCGCCGACGCCGACCAGCAGCCGGTCGGCGGTGACGACCTCGTCGCCCACGTCGATCGACACCCCATCGTCGACAGCGCGGATCGCCGACACGGACACGCCGGTGCGGAGGTCGACGCCGTGGTCGCGGTGGAGCGCTGCGAAGACCGCAGCCACTTCGTCGCCCAGGACGGCGTGCAGCGGCTGCGCGGCGGCTTCGAGCAGGACCACCTCGACCTCGTGGAGGCGGGCGGCGGAGGCGACCTCGAGGCCGATCCACCCGCCGCCGATGATCGCCAGCCGGGAACCCGGCGTCAGCGCTGCGCGCAGTCGCTCGGCGTCGGCCCACGACCGCAGGTAGTGCACGGGTGCGCCGCTCTCGTCGGCCAGCGGGAGACGCCTGGCCCGCGAGCCGGTGGCCAGCACCAGCTGCGAGTAGGACGTGTCGCGGCCGCCTACGGTCACCGTGTGGTGGGCAGGGTCGACGGCGGTGACCGGGGTGCCGGTGTGCAGGTCGACGCGATGGGCGGCGTACCAGTCCTCGGGATGCACCAGCGCAGCGGACAGCGGGCCCTTGTCGAGCATGAAGTCCTTGGAGAGTGGCGGTCGCTCGTAGGGCGGGTGCGGCTCGTCGGTGTAGAGCGCGATCGGGCCGTCGTACCCACCCGACCGCAGCTCGGTGGCGATGGTGCCGGCGGCGAGACCGCCTCCGACGATGACGATGGGGGCGGGGTCGGCCATGCGCTCAGCCTGCCACCTCAGGGAGCGGCGGTCAGCCACGCGGCGGCGTACGGCGGCAGGTGGACGGCCTCGTCGCGGACGTCAGCAGCCGCGCCGGCCAGGTGGTCGTGCAGGGCGTCGACGGGGAGGCCCAGCCACCCGAAGACCTCGCCGGGCACGGTGGCCGGACGGTCGGTCATGTTGGCGGCGACGAGGAGGGGCCCGGCGGGTGAGCGTCGTACGACGAGCAGCACACCGGGATCCCGCGGGTCCCAGATCTCGGTGGGGCAGGCGGCGTGCAGGTGGGGGAGCGAGGCGCGCACGTCGAGGAGGCGGGCCAGGCCCGCGCGGAGGTGGTGGACGTCGGTGGTGTCCTCGGGGACTGGCCACGGCATCCGTGGGCGGTGCACCCAGCGGTTGTCGGCGGCGTGCTCGGGTTCGTCCGCCCACCCGACGTCGTTGAGGAGGCCGATCTCGTCGCCCATCCAGATCACCGGGAGGCCGCCGAAGCCGAGGATCACGGCGTTGGCCAGCAGGATCCGCGGAACGGCGCCAGGGTCGTGGCACTCCAGCCCGGCGAGCGAGGCGAGCGAGCCGCTGATCCTCCGGTCGCCGGTCGCGGTGTTCTCCTGGAAGACCAGCCCGCGGGCCCACGAGCCGGGATAGGAGCCGGCGTACCAGTCGGCGAGGAAGCGGCGGTGCGTCCAGCCGTCGAGGCCGGCCCGCCACGCGTCGGTGTCGTCGATGGCCCAGCCGATGTCGTCGTGGCAGCGCAGGTAGGTGATCCAGGCGGTGGTGGCCGGCGGCTGGGGGAGGTTCTGCAGCGCGATGGTGGCCAGCCCGACCTGCCCGGAGGCCAGCATCGACCAGACCTGCACCATCAGGCTGTTGTGGTAGGCGAGGTCCGAGACCTTGCCGGCATGGTCTCCCGTCCCGAGGTAGGCCGGCAGGTCGGCCGGGCCGACGATCGCCTCGGCCTTGAACAGCACCGCCGGGCAGGCGATCCGGGCCACCGTCCGCAGCGCCTGGGTCAGGTCGTGCACCTCGGGCTGGTTCTGGCAGGTGGTGCCCATCCGCTTCCAGAGGAAGGCGATCGCGTCGAGCCGGAACACCTCGACGCCGAGGTTGGCCAGCCCGAGCAGGATGTCGGCGAACTCGGACAGCACGGCGGGGTTGGCCCAGTTGAGGTCCCACTGGTAGGAGTTGAAGGTGGTCCATACCCAGCCGCGCAGCTCGTCGTCCCAGGAGAAGCTGCCCGGGGCGAAGTCGGGAAAGACCTCGGGCATCGACCGTTCGTACTGGTCGGGCAGGCCGCGGTCGTCGAAGACGAGGTAGTAGTCGCGCTTGGCGGCGTCGCCCGCCCGCGCGGCCTGGGCCCACGGGTGCTCACGGGCCGTGTGGTTGAGCACGAGGTCGATGCACAGGCTGATGCCGCGCTCCCGCAGGGTGGTGGCCAGGTCGCGCAGGTCGTCCATGTCGCCGAGGTCGGCGCGCACCGAGCGGTAGTCGGCCACCGCATAGCCGCCGTCGTTGGCTCCGGCCCGCGGCGTGAGCAGCGGCATCAGGTGCAGATAGGTGACGCCGAGGTCGGTGAGGTGGTCGACGTGAGCGGCCACTCCGGCGAGGGTGCCGGCGAACCGGTCGGCGTACGCCGCGTAGCCGAGCGCGTCGGGCCGCTGGAACCAGTCGGGCGCCGCGAGCCGCCGCTCGTCGAGCGCGTGCAGCTCGTCGGGCCGCCCGTCGTACGCCGCCCGCGCGATCGCCAGCAGCCGGTCGGCGACCGCCTCGGGATCGGGAAACAGCCGCTCGAGGGCGGCCATCAGGTCGGGACGCCAGCGGGCCACTCGGTCGGCGAAGACGGTCGCGCTCGGCACCTGGACAGTATGTCGACGCACTGGCCCTCGATCACCGAACTTCCCGCGCCCGTCGCGCGTCCCACCCATCGATGGTCGAACCGGTGTCATCCTGGGAGACCCCCGATGAATTACAATTCGGGAGCTCGTCGGACCTGCTTGCCTGTGACTGGTGGGGCTGATGTGATGCCTGACGACAACTTCCCCGCTTGCAAGGAGTTCGGCGTGCCCTCTCGGACCACGGCTCGCGCCCCCCGTCAACTCTGGGCGCGGCTGACCCACCTGCTGCTGCCGCTGGCAGTGGCGGGTGCCCTCGCGCTCTCCCTGCTGGCCGCCCCGTCCGCGCCAGGGTCGGTGACGCCTGTTCGCCTGGTCGCCGACGCGCGACAGTCCGCGACCTACACGACGTTCACCCTCAACGTCCTGCACGACCTCGGCCCGCTGAAGGCCGAGGAGGACATCCGCAGGGCGATGGCGCTCGGTGACGTCGGTGGGTTCCAGGAGATGTCCGACCTCGAGGACCGCCAGACGATCATGCGGGTGGCGCAGGAGCTCAACTACGGCTGGTACATGCCGGTCAACGGCGGCGGGGGCGCGATCCCGATCGTGTGGAACCGCAACCGCTTCCTCCTCATCGACGGTCGCTCGGTGATGGTGCACCCGGGGGAGGAGGGCGTCACCCCGGCGCGCTTCATCAACGTCGTGCGGCTGCGCGAGCTCGCGACCGGCAAGGTCTTCGGCTTCATCAACACCCACACCGTCTCCGGAGCGTCCTTCGACGCCCAGGCGACCGACATGCACCTGATCCCTCGGCTGCGTCTGCACCTGCGGATGCTGCACGACGAGATCCTCGGCCTGGCCGGCAGCACCGAGCACGTCTTCGTCGGCGGCGACCTCAACGTCAACTACCTCGCCGACCGGCACCGCCGGGTGGCGGGTCTGCCGACCTCGGCACTCGGCGACGTCATCAACTTCGACATGCCGCTGCGAGGCTCGCGCGGCCCTACCTCCCTGCTCGACTACGGCATGTCGCTCAAGCGCGGCAGCGGACTGGTGCTGGACCGGTCAGAGATCGTCGGCGGCTTCAACTCCGACCACGACGCGGTGCGGCTCACCTACACCCCGATCGACCTGTTCGAGCAGGGTCCGTTGTTCAACGCCCCGCACGGCACGGCCGAGCAGAAGGGCGCCGTGCTGGACCGGATGGCCCGGGCGGTGATGGACGCCGAGCCCGGCGCGACGGTGCGGCTGGCCAGCTCACGGCTGGCGGACCCCGCGCTGAAGAAGGCGCTGCTGGCGGCGTACGCCGAGGGCGTCGGCGTGCAGGTCGTCCTCGACGGCTCGTCGTCGACGGGGGCGGAGCGCGCGCTCGAGGCCACCTTGGGCACCGACGTCGCGGCCGCATCGTGGGTGCGCCGCTGCGTCGAGACCTGCCTTGCCGGACCCGGCACCACCGCGACCAACTTCATGCTGGTCAGCCGTGCGGGCGGCACCACCGACCTGACGATCATCGGCTCGGGCGCGGCCACCGGCACCTCCACCCACCAGTGGAGCGACGCGTTCCGGGTGGCCAACCCCGCGATCTACGCCGGCTACACCAGCTTCTTCTGGAGGCTGGCCCGCGACATCGTCGACGCGACCCACACCCGGACCCTGTCCTTCGGCCGGTTCACCGCCCAGATCTATCCCGTCAAGCCGGGGAAGTCGCACGATCCTGTGCTTCGCGCCCTCGCTCCCGTCGGCTGCAAGAACGCCCGCGGCATCCACACCGACGACGGCCGCACCAACGTCCGGGTGGCCGTCCGCCGCTGGTCCGGGTATCGCGGCCAGGCCATCGTCGACCGGCTCGGCGTGCTGAAGTCCCGCGGCTGCGACGTCGCCGTGGTCGCCGGGCCCAAGGTGCTCAAGGGCGTGCGGCGCGGGCTGTACAAGGCCGGCATCCCCGTGGCCCGCGCCGCCACCGGTCAGAGCATGCTCGTCGTCGACGGGCGGTACGGCGACAAGGCCGGCGCCCACTACGCCTGGCTCGGCGGCCCCTCCTGGACCGACGGCGCCCTGAACGGTGACGGCATCACCCTCCGGGTGCCCTACGAGGAGACCGTCCGCGCCTACCTCAAGGCCTTCAGCCTGATGTGGCAGCGCGGCTGACCGTCCCGGTGGTTGAGGAGGGCGCCCTGGCGCCCGTCTCGAAACCACTCCGGTCGAATGCCAGTGCGTCACCAATGACTGCAGTTCGGGCCGGCTCAACGGCTGCTGAGCGCGCTCGGCTCGGCAGTCGCGGCGAACTGTCGTCATGCGTGACAGTCCTCTTCACGCCGCAGACAACCGGACCGGTGGCGGGCCCACCAGCCCCGCGCTCGATGCCGTACCTCGGGGAGTGCCCGCGAGTCGGTCAGCGAGGTGCCCCACCCGTGGGATCGCCCCACCTGTCCGGCGGACGGTCTCCATGTCGGAGACGCCGGCCGAAGACCGATCCCGTGTTGACGATCCGCACCAGGACAAGCAGCACGACGATGACGCCGATGACGATGATGCCTGCCCACATGGCGACCACCCCGCTTTCGCTGACCCACGCTACGCGGACAAGTCTTCGCGCGGGAGTCGCTAGCGCCTTTCGGGTCCGCTACCAGCCCCGCTCGCGCCACTCGGCCAGGTGCGGGCGTTCGACGCCCAAGGTGGAGTCGTTGCCGTGGCCGGGGTAGAACCACGTGTCGTCGGGGAGGGTGCCGAAGATCTTGGTCTCCACGTCGTCGATGAGGCTGCGGAAGTTGTCCTTGTCGCCACGGGTGTTGCCGACGCCACCGGGGAAGAGCGAGTCGCCGGTGAACAGGTGCCGGTGTCCGTCGGGGTCGTCGTAGACCAGGGCGATCGAGCCGGGCGTGTGCCCGACGATGGTGATGACGGAGAGGGCGCAGCCGCCCACCTCGACGGTGTCGCCGTCTCCCACCGTGCGAGTGACCGGGACGCCGGTCTGCTTCGTGATGGCCTCGGCGTCGGGAGCCCCGGCCACGACCTGGGCGCCGGTTGCCGACACCACGTCGGCCAGAGCGCGGTGGTGGTCCCAGTGCTGGTGGGTGGTCACGACGGTCGTGAGCCCGGCGTCGCCGATGAGCGGCAGCAGCGTCGCGGGTTCCGCGGCGGCGTCGATGAGCACCTGGTCCCCGGTGGAGACGCAGCGCAGCAGGTAGCAGTTGTTGGACATCTCCGGGTCGACCGCCACCTTGGTGATGACGAGGTCGCCGGCGGTGCGGCTTTCGGCGGGTCCGCCGGGGGTCACTTCTCCGGTGTAGGGCATCGGGTCACCAGGCCTTCACCAGCGGCAGGCTGCCGCTGCTCGACGTCAGCGAGGCGGCCGGCGGCCGCCCCGTCATCCACCAGGCCAGGTCTCCGGCCGGGCCCGACACGGTAGTGCTGCTCGCGTCGTCGGGGTCGCCGACGACCCAGCTCTGGGCGAGGTCGGTGGCAAGCACGCGGTACGACGCCTCGGACGGACTCCGCTTGAGCATCGACTCGATCAGGTGTGCGGAGAAGGAGTCGGACCACCCGGTCGGCGTGAATCCGGCGTCGAGGTCGACGTGGTGGATCTCCACCTCGCGCAGCCGCATGCCCGGGACGGCGGCGTACCGGAACGTGCGGCCGCCGGGAGTGCGCTCGAACGACTCGGTCCAGTGCTCGTCGGGGAACCCGTCGACGGCGTCGGTCAGCCGCGTCGTGCCGGCCATGAAACGGTCGCGCAGCACCGTCCGCTCGGCGGCGGCCAGGTCGGCGATGTCGCTGTCGCGGGCCTCGTCGGAGGCGTACATCGTGGTCGGCTCGCCACGGATCACGCCCTCGAGCACGCCGGCCAGGGCCTCGGCGTTGAGCGCCAGGTGGGCAACGACGTGGCCGCGGGACCAGTCGGGGAGCCCGCTGGGGGCGCCCAGGGCCTCGTCGTCGAGCCCGTCCACCGTGCGCACCAGTCGCTGGGTCGCCTCCGGGAGCAGCTCGAACTCGGCCTGGGGCTCGAGATCTTCCATGCCCCCATCCTGTCCCGTGGGTCCCAGCCGTGTCATCGGGGGGCGCGCTCGGTGAGGGGTGTCGGAGCCCCGTGACATGCTTCTCGGGTGACGGATCAGCTCATCATCCGAGGCGCCCGCGAGCACAATCTCAAGGACGTCTCCATCGACCTGCCCCGCGACTCGCTGATCGTCTTCACGGGTCTGTCCGGGTCCGGCAAGTCCTCTCTGGCGTTCGACACGATCTTCGCCGAGGGCCAGCGCCGTTACGTCGAGTCGCTGTCTGCCTACGCCCGCCAGTTCCTCGGCCAGATGGACAAGCCCGACGTCGACTTCATCGAAGGACTCTCCCCGGCGGTCTCGATCGACCAGAAGTCCACGTCCAAGAACCCGCGCTCCACCGTCGGCACGATCACCGAGGTCTACGACTACCTCCGCCTCCTCTACGCCCGCGCAGGCCGGCCTCATTGCCCGACGTGCGGGTCCCCGATCGAGCGGCAGACCCCGCAGCAGATCGTCGACCGCGTCCTCACTCTCGACGAGGGCCGCCGCTTCCAGGTGCTGGCCCCGGTGATCCGCGGCCGCAAGGGGGAGTACGTCGAGCTGTTTCGCACCCTGCAGACCCAAGGCTTCTCCCGGGCCCGGGTCAACGGCGAGACCTACACGCTCGATGACCCGCCCACGCTCGACAAGCAGAAGAAGCACACCATCGAGGTGGTCGTCGACCGGCTCGCGGTCAAGCAGTCCTCCAAGCGCCGGCTGACCGACTCCGTCGAGACCGCCCTCAACCTCGCCGGCGGGCTGGTGATCTTCGACTTCATCGACCTCGGCGCCAAGGACCCCGGCCGCGAGCTGAAGTTCTCGGAGAAGATGGCCTGCCCCAACGACCACCCCATCGACACCGACGAGCTCGAGCCCCGCTCGTTCTCGTTCAACTCGCCGTTCGGCGCCTGCCCCGAGTGCCACGGCCTCGGCACCCGGCTGGAGGTCGACCCCGACCTGGTCGTGCCCGACCCCACCGCGACCCTGGGCGAGGGCGCCATCCAGCCGTGGAGCCAGGCCCACGTCGCCGACTACTTCCTCAAGCTGATGGCCGCGCTCGGCAACGAGCTCGGCTTCGACCTCAACACGCCGTGGGAGGACATCTCCGCCAAGGGTCAGCAGTCGTTGCTCTTCGGCCACTCGACCAAGGTCCACGTGGTCTCGCGCAACCGCTACGGGCGCGAGCGCGCCTACTACGCCGAGTTCGAGGGCGTGCAGCGCTACATCGAGCGCCGTCACCGCGAGGCCGAGTCCGACGTGAGCCGCGAGCGGTTCGAGGGCTTCATGCGCGAGGTGCCCTGCCCGGCCTGCGGGGGCAGCCGCCTCAAGCCCGTGTCGGTCGCGGTCACCCTGGGCGACCGCGACTCAGGCGGCAAGAACATCGCCGAGGTCTGCGCGCTGCCCATCAGCGAGACCGCCGACTACCTCCGGTCGGTCGAGCTGAGCCCGCGCGAGCGGCAGATCGCCGAGCGGGTGCTCAAGGAGATCCTCGAGCGGCTCAACTTCCTCCTCGACGTCGGCCTCGACTATCTCTCCCTCAACCGGCCCTCGGGCTCGCTGAGCGGCGGCGAGGCCCAGCGCATCCGGCTGGCGACCCAGATCGGCGCCGGCCTGGTCGGCGTCCTCTACGTCCTCGACGAGCCGTCGATCGGTCTCCACCAGCGCGACAACCAGCGACTCATCGAGACCCTGGTCCGCCTCAAGGACCTCGGCAACACCCTCATCGTCGTCGAGCACGACGAAGACACCATCCGCAGCGCCGACTGGGTCGTCGACATCGGCCCCGGCGCCGGCGAGCACGGCGGCCAGGTCGTCCACTCCGGCAGCGTCCAGGGTCTGCTCGAGCACCGCGACTCGCTGACGGGTCACTACCTCTCCGGCCGTCGCGAGATCCCCCTCCCCGTCGTACGCCGCCCGCGCACGCCCGGCCGCGAGCTGACGGTCAAGGGCGCCAAGGCCAACAACCTGCGCGACATCGACGTCACGTTCCCTCTCGGGTTGTTCGTCTCGGTGACGGGCGTGTCCGGATCGGGCAAGTCCACGCTGGTCAACGACATCCTCTACACCTCGTTGGCCAAGCAGATCTACAACGCCCGGGCCGTGCCCGGCCGCCACCAGACGATCACCGGCCTCGCGCACGTCGACAAGGTGATCCACGTCGACCAGTCGCCCATCGGCCGCACGCCCCGGTCCAACCCGGCGACCTACACCGGCGTCTTCGACCACATCCGCAAGCTCTTCGCCTCCACGCCAGAGGCCAAGATGCGCGGCTACCTCCAGGGCCGGTTCTCGTTCAACGTCAAGGGTGGCCGCTGCGAGGCGTGCTCCGGCGACGGCACGATCAAGATCGAGATGAACTTCCTGCCCGACGTCTACGTCCCCTGCGAGGTCTGCCACGGCGCTCGCTACAACCGCGAGACGCTCGAGGTGCACTACAAGGGCAAGACCATCGCCGAGATCCTCGACATGCCGATCGAGGAGGCCGCCGACTTCTTCGCGGCGGTGCCCGCGATCTCGCGGCACATGGTGACCCTGTGCGAGGTCGGCCTCGGCTACGTCCGACTCGGCCAGCCGGCCACCACCCTTTCCGGCGGTGAGGCCCAGCGGGTCAAGCTGTCGTCGGAGCTGCAGAAGCGCTCGACGGGCCGCACCGTCTATGTGCTCGACGAGCCGACCACCGGCCTGCACTTCGAGGACATCCGCAAGCTGCTGCTGGTGCTCGGCCGACTCGTCGACCAGGGCAACTCGGTGCTGGTCATCGAGCACAACCTCGACGTCATCAAGACCTCCGACTGGATCATCGACATGGGTCCCGAGGGCGGCTCGCGCGGCGGCATGGTGGTGGCCGAGGGCACTCCCGAGGATGTCGCGGCCCACCGCGACTCCTACACCGGCCACTTCCTCAAGCCGATGCTCGAGGGCCGCGAGGCCCAGCAGCCGAAGGCCCCCAAGCGCGTCGCCGCAGCCCGGGCGCCGGCCAAGAAGGCCTCCACTGGCTCAAGTGCGAGCACTCGCAAGTCCGCCGCGGCCAAGAAGGCCGCCACCGGGTCGAGGGCCAAGACGAGCACCCGCAAGGCCCCGACCCGCAAGCGCTCGTGACCGCCGGCCCGCGAAGCCCCACGTCGTAGTACCAAAGGACGATGGGGCGCCCCAGGGCCCTTCCGTACGGTGGAAAGGGACCCGGCACCTCGACGAAGGGACGACCCTCCCATGACCGCAAGTCTCAACCGGCGCCAGGCCCTGGCCGGCGCCGCCACCGTCGGGATCGGGCTCCCGGTGCTCGCCGCTTGTGGCGGAGGGGACGGCTCGGCCACCGACACGGGCGACGCGGCTGCGGGCGGATCCGGAGGCGGAGCGCTGACCTCGACGGGCGACATCAAGGTCGGCGGCGGCACGATCTTTCCCAACGACCAGGTGGTGGTCACCCAGCCGACCGCGGGCGAGTTCAAGTGCTTCACGGCCGTGTGCACCCACCAGGGCTGCATCGTGAGCTCGGTCGCCGACGGCGAGATCCTGTGCCAGTGCCACGGCAGCGCCTACTCCATCGAGGACGGCTCGGTGCTGAACCCACCGGCCACGCAGCCGCTGGCGGAGAAGGCGATCACCGTCAAGGGCGACCAGATCACCCTGAGCTGAGCGTTCCGCGGTTTCGAGACGGGCGCTGCGCGCCCTCCTCAACCGGCGGAAGGGGCGTCGGCACCCGCCCGTAGGCTTGAAGGGTGCCCTCCCGTCCCGCGGCCGACTACCGCCCCGCGCCCGGGTCGATCCCTACCCGGCCGGGGGTGTACCGGTTCCGCGACGCCCGCGGCCGGGTGATCTACGTCGGCAAGGCCAAGAACCTGCGAGCCCGGCTGTCGTCGTACTTCCAGGACATCGGCAACCTCCACCAGCGCACCGCCACGATGGTCTCCACCGGCGCCAGCGTCGAGTGGACCGTGGTCAAGACCGAGGTCGAGGCCCTCCAGCTCGAGTACTCCTGGATCAAGGAGTTCGACCCCCGCTACAACGTCAAGTACCGCGACGACAAGTCCTACCCGTGGCTGGCGGTGACCGTGGGCGAGGAGTTCCCGCGGGTGATGGTGGGCCGGGGGGCCAAGCGCAAGGGCACTCGCTACTTCGGCCCCTACAGCCACGCGTGGGCGATCCGCGACACCGTCGACCTGCTGCTGCGCGTCTTCCCCATGCGCTCGTGCAGCAACGGCGTCTTCAAGCGGTCGGGCCAGATCGGCCGGCCCTGCCTGCTCGGCTACATCGACAAGTGCGCCGCGCCGTGCGTCGGCAACATCAGCGCCGAGGACCACCGCGCCATCGTCGACGACTTCTGCGACTTCATCGGCGGCAACACCAACGCCTTCATCCGGCGCATCCGCACCGAGATGTACGCCGCCTCCGAGGCGCAGGACTTCGAGAAGGCCGCCCGGCTCCGCGACGACCTCGGGGCGCTGGAGAAGGCGCTGGAGAAGCAGGCCGTCGTCTTCGGTGACGGCACCGACGCCGACGTCATCGCCCTCGCCGAGGACCCGCTCGAGGTCGCGGTGCAGATCTTCTACGTCCGCGGCGGCCGGATCCGCGGCCAGCGCGGGTGGGTGGCCGATCGGGTCGAGGAGGGCAACACCCCCGAGCTGGTCGAGGACTTCCTGCTCCAGCTCTACGGCGGCGCCGGCGACGAGATCCCGCGCGAGATCCTGGTGCCGGAGCTGCCGCCGGACCCGGCGACGATGGAGGCGCTGCTCAGCGAGCTGCGGGGGAGCCGGGTGCGGATCCGGGTACCCCAGCGCGGCGACAAGCGCAGCCTCCAGGAGACCGTCGCCCGCAACGCCGGACAGGCCCTGGTGCTCCACAAGACCAAGCGGGCCAGCGACCTGACCAGCCGCAACCGGGCGCTGGAGGAGATCCAGGTCTCGCTCGGCATCGACGAGGTGCCGCTGCGCATCGAGTGCTACGACATCTCCAACCTCCAGGGCACCGAAGTGGTCGCCTCGATGGTGGTCTTCGAGGACGGCCTGCCGCGCAAGGGCGAGTACCGCCGGTTCGTGATCAAGGGCGTCGACGGCCAGAACGACGTCGCCTCGATGCACGAGGTCATCACCCGCAGGTTCCGCCGGTTGCTCGACGAGCAGGCCCGCTCGACCGAGGTGGCCACCGACAACGGGCCGATGCTGGTCGACCCGGAGACCGGCCGGCCGCGCAAGTTCGCCTACGCACCGGGCCTGGTCGTCGTCGACGGCGGGCCGCCCCAGGTGGCCGCCGCCCGCCGGGCGCTCGACGAGCTCGGCATCGACGACATCCCGGTGTGCGGGCTGGCCAAGCGGCTGGAGGAGGTGTGGCTGCCCGACCGCGAGGACCCGGTGATCCTCCCGCGCACGAGTGAGGGCCTCTACCTGCTCCAGCGGGTGCGCGACGAGGCCCACCGGTTCGCCATCACCCACCACCGCTCGCGCCGGTCGCGGACGATGGTCGAGAGCCTGCTCGACGACGTGCCCGGCCTGGGTGAGGTGCGCCGCAAGACGCTGATGAAGTACTTCGGCTCGCTGCGCAAGCTGCGCGCCGCCACGGTGGCCGAGATCGCCCAGGTGCCGGGCATCGGCGAGCGCACGGCCTTGGCCATCAAGGGTGCGGTCGACCAGCCCAGCCGCAAGACTGTCTCCGTCAACACCGCGACGGGCGAGATCGAGGAGGGCTGATGTCGGACCATCCAGACGGTGCCGGCGAGCTCGTCGTCGTCACGGGGATGACCGGAGCCGGCAGGAGCACGGCGGCCAAGGAGCTCGAGGACCTCGGCTTCTTCGTCATCGACAACCTCCCGCCTGGGCTGCTGCGCGACGTGGTGCGCCTGGTCGACGAGAGCAGCGGCCCGGAGCAGCAGGTGGCCGTCGTGGTCGACGTACGCACCGGCTCGTTCTTCGACTCGCTGCACGCCAACCTGGCCCACGGCGTCACCGGCCGCCACACGACGCTGCTCTTCCTCGACGCGACCGACGAGGTGCTGGTCCGCCGCCAGGAGGCCGCCCGCCGCCCCCACCCGCTGCAGGGCACCGGGCGGCTGCTCGACGGCCTGCGCCGCGAGCGGGACGTCCTCGCCGACCTCCGCAGCGACGCCGACCTGGTCATCGACACCTCCAACCTCAACGTCCACCAGCTGACCGGCCGGATCCGAGAGTCGTTCGGCGACCCCGACGCGACCCGCCTGCAGATCAACCTGATCAGCTTCGGGTTCAAGTACGGCATCCCCGTCGACGCCGACTTCGTGGCCGACATGCGGTTCCTGCCCAACCCGCACTGGCAGCCCAAGCTGCGGCCCAAGAGCGGCCTGGACCCCGACGTGGCCGACTACGTCAAGAGCCAGCCGGGGGCCGTCCAGTTCCTCGCGGGCTACCTGCCCGTGCTCGAGGGCGTGGCCATGGGCTACCTCGCCGAGGGCAAGCGCTTCATGACCGTCGCGATCGGCTGCACCGGCGGCAAGCACCGCAGCGTCGCGATGGCCCAGGAGATCACCCGTCGGATGGCCGACGCCGGTTACGACGTGGCCACGACCCACCGCGACCTCGGGCGGGAGTGACGTGGCCGTCCGTCAGGCGGCCGTGGTGGCGCTCGGTGGCGGCCACGGCCTGCACGCCTCGTTGTCCGCGCTGCGTCACGTCGTCGACGACCTGACCGCCGTGGTCACGGTGGCCGACGACGGCGGCTCGTCCGGTCGGCTGCGCGAGGAGTTCGGGGTGCTGCCGCCTGGCGATCTCCGGATGGCCCTGGCAGCGCTGTGCGGGGACGACGACTGGGGCCGGACCTGGGCCAGGGTGCTCCAGCACCGGTTCGCCGGCGAGGGCGACATGCAGGGCCACGTGGTCGGCAACCTGCTGATCGTCGGCCTGTGGGAGCTGTTCGGCGACGACGTGCGCGCCCTCGACTGGGTCGGCCGGCTGCTCGGCGCATCGGGCCGGGTGCTGCCGATGAGCCTGACGCCGCTGGTGATGACCGCCCAGGTCCGCGGCGCCCGGTCGGCAGCGCCAGACGAGGTGACCACGGTCCGGGGACAGGTCGAGGTCGCGACCAGCGAGGGCACCATCCTCTCGGTCGCCCTCGACCCCAGCGACCCGTCGCCCTGCCCCGAGGCGCTGGCCGCCGTCCGCTCGGCAGACTGGGTGGTGCTGGGGCCGGGGTCCTGGTTCACCTCGGTGATCCCGCACCTGCTCGTGCCCGAGCTGTGCCGGGCCCTCGTGGAGACCCGCGGCCGTGTCCTGGTCGTGCTCAACCTGGCGCCCCAGGCGGGCGAGACCCTGGGGTTGGAGCCGGCCGACCACCTGGCCGCGTTGTTCGAGCACGCCCCTGACCTGCGCGTCCACACGGTCCTGGCCGACCAAGGCAGCGTGCCCGACCGTGCTGCGCTCGAGGTGGCCGTCAAGGCGCGGGGGGCCGAACTAGTGGTGGCCGACATCGCCGTCGACGACGGGTCTCCGCGGCACGACCCCGGCAAGCTCGCGGCGGCGTACGACGCGATTGTGGCGGGCCGAGGCTGACCACTCGAGCGAGACCTGGGGGCACCGTCACCATTCGTCGTGAGGGTCGTTGACGGGCGTGGCAGGATTCCCCGCATGGCGATGACCGGACAAGTGAAGGCGGAGCTCGCCAACACCCAGATCACGAAGACCTGCTGCCGCAAGGCAGAAGTGGCCACGATGCTGAGGTTCGCAGGTGGCCTCCACATCGTCTCCGGCCGGATCGTCGTGGAGGCCGAGCTCGACACCGGCGCCGCCGCCCGCAGGCTGCGCAAGGACATCGCCGAGGTCTACGGACACCAGGCCGAGTTCGCCATGGTCCAGGGCAACGGCATCCGCAAGGGCTCTCGCTACCTGGTGCGCGTGGTCAAGGACGGCGAGGCGCTGGCCCGCCAGACCGGACTGCTCGACCAGCGGGGTCGCCCCGTCCGCGGCCTACCGCCCGCCGTCGTCTCCGGGGGCGGCTGCGACGCGGTGGCCGCCTGGCGTGGCGCCTTCCTCGCTCACGGCTCGCTCACCGAGCCGGGTCGGTCCTCCTCGCTGGAGGTGACCTGCCCGGGCCCCGAGGCGGCGCTCGCGCTCGTCGGCGTGGCCCGTCGGCTCGGTATCCAGGCGAAGGCCCGCGAGGTGCGCGGCGTCGACCGCGTGGTGATCCGCGACGGCGACGCCATCGGCGAGCTGCTCACCCGGCTCGGAGCCCACGAGACGCTGATGGCTTGGGAGGAACGCCGGATGCGCCGCGAGGTGCGGGCCACCGCAAACCGGCTGGCCAACTTCGACGACGCCAACCTGCGCCGCTCCGCCCGCGCCGCCGTAGCAGCCGGCGCCCGCGTCGAACGGGCCCTGGAGATCCTCGGCGACGAGGTGCCCGACCACCTGCGGCTGGCGGGCGATCTGCGCCTCGAGCACAAGCAGGCCTCGCTGGAGGAGCTCGGCCAGCTCCACGAGCCCGTGCTCACCAAGGACGCGATCGCCGGCCGGATCCGGCGGCTGCTCGCGATGGCCGACAAGCGCGCCGAGGACCTCGGCATCCCCGACACCGAGTCGTCGCTGACGCCCGAGATGCTGGCCGAAGAGGCCTGACCCTCGCTGCCGGTGGTTACCGGCACGTACGTCGGACGGCGTCCATCGGCCCCGTGCGGGTTCGGTAGGGTCGAAATCGATACTTCCCTGCTAAGAGGAGCCCTCCCGTGACCGTTCGTGTTGGCATCAACGGCTTCGGCCGGATCGGCCGCAACTTCTTCCGCGCCGTGCGCGCTTCCGACGCCGACATCGAGATCGTCGGCGTCAACGACCTGACCGCCAACAACGTGTTGGCCCACCTGCTCAAGTACGACACCATCCTCGGCCGTCTGGACGCCGACGTCTCCTCCAGCGATACCGCCATCCGGGTCGGCGACCAGGAGATCGCGGCCTTCGCGGAGCGCGACCCCGCAAGCCTCAAGTGGGGCGACCTCGGCGCCGACGTGGTGGTCGAGTCGACCGGCTTCTTCACCGACGCCACCAAGGCCCATGCGCACATCGACTCCGGCGCCAAGAAGGTCATCATCTCGGCGCCCGCCTCCAACGAGGACTTCACGGTCGTGATGGGCGTCAACCACGAGGACTACGACCCCGCCAACCACCACGTCATCTCGAACGCGTCGTGCACCACCAACTGCCTCGCCCCGATGGCCAAGGCGCTCAACGACGAGTTCGGCATCGTCAAGGGCCTGATGACCACCATCCACGCCTACACCGCCGACCAGAACCTCCAGGACAACATCCACAAGGACCTGCGTCGAGCCCGCGCCGCCGCCCTCAACATCGTGCCCACCTCGACCGGTGCGGCGAAGGCGATCGGCCTGGTGCTGCCCGAGCTCAAGGGCAAGCTCGACGGCTTCGCGCTGCGCGTGCCGGTGCCTACCGGCTCGGCCACCGACCTGACCTTCGAGGCCGGCCGCGAGACCAGCGTCGAGGAGGTGAACGCCGCGGTCGAGAAGGCTGCCGACGGCCGCTACTTGAAGTACTCCGTCGACCCGATCGTGTCCTCCGACATCGTCACCGACCCGGCATCGTGCATCTTCGACTCGCCGCTGACCAAGGTGATCGGCAACCAGGTCAAGGTCATCGGCTGGTACGACAACGAGTGGGGCTACTCCAACCGCCTCGCCGACCTGATCACCTACGTCGGCGAGACGCTCTGAGGTGAGCGGCATCGACTCGCTGGGCGAGCTCCGCGGCAAGCGGGTCCTCGTCCGGTCGGACCTCAACGTGCCCCTCGAGGGAAGCAAGATCACCGACGAGGGCCGGATCCGCGCCAGTGTGCCGACCATCCAGGCGCTCGCCGACCAGGGGGCCCGGGTCATCGTGACCGCCCACCTGGGCCGACCGGACGGCTCGCCCGACCCGAAGTACTCCTTGCGTCCGGTCGCCGATCGCCTCGGCGAGCTGCTCGGCGCCCCGGTCGCGTTCGCCACCGACACGGTGGGGGAGAGCGCCAACGAGACGGTGGCGGCCCTCGAGGACGGCCAGGTCGCGGTCCTCGAGAACGTCCGCTTCAACTCGGGTGAGACGAGCAAGGATGACGCGGTTCGTGGCGCGTTCGCCGACCAGCTGGCGGGCCTGGCCGACGCCTTCGTCTCCGACGGCTTCGGCGTGGTGCACCGCAAGCAGGCCTCGGTCTACGACGTGGCGCTGCGGCTGCCGCACGCGATGGGCAACCTGGTCGCCGCCGAGATCGAGGTGCTGCGCAAGCTCACCGTCGACCCGGCTCGTCCGTACGTCGTGGTGCTCGGTGGCTCCAAGGTCTCCGACAAGCTCGGGGTGATCGACAACCTGCTCGGCAAGGCCGACAGGCTGCTGATCGGCGGCGGGATGGTCTTCACCTTCCTCAAGGCCCAGGGCCACGAGGTCGGCAAGAGCTTGCTCGAGGACGACCAGCTCGACACCTGCCGGTCCTACCTCGAGCGCGCGGCGGAGTCCGGCGTGCAGATCCTGCTGCCGACCGACATCGTCGTCGACACGGCGTTCCCGTCGGACGACCGCGAGCCGGAACCGGTCGTCGTACCTGCTGACAAGATCCCGGCCGACAGCCTCGGTCTCGACATCGGCCCGGAGTCGGGTGAGGCCTTCGCGGCCGCGCTCGCCGACGCCCAGACGGTGTTCTGGAACGGGCCGATGGGCGTCTTCGAGACGTCGGCCTTCGCCGAGGGCACCCGCGCCGTCGCGCAGGCACTCACGGAGGTGCCGGGCCTGTCCGTGGTCGGCGGCGGTGACTCGGCCGCGGCGGTGCGACAGCTCGGCTTCGACGAGTCGGCGTTCGGCCACATCTCCACGGGCGGCGGCGCCAGCCTGGAGTTCCTCGAGGGCAAAGAGCTGCCCGGCATCGCCGTCCTCGAACGCTGACCCGACCAGGAGATCCCATGGCTCGCACACCCTTGATGGCCGGCAACTGGAAGATGAACCTCAACCACGTGGAAGCGGTGGTGTTCCTCCAGAAGCTGGCCTGGACCCTCGGGGACAAGAAGCACGACTACGCCAAGGCCGAGGTCGTCGTGCTGCCGCCGTTCACCGACCTGCGGTCCGTGCAGACGCTCGTGGACGGCGACCAGCTCTCGATCGGGTACGGCGCCCAGGACGTGTCGGCGCACGAGTCCGGCGCCTATACCGGCGAGATCTCCGCGGGGATGCTGGCCAAGCTGGGATGCGGCTACGTGGTGGTGGGCCACTCCGAGCGTCGCGAGTACCACCAGGAGAGCGACGAGCTCGTCAACGCGAAGGCCACGGCCACGCTGGCCGCCGGGATGACCCCGATCGTGTGCGTCGGTGAGCCCCTTCCCGTGCGGCAGGCGGGGGAGCAGGTGCCCTACACGCTGGCCCAGCTCGACGGTTCGCTAGCGGGTTTCTCGGCCGAGCAGGTGGGCGGGCTGGTGGTCGCCTATGAACCGGTCTGGGCCATCGGCACGGGCGAGGTGGCGACGCCCGACGACGCGCAGGAGGTCTGCGAGGCCATCCGCCTGCGCATCCGCGAGGTGCACGGCGACACCGCCGCGGACGCCGTACGCGTCCTCTACGGCGGGTCGGTCAAAGCGGCCAACGTCGCGGGCATCATGGTCAAGCCCGACGTCGACGGCTGCCTGGTGGGTGGGGCCAGTCTGCAGGCCGACGAGTTCGGCGGGATCTGCCGCTTCTATGACATGCCCGTCCTGTGACGCCGACTCGGGAATGGCTCGGAGCGTGACGTAGGCTTCTGCCTCGTGACTACCGTTTTCACCGTTCTGCTCGTCGCAACGAGCTGCTTCCTTATCCTGCTCATCCTGCTGCACAAGGGACGCGGCGGCGGCATGTCCGACATGTTCGGCGGCGGCGTCTCGAGTTCTCTCGGTGGATCATCGGTGGCGGAGCGCAACCTCGACCGGCTGACAGTTGGCATCGGTGCCATCTGGTTTGCCTGCATCATCGCCCTGGGCCTGATCCTGGCCTACCAGTAGCTAGACGAGTCGAAAGGGTCACACACGTGGCTGGTGGTGGAAACGCAATCCGTGGGAGCCGGGTCGGGGCCGGTCCCATGGGCGAGGCCGAACGCGGCGAGGCAGCGCCGCGTCAGGCCGTGACCTATTTCTGTTCGCACGAGCATCGCTCGGTGGTGACCTTCGCCATCGAGGCGCAGGTGCCCGAGTCTTGGGACTGTCCCAAGTGCGGGCTGCCGGCGAGCCTGGACTCCGCGAACCCGCCTCCGGCGCCGCGGATCGAGCCCTACAAGACGCACCTGGCCTACGTGAAGGAGCGCCGCTCCGACGCCGAGGCCAAGGACATCCTCGACGAGGCCATCGCCCTGCTCCGCTCGCGGCGCAAGTCGGGCGACATCATTTGACCGCCCCTGGCCTGAGCCTGCGAAGGCCGGGATCGGCGGGCAGGTTGTGAACGCCCCTGGCCTGAGCCTGCGAAGGCCAGGACGAGGCGGGCAGGTTGAGGAGCGTCGACCCAGACCCGAGCCTGTGAGGGGCTGGGTGACGCGTCTCGAAACCCAGTGAGATGTCTAGTGGCTGGCCTAAACCTCGACGCGCTCGCGCGGTCGAGGAACCAGATCGTCTCCAGCTCGCCCTTGACGCCGACGGCGGGGATGTCGTGGACGTCGGTGCCTGCGGCGAGGGCGCTGGCGACGGCACCGGCCTTGTCCTCCCCGCTGACCAGGAACCACACCGACCGGCTGCGGTTGAGCGCGCCGAAGGTCAGCGACACCCGCTCCGGCGGTGGCTTGGGGGAGCCGGTCACGCCGACGGCGACCGCATCGTCGACGTCGAGCTGGGGGGAGCCGGGGAAGAGCGAGGCGACGTGGCCGTCGGGACCGACGCCGAGCATCAGCACCTCGAAGTGCCCCGCGCCGTGCTCGCGGATGGTGGCGGCGTACGACGCGGCGGCCTCGTCGACCGAGCCGGCATCGGCGGTCGAGGGCACCGCGTGCACCTTCGCGGGGTCGAGGTCGAGCAGGTCGAGGCCCGCCGCGCGGGCCTGCTCGACGTTGCGGTCGGGTGAGTCGGGCGCGACGAACCGCTCGTCGCCCCACCAGACCACCACACGCTGCCAGTCGACCTCGGAGTCCGGTCCCATCCGACCCAGCTCTCGGTACACGGCGTCGGCGATCGACCCACCGGTCAGCCCGATCTGCGGCTCCTCGCCGCGGGCCTGGGCGTCCTCGATCCGCACGATCAGCTCGCCCGCGACGGCCGTGGCCAGGTCGGCGGCGTCTACGTGGACCTCGATCCGGGGTGCGGGCGTGGGGGTGGGGGTCTCGGTCATCTCAGCCTCTTCTTCGCGAACGCCTTGGCCACGTCGGCATAGACGTCGTCCTCGTCGAGCCGGCGCAGTTCCTCGGCGAGCAGCGCCGGGATCTCCAACCGCTTGAGCGCGATCGGCCGGTCGGGTCGTTCGGGTGAGGAGATGGTGGCCAGCTTGCCGTCGCCGCGGGTGATCCGGATCGGACCCAGCTTGGTCTCCAACACGGTCTCGGTGATGCCCGGCCCCGCGGAGTTGCGCCGCTCGACGCTCACCTTGAGCCGCACGGCCAGCCACGTCACCAGCAGGTCGGCGCTCGGGCTGATCCGCTCGGCCGTCACCGAGGCAGAGGTCACGGTCGTCTCGTACTGGTCGAGCGCCGCGGCCAGCAGCGCCCGCCAGGGCGTCAGGCGGGTCCAGGCCAGGTCGGTGTTGCCGGGTGAGTACGCCGCGCAGAGCGTCTGCATGGCTCGCTGCTTGCCGCGGGTCACCGCCGCCGCGTCGGTGATCCGGCGCTGGGCGAGAGCGCCGAGAGGGTCGCCGGCGGGATCCATCGGGGCGTTGCTGGCCCACCAGATGGCGACCGGCGAGTCGGGGAGCAGCAGCGGCAGCACCACCGACTCGGGATGCTTGACGACCTCGCCGCGGAGCCGGATCACGGCGGTCTCGCCGGTCCAGCCGTGGCCGATGCCGACCTGGGCGTGCACGTGTGGCGCGCCTCGGGCGTCGCCCAGGATCACCCCGATCACCCGCGCCGGGTGCTCCTTGGAGGCGGCACGGGCGGCCGCCATCGCGTCGTCCGCCTGATCGTCGTCGACCACCACGATCAGGGTGAGCACCATCCCCATCGCCGGACTACCGGCCTTGATCCGGTCGCGGACGAAGGCGGCGGCGATCTCCGAGGAGTTCGTGTCGATGAGCTCTAGCATCACGGGCGCCTCCAGACGCGGCCGTCGCGGCGCAGCATCGCGTTGGCACACTCGGGGCCCCAGGTGCCGGCGGCGTACTGATCGGGGCGGTGCCCCTTGTTGGCCCAGTAGTCGAGGATCGGGTCGAGGATCTGCCAGGACAGCTCGACCTCCTCGTGGTGGGGGAAGAGCGGCGGGTCGCCCAGCAGCACGTCGAGGATCAGCCGCTCGTAGGCCTCGGGACTGGCCTCGACGAACGAGCCGCCGTAGGCGAAGTCCATGTTGACGTCGCGGATCTCCATCGCGGTGCCGGGCACCTTCGCGCCGAAGCGCAGGGTCGTGCCCTCGTCGGGCTGGACCCGGATCACCAGGGCGTTGTGGGTCAGCTCCTCGATGGCGCTCTCGGAGAACGGTCCGGGTGGTGCCTGCTTGAACACGATGGCGACCTCGGTCACCCGGCGGCCGAGGCGCTTGCCCGTGCGCAGGTAGAACGGCACCCCAGCCCAGCGCCGGTTCTCCAGGTGCAGGGTGACCGCCGCGAACGTCTCGGTGGTCGACCGGGGGCGGATTCCGTCCTCCTGGAGGAAGCCGGGGACCTTTACCCCTCCGGACCAGCCCTCGGCGTACTGACCTCGGGCCGTCGTCAGGTCGAGCCGCTTCGGGAGGGTGATGCTCTTGAGCACCTTCTGCTTCTCGATGCGCAGGTTGTCGGCGTCGAAGGAGAGCGGCTCCTCCATCGCGACCAGCGCCATCAGCTGGAGCAGGTGGTTCTGGATCACGTCGCGGGCGGCGCCGATGCCGTCGTAGTAGCCGGCCCGACCGCCGATGCCGATGTCCTCGGCCATCGTGATCTGCACGTGGTCGACGTAGTTGGAGTTCCAGATGGGCTCGAACATCTCGTTGGCGAAGCGCATCGCCAGGATGTTCTGCACGGTCTCCTTGCCGAGGTAGTGGTCGATCCGGAAGATCGACTGCGGGGAGAACGCCGCCGACAGCGT
Organism: uncultured Actinomycetota bacterium; assembly: GCA_963762105.1. Classification (GTDB taxonomy): domain Bacteria; phylum Actinomycetota; class Actinomycetes; order Propionibacteriales; family Nocardioidaceae; genus Nocardioides. The sequence goes on along the minus strand of CAVXJG010000007.1, from coordinate 256,461 downwards.
CTTCTGCAGCTCGCGGGCCGACGCGAGGTTATGGCCGAACGGCTTCTCGACCACCACTCGCCGCCACGACCCCGCACCGGGCTCGACCATGCCGTGCTCTTTGAGCTGGTCGACGACGTTGCCGAAGAAGCCCGGCGGGATGGCGAGGTAGAAGGCATGGTTGCCGCCGGTGCCGCGGACCACGTCGAGCTCGTCGAGGGTGCGGGCCAGGTGGCCGAACGCGACGTCGTCGTCGAACTCTCCGGGGACGAACCGGAAGCCCTCGGCCAGCTGCTTCCAGACCTCCTCACGGAACTCCGTGCGGGCGTACTGCTTGACCGAGTTGTGAACGATCGTGGCGAAGTCCTGGTTGGCCCAGTCGCGGCGGGCGAAGCCGACCAGGCTGAAGCCCGGAGGGAGCAGCCCGCGGTTGGCCAGGTCGTAGATGGCCGGCATCACCTTCTTGCGGGACAGGTCGCCGGTGACGCCGAAGAGCACCATCCCGCACGGCCCGGCGATCCGCGGAAGTCGCCTGTCCTCCGGCGCGCGTAGCGGGTTGATCCAGGGGGAAGACGTCACGCGAGGGCCTGGCGGACGGCGCCAAGGTCGCCGGGGCTGGCAAGGTGCAGCCGCAGGACCGGCCGGAAGTGCTCGGTCAGCACCTGCCCGTCGCCGACTGCCTGCGCGATGAGGAACTCGTGGAAGGTGAAGGGACGGTCGGGCACCGCGAGGTCGCGCTCGGGCTGGGCGGTGACCTGCAGATAGACGCCGGTCGGCGATCCACCCTTGTGGTACTGCCCTGTGGAGTGCAGGAACCGCGGGCCCCAGCCGAAGGTGGTCGGCCGCCCGGTGGTCGCGGCGAGCGTCTGGCGTACGTCGGCCAGCTCGGCGTCGCGGTGGCGGTCGAGGTAGGCCTGCACCGCGAGGTAGCCGTGGTCGGGGTCGATGCGTGCCAGCAGCTCGGCGACGGCGTCGCGCACCGTGCTGACGTGCTCGGACAGCCATCCCGGGGAGGCGTAGACCGTGACCGGGCCGTCGACGAACGCCGGGGTCGACTGGTCGCCGCCGCCGTCGAGCATGTTGCGGGCCGCCTCTTTGGCGCTCTCCACGTCGGGCTGGTCGAACGGGTTGATGCCGATGATCCGACCCGCCACCGAGGTGGCGTACTCCCACATCAACATCTGGGCCCCGAGGGGAGCGTCCACGCTGACGCCCCAGCCGGACTTGGTGCGGACGTCGTCGAAGAGCCACCCCGGCCCGAAGCTGCCCAGGATCTCGTCGGCGCTGCTCGGTGAGAAGTTGGCGGCGGTCGGCGACTCGACGATCACGGGCAGGATGCCCTTGCCGTCCTTGCCCGTGGACTCGGCAATCAGCTGCTCGGCCCAGTCGCCGAAACCCGCGTAGGGCGCCTCGGCGTTGCACAGCACCAGCTTGTCGACACCGGCCAGGTTGGCCACGCCCATGAGCGCACCGAGCCGGAGGCCGGGGTTGTCGACGGAGTCGGCCTCGAGGTCGGGACGGATGGCCTCGGCCTCGGCCAGCAGGGCGCCGATGTCGGCTCCCGCGAGCCCGCTCGGCACCAGCCCGAAGGCCGTCAACGCCGAGAACCGGCCGCCGACGGTCGGGTCGGCGCGGAACACGTGGTAGCCGGCGTCGGTCGCGGACTGGTCGAGCGGCGACCCTGGGTCGGTGACCACGATGATCCGCTCGCGCGGGTCGATGCCGGCGTCGGTGAAGGCCTTCTCGTAGGCGCGCCGCTGGCTGTCGGTCTCGACCGTGCCGCCGGACTTGGACGAGACGACGACGACCGTGTGAGCCAGGTCGTGTGTCGAGGGCGGTGCGCACGAAGTCGGGGTCGGACGAGTCGAGGACGTCGAGCTCGACGCCCGCTGCACCGCAGATGACCTCGGGCGCCAGCGAGGAGCCACCCATCCCGCAGAGCACGACGCGGGTCAGGCCGGCGGCCATGAGCTCGGCGCGCGCAGCCTCGATCTCGGCGACCAGCGGCCGTGAGTTGGTGGAGAGGTCGACCCAGCCGAGCCGCTTCGCGGCCTCCGCCTCGGCGGCCTCGCCCCAGAGCGTGTGGTCCTTCGCCGCCATCCGGCTGGCGACCCGGTCGGCCACCAGCTGTTCGACCTGGGCGGCGAACGCCGCTTCGTCGCGGTAGCCGAAGAACAGCTCGTACGGCGCCATGGCGGCGTCGCCGGCGACCGTGTTCCAGGCGGTGGCCGGGGCCGCGGTTGCGGTCGCCTCGTCGGTCGGGTCGGTCACGGTGCGGCCTTCTCGAGCTGGCCCGTGATGGTCGCCACCAGCTCGGCCCACGACTTCTCGAACTTCTCCACGCCCTCGCGCTCGAGCACGACGAGCACGTCGTCGAAGTCGATGCCGACGTCCTTGAGGTTGTCCATCACGAGCTGGGCGTCGGCCGCGCGGCCGGACACGGTGTCGCCCTCGAGCTCTCCGTGGTCCTCGAAGGCCTCCATCGTCTTCTGGGGCATCGTGTTGACGCACCCGGCGACGACGAGGTCGGTGACGTACATCGTGTCCGGGTAGTCCGGGTCCTTGACACCGGTCGAGGCCCAGAGCGGCCGCTGCCGCCGGGCGCCGGCGGCCTCGAGACCGGCGAACCGGTCCGTGCCGAAGACCTCCTCGAAGGCGGCATAGGCCAGGCGGGCGTTGGCGACGGCGGCCTGGCCCTTCAGCGCCTGGGCGTCGTCGGTGCCGATGGCGTCGAGCCTCTTGTCGACCTCGGTGTCCACACGCGAGACGAAGAACGACGCGACGGAGTGGATCGAGGACAGGTCGTGACCGGCGTCTCGGGCGTCCTCGAGGCCGGCGAGGTAGGACTCCATCACCTCGCGGTAGCGGTCGATGCCGAAGATCAGGGTGACGTTGACGCTGATGCCGCGGCCGGTCGCGGTGCGGATGGCGGGCAGCCCCGCGTCGCTGGCCGGGATCTTGATGAAGGCGTTGGGTCGGTCGACGGTGTCCCAGAGCTCCTGTGCGGAGTCGATCGTCGCGTCCGTGTCGTGGGCCAGCCCTGGGTCGACCTCGATGGAGACGCGGCCGTCGATCGGGTCGGCGGAGTAGAGCGGCATGAGCACGTCGCAGGCGTTGCGCACGTCGTCGGTGGTCAGCTCGAAGGTGACCCGGGAGACGTCGGCGCCGTCGGCGGCCAGCGCGCGGATCTGGTCGTCGTACCGCTCCCCGTCGGCGAGGGCGTTGGCGAAGATCGTGGGGTTGGTGGTCACCCCCACGACGTGCTTGTCCTTGGCGAGCTCGGCGAGGTTGCCGGTCTCGATGCGTTCACGGGAGAGGTCGTCGAGCCAGATCGACACCCCCGCGTCGGACAGCTGCTGCAGTCGGTCGGTCATTTCTTCCTCCTGGGACGGGATGGTGGGACGCCGGGTGGCGACCTGCTCAGCCGGTAGCGACGCGGATGCTGTCCTCGGCAGCGTCGGCGACGGCCTGCGCCGTGACGCCGAACTCGCGGAAGATGCGGGCAAAGTCGGCGGAGGCGCCGTAGTGCTCGATGGAGACGATCCGGCCGTGGTCGCCGACGACCTCGCGCCAGCCCTGGGCGACGCCGGCCTCGACGGAGACCCGGGCCTTCACGGTCGGCGGGATCACGGTCTCCCGATAGGAGTCCTCCTGGGCGTCGAACCACTCGCGGCACGGCATCGAGACGACGCGGGCGCGGACCCCCTTCTCCTCGAGGAGCCGGCGGGCCTCGACGGCGAGCTGCACCTCCGAGCCGGTGCCGACCAGTACGACGTCGGGCGGACCGTCGCGCCCGTCGATCGTCGGGGCGTCGATCAGCACGTAGGCGCCGCGGTGCACGTTGCCGGTGTCGTTGAAGCCTTCCTCGCCGCGGGGGAACGTCGGGACGTTCTGGCGGGTCAGCACGATGCCGGCGGGCCGGTCCGTGTGCTCGAGGACGGTCTGCCAGCACGCGGCGGTCTCGTTGGCGTCGGCGGGGCGGACCACGTCGAGGCCGGGGATGGCGCGCAGTGCGGCGAGATGCTCGATCGGCTGGTGGGTCGGGCCGTCCTCGCCGAGGCCGACGGAGTCGTGGGTCCAGACGTAGGTGACCGGCGCCCCCATCAGGGCAGCGAGTCGGACGGCGCCGCGCATGTAGTCGGAGAAGGTGAGGAAGGTGCCGCCGAAGACGCGGGTGCCGCCGTGCACTGCGATGCCGTTCATGATCGCGCCCATGGCGTGCTCGCGGATGCCGAAGTGCAGCACCCGGCCGGCGAGCGGGTCGCCCTTCCAGAGCCGGGCGGAGCGATCCTTCGGCAGGAACGACGGGGCGCCCTCGATGGTGGTGTTGTTGGACTCGGCCAGGTCGGCCGAGCCGCCCCACAGCTCGGGTACGCGCTCGGCGATGGCATTGATCACCGCACCGCTCGCCTTGCGGGTGGCCATTCCCTTCTCGTCGGCGGGGAACGTCGGCAGGCCGTCGGCCCAGCCGGTCGGGAGGGTCCGGGTCTGCAGCCGCTCGTAGAGGTCGACGTTGGCCGACGGCTTGCGCGCCCAAGCGTCGTACGACGTCTGCCACTCGGCGCGCGCGGCCTGGCCGCGCTCGACGACCTGGCGGGTGTGCTCGATGACGGCCGGCCGCACCTCGAAGGTCTGGTCGGGGTCGAAGCCGAGCACCTTCTTGGTGGCGGCGACCTCGTCGTCGCCGAGGGCGTTGCCGTGGGCCTTGAAGGTGTTCTGGAGGTTGGGGGCGGGCCAGCCGATGATCGTGGTGAGCCGGATGAAGCTCGGCTTGTCGGTCACCCGCTGGGCCTTGAGGATCGCGTCGTGCAGCGCGGGCACGTCCTCGCGATACCCCGAGCCGTTGCCATGGCCGCCGTCGGTCCAGTCGACGTGCTGGACGTGCCAGCCGTAGGCCTCGTAGCGCTTCTCGACGTCCTCGTTGAACGCGATGTCGGTGTTGTCCTCGATCGAGATCTTGTTGTCGTCGTAGATCATGATGAGGTTGCCGAGCTGCTGGGTGCCCGCGATCGAGGACGCCTCGCTGGCCACACCCTCCTCGAGGTCGCCGTCGCTGCACATCGCGTAGATGAAGTGGTCGAACGGCGAGTCGCCGAGCGCGGCGTTGGGGTCGAGCAGGCCGTGCTCGCGGCGGGCGGCCATCGCCATGCCGACCGCGTTGCCGACGCCCTGGCCGAGCGGGCCGGTCGTGGTCTCGACGCCGGCGGTGTGGCCGTACTCCGGGTGGCCGGGCGTCTTGCTGCCCCAGGTGCGCAGGGACTTGAGGTCCTCCAGCTCGAGGCCCCAGCCACCGAGGTAGAGCTGGATGTAGAGCGTGACGCTCGAGTGGCCGCAGGAGAGGACGAACCGGTCGCGGCCCGGCCAGTGCGGGTCGCTGGGGTCGTGGCGCATCACCTTCTGAAACAGCAGGTATGCCGCCGGCGCCAGGCTCATCGCCGTGCCAGGGTGGCCGTTGCCGACCTTCTGGACCGCGTCCATCGCGAGCACCCTGACGGTGTCGACCGCCAGGTCGTCGGTCTCGTCCCACTCCAGCTTGGCCACGTGACTCCTTCCCATCGTCCCATCGTTTGGCCAGGTCACGCCGGGTCGGCGGCCGCCTGTGGGTACCCGCTCGGGCGATTCCGAGCCTACTCATCCCGAGGTCTAGACTCGACCCCGCCGCCACCGGCCCGAGACGCCCGCACGAGCAGTACAGCCCGAGGAGCCCTGTGACCCACGTCGAGCAGTCCCTCGAGGCTGCTGCCGGGCGCTCGACCCCCTCTCCTGCGCAAGCGAGTTGGCGCGATGTCGTGGCGGCGTACGTCGGGCTGACCAAGCCGCGCGTCATCGAGCTGCTGCTGCTGACGACCGTGCCGGTGATGTTCTTCGCGGCGCAGGGGGTCCCCGACCTCGGGCTGGTGGTCGCGACCGTCGTCGGCGGCGCGCTGTCGGCGGGATCGGCGTCGACGCTCAACTGCGTCTATGACCGCGACATCGACGAACAGATGCGGCGGACCCGGCGCCGCGCGCTGCCGCGTCACATCGTCTCGCCGCTCGCGGCGACGGTCTTCGGCGTCGTGCTCGGCGTGCTGGCGACCGTCGTCCTGGTCACCTGGGTCAACCTGCTCTCCGCGGGGCTGGCGCTGCTGGCCGAGCTGTTCTACCTCGTCGGCTACACCGTCCTGCTCAAGCGGCGGACGACCCAGAACATCGTGTGGGGCGGGCTGGCCGGTTGCTTCCCGGCCCTGATCGGCTGGACGGCCGTCACGGGGGAGCTTTCGTGGACGCCGGTGGTGCTGTTCCTCGTGGTCTTCTTCTGGACCCCTCCCCACACCTGGGCGCTGGCGCTGCGCTACCGCGAGGACTACGCAGGGGTCGACGTGCCGATGCTGCCGGTCGTCGCGCCGGCCGCCGAGGTCGGCCGCCAGATCGTCCTCTACAGCGTGGCGATGGTGGCGACGTCACTGCTGCTCTGGCCGGTGGCCGACACCGGATGGCTCTACCCCGTCGCCGCGACCCTGCTGGGCGGCTTCTTCCTGGTGCAGGCCGTGCGGATGTGGCGCCGGGCCAAGAGCAGCGAGAGCCTGGCCGTGATCCGGCCGATGGAGCTCTTCCACTCCTCCAACCTCTATCTGTCGCTGCTCTTCGTCGCCGTCGCGCTGGACCCGCTGATCACCCGCTGACGCCCGGCGGCGGTGAGACAGGGTCGGTTTGCACGGGGCAGCGGCGCGTGAGGGTCGGTCCGACGCGCGGAAAGCGACCCTATGTCACCGCTCCGGGGCAGCCGCAGGCTCCCGGACCGTGATCAGCACCCAGGTGACCGCGGCGGAGACCAGGGCGGCGCCGAGCATGTGCAGGCCGACGAGGAGGATCGGCAGGTCGGTGGCGTACTGGACGAAGCCGATGGCCGCCTGGACGACGATCACGCCCAGCAGCACCTGCAGCGGCTTCGTCACCCCGTGCGTCGCGCGGACGGTGAAGAAGAGACCGACGGTCAGCCCGAGGAACAGGAACACGGCGTCGGTGTGGAGCTGGCTCACGTCGCGCGGGTCCAGACCGTTGCGGGCGACGTCGACGTCGCCGGCGTGCGGACCCGAGCCGGTGACGACCGTGCCGATGTAGAGCACCAGCCAGGCCGAGGCAAAGGTCAGCCAGGCGAGTACGACGGCCGGGCCGCGAGCCACGGGGCCGCCGGCGGGATGGTCGAGGCGGTGCAGGAACAGCACGGCCAGCCCGATGATGGCCAACGAGCACAGCAGGTGGAAGGACACCACCCAGGGGTTGAGGTCGGTCAGCACGGTGATGCCGCCGATCACCGCCTGAGCAGGAATGCCGAGGGCGAGGATCAGCGCCAGGATGCGCAGGTCGCGGCGACCGGTGCGCCAGGCCGCGACCAGGGTGGCGACCGCGATGGCGACCAGCACGAAGGTCAGGGTGCGGTTGCCGAACTCGATCGCCTCGTGCACGTCGAGTGCCCCGTGGGGGGTGTAGGACCGGTCCGTGCACCGGGGCCAGGTCGGGCAGCCGAGTCCCGACCCGGTGAGCCGGACGGCACCTCCGGTGACCACCAGTACGACGTTCGCCGCCAGCGTCGCCCAGGCCAAGGCCCGCAGCCAGCGGCTCACTCCCATCGGAACGTCCGCGCGGTCAGCAGCGGCGCCGACCGCCGCCCACCCGAGCAGGCAGGCCAGCTCGGCCCACGCGACCTGGCCGTGGATCAGGCTGAGACGCATGGCGTCACCGAGGGCGCCCGAGGGGAGCCAGCGGGCGACCTCGCCCCAGCCCTCGTACGACGAGCTGGGCAGCACCACCGCGCCCGCGGTCAACAGCAGCAGGTAGACGAGGTTGGCGGCGGCCAACGTGGCCTCGGCGCGCAGCACACCGGCCATCAACAGCCCGAGCGAGGCGAACGCAGCGGTCCCCGCCAGCACCGCCAGCACGGCGCCCAGCACGTGCGGGTCGGGTTGCCAGCCCAGGGCGAAGCCGACGGCGCTGATCAGGATCACCTGCAGCGTCTCGACCACCAGCAGCGCGCCGACCTTGCCGGCCAGCAGGCCCCAGCGGGGGAGGGGAGAGGCGCCGAGCCGCTTGATGACGCCGTAGCGACGTTCGAAGCCGGTGCCGATGGCCAGTGACGTGAAGGACGTCGACAGCACGGCCAGGGCGAGCACGCCAGGCGTGAACACGTCGACCGGTGGCTGGTCGAGGCCGAGGTCGATCCGATCGGCGCCCAGCACGCAGCCAACGAGCACGAGCACGGGGATGACCAGGGCCAACAGCAGCTGTTCGCCGTTGCGCAGCAGCAGCCTGGTCTCCATCACCGCCTGGGCGCGGACCTGCCGGCCGGCCGGCGCGGCACCCGGACGAGGGGAGAGGTCGAGGGGCGTCACGCGAGTCCCTCGCCGGTGCGCTCGAGGAAGACGTCCTCGAGGCTCCTGCCGCCGCCGTCGGTGAGCTCAGCGGGCGTGCCGCTGACGACGAGCCGGCCGCGGTCGATGATGTGCACCTGGTCGGCCAGCCGCTCGGCCTCCTCGATGTAGTGCGTCGTCAGCACCACCGTCACGCCGGCGTCGCGCAGCTCCTCGAGCAGGTCCCAGGTCGTGCGCCGCGCCTGCGGGTCCATGCCCGCGGTGGGCTCGTCGACGAAGACCAGCTCGGGCCGACCGACCAGCGCCATGGCGAGGCCGAGCCGTTGCTGCAGGCCGCCCGACAACCGCCGGTACGGCGTCCGCCCGCAGCCGTCGAGCCCCAGCCGGGTCCCCAATTGGTCGGGGTCGAGCGGGTGGGCGTGCAGCGTCGCGATGTGGTGCAGCATCTCCATGGCCCGCACACCGCCCCAGGCGCCACCGTCCTGCAGCATCACCCCGATCCGGGGAAGGAGGTCCTTGCGGTCGCGCTGGGGGTCGAGCCCGAGGACGGACACCGTGCCCTGCTGTGGTCGCCGGTAGCCCTCACAGGTCTCCAACGTCGTGGTCTTGCCGGCGCCGTTGGGGCCGAGCACGGCGGTGATGGTGCCCCGGTCGATGGTCAGGTCGAGGCCGTCGACGGCCACCACGTCGCCGTAGTGCATGACCAGCCCCCGCACCTCGACGGCGGCGGGGGCATCGGGCACCCCGTCAGTCTAGGAAGCGGGTCAGGCCTCGATCACGTCGGGCTCGTCGTCGCTGTCGGGCTCCATGTCGAACGCTGCCGGCGGCTCCCGCCACAGATCGGGGCTCCGACCCTCGACCGCGGCGTTGATGGCGAGCCAGACCCGTTCGGGCGTGCAGGGCAGGTCGATGTGCCTGACGCCGAGGTGGCTGAGCGCGTCGACCACGGCGTTCTGCACGGCGGGCGTCGAGCCGATGGTCGCCGACTCGCCGATTCCCTTGGCGCCCATGGGGTTCATGGGCGTGGGCGTCTCGGTGTTGCTCGTCTCGAGCGTGATCGTGTCGGCCGCGGTCGGCATGGCGTAGTCGACGAAGGTCGCGGTCAGCGGCGTCCCTTGGTCGTCGTACACGAACTCCTCCCAGAGGGCCTGGGACATGCCCTGCACGGCACCGCCGTGCTGCTGGCCGGCGACGATCAGCGGGTTGAGGATCCGACCGCAGTCGTCGACGGCGACGTGCCGCACCGGTGTCACCCGGCCGGTGTCGGTGTCGACCTCGATGATCGCGACATGGGCGCCGAACGGGAAGGTGGCGCCCTGCTGCGTGAAGTCGGTGTCCACGCCCAGGCCACCCTCGTGCTCGTGCGCGTACGCCGCCAGCTCGGTCCAACCGACCGAGCTGTCCGGCACGCCGGCGACCCGGAACTCGCCGGTCACGTCGTCGAGGTCTACGTCGGCAGGTGCGGCCTCGAACATCTTGGCGGCCAGCTCGAGGGCCTTCTCGCGCAGCTCGTCGGCGGCCTTGCTGACAGCGTTGCCGCCGAGCTGCAGGGACCGCGAGCCGCCCGTGCCACCACCCGTGCGGACCAGCGCGGTGTCGGACTGCCGGTAGGTGATCTTGTCGAGCGGGATGCCGAGCCGGTCGGCGACGATCATCGAGAAGCTGGTCGCGTGCCCCTGGCCGTGGGAGGAGGTGCCGGACATCACCGTGGCGGAGCCGTCCTCGTGCACCTGCACGGAGCCGAACTCCGAGCCGCCGAAGCCGGTGATCTCGACATAGACCGAGATGCCGATGCCCAGCAGCCTGGTCTCGCCCGCGTCGCGCCGTCGCTGCTGCTCGGCCCGCGCCCCGTCGATGTCCGCGACACGGAGCGCCTCCCGAAGCGGCAGGTCGTAGTCGCCGGTGTCGTAGGTGACCCCCGAGTGCGTCTTGAACGGGAACGCGTCGGGCTGGATCAGGTTGCGCCGCCGGATCTCCTCCGGTGCGATGCCCAGCTCGTCGGCAGCCACGTCGATGAGTCGCTCGATGCAGGCCGCTGCCTCGGGGCGGCCGGCGCCGCGGAACGCCCCGACCGGAGCGGTGTTGGTCATCACGCCGAGTGCGTCGAAGCGCAGCTCGGGGATGACGTAGGTGCCCTGGGACATCAGGTACGTCGGCCCGACGGCCAGCGCCCCGCCGAAGCCGGCGTAGGCGCCGCACTCACCGAGCACCCGCAGTCGCACCCCGACGATCTTGCCCTCGGAGGTCAGCCCCATCTCGGCGTACTGCACCTGGCCCCGGCCGTGCATCGAGAGCATCGCCTCGCTGCGGGTCTCGGTCCACTTCACGGGGCGCTGGAGCAGCCTGGGCGGCCAGGGCCACGGCGCCGTGGTCGGGCCCGATGCCGGCCTTGCCGCCGAAGGCGCCACCGACATGCGGCGCGACGACGCGGACCTCGTCCTTCGGCATCTCGAGGATCTCGGCCAGCAGGTCGCGGGCCAGGTGCGGGTGCTGGGTCGACACCCACGCGGTCAGGCCGTCGCCAGTCGGGTCGACCAGCACCGCGTTGCCCTCGATCGGGGCCGTGGCGATCCGCTGGTTGACCATCCGCACCCGGACGACGTGGTCGGCACCCTCGAACGGGTCGGAGCGGTCCTTGTCGCGACGCCGGGCGGCCACGTTGGAGCCGAGGGCCTCGAACTGCAGCGGTGCATCGTCGGCCACGGCGGCGTCGAGGTCGATGACGACGGGCAGCTCGTCGTAGTCGATGTCGACGAGCTCGGCCGCGTCCACGGCCAGGGCGCGGGTCTCGGCCACCACGAGTGCGACCGGGTCGCCGACGTAGCGCACCTTGTCGACGGCCAGGGCCGCGCGCGGGCACTTGTCGTTGACGTTGGCGAACGACGGCAGGGCGCGGGTCCCCAGGTCGGCCGAGGTGTAGACGGCGAGCACCCCCGGTGCCTGGGTGGCCTCGGACGTGTCGACCCCCGCGAGGCGGGCGTGGGCGAAGGGGCTGCGGACGAAGACGGCATGCGCCACGCCGTCGACCCGCATGTTGTCGACGAACGTCCCCTCGCCGACGAGGAGCTCACGGTCCTCGACGCGGCGTACCTCGGTCCCCAGCAGCGATCCCGGCATGACGTCCAGCCTAGTGACGACCCGGGGAACCAACTCGTCGGGCGGTCACCGATGAGTCCGGAGGCCGTGGGTGGTCCCCTCTACTGTGGGCAACGTGAATGTGGGACCGGCCGTCGAGGCCATCAACCTGGTCAAGCACTTCGACGACACCGTGGCGGTCGACGACGTGAGCTTCGAGGTGCCCGAGGGCACGGTGCTGGGACTGCTGGGCCCCAACGGTGCCGGCAAGACCACGACGGTGCGGATGATGACCACCCTGAGCCGGCCCACGAGTGGCACCGCCCGGGTCGCCGGTCACGACGTGCTCCAGGAGCCCGCCGCCGTCCGGCGCTCGATGGGTCTGACCGGCCAGACCGCCACCGTCGACGAGCTGCTGACCGGACGGGAGAACCTCGCGCTCGTCAGTGCTCTCTATGGTCTCGACGCCCGCACGGCCCGGCGCGTCGGTGACGACCTGCTCGAGCGGTTCTCGCTGACCGACGCCGCCCAACGCGTCGTGAAGACCTACTCCGGGGGCATGCGCCGACGGCTCGACCTGGCCGTCAGCCTGGTGGCCACGCCTCCCGTGCTCTTCCTCGACGAGCCGACAACAGGACTCGACCCACGGAGCCGGGTCGAGCTGTGGGACGTGCTGCGAGAGCTGGTCCGCGACGGCACGACTCTGGTGCTGACGACTCAATACCTCGAGGAGGCCGACCAGCTGGCCAACGAGATCGTCGTCATCGACAAGGGCCACATCATCGCCCAGGGCACCCCGCTCCAGCTCAAGGACGAGTCGGGGGCCGCGGCCGTGGTCGTCACCGTTTCCCATGGGGAGGATCTCCCGCGGGCCCAGGAGCTGCTCGCCTCGCTGGTCCCCGAGCTCCACGTCGACGAAGGGGCCCGCCAGCTCAGCGCCCCCGCGAGCGGCCTGGCCGACATGACGCGGATCGCGGCGGCCTTCGACGGCAGTGGCATCGAGCTCGACGACCTCGGGCTCAAGCGTCCGAGCCTCGATGACGTCTTCCTGAAGCTGACCGGACATCGCGCCGAGGAGGCGTCCGAGACGATGGAAGAGGCACTCCGATGACCATCACCCGACTCGAACGACCCGAGATCCGGCACACCGGGCTGCTCAACCAGTCGCTGGCGATCACCCGGCGCAACCTGATCCACATCAAGCGGATGCCCGAGATGCTGATGGACGTCACCATCCAGCCGGTGATGTTCGTGGTGCTGTTCGCCTTCGTGTTCGGCGGCTCGATCGCGGTCCCGGGCGTGGAGGGCGGCTACAACGAGTGGCTGATGGCCGGGATCATGGGCCAGACCATCGCGTTCGCGTCGTTCATCGTGGCGATCGGGCTGACCAACGACATCGACAAGGGCATCGTCGACCGGATGCGTTCGCTGCCGATCCACGTCAGCTCCGTCCTCGTCGGCCGCAGCCTCTCCAGCCTGATCCACTCCAGCATCGGCATCGTGGTGATGTCGCTCACCGGCCTGGTCATCGGCTGGCGGATCCGGACAAACCTCTTCGAGGCGGTGCTCGGCTACGGACTGCTGCTGCTGTGGGGGTTCGCGATGATCTGGGTCGGCATCCTGGTCGGCTCCGCGTTGCGCTCGGTGGAGGCCGTCCAAGGCGTGATGTTCACCGCCATCTTCCCGCTGACCTTCCTTGCCAACACGTTCGCGCCGACCGAGAACATGCCGCCTGTCCTGCGCACGATCGCCGAGTGGAACCCGATCTCCGCGCTGGTCCAGGCGGTCCGGGTGTTGTGGGGCAACGGGCCGCCCGCGCCCGCCGACGCCGCGTGGCCGCTGCAGAACCCCATCATCGCGACGCTGATCTGGACGATCCTGATCACGGCGGTGATGGCGCCGCTGTCGTTGCGGGCGTTCCGCCGCCGCACCGACGTCTGAGCATTACGGTGGGGCCGCACCAGGCATCGTCTGGCGCGGCCCCTCCGGTCAAGCGTCAGTCTACTTGCTGGGCCTGGGCCCTGCGGGCCGGGCCACGTCAGGGCCGCCGGTGTTGGTCACCGAGCCCACCTTGATGGCGGTCAGCTTCTTGTCATAGATGGTCGACGTGGTCCCACAGCAAGCGAGGGTGACCGTCACCGGGGCGGCCGTGGTGAACACGATCTGGTTGGGCAGATTGGTGTAGGCGGCGGGGGCATCAGTAGCCGTCGGCCCCGGTCAAGTCTGACGCCAGGGCAGCCGCTGAGAGCGTGCAGGCGTACCTACGACGCAACTGCCGCGTGCGGTCCGGACGCCCCAGACCTTGGACGTAACGAAGTAACTGCCGGGCTGGACCAGGAGGCTGAGCACCGTCTTGTCGCGGCCGGCCATGACGGTCCCGTTGTTGTTGAACACCGAGAGACGTTTCGACGGGCCGATCGGGCCCGGTCGCACCCGCTGCTCCGGTGGCGCCGGTCGCACCGGTCGCGCCGGTCGCGCCGGTCGCGCCAGCAGGTCCGGTGGCACCCTTGAGCTTCGTCTTGGTGTCGGACGCGAAGTCCTTGACCTTGAGGGTCTTGTCCTTGACGTCCTTGGTGGTGACGGTGTTGTTCTTGATGTCCGACCCAGTGATGGCGACGGCGGCGTAGCCCGTGCCGCCAAGGGCGACGACCAGCGCGAGCGTCGATGCGACGGCGGCGTAGCGACCGCTGCTGAAGATGCTCATTGATGAACTCCCTCATCCCGTGTCCTCGGGATCCAGGTGCCCCGAAGTTCAGATCACAGGATGTCGCCGTCGGCCACGCAGAGACATGCTTGACCGACACTTTCTCAGCCGGTCTAGACAAATCAGCCCGCGGGTAAGGCGCAGCCTTACTTGAAGAGGGTCGACCATTAACGGCACACTGGTGTTGTGGAATTCGAGAGCGACCAGCCGACGCGTGAGCGTGTGGTCCGGTCGATCCTCGTCGACGGGCCGTCGACCGCAGCGGCCCTGGCGGGTCGACTCGACCTGACGCCCGCCGCCGTACGCCGTCACCTCGACCACCTGATGGCCGACGGGACCGTCGAAGCGCGCGCGGCGCGGACACCGGCCACGCGCGGTCGCGGCCGCCCGGCCAAGGTGTTCGCGCTGACCGACGTCGGCCGCGACCACTTCGACCAGCAGTACGACGACCTGGCACTCGAGGCGCTGCGGTTCCTGTCCGAGACGGCCGGCGAGGACGCCGTCCGCGCCTTCGCCGACCGGCGGATGTCCTTCATCGAGGACGGCTTCGCTGCTGCGGTGGTCGACCATCCCGACCTGACGCCGGCCGAGGCGCTGGCGACCGTGTTCAGCGACGCGGGCTACGCCGCCAGCGTTCGCACGCTGCCCATTGTCGGGCCCACAGTCGGAGAAAGGGCGGGGGAGCAGCTGTGCCAGCAGCACTGCCCGGTCTCCCACGTGGCTCACGAGTTCCCCCAGCTGTGCGAGGCCGAGACCGCGGCGATCAGCCGGGTCCTCGGCCGGCACGTCCAGCGGCTGGCCACCATCGCCCACGGCGACGGCGTCTGCACGACCTGCATCCCATCGACCCCCACCAGAGAGAAGGTCGCTCAGTGACCTCGATCGAAGACCTCAACCCCGAGATCAAGGGCATCGGCCGCTACCAGTTCGGCTGGTCCGACAGCGACGTCGCCGGCGCGGATGCCCAGCGCGGGCTCAGCGAGGACATCGTCCGCGACATCTCCGGCAAGAAGTCCGAGCCGCAGTGGATGCTCGACCTGCGCCTCAAGGGCCTCAAGCTCTTCCGTCGCAAGCCCATGCCCACGTGGGGCGCGGAGCTCGACGGCATCGACTTCGAGAACATCAAGTACTTCGTGCGCTCGAGCGAGAAGCAGGCCGCCTCGTGGGAGGACCTCCCCGAGGACATCAAGAACACCTACGACCGTCTCGGCATCCCCGAGGCGGAGAAGCAGCGCCTCGTCGCCGGCGTCGCGGCACAGTACGAGTCCGAGGTCGTCTACCACTCGATCCGCGAGGACCTCGAGGAGCAGGGCGTCATCTTCGTCGACACCGACACGGCGCTGAAGCAGCACGAAGACCTCATGAAGGAGTACTTCGGCACGATCATCCCGGTCGGCGACAACAAGTTCGCCGCGCTCAACACCTCGGTGTGGTCGGGCGGGTCCTTCATCTACGTGCCGAAGGGCGTCAGCGTCGACATCCCGCTGCAGGCGTACTTCCGGATCAACACCGAGAACATGGGCCAGTTCGAGCGGACCCTGATCATCGTCGACGAGGGCGCCTACGTGCACTACGTCGAGGGCTGCACCGCGCCGATCTACTCCAGCGACTCGCTGCACTCGGCGGTCGTCGAGATCATCGTCAAGAAGGGCGGCCGCTGCCGCTACACGACCATCCAGAACTGGTCCAACAACGTCTACAACCTGGTGACCAAGCGCGCCGTCTGCGAGGCCGGCGCGACGATGGAGTGGGTCGACGGCAACATCGGCTCCAAGGTGACGATGAAGTACCCCGCCATCTACCTGATGGGCGAGCACGCCAAGGGCGAGACGCTGTCGATCGCGTTCGCCGGCGAGGGCCAGCACCAGGACGCCGGCGCCAAGATGGTGCACGCCGCCCCCCACACCTCCAGCTCCATCCTGAGCAAGTCGGTGGCGCGCGGCGGTGGGCGGACGTCGTACCGCGGGCTGATCCAGATCAACGAGGGCGCCTACGGCTCCAAGTCCAACGTGCTGTGCGACGCGCTGCTCGTCGACCAGATCAGCCGCTCCGACACCTACCCCTACGTCGACATCCGCGAGGACGACGTGTCCATGGGTCACGAGGCCTCGGTCTCGAAGGTCTCCGAGGACCAGCTGTTCTACCTGATGTCGCGGGGCATGGCCGAGGACGAGGCAATGGCCATGATCGTGCGCGGCTTCGTGGAGCCCATCGCCAAGGAGCTCCCGATGGAGTACGCGCTGGAGCTGAACCGCCTCATCGAGCTGCAGATGGAAGGCGCGGTCGGCTGATGGGTCTGGAAGTCTCCTCCCACCTGCACCCGGTGGGCTCCTTCGACGTGGCCGACCACCCGGTCCCGACCGGGCGCGAAGAGGTCTGGCGGTTCACCCCGCTCAAGCGCCTCCGCGGGCTGCACGACGAGGCCGCGCTCACCGGTGAGGACTTCGAGTTCAAGGTCGAGACGCCCGACGGCGTGCGCGCCGAGGCCGTCGACACGCCCGACTCGGAGCGCGGGCTGAGCGGGTTCGTGCCGACCGACCGCGTCAGCGCCCGCACCTGGGCCGCCGCGCCGCGCGTCTTCACGGTCGACGTGCCTGCCGACGCCGAGGTGGCCGAACCGGTGTTCATCACCATCACCGGCAACGGCGGCGCCGACGCGATCGCGCGCCAGCTGCTCGTCAAGGTGGGCTCTCATGCCACCGCCACCGTGGTGGTGCGGTTCCAGGGCTCGGCAACCTTTGCCGACAACGTCGAGATCGTGCTCGCCGACGGCGCCCGGCTCACCTACGTCACGCTTCAGGACTGGGCCGACGACGCGGTGCACCACAGCACCCAGCGCGCGGTGGTCGGTCGCGACGCCTCGCTCAAGCACGTCGCCGTCACCTTCGGCGGCAGCGTCGTCCGTCACGACGTCACCGCGACGTACTCCGGTCCCGGCGGCGACGTCGAGATGCTCGGCCTCTACTTCGCCGACGCCGGCCAGCACATCGAGCACCGCCTCTTCGTCGACCACAACGCGCCGAAGACCCGCAGCCGCGTGACCTACAAGGGCGCGCTGCAGGGGCAGGGCGCGCACACCGTGTGGATCGGCAACGTGCTGATCCGCAAGGAGGCCGAGGGAATCGACACCTACGAGGAGAACCGCAACCTCGTGCTGACCGACGGCTGCCAGGCCGACTCGGTGCCCAACCTCGAGATCGAGACCGGCGAGATCGCGGGTGCCGGCCACGCGTCGGCGACCGGGCGCTTCGACGACGAGCAGCTGTTCTACCTGCGCTCGCGCGGCATCTCCGAGAGGGAGGCACGCCGACTCGTCGTGCACGGCTTCTTCAACGACCTGATCCGCCGGATCGCGGTGCCCGAGCTCGAGGAACAGCTGGCGGCCACCGTCGAGGCCGAACTCTCCAAGAACGTACTTCGAGACGCCTCGTCCCTCGGCTCCTCAGCAACCATGCTTCGGGAGGCCTGATGGCGTACCTCCGCGCCTGTGCCCTCGCCGACCTCGCCGACGACGAGGCCCTCGGAGTCACCGTCGACGGTCAGGACGTCGCCGTCGCCCGTCACGGCGACGAGGTGTTCGCGATCGAGGACATGTGCAGCCACGCGTCGGTCGCCCTCAGCGAGGGCGACTACGAAGACTGCACCGTCGAGTGCTGGCTGCACGGGTCGCGCTTCGACCTGCGCACCGGCAAGCCCACCGGCCTCCCGGCGACGGAGCCCGTCGCCACCTTCCCGGTCGACGTACGTGACGGAGACGTCTACGTCGACGTAGAAACCAGCCTGAACGGAGTCACCCCGCAATGAGCACCCTGGAGATCAAGGACCTGCGAGTCACGGTCGAGACCGAGGACGGCGCCAAGGAGATCCTCAAGGGCGTCACGCTGACCGTCCGCGACGGCGAGACCCACGCGATCATGGGCCCCAACGGGTCGGGCAAGTCGACGCTGGCCTACTCGGTCGCCGGCCACCCGAAGTACACGATCACCGGCGGCACCGTCACCCTCGACGGCGCCGACGTGCTGGCGATGACCGTCGACCAGCGGGCCCGCGCCGGACTGTTCCTGGCGATGCAGTACCCCGTCGAGGTACCCGGCGTCTCGGTGTCCAACTTCCTGCGCACCGCCAAGACGGCGATCGACGGTGAGGCCCCCAAGCTCCGCACCTGGGTCAAGGACGTCAACGCGACGCTCGAGAAGCTCAACCTCGACCCGACCTTCGGCCAGCGCTCGGTCAACGAGGGCTTCTCCGGTGGTGAGAAGAAGCGCCACGAGATCGCCCAGATGGAGCTCCTCGACCCCGGCATGGCGATCCTCGACGAGACCGACTCGGGCCTCGACATCGACGCGCTCAAGATCGTCGCCGAGGGCGTCAACCGGTTCCGCGCCAAGGAGGGCAAGGGCGTCCTGCTCATCACCCACTACACGCGGGTGCTGCGCTACATCACCCCCGACTTCGTGCACGTCTTCGTCGACGGCCGGATCGCCGACCAGGGCGGTCCCGAGCTGGCCGACGAGCTCGAGGCCAACGGCTACGACAAGTACGTCAAGGCTGCCGCGACCACCGTTGGTTGAGGAGGGGCGCTAGTCGCGCTCACTCGATACCCCGTAAGCCGAAAGGAGATCTGATGGACGGCCTGCTTCCCGACCTCGACGTCATCCGCAAGGACTTCCCGATCCTTTCGCGGACGGTCGCGGACGGGCAGCCACTGGTCTACCTCGACTCGGCGAACACCAGCCAGAAGCCGCAGGTGGTCATCGACACGATGGTCGACCACCTCGAGCGCCACAACGCCAACATCGCCCGGGCCATGCACACCCTGGGCGCCGAGTCGACCGAGGCCTTCGAGGCCGCCCGCGACAAGGTGGCGGCGTTCATCCACGCTCCCCATCGCGAGGAGGTGGTGTTCACCAAGAACGCCACCGAGGCGCTCAACCTGGTCGCCAACACCCTCGCCTGGGCCGAGGGCGACCTGCGCGTGGGGCCCGGCGACGAGGTCGTCATCACCGAGATGGAGCACCACTCCAACATCGTCCCCTGGCAGCTGCTGACCGAGCGCACGGGAGCGACGCTGCGCTGGTTCGGGCTCACCGACGACGGCCACCTCGACCTCTCCAACGTCGACGACCTGATCACCGAGCGCACCAAGGTCGTCTCGCTGACGTGGGTCTCCAACATGCTCGGCACCGTCAACCCGGTCGCCGAGATCGCCCGACGCGCCCACCAGGTCGGCGCGCTGGTGGTCGTGGACGCCTCGCAGGCCGCGCCGCAGCTGCCGGTCGACGTGGTCGCCAGCGGAGCCGACCTGCTGGCCTTCACCGGCCACAAGGTCGTCGGCCCGACCGGCATCGGCGTGCTCTGGGGCACGAGCGACGTCCTCGACCGGCTGCCGCCCTTCCTGGGCGGCGGCGAGATGATCGAGACGGTCACGATGGCGCGCTCGACCTACGCCAAGGCGCCGCACAAGTTCGAGGCCGGCACCCCGCCGATCGTCGAGGCCGTCGGCCTCGGCGCGGCGGTCGACTACCTGTCCCACATCGGCATGGACGCCGTGCATTCGCACGAGCAGGCCATCACGGCGTACGCGCTGGACGGTCTGGCCACCGTGCCCGGCGTGACGGTGCTCGGCCCGACGGACGCGTCGCTGCGCGGCGGGGCGATCTCCTTCGAGCTCGAAGGCGTGCACCCGCACGACGTGGCCCAGGTGCTCGACTCGCGCGGCATCGCGATCCGGGCGGGCCACCACTGCGCCAAGCCGGCCCACGCGCGGTTCGGCGTGCAGGCCTCGTCGCGGATGTCGTCCTACCTCTACACGACCCCGGCGGAGATCGACGCCTTCATCGAGGGGCTGGAATACACCCGGTCCTACTTCCGGTTGGGGACCACGTCATGACCACCGAACTGGACGCGCTCTACCAGGAGATCATCCTGGACCACTACAAGAACCCGCACCACAAGGGACTGCGCGACCCCTACGAGGCCGAGGTGCACCACGTCAACCCGACCTGCGGTGACGAGGTGACGCTGCGCGTCCACCTGGACGACGGAGTCGTGCAGGACGTGTCGTACGACGCGCTCGGCTGCTCGATCTCGCAGGCGTCCGCCTCGGTGATGACCGACCTGGTGATCGGCAAGCCGGTCGACGAGGCGATGGCCATCCACGAGGAGTTCCTCGCCCTGATGCAGGGCAAGGGCCAGGTGGAGCCCGACGAGGAGGTGCTGGAGGACGGCATCGCCTTCGCCGGCGTCGCGAAGTTCCCCGCCCGCGTGAAGTGTGCCCTGCTGTCGTGGATGGCCTGGAAGGACGCGACCGCCCAGGCCACCGCACCCCAAGGAGAGAACCATGTCTGAGACCACCACCACCGGCCACGCTGACCATTCAGACCTGCCCGAGGTGCCCGAGGCCTCGGCAGCTGGAGGCGGCGGCACGACCACCATCGACGACGTGACCGAGGCGCTCAAGGACGTCGTCGACCCCGAGCTCGGCATCAACGTCGTCGACCTCGGCCTGGTCTACGGCGTGCACCTCGACGACGACACCAACGCCGTCATCGACATGACCCTCACCTCGGCGGCCTGCCCGCTGACCGACGTGATCCAGGACCAGACCAACCAGGCCCTCGAGGGCCTCGTCAACGACGTGCTGATCAACTGGGTCTGGATGCCCCCGTGGGGCCCCGACAAGATCACCGACGACGGCCGCGAGCAGCTGCGGGCGCTGGGCTTCAACGTCTGAGGGCGAGCGCCACACCGATTCGTCTGTGTCGCCGAGCGGGAGAAGTCACGCTAAACCGCTGACGAATCGGTGTTGACCGGCCGTACGTCGATGACCAGGTCGGCGATGGAGTTGACGACCCGGGTCGGTCGATAGGGGAAGGTAGCGATGTCGTCGGGGTGCGTCGACCCCGTCGTGACCAGCACCGTGCGCAGGCCGGCCTCGAGGCCGCTGATGATGTCGGTCTCCATCCGGTCGCCCACCATCACGGTGGTCTCGGAGTGCGCCTCGAGGCGGTTGAGGGCCGAGCGCATCATCAGGGGATTTGGTTTTCCGATGAAGTAGGGCGCACGGCCGGTCGCCGTGCTGATCAGCGCCGCTACCGAGCCGGTCGCCGGCAGCTTGCCCTGGTGGCTCGGGCCGCTCGGGTCCGGGTTGGTCGCGATGAACCGGGCGCCGGCGTCGATGAGCCGGATGGCGCGGGTGATCGACTCGAACGAGTAGGTGCGCGTCTCGCCGAGGATGACGTAGTCGGGGTCGCGGTCGGTCATCACGTAGCCGATCTCGTGCAAGGCGTTGGTCAGGCCCGCCTCGCCCACGACGTACGCCGTGCCGTGCGGCCGCTGGTCGGCGAGGAACTGAGCGGTGGCCAGCGCCGAGGTCCAGATGGCCTCCTCCGGCACGTCGATGCCGCTGGCCAACAGCCTGGCGCGTAGGTCGCGCGGGGTGAAGATCGAGTTGTTGGTCAACACCAGAAAGCGCAGGCCGGACGCCTTCAGCGCCTCGATGAACTCCGTGGCGCCCTCGATCGGCACGTCCTCGTGGACCAGCACGCCGTCCATGTCGGTGAGCCAGGTCTCGACCGGGCGGGGACCATCGTCGTGGGACATGGCGCCGATTCTGGCATTGGACGAGCCGGCAGACTCCCGGCACCAGGTGCGGAGACTTCCGGCTCAGCCTACGTACGACGGGAGGGCGGGCGTCCAGGTGAGCGGGACGTGGGGTGCCGAGTCCGGGCGACTCTTCCGTCGGCCATTCGCCGACTCCGGTGTAGGTCGTGCCGTCCAGCGTCAGTGTGACGGTGTAGGTGAACGGACCTTCGCCGATCTCGGTGGCGGCCAGTCCCCGCGATCGAGCAGCCTTGAACCACAGGTCGCCCTGGGAGTAGCACCCGGACACGCCAGCGCGGCTCGATGCGTCGTCTGGCCAGCCGAGCCGCTGACGCGTGATCGCGGCCGTCGCGCGGCCGGGACGGGAGGCGAGATTGTCCACGCCGAGCTCGACGCCGTAGCTGTCGCAGCTCGCCATCGTGGTCGGCCAGCACGGCGGCCGAACCCGACGCCGGTGGCGGCATCTCGCCGTCGACGGGAGTCGTCCAGCGGAAGTGGTGATCACATCGCCGCCATCACCGCGGCCGAACACATCCACGTCCCAGTCGCCAGCCAGTCCGGCGGGCCGGATCACGAACTCCCGAGGGCCTGCTTCTCGACAGCGCACGGTGATCATCCGCGGGCAGTCGGAGTCGTGCTCCCGAAGGTCGCGTCGAAGGCCCAGCCGTCACGGGCAAGGTGAACGGGACCTCGGCCGGGCTGCACACGGCGCGCTAGGTCCTCGGGTGGCCTGCCGTCGGCGCAGCCGTCGCCGAGAGCAGTAGGTCCACGGCGCCAGCTCGACAGGACCCTCCGGCGACAGCTGGAGGCACGACGCGGCGGTGACGTCGCCGGGCTCGGCAGCCGTGTCTCGTCGGCTGGTCCGACGGCGAACTCTGGTCGCTGCCGC
The DNA here is from genome assembly GCA_963762105.1 of uncultured Actinomycetota bacterium. Taxonomy (GTDB): domain Bacteria; phylum Actinomycetota; class Actinomycetes; order Propionibacteriales; family Nocardioidaceae; genus Nocardioides. The sequence goes on along the minus strand of CAVXJG010000007.1, from coordinate 233,864 downwards.
ACCCGCCGCACGAGCGAGCGCGCCGGAGCACGACGCAGCAGCGCGAGACGACGTCCCATGGTGGTCGGACGCTACCCGCGAGTCACGTGGTTCCCGCTCGCGACCGGTAGAACTGACCCGTGACCGTCGTGCTGATCCCCGCCGACCGGATCGGGCGCTGGGTGGCCAACTTCGCCGAGCGCCACGGCGAGACCACCCTCGCGACGGTCGAGGGGGCGCTGGTGGGAAGCGCGGCCGACGGCTCGACGTTCGCGGCGCGGTTGCCGTTCGACGCGGCGTACGACGGACCGGCGACGGGCGCGGACTTCGCCGAGGCCGTGCGGCCGCCGGCGACGTGGGGCGTGCTGCTGGTGCGCAAGGGCGGGTTCGCGGTGGCCCGGATGGCGGGGGATCGGATGGCCGAGCACAAGATCGGCCAGCGGCACGTGCAGGGCCGGACCAAGGCGGGCGGGCAGAGCCAGCAGCGGTTCGCCCGGCGTCGCGACAACCAGGCGCGGCAGGCCTACGAGGCGGCGGCCGACCACGCGGCCCGGATCCTGGGCCCCGGGCGGCTCGTCACCGGCGGCGACCATCCGGCCGTCGACGAGGTGCTCGCCGACCCCCGTCTGGCCCGGCTGACTGTTGTCGAGCCGTGGCTGCCGGTGCCGGACCCGCGCCGGGCCGTCCTCGACCAGGCGATCCGCGACGCGGCCAGCGTGCGGATCGAGGTCGTCAACGCATAGAGCTCAATCGTCGTGGTGCTCGCCGAACGCCAGCGGCTCCCGCGTGCAGAGGTACGTCGCCCAGTGCAGGCGCGACACCGAGCCGTCGGGTCCGCGGGTCACCCGGAGCACCTCCCCGCGTTCGCGGCCGGAGACCGTGCGGAAGACGTCCGGCTCGACGAGCTCGAACACCGAAGGCGCACGGTCGGCCGGCAGGCCGTCCATCCGCGCCTCCAGCCGACCGGCCCGCAGCGCGATCGTCATCGGCCGGCCCTCGGTGAACCACCGGCCGAGGAGGCCGACGATCTCGTCGGGCACCCCGGTCGCCGGCTGCCAGGGCTCCTCGTCGACGGGGTCGTGCTCGACCACGTGGTCGGCCAGGCCGATGGCGATCGTGGCCGGGTCGGGCGCCGACGTGCTGTTCATCAGCGCGATGCCGCCGGTGCCGCTCTCGCGGTGGGTGAACACCGAGGTGATGTGGCCGGGGTTGCCGCCGTCGTGGCCGACGTACGTGCGTCCCGTGGCCGTCCGGACCAGGAAGAAGCCCAGGCCCATGGCTGCGGTCCACCGCGAGGGGTCGGTGAGCACCTGGGGCTGGCACATCTCCTCGAGCGTGTCGGGCGAGAGCACCTCGGGGTCGGGGTCGGCCACGAACGCGGACCACCGGGCCAGGTCGGTTGCGGTGCTGGCGAGCCCGCCGACGGGGTTCATCGCCCGGAACTCCGGCAGCGGCTCGGGACGCGGCACGTCGTGGAACGGCGGCACGTAGTAGCCCGTCGCGTGCGGCCCGCCGTCGAAGCCGACGGTCGTGCGGGTCAGGCCGAGGGGGACCAGCAGCCGCTCGCGCAGCGCGTCCGCCCAGGGTCGGCCGTCCACCGCCTCGACGAGCTGGCCGAGCATCGCGTAGACCAGGTTGGAGTAGTGCCAGTGGTCGTGCGGCCGGCCGACCCGCTCGGCCTCGTTGAATCCGGACCGCAGCTCGTCGCCGTCGGGCTGGACCAGGGTGTCCCAGACGTCACCCATCGGCTCGCGCTGCATCCCGGAGACGTGGGCCAGCGCCTGGCGAATCGTCACGGGGTGCGTCACTCCGGGGAGGTGGTCACCCAGCAGGTCGTCGAGACCGAGCCGCCCCTCGTCGCGCAGCTGCATGACCAGCACGGCCGTGAAGGTCTTGGTGTTGGAGGCGACCATGAACTGGTCGTCCACGCCGGGGGACCGACCCTCGGCGACGTCGGCCACCCCGATGCCGTCGGACCAGAGCACCTCGCCGCCCCGGCACACCGCGGCGACCAGCCCGGGCACCCGGCCTTCACGCTGGTGCTTGCGAGCCGTGCGTCGCAGCTCCCGGGTGGTGCTCTCCTGCAACGGCGTGTCCATGCACCGACCGTAGCGACTTGTGACGCCACCGGACGCACGCGAGGTCCGGGCACCAGTCCGTTGGCGTCGCAAGTGTCGGGATACCCGGCCAGCCGGGTATCCAGTCAACGGCCAGAGGCCTCGAGCTCGGCCCGCCGGGCGAGCCAGCGCTCGGCGAGCCCGTCCATCTCCTCGTCGACGAAGGCCAGGAACTCCTGCATCAACCACAGCCGGTGCCGCGCCGGGGCATCGTCGGCCAGGCCACGCATCGCGGTGCCGAGGGCGGCCAGCATCGGTGCGTAGGTCTGGTCCTTGCGCATCATCGCCTGCAGCCAGGCGTCGTCGTCGACGACGTAGACGTCGCGCCGGGAGCCCGGCTCGCGCTCGCGGTGCAGGAAGCTGATCTGGGAGAGGAAGTTGACGGCGCCGGAGATGGCCGCGGGACTGACCGCCAGGGTCGTCGCCAGCTCGGCGGCAGTCATCCGCCCGTCGTCGTCGACCACGAGCGCGGCGAAGACCCGGGACGGGAGACGGGGGAGGCCGGCCTCGGTGAGGGCGCCGCCCATCCGCTCCACGAAGCGGGCTGCGACGGCGGCGGCCTCGGTGGACATGGTTGTGAGCATAACAACATTCAGAAAGAACTGAAAGATGTGTATGGTGGACGGGTGCCAGATCCCGTCCTCGTCATCCACGACCTCGTCAAGACCTTCGGCAGCACCCGGGCCCTGGACGGCCTCGACCTCACCGTCGCGGCGGGGGAGGTGCACGGCTTCCTCGGCCCCAACGGGGCCGGCAAGTCCACCACGATCCGCTCGCTGCTGGGTCTGCTGCGCACCGACTCCGGCACGATCACCGTGTTCGGCCTCGACCCGTGGCGCGACAGCGTGCCCATCCACCGGCGGCTCGCCTACGTGCCCGGCGACGTGACGCTCTGGCCCAACCTCTCCGGTGGCGAGACCATCGACATGCTGCTGCGGATGCGCGGCGTCGAGCCGCGCTCGAGCCGGCGCGAGGAGCTGCTCGAACGCTTCGACCTCGACCCCACCAAGCGCGGCCGGGCCTACTCCAAGGGCAACCGGCAGAAGGTAGCCCTGGTCGCTGCGTTCGCCGCCGACATCGACCTGCTCGTCCTCGACGAGCCGACGTCGGGGCTGGACCCGCTGATGGAGGAGGTCTTCGCCGACTGCCTGGCCGAGCGGGTCGCGGAGGGCACCACCGTGCTGCTGTCGAGCCACATCCTCAGCGAGGTCGAGCGGCTCGCCGACCGGGTCACCATCATCCGGGAGGGCCGCAGCGTCGAGAGCGGCACCCTGGCCGAGCTGCGGCACCTGCGGCGGACCAAGGTGGTGGCCGAGGTGGCCGGCCCGGTGCCGGACCTCACCGGGCTGCCGGGCGTGACCGACGTACGCGTCGACGGGACGAGCGTCTCGTGCTCGGTCGAGCCCGAGGCCATCGGGCCCGTGCTCGCCGCCCTGACCGCTGCCGGCGTCCGGTCGCTGACCAGCGCCCCACCCACGCTGGAGGAGCTGTTCCTCGACGCCTACCGTCCCGCGGAGGCCGCGGCCCGATGACCGCTGTGACAACGGGGACGACGGGAACGCTGTACGCCGGCACGGCGCTGCTCACCCGGGCCGCGCTGCGGCGCGACCGCCTGCTGGCGAGCATCTGGATCGCCCTGTTGACGGTGGTGGCGTACGCCTCGGCAGCGGCCACCGCGAGCCTCTACCCGACCGTCGCCGACCAGGTGGCCGCGGCGCGGGCCATCAACGCCAGTCCTGCGGTCGTCGCGCTCTACGGACCGATCCTCGACGAGAACAGCCTCGGCGAGCTCGCGATGACCAAGATGACCGTGCTGTACGCCGTCTTCGTGGCCCTCCTCCTCGTGGTTGTCGTCCGCCGTCACACGCGCGGCGACGAGGAGAGCGGCCGCGCAGAGCTCGTCGCCGGCACCGCCGTCGGCCGGGGCGCCGTACTGGCCGCCGCCGTCCTCGAGGGCGTGCTCCTCTCTCTGGCCGTCGGGCTGCTCGTGGCGCTGGCCGACATCGCCGGGGGCCTTCCCGTGGCCGGGTCGCTCGCCTTCGGCGCGGCCTGGGCCGGCATCGGCTGGGTGAGCGTCGGCCTGACCGCGGTCGCCTGCCAGGTCTCGGCGAGCAGCCGCACCTGTTTCGGCATCGCCGGCGCCGCGCTCGGCCTGTTCTACGCGATGCGCGCCCTGGGGGACGTCGGACCGGAGTGGCTCTCGTGGCTGACGCCGTTCGGATGGTCGACCCGGCTCCGCGCCTGGTCCGATCCCCGGTGGTGGGTGCTGCTCCTCTTCCTGGTGCTCGGAGCGGCCCTGCTGGCCGCGGCTGCCGTCATGAGGTCCCGCCGCGACCTCGGGTCAGGGCTGCTGGCCGCGCGCCCGGGCCCGGCCGAGGGCTCGCCCAGGCTGGCCGACGCGCTGGTGCTCGCCTGGCGCGTGCACCGCACCGCGATCTGGTCCTGGACCGTCGGGGTGGTCGTCCTCGGGGCCCTGATGGGTGCCATCGCTCCCAGCGTCGGCGACCTCCTCGACACCGAGGCCGGTCGCGCGATGATCGAGAGCCTGGGCGGCGTCGGCGCGCTCCAGGACGCGCTGCTGGCGGCCGTCCTGTCGATCACGGCCGTGCTCGTCACGTGCTTTGCGCTCACCGTCATCGGACACGGCGCCACCGACGAGCACGACGGCCGGACCGAGCAGGTGCTCGCCACGGCCACCTCGCGCTCCCGGGCCTTTCTCGCCACCTGCACCATCGCGCTGGTCGGGGCCGCCTGGCTGCTGGCCGTGACCGGAGTCGCGACCGCTCTCGGGCTCGGAGCTCAGGCCGACGGCACCGGCGTCGGCATGGCCACCCTGGTCGGCGCGGCGCTCGACCAGGTCCCGGCCGTCTGGGTGGTCGTGGCCCTGGGCCTGCTGCTGTACGCCGTCGCGAGCCGCTGGGCGGTGCTCGGCTGGGGCGTGCTGACGGCGTTCTTCGTGGTCGGCCAGCTCGGCGAGCTGCTGAAGCTGCCCGACGCCGTGATCGGTCTCTCGCCCTTCACCCACGTGCCCGCGATGCCGGTCGAACCCTTCACCGCCGGTCCCGCGCTGACCCTGACGGCTCTCGCCGCCGCGCTGACCGTCCTCGCGTGGTGGCGCTTCCGGGAGCGCGACATCGGTTAGCGTGCCAGGCATGTGGGAGCCGCAGCCGGGCTGGCTCGAGGTGCCCGGAGGCACGGGCCCCGCCACCGTCGGGGTCTGGCGCACCGAGCAGGGCGGCCGCCCGTTGGCCGTCAAGCGGCTGGCGCGTCCGGGGCCACACGACGCCGCCGAGGTCAGCGACCCGGGGCACTTCGCCTACTGGCGCCGCGAGGCCGACGTGGTCGAGTCGGGGCTGAGCCGCCTCACGCCCGGGCTGCGTGGGCCGGTCTCGGCCCTCGACGAGGATGACGACGGCATCACGATCACCTCCGACTGGGTCGAGGACGCCGCCAACAACGGCCTGTTCCTCGCCCATGCCCTCGGCCGGTTCGCCGCCGTCGACCTCGGCCCCCGCCGGTGGCTGTGCCGCGACCTGCTCCGGCTGCGGATGGCTCGCGTCGAGCGCCGCGGCGGCTGGCCGACCCTGCAGCGCACCAGCGCCGCCGACATCGCCGACAGCCTCTGGACCCGTCGCGAGCACTTCCTCCTCCAGTACGACGCCCTGCCGCAGGTCCCGCACCACGGCGACGTCGCGCCGGCCAACCTGCGGGGTCGCGAGGGCGACGACGTGCTGGCCATCGACTGGTCGAGCCTCGGAGTCGGGCCGATCGGCACCGACCTCGGGCTGCACGTCGTCAGCGCGCGCGAGGGACCCGAACCGCTCCTGGACGCCTACCTGCTCGGTCTGCCCGACGGGATCGCGACGGCCGACGAGGTGCTGCTCGGGACCCGGGTGGTGGCCGCCTACACGGCCTTCAGCCGGGCCGAGTGGGCGTTGTCCCGGGTCGCGGGCGGTGAGGGCGCGCTCGCCGGCAAGTTCCGCCACCCGAGCGTGGCGCCGTACCTCCGGGCGCTGCAGCGCATCGCCGGCCAGGTGGAGCAGCTGCTCCAGCTGTCCTGATCGGTGGGCTACTCGACCGTCGCGGGGGAGAAGGTGTCGCAGGCCTCGAGCGTGCCCTGGGTGTAGCCGGTCTGGAACCACTTCACCCGGGCTGCGGACGAGCCGTGGGTCCACTGCTCCTGGTTGACCCGACCGGTGGTCTCCTTCTGGATCCGGTCGTCGCCGACGGACTTGGCGGCCGCGATGGCCTGCTGGATGTCGTCATCGGTCAGGTCCTCGATGAGCGGCACGCCCTCGGCGGTGTCGGTGGAGGTGGCGTTCTTGGCCCACATCCCCGCGTAGCAGTCGGCCTGCAGCTCGAGGCGCACGGAGTCGCTGTTGGGCCCCTGCTGGGTCTTGACCTGACCCATCGTGCCCAGCAGGTTCTGGATGTGGTGGCCGTACTCGTGGGCCAGCACGTAGGGCTCGACGAAGGCGCCGGCGGGCCCGTTGAGCTGCTGCTGGAGCACCTCCTGGAAGAACGTGGTGTCGAGATAGATCACCGTGTCAACCGGGCAGTAGAACGGGCCGACCTGGGAGGTGGCGTCGCCGCAGCCGGTGCCGGTGGCGCCGGTGAACGTCTGGATGCCCTGCTCGGGCTGGAACTGGGTGTCGGACTGCTCGGGGAGGGCGTCCGACCAGTAGTTGTAGAGCGAGTTCTCGACGGCCACTCGGGCGCAGTCGACGCTGTCGTTGGCGTCGGCGCCGGTCTTGCACTGGGCGTAGCGGCCGGTGTCGGAGCCCTGCATGCGCGAGGCGTCGAGGCTGGTGTCGGGCAGGCTCGTGCCGTTGCCGCCGACGCACTGCGTGAGCACCACGAACAGGATGATGATCAGGATGCCGCCGATCCCGCCGCCGGCCTTGGTGCCGCCGGGGATCGGGATCCGCGTCGCGCCGCCACCTCCGCCCCCGCCCGACCTCCCGGTGTCTCGGACACGGGATGTGTCCAGCCGGGCTTTCGGGTTGAAGCGCATGGGATCTCCTCGTCCGTCCGGGCACCCGCGGTCGAGTGGACCCCGGTCAATACACTACTTACCCTGATGATCACCGCCCAACACCTCGAGGTGCGCGCCGGGGCGAGGCTCTTGATGGAGAACGTGAACTTCCGCGTGGCGCCGGGCGACAAGATCGGTCTGGTCGGTCGCAACGGCGCGGGCAAGACCACCCTCACCAAGATCCTGGCCGGCGACGGCCTCCCCGCATCCGGGTCCGTGCATGCCACGGGCTCGGTCGGCTACCTCCCGCAGGACCCCCGCACGGGCGACCCCGAGGTGTTGGCGCGCGAGCGGATCCTGGCGGCGCGCGGGCTCGACGACGCGGTCCGCCGGCTGCGGGCCTCCGAGGCCGAGATGGGCAGCGACGATCCGGCGAAGCGGGAGCGGGCGATGCGCCGCTACGAGCGGGCCGACGCCGACCTGCACGCCGGCGGTGGGTACGCCGCCGAGTCGGAGGCCGCCCAGATCGCCCAGAGCCTCGGCATCGACGACCGCATCCTCTCCCAGCCGTTGCGGACCCTGTCCGGTGGCCAGCGCCGGCGGGTCGAGCTGGCCCGGATCCTGTTCTCCGGCGCCGAGACGCTGCTGCTCGACGAGCCGACCAACCACCTCGACGCCGACTCGATCGGGTGGCTGCGCGAGTTCCTCAAGGCTCACAAGGGCGGCCTGGTCGTGATCAGCCACGACACCGGGCTGCTGGAGACCACCGTCAACAGGGTGCTCCACCTCGACGCCACGCGGGCCGAGATCGACGTCTACAACATGGGGTGGTCGGCGTACCTCGCCCAGCGGGAGACCGACGAGCGACGCCGCAAGCGCGAGCGGCACAACGCCGAGCGCAAGGCCGACGCGCTGATGGACCAGGCCAACAAGATGCGAGCCAAGGCCACCAAGGCCCAGGCGGCGCAGTCGATGATGAAGCGGGCCGAGCGGCTGATGGCGGGCGTGGAGACCGAGCGCCGGGCCGACAAGGTGGCGAGGATCAAGTTCCCCGCTCCGGCGCCCTGCGGCAAGACGCCGCTGACCGCGACCGAGCTGTCGAAGTCCTACGGCTCGCTGGAGGTCTTCACCGACGTCGACCTCGCCATCGACAAGGGCTCGCGGGTGGTCATCCTCGGGCTCAACGGTGCCGGCAAGACGACACTGCTGCGGATCCTCGCCGGCGTCGACAAGCCCGACACCGGCGAGGTGGTGCCCGGCCACGGGCTCAAGGTCGGCTACTACGCCCAGGAGCACGAGACGCTCGACACCTCGCGCACGGTCCTGGAGAACCTGCACGCCAAGGCGCCGCAGCTCACCGAGACCGAGGCGCGTTCGGTGCTCGGCTCGTTCCTCTTCTCAGGCGACGACGCGGCCAAGCCCGCGCGCGTGCTGTCCGGCGGCGAGAAGACCCGGCTGGCGCTGGCGATCCTGGTCGTCTCGAGCGCCAACGTGCTGCTCCTCGACGAGCCGACCAACAACCTCGACCCGGCGTCCCGCGAGGAGGTGCTGGCCGCGATCCGCAGCTATCAGGGCGCGATCGTGCTCGTCACCCACGACGAGGGCGCCGTCTACGCGCTCGAGCCCGACCGGGTGCTGATCCTGCCCGACGGGGTCGAGGACCTCTGGAACGCCGGCTACGCCGACCTGGTGTCGCTGGCCTGACCGCACACCGATTCGTCTGCGGTCTGCTGTGACTTCCTCCGCTTGGAACCGCAGACGAATCGGTGTTCGACCCCACCTAGACTCCCGCGCATGACGCCCGAGGATCTGATCGACGCCGGCCTGCTCTTCACCGTCGAGGGCCCGGTCGCCACGGTCACCCTCGACCGGCCCGAGGTCCGCAACGCCCAGACGCCCGTTGATGTGGCGCACCCTGGCGGCGATCGGCGAGCGGATCCCCGACGACGTCCGCGTGGTGCTGGTGCGGGGAAGCGGCCAGTCCTTCTCCGCCGGCCTCGACCGGGCGATGCTCGACCCGGCCGGCGGGATCGAGGGCGCGGAGACCGTGGCCCAGCTGCTCGCCAAGCCGGACGACGAGATCTTCTCGACGATCGACGCCTTCCAGCGCGGCTTCACCTGGCTGCGCGACCCCCGCTTCGTCTCGATCGCGGTGGTGCAGGGCCACGCCATCGGGGCCGGCTTCCAGCTCGCGCTGTCCTGCGACCTGCGCGTGCTCGCCGACGACGCCCAGCTGTGCATGAAGGAGTCGGCCCTCGGCCTGGTCCCCGACCTGACCGGCACCAAGCCGCTGGTCGAGGCCGTCGGCTACGCCCGCGCACTGGAGATCTGCTCGACGGCGCGCATGGTCTCCGCCGTCGAGGCGGTGCAGATCGGCCTGGCTTCGGTCGCCGTCCCGGCCGCCGACCTCGACGCCACGGTGGGCGACCTCGTCGGCGCGCTGACCGCGGCCATGCCGGGCGCCGTACGCGAGATCAAGGGGCTGCTGCAAGGCGCCTCCGGGCGGGACCTCGACGAGCAGCGCCGGTTCGAACGCGAGGCGCAAGTACGCCGCTTCCGTGAGCTGGCGAGCCTGCTCTAGGTTTCGAGACGCGTCACTCAACCCCTCGCACGCTCGGGTCTGAGTGACGCTCCTCAACCTGAACGCCCGAGCCAGCCCTCGCAAGCTCGGGCTGGGGCGTTCACAACAAGATGCCGCGACTGGTGAGCTCGACGGTGCGGCGCAGCCCGCCGCGGAACAGCTTGTCGAGGCGCGGGTTGTCGGTCAGCCCCCACAGGATCTCCGACGTCGTCCAGGCGGCCGCCCGGGCGGTGTGGATGCCGAACGCGGCGAAGCCGTCGTCGACCCGGCCGCCGAGCCGGTCGACCGTGGCGACCACTCCGCTGGAGAACCAGAGCTTGATCTCCTCCTGCGCGTCGGCGAGCACATCGTTGGTGCGGGTGAAGTCCGTGTGCTGCGGCGTGTCGCACTCCGGCACGACGTCGATCTCCTGGCAGGTGTGGACCACCGCGATGGGCAGGTCGTGGCAGATGTGCGCGTTCATCCCGGCCAGCGCGAACTGGATCGGGAGCGTGTTCTTGCGCTTGCGGCCCTCGAAGAGCGGCTCCCAGGCGGGGCTGATCGGCGTGCTCGCCAGGTCGGCGGCGTACGCCTCGAAGAAGAGGTTGGCGAAGTGCACGTCGAGCCGCTCGAGGAACTCGCCAGCCTCGAAGCTCTCACCATCGACCGCGAGGGAGACCAGCCTGGTGACCTCGGCGTACATGCGGTTGAAGTACGCGACCCCGTCGTCGTGCGGGAGCGCGGACTCGATCGAGGCCATCCGCTCGAGGACGTCGTCGATGCTCTCGGCGCGAGCCCAGCCGAGGTCGGCTGTCATACGGGCGATGGTAGGCCTGCGAGCAGGGCGGGGAGGGGACTTGCGACGGATCGCCCGCGGCGGGGACTCAGGCAGGCTGCTCGCAGCGCTGCTGGAGCCCGCGCAGCTCCATCTCCAGGTAGGTCTCGGTCAGACCCTTGGTCAGCCGGCCGACCACCCCGCCGAGCAGGCCACTCTGGTCGAGGATGGCCGTGACGCGGGAGCCGCCGTCGGGCAGCGCCTCCACGGCGTGGGTGCCCGTGGACCGCAGCCCGGGGCCCTGTGCGACCCACGTGAACGCGCGGTCGGGGAACATCTCGGTGACGACCCACACGGCGGCCGGCAGCTTGGGCTGACGGACCCGGGCGCGCGAGCCGACGGCGAGTGGGCCCGGGTCGATGAGCTCGACGGACGAGACGCTGTCGGTCCACTCGGGCCAGCGCGCGACGTCGGCGTACGCCGCGAAGACGCGCTCCGGTGGGGCGGCCACGTCGAGGGTGTGTTGGAAACGCATGGCTACCTACCTTACGAGCCCGCGCCCACCCGCCTGCCGGCCACCTACTGGCCTCTACTGGGCGGTCGGCACCTCAGGGGACTGGTCGGGCATCTGCGCCACCTCGTCCTCGCCCTCGAGCAGCAGCAGCTTGAGCCGCTCCTCGTGGCGGATCAGCACGTCCAGGGAGACGTCCGCGACGCCCGGTCTGCCGTCCTTGTACTCGAACGGATTGTCGAGGTCGCGGATCAGGCCCAGGGTGTAGATCAGCAGGTAGGCGAGGAGCCCACCCACCGCGACGTTCGGCGTGACCGGACCGAGGTCGGTGAAGACGATGATCAGCGTCAGCGCCACCGCGGTGACCTCGGCGATGAGGTAGCCCGCCGAGACGTACGACGTGCGCCGCATCGTGTCCATCCGGATCACCAGCTTGCGGATGGTGGACTGCTCGGCCTTGAGGCGGCCGGTGACGGCCCCCTGCACCTGGGACCCGAACGTCATGAAGTAGCCGTTGAGCTGCCGGATGTCGGCCATCACCTCGTCGAGGCCGCGGTTGTGTGCCAGCCACTCGCGGATCCCGCGCCCCAACGCGAGCAGGTCGGCCAGGCACATCTGGGCCTCGGGCAGTCCCTGCTGCTCTCGGATGATCAGGCACTCATCCGCGATCGTCTCGATGCTGGCCGCCACCTCGCCGGGCAGCCGCTCCGCCTCCTTGAAGTCGCCGGAGGTCCCCGCGAGGATGAAGCCGACGATGAACACCTCCGCGGCGATCGCGCCGGCGAGCAGCGGGGAGAGCTCCAGCCACTCCCAGCCGGCCGCGTGCGCGGCGTACTTGAGAGCGATGACGAGGATCGTCCAGGGCAGGGAGCGGATCAGCAGCCGCCGCGACCCGGTGAACATGCCGTTCATGCCTCAGCATCGTAGGGACCGCTCGTAGTCTGCGGCAGTGGGTGACCAGGGGACCCACGCGCTGGAGATCGACGACTTCTGACCGCCCGTTCGCCGTCCCCTGTCGGTGGGCCGAGGAACAATGCAAGGGGTGGGGACGTTTCCCCACCCCACTCAGAGGAGTCGCCCTTGTCATATACGTCGGGCATGGGTCAGGCGTGGCGTCACATGCGCACCGACCGCAGCATCGCCAACAGCAAGCTGGACCGCGGGACGGTCCGGCGGGTGCTGTCGTTCGCCCGACCCCACCGCAAGCTGATCACGATCTTCATGGGGCTGACGGTCGTGGACGCCTGTCTGGTGGTCGTCACGCCGCTGCTCGTCCAGCGGATCGTCGACGACGGCATCCTCGAACAGAACACCGCACTCGTCATCGAGCTGTCCCTCGCGATGGTCGCCGTGTCCCTGTTCGGGGCCTTCCTCACCGTCGTGAGCGGCTACTTGTCCTCGCGCATCGGCGAGGGACTCATCTATGACCTGCGTACCCAGGTGTTCGCCCACGTGCAGCGCCAGTCCTTGGCGTTCTTCACCCGCACCCAGACCGGTGCCCTGGTCTCCCGACTCAACAACGACGTGATCGGCGCCCAGCGAGCGTTCACCTCGACCCTGTCCAACACGGTCTCCAACTCCGTCTCGGTCGTGGTGGTCGGCATCGCGATGCTGGCCCTCAGCTGGCAGGTGACGCTCGCCTGTCTCACGCTCTTCCCGCTGCTCTTCCTCATCTCGCGGCTGGTCGGCGCCAAGCTCGCCGGGCTGGCCCGCGAGCAGATGGACGGCAACGCCGACATGGGCAACGTGATGACCGAGCGCTTCAACGTCGGTGGCGCGATGCTGCTCAAGCTCTTCGGCCGGCGCCGCGACGAGGACGCGCTGTTCGCCGTCAAGGCCGCCCGCGTGCGCGACCTCGGCATCCGCATCTCGCTGATCACCCGCATCTTCGGCACCGCCATGATGACCGTGCCCGCCCTCGCCACCGCCCTCGTCTACGGCCTGGGCGGCTACCTCGCCATCCAGGGCCAGCTCACCATCGGCACCCTGCTCGCCCTGGCCACCCTGCTGCTCCGGCTGCTCGGCCCGCTCCAGGGGCTGTCCAACGTCCGCATCGACGTGATGATGGCGCTGGTGAGCTTCGAGCGGGTCTTCGAGGTGCTCGACCTGCCGTCCTCGATCCGCGAGAAGCCCGACGCCGTCGCGCTGCCGCTGACGGCCTCGCGAGTGGAGTTCGACCACGTCGCGTTCCGCTACCCGCGCGCCGAGGAAGTCTCGCTGGCCTCTCTCGAGTCGGTGGCCCGCGTCGAGAGCCGCGACACCGGCGAGGTGCTCCGAGACATCACCTTCGTCGCCGAGCCGGGTCAGATGGTCGCGCTGGTCGGGCCGTCCGGCGCCGGCAAGACCACGATCACCCACCTGGTGGCCCGCCTCTACGACGTCGGCTCCGGCGTGGTCAGCGTCGGCGGCCAGGACGTGCGCGACGTGACGCTGCAGTCGCTGGAGGACGTCGTCGGCTACGTCACCCAGGACGCTCACATGTTCCACGACACGATCCGGGCCAACCTGCTCTACGCCCGACCTGAAGCCGACGACCGCGAGGCCTGGGACGCCCTCGAGGCCGCCCAGGTGGGCAACCTCGTGCGGTCGTTGCCCGACGGCCTCGACACCGTCGTCGGTGACCGCGGCTACCGGCTCTCCGGCGGCGAGCGCCAGCGGCTCGCGATCGCCCGCCTGCTGCTCAAGGCGCCGTCCGTCGTGGTCCTCGACGAGGCGACCGCACACCTCGACTCCGAGTCCGAGTACGCCGTCCAGCGTGCACTCGACGCGGCCCTGGAGGGGCGCACCAGCTTGGTCATCGCCCACCGGCTCTCCACCGTGCGCCAGGCCGACCAGATCCTCGTCGTCGACGACGGCCGGATCGTCCAACGCGGCACCCACGCCAGCCTGATCGCCGAGGGCGGCCTCTACGCCGATCTCTACCGCACCCAGTTCATCGACGACCTGCACCCGACGCCGGCGTCCTGAGCCGCGACTATCCTCGGGGGGCATGGACCTCCAGCTGAAGGACCGTGTCTATCTCGTCACCGGTGGCGCTCGCGGGCTCGGCCGGGCGACCGCCGACTACCTGGTTGCCGACGGCGCCCGCGTGGTGCTCTCCGGCCGGGACGCCGAGCGCCTCGACGCGGCGGTGGCCGAGCTCGGTGACGGCGCGTTTGCCGTGACCGCCGACAACGGCGACCCGGCGACGCCGGGCCGGCTGATCGCGGCGGCCCACGACACCTTCGGCCGGCTCGACGGCGCGCTGATCTCGGTGGGCGGCCCGCCTGTCGGCACGGTGTCGGGCACGTCGGACGTCGACTGGGAACGCTCCTTCGACGCGGTCTTCCTCGGCGCGGTCCGGATCGCTCGTGAGGTGTGCGCCGACCTCGCAGCCGGTGGCTCGGTCACCTTCGTGCTGTCGTCGTCGGTGCGCTCGCCCATCCCCGGGCTGGCCATCTCCAACGGGCTCCGGCCCGGTCTGGCCATGGTCGCCAAGACGCTGGCCGACGAGCAGGGGCCAAGAGGTGTCCGCGTCAACGGGCTGATGCCCGGACGGGTCGGCACCGAAAGGGTCGCCGAGCTCGACGCCTCCTCCGGCGACGCCGAGGCGGCGCGGGCCAAGGCGGAGGCGACGATCCCGCTCGGGCGCTACGGCGAGCCCGAGGAGTTCGGCCGGGTGGCGGCCTTCCTGATGTCTCCCGCCGCGTCGTTCGTCACCGGCGCCATGGTGCCGGTTGACGGTGGCATGCTCCGCACCTTCTGAGCCGGCTGGTCCTCGGGGTCGTCGGGGTCCTCGGGGGCCGGACGCCGCCGCAACCGGGCGCCGCCCGGACCGCCGCGCCACTCGTCGTACACGAGGTAGCAGAAGCCGAAGAGGGCCAGCAGCCCGAAGAACCACCACTGCAGGCCGTAGAAGAAGTGCGGGCCGTTGCCCAGGTCGGGCAGCTCGGCCCGGACGAGCTCGGTGGCCGGGGGAGGGTCCTCGCTCTTCAGGTCGAGGAAGCCGCCGTAGACCTCGCGATCGAGTGCTTCGCCGATCCGTTGGCTCGAGATGGCGCGGGTCGACTGGTCGGTCACGGCGGTGGAGTCGCCGGTCCCGTCGACGCGCACCCAGCCGGTGACGGTCACCTGGCCGGCGGGCGGAGCCGGTATGTCGGGCTTCTCGCCGCTCGTGTTGTCGGTGGCCAGCCAGCCGCGGTCGACGAGGACGGCCAGCCCGTTGGTGGTCTGGAGCGGCACGACGACGTCGACGCCCGCGGAGCCCTCGCGGGTGCGGTAGCGCACGATGACCGTCTCGTCCGGGAGGTAGGTCCCGGTGGCGGTGACCACCCGCCATTCGTCGTCCTCGTCGACCTCGCGACCGGGAGCGAGCACGGAGGCGACGTCAACGGGCGCGGCCGCTTCGTTGCGCTCCACGATGGCGTTGGTGCGGTGACGGTCGTCGAGTCGGCCGAACTGCCACTGGCCGAGCCACCAGGCGGCGTACGCAAGCAGCACCACCACCAGGGCAAAGAGGATCCAGCGCCGGCTCACCAGGAAGCGCAGGGACCCCACCCGGCGAGGCTATCCGGGCGGAGGAGACGTCACCCCACCCCGGGCCACCTTCCCCACCTAGACTGGATCGGTGACCCGACCTCTCGCCGACAGCTACGGCCGCGTGGCTTCCGACCTCCGCGTGTCGCTGACCGACCGGTGCAACCTGCGCTGCAGCTACTGCATGCCGGCGGAGGGTCTCGAGTGGCTGCCCGACGAGAGCGTCCTCACCGACAGCGAGATCGTCCGGCTCATCGACATCGGGGTGCGGCTGCTCGGCATCCGCGAGGTGCGGTTCACGGGCGGCGAGCCACTCGTCCGCCGTGGCCTGGTCGACATCGTCGCCGGGACCCGCGCCGCGGCGCCGGACATCGAGATCTCGATGACGACCAACGCGCTCGGCCTGGCCCGCACCGCCCAGGCCCTCAAGGCGGCCGGGATGGACCGCGTCAACGTCAGCCTCGACAGCGTCCGGCCGGAGACCTTCCACGCCGTCACCCGCCGCGACCGGCTGCACGACGTGATCGAGGGCCTGATCGCCGCCAAGGAAGCCGGCCTCGGGCCGATCAAGATCAACGCGGTGCTGCTGCGCGGCCACAACGACGACCAGGCGGCCGAGCTGCTTCGTTGGTGCCTGGACCGCGGCTACGACCTGCGGTTCATCGAGCAGATGCCGCTCGACGCCCAGCACGGCTGGAGCCGCGCCGAGATGATCACCGCCGACGAGATCTTCACCAGTCTCGAGAAGGAGTTCGTGCTCAGCCCGGCTGTCGAGCCGCGAGGGAGCGCGCCCGCAGAGCTGTTCCTCGTGGACGGCGGTCCCGCGACCGTCGGTGTGATCGCCTCGGTGACCAGGCCGTTCTGTGGCGACTGCGACCGGGTGCGGCTCACCGCCGACGGTCAGGTCCGCAACTGCCTGTTCGCCCGCGACGAGTCCGACCTGCGCGGGGCGCTGCGGGGCGGGGCGAGCGACGAAGAGATCGCCGACCGGTGGGTGGTCGCGATGGCGGGCAAGCTCCCCGGACACGGCATCGACGACCCGACCTTCCTGCAGCCCGACCGGCCGATGTCAGCGATCGGCGGCTGACGGACCCGGGTCCACCGGTGCGTCAGCAGCCGCGACGACATCCTTGAGGAAGCTGCGCGCGCCGAGGAAGTCGGCCAGCTGCTCGCGGTGCTCGTCACACGCGAGCCAGGTCTTGCGCCGGTCGGGGGTGTGCAGCTTGGGGTTGTTCCACAGCAGCGCCCAGTCGGCAGGCTGCTGACAGCCCCTCGCCGAGCACACCAGGGACTCGTCGCCGACACTCACTCAGAGCCCCTCAACGGCTGGAAACAGAGGGAGATGCCGGACAGCCACGGGGGAAGCTGTCCGGCATCTCGACGCAGATTCTTGCATGGTTTGGGCAGTTGTCAAAGGTCAGCCCCAGTACCCTTCCCGTCGGTTTCCGGGCCTGGCTCCAACTCTTTGGCCCCCGCAGGCCGTCCGAGCAGGGCGAATCCGTCGGATTTGCTGGAACTGGCATTTGCCATCACCACGGCGACGTACGGGAGCACCAGCGCGGCGACGATCAACACCCAGCGCCACCATCCGGAGGCCACGAAGATCGCGGCCACGAAGCACGCCGTACGGATGCCCATCGCGATGAGGTAGCGCCGCTGCCGGGCAGCGATGTCTGCCTCGCGGCTGGTGCTCGCGGTGGTGATCCGGACCGCCTTGCCGGTCTGGTGCCGGGCCATGTGCTCCACTCTACGTCGATACCATCAACGTCTTGCCCGATCGTTGCCCGTCGCCTTGGGAGGCCTCGTGTCCAATCGCACCTACCGCGTCACCGAGATCGTCGGCACCTCTCCCGACGGGATCGACCAGGCCATCCGCAACGGCGTCGAGCGGGCCAGCCGCACGCTGCGGCACCTCGACTGGGTCGAGGTGACCCAGGTGCGCGGACAGGTCAAGGACGGGCACGTCGAGCACTTCCAGGTCGGCATGAAGGTGGGCTTCCGCCTCGAGGACGACTGACGTCCGCTTGATGTCCGCTGCCGGGCGGACCCGCTTTCGCCTACCCCGCGGTAATGGATAGCGTCGGGCGGGTGAGCGAACCCGAGAGCGAGCCCGCTGCCGACCCCAAGCCCAGGTCCGTGCTGGTGACCGGCGGCAACCGCGGCATCGGCCGGGCGATCGCCGAGGCGTTCGTCGCCCAGGGCGACCAGGTCGCGGTGACCACGCGCAGCGGCGGCGCTCCCGACGGGTGCCTCGATGTGCGCTGCGACATCACCGACCCCGCAGCGGTCGAGGCGGCGTTCGCCGAGGTCGAGGCCGCGCACGGCCCGGTCGAGGTGCTGGTCGCCAACGCCGGGATCACCGCCGACGGCTTGCTGGTGCGGATGTCGGAGGACGACTGGGCCTCGGTCATCGACACCAACCTCACCGGCTCCTACCGGCTCGCCAAGCGCGCGGTGTCGAAGATGATGCGGGCGCGCCGGGGCAGGATCATCTTCATCTCCTCGGTCGTCGGCCTGCTCGGCTCTGGTGGGCAGGTCAACTACGCCGCGTCGAAGGCCGGCCTCGTCGGCATGGCGCGCTCGATCGCCCGCGAGTACGGCTCCCGCGGCATCACGGCCAACGTGGTGGCGCCGGGCTTCGTGGAGACCGACATGACCGACACCCTGAGCGACGAGCTCAAGGCGACGTACAAGGCGCAGGTGCCGCTCGGACGGTACGGCTCGACGGACGAGATCGCCTCGGCGGTCACCTGGCTCGCGTCGGACGGCGCGAGCTACATCACCGGGGCCGTCATCCCGGTCGACGGCGGACTCGGAATGGGGCACTGAATCATGGGAATTCTCGAGGGCAAGCGCATCCTGGTGGCCGGCGTCACGATGGACTCCTCCATCGGCTTCGCCGTGGCGCGGGTGGCGCAGGAGCAGGGCGCGACCGTGCTGATCTCGAACTTCGGGCGGGCGCTGGGCATCACCAAGCGGATCGCCAAGCGGCTGCCGACCGAGCCGCCCGTGCTCGAGCTCGACGTGACGGATGACGAACACCTCGCGCGGCTGCCCGACCTGGTGCGCGAGCACGTCGACGGGCTGGACGGCGTCGTTCACTCCATCGCCTACGGCAACCCGGAGACGTTGCTCGGCGGCAAGTTCCTCACCGGCCCGTGGGACGACGTGGCGCAGGCCGTGCAGGTCTCGGCGTACTCCCTGAAGTCGCTGGCCGTGGCCTGCCAGCCGTTGATGTCGTCGGGCGGCTCGGTGGTCGGGATGACCTTCGACGCGACCATCGCGTGGCCGGCCTACGACTGGATGGGCGTCTCGAAGGCCGCCCTCGAGTCGACCTCCCGCTACCTCGCCCGCGACCTGGGCCCCGACGGGATCCGCTGCAACCTGGTGTCGGCCGGGCCCCTCAAGACGCTGGCCGCCAAGGCGATCCCTGGCTTCGAGGCGCTGGAGTCGATGTGGAGCGAACGCGCACCGCTCGGCTGGGACGAGACCGACCACACGCCCACCGCCCGCGCCGTCGTCGCGTTGCTCTCCGACTTCTTCCCCGCCACCACCGGCGAGATCGTGCACGTCGACGGCGGTTTCCACGCCATGGGGGCTTAGCTGCTGGCCCGGCAGCGGTGACTTGGCAACCGATTCCGGACGCTGATCGGTTGCAGGGTCACCGCTCCGTGCCCGGCAGTCGCTCCCAATCACGTGCCCGGCGCGCGCCCTCCACAGGTGGTACGCCGTCGATCGCAATCGCGGCACTCGATGGGCTGACCTGGGTTGGTGCGCGAGCTACCGACCGTTCTCCTCGCAGGACCCTTCACCCGCGAGCAAGCGACGACGGCAGGCGTGACTTCTCGCATGCTGCAAGGAAAGCGCTTCGTCCGGGTGCACCCGCGCGTGTGGCGTCATCGTGACCACCAGATGTCGTTCGCGGACCATGTTCAGGCGGCCCAGCTTGCGCTTCCGGAGGGCTGTCACCTGACGGGCATCTCCAGATTGCAGGTGCTCGGGCTGGAATTCGGACCCGTGCAGCCGGTCCGATTCGTCGTGAAGGGTGACCTCCACCTCGCCTTGGACGGCGTCTTCCTGCATCGAACCAAGCGACTACCTCCGCTTGACGGGACAGGCGTGGCGCCCGCCGCTGCGTTCCTCGCCTACTGCGCTCGTGCCCGTGCCCTGGATGCCATCAAGGTGGGGGACTGGTTGCTCCACCGCAAGCACATGACCCTGAAGGAAGTGCGCAACCTCGCGCTGGCGGACCAATGGCGTGCGGGAGGAGACGAGGCACTGTGGTGCCTGGACCATCTGGACGGTGCGTCGGCTTCCCTCAAGGAGTCCGAGCTCCGGGCCGTGCTCAACTTCGCCGGCATTTCGCCGCCGGAGGTCAATGTCTCCCTCGATGAGTCCGCGGCTGGCCAGGTCGTCGGTGACCTCCTCTATCGACGCTGGGGTGTAGTGGTCGAGTACGAAGGGATCCAGCATCAGCAAGAACGTCAGCAGTACACGTATGACATCGATCGCTACGCGTGGATGCGTCGCCGCGAGCTGGCGTACGTCCAGGTCACCCACGAGCGCCTGGATCGCCCTCGCGTGGTGGTCGGTGAAGTGCATCGCGAGCTGACCGCCCGCGGCTACGACGGTCCGGCGCCAGACTTCGGTCCGAGGTGGGACTCCCTCTTCATCCGCATCTCTCGACTTCTCGGCCCCCGACATCTGCGCCGGCTCCGGAGAGCGGTGAGCTAGCAACCGATCGCCGCCGGCGTTCGGTTGCCACGCCACCGCGACTCGGCAAGACCTGCCCTCGCCGGTGACCAGGCAACCGATCCGCTTCGCAAATGGTTGCTGGCTCACCGCCGCCCGGCGGCGCCTGCGCCTCCGCTAGCGTGCGGCACGTGACCAACGGCAGCGGGTCGAGCCTGGTGGAGCTCCGCGTTCTCGAAGGTCCGAACCTCTACTTCCCCCGCGCAGCGATCAAGCTGACCCTGGACATCAGCGGGCTGGCGGGGGTGCCGACGGAGAAGGCGCACCGGTTCGCGGCCCGGGTCGGGCTGCGCAACGCGCGGCCGGGGGAGCCGGAGACGGGGTTCCGGCAACGGTTCGCGGCACGGGCCGTGTCACGACTGGTGGTGGCGATCGCGCACGAGTCGGGCACCAGCCGGCTGGCCGTGCGGGTCCGGGCGACCAACGACCCGCACCAGCTGGTGGTGGCCTATCCCTGGCGGCACCGGGACCGCGCCCAGGAGATGGGCCGGGCGGTCGCGGCGGTGCTCGACGAGCTGCCCGGCGGCGACGTCGAGGAGCTCGTCGGCCTGGCCGCTGCCCGGGTGGCCGCCGCCCCCGCAGGCGAGCGACCGCACACCATCACGCCGAAGATCCCGGTGGTCGCGGTGACCGGCACCAACGGCAAGACCACGACCAGCCGGATGATCGCGCACATCGCGCGTACCTGGGGGAAGCTCGTCGGCTGGTCCAACACCGACGGCATCTACATCGACGGGGTCCTGGTCGAGGCCGGCGACTACTCCGGGCCCAGCGGCGCCGGCCGGGTGTTGGCCCACGAGGGCGTCGAGCTGGCCGTGACCGAGACCGCCCGCGGCGGCATCCTGCTCAAGGGCATCGGGCTGACCCGCAACGACGTGTCCGTGGTCACCAACGTCACGGCCGACCACCTCGGCCTCCAGGGCATCGACACCGTCGACCAGCTGGCCGAGGTCAAGGCGGTGGTCCCCAAGATCACCCGCAAGGACGGCTGGGCCGTCCTCAACGCCGACGACCCGCGCGTGTTCGCGATGCGCCGGTCGATCAGCGCCCAGCACTGGGTGTTCTCCCGCGACCCCGACTCGCCGGCGATCCGCGAGGTGCTCAACGCCGGCGGCCGGGCGACCACCGTCATCGACGGCTGGATCTCCATCCTCAGACCGCACGCCGACGCCCTGCCGCTCGTCGAGCTGGTCGACGTGCCGATGACGCTGGCGGGGCTGTCCCGGTTCAACGTCGAGAACTCCTTGGCCGCCGCCTCGGCCGCGCTGGCCGTCGGAGTTCCACAGGACGTGGTGGTCGAGGGCCTGAAGTCCTTCCGGCCCGACGCCGAGCACAACCCCGGCCGGATGAACTTCTTCACGATCGACGACTTCTCCGTCGTCATGGATCTCGCCCACAACGAGGCCGGGCTCGAGGCCATGGTCGAGATCATGAACGGTGTACGCCGCCCCGGCGGGCGCCTGCTGCTCGGCCTCGGCGCCGTCGGCGACCGCACCGACGAGCTGATCGAGAAGCTGGGGGAGATCGCCGGCCGCGACGCCGACGTGGTGGCCATCGGGCACAAGCTCAAGTACCTCCGAGGCCGGACGCAGCAGGGTCTCGACAACCTGCTCCGCGCGGGCCTCGAGCGGGTCGGGGCCACCGACGTCGCGTCGTACGACACCGAGGTGGAGTCCCTGGCGGCGCTGGTGGCCCAGGCGCGGCCGGGTGACGTGGTCGGGCTGATGTGCCACGCCGAGCGCGAGGAGGCCTACGCCTGGATCGCCGACCACGGCGGCACCGCCGACACACCTGAGACCCTTGCGTCGAAGGTCCGCGCCGCCAAGACAGAGGTGCCCGGCTAGACGCGCGGGGCCACCCGGCCCGTCGAGTAGAGCTGGGGCCGGCCGTCGGGGAGCGTCGAGAAGACGACGGACCACCAGGCCTCGGCGGGGTCGGAGCGGGCGACGAACCGGTCGCCGCTGTCGTCGGCCGGCAGCAGGTCGACCGTCTCGGGCTCCTCCTCGAACTCCGCGAGGTCCGACGCCGGGATCACCGTGACCTGCAGCGCCTGGTCGTCGCCCGCGACGTCGAAGGCGACACCGCGGCGTTCATAGCGGCCCAGGTGCCGTGACAGGCCCGATGGCCGCGCGTCCACGTCGGGCGAAGGCGCGGGCGGTACGGCGATGCCGGCCTCCGCCTCGAACACCTCGGAGACGATCCGGTCGCCCAGCGCATCGCCGTTGGACGAGTTGGTGAGGACGCAGACGGCGAAGTCGCGCTCCGGGACGACCCGCAGCCGGGCGCTCTGGCCGATGGTGCCGCCGTCGTGGGCGATCACGTCGACCCCCGACCATCGCGCGAGCCGCCACGAAAGCCCGATGCCGGCGAACTGCCGCTGGTCGGGCAGCGGCAGCTGCTGCTGCCACATCGCGGTCGCAGCGTCCTCGTCGAGCAGCCGCTCGCCCGACGGCGCGACACCGCGGCCGATGTGCAGTCGGCCCCAGGTCAAGAGCTCGCCGGCAGGCATCGTGATCAGCCCGGCGGGCCCGATTGCCCGGGGCAGTCCCCAGGTGCCGTAGGGCTTGCCGGCGTCCGGGTACCCGTGGTGGCCCGCGGCCGCCCGTCGCAGGATGGCCTCCTCCGGCAGCGTCACCGTGTCGGTCAGTCCCAGCGGCTCGACGAGTCGGGCCCGCAACGACTCGTCCCAGGTGCGCTCGTCGAGCACCTCGATGATCCGCCCGAGCAGGACGAACCCGCTGTTGCAGTAGGAGTACGCCGCCCCGGGTGCGAACGCGCGATCCGCATCGGCCAGCAGGGCGACGTACTTCTCGACGCAGTCGTCACCGCGCCCGGTGTCCTCGAAGATGTCGCCGTCCAGCCCGCTGCTGTGGGTGAGCAGGTGGCGCACGGTGACCTCGGCGGCCGAGTCCTCCCGACCGAGGCGAACGCCGGGCAGCAGCTCGGCCACGGTCGTGTCGTAGTCGAGCCGGCCCTCGGCCACCAGCTGGGCGAGCATGGTGGCGGTCCAGGTCTTGGTGATCGAGCCGACCTGGAACACGCTGTCGGCCGTCGTCGGCACTCCGGTGCGGGTGCTGAGGACGCCGTACGGCACGACCGTGGTCTCGCCCGCCGACCAGATGCCGAGCACCGCACCCGGTACGCCGGCCGCGACGGCCGCGTCCTCGAGGCGAGTCGCCCAGTGCTCGCCGTCCGCCATCGCTCAGGTCACGGCCGGCTCGGCGGGAGCCGGCACGTAGTCGGGGTCTGCCGCGGGGACCGCGGCGCTGGCGCCGGCACCCGCCTGGGCCTGCTGCGACCAGTTCTCCAGCTCGGCCATCACCGCGGGGTGCTTGTCGACGCAGATCACGACGAGGTCGCCGGCGTTGGCCCGCGCCATCGCGTGGCGGACCGCCGAGATCTCGTCGTGCACCTCCTCGAGCTGCTTGCAACGCGCGCCAGCGGCCATCCCGGCGCGCACGCCCTCGGCGACGAACGCGGCGACTTCGCCGCGCTTGCGGCCGCGGAGCGCGTCGTCCTCGCGCACGATGACCACGTCGAAGTGGCGCGCCGCGATCTCGCCGAGCTCGCGCATGTCCTCGTCGCGCCGGTCGCCTGCGGTGGCGATGACGCCGATCCGCGACGGCCGCGCGAGGTCGTGGGACAGCGACTCGCCCACCCGGTCCACGAAGTCGCCCAGCATCTTCATGCCCGGGGCGTTGTGGCAGTAGTCGACGATCACGTTGACGCCGTTGACCTCGACCTCGTTGAGCCGGCCGGGGGAGAGGTAGTAGCTGGTCGTGAAGGTCCGCAGGCCCTGCCGGATGTCGTGGAGCGGCGCACCGGAGGCGAACGCGGCGGCGGCCGCGGCGAGGGTGTTCTGCACGTTCATCCGGGCGCGGCCGCTGAAGGTGGCGGGCAACAGGTGGGTCCAGGCCAGCTGCATCTCGCGTCGCCCGTGCTTGACAACGATCATCTCGCCGCGCTCCGACGGGTTGAGCACCAGTGCCTTGCCGCCACGGCGGCAGTGCGCCTCGATCATCTCGCGCACCTCCGAGCCGGGCTCGTCCATGGAGAACCAGATCACCTGGCCCGAGCAGCGACGGCGCATCTCGCGGACGAGCGGGTCGTCGGCGTTGAGCACGGCGTGCCCGTCGCGCGGCACCGCCTCGACGACGACCGCCTTGACGTCGGCGAGCTGCTCGACGGTGTCGATGCCGCGCAGACCCAGGTGGTCGGGCTGGACGTTGAGGACCACGGCCACGTCGTTGCGCTCGTAACCGAGCCCCTCACGCAGGATGCCGCCGCGAGCAACCTCGAAGACGGCGAAGTCGACCCGTGGGTTCTGCAGCACCATCCGGGCGCTGCGCGGCCCCGAGGCGTCGGCGCGGATCAGCAGCCGCTCGTCGATGACCACTCCGTCGGTGGAGGTCATGCCGACCTTGCGGCCCATCCCCTTGAAGATGTGGGAGATCATCCGGCTGGTCGTCGTCTTGCCGTTGGTGCCGGTGACGGCCACGATCGGGATCCGACTCGGCGCCCCCGGCGGGAACAGCATGTCGACCACCGGCTTGGAGATGAACTGCGGCTCACCGATCGTCGGGTGCGTGTGCATCCGGAAGCCCGGAGCGGCGTTGACCTCGCAGATCGCGCCCCCGGTCTCGCGGACGGGTTCGGTGATGTCGGGACAGATGAAGTCGATCCCGGCGATGTCGAGGCCGACCATCTGGGCCGCCTCCTCGGCGATGTCGACGTTCTCCGGGTGCGCCTCGAAGGTGCGGTCGATGGAGATCCCGCCCGTGGACATGTTGCCGGTCAGCGCCAGCTTGACCATCTCGCCACTCTCGGGCACCGAGTCGAGGGTGTGCCCCTGCCCGGTCAGCACCTCCTTGGCGGCCGCGTCGACCTTGATCCGGGTCAGCACCTTCTCGTGGCCGACGCCGCGGCGCGGGTCGGCGTTGGTCAGCTCGACGAGCTGCTCGACCGTCGAGCGACCGTCGCCGACCACGTGGGCCGGCACCCGCTCGGCGATCGCGACCATCCGACCGTCGATGATCAGGCAGCGGTAGTCCTTGCCGGTCACGAAGCTCTCCACGATCACCGTGCCGCGACGGCTCTGCTCCTCCGCGATCGGGAAGGCCTCACGGACGTCGGCCTCGTCCTGGAGGTCGAGGCACACACCGCGACCGTGGTTGCCGTCGAGCGGCTTGACCACTACCGGGTAGCCGATCCTGCGCGCCGCGGACACTGCCTGGTCGGCCGAGCGCACCGACTCCTGCTTCGGGACCGGCAGTCCGGCCGCGCCGAGCAGCCTCGTCGTCAGGTCCTTGTCGGACGCCACGTCGACCGCGATCGCGGAGGTTGCCGAGGTCATCGTGGCGCGGATGCGCTTCGCGTGCACTCCCTGGCCGAGCTGGACGAGGGAGTACTGGTTGAGCCGGATCCACGGGATGTCGCGCGAGACGGCCTCGTCGAGGATCGCCTGGGTCGACGGACCGAACGCCGTCCGCTCGGCGCGCAGGATGAAGCTCTCGAGCTCGGTCTCCCACTCGAACTCCGGGTCGGTCTGGACGAGGTGGTTGACCAGCCGGACGGCGAGCTTGCCGGCGGCCAGGCCGACCTGCTCGTCGACGTAGCCGTAGATGACGTTGTAGACGCCGGGTTTCCCCTTCACCTGGCGGGTCTTGCCGCGCCGGATGTCGTGACCCACGACCTGTTGGAGGGCGAGCGCGCAGTGCTCGGCGACGTGCCCGAGCCAGGTGCCTTCGTTGAGCCGTTCCACGAAGCCACCGCGGCGGCCGCGCGAGCACGAGTGGTGCTGGAGGCCCGGCAGCATCTGGAGGAGCTGCTCGGTGAAGCCGGGCAGCTTGTCGGTCGGGTAGTCCTCGAGCGAGCCCAGGTCGACGACGAGGTGGATGGACTGCTCGTAGGACCAGATGTTCGCGCCGCGGTAGACGCGGGTCTCCAGGATGGTGAGGTCGGGCGAGGGGCGTTGGGTCACGATTCGGTTCCGTCCTTCATCGTCGGTACGTCATCGGGGGTGCGGCTGGTCCTGCTCCCGCTCGGGCGCCGGGGCCTTGCTGCCGATCCTGCTGCGTGTGCGGGTCAGGCGTCTACGCAGGGCGGCCGGGCTGGCATCGGCGGCGGCGATGTCACGGGCCAGCTGGCGCATGTCCCGCTGGGCCTCCTCGAGCTCGGCGGCGTCCTCGGGGTCCACCGTCGGAGGCTGCGGCACCAGGGTCCGTGACGTCAGGTCGTACGCCGACCCGGCAGGCAGCAGGTGCAGGATCACCCCGCTCGCGAGCAGCGGAGTGGAGCGTTTGGCCTCGTCGGCGTTGGAGACGATGTTGGCCGGGTCCATGATCGTGACCGCGCCTCGACCGATGACCTCGAGCATCTCGTGGTCGTCGTCTCGTCGGGTGATCACCGCGCAGGTGTCCTCGTCGACGCCGATCCCCAGCAGCTGGGGTGACTGGGCCACGATCATCAGCAGCCGGCCGTAGCGGTTGCGCTGGTCGAAGTGCTGGTCGATCACCGCCGACTCGACCAGCCCCAGGCCGGCGGCGACCTGGGTCATCCGCTGCTTGGGCGTGGCCCCGCCGACGCCGAAGGCGACCATGTGCGAGGACTGGATGCTCGCGCCGGCCGAGGTGCCGGCGACGACCGTGCCGCGCACGTGGGCCGCGACGATCGCGTCGCCGACGGGCGTGCCGCAGATGATCGAGGAGAGCTTGAGCTGGTTGCCGCCGGTCATGAAGACGCCCGTCGCCTCGTCGATGGCCTTGACCAGGTCGGGGTCGCGGGCCTCCTCCCGGCTCTGCGGCCGCACGGCCACGACCTCCCCGGCGCCGAGCCGTCGGAACAGGGCGTCGTACACGTCGACGACCGCGTCACCGAGCGACGACGCGGTGGGGATCACGGCGATCCGCGCGTCGGCGCCTCCGCAGGCCGCCACGAACTCCTTGAGGATCGTCCGCTTGCGCAGCTTGTCCTCCGCCCCGCCGATGACCATGAGGGGTCCGGGGCTGGGGGCGGGCATGACACGGAAGGCTAGCCGGTGCGAGAGTTGCCCCGTGCAGGACCAGGGGAGCACTGACGAGGTCCGGCCGGGCCGCCGCATCGCGGTGATCCGCCACGGCAAGGCGGAGCACGCGGGCCGCACGGACTTCGAGCGGGAGCTCGCCGACCGGGGCCGCAAGGACTCGGCGGACGCCGGCGCCTGGTTGGCCCGCGAAGGTTTCATCGCCGACCACGCCCTGGTCTCCGCCGCGCATCGCGCCGTCGGCACCTGGCGGTGCGTGGCCGAGGGGGCCGACTGGGAGCTCGAGCCGACGCTCTCACAGGGGCTCTACAGCGCCGGGCCGGAGTCGGCACTCGACCTCGTGCGGGAGTCGCCCGCCGCCGCCGCGGCCGTCGTCGTGGTCGGACACAACCCGACGATGGCCTACCTCGCCTCGCTGCTCGACGACGGCGACGGCGACCCGGAGGTGGCGTCGGCGATGCTGGCGGGCTACCCGACGAGCGCGGTGGCGGTCTTCGAGTACGACGGCGAGTGGGTCGACCTCGACGAGGGCGGCGCACGACTCGTCGGCTTCCACGTCGGCCGCGGCTGACCGACCTCAGAGCACGGGAGCGGGCGTGACCACACCCTCGGCCGCGTCGGCAGCCTCGATCTCCTCGCGGCTGATGCCGAGGATGTACATGATCGCGTCGAGGTAGGGCACGTTGACCGACGTGTCGGCGGCCTCCCTCAGCACCGGCTTGGCGTTGTAGGCGATGCCGAGCCCGGCGGCGTTGAGCATGTCGATGTCGTTGGCGCCGTCGCCGATGGCGATCACCGCGGACTCCGGGACGCCGACGTCGGCGGCGAAGTGGCGCAGTGCCGCGGCCTTGCCCGCCCTGTCGACGACCTCGCCCACGATCCTGCCGGTGATCTTGCCGTCGACGATCTCGAGCTCGTTGGCCCGCGAGTAGTGGATGCCGAGGTCGGTGGCCAGCCGGTCGGTGATCTGGCTGAAGCCACCGGAGACGAGCGCGAAGCGGTATCCCAGCCGGCGCAGGGTCCGCACCAACGTGCGGACTCCGGGGTTGAGGACGAGACCCTCGTAGACCTCGTCGAGGACCGAGGCGTCGAGACCGGCCAGCAGCGCGACGCGCTCGCGCAGCGCCTGCTCGAAGTCGAGCTCGCCGTGCATGGCGGCCGCCGTGATGGCCGCCACCCGCTCCTCCAGGCCGACGTGAGCAGCGAGCATCTCGATGACCTCACCCTGGATCAGCGTGGAGTCGACGTCGATGACCACCAGGCGCATGCTGTGGCGCAGCAGGTTGGCCGGCTGGACCGCGATGTCGAGCCCCTGGACGGCGGCCTCCGCGGCGAGCACCGCGCGCAGCGTGTCGGTCTTTACGCCGGACACGTGCAGGTCGATCGCGGTCACGGGATAGCGGGCCATCCGTTCGATGCGGTCGATGTTGGCTCCGGTGTCGGCGATCCGGCCGGCCACTGCGGCGAACGCGCGGGCCTTGAGCGGGGTGCCGATCACGGTGACGTGGGACCGACCGCCCGGGCGCGACTTGTTGTCACCCGTGCCGCGGTCGACGTCCACCGACATGCCGAGGTCGGCCGCGACCCTCTCGACCTGGTCGCGCAGCTGCTTCCAGTCGCGGGGAGCCGTGACGAGGACGCCGAGCACCAGTCGGCGTCGGAGCACGATCTGCTCGATGTCGAGGACCTCGACGCCGGCCCTCGCCAGGGCGGCGAAGATCGCGGAGGTCACGCCGGGGCGGTCCTTGCCGCCGAGGGTGATGAGCAGCGTCTCCGGCTTTTCGTCTGTCATCGCGGATCGAGGCTAGTCGACCGAGGCGCCTTCAGTCCGGCGGCCACACCTCGGGAGAGCACGCGGCGACGAGTGCCTGGCGCGCAGCGGACCCCAGCTCGCGCAGCGCCGCGCGGCGCTGCTCGGCCTCGGCCAGGCTGACCGCCCCGCCGTCGTCGTCGAGCGCGAGCTCGACGATGCCCGCGGCCTGCAGGGCTCGGGCGGCCAGCTCGACGCAGCGAGGCGGCGTGGCAGGGGGAGCGTCCAGCTTCGGGACCCGCCGCAGGTCCATGAGCTCGTCGGCCACCTCCGGACGCCACTGCGCGACGTCAAGAGCGGCGAGGTCGCGGGCGGTCTGCATCAGGGCGCCCCGCAGCCGTCGGTCCGCCTCGCCGACGTCGGTCAGCGGCCTTGGGCGGGCGTCGTACCACTGCCACACGAGGACGGCACCCTCACGCCGGGGCACGAGCCCGTGGCCCGGGGCGACGACCGCCTCGCCGGCGTCGAGGGCAGCGGCGTTGAGGTCGGCCGGGCCGCCGAGCCCGGCCGGGTCGCCCTCCGCTGGCCAGGCCAGGCCGAGGGTCTCCACACCGGCGGAGCGGAGGGCGCCGAGCGCCACAGCCAAGCCCACAGGGCCGTCCTCGGAGGGCAGTCCGAGGAGCCGGTGGGTGGCGTCGTCGCCGAGGATCGCGTCCACCGCGAGGTCGGTCACCACCTCGCCGCGCAGCCACGCGGTGCCCCACCAGGCGACCCGCGCGGATGCGGGGAACGGCATGCTCACGGGCGGCGACGATACGCCCGAACGGGCCGTCGGCCCTCCAGTACGGTTGGCGCCATGGTCGCCGTGCTCGAGTTCGCCGACGTCACGGTCAGGCGGGGACGGGCGACCTTGATCGACAGCATCTCGTGGCGGGTCGACGAGCCCGACCGGTGGGTGGTGCTGGGTCCCAACGGGGCCGGGAAGACCACGCTCCTGCAGGTGGCCGCGGCGATGATCCACCCGACCGAGGGGGTTGCGGGCATCCTCGGCGAGGTGCTCGGCACGGTCGACGTGTTCGACCTGCGGCCCCGGATCGGGGTCACCAGCGCGGCGCTCGCGGAGCGGATCCCGCGCGAGGAGCGGGTGCGCGACGTGGTCGTCTCGGCGTCGTACGGCATCGTCGGGCGGTGGCGGGAGAGCTACGACGACCTCGACCACGAGCGGGCCGACGAGCTGCTCGCCGAGGTCGGCGTGAGCCGGCTGGCCGAGCGCACGTTCGGGACATTGAGCGAGGGCGAGCGCAAGCGGGTGCAGATCGCCCGGGCGCTGATGACCGATCCCGAGCTGCTGCTGCTCGACGAGCCCGCCGCGGGGCTCGACCTCGGCGGCCGCGAGGACCTGGTCTCGACCCTGGCGGTCCTCGCCCAGGCGCAGTCCTCACCGGCCACCGTGCTGGTCTCGCACCACGTCGAGGAGATCCCGCCGGGGTTCACGCACGCGATGCTGATGCGGGACGGGCAGGTCGTCGCTGCCGGCCCGTTGACCGAGGTGATCACCGAGGCCAACCTGACGGCAACGTTTCGGATGCCCCTCGTGCTGTCCTACGAGGCGGGCCGTTTCGCCGCGCGACGACGCTCCCGTCGGCACCGCGCGTAGCCACTGCTGGGCCCTGGATCCGTGGCTTCGCGGGATAGGGTTGAGGCATGGAGTGGGTGGGTGAACATGCGTGGGCAGCCTGGCTGGCCATCGCCATGGTGCTCGGCGTCGCCGAGCTGGTCAGCCTCGACCTGATCCTGGTCATGCTGGCCGCCGGCGCGCTCGCCGGGGCCATCACCGCGGCCGTCGGAGCCCCGGTGATCCTGCAGGTCCTGGTCGCGGCCGGTGTCTCCGTCGGGATGCTGGCGATGGTCCGGCCCAACCTCGTCAAGCGGCTGCACTCGGGTCCTGAGCTGCAGCTCGGCCACGGCAAGCTCGTCGGCCTCCAGGCCCTCGTCACGGAGGACGTCACCAGCGTCAACCCTGGCCGCGTCAAGCTCGCGGGTGAGATCTGGTCGGCCGTCCCGTACGACGAGCGGCTGACCGATCCCCGCGGGAGAGACCGTCGAGGTGATGGCCATGAAGGGCGCCACCGTCTTCGTCCACCCCGTCAACGCGGCCCTCGAGCCGTGAGCGCCGTCGTCCTGATCGTCCCCGTCGTCGTCCCACCGAGAGGAAATCCTCAGTGACTCCGTACCTGCTGGGCCTGGCCGTCCTGTTCTTCCTCTTCATCGCGCTCGTGCTCGCCAAGACCGTGCGGATCGTCCCGCAGGCCCGGGCCGGCATCGTCGAGCGGTTCGGCAAGTACAAGGAGACGCTGCCCGCGGGCCTCAACGTCGTGGTGCCGTTCGTCGACCGGGTCCGCTACCTCATCGACCTGCGCGAGCAGGTGGTGAGCTTCCCGCCGCAGCCGGTCATCACCGAGGACAACCTGGTGGTCTCGATCGACACCGTCATCTACTTCCAGGTGACCGACCCGGTCGCCGCGACCTACGAGATCGCCAACTACATCCAGGCGATCGAGCAGCTCACCATGACCACGCTGCGCAACATCGTCGGTGGCATGGACCTGGAGGAGACGCTGACCAGCCGCGACCAGATCAACTCCGGCCTGCGCGGGGTCCTCGACGAGGCCACCGGCAAGTGGGGCATCCGCGTCAACCGCGTCGAGCTCAAGGGCATCGACCCGCCGCCGTCGATCAAGGACTCGATGGAGAAGCAGATGCGTGCGGACCGCGAGAAGCGCGCCGTCATCCTGACTGCCGAGGGCCAGCGGCAGGCTGCGATCCTCACCGCCGAGGGCAACAAGCAGTCGATGATCCTCAACGCCGAGGGCGACCGCGAGTCGCTGATCCTGCGGGCCCAGGCCAACCGCGAATCCGCCATCCTGCGGGCCCAGGGTGAGGCGCAGGCCATCACCAACGTCTTCCAGGCGATCCACGACGGCCAGCCCGACCAGTCGCTGCTGGCCTACCAGTACCTCCAGATGCTGCCCAAGATCGCCGAGGGCGACGCCAACAAGGTGTGGGTGATCCCGAGCGAGATCACCAAGGCGCTGGAGGGCCTGGGCTCCTCGATCCACGAGGTCGCCGGCATTCCTCAGAAGACCGGCGGTGTGCGACACCGCGTCGATTACGGCACGACCGAGCCCGCCGCCCTCAGCGGTGGACTCGACGGCGAGCTGGCCAGCACCAACAAGGCGGTGGCCGACGCCATCGCCGAGGCGGAGCACGCCGCCCACCCGGGAGCGGCCACGGCTCCGGCGACGCCGTCGCCGGACGATGCGAGCCCGGACGACGGCGAGACGCCGCCGACGCCGCCGGCACCTCCGACGCAGCCCAGCGCCTAGGGTGTGTCGCCGTTCGAGGTCGTGGCGATCCTGCTCGCCGGCGTGGCCGCGGGCACGATCAACACCATCGTCGGCTCGGGCACGCTCATCACTTTCCCGACGCTGCTGGCGTTCGGCGTACCGCCCGTCACCGCCAACGTCTCCAACACCGTCGGCCTGGTGCCCGGCACCCTTTCCGGTGCGGTCGGCTACCGGGCCGAGCTGACCGGTCAGCGGTCTCGCCTGCTCCGGCTCGGGCCCGCGTCGCTGGTCGGCGCCGCGCTGGGCGCGGTGCTCCTGCTCTGGCTGCCGAGTGAGGCGTTCGATGCCATCGTCCCGGCCCTCGTCGGCCTGGGCGTCCTGCTCGTCGTCCTCGGTCCCCGCATCACCGCGATCGTCGCCGCCCGCCACGAGGCCACCGGTGGGCTGCCCGAGCACGGCGCGGGCTGGGTGTGGCCAGCGGTGGCCGGACTCGGTGTGTACGGCGGCTACTTCGGCGCCGCCCAGGGCGTGCTGCTGATGGCCGTGCTCGGCATCGGCGTCGACGACGACCTCCAGCGCCTCAACGCCACCAAGAACGTCCTCGCCCTCGTCGTCAACACCGCCTCCGCCCTTATCTTCATCGCCGTCGCGGACATCGACTGGGCGGTCGCCGGACTGATCGCCGTCGGGTCCGTTGTCGGCGGGCAGCTCGGCGCGACTGTCGGCCGCCGACTGTCTCCTGCTGTGTTGCGGGGTGTGATCGTGGTGGTCGGCCTGACCGCGCTGGTGTTCCTGCTCCTCGACTAACCCTCGCTGAGACCTGAGAAGAAGAGGAGTGCCCACGCGACGCAGACCGCGAGCGTGAGGGCTCCGCATGCCATCCCGATCAAGCTCTTGATCTTGTCCGTGCGCGTTCCCCTGCGCAGCCCGAGCGCACCGAAGAAGAGTGCCATCGGTCCGAGGATCCAGCCGATGATGCCGAAGAGCGGCACCCACGAAACGAGGAGGCCGCCCAGGCCAGCGACCAAGGACGTCACGGCGGGGGACGCCTTGCTGGCGGGAGGGGCCGGCAGGATTGGCACCCACTGCCCCGCCGTTGTGAGCACATGGCCGTTCGCCACATCGCCCGGCCGATAGGCACGCGGCTCTCCCTCTGGCATGCAGAGAATCGTGTCAGGGATCGCGGGTTTCGGTTGCGACTCGTGACAAGCGGTCCGACGTGTCTCCGTCTCGCCTTCCCTTGCTCGATCGATCGATCAACCCGGGGGAGGGGTCACGACAGGGTTGTCCGGTGGCGTGACAGCCAGATCCGAGTCGACGTACGCCGCCAACCAGCGCCCCAGCTCGTCATACGCGTGCGCCCGTACAGGGGCGCGCGAGAGGAAGATGTCATGCATGGCGTCGGGGATCGCCACGGACGTGACGTGCAGTCCGAGCGAGGTGGACCAGCGGCGGATCTGGCCGACGTCGAGGACGATGTCGGCGCTGTGCACGTCTTCGTTCATCTCGTTGACCTCCGCGGTGCGGGAGGACGAGAGCACCAGGATGGGGCAGGGGATCGCCAGGCCGGCGTGCACGGTCGCATGCGCCTCACGGATCGCGCTGAGCCAGCCGGCGTAGACCGGCCACGAGGTGAGCGTCTTCCACTCGAGGTCGTAGTCCCACTCGCCGGCGTAGTCGCGGTGCAGGCTCTCGCCGTAGAAGCTGGTGATCTCGCGGGGGATCTCCCGCATCGGCTGCCGGGATGCGAGGGTCCGCACCAGCGCGGTGCCTGCGGTGCGCATCATGAACGTGCCGCGCAGGTCGAGCCATGGCGAGTTCAGCGCGATCCCGGCCAGGTAGGGCACGTCGTCGTCCTCGTCGGCCCACAACGGCAGCGTCAGGCCACCGGTGGAGTGGGCGGTCGCGACCACGAAGTCGTGGCCATCGCGCTCGGTGATCCGGCCCCACGCGGCGTCGAGGTCGTCGAAGTACTCGCGGATGTCGCCGACGTAGTTGGGCGTCTGGTGGGGGAGCATCGAGCGGCCGTAGCGGCGCAGGTCGAGTGCGTAGAAGTCGTAGCCGTGCGTCACCCACCACGCGGCGTACTCGTGGTTGAAGAAGTAGTCGTTGAAGCCGTGGACATAGAGCACCGCCTTGCGCCGCGACCCCTCGACCTCGACGGGGCGGTAGACGAGCGTGGAGACGATCGGACCGTGCTCGTCCGCGTCGAATTCGATGGTCTCGGCGGTGTACGGCGCCCCCAGGACGTCGGTGACCGGGCCGCTGGCGTCCGGGCTCATGAGTGGATTGTGCCCTAGACCAGTCGCGCCGCGGCAGCCTCGACGAGGGCGCGGAAAAGAGCCTGGTCGCGGTCCATCTCGGGGTGCCACTGCACACCGACGCGGAACCGTTCGCCCGGCGCCTCCAACGCCTCGACGGTGGCGTCGGGTGCCCAGGCCGTCGCCGTGAAACCGGGGGCCTCGCGCACCGACTGGTGGTGGTGGCACTGGGCCCGCACGCTCTCACCCTCCGCCGCCCGCACCCGCGAGCCCTCGGCAGTGCGGAGGGTGAGCCGCCCGAAGATGTCCCCACCGGGGCTGTGCTCGAGGTGGCCGACCACGTCGGGAACGTGCTGCTCGAGAGTGCCGCCTGCCGCGACCGCCATCAGCTGCATGCCCCGGCACACGCCGAGCACCGGCAGGCCGACCTCGTCCGCCGCGGCCAGCAGCGCGAGCTCCCAGGCGTCGCGGTCCTCACGCCACCCGGCCGTGGCGGGGTGTGGCTCCTCGCCGTAGCGCGTCGGCTCCACGTCCGCGCCGCCGGCCACGACCAGCGCGTCGATCCGCGCGACCACGCTGCGCGCCGACAGGTCCGAGCCCGAGGCAGGAGGCAGCAGCACAGGTACGCCGCCGGCCGCGACCACCGCGTCGGCGTACTCCGCCTGCAGCACGTCGGCCCGCTGCTGCCAGACACCCCAGGAGGCCTGCTCCCGGTAGGTCGTCAGCCCGACGACGGGCCTGGCTGCGCCCGCGTCAGAGCGGGGTGACATAGGCACCTGAGATCCCGCCGTCCACCAGGAACGTGCTGGCCGTCATGAAGCTCGACTCGTCGGAGGCCAGGAACAGCACGGCGTTGGCCATCTCCTCGGGCTCGCCGAAACGCCCCATCGGCACGTGCACCAAGCGGCGGGCGGCTCGCTCCGCGTCCGTGGCGAAGAGCTCCTTGAGCAGCGGCGTGTTCACCGGACCCGGGCACAGCGCATTGACGCGCACTCCCTGCCGCGCGAACTGCACGCCGAGCTCCCGCGTCATCGACAACACGCCACCCTTGGACGCCGAGTAGGAGATCTGGCTGGTGGCCGCGCCCATCACCGCCACGAACGACGCCGTGTTGATGATCGAGCCCGAGCCCTGCTCGAGCATGTAGGGGAGCGCGGCCTTGCAGCACAGGTAGACGCTGGTCAGGTTGACGCGCTGGACCAGCTCCCAGGCCGCCAGGTCCGTGTCCAGGATCGAGTCGTCCTGGGGTGGGGAGATGCCCGCGTTGTTGAAGGCGATGTCGACCGAGCCATAGGTGTCCTTGGCCGTGCGGAACAGCGCGTCGACCTGGTCCTTGTCGGTGACGTCGACCTGCACGTACGTCGCGTGCTCGGAGCCACCCAGCTCCGCGACCACCTCGTCGCCGCGGGCCTGGTTGATGTCGCCGATGACGACCTTCGCGCCCTCCTCGACGAAGCGGCGGACCGTGGCCAGGCCGATGCCGGAGCAGCCGCCGGTGACGACCGCGACCTTGCCCTGCAGACGTCCAGACATCTCTTCCTTCTTTCGGTGGTTGAGGAGCTGCAAGTTTTCGGTGGTTGAGGAGCTGCAAGTTTTCGGTGGTTGAGGAGCGAGCGAAGCGAGCGTCTCGAAACCCGTCTCGAAACCCGTCTCGAAGCCCCTCAGGTCTCGTCCGAGAAGAAGACGTTCTTCTCCTCGGTGAAGGCGTTGGGGGCGTCGGGGCCGAGCTCGCGGCCGAGCCCCGACTGCTTGAACCCGCCGAAGGGCGTCCAGTAGCGCACGCTCGAGTGGGAGTTGACGCTGAGGTTGCCGGCCTCGACGCCGCGGCTGACTCGCAGCGCCCGGCCGAGGTCGCGGGTGAAGATCGACCCGGACAGCCCGTACTCCGTGTCGTTGGCCAGTGCGATGGCTTCCATCTCGTCCGCGAACGGCATCACGGCCACCACCGGGCCGAAGACCTCCTCGCGCCAGACGGGTTCGTCGGTCGACTTCGACTCGACGACCGTCGGCGGCAGCCAGTAGCCATCCCCCGATGGCGCGCTGCCCTGGAAGGCGACGGCGGCATCGTCGATGTAGGCGCGCACGGAGTCCCGCTGGCGCGCGGACACGAGTGGCCCCATCTCGCTCGCGTCGTCAGCCGGGTCGACGACCTTCATCGCTCGGACCGCTGTCTCGAGTCGGCCGACGAACTCGTCGTACGCACTGGCCTCGACCAGGATCCGGGAGCGGGCGCAGCAGTCCTGTCCGGCGTTGTCGAAGACGGCGTACGGCGCGCTGGCGGCCGCGCGCTTGATGTCGGCGTCGGCAAAGACGACGTTGGCGCTCTTGCCACCCAGCTCGAGCGTCACCCGCTTCACCTGGTCGGCGCAGCCGGCCATGATCTGCTTGCCTACCTCGGTGGAGCCCGTGAAGCAGACCTTGCGCACGAGCGGGTGGGTGACGAACCGCTGGCCGACGACCGATCCCTGGCCGGGCAGCACCGTGAACACGCCTTCGGGGATCCCCGCTTCGAGCGCCAGCTCGCCGAGCCGGATCGCTGTCAGCGGGGTGATCTCCGCTGGCTTGAGCACCACCGTGTTGCCGGCCGCGAGCGCCGGAGCGAACCCCCAGCCCGCGATCGGCATCGGGAAGTTCCAGGGCACGATCACCGACACCACGCCCAGCGGTTCGCGGAACGTGATGTCCACCCCGCCCGCGACCGGGATCTGTCGGCCGAACAGCCGCTCGGGCGCCGCCGAGTAGTAGTTGAGACAGTCGCGGACGTTGCCGGCCTCCCAGCGGGCGTTGCCGATCGTGTGACCGGAGTTCTCCACCTCGATGCGGGCGAGCCCCTCGATGTGGGCGTCCACGATGGCCGCGAAGGCCCGTAGTAGCCGGGCCCGCTCGCCAGGGGCCACGGCGCGCCAGGAGAGGAACGCGTGGTGGGCCCGCTCGATGGCCGCATCGGTCTCTTCGAGCGTGGTCGCGTGCACCTCGCGCAGCGCCCGGCCGGTGGCCGGGTTGACCAGCGTCGTCGTCACCAGCCCTCACATCCTCTCGAACGACCGGGCCAGCTCCCAGTCGGTGACGGCCGCGTCGAACGAGGCCAGCTCGACGTCGGCCATGTTGACGTAGTGGTCGACGACCTCGTCTCCGAACGCCGCCCGAGCGACGGCCGAGGCGGCGAACAGGTCGCGGGC
This sequence comes from uncultured Actinomycetota bacterium, assembly GCA_963762105.1. GTDB lineage: Bacteria > Actinomycetota > Actinomycetes > Propionibacteriales > Nocardioidaceae > Nocardioides. Next base: position 196,122 of record CAVXJG010000007.1, on the reverse strand, counting down.
CTCGTGCAGGGTCTGCGGCACGTGCGGTTTGTCGGAGTCGTAGGCGTTGCCGACCAGCTCGTCCTCGAGCTCGAGCTCGTTCGCGATCCCGTGCAGCCCACCGGCGACCATCGCCGCGAGGGCGAGGTAGGGGTTCACGTCGCCACCCGGCAAGCGGTTCTCCATGCGGGCGCTGGGCCCGTGCCCGACCAGACGCACCGCGCAGGTGCGGTTGTCCAGGCCCCAAGCCACGGCGGTCGGGGCGAACGAGCCGGGGGCGAACCGCTTGTAGGAGTTCACGTTGGGTGCGTAGAGGAGGGTGAACTCGCGCAGCGTGGCCAGCACGCCGGCGATGAACCGGTCGTAGAGAGGCGTGCGCTCGTCCCCGTCCCAGAAGACGACCTTGCCATCGTCGCCGCGCAGCGACAGGTGGATGTGGCAGGAGTTGCCCTCGCGCTCGTTGTACTTGGCCATGAACGTGATCGCCTGGCCGCGCTGGGCCGCGATCTCCTTGGCGGCGGTCTTGTAGACGCTGTGGTTGTCGGCCGTGACCATCGCGTCGGCATAGAGGAAGCCGATCTCGTGCTGGCCGAAGTTGCACTCGCCCTTGGCGCCCTCGACATCGAGCCCGGCGGCGTACATGTGGTTGCGGATGTCGCGCAGCAGCGGCTCGACGCGGCTGGTGCCCAGGATCGAGTAGTCGACGTTGTACTGGTTGACGGGCGGGAGGTCGCGCCAGCCGAGGTGGTGGCAGTCCTCGTACGACGCGTCGAAGGCGATGAACTCCAGCTCGGTGCCCGACAGCGCCACCATGCCCTGCTCGGCCACCCGGTCGAGCTGGTGACGCAGGATCGTCCGCGGCGACTGGAGCACCGGCGCGTGGTCGAGCCAGACCAGGTCGCACTGCACCATCGCCGTGGCCGGGAGGTGGGGGAGCAAGCGCAGGGTGCCCCAGTCGGGCACGAACTCCATGTCGCCGTAGCCGCGCTCCCACGACGAGATCGCGTAGCCGGCCACGGTGTTCATGTCGATGTCGACGGCGAGCAGGTAGTTGCAGCCTTCGGTGCCCGCCTCGAGCGCCACGTCCAGGAAGTAGCGCGCGTGCAAGCGCTTTCCCTGGAGCCGGCCCTGCATGTCGGTGAACGCCATCACCACCGTGTCCACGTCGCCATCGTCGATCAGCCCGCGCAGGCGGTCCAAGGTGAGGTAGCGGTCGTTGGGTGTCGTCATCGGATTCCTTCCAGCCGAGGTCAGCCCAGCAGGCCGCGCAACAGCGCGGCCGTGTCGTCGCAGTGTTCCTCCATGACCGCACGTGCCCGGTCATGGTTACCCCGCTGGATGTTGCGCACCAGGGCGGCGTGCTGCCGGTCGGAGTGGGCGATGTTGGTGTCCAGCACCGGGATCGCCAGCAGCATCTCGTGCAGCGTGGCCTGGACCGAGGTGACCGCCGCGACGACGCGGGGCGACCCGGTCAGCGCCGCGATCGTCAGGTGGAAGCGCGAGTCAGCCTGTCGGTGTGCGGCGGGCCGGCGAGCCTCGGCCACCGCCTGGTGCGCCTCGTCGAGCTGGGCAAGTGCGGCGGCGTCCAAGTCGAGCCGAGCGGCCTGCGCCGCGGCCCCCGGTTCGACGATGCGACGGAAGACCAGACAGTCGAGCCACTCGCGGCGACGCTGGTCGGGGATGCGTGCGGCGGCGCGAGCCGACGGCGTCCGCGGCTTGAGGGTGACGACGGTGCCGCCGCCGCGGCCGCGGCGGGTCTCGACCAGCCCGGCCTCGCGCAGCGCCGCCATCGCCTCCCGCAGCGTCGAGCGGGAGACACCGAGGCGCTCCGCCAGCTCACGTTCCGAGGGCAGCGTGCTCCCGGTCGGGTAGACGCCGAGGCGGATCGTGGTGGCCAGCTGCTCGACGCACGCCTCGAAGGCGTGGTACCCCCGAGCTGGACGCAGCACTGCCTCGGTGAGGGCGTGGCCGGTCCCCGGCGAAGGCAACACGGGCCGAGTCTGTCACCACGCCGTTTCCACGACCAGAGGGCAATGGTCGGAGTTCATACCAATTTTCGGGAGCATCTTCCCAACACGTTCGGCGCGGGTCTAGCCTCCCAATGTCTCGGTCCGTCCCAGAGAAGGTGCCCGATGCCCGAAGCCCATGAACCGCTCGACCCGGCTAGCGCTGCCCGAGTCCTCACCGACGACGAGAAGCACCTGGCGAAGCTCGGCTACAGCCAGGACCTGAACCGCTCGTGGTCGGGCTTCTCCAACTTCGCGATCTCGTTCTCGATCATCTCGATCCTCGCCGGCTGCTTCACCAACTTCGGGGCCGGCTTCAACAACGGCGGCCCGATCTCGATCTCGTGGTCGTGGCCGATCCTCGGCGCGTTCATCCTCCTCATCGGCTTCACGATGTCGGAGCTGGTGTCGGCGTACCCGACATCGGGTGGCATCTACTGGTGGGCCTCCAAGCTCGGCGGACCTGCTGCCGGGTTCTTCACAGGCTGGCTCAACCTGATCGGCCTGGTCGCGGTCACGGCCGGCGTCTCCTACGGTTGTGCGACCTTCATCGACCTGACGATCAGCACCTACTCGGACTCCTACGCAGGCGGCTACTCGCTGAACCGCGTCTTCCTCATCTTCGTGCTGGTGCTCGCCGGCGCGGCGGTGCTCAACATCTTCAGCAGCCACCTGATGGCCATCATGAACAACGTGTCCGTTTGGTGGCACGTGGCGGGCGCCTCGATCATCGTCCTGATCCTGATCATCGTCCCCGACCAACACCAGTCCTTCAGCTACGTCTTCACCGAGCGGTTCAACAACTCCGGCTACGCCGACGGCAGTACCACCACGATGGGGTTCTGGTTCTTCATCGTGCCGTTCGGCTTCCTGCTCACGCAGTACACGATCACCGGCTTCGACGCGTGTGCCCACCTCTCCGAGGAGACCGCCGAGGCGTCGAAGGCCGCCGCGAAGGGCATCTGGAGGTCGATCTTCTACTCGGTGCTCGGCGGTTACGTGCTGCTGCTGTGCGTGGTCTTCGCGATCCCCGACAACGCCGACGGGCAGCCGGACAACGCCCTGGCCGGCCTCGGTGTCGCCCCCATCTTTGTCGAGTCGTTGGGCAAGGACTGGGCCACGCTCGTGCTCTTCATCTCTGCATCGGCGCAGTTCTTCTGCGCCACCTCGTGCATGACCTCTGCCTCGCGGATGACCTTCGCGTTCAGTCGCGACGGAGCCATCCCGGGTTCGGAGACCCTGAAGAAGCTCACCCCCAAGCGGGTACCGGCCAACGCGGTCATGATGGTGGCAGTGGCCAGCGCAATCCTGACTCTCCCCGCCCTGATCAAGGTGGACGTCAACGGGACGCCCGTACCCCTGGCCTTCTACGCGGTGACCTCGATCGCCGTGATCGGCCTCTACCTGGCGTTCGCGATCCCGATCTACCTGCGCTGGAAGCACGGCGACAGGTTCGACGTCGGCTCCTGGAACAACGGGTCGAAGTACAAGTGGATGAACCCGATCGCCGTCGCGGAGATCGTCATCGTGTCTCTGTACCTGATGATGCCGACCACGCCCGCCGCGAACCCGTTCCGCGACGAGTTCGAGTGGAAGTTCGTCAACTACTCGCCCATCGTGACCGTCGGAGCGCTTTTGCTCCTGACGATCTGGTGGCAGGCGTCGGCCAAGAACTGGTTCACCGGGCCCAAGCACACCATCGACGAGGCCGTCGTCAAAGCATTCGACGACTGACGCGCTGACTGGCTCGGTGCCGTGGTCGAGGAGGGTCGGGGGTCCGACAGCGATGTCGATGCCCTCCTCGACCAGGTGCCCGCCCTGGCAGGTCCGAGATCAGTCGCGGACCTGCCGGGCGGGCTGACCAACCGCAACCTGCGGGTGACGACGAGCACGGGGGACTTCGTCGTCCGGATTTCCCAGAGCGACGCCGGCCTGCTCGGCATCGACCGGGACGCGGAGCACGCCAACACCCGGGCGGCCGCGGTGGCCGGCGTCGGCGCCGAGGTCGTCGACTACCGCCCAGACCTGGGCCTGATGGTCATCACCTTCCTGCCCGGCACGGCCCTCACCAACGAGACGATCGGGCGGCCCGGCGTACTCCCACGAGTCGCTGCCGCGGTGCGGCACCTGCAGGCAGGGCCGCGGTTCGTCAACGACTTCGACATGTTCGCCCGACAGGCGGGCTACCTGGCTTTGGTTCGCGACCGCGGCTTCCCGTTGCCGGGAGGCTACGACGACTTCGCACCTCAGTGGGAGCGGGTACGCCGCGCGCTCGCGGCGCACGCCGGCCCGACGGTGCCCTGCAACAACGACCTGCTCGCCGGCAATTTCATCGACGAGGGTGAGTGGGTCTGGCTGATCGACTACGAGTACTCCGGCAACAACGACCCGGCCTTCGAGCTCGGCAACACCGCCACCGAGTGCGACCTGACCCGCGAGCAGACCGACGAGCTGGTCGCGGCGTGGCTCGGCCGTGAGGACGACGTGTTCCGGGCCCGGGTCGACCTGCAGTCGTTGTGCTCGGAGTACGGATGGTCGCTCTGGGGCTTCATCCAGGCCTCCACCAGCCCGCTCGACTTCGACTTCCACGCCTGGGGGATGGAGCGGTTCGACAAGGCCGCCCGCACCTTCACCAGCAGCGACTTCGACGCCCTCCTCGACCGGGCGGCCGGCCATGAGTGATGGTCTCGACGCGGCCTCGCCTAGCGGCTCAGCCGGCTCGACCAGCGAGAGGTCACGGGCGGTGGTCGAGCCCGCGAGCGCAGCGAGCGGTGTCGAGACCCCGGCTCGCGCCCGGGTCGTGATCATCGGCGGCGGCGTGATCGGCTGCTCGACGGCGTACCACCTGGCGAAGCTTGGCTGGACCGACGTGGTGCTGCTCGAGCAGGGCACGCTTTCCTGCGGGACGACCTGGCACGCGGCCGGCCTGGTCGGGCTGCTGCGGGCCAGCGAGAGCGGCACCCGGCTGGCGCAGTACTCCACCGAGCTCTATGCGCGGCTGGAGGCGGAGACCGGGCAGTCCACCGGCTACCGCCAGTGCGGCGGGGTCATCGTGGCCCGCACCGAGGACCGGATGACCCAGCTGCGTCGCACCGCCGCGACCGCGGCGGCCTTCGACCTCGAGTGCGCGATGCTCACGCCAGCCGAAGCCCGTGACCGTTGGCCGCTCATGCAAGTGGACGACCTCCTCGGCGCGATCTGGCTCCCCGGCGACGGCCGCGCGAACCCCACTGACCTGACGATGGCCCTCGCCAAGGGCGCACGGATGGCAGGCGTGCGCGTCATCGAGCACGTCCGGGTGACCGGCGTCGACGTGGTCGAGACAGCCCGTGGTCGGCGCGTGACCGGGGTGCGCACCGACCTCGGCGACATCGACGGCCGAGGTGGTCGTCAACTGCGCCGGCCAGTGGGCCAAGGCGCTGGGCGACCAGGTCGGCGTCACCGTCCCGCTGCACTCCGCCGAGCACTTCTATGTCGTCACCGACCAGATCGAAGGACTGCACGCCGACCTGCCGATCCTGCGGGACCCCGACGGCTACACCTACTTCAAGGAGGAGGTGGGCGGGCTGGTGGTCGGCGGCTTCGAGCCGGTCGCCAAGCCGTGGGTGGCGCCCTCGGAGATCCCGTACCCGTTCGAGTTCCAGCTCCTCGAGGAGGACTGGGAGCACTTCTCGGTGCTGATGGACTCCGCACTGCTGCGCATCCCGGCCCTGGAGCAAGCCGGCATCCGCAAGTTCTACAACGGCCCGGAGAGCTTCACGCCCGACAACCAGTTCCTCCTGGGCGAGGCGCCCGGCCTGGCCGGCTACTTCGTCGGCGCCGGCTTCAACTCGGTCGGCATCGCCACGGCCGGCGGCGCCGGCCGGGCGCTGGCCGAGTGGATCGTCGAGGGCCAGCCGACCTCCGACCTGACGGCCGTCGACGTCCGCAGGTTCGCGCCGTACGCCGCCGACGAGACGTGGCTGCGCAGCCGGGTGGCCGAGATCCTCGGCCTGCACTACGCGGTGCCCTGGCCCAACCGGGAGCCCGAGACGGGTCGTGGCGTCCGCCTGTCGCCGCTGCACGACCGGGTGGCCGCCGCCGGGGCCTGCTTCGGCACCCGCAACGGCTGGGAGCGGCCGCTCTTCTTCGCCGGCCCGGGGGAGCGGCCGACCCTCGACTACGGATGGGGACGACCGGCGTGGCTGGAGCACAGCGTCACCGAGCAGCGGGCCTGCCGGTCGGCCGTGGCGCTCTTCGACCAGACGTCGTTCTCCAAGTACGCCGTCAGCGGACCCGACGCCCTCGCCTCCCTCCAGTGGGTCTGCGCCAACGACGTCGACGTGCCGGTGGGACACGCCGTCTACACGCCGTGGCTGGACGCCCGCGGCGCCTACCAGTCCGATGTCACCGTCACCCGCACCGGTCGGGACGGGTTCCTGGTCGTGTCGAGTGCCGCCACCACCGTCCGCGACCTGGCCTGGCTCGAGGAGCACCTCGCCGCCGGAGCCGAGGTCGAGATCACCGACCGGACCGACGAGTTCGCCGTCCTGGGGCTGATGGGCCCCCGCTCGCGCGACCTGCTGGGCCGGCTGACCCCGGCGCCGCTCGACGACGACGCGTTCCCGTTCGCCACCAGCCAGGAGCTCGACGTCGCGGGCGCGACGGTCCGGGCGACCCGGATGACCTACGTCGGCGAGCTGGGCTGGGAGCTGCTGGTGCCCCGCGACGAAGCCGGGGCGGTCTTCGACGCGCTGCACCAACGCGGCGACGACCTCGGGCTGAGGAACGCCGGCTACTCGGCCATCGAGTCGCTGCGGCTGGAGAAGGGCTACCGGGCCTTCGGGCGCGAGCTGACGCCGGACTACACGCCGGTCGAGGCGGGGCTCGTCTTCGCGACCGCGCTCAATGCCAGCAAGGACTTCCTCGGTCGCGAGGCCCTGGCCGCCCACCGGGAGCGGCTCCAGGCCGGCGGACCGCGCCGGCGGCTGGTGTCCCTGGTCGTCGGCGACCCCGACGCGATGCTCTGGGGCGGCGAGCTCGTGCTGCTCGACGGACGACCCGTCGGCCAGGTGATGAGCGCGGCGTACGGCGCCACCGTCGGCGCCAGCGTCGGGCTGGCGTACCTGCGGCACGAGGGTCCCGTGACGTCAGCCTGGCTGGGCGAAGGGAGCTTCGAGGTGGACGTCGCGGGGGAGCGGCACCCGGTGGTGGTCTCCCTGAAGGCACCCCTGCCCTGACCCGCCCGAAACACGCTGACCCGCCCGAAACTTTCGGGCGGGTCAGCGGGAGTAGAGGTCGCGGATGACGTCCTCGATGTCGGGCTCCTGGATCGACAGGTCCGCCACGTCGTACGACGCGGCGACGGCCGCCACGACGGGCGCCGCGCTGGCGTCGGTCGGGAACGACAACCACTGGCGCGGACCCTCGACCCGGCGGGTGGTCGCGCCCGGCACCGAGATGGGCGGTCCCTCGTCGACCAGGTCGACCACCAGCACGCGGGTGGAGCCGCCCAGCCGGTGCAGGTCGGCGAGGTCCCCGTCGAAGACGGCGGTGCCGTGGTCGATCACGATCACGCGTTGGCACAGCGCCTCGATGTCCTGCAGGTCGTGGGTGGTCAGCACGAGCGTGGTGCCGCGGGTGGCGTTGAGGGTGCGGAGGAACTCGCGCAGCCGGCCCTTGCTGATCACGTCGAGGCCGATCGTCGGCTCGTCGAGGAACAGGATCTCGGGCTCGTGCAGCAGCGCCGCCACGATGTCGCCGCGCATCCGCTGACCCAGGCTGAGCTGCCGCACCGGGGTGTCGAGCAGGTCGCCGAGGTCGAGCAGCTCGACGAACTCCGCGAGGTTGCGCCTGTGCCGCTCGGGGTCGGTCCGATAGATCCTCTGCAGCACCGCGAACGAGTCGCGCAGCGGCAGGTCCCACCACAGCGTGGTGCGCTGGCCGAAGACGACGCCGATCCGCCGCGCGAGCTCGGTGCGACGGCGGCTCGGGTCGAGCCCGGCGACGGTGAGCCGCCCGCCGGTCGGCACCAGGATCCCCGTGAGCATCTTGATCGTGGTCGACTTTCCCGCCCCGTTGGGGCCGATGTAGCCGACCATCTCGCCCGCCTCGACCGAGAACGTCAGGTCCCGCACGGCCAGCACTTCGTGGCCCACGCCGCGGAACCGACTGGTCTTGCGGCGGACCACGAACGTGCGACTCAGGTCGTCGACCTCGATCAGTGGCGTGCTCATTGGGCTCAGCTCCCCGTCGAGGTGTAGTGGCGGACGCCGGTGTGCCAGACCAGCCAAGCGATCAGCGCGAGCACCACGGCGGCGATGGGCGAGGCGAACTGAAGCCATTCGGGAAAGCCGAAAGGGTCGGGCTTGTCGAGCACGTAGAGCGCGGGATACCAGTTCACGAACGCCAGCGGCAGCAGGAAGGTCAGCCCTTTGACGATCTCCTTGGGGAACACCGTCATCGGGTACTGCGTGATGGTGTTGCCGCCGTAGGTGAAGGCGTTGGCCACCTCGTTGGCGTCGATCGTCCAGAACTGGATGCACGCGAAGCCGATGAACACCGCGAAGAAGATCACCGACCCCGAGACCAGCATCGACAGCGTGACGAGCGCCTTGGCAGGCGTCCACGACACGAAAGTGCAGGCGATCGCGAGGATCACGACCGCCTGCGAGACCCGGGCGAAGCGACGCAGCGCGAACTCGTCGGCGCACACCTGGATGAGCAACGGCATCGGCTTGAGGAACATCGCGTCGAGCCGGCCGGTCCGGATCATCTGGCCGAGCCGCTCGATCCGACCCACGACGAGGTCGGCCGCGGCCAGGGCGAAGCCGGTGGCGCCGTAGAGGAAGGCGATCTCGGAGAGGCTCCAGCCGCCGAGGGCGTCGACCGTGTGGAACATGATCCAGATCCCGACGAAGTCGAGCAGGCCGACGACGAAGCCACTGACGCACATCATCCAGAAAGACGCTGGGTAGGCCATCGCGGCGCGGGTCCACATCACCGCGATGTCCTTGTAGCCACGCACGCTCGTCCCGATCAGCCCCGTCGAGGCATCAGCCACCCTGGACCACCACCTTGCGGGTCGCCTGCCGCAGCACCAGCCAGCACACCCCGAACAAGACGACGGCCCACCCGACCCCGAACGCCAGCCCGGCCACCAGGTCCCAGCCCTCGCGCTTGCCCAGCCAGATGTCGGCCGGCACCTGCAGGAACGTCGCCCACGGCAGTGCCATCACCACGTTGCGCGCCCAGTCGGGGAAGATCACCAGCGGAACCGTCAGGCCGCTGAAGAACGACGCCATCACGAACATGAGCGTCGTCGGTCCCGTCGCGTCCAGCAGCCAGAACGCGGTGCTCGCCACGATGAACCGGAGGGCGAAGCTCACCAGCACCGCGATCGGGATGCTGGCGGCGAAGCCGACCCACGCCGCCACGCTCTCCGGGAAGTGGATGTCGAACAGCACCGCCCCGACGATGGTCGGTGCGACGCCTCGCGTCAGCAGGTGGTACGCCGCACGGCCGAGGTCCTGGGCGACGTACCAGCCGATCAGGGGCACCGGCCGGTAGAGGTCGATGGAGACGTCTCCGCTGCGGATCCGGTCGGCCAGGTCGGCAGTGGCGCCGCCGCCCCAGACCATCACCGTCATGATCATCGCCTGGCCCAGCCACACGTAGGTGACGGCGTCGGTGGCCGTGTAGCCGCCCGCGTGCGGCACCTCGTCCCAGAGCGCGAGGTAGACGTAGCAGATGATCACGCCGAAGACGCAGTTGGTGAAGATGCCGGCCAGGGTGGCCGCGGCGTAGGTGGAGTAGCGCCGGAACGAGCGCACCGCCACCGCGGCGTACAGGCCGATCACCGCGCCAACCTAGTCCGGCCAGTGGTCGGCTCCGACGCCGGTCTGGCCGGGATGGGTGACGATGGACAGATGGATTCCTACCCGCCCTACCCCTCGGGACTGCGTCTCGCCGGGCGACGGGTGGTGATGGTCGGCGGCGGGCACGTGGCCCAACGCCGGGTGCCGGCACTGCTCTCCTCCGGCGCCGCCGTGTCCGTCGTCTCGCCGCAGGTGACGCCGTCGATCGAGGCCCTGGCAGACGCGGGGGAGATCATCTGGGAGCGCCGCCCGTTCGCCGACCACGACCTCGACGAGACCTGGTACGTCGTCGCCGCCACCGACGACAAGGCGGCCAACGAGGCCGTCAGCGCGGCCGCCGAGGCGCGTCGGATCTTCTGCGTGCGAGCCGACGACGCCACCGCCGCGTCGGCCTGGACGCCCGCCGTGGGCCGGCACGCCGGCGTGACGGTGGCCGTGCTCGGCAACCGCGACCCCCGGCGCTCGGCCGCGGTCCGCGACGAGATCCTCGAGGGACTCCGCGAGGGCACCATCGCCGCGCCCCACCACCGCGACAGGTCCCCCGGTGTCGTGCTCGTCGGTGGCGGGCCCGGCGACCCGGAGCTGATGACCGTGGCCGGCCGCAAGGCGCTGATGGAGGCCGACGTGGTCGTCGCCGACCGGCTCGCCCCGCGCGACCTGCTCGGAGAGCTGCCGAGCACCACCGAGCTGATCGACGTCGCCAAGATCCCCCGTGGCCGGAACGCTTCGCAGGAGGCCATCAACCGGGTCATCGTCGAGCGGGCGCTCGCCGGCAAGCGGGTGGTGCGGTTCAAGGGGGGCGACAGCTTCGTCTTCGGCCGCGGCTTCGAGGAGGTGCTCGCGTGCCGCGCGGCCGGCGTACCGGTGACGGTGATCCCCGGCCTCACCAGCCCGATCGCCGTACCCGCCGTCGCCGGCATCCCCGTCACGCACCGCGGTGTCGCCCACGACTTCACCGTCATCTCGGGCCATCTGCCGCCAGGTCACTCCGGGTCACTGGTCGACTGGGACGTCATCGCCAGGCTGACCGGGACGCTGGTGCTGATGATGGCCGTCGAGAACGCGCCCGCCATCGCCGAGGTGCTCGTCGCGGGTGGCCGCGACCCGAGCACCCCGGTTGCCGTCGTGTGCGACGGCACGATGACGGCCGAACGCACCGTGCTGGCCACCCTCGGCACTCTCGCCGACGAGCTCGTCACCCAGGCCGTGCGGGCGCCCGCCATCATCGTCGTCGGCGAGGTGGTCCGCGTCGCCCATCCCACGTTTTTCGGGGTCTCGACACGCCTCGCTGCGCTCGGCGGCTCGACCACCGATGAAGCCTGATGGCAACCCTGATCGAGGTCGACGATCCCGCCGACCCCCGGCTCGCCGACTACCGCGACCTCCGTGACGTCTCGCTGCGCAAGCACCTCGAGGCGGAGCACGGGCTGTTCCTGGCCGAAGGCGAGAAGGTCGTACGCCGCGCGGTCGAGGCCGGATTTCCGGCTCGCTCGTTCCTGATGGCCCCGCGCTGGCTCGACGGGCTCGCCGACGTGCTCGACGCGACCGACGCCCCGTGCTTCGTGGTCAGCGAGGCGCTGGCCGAGCAGGTGACCGGGTTCCACGTCCATCGCGGAGCGCTGGCGTCCCTCGCCCGCACGCCGCTGCCCACGGTCGAGGAGGTGCTCGCGGGGGCGAGGTCGGTACTCGTGCTGGAGGACATCGTCGACCACACCAACGTGGGGGCGATCTTCCGGAGTGGGGCGGCGCTCGGATTCGACGCCGTACTGCTCTCGCCGCGTTGTGCCGACCCGCTCTACCGCCGGTCGATCAAGGTCGCGATGGGCACCGTCTTCACGATGCCCTGGACCCGGCTGGCCTCCTGGGAGAACGCGTTGCCCGAGCTGTCGTCTTCAGGTTTCACCACGGTCGCCCTGACCCTGGCTCCCGACGCGGTCGAGCTGGAGGCCGCCGTCGCCGGGCTGGACAAGGTGGCGCTCGTCCTCGGCAGCGAGGGCCACGGCCTGTCTACCCGGTGGGAGGCCGCGGCCGACCGCCGAGCGACCATTCCCATGCGCGCCGGCATCGACTCGCTCAACGTCGCCGCGGCCAGCGCGGTGGCCTGCTACGTCACCGCTCGCCGCTGAGCCTCAGGAAGACTCGACCCATGGAGTTCTCCGGGCGGTCCCTTGGGCTCTAGCTCGAGTTTTCGACGTACCAGGTACGTCAGAAACTCGACCTAAGCCCGCGATGCGTCGTTCAGAACCGTCCCTGGTTCTCCACCGTGCCGGCGACGATCACGGCGCTGGCCGAATCGAGGAGTCGAGCCATCCGCGGCTCGTCCCACAAGCCGTTGGGCAGTTCCCACCCGTCGTAGTCGGTGTCGACCGTGTGGTGACCTCGGCGTCGGAGCTCGTTCAACAGCGTCGTCTTGCCGGACCCAGACATTCCGGTGACGAGTAAGTGCCCCACGACACTCACCGAGTGAGATCCACGTACGGTCGGTGACGACGAGGAGGTCTGATGAGCGGCGACAACTTCGACCGGGAGTCCTGGGAGAGGCGCTGGTCGCAGGCCCTGCGAGAACACGCGGACAAGGTCGCGAGTCGCCCGCCGAACGCGCACCTGCTCGCCGAGATCGGCGACCTGCAGCCAGGCGTCGCGCTCGACGCGGGCTGCGGGCACGGCGCCGAGGCGATCTGGCTGGCCGCGGCCGGGTGGCAGGTCACCGCTGTCGACTTCTCCGTGACCGCCCTCGACCACGCCCGGTCGACGGCCCAGGCAGTCGGGGAGGACGTGGCCGAGCGCATCGAGTGGGTCGAGGGCGACCTCGGGAGCTGGGCACCGCCGCCACGGCGCTTCGACCTCGTCAGCTGTCTGTACGTCCACGTGGCCGGATCGGTGGGGGAGATGGTGACGCGGCTGGCCACTGGTGTCGCGCCCGGCGGGAACCTCTTCATGGTCGGCCACCTTCCAGTCGACCCCGAGACGGGAAAGCCGACGCCCGCCGCGGGACAGGTGCAGGTGAGCGTCGACGACGTCGTCGCGGCTCTCGACGCCCGCGACTGGCAGATCGTCGTCGCCGAGGAGCGACGCCGTGCCGAGGCCGGCGCCGGTGTCGACGCGGTGGTGCGGGCGGTCTACCGGCCTTGAGCGGTTTCCCTTACGCGTCGGAGGCCCGCGTCCCGTAGGTGCACGGATCGCGATGCTCGTGCTCGACGCCCTCGTCGTCGATCCTGCTCCAGACATCCACCGGTTCGAGCGTCCGTCTACCCACGCCAAGAGGTACGTCGACCGTCCTCCCGCTCGTACCGCTGCCGATGGAACGCCGAGGCTCCGGTCGGGAGGGTCGCCTCGACAGCGGCTACGTCCGCGAGCGACTCACAAGCCACCACTGTCACCTTCATCTGCCCAATCCTGCAGGACGAGCGTTGCCCCGCTGCTTGACATGCGGAGGAGTGTGGAGGCACGGGATCCTCGCCACTGGTGCGGATCTCTCGAGGAGATTGACCATGCTCACTCACGTTCGGTCTCGGAGAATCTCACGTGCGGCTCTGCTCTCGCTTGTGCTGACGCTTGCCCTCACCGCCTCGGCGAGCGGTACCCCGGAAGCAACGGCAAGAGCACCGTCGATCCAAGCGCAGATCGCCCATTCGCTGGAGCTGGCTGAGCAGCAGGCACCGCTGCCCTCGCCGTTGGTCAACCTCTCCTCTCTGGCAGGCGACGTCTGGAACCTTCATTTCAGTTGCTTTGCGTCCTACGAGGCCACCAAGGTTCCGATCTGCCCCCTGGGCGACACCTCTGCAAGCAGGATCGTCGTCGCCATGGGCGACTCACACGTCGGGCAGTGGCTTGCGACGCTGGACCTGCTGGGAGAGCGGCGCGGCTTCAAGGTGATCCCGTTGATCAAGCTGAGCTGCGCGCCGTACGACGTGCAGCACGCGATCGTGGAGGTCGGGGGCGAGTACACCCAGTGCATCGATTTCCGGCGGTGGGCCAGGCAGCGGATCGCTCAGTGGCAGCCGGCCGCGGTGGTACTCGCGGCCCGAGCGCTCGCTGAGGGCAGCGACCAGACGACGTTGGAGGAGCGTGCGGCGGACTGGGAGAAGGGAGTCGAGTCCGGCGTACGACGTCTCCTGCGCCGCGGCGCGCACAGCGTGAAGGTGCTGTCCGACCTCCCGCAGGCAGCTAAGGATCCGGGCACGTGCCTGCGACAGCCTGGTGTGACGATGGCGTCCTGCCTGTCGTCGCCCGGCATCCGGGTCACGCTCGGCAACCAGGTCGTCCGAGATGCGGCGCTGGCAGGAGGCGCGGCGTACGTCAACGTGGTCCCGCTCGTGTGCCTAGACAACCTCTGCCCGGCAATCGTGGGCCGGGTCGTCACGCTTCCACGACGACGACCACATCACGATCACGTGGGCGAGGGCTGTCGCCCGGGAGTTTGGTGGGCGGCTGGGCGTCCCCTGATGACCCCGATGACCCCCATGACGAGGAGACTCGACGTCCAAGGGATGCGGGCAGTCGCGGTCGGGCTGGTCATCCTCAGTCATGCGGGCGTGCCCTGGCTGGGCGGCGGCTTCATCGGCGTCGACGTCTTCTTCGTCGTCTCTGGCTTCCTGATCACCTCCCTGCTGATCGGTGAGGCGGCGGCCTCGGGTCGGGTCCGCCTGGGGGCCTTCTATGCCAGGCGCGCCCGGCGGATCCTGCCGGCGGCCACCGTGGTGCTGGTCGTCACGACGCTGTACTCCGCGGCGGTGCTGTCCGCCGCACGAGCCGAGAAAGTTGCCGATGACGCACTGTGGTCGGCGTTCTTCGCGGCCAACGTGCACTATGCGGCGATCGGCACCGACTACTTCGCGGAGGGACAGGCCACTTCCCCGTTGCAGCACTTCTGGTCACTGGCGGTAGAGGAGCAGTTCTATCTGGTGTGGCCCGGCCTGCTCGCGATCATCGTGCTGGCCCGGCGGCCAAGGCTGCGACCCGTGCTGGTGGGCGTCGTCGCGGCGCTCTGTGTGTCCTCGTTCGTGTGGTCGGTCGTGCTGGCGGACCGCTCGCCCACGGCGGCGTACTTCTCGTCCCCGGCGAGGGTCTGGGAACTGGGCATCGGCGCCTTGCTGGCGCTCACGTCCGACCAGCTCCGGATCGGCCAACGGACGGCCGAGGTCCTTGCCGGGGTCGGTCTGACCGCCATCGTGGTGCCTGCCGTCGTGCTCGGGCGGGTCTCGACGTACGCCAGCTGGCAGCTGGTGGTTCCCGTGCTCGGCACCGCGGCGCTGCTGGCCGCAGGAGCCGGAGGGCGGCGGGTCGGGGTGGCTCGGGTGCTGACGGTGCGGCCGATGCAATGGGTAGGCGACGCGTCGTACTCGCTGTATCTGTGGCACTGGCCCGTCCTCGTTCTCGGCGCCGCGTACGCCGGCGCCACGGTCAGCTCGCTGGAGAGCGCGGGCCTGGTGACGATCGCGGTCGTCCTGGGGTGCCTGAGCTACTACCTGGTCGAAGCCCCGTTCCGCCGACCACGCGCCGCGTGGGCCGGGCCCCGACGTGGGCTGCTGCTGTGGCCGGTCGCGGTCGGCGCCGTCGTCGCCAGCACGATCTGGTCGGGACACCTGGCCGCCGTCGCGGCGCAGGAGCAGCTCCAGCGTTCCCAGGACTACTACCAGAGCGACAAGAACCAGGAGCTGCCGGAGCCCGGGACCTCCTCGGACCCGCCGACGCTCGCCGACCGCATCGCCCACTCGCTCGCACTCGCGGACGACAACGCACCCATCCCCTTCCCCTTGAAGAACCTCGACGGTCTCGGCGAGGACCTGTGGAACAAGGTCTACGACTGCCACGCGGACTACCTCGAGACGACCGTGCCGATCTGCCCGCTCGGGGATGTGGACGCCGACCGGACGGTCGTCGCGATCGGCGACTCGCACATGGCGATGTGGCTACCCGCGCTCGAGGCGCTCGGGGCACGCGAGGGCTTCAGGGTGATCGCCTTCGTGAAGTACAGCTGCGCCCCTTACGACGTGCTGACCGCGATCGAGGAGGTCGGTGGGGACTACACACAGTGCGAAGCGTTCCGGGACTGGACGATCCAACAGCTCGACCGGCTCGAACCCATCGCCATTCTCGCCGGTGCCCGCGGACTTGCCGGGGGACTGGCGACCACGTCGTTCGAGGAGCGGGTGCCCGAATGGGAGGCGGGCGTCCGATCCGCCGTGACCGAGCTCAAGACGCTTGCCCCGGTGGTGAAGCTCGTCGCCGACGTCACCGAGCAGGCTCGGGATCCGGCGGACTGCCTGACGACGAGGACCTCGACGATGGCGAGCTGCGTCACGAAGGAGAGCACCCGCGTCCTGCTGGCCAACGCCATGCTCAGGAGAGCCGCCGCGTGGACACACACCGACTACGTCGACGTCACGACCCTCATCTGCGTCGGCGGCCGTTGTCCCGTCGTCGTCGACCGCACCGCGACGTACGCCGACAACGACCACGTCTCCGTCACCTGGGCGAGAGCGGTGGCCGGCGACCTGCAGGCGCTGTTGGCACTCCCGGTCCGATGAGAGCGCCACTAGACCTCGATGTACGTGGCTCGCGTCCTTAGGCTCCTGGGAGGCAGGAGTTGCTCTTTCCTTAGGAGTTCACCATGTCCCACCCCGACACCGTCGCGCTGACCAAGGACCACGGCCTGGGCACCGTCCGCACGATGCCGCAGTTCCGCACCCACATCGCGCAGGGCCCGCTCTCCGACGCTCAGCGCCGGCTCGTCCTCGACCAAGCCGAGGTCCTGATCGAGGAGATCTACGTCCACCTGCCGCTCAAGCGCGCCATGCATGCCGTAGACCCGCTGCAGGCGCTCCGCCTGCTGCGGCACCGACTGGCCGAGCTCACCGAGACGGAGTTCCACGTGCAGATGCAGCGGGTCTTCCTCGGCCTGCGCGACCTGCACACCAACTACATCCTGCCGTCGCGCTTCGCCGGCTTCGCGTTCCTCGGCATCTTCCTCGAGCGCTGCGTCGTCCCCAGTGGGCGGACGGCGTACGTCGTGACCAAGACGTTCGACCACGTCACCGGTGACACGCAGCTCAAGGCGGGGGTCGAGGTGACGCACTGGAACGGCACCCCGATCCAGCTCGCCGTGGAGGCCAACGCAGCGCGAGAGGCCGGCAGCAACAAGGCGGCCCAGCACGCGCAGGGCCTGCAGAACATGACCCTCCGCGCGATCAACATGTCGCTGCCGCCGGACGAGGACTGGGTCGACATCACCTACAAGGTCGACGGCGCGACCCACGAGACGCGGGTGCCGTGGCGGGTCTTCGAGACCGGCGCCGAGGTGACCGACCCCGGAACCCTGCCCTCGCTGCCGACGGGCGTCAAGGTCGCCGCGCACCACCTCGTCGGGATGGACCTCCGCACGGAGCTGACCCGGCGGGTGAAGCGCCGACTCTTCGCGCCGGCCACCATGCAGCGGGTGCCCGGCCCCAAGGGTGCGAAGAAGGCCGCGAAGGCCGCCAGGGCCGGCGCCCGCAAGCCCCGCGTCTCCGCCACGCTCGCGGCCGGGCCAGTCGCGACCAACCGTCCCGACGAGATCAAGGCCCGGATCGTCGACACCCCGAGCGGGACCTTCGGGCACCTGCGGATCTTCACCTTCCACATGCAGGACCAGAACATCGACGCCTTCCTCAACGAGGTCGCCAGGCTGCTCTCCGAGCTGCCACCGAAGGGTCTGGTGCTCGACGTCCGCGGCAATGGCGGCGGCTACGTGATCGCGGCGGAGTTCCTGCTGCAGTTCCTCAGCCCGCGCCGGATCATGCCCGAGCCGTTCCAGTTCGTGAGCACGCCCGGCACCACCGGACTGGCCAGGACGGTCGCGGACTACAAGGACTGGAAGGCCTCTCTGGAGGAGGCGGTGACCACCGGATCGGCGTTCTCGACCGCCTTCCCGCTCTACACCGCCGACGTCGTCAACAGCGTCGGCCAGCTCTACCAGGGCCCGGTCGTCCTGGTGACCGACGCGCAGTGCTACAGCGCCTGCGACATCTTCGCGGCCGGCTTCCAGGACCACGAGATCGGCCCGGTCCTCGGCGTCGAGGCCAACACCGGCGCTGGCGGCGCGAATGTCGTCACCCACGAGGACCTGCGCACCGAGTGGAGCGACGGACCGCTCAAGCAGCTGCCCAAGGGCGTGCAGATGCGCGTTGCGCTGCGTCGCTGCCTGCGTGTCGGCACTCGCTTCGGCCAGCCCGTGGAAGACCTCGGCGTGGTGCCCGACGCGCTCCACGCGCTGACGAAGCGCGACCTCCTCGAGGAGAACACCGACCTGATGGCCGCCGCCGGCGCCCTGCTCGCCCAGGGGACGCCGCGGCTGCTGAGCTTCGCCTCCGCCGCGGCGGGCACAGGGAAGCGCAAGCTCACCGTCACCACGGGAGCGGTCGCCAGCATCGACGTGTACGTCAACGGTCGACCGGTCGCGACGAAGGCCACGACCGACGGCAGCAGCGAGATCACGGTCCCCGCGGCCGCGGGCAACGTGATCCGGCTCGAGGGGTACGACGCCGGAGGGGTGCTGGTCGCGGCCAGCCAGCAGACCGTCTGACCGAGGTCAGTCTCCAGAAGCGGACGTCGGTGTCGGGATCTCGAAGATCCACTCGAGGCCGTCCTCCTCGTCCCACTGCTCCCCGTTGCGCTCGAAGGGGAACTGGGCGATCAGGTTGAGCGACGCCTCGTTCTCGGGGGAGATGGTCGCCCGGAGCACGCGGACGTCCGGGTGCGCGGCCGCTCGGTCGAGCAGCAGTTGCAGCACGGCCCGCGCATATCCCCGGCGCCGATAGGCGGGGTCGATCGAGTAGCCCACCTCGACCATCCCGTCGTCGTCAGGACTCCCGTGGAAACCGCCGGCGCCGACGGCCACCTCCAGGTCCTCATCCCACACGATTCCGGTCACCCAGGGCTGGTCCTCGGGACGGTCGAGCAGCTGCTCGGCCCGCCTGGCGAAGGTCGACCGGAAGCCCTCGGCGCCGAAGGCCGGGGTGAGCGGCACGGGTGAGGTGCGGTTGGCCGCCTCGAGGTCTCCCGCCGCGATGGCGGCATGGGTGGGCTGGTCGACGTGGACGATCCGGATGCGGGGCACGAGTCAGTGTCCCAGCTGCCAGTCGTGTCCAGCGGCCAGTCCGGCGGGAAATCGTCGGCCGCCTTGTCCTGCGCCTTCTGGAGCTTTTTGCGCGCCTTGCCCGACAACCGGTCGGCGAAGACCGTGCCGAGGGTGTGGTCGGTCTCGTGCTGCAGGCACCGGGCCAGCAGGCCGTCGCCGTCGTAGGTCACCGGCTCGCCGTCCAGCCCCGTGCCGACGACCCGGGCCCGGTCGGGGCGGGCGCAGTCGACGAACGCGCCGGGGAACGACAGGCAGCCCTCCTCGGCCTCGTCGAGCTGCCGGTCCTTGCCCTCCGGCAGCCGCAGCACCGGGTTGCACACGACACCGACCGTCCGCTCGCCCGAGTCGTCGGGGCAGTCGAAGACGAAGACCGCGAGGTCGACGCCGATCTGGCAGGCAGCGAGGCCGACGCCGTCCGCGGCGTACATGGTGGCGACCATGTCGGCCACCAGGGCGCGCAGCTCGTCGTCGTACGTCGTCACCCGCGCCTGCGGACGGTGCATGACCGGGGTGCCCCAGCGCGTCATCGGGCGCACGGTGCCGCCATCGGGCAGCTGCCCGTACGGCGCGTGCGGGACGTCGGTCGTCATGGCCGGGGAGCCTACGGGCGGCGTGTGAGCGGGAGCACGCGGCCCACGCCTGCAGAAGGTGTAACAGACGTTTACAGTGGCTTTCATGGCCCTCCTCGACAGCTTCCGTCCCGGTGGCCGCCATGGCGTCGCCGCCGGCGAGTCCCGCGACCCGATCGGCTATGCCGTCGCCGCCTTGAACCGGCTGGCCCAGAGCGACCTCATCGACCGGCTGGGCATCCGCAAGCAGACCGAGCAGGCCGTCTTCACCGTCACCCGCGGTGGCTTCCGCACGGCCACCACGGCAGGCCGGGCCTTCGCGCAGGCCGGCAAGCGGGGGAGGAGCGGCGTCCGGGCCACCTCGGCGCGGCCGCGCGGCGTCTTCGACCTGACCCCCACCGACGAGGAGCAGATGCTGGTCGACGTGGTGACCGAGCTCGCCGCCGAGGTGGTGCGCCCGGCCGCCGCCGACGCCGACACGGCCTGCGCCGCACCCCCCGAGGTGCTGGCCGCCGGCAACGAGATCGGACTGCCGATCCTCGGCGTCCCCGAGGCTCTCGGCGGACTCTCCGACGAGCGCACCGCGATGGCCGGCACCCTGGTCGCCGAAGCCCTCGCCCACGGCGACCTCGGCATCGCCGTCGCCGCGCTGGCGCCCGGCTCGGTCGCCACCGCGATCTCGCTGTGGGGCACCGACGAGCAGCAGGCGACCTACCTGCCAGCGTTCACCGGCGACCAGCCGCCGGCCGCGGCCATCGCGCTGACCGAGCCGACCGTGCTGTTCGACGTGCTCGCCCCGAGCACCACCGCCACCCGCACCGACGACGGCTTCGTCCTCGATGGCGTGAAGGCGATGGTCCCGCGCGGCGCCGAGGCCGAGCTGTTCGTGGTCGGTGCCTCGCTCGAGGGCAGCAACGTGCTGTTCGTCGTCGAGGCCGGAGCCGATGGCCTCGAGGTCGAGGCCGACCCGTCGATGGGCGTGCGCGCCGCCTCCCTCAGCACGCTGACCCTGACCAGCGTCCGGGTCGGCGAGCAGGCCCTGCTCGGCAGCGCCGACGGGACGACGTACGCCGACTGCGTGCGGCTCTCGCGGCTCGCCTGGTGTGCGCTCGCGGTCGGCACCGGCCAGGCCGTCCTCGACTACGTGACGCCGTACGTCAAGGAGCGCGAGGCGTTCGGAGAGCCGGTCGCCCACCGCCAGTCGGTGGCCTTCATGGTCGCCGACATCGCGATCGAGCTGCAGGCGATGCGGTTGCTGACCTACAAGGCAGCCGCGCGCGCGGCCGCCGGCAAGGACTTCGCCCGGGACGTCGCGCTGGCGCGCCAGCTCTGCGCGAGCAAGGGCATGCAGATCGGTCTCGACGGCGTGCAGCTGCTCGGCGGCCACGGCTTCGTCAAGGAGCACCCGGTGGAGCGGTGGTACCGCGACCTCAGAGCCATCGGCCTGATGGAAGGCGGGGTGATCGTATGAACACCCCACGATGTTGCTCGCTCCCCCCGCTTCGCTCCTTCCGCTCACAACACCGAGGGGACCCCGAAAAGCCATGACGATCAACTTGGACGACCCGAAGAAGCTCGTGCAGCTGCGCGACCAGGCACACCAGGTGGCCATGAACATGCTGCGGCCGATCTCGCGCAAGTACGACACGGCCGAGCACGCCTACCCCAAGGAGCTCGACCTCCTTGCGGCGATGATCGACGGCCTGTCCGACTCCGGGGCGAACAGTGGCGCCGGGGCCTCCGGCGTGAAGCGCGACGAGGCCCCGGCCGAGGATGACGGCCGCGTGAAGAACGGCACCAACCTGGCATCGGTGATGTCGATCGCCGAGATGTGCTGGGGCGACGTCGGGCTGCTGCTCTCGCTGCCCCGTCAGGGCCTCGGCAACTCCGCCATCGCCTCGGTCGCCGACGCCGAGCAGCAGGAGCGGTTCGGGGGCCTGTGGGCCAGCATGGCCATCACCGAGCCCGACACCGGTTCCGACTCCGCCAGCATCTCGACCACCGCCCGCCTCGACGGCGACGAATACGTCCTCAACGGCGAGAAGATCTTCGTCACCTCCGGCGAGCGCTGCGACGCGGTCGTCGTGTGGGCCACCCTCGACAAGTCGCTGGGCCGGGCCGCCATCAAGTCGTTCGTCGTCCTCCGGGACACCCCCGGCATGACCGTCGAGCGGCTCGAGCACAAGCTCGGCATCCGCTCGTCAGACACCGCCGCGATCCGGTTCGACGACTGCCGGGTGCCTGCCGAGAACCTGCTCGGCTCGGCCGAGGTCGACACCAGCAGCGGCGGCTTCGCCGGCGCCATGGCGACCTTCGACAACACCCGCCCGCTGGTGGCCGCGATGGCCGTCGGCTGCGCCCGGGCGTCGCTGGACCTGACCCGCGACCTCCTCGAGCAGGCAGGCGTCGTCATCGACTACGACCGGCCGGCGCTGACCCAGCCGGCCGCCGCCGCCAAGTTCCTCCAGATGGAGGCCGACTGGGAGGGCGCCCGGCTGCTGATGATGCAGGCGGCGTGGATGGCCGACAACGGCAAGCCCAACTCGCTGGAGGCCTCGATGGCCAAGGCCAAGGCCGGCCGCGCGGGCTCCGACATCACGCTCAGCTGCGTCGAGCTGGCCGGCGCCGTGGGCTACAGCGAGACCGAGCTGTTGGAGAAGTGGGCCCGCGACTCCAAGATCCTCGACATCTTCGAAGGCACCCAGCAGATCCAGCAGCTGATCGTGGCCCGTCGGGTGCTCGGGCTGTCGAGCACCCAGCTGAAGTAGGTCACGCCGTCAGGCCGCGGAGGGCCAGCACGTCCTCGGGATCGTCGAGGTCGGGGAGCGACACGAACACCGTGCCGACGCCTCGCTCCGCCAGCCCGGCGTAGCGGTCGCGCTGCTGGGCGACCGTGCCCGCGTGCGTCTTCTTGGCGTACGCCGCCGCGTCGGCGCGGCCGCGATGCCGCTCGACCCTGGCCCAGACGTCGTCGCGGTCGCGCCCGACGATCGGCAGGTCGAGCACGGTGACCCTCAGGTCGTCGCGGGCCCTGCCAACCGCGTCGAGGTGCCGGTGCAGCACGGCGAGCTTGTGATCGAGCACCTCGAAGGTCGACGGCAGGTTGCAGCCGTCACCCAGCCGGGCTGCGATCGCCAGCGTGCGGCGCTCGCCGTTGCCGCCGACGATGACGGGGATCCGGCCGGCGGGTCGCGGATAGCTGGTCGTCTCGGGCAGGCTGACCCGGTCACCGGCGTACGCCTTGGTGCCGGGTGCCCACAGTGCCCGCATCGTCTCGATGGCTGACTCCAGCGCGTCGAGCCGCTCACCAGCGGGTGGGAACGCCAGCCCGAAGGCCGCGTGCTCCCGCTCCCACCACCCCGCGCCGACGCCGACGAACGCCCGTCCGCCGGTCAGTGCGTCGAGTGTTGCCGCCGCCTTGGCCGTGACGCCGGGAGGTCTGAAGGTGACCGGCGTGACCAGCGTGCCCAACCGCAGGCGGGTGTCCAGGCCGGCGACCAGCCCGAGCGAGACCCACGGCTCGGCGATCGGCTCCCAGGCCCGGTCGACCTGGGGGATCTGGATCAGGTGGTCCATCAGCGCCAGCCCGCCGAACCCGGCCTCTTCGGCGGCCAGCGCCATCGAACGCAGCCACCCTGCCGGGTCTTCGCCCCAGGGGAAGCGCGACAGCTGCAGCACGATCTCCAACCCCTGCGACGAGACGCGGTCGTCGGACGCAGGCAGCGCGGTCCCGGGTGTCGGCTCGTCAGTCGCGGCGGCGTCCGGCGCGACGACGTGGACGAGGTCCCACCCCTCGGCGTCGATCTCCCCGCGGACCTCGCGGAACCGGCGGCGCTGGGTGGTCAGCGCGGACGCCGGCACGGCGTACGGGCGGTCTGTGTTGCGGCGACGATTCTCGGCCTCGGGAGTGTCGATGACGACGGCGACGGCTGGCAGCCCAGCAGCCCGAGCCGCGTCGAGCCACGCCGTACGACGACCGCGATCCAGGCCGAGGGTGTCGACCACCGTGGTCAGGCCGCGGGCCAGCCTGGCGGCCACGATGCGCTCGAGGAGGGCGAACGCCTCGTCGGTGGCGCTCAGGTCATGCGGGCCGCTGCCGACGACCGCGCGCAGGTCGTCGGACGAGACGATCTCCGCGCTGCGGTAGCGGGACCGGGCGAAATGCGACTTGCCCGACCCCGCAGGTCCGATGAGGACCAGAAGTGCGGGATCGGGCAAGTGTTCGGACACACCCGAGAGTGTGGCAAAGCGAGGGGTTACGAGGCGACGTTCTTGTAGGGGTCGGCGCTGGCGAGGGCCTTCTCGAGCCGGGCCTGGTCGAGGCGGCTGAACACCATCTCGTCCTCCTGGCGGTCCCGGATCACCTTGGCCAGCGTGAAGGACGACGTCACGAGGTAACAGATCGAGAGGGAGAAGAAGGCCTTGATCCACGGGTCGGCCGGCAGGTAGTAGACGGCCACCGCGACGGCGAAGAGAGCGACGCCGAAGGAGATGACGGCCTGCATGTAGAAAGCACTGGAGTTCTTGGGGTTCGCGTTCTGAGTTGTAGGCATGGCAGCAGCCTGACGCCTGAAATGCGTGCGGGGACCCGATTCGCTACCTGGTCCAGACCGAGTACGCACACTCGGCTGCGGCGCGGGCGGCCCCTGCGTGATCGGATGGCACCCATGAAGATCTACGCCGACACCCCGGCCCGTCGTACCGCCCAGATCGTCGCCGACGTCCTGTTCGTCGTGTGGCTGGTTGCCTGGGTCTGGATCGGCAACGTCATCCACGACGGCACCATGGCGCTGGCCGAACCCGGGCGGCAGACCACCGAAGCAGCAACGAGCCTCTCGTCGGGGCTCACCGATGCGGGGGACCACCTGCGCGAGGTGCCGCTCGTGGGCGACGACGTCGCCGGACCATTCGACCAGGCAGCCGGAGCTGCCGACTCGCTGGCCGAGGCCGGGCGCCAGCAAGTGCGTGCCGTCGAACGGCTGGCATTCGGCTTGGGACTCTCGATCGCTGCGATCCCGATACTGGTGGTCTCGGCGTTCTTTCTGCCGTTGCGGTGGCGGTTCGCGCGGCGGGCGACGGCCGGCAGGAAGTTCATCGACGCTGCCGAGGACCTCGACCTGTTTGCGCTGCGCGCGCTGGCCCGCCAGCCGATGCACGTGCTCGCGCGGGTGAGCGACGACCCCGCCGGTGCATGGCGCAACCGCGACCCCGACGTCGTCCGGGAGCTCGCCAGGATCGAGCTCCGCGCGAGCGGGCTGCGGATCCCGGCCAAGCTCAGCTGAGGCCAGCGGCTCCGGACGGCTCGGCCAGCAGGAAGGCCGCGCGCCGGAAGCCCCGCGCGTCGAAGGCCTGGTCGACCGCGGCGGCGACGGTGTCCAGCTCGTCGGTCGGGACCAGCGCCACGGCCGATCCGCCGAAGCCGCCACCGGTCATCCGAGCCCCGACCGCACCGCTGCCGAGGGCAGCCTCGACGGCGACGTCGAGCTCGGGACAGGAGATCTCGAAGTCGTCGCGCATGGAGGCGTGCGAGGCGAAGAAGATGTCGCCCAGCCCCGGCCAGTCCTCGCGGCCGATGGCCTCGACTGACCGCGCGACGCGGTCGATCTCGGTGACGACGTGACGTGCGCGTCGGCGGATGCGCGCGTCGGTCAGCCCCTCGACACCGGCGATCGTTGCCTGGCGCAGCGACGGCACCTCGAGCACGTCACAGGCAGACTCGCAGTCGGCCCGGCGGCTTGCGTAGCCCCCGTCGACCAGCGCATGGGAGACGCGGGTGTCGATGACCAGGATCGCGAGTCCGGCAGGCTTCAGTTGCAGGGGCACGGCGGTCGTGGTGTGGTCGAGGAAGTCGATGAGCAGCGCCGCACCGGGCTCGGCCAGCAAGGCCACCGTCTGGTCCATGCCGCCAGTCGGTGCGCCCGCGACCTCGGTCTCGGCGCGCATGCAGGCGGTGACCAGCCGTCGCCGTCCGGCCTCGTCGTCGGCCACGCCAGCGAGCTGGGCGATCGCGACCGCAACGGAGCACTCCAGGGCGGCCGAGGACGAGAGCCCGGCGCCTAGCGGGACGGTGCTGTCGACGCACACGTCGAGCCCCGGCACGTCGACGCCGTCCTGGCGCAGCGCCCAGGCGACCCCTGCGACATAGCTGGCCCACCCCTTCACCTCGCCGGGACCGATGCCGTGGCCCGACCACTCGTCGTCGGCCTGCGCGCTGCGTACCCGCACCAAGCGGTCCGCGCGCGGCGACACGGCGGCGTACGTCGCGTGCGGGAGCGCGACGGGCAGGCAGGTGCCGGCGTTGTAGTCCGTGTGCTCGCCGATCAGGTTGACCCGCCCCGGCGCGCGACCCACCACGGCAGGCGGCGAGCCGTAGGCGTTCTCGAACGCGGCCGCCACCGACGCCCTCAGCTGCCCGGCTCGACCAGGGGCGAGGAAGGACATCTAGACAGCCTAGGGCCGGCTTTCGAGGTGTTCCGTGACCTTTTCAACTCACGTGCGTTGCACAAGAACCATCCCCCCGGATGGATGCCGTCCTGGTCATCGTCCCCCGACGCCAGGGCGGCATCGCCGTGTCGGGGTCCAGTCCGGCCCCGGCCGCGGTCACCGCGAGCTGCGGACGCCGCGGCCGCGGACCACGCCGACGAAGCGTTGGGCCCGCTCGTCGTCGGCCTCGACCAGCCAGGCCAGGCCGACCGTGGTGGGGGAGAGGTCTGCGACCGGGCGCGCGACCACGTCCTTGCGGTGGTAGAGCCGCGCGACCGACTGGGGGACCAGCACGATCCCGCTGCCGGCGGCCACCGTCTCGACCGCCTCCTGCTCCGACATGTCGGGCCAGGCGAGCTGCTCGGCCTCCGGCCGCCACCCCGAGGCGTGCGGCCGGACCAGCTGCTCGCTGGCCAGGTCGGTCAGCACCACCTCGTCGGCCGCGGCCACGAAGTGCTCGAGGCCGGCCACCACGACCGGCTGCTCGTCGTACAGGGGGATCACGTGCAGGCCGTCGCGGTCGACCGGCAGCCGCACCAGGGCCATCGCGACGTTGCCGCTGCGCAGCCGCGCCTCCTGGTCACCCTCGGTGAGCGGCACGAGCTCGAGAGGTTCGCGGGGGTAGCGCTCGCGCCACACCCGGGCCCACTTGTCCGGGGTCGCGCCGGTCACGAACCCGAGGCGGAACCCGTCGAACATGCCAGCCTTTGTCTAGTCCTTGGGCAGCGTGATGGTCACGCGGCGGTTCTGCTTCCGTCCCGCCTCCGTGGCGTTGCTGGCGATCGGCTGCGCCTCGCCGTGGCCGGTGGCCACGATCACCGGGGGCGCCTTGCCGATCCTGGAGCGAAGATACTGCGCCACGGCCCTGGCACGCTGCCGGGACAGCTCCAGGCCATGTGCCGCGGACCCGAGGTTGTCGGTGTAGCCGTCGATGTAGATCGTGCCCTTGAGCTTGGCCCGGTGGATCTGACGTGCCAGCTTGGCGACCTCTGTCTTGGCCGCCGCCGAGAGCTCGGCGCTGTTGATGTCGAACGCGAGGTCTGACTTCAGGGTCACGTTGGGCTTGCGCGGGGTCGGCGTGGTGGTGACGGACTTGCTCGGGCTGGGCTTGGGCTTGACCGAGGCAGAGGGCTTGTCCTTGTCGGGATGCGCGTTCGCCCCTTGGGAAGCCTTGGGGGGCCTGGCCGCAACGGGGTCGTCGGCGCCGCTGTTGCTGACGAACCACCAGCCACCGGCGGTAGCGAGGGCAAGGGCGACCAGGACGGGGACGACCTTCCGTCTCGGCCGCTTCTCGTCCTCGTCCCACGCGTAGGGGTCCATCTGGAACGGTGGCTGGAACGGTGCCTCTTCCGGCTCTTGTGCCAGGACCGCGGGCACGGGTTCGGGAGCGCGCTCGGGCGGCGACACGACCACCTCCGGCTCCGGTTCTGGCTCGGGTTTGGGGGCGAGCGGAGCCGGAGGCTTGGCGCTCGCCATCGCGACGGTGGTGAAGCCTGACCCGACGGAAGCGATGAAGGCGGACTGGATCTCCGAGACGGCCAGGTCGAGCGGGTCGACGAACTGGCCGAGCGCCTGGCGCAGCAGGGCCCAGGGGAAGCTGAGGATCACCTCGTTCACGTGGTGGTCGTTGTGCAGCACGGTCAGCCGGACCGGCATATTGAGCGGGGGTGTGGCACTGGGGGACTGTGCCCGGTCGAGGACGACGGCCTTGCTGTCAGACGCCGGAGCGTCGACGGCGGGGGCGATGTCGCGCAGCCGGGCCTCTTCGATCACCTGCCCGCTGCCGATGTGCCGGGTGTGCGACTCGAACACCAGCCCCGGGAACCGGAGCCGGGCGTCCTCCACCATGCGGACCACCGCGTCGCGGTCGTTCAGCGACCATGAACGGTCCTCGGTCCGGACCGTGAGGGTCACCCAGAACTCGGACAGCGCGGCGGTGAGGTCCCCTTCGCCGAGCGCGTCGAGGAACCGGGTGGCCGGTGACTCCGCACGGCTCCCGGCGTGGTCGCTCTCTTCCGCGGGCAAGGAGGCACCGCGGCGAGACGACCTGTTAGCCATTTCGCAAACCCCCTTTGCGAAGACGTGGCCGGTTGCGAGACCAAGTTTGCGTGACGCAGGGTCTTTAC
Source organism: uncultured Actinomycetota bacterium (assembly GCA_963762105.1). Classification (GTDB taxonomy): domain Bacteria; phylum Actinomycetota; class Actinomycetes; order Propionibacteriales; family Nocardioidaceae; genus Nocardioides. The sequence continues at coordinate 167,985 of CAVXJG010000007.1, read as the reverse complement.
TCTCGCAGGCGGCATCTTTCGGACCAGGTGGTCTATACCAGTGGGCGGCTCGGAATGCCGAACGGCCCGGCGAGAACCGGGCCGTGAAGTGGGTGCTGGTGTCCGAGGGGGGACTTGAACCCCCACGCCCTAATACGGGCACTAGCACCTCAAGCTAGCGCGTCTGCCAATTCCGCCACCCGGACGAGTGCGCGTGGAAGCGTAGCAAAGCGACCGGGGTTTCCCCGCATCGCCATCGGGGCCCCGATGGACGGGCGGGCGGTGTCAGGATGGGGGGTATGGCGAGCGATCTTGGGCAGGCCGGCAGCGCTGCGGACCACCCGTCGTACGACCCGGCGGGCGAGGTCGTGGACCTGTGCCGCGACCTGATCCGGATCGATACGTCCAACTACGGCGACGACGACGGACCGGGCGAACGCAAGGCCGCCGAACACGTCGCGGCGCTCCTCGACGAGGTCGGGATCGCGTCCACGATCTATGAGTCCGAGCCCGGCCGCGCCAACGTCGTCGCCCAATGGGGTGGCGCTGGGAACGGCTCGACCGGAGCTGGCGGACTGCTGCTGCACGGTCACCTCGACGTGGTGCCGGCGGCGGCAGAGGACTGGCAGGTCGACCCCTTTTCCGGCGAGGTCCGCGACGGCTGCGTCTGGGGCCGTGGCGCCGTCGACATGAAGGACTTCGACGCGATGCTGCTCTCGGTCGTCCGTGCCCGCACGCGTGAGGGAGCGGTGCCCGAGCGCCAGATCACGCTCTGCTTCACGGCCGACGAGGAAGCGGGTGGCCACCGAGGCGCCCAGCGCTTGGTCGAGGACCACCCCGATGAGTTCGCGCACTGCACGGAGGCCGTCGGGGAGGTCGGCGGGTTCAGCACCACGGTGCGCGGCCGGCGGCTCTACCTCATCGAGGCGGCCGAGAAGGGGATGGCCTGGCTCCGCCTCACGGCCCGTGGCCGGGCGGGTCACGGCTCGATGGTGAACCGGGAGAACGCCGTCACCGAGCTAGCGGCGGCCGTGGCCAGGATCGGGGCACACGACTGGCCGGTGCGTCTCACGCCGACCATGCGCACCCTGCTGGCGGCCGTCGCCGAGCTGGCCGGCACCGAGGCGACGCCCGACAACGCCGAGGCGTTGGTGGAGGAGTTCGGCAGCGCGGCGCGGATGATCGGCGCGGTGATCCGCAACACGGCGAACCCGACCATGTTTGCGGCGGGCTACAAGGTCAACGTGATCCCGTCGGAGGCCACCGCCCACATCGACGGCCGGTTCCTGCCCGGCTACGAGGACGAGTTCTTCGCCACCCTGGCCGAGCTGGCTGGGGACAGCATCACGATCGATGCGGTGTCCCACCAACCGCCCTGGGAGACGCCGTACGACGGTGACCTGGTCGACGCGATGACCCGCTCGCTCGTCGCCGAGGACCCCGACGCGGTGGTGGCGCCGTTCCTGATGAGCGGCGGCACCGACGCCAAGCACTTCACCAAGCTCGGGATGCGGTCCTACGGCTTCACGCCGCTGCGGCTGCCGAGTGACCTGGACTTCACGGCGCTCTTCCACGGGGTCGACGAACGGGTGCCGACCGACGCCCTCGAGTTCGGGGCCCGGGTGCTCGACCGGTTCCTCGAGCAGGTCTGAGGCGGCACGCCTGTCAGAATCCCGGAAGAACCTGCGAACATTTCAGCCCGTCTCGGCATCGGACCCAGTAACACCTCCGCTCGTCCCCCTGAGGAGGACTGCAGCATGTCCCCGCGCCCAGTGCGCAGCGCCGCCACCGGTGCTGCGCTGCTCGCTCTCGTTGTCGCGCTCACGGCCGCCGCGCCCGGGGTCGCGAATGCCGAGGCCACGTGCAACGGCCAGACACCTTCCATCTCCGGCTCGCCCGGCGAGGCGCTGATCGGCACCGCCGGCGACGACGTGATCCTGACCAAGGGTGCGGCGCGCGTGGACTCCGGCGCCGGCGACGACTCCATCTGCGTCACCGGCAAGGGCACGGCCGTCGTCAACGCCGGCCCGGGCAACGACTTCGTGGGTGCCCGGGCCCACCGCGGCAAGACCGTCGTCAGCCTGGGGTTCGGCGACGATCGGTTCCTGGGCGGTCCCGGGGACGACCGGGTGTGGAGCCAGGAGGCATCCAACCAGAGCTCACCGGACGACGACGACGTGATCATCACGGGGGACGGCGACGACTACGTCATCAGCGGCAGCAGCGCGGCCACCAACCACGACGTGGTCGATCTCGGACCGGGCAACGACGCCCTGGTGACCTACGGCAGCACCGTCGGTGCGAGCCTCACGGGCGGAACCGGCGCCAACGCGCTGCAACCGCTGTTCAACTCCGAGGACGTCGGGGAATGGACGATCGACAACACCACAGGCCGCGCCGACCTGAACGGGACGAACCGTCTCTCCTGGGCTTCCTTCCAGCGTTTCGACCTGACGGGCCTCCAGGGCACGCTCACCCGCTATCTCGGCAGCGCCGCCAGCGAGTGGGTGGTGGCCGGCGGCACGTGTCGCGTGGTGCTGCGCGGACGCGGTGGGCACGACCGGCTCACGGTCGACGAGAACGGTTGCAACAACGTCCCCGCTGGCGACGCGTTGCTGGTGGGCGGGCCGGGTAATGACCGGTTGACGGGATCGGCGGGCGACGACGTGCTGCGCGGCGGAGGGGGCCGTGACAGGGCGGACGGCGGCGCTGGTGACGACAGCTGCACCGCCGAGGAGGAGTTCGGCTGCTAGGAGCTGCCCGCTGTTCGAGACCTGCGGGACGCCTCAGAAGAGCGTGGCTCGGACGCGGATGATCTTGCGCCGCAGCACGACGCGGCGGGTCCCGTCGGGGCCGATCCGCATCCGGTCCAGCTCCCAGCCGCCGTGCTCGGCCCGCTCCACCAGCATCTTGGTGACCAGGTTGCGCGAGAAGTCGCGGGCGATGGTCAGCCGCTGGAACTCCCACTCGACCCCGCGCGCCGACGGACGTCGGAGCACCGGGGCCGTCATGGGTGGGGTCACGCGCCCGCCTCGGCCGGCCCCGAGACATCGTCGAGGGCGAGGGTGATCTCCTCCGGGAGCGTGAGCTCCTCCACGCCAAGGGCGCCTCGCAGCTGGGCGGCCGTCCGGGCGCCCACGATGGGAGCGGTCACGCCGGGCCGGTCGCGGACCCAGGTCAGGGCCACCTCCAGCGCCGACCAGCCGAGGCCCTCCGCGGCGCGGGCCACCGCCTCGACGACGCGCTGGGAAGACGCGCCCAGGTAGGCGTCGACGAAGCCCGAGAAGTGCGCCGAAGCGGCCCGCGAGTCGGCCGGCGTACCGCTGCGGTACTTGCCGGTGAGCACGCCGCGGCCCAGGGGTGACCAAGGCAGCACGCCCAGGCCGAGGGCGCGGGCGGCGGGCAGCACCTCGTCCTCGATCGAGCGGTTGAGCAGGGAGTACTCCATCTGGGTCGAGGCGAGCACGGCCCGGCCGGGCACGGCGCGCTGCCAGGTGGCGGCCTGCGCGGTCTGCCAGCCCGAATAGTTGGAGACCCCGACGTACGACGCCCGCCCCGACGCCACGGCCGTGTCCAGGGCCGACAGCGTCTCCTCCAGCGGCGCGTCGTCGACCCACGTGTGCACCTGCCAGAGGTCGACGTGGTCGACGCCGAGCCGGCGCAGCGAACCGTCGAGGCTCGTCAGCATCGTCCCGCGCGAGGCGTCGGTGACGCGGCTGCCGGTGCGCCGGGAGATGCCGGCCTTGGTCGCGATCACGACCTCGTCGCGGCTCACGACATCGCCGATGAGCGAGCCGACCAGCTCCTCAGCCGCCCCGTCGCCGTAGCCGGCCGCAGTGTCGAGCAACGTGCCACCGGCCTCCGCGAAGGCGATCAGCTGGTCGCGCGCCTCGTGCTCGTCGGTGTCACGGCCCCAGGTCATCGTGCCCAGCCCGAGTCGGGACACCTTGAGGCCGGTGGCGCCGACGGACCGCACGTGCATGCGCACAAGTTAGCCGGTCTGCAAGGCGCGGGGTGGCACCGCCTCACCCTCCGGTCCGGGCCATAGGGTGGTCGGCGGCCCCGACTCCCGAGCGACCAGGCGGAACCGCCCCCATGGACTATCTCGACGCCGTGATCCTCGGCATCGTGGAGGGACTCACCGAGTTCCTGCCCATCTCCAGCACCGGTCACCTGACGATCGCCGAGAAGGTGCTGGGCCTCGACGTGGACGACCCGGCCGTGACGGCCTACACCGCCGTCATCCAGATGGGCGCCATCCTCGCTGTCGTCGTCTTCTTCGCACGCGACATCTGGCGCATCGCCACCGCCTGGTTCCGTGGACTCTTCAACGCCGAGTGGCGCGGCCAGCGCGACCACCGGATGGGCTGGTACGTCATCGTCGGCAGCATCCCCGTCGGGGTGGCCGGCCTCCTGTTCAAGGACGTGATCACGGGTGGGCTTCGCTCGCTGTGGGTGGTCGGCGTCGCCCTGATCGCCTGGAGCGCGGTGATGTGGCTCGCGGAGCGGGTGGCCACGCAGAAGCGCGGCGAGAAGCAGATGACGATGCGTGACGCGGTGATCATCGGGTGCGTGCAAGTGCTCGCTCTCGTGCCGGGCGTCTCCCGGTCGGGCGCGACCATCTCGGGCGGACTGTTCCTGGGCCTGAACCGCGTGGCCGCCACCCGGATCAGCTTCTTCCTGTCCATCCCGGCGCTGCTGGCCGCTGGGCTCTACGAGCTCCCGGACGCCCTCGACGGCTCCATCCCCATCGGACCGATGGTGGTCGGGACGGTCGTCGCCTTCGCCGTGGCGTACGCCACGGTGGCCTGGCTGCTGAGGTTCGTGGCCGACCACTCGATCGTGTGGTTCGTGCCCTATCGCGTCGGCGCTCGGGACGATCATCCTGGTGTTGCTGGCCACGGGCACCATGTCACCCACCTGACCCAAGCGGTCACAGCCAGCCGGAGCGCTTGAAAAAGACCCAGAGCGCCCACGAGCACACGACCATCAGGCCGATCACGAGTGGATAGCCGAGTGTCCAGTGCAGCTCGGGCATGTGGTCGAAGTTCATGCCGTAGACGCCGGCGATCAGGGTCGGTACGGCGACCAGGCCGATGCCGGCCGAGATCTTCCGCATGTCGTCGTTCTGCTGGACGCTGATGCGGGCGAGGTGGCCCTGGAAGGCCGACGTCAGCAGGTAGTCGAGGTTGTCGATGGTCTCGGCGGTGCGGGTGAGGTGGTCGCTGACGTCGCGGAAGAACGGCATCGCCTCCGCATCGATGCCGTCGACCGTGCCGGCGGCGAACTGGCGCATCGGCTCGCGCAGCGGCTGCACGGCGCGGCGCATCTCGGCGATCTCGCGCTTGAGGGTGTAGATCCGCACGGAGTCGTTGGTCCGCTCGGTGGAGAACACGGAGTTCTCCACCTCGTCGACGTCCACCTCGAGCGACGCGGCCACGGACTCGTAGCCGTCGACGACCCGGTCGCACACGGCGTACACGACCGCCGACGGACCGTGCGTGAGCACCCCTTCGCGGGCCTCGAGGTGGAGTCGGCTGGAGTGCAGCTCGGAGCCTTCGCCGTGACGCACCGTCACGACGTAGTCCTTGCCGATGAACATGTTGATCTCGCCGGTCTCCACGGCGTCCTCGGCGTCGACGTACCAGAGCGTGCGCAAGGTGAGGAACAGGCTGTCGCCGTAGCGCTCGAGCTTGGGCCGCTGATGGGCGTTGAGGGCGTCCTCGACGGCCAGCGGGTGCAGCCCGAAGGCGTTCTCGACCTCCTCGAGCTCGTGCTCGGTGGGGTCCGAGAGGCCGACCCAGACGAAGTCGGTGGGGCCCGAAGCGGCCGCGCGCAGGCTGACGTAGTCCTGGGGGAGGCAGTCGACCGGGATCCGCACACCCGCGCGGTAGAGGGCGCTGTCGACAATCACGGGGTCACGCTAGCCCCCGCTCAGCCCAGATAGGCTCCGGCACCGTGGCCACCCTGATCCTCGTCCGTCACGGGCGCACCGCGGCCAACGTCAGCGGACAGCTTGCCGGCAGGCTCGCGGGGGTCAAGCTGGACGACACCGGACAGGCCCAGGCCGAGAGGACGGCGGCGCGCCTCGCCGCGGTACCCCTGGCGGCGGTGGTGAGCAGCCCCTTGGAGCGCTGCCGCCAGAGCGCGCAGGCCATCGTCAGGGCACAGGCGGGCGAACTCCGGGTCTCGACGGACCGCGGCCTGATCGAGTGCGACTACGGCGAGTGGGAGGGACGGTTGCTCAAGGACCTCGCCAAGGAGCCGCTCTGGAAGGTCGTGCAGACCCAGCCGTCCGCGGCCGTGTTCCCGGGCGGGGAGTCCCTGTCGGGCATGCAGGGGCGCGTCGTGGACGCCGTACGACGCCGCGACGCCGCCGTGGAGCAGGAGCACGGCCCGGGCGCGGTGTGGGTGGCGGTCAGCCACGGCGACCTGGTGAAGGCGGTGCTGGCCGACGCGCTGGGCATGCACCTCGACCTCTTCCAACGGATCCACGTCGACCCGGCGTCGGTGTCGATCGTGCGCTACACGGCCTCGCGGCCGTTCGTGCTGGCCATGAACACGCATGAAGGAGATCTGTCCTGGCTGAAGCCGCCGCCGCCCAAGCGGGGTGGGCGTCGCAGCGCGGCTCGGCCGGCCGATGCCGCCGTCGGCGGCGGCGCCGGACCGGTTGCCCCCGGCGCCTAGGCTGATGGCCGTGCCAGTGATCCACGAGTTCGACCCGCCGGAGCGCTTCGTCGTCGGCACGGTCGGCGAGCCGGGGCAGCGCACCTTCTTCCTGCAGGCACGCGCAGGGGCGCGGATGGTCTCGGTCGCCCTCGAGAAGCAGCAGGTCGCGGCGTTGGCCGAGCGGGTCGACGAGCTCCTCGACCAGGTCCTCGACGAGGCGTCCTCACCGACGCTCATCCCGGCCGTGGCCCCGCTCGACCTCGACGACGCGGACCCCCTGGAGCAGCCGATCGAGGAGGAGTTCCGTGCCGGCACCATGACGCTCTCGTGGGACCCGGCGGTCGGGCGGGTGGTCATCGAGGTCTTCCCCTTCAGCGACGAGGTCGTGGTGGTCGAGGAGACCGGCGAGGACACCGGCGAGGAGATCTACGTCGAGCCGGACCCCGAGGAGGTCCTGCTGGTGCGCATCACCCCGGGCGCCGCGCGCGCGTTCGCGCTGCGCGCCGGCCGCGTCGTCGAGGCGGGCCGACCCGGATGCCCCTTCTGCGGCGGCCCGATAGACCCCTCCGGGCACCTGTGTGTGCGGGCCAACGGCTTCCGGCGCCGCGACCCCTGACCCCTGCCGCCCACCCTCGATGACCTGCCCATGACCCACCCATGATCCGGGAGCCCGACCAAGAGCTCCGCGACGGTGAGCTGAGGCTGCACGGTCGGGTGATGCCGGCCTCGAACGCGACGTTCGTGGGGCAGATCGGCGAGGTCACCGTGGTCTACAAGCCGGTCGCCGGGGAGCGGCCGCTGTGGGACTTCCCCGACGGCACCTTGGCGGCCCGTGAGCGCGCGGCGTACCTCTTGTCCGAGACGTTCGGCTGGGACGTGGTGCCGCTGACCTTCCTGCGGGAGGGACCCCACGGGCCGGGCATGGTGCAGGTCTGGCAGGAGCCGGACGACGGCGAGGAGGCGGTGACGGTGGTGCTCTCGGGCGAACGGCGCCCGGGCTGGCGGCACGTCTTCGACGGTGTGGACGAGCACGACCGCGGGGTCTCCCTCATCCACGAGGACTCCGCCGCTCTGCGCCGGATGGCCGTCTTCGACGTGGTGGTCAACAACGCCGACCGCAAGGGCGGCCACGTGCTCCCCATGTCGGGCGGCCACCGCTACGGCGTCGACCACGGCGTCAGCTTCCACAGCGACCCCAAGCTGCGCACCGTTCTCTGGGGCTGGGCGGGGGAGCGGCTCGACGACGACGAGACGGCCGGCCTCGGGCTCGTCGCGCACTCTCTGGACGCCGACCTCGGCGGCCTCCTGTGCGAGCTGCTGACGCCCTACGAGGTGGAGGCGACGCGGCGCCGCGTCGCCCGCCTGCTGCGGACCCGCGAGCTGCCGACGCCACATGGTGACTGGCCGGCCATTCCCTGGCCGCCCTTCTGAGCGCCGCGGAGGCTGAGCTTGCGAAGCCTCCGATCAGGCGCCAGGTTGAGGAGCGTTCGACGCAGACCTGAGCGCAGCGAGGGGCTGCGTGACGCTCTCGAAACCCGGTGACATGACAGACGACCGCAAGGCTCTCCGAGCCACCTTCGACACCGCGGCCCAGACCTACGCCGACGCGCGGCCGGCGTACCCGGACGCCCTCCTCGACCGACTCGTGTCCAGCACCCGCGTCACCCCGCGATCGCGGCTGCTGGAGGTCGGTTGCGGGCCGGGCACCGCCACCGTGCCGCTGGCCGAGCGCGGCCTCCGGATCACCGCGGTCGAGCTGGGCGCCTCGCTGGCCGCCGTGGCTCGGGCCCGGCTGCGGCCGTTCGCGGACGTCGAGGTGGTGCGTGCGGCCTTCGAGTCGTGGCCACCGGCGGACCACGGCTACGACCTGCTCTACGCGGCCACCGCGTGGCACTGGGTCGACCCGGACGTGCGCTACCAGCGTGCCCACGGGGTGCTCCGGCCCGGCGGCTTCCTCGCCTTCTGGCAGGCAGCACACGTCATCCCCGTCGGGGGCGACCCGTTCTTCGCCGAGATCCAGGAGGTCTACGACGAGATCGGAGAGGCCCTGCCTCACAACCATGTCTCTCCGGCACCGGGTGAGCTGCCGGAAGAGGTCGAGGAGGTCGAGGCGAGCGGCCTGTTCGTGGTCAGCGAGGTGACCCACTTCGACTGGAGCGTGAGCTACGACGCCGAGTCCTATCTCCGGCTGCTCGACACGTTCTCCGGGCACATCGCCATGGAGCCCGAGAAGCGCGAGCACCTCTACGCCGAGATCCGGCGCCGACTGGCGCGGCGACGCGACGGCCGCCTCGAGCGCCACTGGGGTGCCACCCTCCACATCGCCCGCGCAGTCCACCGGCCGGGCTCCCGACTAGGCTGAGCGCATGCGTTCCTGGCCCGCTCCGGACCTGCCCACGCTGCCGGTGACCGGTCCGGAGGTGGCGTTGCACGACACCGCCACGGGTGCGCTCGTCACGCCCCGGCCCGAGGGGCCGGCGCGGGTCTACGTCTGCGGCATCACGCCGTACGACGCCACCCACATCGGCCACGCGGCGACGTACGTCGCCTTCGACCTGCTCAACCGGGCCTGGCGCAACGCCGGCCACGACGTCACCTACGTGCAGAACGTCACGGACGTCGACGACCCCCTGCTGGAGCGCGCGACCAAGGTCGGGGTCGACTGGGTGGAGCTGGCCGAGCGGGAGACCGAGCTCTTCCGGCAGGACATGACCGCCTTGCGGGTGCTGCCGCCGACCCATTACGTCGGTGCGGTCGAGTCGATCCAGCTGGTGGTCGACCTGGTCGAGCGCCTCCAGGAGGCCGGCGCCATCTACCAGGTCGAGGACGACCTCTACTTCTCCGTGACCGCCGATCCGGCGTTCGGCGAGGAGTCGGGGCTGACCCGCGACGAGATGCTGAGGATCTTCCCCGAGCGCGGGGGAGACCCCGACCGCGCCGGCAAGAAGGACCCTCTCGACTGCGTGGTGTGGCGGGGCGAGCGGCCCGGCGAGCCGTCGTGGAACAGCCCGTTCGGTCCCGGCCGCCCCGGCTGGCACATCGAGTGCGCCGCCATCGCCCTGGACACCCTCGGCACGACCTTCGACGTGCAGGGGGGCGGCAGCGACCTGATCTTCCCCCACCACGAGATGTGCGCCGGGGAGTCGCAGGTGGCGACCGGGCGGCCGTTCGCGCGGGTCTATGCGCACGCCGGGATGGTGGGCTACGACGGCGAGAAGATGTCGAAGTCGCGCGGCAACCTCGTCTTCGTCTCCCAGGTGCGCAACAGCGACGTCGACCCGATGGCGATCCGGCTGAGCCTGCTGCGCCACCACTACCGCAGCGACTGGGAGTGGCGGGACGCCGAGCTCTGGGAAGCCGTCGACACCCTGGCCCAGTGGCGGCGCGCCTTCAGCCTTCATGCCGGTGCACCGGCCGAGGCGGTCGTGACCGCCGTACTGGCGGCGATGGCCAACGACCTCGACGCCCCCGCCGCGTGTGCCGCCGTCGACGCCTGGGTAGCCGCCACGCTCGGCGACCACGGCCTGGCCGACACCAGCGACCCCGACGGAGCCGAGACCGTCCGACTACTGGTCGACAGCGCGCTCGGGCTCATCTGAGCCCGAGTCGCGGTCAGGTGTCGGTGTCGCCCCGGCGCTTGAGGTAGCGCTCGAACTCCCGCGCGATCGCCTCGCCGGAGGCCTCGGGCAGCTCGGTGGTGTCGCGGGTCTCCTCGAGCGCGCGGACGTACTCCGCGATGTCCTCGTCCTCCTCGGCGAGCTCGTCGACCCCGCGCTCCCAGGCCCGGGCGTCCTCGGGGAGGTCGCCGAGCGGGATGCTGACCTCGAGCAGGTCCTCGAGGCGGCCGATCAGGGCCAGCGTCGCCTTGGGGCAGGGCGGCTGCGCGACGTAGTGCGGGACCGCCGCCCAGTACGCCACGGCGGGGATGTCGAGCCGCCCGCAGGCGTCCTGGAAGACCCCGACGATGCCGGTCGGTCCTTCGTAGGTCGACTGTTCGAGCTTGAGCCGGTCGACCAGCTCGGGCTCGGTGGCGGTGCCGCTCACCGGCACCGGACGGGTGTGCGGGGTGTCGGCCAGGAGTGCGCCGAGAGTGACGACGATCTGGCCGCCGAGCTCGTCGGCCGCGGCCAGCAGCTCGGCGCAGAACTGCCGCCAGCGCATGTTGGGCTCGATGCCGCGGATCAGGATGACGTCGCGATGCAGGTCAGGCGGGCTGGCCACGGCGATCTGGGTGGTGGGCCAGGTGATCTGCCGGTGACCGCGGTCGTCGGTGCCGACCAGCGGGCGGTTGACCTGGAAGTCGTAGAACTCCTCGGGGTCGATCGCGCCGACCGTGCGGGCGCCCCACACCCTGATCAGGTGGTCGATCACCGAGGACGCGGCGTCGGCGGCGTCGTTCCAGCCCTCGAACGCGGCGATGACGACCGGGTCTACCAGGTCGGGCACGTCCTCGATCTCGATCACGCAGTCACCCTATGACCTGACGCCAGCCGCATCGCCGCGGTCCGAGGATTTCGCTGGGGTTCGCGGCGGTGTCACGATGCGGGAATGACGTCCATTTCCTGGACGCTGTTCCTAGGCTGAACAGTCCGTCCGTAGCAAGAGCCGGCCCCGAGGAGCAACGTGCCCGACACCGTCCGTCCTGATGCCACCGAGGAGCTCGCGGCTGCGCTGCGCGGGCGGATCCTGGTCATCGACGGCGCGATGGGCACGATGATCCAGCAGTACAAGCTGGACGAGGCGCAGTACCGCGGCGAGCGGATGGCCGACCACCCCGCCGACCTGGGCGGCGACAACGACCTGCTGTCGCTGACCCAGCCCGACCTGATCCGCGAGATCCACGCGGCCTACCTCGACGCCGGCGCCGACATCATCTGCACCAACACCTTCAACGGCACCCGCATCTCGCAGGCCGACTACGGCCTCGAGGACATCTGCTACGAGCTGAACCACGCCGCTGCGGCCCTCGCCCGCGAGTCCGCCGACCGGGCCGCGACGCCCGAGCGGCCGCGCTACGTCGCCGGGTCGCTGGGCCCGACCACTCGCACCGCCTCGATCTCGCCCGACGTCAACGACCCGGGCGCGCGCAACGTGTCGTTCGACCAGCTCGTCGAGGCCTACCACGAGGAGGCCTCGGGCCTGGTCGACGGTGGCGCCGACATCCTGCTCATCGAGACCATCTTCGACACCCTCAACGCCAAGGCCGCGATCTTCGCCGTCGAGACGCTGTTCGAGGAGCGCGGCCGTCGGTGGCCCGTCATCGTCTCCGGGACCATCACCGACGCCAGCGGGCGGACCCTGTCGGGTCAGGTCACCGAGGCGTTCTGGAACTCCATCCGCCACGTACGTCCGCTCGCGGTCGGGCTCAACTGTGCGCTCGGCGCCGAGGAGATCAGGCCCTACGTCGCCGAGCTCTCCCGCATCGCCGACTGCTTCGTCTCCTGCCACCCCAACGCAGGCCTGCCCAACGCGTTCGGCGAGTACGACGAGACCCCGGACCACATGGCCTCGGTGGTCGGCGAGTTCGCCACCGCCGGCCTGGTCAACATCGTCGGCGGGTGCTGCGGCACGACTGCCGAGCACATCGAGGCCATCGCCGCCGCGGCCGACGGCGTGACCCCTCGCGTGCCCGTCGACCTCGCGCCCGCCATGCGTCTCTCCGGCCTCGAGCCGCTCACCATCACCGACGACAGCCTCTTCGTCAACGTCGGCGAGCGCACCAACATCACCGGCTCCGCGCGGTTCCGCAAGCTCATCAAGGAGGGCGACTACGACACCGCCCTCTCGGTCGCGGCCCAGCAGGTCGAGAACGGCGCCCAGGTCATCGACGTCAACATGGACGAGGGCATGATCGACGGCGTCGTCGCCATGGACCGGTTCCTCAAGCTGGTGGCGGGCGAGCCCGACATCAGCCGGGTCCCCGTGATGGTCGACTCCTCCAAGTGGGACGTCATCGAGGCCGGCCTCAAGTGCGTGCAGGGCAAGGCCATCGTCAACTCGATCTCCATGAAGGAGGGCGAGGAGAAGTTCCTCGAGCAGGCGCGGCTGGTGCGCAAGTACGGCGCCGCCGCGGTCGTGATGGCCTTCGACGAGGACGGCCAGGCCGACAACCTCGAGCGCCGCAAGGCGATCTGCGAGCGGGCCTACCGGCTGCTCGTCGACGAGGTCGGCTTCCCGCCCGAGGACATCATCTTCGACCCCAACGTCTTCGCCGTCGCCACCGGCATCGAGGAGCACGCGACCTACGGCCAGGACTACATCGAGGCCACCCGCTGGATCAAGCAGAACCTCCCCGGCGCGTTGGTCTCGGGCGGCATCTCCAACGTCTCCTTCTCCTTCCGCGGCAACAACCCCGTGCGCGAGGCCATCCACGCCGTGTTCCTCTTCCACGCGATCGAGGCCGGCCTCGACATGGGCATCGTCAACGCCGGTGCTCTCGTGGTCTACGACCAGGTCGAGCCCGAGCTCCGCGAGCGGATCGAGGACGTCATCCTCAACCGCCGCCACGACGCGGCCGAGCGGCTGCTCGAGATCGCCGAGAGCCACAACCGGACCGGTGAGGTGGTCGAGGAGACCGAGCAGGAGTGGCGCTCGCTGCCGGTGGGGGAGCGGATCACCCACGCGCTCGTCAAGGGCATCGACGGCTTCGTCCAGGACGACACGGAGGAGCTGCGCCAGACCATCGCCGAGCGCGGCGGCCGGCCGATCGAGGTGATCGAGGGGCCCCTGATGGACGGCATGAACGTCGTCGGCGACCTCTTCGGCGCCGGCAAGATGTTCCTTCCCCAGGTGGTCAAGTCGGCGCGGGTGATGAAGAAGGCCGTCGCCTACCTGATCCCCTTCATCGAGCAGGAGAAGCTCGACAACCCCGAGTACGCCACCGCCAAGGACACCAACGGCACGATCGTGATGGCCACGGTCAAGGGCGACGTCCACGACATCGGCAAGAACATCGTGGGCGTGGTGCTCCAGTGCAACAACTACGAGGTCATCGACCTCGGCGTGATGGTGCCGGCGCAGAAGATCCTCGACACCGCCCGCGAGATCGGCGCCGACCTGATCGGGCTCTCCGGGCTGATCACCCCGTCGCTGGACGAGATGGTCAACCTCGCGTCGGAGATGCAGCGCCAGGAGTTCACCATCCCGCTGCTGGTCGGCGGGGCCACGACGTCACGCGCGCACACGGCGGTCAAGATCGACGGCAAGTACGACGGACCCGTGGTCTGGGTCAAGGACGCCTCGCGGTCGGTGCCGGTCACCGCCGCGCTGCTCAGCCCGGATCGTCGCGACGCCCTGCTGGCCGACGTCAAGGCAGACTTCGACTCGCTGCGCACCCGGCACGCCGCCAAGACCGAGCGGCCGCTGCTCGCGATCAAGGAGGCGCGGGAGCACTCGACCCCGATCGACTGGTCGTCGTACCGCCCTCCGCGTCCGCACCTGCTGCTCCAGCAGGACCACGCGGTCTCGTCGCTCGCCTCGGTGGCCGGTCTGCGCGGTGCGACCCAGCACGTGCGGGTCCTCAAGGGGTACGACCTCGCCGACCTGCGCCGCTACATCGACTGGCAGCCGTTCTTCAACGCCTGGGAGATGAAGGGGTCGTTCCCCGACATCCTCAACAACCCGGCGACGGGGGAGACGGCCCGCAAGCTCTACGACGACGCCCAGGCGATGCTCGACCGCGTCATCGACGAGCACTGGCTCACCGCCAACGGCGTCATGGGTCTCTTCCCCGCCAACGCGGTCGGCGACGACATCGAGGTCTACCTCGACGAGACGCGCGGCGAGCCGCACGCCGTCCTCCACCAGCTGCGCCAGCAGGGGCAGCACCGCGAGGGCGTCCCCAACCGGTCACTGGCCGACTTCGTGGCTCCCAAGTCGACCGGGCTGAAGGACTACGTCGGAGCGTTCGCGGTGACGGCCGGGCTGGGCAGCCGGGACCGCGTGCAGGCGTTCCGCGACGAGGTCGACGACTACAGCGCGATCCTCCTCGAGTCGCTCGCCGACCGGCTGGCCGAGGCGTTCGCCGAGCGGCTGCACGAGCGGGTGCGCCGCGAGATGTGGGGCTATGCCCCCGACGAGCGGCTCGACAGCGTGGGCCTCATCAAGGAGCAGTACGCCGGCATCCGTCCGGCGCCGGGCTACCCAGCGAGCCCCGACCACACGGAGAAGCAGACCCTCTGGTCGCTCCTCGACGTCGAGACCGCGACGGGCATGAGCCTGACCGAGTCGATGGCCATGCAGCCGGGCGCGTCGGTCTCCGGCCTCTACTTCAGCCACCCGGACTCGCAGTACTTCGTGGTCGGCCGCATCGGGCGCGACCAGGTCGAGGACTACGCCGCGCGCAAGGGGTGGACGCAGGCCGAGGCGGAGCGATGGCTCTCGCCCAACCTCGGCTACGACCCCGATGAGTGAGGGTCTCGACACGCCGCTCGTCCCTCGCGGCGGCTCGACCAGCGAAAACACGTACGCCGCCGTGCTGTGGGACATGGACGGCACGCTCGTCGACACCGAGCCCTACTGGATGCGTTGCGAGTGGGCGCTCGCCGAGAAGTACGGGGGCACCTGGAGCGAGGAGCACTCACTCAACCTGGTCGGCAACGACCTGCTGGAGTCGGGCCTCTACATCCGCGAGCACATGGGGATCGACCGGGAGCCGGCGGAGATCGTCGAGGAGCTGCTCGACGGGGTGATCGCCCAGATCGAGGTGGCCGTGCCCTGGCGACCTGGGGCGGTCGACCTGCTGGCCGACCTGAGGGCGCGTGGCGTGCCGTGCGCACTCGTCACGATGTCCTACCGCCGCTTCGTCGAGCCCGTTCTCGACGCGCTGCCGGCCGGCACCTTCGCGGCCGTCGTCACCGGCGACGCGGTCGCCCGCGGCAAGCCCTACCCCGACCCCTACCTCAAGGCCGCCCGGCTGCTGGGTGCCGATCCGGCCGCCTGCCTCGCGATCGAGGACTCCAACACGGGCGCGCGCTCGGCCGTGGCGGCCGGCTGCACGGTGCTGTGCGTGCCCAACCACGTGCCCATCCTCGAGGGCGAACGCCGGGTCTTCGCCGACTCGCTGGTGGGGCTGAGCGCCGCAAGCCTTCCGGCCGTCGCCTGACGTCACGCAAATCGTTGCCGTTTCGGGACCATCGTGGGCACCCCCGTCCGTGGACCCGAGCACCCCCGCACAGGTAAGTTGCCCGCGTTACCGACCCCGGCGTGCGGCCGGGGACCCAACCTCGAGGGGTTTTCTGTGAATCGCAACAAACTTTGGGCCTTGCTCGCGGCAGGTGCCCTCGTGGGCAGCCTCGCCGCCTGCGGCAACGAGTCCGACAGCAGCGGCAGCGCCGATGGCGACGGCGGCGGTGGCGAGACCGCCGCAGGTGCGCCCTGGATCCTCGGCACCACCGACGTCGTCACGTCGGTCGACCCGGCCGGCTCCTACGACTTCGGCTCCTGGAACATCCAGTACAACATCTTCCAGCAGCTGATGACCGTCCCGGCCAACGGCTCCGAGCCGGAGCCCGACCTGGCGGACTGCGCCTACGACGACCCGACGACGATCACCTGCACGCTGACCGAGGGTGCGACGTTCTCCAATGGCGACGAGCTCACCTCCTCGGACGTGCTGTTCTCGTTCCAGCGCAACATCGAGATCGCCGACCCCAACGGCTCCTCGGTGCTGCTCGGCTCGATCAGCAACGCGGACCCCGAGAACCCCGACCTTGCTCCCGCTCTGGCCGACGGCGCCATCGAGACGCCCGACGACCTGACCGTGGTCTTCCACCTGAACCAGCCCGACCAGACCTTCATGAAGATCCTGTCGTCCGCTACGACGTCGATCGTCGACGAGGACACCTTCCCGGCCGACGACAAGCTGGCCGACGACGACACCGCCAACATGATCGGTTCCGGCCCCTACAAGCTGAGCCAGTACAAGGCCGGCGAGCAGGCCGTGTTCGAGGCCAACGAGGCCTATCAGGGCACCAAGACCCCGCAGAGCGCCCAGGTGTTCGTCCAGTACTTCAACGACCCGGCACCGCTCAAGACCGCCGTCGAGACCGGCGACGTCGACATCGCATGGCGCACCCTCAGCCCGACCGACCTCAACTCGATCGAGGAGGGCGGCAAGGCCGAGGTCGTCCGCGGCAAGGGCTCGGAGTTCCGCTACTGGGTGTGGCAGTTCTCGACCGAGGTGGGCAAGAACAAGGCGATCCGCCAGGCAGTCGCGCAGATCATCGACCGCCAGGCCATCGCCGACAACGCCTACGACGGCACCGTCACCCCGAGCTACTCCATCGTGCCTCCCGGCTTCGGCGGCCAGAAGGACTCGTTCAAGGACAAGTACGGCGAGCCCAGCGCCGACGCCGCCAAGCAGATCCTGGACGCGGCTGGTGTGAAGACGCCGGTCAAGCTCAAGCTCGGCTACCCGCCGGAGCACTACGGTCCGAACACCGTCGACGAGGCGACCGAGCTGGCCGACCAGCTGAACACCAGCGGGCTGTTCGACGCCACGACCGACGACGCCGCGTGGGAGGAGTACCAGACGATCACCAAGGAGGGCGCCTACGACCTCTTCATCCTCGGCTGGTACCCCGACTTCCTGGACGCCGACAACTACCTGTCGCCGTTCATCCGTGACGGCGGGTTCTTCGCCAACAACTACTCCAGCGACGAGGTCAACAAGCTCCTCGACAAGGAGATCGGCGAGACCGACGAGACCGCTCGCAACGAGGAGCTCGGCCAGCTGCAGGACATCGTCGCAGAGGATGTCCCGCTGATCCCGTCCTGGAACGGCGCGAACGTCGCCGTGGCCAACTCGTCGATGACGGGTGTCGCCGACACCCTGGACCCGACGTACATCTTCCGGTTCTGGATGATCAGCAAGGAAGGCTGACAAGCCCTAGCACGACCTGAATCGGGGGAGGGTGCCCACCTACGGTGCGGCACCCTCCCCCGATGCTGTTCAATGCCGTACTGGCCCGTTCGCATCCGCTAGGAGGCACTCCGAGTGAGCTCAGGCTCCGGATCGCTGTCCCGCTACATCCTCGTGCGGTTGCTGCTCGTCATCCCCATGATGTGGGTGCTGCTGACCGTCGTCTTCTTCCTGCTCCGAGTGGCGCCGGGAGACCCCGTCAGCGCCTCGCTCGGCGGCCGTCTCAGCGAAGAGGCGCTCGACGAGCGTCGCCACGCTCTCGGCATCGACCGCCCGCTCATCGTCCAGTACCTCGAGTACCTCGGCAATGTCGCCCGTGGGGACTTCGGGACCACCCTCTCCGACAACCGCCAGGTCATCGACGTCGTCCGCGACCAGGGCGGCGCCACGCTCACGCTGACGATCGGTGCCTTCCTGTTCGCGCTCCTCCTGGCCCTTCCGCTGGGACGCCTGGCCGGTCGCTACCGCGACAGCGGGGGCGACGCGGCGATCCGGGTCTTCGGCGTCGTCACCTACGCCGCCCCGATCTTCTGGGTCGGCATCATGTTCGTGCTCTTCGTGGTCAAGTTCTTCCCCGGCTGGCCGACCTACGACATCGCGTCGCCGATCACCAAGTTCACCGTCCCGACCCAGACCCACATCCTGCTCGTGGACTCGGCCCTCGCCGGCGACGGCGGAGCTGTATCTGACGTGCTCAAGCACCACGTGCTGCCCTGCATCACCCTGGGGTTGCTGCTCTCGGGCGTGATCATCCGGCTGGTCCGGATCAACGTCATCCAGGCGATGAAGGGCGACTACATCGAGGCGGCCCGGGCCCGCGGCATCAGCGAGCGGGCCGTCGTACGCCGCCACGCGTTCCGCAACGCGCTGGTCCCGGTCATCACGGTCATCGGCCTGCAGGTGGCGCTCACGCTCTCCGGGGCGGTGCTCACCGAGCGCACCTTCAACTGGCCAGGGCTGGGCACGGAGCTGATCCAGTACATCAACTCGCGCGACTACATCGCGCTCCAGGGGCTGGTGACGTTCATCGCCCTCATCGTGGTGATCGTCAGCCTGGCCGTGGACATCATCAACGCCTTGGTCGACCCGAGGGTGAGGTACTGACGTGCGCGGACTGCTGTCGACGATCTGGAGCACCAAGGGCTTGGCCCGCTGGATCCTCCTCACCGGCTTTGTCGTCACGGTGATCTTCGTGGTGTTCGCCCTGTTCGCGCCGTGGATCGCCCCCTTCGACTACAACCAGACCCGGGACGCTGCCGGCGTGAAGTTCCCCAAGCTCGACCCACCGTCGGGCGAGCACTGGCTCGGCACCAACGACCAGTTCTACGACATCTTGTCGCGGGTGATCTGGGGTGCCCGGACCGCGATCGAGGTCGTGTTCCTGTCGGTGGTCTTCTCGACCTTCATCGGGGTCCCGCTCGGGCTCATCTCCGGTTTCGCCGGGGGCTGGGCCGACCGCTTCCTGGTCTTCATCATGGACGCGATCTACGCGCTCCCCTCGCTGCTGCTGGCCATCGTGTTCGCTTTCCTGCTCACCGGACTGCTCGGCGGCGGCATCGTGGCGGCGGCGCTCTCGCTGACCGTCATCTACATCCCGCAGTACTTCCGCGTGGTCCGCAACACGACCGTGTCGACGCGCGAGACGACGTACGTCGAGGCCGCGCGCGCCATCGGGGCACCGCCGTCGGTGATCATTCGCAAGTACCTGTTCGGCAACGTCGTCCAGTCGGTGCCGGTCATCGGCACCCTGAACGCGGCCGACGCCATCGGCACCCTGGCCGCCCTCGGTTTCCTGGGCCTGGGGATCCAGCCCAACGAGGCTTCCGAGTGGGGCTACGACCTGAGCCGGGCCCTCGACGACGCGCAGGCCGGCGTCTGGTGGCCCGCCCTGTGGCCCGGACTGGCGATCATCGTGCTCATCACGGCGCTGACCCTGGTCGGCGAGGGACTCAACGAGACGCTCAACCCTGCGCTACGCCGTCGTCGGCTGCGGCCGGTGGTGCTCCCCGAGAGGGCGTCCACGACCGACAAAGAGGTGGTCTCGTGACTGACATCCTCGACGAGACGACTCCCGCCGCGAACGTCCCCGGCGACCCGGTGCTCGAGGTGCGCGACCTGCGCGTCTGGTACGGCACCGAGCGCGGCCCCGTCCGCGCCGTCGACGGCGTCAGCTTCGACCTGCACGAGGGAGAGATCCTGGGGCTCGTCGGGGAGTCCGGGTGCGGCAAGTCGACCTTGGGCCGAGGCCTGATCGGCCTGTTGCCCGAGGGCAGCGCCCGCGACGGCGAGCTGAGGCTCCGGGGTCGCGACATGCTGACGCTGAAGCCGAAGGAGCAGCACGCCATGCGCGGGCGCGACCTCGGGATGATCTTCCAGGAGCCGCTGACCCGCCTGAACCCGCTCATGCGGATCAGCGAGCACTTCTCCGAGACGCTCAAGACCCACGACAAGTCGATCAGCAAGGCCGAGATCGAGCGCCGTTCGCTCGAGGTGCTGCGCCTGATGGGCATCCCGCCGACCCGCTACCACGCCTACCCGCACGAGTTCTCGGGCGGCATGCGGCAGCGGCTGATGATCGCGCTGGCGCTGGTGCTGCGGCCGACGTTCGTGGTTGCCGACGAGCCCACGACGGCCCTCGACGTGCTGGTCGAGGCGCAGATCATCCGGATCCTCCACGACCTGCGGCGCGACTTCCGGACCGCGTTGCTGCTGATCACCCACAACCTCGGGATCATCGCGGAGGCCTGCGATCGGGTCGCGGTGATGTACGCCGGCGAGATCGTCGAGATCGGTGATGCCCGCGAGGTCTTCTCGCGACCGAGGCATCCGTACACCCGCGAGCTGCTGCGCTCGACCATCTCGCTGTCGACGACGGGGCTCAACTACATCGACGGCGCGCCGCCCGACCTGGTCGAGCCACCGTCCGGGTGCTACTTCCACCCGCGCTGCCCCGACGCGATGAAGGTCTGCGCCAGCAAGCACCCGATCGACCGTGAGCACGAGGGCGGCAGCCGGGCGGCCTGCTGGGCCGCCGATGTCAACGATGGTCTCGCCCCCGACGTCCCGGAATCCGAGCTCGAGCCGCTCCAACGCGAGGAGATCGCTGTTGCCGACGAAGCCTGAGCACTCAGACACCACCGGCGCGCGGTCGGACACCGTCCTCGACGTCGACGACCTCGCCGTCCACTTCCAGCTGCAGGGCGGTGCCCTGTCGCGTCTGCTCGGCCTGCCCGCACGCACCGTCAAGGCGGTCGATGGTGTCTCCGTGAGGCTGAGTCGCGGCGAGGTGCTCGGCCTCGTGGGTGAGTCCGGCAGTGGCAAGACGACGCTGGGCCGGGCCCTCCTCGGCCTGGTCCCCGCCACCGGAGGGTCGATCACCTATCACAACAGCGAGCGTGGCGAGCGCCGTGTGTCCACGATGCGCGGCAAGGAGCTCCGCCGGCTCAGGACCGACCTCCAGATGGTCTTCCAGGACCCGCACGCCGCCCTGAACCCGTCGATGACCATCGAGGAGGCCGTCGGCCATCCGCTGGTGATCCACAAGATCGCGTCCGGCGCCGAGCTGCACAAGCGGGTCACCTTCGCCCTGGAGCGGGTCGGCCTGGCCCCCGTCGAGCGGTTCCTGACGAAGTACCCGTCCGACCTCTCCGGCGGTCAGAAGCAGCGCGCCGTGATCGCCCGCGCGATCATCCTCGATCCCGAGGTGCTGGTGGCCGACGAGCCGGTGTCGATGCTCGACATGAGCGTGCGGGCGAAGATCCTCCAGCTGATGCTCGACCTCAAGCGGGACCTGGGGCTGACCTACGTCTACATCACCCACGACCTGGCCAGTGCGAAGTACTTCTGCGACCGCATCGCGATCATGTACCTCGGCCGCATCGTCGAGATCGGGCCGACCGATGAGATCTTCGCCAATCCGCGGCACCCGTACACCAAGGCCCTGCTGAAGGCGATCCCCGAGCCCGACCCCGACAAGCAGGTCCCGCGCGACCTGCCCCGCGGTGAGATCCCCGATGCCGCTGAGCCGCCGCTGGGATGCGCTTTCCACCCACGCTGCCCCGAGGCGATCGCGGGCTGCGGGTGGGAGTCGCGAGACCTGCGCGTGCTGCTCGAGGAGCACTGGACCCGCAAGGCCGAGACGTACGACCACGAGAAGGCTGTCATCGGCGATCTCGACGTCCTCGACCGGCCAGTCACGACCGCCAAGCTGGGCAGGGGCGGGGCCGGCGAGGTGCGTTCCCTGCTCGACCGGATCCGCTCCGAGAACCCTGACGAACCCCTGTGGAGCGGGGTCACCGACATCGAACCGGCCGGCAACGGGGTCGAGGTGCAGTTCGAGCCGGCCGACGCGCCGCGCCTGCGCCGCGCCGGCGGCGTCGAGGTCGCCTGCGTGCTCTACCCCGAGGAGTGAAGGCAGAGCACCAGTTGGCACTAGCGTCGCCCGTGTGACGTACGCGTCGGCTCCCGACCTGTTGGTCCTGCACGCCCTGCGGCTAGCAGGGATGGCCGACTGCGCTGCCGTGGCACGACGGTTCTCGCTGGACACCAGCGACGTGGAGGAGCAGCTCCTCGACGACGAGAGCCGTGGGTGGGTGCAGCGGGTCCGCTTCGCCGATCTCCGTGCCTGGTCGCTGACCATCGCGGGTCGGCTCGAGGGCGAACGTCTCCTCGCTGAGGAGCTCGACCGATCCGGGGCCCGGGACGAGGTGGCCGGCGCCCACACACACTTCCTGCCGTTGAACACCCGTTTTCTGAGCGCGGTCACCGACTGGCAGCTGCGCTCCGAGCCGCTCGACCGGCTGGTCCCCAACGACCACACGGATCCGCGATGGGACGACCGCGTGCTGGCCACCGTGCGCAGCGTCGGCCGCAGCCTGGAGAGCATCGACGCCCGGCTGAGTGCGACACTCGACCGGTTCACCGGCTACTCCGCACGCTTCACCTCTGCCCTGGCCCAGGTCGAGCGCGGTCGCCTCACGTGGCTCGACGAGCCGGCGATCGCCTCCTGCCATACCGTGTGGTTCCAGCTGCACGAGGACCTGCTGGCGACCCTCGGCATCGAGCGCGGCTGCGAGGACTGACCCGCCCCGGGCCGTTGGTACTAGGACTACTCGCCAATGGTGCGGCCCTGCGGTGATCAGCGATGCTCGTGCCACGAACACCGACGACACCGAACACCTGAGGAGAACACCATGCGCGCGAAGCGACGCCCCACCACCACCCTGTCCCTGATGGCCGTGCAGGGGGTCATCGTCGCCGCTCTCACCGCATTCGTCGCCGGTCCCGCTGTAGCCCAGGGCGACGGCGACGACGAGGTCCGCACCAACGGCTCCTGCAGTGGGTCCACCGACTGGAAGATGAAGGCGAAGTCCGACGACGGTCGCATCGAGGTCGAGTCGGAGGTCGACAGCAACAAGGTCGGCCAGACCTGGAACTGGAAGCTGAAGGACAACGGTGTCCAGGTGAGCTCCGGCTCGTCGACGACCACGGGGCCCAGCGGCTCCTTCGAGGTCGAGCGCAAGCCGGCCAACCGGGCCGGCACCGACCACTTCGTCTTCCGGGCGGTCAACCCGAAGTCTGGGGAGGTCTGTCGCGGCACGGTCTCCTGGTGACGCGGACGGCGCACCTTGGCGGACGGGCCGTTGCCAGGGCTGCTGCGCTGGCGATCGGGAGCCTCGCCCTCGTGGCCGTGCCACCCAGCGTCGCCTCGGGTGGCGACGACGAGGTGCGGCAGAGCGGTTCGTGCACGGGTACGGCGGACTGGGAGGTCCGCGCCAAGGCCGACGACGACCTGCGGATCGAGTTCCGCGCCAAGGTGGACACCGCCCGCGGCGGCCGGGCCTGGAAGTGGAAGATCAAGCACAACGGCTGGGTATCGGCGTCTGGCAGCGTCACGACCAGTGGCTCCAGCGGTTCGTTCGAGATCCGCCGCAGCTTCGTCGACCTGCACGGCTCCGACCGGTTCGTGTTCCGAGCAGTGCGGCTGCGCACCGGCGAGGTGTGCCGTGCGGTCATCGACTGGTGACGTCGGGCCCGAGGCGGGCGCGTCTAGGCTTCCCGGGTGAGGCTCCTGCGGAACCCGGTGGTGCAGTACCTCACCATCGCGTTGCTGCTCTTCGCCGCACTGTCGGTCGGAACCTCGATCCTGAGCAACCGCGCCGCCGAGCGCGAGTCGGTCACCTCGGCCCGCTCGACCACGTGGCTGCTCTCGGAGTGGGTGGAGCCCGCCTTGCCCAAGGGACTGGTCGACCTACGGCCCTCCGCCATCGACCGCCTGGACCGTCAGGTGCGTGACCGGCTGCTGGTCGGGGACGTCCGGAGGATCAAGATCTGGCGGTCCGACGGCACCATCCTCTACTCCGACGAGACCCGGCTGATCGGAGATCGCTACGAGCTGGGTGCCGAGGAGATCGACGTGCTGGACGACGGTGGCCTGGACGCGGAGGTCTCCGACCTCACCGAGCCCGAGAACCGCTACGAGCAGGGGACGGGCGGCCTGCTCGAGGTCTACACCCAGGTGCAGTCGCCTGAGGGCGAGCCGCTTCTTTTCGAGCTCTACTTCGCTGCGGACGACGTCGAGTCGCGTCGGCAGGAGGTCCTTGCGCCGTTCCAGCGGATCACGATCGGTGGCCTGCTGGCCATGCTGCTCATCGGGACACCGATCATCGCCGCGCTGACTCAACGGCTGACCCGCGCGGGCCGGGAGCGGGAGCGGCTGCTGCGCTCGTCGATGGACGCGTCCGCTGCCGAGCGCCGCCGGATAGCCCGCGACCTCCACGACGGCGTGGTGCAGGACCTGGCGGGCACGGCGTTCTCGCTCAGCGCCGTCAGCCGGGACGTCCGACTCGATCCGGGCCTGCAGGCCGACGTCGGCCGGGCCGGCACATCGCTGCGCGGCAGCCTGAAGTCGCTGCGGTCGCTCCTGGTGTCGATCCACCCACCCGACCTGCGCGCCGACGGTCTCAATGCTGCGCTGACCGATCTGACCGCCCCGGCCGTCGCCGCAGACATCGCCACGACGGTGTCGGTCGAGGACGTCGGCGTTGTGCCCGACGACACCGTCGCCCTGGTCTGGCGGGTTGCCCAGGAGGCCGTCCGCAACGCCATCCGGCATGCTGGCGCCCGCAGTCTCGACGTCAGCGTGCGTCGCACCGGCGACGTGCTGACCCTGAGCGTCGCCGACGACGGTGTCGGCTTCGACACCCACCACGACCCCGACCCGGCCAGCTTCGGCCTGCGCGGGCTGACCAGCCTGGTGGCCGATGCCCGGGGCCGGCTGTCGGTCAGCTCGCAGCCAGGAGCGGGCACGACCGTGCGGATGGACATCGGAGTGTGAACGCAGTGACGGAAGTGACGATCACCATCGTCGTGGTCGACGACCACGCGGTGGTGCGGGGTGGGCTGACCCAGCTGCTCGACGGTGTCTCCGACCTGGAGGTCGTGGGCACCGCGAGCGACGGCGCGGAGGCGATCGAGGTGGTGCGGCGGACCCACCCCGACGTGGTGCTGATGGATCTGCAGATGCCGGGTGTCGACGGCGTGAGCGCCACCCGGACGATCGTCGCGGAGGGCCTGGCCGACGTGCTGGTCCTGACGTCGTACGCCGACGCGGAGCGCATCGTGGGCGCGCTCGACGCGGGCGCGGTGGGCTACCTGCTCAAGGACGCCGACGCGGACGACATCCTCGGCGGGATCCGGGCCGTCGCTCGCGGCGAGTCGCCGATCCATCCGCGAGCCGCGCGCGAGCTGCTCGACACCCGCCGCCCCTCGGCAGACATCCCCGACCTCACCCCCCGTGAACTCGAGGTTCTCGGACTGGTCCGGGAGGGGCTCGCCAACAAGCAGATCGCCCGGCGGCTCGGCATCACGGAGCGGACGGTGAAGGCGCACCTGACCTCGATTTTCGCGACCATCGGCGTCGCCGACCGCACCTCGGCCGCCCTGTGGGCCGAGCGGCACCGGATGTAGGGGCCGGGCGCTCCTCTGTGCTCGCTAGATTTCGAGACGGCTGACGCATCCCGTCGCTGCGCTCCGGTTTGCGCCCAGCCTCCTCAATCTCCTCGCAAATCCTCGTCCGAGCTCGCAAGCTCGCTCGTCCGAGTGCTCGGAGGTAGTGGTGGGGGAGTGCCACCCCAGGCCGGGCAGATGGCCTTGTGGGCGCACCAGTCGCACAGCTTGGACGGGCTGGGGCGCCAGTCGCCGGTCTCCTCGGCGAGGCGGATCGCCTGCCAGACCGCCTCGATCTTGCGCTCGGT
The DNA here is from genome assembly GCA_963762105.1 of uncultured Actinomycetota bacterium. Taxonomy (GTDB): domain Bacteria; phylum Actinomycetota; class Actinomycetes; order Propionibacteriales; family Nocardioidaceae; genus Nocardioides. Next base: position 142,161 of record CAVXJG010000007.1, on the reverse strand, counting down.
CGCGAGCAGGTCGGCTTCGTCGGGGACGTAGCGCAGCATCTCGGCGTTGCCGAGATAGACGAGCTGGAGCATCGAGGGCACCACGCCGCGGATCCGCCACAGGGCCAGCGCGTAGAACTTCATCTGGAACAGCGCCTTGGCCTCGAACCCCTCGCCGGGCGACCGGCCGCTCTTATAGTCGACCACTCTGATGGCGCCGTCGGGAGCGACGTCGACCCGGTCGACGAAGCCGCGGAGCAGCAACCGCGACGGCAGCAGCGTCTCGACGTAGAGCTCGCGCTCGGCCGGCTCCAGCCGGCGCGGGTCCTCCAGCTCGAAGTAGCGGTCGAGGACGTCCCAACAGGAGGTCAGCCAGTCGAGGAACACGGGTCCGTCGGCGTCGATGAACAGCTCTGCCAGCCCCGGCTCGGCGTCCATCAGCCGCTCCCAGGTCGGCACCAGCATGTCGCGGGCCTGCTCGGGTGTCCGCCCCGGCGCAGGCAGGTCGAAGAGGTCCTCGAGCACCTTGTGGACCAGGGTGCCGCGCACCGCGTCGACCGAGTAGGGCTCGGGGAGCCGGTCGACGGTGCGGAACCGGTAGAGCAACGGGCAGCTCATGAAGTCGGCCGCCCGGCTCGGCGAGATCGCGCCCAGCACGTCGACACCGTCGACGGGCGTGGAGACCCGCTCGGCCGGCGAGGAGTCCTGGGCGACGCTCATGTCGTGGACCTTAGGCGACAGCGCCGACAGGCCCGTGCAGCCAGGTCGGATAGCCTCGACATGTGTCGGAGCAGCCGTCCCCGAGGCAGGGGACCACGCCTCGACCACCCGCGCGCCCTCCCGGCACTTTCAAGGTCGGCACCATCGCTGGCAGCGACGTGCTGGTCACGTCCTCCTGGTTCCTGATCGCCGCGCTGATCGCCTGGACCGTCTCGCCGCGCGTGGACGAGGTCTCCCCGGGGCTGGGTGGTCTCAAGTACGTCGCGGGGTTCGCGTTCGCGGTGGTGCTCTACCTGTCGGTGCTGCTCCACGAGGCGTCCCACGCCTACATGGCCCGACACTTCGGCTTCAAGATCTCGTCGATCACCCTGCACTTCCTGGGCGGTGCCACCTCCATCGACGGCGAGGCGCGCACGCCGCGGCAGGAGTTCCTCATCGCCGTGGTCGGCCCCTTGACCTCGTTGGCCGTGGGCGGGGCGGCGCTCGGACTGTGGTTCGTGACTCCGGACGGCCTGCTGCTGATGGCCGTGGAGGGGCTGGCCGGTGCCAACCTGATCGTTGGCCTGCTCAACCTGGTGCCGGGCCTGCCGCTCGACGGCGGCCGGGTGCTGAAGTCGGTCGTATGGGGCGCGACCGGCAGCATGCTGCGCGGGACGGTCGTCGCCGCCTGGTCCGGTCGGGTCGTGGCGATCCTGGTCCTGGGCTGGCCGTTGGCCCAGGAGCGCCTGCTCGGCACCCCGCCGGACATCTTCGACATCCTGATCGCGGGCATGGTTGCCCTCTTCCTGTGGACGGCCGCCAGCGCGGCGCTGTCCTCGGCGCGAGCCCGCATCACCCTGCCCGCACTGGTGGCCCGGCAGCTCGCCCGACGTGCGCTGGCCGTCCCCGACAACCTGCCCTTGGCCGAGGCCGTCCGCCGGGCGCGCGAGTCCGAGGCGGGCAGCCTCATCACCGTGACCGGAAGCGGCGTCCCGGTGGGCCTGGTCAGCGAGGCGGCGCTGCTGGCCACACCGGAGGAGCGGCGCCCGTGGGTCGCGGTCTCCACCGTGGCGCGCGCCATCGAGCCCGGTCTCCGGCTGCCGGCCTCGATCAGCGGCGAGGAGCTGGTCCGCGCGATGTCGGCGCTGCCGGCGGCGGAGTACCTCCTCGTGGAGGACGACGGCCAGATCTACGGCGTGCTGTCGACCGGCGACGTCGAGAACGCCTTCCGGGCAGCCTCCGGCCGTCGCTGACGGCGCCGCTAGGGTCTCGGCCATGCCGCCCCACGACCCAGACGTGCCTCCCGAAGCCTGGTCCGGGGTGCACCGCGGGCCGCTGCGGGTGGGCGAGTGGGTGCGGCTGCTCGACACCAAGGGCCGTCGCCACAACTTCTGTCTCGAGGCGGGCAAGCGCTTCTTCTCCAACCGCGGTCACCTCGAGCATGACGAGCTGATCGGCCGCGAGGAGGGCTTCACCGTGACCTCGTCGGCCGGCGGCGAGTACCTCGTGTTCCGTCCGCTGCTCTCGGAGTTCGTGGTCTCGATGCCCCGCGGCGCTGCAGTGGTCTATCCCAAGGACGCCGCGCAGATCATCTCGATGGTCGACATCTTCCCCGGTGCGCGGGTGGTCGAGGCAGGAGTCGGTTCGGGTGCGCTGACCTGCTCGCTGCTGCGGGCTGTCGGCCCCCACGGGCTGGTGTTGTCGTTCGAGCGCCGCGAGGAGTTCGCCGACGTCGCCCGCGCCAACGTGACGCAGTTCTTCGGGGGCGACCACCCGGCCTGGCGCCTCGAGCTGGGCGACCTCGCCGAGGCGCTCCCCGCCTCGGGGGAGCAGGTGGACCGGGTCATCCTCGACATGCTCGCCCCGTGGGAGTGCCTGGAGGCCGCCGCCGGGGCGCTGCTGCCGGGCGGCATCCTCTGCGCGTACGTCGCCACCACGACCCAGCTCTCCCGGTTCGTCGAGACGGTCCGCGTGCACGGTGGGTTCACCGATCCCCAGGCCTGGGAGTCGCTGGTGCGGGACTGGCACGTCGAGGGGCTCGCCGTCCGGCCCGGCCACTCGATGATCGGCCACACGGCCTTCCTGGTCACGGCCCGCCGGATGGCACCGGGCCAGGCGCCGCTCCTGAAGCGCCGCCGGCCCGCACCCGGCGCCTACGGCCCCGACTACTCGGGGCCGCGACCACCCGGCGTACCGACAGAGGGCGCCGCGGAGTAGCCCAGGAGGGCTAGGCGTGTGTTACAGATGTATCAATTCGTGTCCAACACCCTCTTGTTCACACTTCGCAGACCCGTTTGCGCGGGTAGGGTCGAATTCAGGAGGTGACGCAGATGGCCACAGCTGATGACTCACAGAGCACTGGCGGCCGCGGCCGCGAGGAGCTCGATACTCAGGTCCGCTTCCTCGAGGCGGAGATCGCCGACCTGCGCCGCCGACTGAGCGACGGCCCTGCGCACTCTCGCGGCCTCGAGCTGCGTCTCGCGGACACCCAGCGGTCGCTGTCGGCGGTGACGTCCCAGAACGAGCGCCTGGCGCAGACGCTGCGCGAGGCCCGCGACCAGATCATGAAGCTCAAGGAGGAGGTCGACCGGCTGGCCCAGCCGCCGGCCGGCTTCGGCACGTTCCTCGCCCGCAACGAGGACGACTCCATCGACGTCTTCACCGGCGGCCGCAAGCTCCGGGTCAACGTCAGCCCCGCCGTCGAGCTCGACTCCCTGGTCCGTGGCCAGGAGGTGATGCTCAACGAGGCGCTCAACGTCGTGGCCGCCCTCGACTTCGAGGAGGTCGGCGAGGTGGTGATGTTCAAGGAGCTGCTCGCCGACGGCGAGCGGGCCCTGGTCATCGCCAACGCCGACGAGGAGCGCGTCGTGCGCCTGGCCGAGCCGCTGCGCAACGGCACCATCCGGGCCGGCGACTCGCTGCTGCTCGACGCCCGCGCCGGCTACGTCTACGAGAAGGTGCCGAAGTCCGAGGTCGAGGAGCTCGTCCTCGAAGAGGTCCCCGACATCGACTACAGCCAGATCGGCGGTCTGGTCACCCAGATCGAGGCGATCCGCGACGCGGTCGAGCTGCCCTACCTGCACCCGGAGCTCTTCAAGGAGCACATGCTCAAGCCTCCCAAGGGCGTGCTGCTCTATGGCCCGCCCGGCTGCGGCAAGACGCTGATCGCCAAGGCGGTCGCCAACTCGCTCGCCAAGAAGGTCGCGGCCAAGACCGGCCAGGAGGGGAAGTCCTACTTCCTCAACATCAAGGGTCCCGAGCTTCTCAACAAGTACGTCGGCGAGACCGAGCGGCACATCCGCCTGGTGTTCCAGCGCGCCCGTGAGAAGGCCAGCATGGGCACGCCCGTGATCGTGTTCTTCGACGAGATGGACTCGCTGTTCCGCACCCGCGGCTCGGGTGTCTCCTCCGACGTCGAGAACACCATCGTGCCGCAGCTGCTCAGCGAGATCGACGGCGTCGAGACCCTCGAGAACGTGCTGGTCATCGGCGCCTCCAACCGTGAGGACATGATCGACCCCGCGATCCTGCGACCCGGACGGCTCGATGTGAAGATCAAGATCGAACGGCCGGACGCCGAGTCCGCGCGCGACATCTTCAGCAAGTACCTCATCGCCGCGCTGCCGCTCCACGTCGACGACGTGGCGGAGTTCGGCGGCGATCGCGACGCGTGTGTCGCCGGCATGATCCAGGCCACGGTCGAGCGGATGTACACCGAGACCGAGGAGAACCGCTTCCTCGAGGTCACCTACGCCAACGGCGACAAGGAAGTCCTCTACTTCAAGGACTTCAACTCCGGCGCGATGATCCAGAACATCGTCGACCGGGCCAAGAAGATGGCCATCAAGGACTTCCTCGATCACGACCAGCACGGTCTCCGCGTCTCGCACATGCTCCAGGCGTGCGTCGACGAGTTCAAGGAGAACGAGGACCTGCCCAACACCACCAACCCCGACGACTGGGCGCGGATCTCCGGCAAGAAGGGCGAGCGGATCGTGTTCATCCGCACGCTCATCACCGGCAAGCAGGGCACCGAGCCGGGTCGCTCCATCGACACGGTCGCCAACACCGGTCAGTACCTGTAGTCACGGTCGTTTGGCAGTGTCTGACGAGCTCGAGCGACAGGACTACGAGGCGGTGCTGGCCACCCGTGGCGAGCTGGGGCCGTCGTACGAGGCGGCGCTGGTGGATTCCTTCGCCGAGCGGCTGGAGCGCGCACTGGTGGTGCGAAGGGGCCGGGACGCGGACGAGTGGCGGATGCTGCGCGACGACGCCCGCGGCGACCGTCAGCGGCAGCTCGCGCTCGGCATCGTCTCGCTCGGCGCCGGGATCCCGATCACCGCGGTCTCGGCCAGCATCACCGGTCTGCCGGGCCTGATCGTCTCGTGGCTGGGCATCGGGGTCATCAACGTCTCACACGCGTTCGTCGTCAACCGCCGCGCCCGGTCTATTCGCGGCTGAGGGATCATCCGCGCATCGCCTCGCCCACGTAGCCCTCGGTGAACGCCCTCGGGCCGCCGGGGAGGGGACCCCGCTCGACCGTCCGGACCGTGAGCCCGGCGCTCTCGATGAGCACCGCAGGGTCGCGGGTCAGGTGGCATCCGCCTGCGACCCGTCTCTGGAGCGGTTCTAGGCGGCCCTGCCACTTGACGACGTCCGGATCTTCGGAGACGCCGTGCTCCAGGAAGTGCAGGCTCGCGCCGGGCTTCAGCACCCGACGTACCTCGCGAAGTGCCGCTTCGGGGTCGGGGATCGTGCAGAGACTGAACGTCACCAATGCGGCGTCGTAGGTCGCGTCGGCGACTCCGAGGCGCTCCGCCTCACGACCGACGCGCCCGATCGGGATCGTCGTCCGGAGCCGCCGGTCAGCGGACCGCTCCCACGCCACGTCGGACGGATCGACGACGTCCACCTGGGTGACCGCCTTGGGATACCAGCGGACGTTGAGCCCGCTGCCGAAGCCGAGCTCGAGCACCCTGCCGTGCAGCCCTTCGCACGCCAGGCTGCGGAGCTCGTCGATCTCGCGCCCCCTCAGCGTGACCTCGACGAGGTGCGGAACCACTTGGTCCTTCCACCAGCCCATGACGCCGCCTCAGCCCAGCATCAGGACACGCCGGATGGAGTCGTCCTCGACGAGGTAGGCGACCAGCAGCTCGCGGGTCTCGTCGCCGTGCGAGACCCGTTCGTGGTCGACCGTCCAGTCGCCGGCACTGACCCGCCCCAGGATCTCGGCGCGAAGGTCGGGGGCCCCGTCGAACAAGGCGCCGTACTGCTCGCGCATCGCCTCGACCCCGCCCAGCAGAATCCTGCCGTCGGCGTCCGAGATGACGATGTCGTCGGCGTAGGCGGCGACGAACGCCTTGATGTCGCGGGCGTTGTAGGCGTCGACCTGGGTCTGGACGGGGTCCATCCGAGTCCTCTCGGGGGGCGAGGAGGGGCGGTGCATCCATTGTCTGTCTGGGAGGCTCACGGCGCTCGCCGGTGGAGAACCGGCCTAGTCCACTCATCGATTTTACGCAGAATTATCCGAAAGGACGAGAGCCGAATCCCGGCCCTCAGCGCATGATGTCCGAACCGCCTTGCTCGGGGGGTGGTGCACGGTGGCGGGGGTCACCGGCGACAGACATTTCGACCGGGGGGTCGCCACGCATGGCCAGTCAGTTCCACGCTTCTTTCGCGCGGGTCAAGGTTGTCTTTCAGTCGGGCGGCGATCGCCCTCTTGGCATTGGTTCTCACCCTCGGCGCCCAGATCATCACCATCGGGGTCGGTCCCGCGACCGCGGAGTCAGGTGTCCCCTGGATCCACAGTGACAAGGATCGACTACGCGCCAGGTGCGTTCGTGCACCTCGACGGTGGCGAGTGGCACCCCGGCGAGACCGTCCACATCTACGTCAACGACGACCAGGGCCGCACGTGGGAGCGGAACTCCGACGTCGTCGCGGATGACACCGGGGCGATCAGCGACGACTTCAACCTTCCCGATTGGTTCGTTGCGACTTACCACGTGGTTGCGACGGGTGAGCTGTCCGGTACCGCGACGACGGGGTTCTCCGACAGCAATGTCTCAGGTCTCGATCGCTCCCTCGGGGGACGACCGCCGCGACCTCACCCGCACTTTCTATTCCGAGCTCGCAGACCTGCGCCGGCACGGCGAATGCCCTTCAACCCCCGTGCCCGGTGTGGTAGCTGTCCCGAGCGATCAGTCCCTGCGGCTCGAGGCCTCGGCGACCGGCAGCGGCGGTCGGGTGTTCAAGGATTGGGCGGTACCAACAGGAAGCCACGTTCACGCCCATCGCTGGCACCATGGACTCGCCATCTGCGTCGACGGGGAGAACAACGGCAATGGCGCGTTGAAGTACGAAGTCACCTACGTGACGCCCTCCGCCGCAGCCCCACCACGACTTGTCACCAGCGGCCTCAACCCCAGCACCTACGGCACCGCGGTCACCTTGACCGCCTCCGTGACCTCGTCGCCGACCAACCCGACCGCCGGGACAGTAACGTTCCGGGATGGCGCCACGGTGCTGTGCAACGCCGTCGCCCTGACCGGCAACCAGGCCACCTGCGCGACCCCCGGCTTGACCGCGGCCACCCTCTCGTTCGGCGCCCACTCCGTCACGGCGACGTACAACCCCTCGGGCGCCTTCCTCACCAGCACGAGCGCAGCACTCACGCAGCAGGTCAACCGGCGCACGCTCACCGGCAGCTTCACCGCCAACAACAAGGAGTACGACGGCACGATCGCCGCCACGATCGCGAGCCGCAGCCTCTCCGGACGAGTCGTGGCTGGTGAGGTTGTCACCCTCACGGGCGGAACCGCCACCTTCGCCAACAAGAACGTCGGCCTCGGCAAGACAGTCACCGGCATCAACTTCTCCCTCGGGGGCACCAACGCCGGCAACTATCAGCTCGCCTCCACGACCCTGACCACGACCGCCGACATCGCGAGGCATGGGCTCACCGTTGCCTTCACGGCGCAGGACAAGACGTACGACGGGACTGCCACGGCCACGATCATCGGTCGGAGCCTGACCGGTGTGCTGTCCGGCGACACCGTGACCGTGTCCGGTGGCGCCGCCCTGTTCGGCAACAAGAACACCGCCAGCGGCAAGCAGGTCACGGCATCGGGGTTCGTCCTCGGTGGCACCGATGCGGGGAACTACACAGTCACCTCGGTGACCCCGACGACGGCGAGCATTGCTCCGAAGTCGATCACGGGTTCCTTCACCGCCGCCGACAAGACCTACGACCGCACGACCGCAGCGTCCGTAACCGGCAGGTCCCTGACTGGCGTGGTGACAGGGGACGACGTCTCCTTGTCAGGTGGCACCGCCACCTTCGGGACCAGCAGCGCGGGCCTCAACAAGACTGTCACCCTGACGGGGGCGACACTGTCAGGCGCCGACAAGGACAACTACAGCCTGTCGGGCGTCGGCACTACCACCGCCACGATCGACCCCAAGACGGTCACGGGTTCGTTCACCGCGGCCGGTAAGGCGTACGACGGCAACAACTCCGCGACGGTCACCAGCCGGACCGTCGATGGCATCCTGACGGGTGACACGGTGGCCCTTTCGGGCGGCACCGCGACCTTCGCGAACAAGAACGCCGGCGCGGGCAAAGCCGTGACCCTCACCGGGGCAGTCCTGACCGGCGCGGACAAGGACAACTACAGCTTGGGCTCCGTCGAGACCGCGACGGCGAGCATCGACGCCAAGTCGCTGACCGGTCAGTTCACCGCTGCCGACAAGACCTACGACGGGGACAGCTCCGCGATCGTCCTCGGCCGATCACTGGTGGGTGTCGTCACCGGCGAAGTCGTCACTCTCACGGGTGGCACGGCCACGTTTGCCGACCGACACGTCGGTATCGACAAGACCGTGACGCTGAGCGGAGCAGTCCTCGGCGGTGTTGGCAAAGACAACTACACGTTGGATTCGGTGGAGTCCGCCCAGGCCGACATCAACGCCAAGCAGATCACCGGTTCTTTCACGGCAGACGACAAGCCCTACGACGGCACCGTCGACGCTGCCATCGCCAGCCGCTCGCTTACGGGCGTGATCGGCGATGACGTCGTGCAGCTGGTCGGCGGCACCGCCACCTTCGGCTCAAAGACGGTGGGCCAGAACAAGTCCGTCACCGGCACCGGGTTCGCCCTCGATGGGGCCGGCGCCGGCGACTACGTCCTCCAGCCCACCACCCTGACCACTTCGGCGAGCATCGCTGCCCTCGGGATCGTCGGGCACTTCACCGCCGCCAACAAGGACTACGACGGCACCCGGGCAGCCACCGTCTCCTCGAGGACGCTGAGCGGCGTGGTGACCGGCGACGACGTCTCCCTGGTTGGTGGTGAGGCCACGTTCGACACCAAGGATGCGGGTCCGAACAAGACGGTCACGCTCACAGGCGGAGAGCTGATCGGCGAGGACGCGGTCAACTACGCGCTCAATGACGCAACTCTGACAACTACAGCCACGGTGTCCCGCCGTGATCTGTTGATCTCAGCTGAGAACAAGTCGAAGGTCTACGGCGCTGCGATCCCGTCGTTCACAGGGGCGATCGATGGCACCCAGACCGGTGACGCGATCACGTTGAACTTCACCACGGCGGCCGACGAGACGAGCGGGGTCGGGACCTACGCGATCGTGCCGCAAGCCAACGCCGAGGCCGGGGTGCTGGACAACTACACGGTGATCCCCACCAACGGCACCTTGACGGTCACCAAGGCGCCTTTGACGATCACCGCGGACGACGCGACCAAGACCTACGGTGACGAGGTCGTCTTCGACGGTACCGAGTTCAGCCAGGTCGGGCTGGTCAACGGCGACACCGTCGCCTCGGTGAGCTTGTCGAGTCCGGGGGCGGCCGCGACCGCCACGGTGGCCGGCGGCCCGTATGTGATCGCGATCTCGGGGGCGAGCGGCACCGGACTCGGCAACTACGACATCACCTATGTCGCCGGTGAGCTGAAGGTCAAGGCCAAGGCGTTGACGATCACCGCGGACGACGCGACCAAGACCTACGGTGACGAGGTCGTCTTCGACGGTACCGAGTTCAGCCACGGTCGGGCTGGTCAACGGCGACACCGTCGCCTCGGTGAGCTTGTCGAGTCCGGGGGCGGCCGCGACCGCCACGGTGGCCGGCGGCCCGTATGTGATCGCGATCTCTGGGGCGAGCGGCACCGGACTCGGCAACTACGACATCACCTATGTCGCCGGTGAGCTGAAGGTCAAGGCCAAGGCGTTGACGATCACCGCGGACGACGCGACCAAGACCTACGGTGACGAGGTCGTCTTCGACGGTACCGAGTTCAGCCAGGTCGGGCTGGTCAACGGCGACACCGTCGCCTCGGTGAGCTTGTCGAGTCCGGGGGCGGCCGCGACCGCCACGGTGGCCGGCGGCCCGTATGTGATCGCGATCTCGGGGGCGAGCGGCACCGGACTCGGCAACTACGACATCACCTATGTCGCCGGCGAGCCTGACGGTCAACCAGAAGGCGTTGACGATCACCGCGGACGACCGCGACCAAGACCTACGGCGACGACGCTGGCCCTGGGCCACACGGCGTTCAGCACTCCTGTCGGTGGCCTGGTCAACGGGGACACCGTCGCCTCGGTGACGCTGACCAGTGCGGGTGCGGCAGAGATCGCGGTCGTGCAGGCCGGTGGCCTACCCGATCGTGGCCTCGGGGGCGACCGGGACGGGACTCGGCAACTACGACATCCACTACGCCGCCGGCAGCCTGACGGTCAACCAGAAGTCGTTGACGATCACCGCGGACGACCGGAACAAGACCTACGGCGACACGCTGGCCCTGGGCCACACGGCGTTCAGCACTCCTGTGGGTGGCCTGGTCAACGGGGACACCGTCGCATCGGTGACGCTGACCAGTGCGGGTGCGGCAGAGATCGCGGTCGTGCAGGCCGGTGGCTACCCGATCGTGGCCTCGGGGGCGACCGGGACGGGACTCGGCAACTACGACATCCACTACGCCGCCGGCAGCCTGACGGTCAACCAGAAGTCGTTGACGATCACCGCGGACGACCGGAACAAGACCTACGGCGACACGCTGGCCCTGGGCCACACGGCGTTCAGCACTCCTGTGGGTGGCCTGGTCAACGGGGACACCGTCGCATCGGTGACGCTGACCAGTGCGGGTGCGGCAGAGATCGCGGTCGTGCAGGCCGGTGGCTACCCGATCGTGGCCTCGGGGGCGACCGGGACGGGACTCGGCAACTACGACATCCACTACGCCGCCGGCACGCTGACGGTCAACAAGCGGGACCTGACCGTTACCGCGAGGAGCCGGACGAAGACCTTCGGGGCAATAGCCACCTTGACGGGCAGCGAGTTCACCACGAGTGGCCTGGCCAACACCGACACTGTGACGTCAGCGACCCTGACGAGCACGGGCGCACCCGCGTCAGCGGCCGTCGGGAAGCATTGGATCAAGGTCTCGGCTGCGGTCGGCGCCGGCCTGAGCAACTACACGATCACCTACGTTGATGGCGAGCTTTGGGTGCAGTACGCATGGGACGGGTTCCTCCAACCGATCAACGACACGGCGCACGACCTCGTGACGGAGAGCAAGTTCAAGCTCGGCCAGACCATTCCGGTGAAGTTTGACATCAAGGACGCCAACGGCAATCTCGTCACGCAGTTGGGATCGCCGAGATTCACCCGGTCCGACAACCTGGGCTCCTGCGACCGAGATGCGTCGCTCGACACGCTGCCCAGCGTGATACCTGACGGGGGGACGACGTACAGCTCGAATGGCGGGCATTATCAATACAACTGGAGCACCAAGGGCCTGACCTCGGGTGAGTACCGGATCTTTGCTCATCTCGCGGACAGCACCAGCCAGTCGGTCTACATCTGCCTCACGAAGTGACTGCGCGCAGCGCCGGGCGGGCTCGTCCCCGCCCGGCCTCCCGCGCACGCGCGTAGGCTCGTTGTCGTGAGCGTACGACGGGTGATGGGCACCGAGGTCGAGTACGGCGTGACCGTGCAGGGCCAGCCCATGGCCAACCACATGGTGGCCTCGTCGCAGGTCGTCAACGCCTACGCCTCGGCCACGGTCAAGGCCCGTCGCGCGCGCTGGGACTTCGAGGAGGAGTCGCCGCTGCGCGACGCACGCGGATTCGACATGTCGCGCCAGGTCGCCGACCCGTCCCAGCTCACCGACGAGGACATGGGACTGGCCAACGTGATCCTCACCAACGGCGCCCGCCTGTACGTCGACCACGCGCACCCCGAGTACTCCACGCCCGAGGTGACCAACCCGCTCGACATCGTCAAGTGGGACAAGGCGGGCGAGCTGGTGATGCTCGACGCCTCCCGGATGGCAGCGCAGGTGCCCGGCGCGGCGCCGATCCACCTCTACAAGAACAACACCGACAACAAGGGCGCCTCCTACGGCGCCCACGAGAACTACCTGATGCGTCGATCGACGCCGTTCGGCGACATCGTGCGGCACCTGACGCCCTTCTTCGTCTCCCGCCAGGTGGTCACCGGCGCGGGCCGTGTCGGCCGCGGCCAGGACGGTCGCGACGACGGCTACCAGCTCAGCCAGCGCGCCGACTTCTTCGAGGTCGAGGTCGGCCTGGAGACCACGCTCAAGCGGCCCATCATCAACACCCGCGACGAGCCGCACGCCGACCCGGAGAAGTACCGCCGCCTGCACGTGATCCTGGGTGACGCCAACCTGGCCGAGATCTCGACGTACCTCAAGGTCGGCACCACCGCCCTGGTGCTGGCCATGATCGAGGACCGCTTCATCACCCGCGACCTGGGCGTGGACTCGGCCGTGGCCACGCTGCGCGCGGTGTCCCACGACCCGGGGCTCAAGTACCTGCTCACCCTCGACGACGGCCGCAAGCTGACGGCCGTGCAGCTGCAGATGGAGTACCACGACCTGGCCCGCAAGTACGTCGAGGACCGCTACGGCGACGACGCCGACGCCCAGACCAAGGACGTGCTGACCCGTTGGGAGTCGGTCCTGGACCGGCTCGAGCGCGACCCGATGCTGTGCTCTCGCGAGCTGGACTGGGTGGCCAAGCTGGCCCTGCTCGAGCAGTACCGCGAGCGTGACGGGCTCGACTGGGACAACGCCAAGCTCCAGCTCATCGACTACCAGTACTCCGACATCCGGCCCGAGAAGGGCCTCTACCACCGCCTGGTCCGGATGGGCCGCATCGACCGGCTCCTCGAGGACCCCGCCGTCGAGGCGGCCATGCACGAGCCTCCGGAGGACACCCGGGCCTACTTCCGCGGCCGCTGCTTGGAGAAGTACGCCGACTCCGTCGCCGCCGCCTCCTGGGACTCGGTGATCTTCGACCTCCCGGGCCGCGAGTCCCTCCAGCGGGTGCCGACCATCGACCCGCTGCGCGGCAGCAAGGCCCACGTCGGCGCCCTCATCGACCGCTGCGCCACCGCCGCGGCCCTCTTCGCCGAGCTCACCCACTCCTGATTCGCTCGCCATCGTGTGTGGGTCGTGTGCCGAAGTGGCTGCCAGAGCGACCAACTGAGCACACGACCGGCCACCGGCGTCCGCAGGAATTTGGCCACCCGCCCCTATAGGGTCAAAGACATGGCACAGGAGCAGAAGAAGCCGCGCAAGAGCAGTGAGGAGGCGGCCCCCCAGGAGGAGGTCGCCGCAGAGACCGACGTCACCGAGCGCAAGGAGGCCCTCGACGACGACATCGACGCGATCCTCGACGAGATCGACGAGGTCCTGGAGTCCAATGCCGAGGACTTCGTGAAGTCGTTCATCCAGAAGGGCGGCCAGTGAGCGGCAGCTTCGACGGCCATCGGGGCGCCCCCGGTGGTCACGCGGGCGGGCCGCGCCTTCCCGCGGCGTACCTGATGACCGGCACGTCCTCCTTCTCCGACTTCCTGGCAAGCCAGGCGCCCGACCTGCTCCCGTCGCGCCGCTCGCTGCCCCCGGGCGAGGCCGGTGACCTGGCGCCCCACGGCACGACCATCGTCGCCGCGACGTTCCCCGGAGGCGTGGTGATGGCCGGTGACCGGCGCGCCACGATGGGCAACATCATCGCCCAGCGAGACATCGAGAAGGTCTTCCCAGCCGACGAATACTCAGCCGTCGGCATCGCCGGGTCGGCGGGTCTCGCGGTCGAGATGGTCCGCTTGTTCCAGACCGAGCTCGAGCACTACGAGAAGATCGAGGGCACCACCTTGTCGATGGCCGGCAAGGCCAACCGGCTGGCCGCCCTGATCCGCTCCAACCTCGCCATGGCCATGCAGGGACTGGCCGTCGTACCGCTCTTCGCTGGCTTCGACCAGTCCACCGGTGGCGGCCGCATCTTCAGCTACGACGTCACCGGCGGCCGCTATGAGGAGACCGCGTTCCACTCCGTGGGATCCGGCTCGCTGTTCGCCCGGGGCTCGCTCAAGAAGCTCTATCGCGACGACCTCGACGAGACCGAGTGCGTCACAGCGATCGTGCAGGCGCTCTACGACGCCGCCGACGACGACTCGGCCACCGGCGGGCCTGACCTGACCCGGAGGATCTTCCCCGTCGTGCTCGTGATCACTGCCGACGGGGGCCGCCGGCTCCCCGACAGCGACGTGGCCGACATCGCCGACCGGGTGATCGCCGGCCGGATGAGCCGCCCCGACGGCCCGGCCGCCGGCCTCACCTGAGACCACCGACGACTCGAGGACACCACCAATGAGCATGCCGTTCTACGTCTCGCCCGAGCAGCTGATGAAGGACCGGGCCGACTACGCCCGCAAGGGCATCGCCCGCGGGCGGTCCGTCGTGGCCGTGCAGTACGCCGACGGCGTGCTGTTCGTCTCCGAGAACCCGTCCCAGGCGCTGCACAAGGTCTCCGAGATCTATGACCGCATCGCGTTCGCCGCGGTCGGCCGCTACAACGAGTTCGAGAACCTGCGCATCGCCGGCGTCCGACTGGCCGACATGCGCGGCTACTCCTACGACCGCCGCGACGTGACCGGCCGCGGGCTGGCCAACGCCTATGCGCAGACCCTCGGCACCATCTTCTCCAGCGGCGGTGAGAAGCCCTACGAGGTCGAGCTCTTCGTGGCCGAGATCGGCGACGAGCCTGCCGACGACCAGATCTACCGGCTCACCTACGACGGCCAGGTGGCCGACGTCCACAAGTACGCCGTGATGGGCGGGGCCGCCGACGTCGTCGCTGAGTACCTCGAGGAGCGCTACGTCGAGGGCGCCTCCCTCTCCGACGCGTTGAGCGTGGCCGTAGCGGCACTGGGCCACTCCGAGACCGACGACCGGGTCATCCCCGACGAGGACCTCGAGGTCGCCGTCCTCGACCGCACCCGCAGCAGGCCACGCAAGTTCAGCCGGATCGGCCCAGCCCGCCTGCAACAGCTGCTCGGCGACCGCGGCCCCTCGCAGCCCAACCCCGATCCAGAGCTCGAGACCCCTGCTGCATCACCGGACGACCCAGCCGAGCCGGCCGAGAACCCGCCCTCCGGCGAGGGTGGCGGCGAGCCGCCGATCGCTCCGTAGCGTCGGTGTCGGCGAGTCCGCGGCCGCTGGTCGTGCGCCGTAGGGTGGGGGCGTGGACCGGCGCATCTTCGGCATCGAGAACGAGTACGGCGTGACGTGCACGTTCAAGGGCCAGCGCAGGCTGAGTCCCGACGAGGTCGCGCGCTACCTCTTCCGCAAGGTCGTCAGCTGGGGGCGCAGCAGCAACGTCTTCCTGCGCAACGGGGCCCGGCTCTACCTCGACGTCGGCAGCCATCCCGAGTACGCCACCCCCGAGTGCGACGACATCGGCGAGCTGGTCACCCACGACAAGGCGGGGGAGCGGGTCCTCGAGGGGCTGCTCCTCGACGCCGAGCAGCGGCTCCACGACGAGGGCATCGCCGGCGAGATCTACCTCTTCAAGAACAACACCGACTCGGCGGGCAACTCCTACGGCTGCCACGAGAACTACCTGGTCAGCCGGGCCGGCGAGTTCAGCAGGCTGGCCGACGTGCTGATCCCCTTCCTGGTGACCCGCCAGATCATCGTGGGCGCGGGCAAGGTGACGCAGACCCCGCGCGGGGCGTCGTACGCCGTGTCCCAGCGCGCCGAGCACATCTGGGAGGGCGTCTCCAGCGCGACCACCCGCTCCCGACCCATCATCAACACCCGCGACGAACCCCACGCCGACGCCGAGAAGTACCGCCGGCTGCACGTGATCGTGGGCGACTCCAACATGAGCGAGACCACCACGCTGCTCAAGGTGGCCTCCTGCGACCTGGTGTTGCGGATGATCGAGGAGGGCGTGGTGATGCGCGACCTCACGCTTGAAAACCCCATCCGCGCCATCCGCGAGATCTCCCACGACATGACCGGGCGGCGCGCGGTCCGGCTGGCCAACGGCCGGGAGGCCAGCGCGCTCGACATCCAGCACGAGTACCTCTCCAAGGCCCGCAACTTCGTCGACCGGCGCGAGATCAGCACGCCGATCATCGAGCAGGCTCTCGACCTGTGGGAGCGCAGTCTCAAGGCCGTGGAGTCCGACGACCTGAGCCTGGTCGACCGCGAGATCGACTGGGTGATCAAGTGGAAGCTGATCGAGCGATACCGCGCCAAGCACGGGCTGCCGCTCGGCCACCCGCGGATCGCCCAGCTCGACCTGGCCTACCACGACATCCATCGCGGTCGCGGGCTCTACTACCTGCTGGAGAAGCGCGGCGCGGTCGCCCGCGTCACCACCGATCTGAAGATCTTCGAGGCCAAGTCGGTGCCGCCCCAGACCACCCGGGCGCGGCTGCGCGGCGAGTTCATCCGCAAGGCCCAGGAGCGCCGGCGCGACTTCACCGTCGACTGGGTGCACCTCAAGCTCAACGACCAGGCGCAGCGCACGGTGCTCTGCAAGGACCCCTTCCGGGCCTACGACGAGCGCGTCCAGCGACTCATCGACGGCATGTAGATCCCACCCCACGAAGCCGCTCGCTTCGCTCACGCCTCCGCGGGGACCCCGAGGACTCGGGGTCGATCAACCTCCTAGGACTCAGTGGATAGGGTGTCCGGGCATTGCCCGACCATGACGCGAGGATCACCCGTGCCCCGAACTTCCCGACTGGCGCTTGCCGCCATCGTGCCGCTGCTGCTCACCCTCGTCGCCTGCGGCGACGACTCCGGGGAGGACTCCACCGGAGGCGGCCTGGACACCGTGACCATCGAGGGAGAGCCGGGCAGCGCCCCGAAGGTCACCTGGGACGGCCAGGTCTCGGTCGACAAGGTGGAGACCAAGACGCTGGTCACCGGGGACGGCGAGGTGGTCGAGGAGGGCGACCAGGTCCTCACGCACCTGTGGATCGGCAACGGTTTCACCCAGGAGACGGCGTTGGACACCTACAAGGAGAAGAAGCCCGAGCTGATCACGGTCAACGACCAGATCAGCAAGGTCTTTCACGACTCGCTCGTGGGCCAGACCATCGGCTCCCGGGTGGCGATCGCAGCGCCCGCGAGCGAGGCGTTCGGCGAGAGTGGCAACGCGACCCTGGAGATCGGCAACAAGGACTCTGTCATCATCGTGCTCGACCTGGTCAGCGGCGTGCTCGACGGGCCCCAGGGCACCGACAAGGAAGCCCCGAGCTGGACGCCCAAGATCGTCGAGGACAAGGGAGTGCCCAGCAGCCTCGACTTCACGGACACGCCCGAGCCCGCGCCCAGGCTGCGGATCGCGTCGCTCGTGCAGGGCGACGGCGCCACGGTGGAGAAGGGCCAGACGATCGTGGTCAACTACCTGGGCCAGGTCTACGAGGGCGAGGCGCCCTTCGACTCCAGCTACGCGCGCGGCGAGCCGACCTCGTTCCAGATCGGTGTCGGCGCGGTCGTCAAGGGCTGGGACCAGTCGCTCGTCGGCCGGGCCGTCGGCAGCCGGTTGATGCTCTCGATCCCGCCTGACCTCGGTTACGGCAAGGAGGGCAACAAGGACGCCGGCATCAAGGGGACCGACACGTTGTACTTCGTGGTCGACATCCTGGCTGCGGGCTGACGGGTCCAGCAGGCTGACCCCATGGACACGCAGGCATCGACGAGCAGGAAGAGCGAGCGTCTCCTCAACCTGCTCATCATGCTGTTGGTCCAGCAGCACTACGTGTCCAAGGACCGGATCCGGGCGATCCTCTACCCCGACTCCGGACGCGACGCCTTCGAGAAGATGTTCGAGCGCGACAAGGAAGAGCTGCGCAGCCTCGGCGTGCCGATCGAGGTGGGCAACATCGACCCGCTCTTCGACGACGAGCCCGGCTACCGCGTCTCGCCCGACGAGTTCGCGCTGCCGGACATCCGGCTGGCCGCCGACGAGGCCGCCGTGGTCGGCCTGGCGACCCGGGTCTGGGAGCACGCGCGGCTGGCCGAGGCGACCACCGATGCCGTCCGCAAGCTGACCGCGCTGGGCCTGCCCCTGGACGTCTCGGCGCTCGACATCGTCGAGCCCCGGCTGAGCGCCGACGAGCCGGCCTTCGACGTGTTCTGGGACGCCACCCAGCAGCGGCAGGCCGTCGAGTTCGACTACCAGCGCCCGGGCTACCTGGAGCCGCTGACCCGCCATCTCCAGCCCTGGGGCGTGGTGCGGCACGCCGGCCGCTGGTACGCCGTGGGGCTCGACACCGACCGCGACGAGGAGCGGGTCTTCCGCCTCTCGCGTGTGGTGGGCGACGCCCGCCGGGTCGGTGCCCCCGCGTCGTACGACATCCCCGACGGCGTCGACCTGCGCGAGACGACCCGGCGGCTCGCGCCGCCGCCCCTCACGGTCGAGGCGACGCTCCTGGTGCGCAAGGGGTCCGCGGCGACCCTGCGCCGGGCCGCCGAGTCGGTCGAGCAGGACGTGGCCGGCCCCGACAGCGAGAGCCCGTGGGACCGGATCGTGCTCCGCCGCGACCGGCTGGCCGAGGAGGTGCTCGGGTTCGGTCCCGACGTCTTCGTGGAGGAGCCGGCCGAGCTCCGCGACGACATCGTCGCCCGCCTGCGCGAGGTGGCCTCATGACCACGACCTCGGCCAGCGGCGCCAAGGACCAGGTGGCCCGGCTGCTGACGCTCGTGCCGTTCCTGCACTCGCACCCGTCGGTGCGCCTCGACGAGGCCGCGAAGGCCGTCGGCGTCTCGCCCGAGCAGCTGGTCAAGGACCTCGGCGTGCTGTTCATGTGCGGCCTGCCGGGCGGCTACCCCGACGACCTCATCGACGTCGACCTCGACGCCCTCGAGGACCCCGACAGCGGGATCCCGCGGCTGGAGGGCGTGATCCGGATCTCCAACGCCGACTACCTCGCCCGGCCGCTGCGGCTGACCCCGACCGAGGCGACCGCGATCATCGTCGCCCTGCGCGCGTTGCGGGGTGGCGCGGGGCCCGACACCCGTGAGGTCGTCGACCGCACGCTGGCCAAGCTCGAGGCCGCGGCGGCCGGCGGCGCCGCCTTGGTCGAGCCGGGGGAGGACGAGGTGGCCGAGACCGGCCGCCTCCGGGCCTCTCTGGAGCGCGCGGTGGCCGGCCGGCGGCAGGTCCTGCTGACCTACTACGTGCCCGCCCGCGACGAGGAGTCCGAGCGCGTGGTCGACCCGCGCGGAGTGGTCACCTCGGGCGGGGTGGCCTACCTCGACGCCTGGTGCCACAGCGCCGAGGCGCCCCGGCTGTTCCGGCTCGACCGGATCCACGAGGCCACCGTCCTGGACTCCGAGGTCGTCACTGAAGGGCCTCCGCGCGACCTCTCCGACGGGCTGTTCCAGCGCTCGGAGGAGACCACCGTGGTCACCCTCCGGCTCCAGCCACAGGCCCGCTGGGTGGTGGAGTACTACCCCGTCGAGGCCACCCGCCCGGGCGCGGACGGCACCGTCGAGATCGACCTTCGCGTGGCCGACGAACGGTGGCTGCAGCGGCTGCTGATGCGGCTGGCGCCGTACGCTCACGTCGTGTCTCCGCCGGGCCTGGACGCCGACTTCCGCACCCTGGCACAGCGAACTCTCAGCCTGTACGCGCCCGGCACCTGACCAATCCGGCGTAGACTCGGCACCGAACCCATCAACGTGAGGAATTTGTCCATGCTGCCCCAGATCGCGGGCCTCGGCCCCGGTGAGATCGCGCTCATCCTGGCTGTTCTCGTGCTGCTTTTCGGCGCGTCGAAGCTGCCCGAGCTCGCCCGCGGCAGCGGTCGCGCGCTGCGCATCTTCAAGGCCGAGACCAAGGGCCTGATGGACGACGACGACGACGAGGCCGCCAAGCCGACGATGACGCCCGAGCAGCGCGAGCTCGAGTCGCGCCCGCCGAGTCTCGACGCCGAGAGCGAGCGTCAGGCCGCCGAGCGACGCGCGGCCGAGCACCGCGGCGAAGACCCGGTCTGACGCGAGCCCTGAGTTGTCGTCTGTCGGGTGGGTCTTCGATCTCCTGCGCGGCGGGCCGAAGCACGCCGTCGGCCCGGACGGGCGGATGGCGCTCACCGACCACCTCCGTGAGTTCCGCGCCCGGCTGATCCGTTCCGCGCTCGTCCTGGTGATCGCGTTCATCGTCGCGCTGTTCTTCTACGACCAGCTGCTCGACATCATCGCCAAGCCCTACCGCAGTGCCATCGACACCCTCCAGACCCAGAACTCCGAGCTGGTGGCAAGCGGCATCACCGCCGGCCTGATGCTGCAGCTCAAGCTGTGTGGCGTGACCGCGGTGGTGGTCTCTGCGCCCTACTGGCTCTACCAGATCTGGGCCTTCATCCTCCCTGGCCTGCATGCCAACGAACGCAAGTGGTCGCGCGTCGTCGCCTGCATCGCCGGCCCGCTGTTCTTCGCGGGGGTGGCGCTGGGCTACTACGTGCTGCCCAAGGGCCTCGCGGTGCTGATCGCGTTCGTGCCTGACGACGTGCAGAACCTGGTCGACTTCTCGGCCTACTTCTCCTTCGTCACCCGGATGCTGCTGATCTTCGGCGTCTCGATGGAGATCCCGTTCTTCGTGGTGCTGCTCAACCTCGCCGGCGTCGTGTCGGGCCGGCAGCTGGGCCGCTACCGCCCGTGGATCATCATCGGCACCTTCGTCTTCGCCGCGGTGGCGACCCCTTCGACCGACCCCTTCTCGATGCTGATCCTGGCGATCCCGATGCTGGTGCTCTTCATCATGGCCGAGATCATCGCTCGCTCCCTTGACCGGGCGCGGGGCCGGGGCAGCGAGGCCGAGGTCGGCGACGACGAGCTCTCGCCGCTGTGACCACCCCACCTGACGGCGTCGACGGGATCGGCGAGGTCGACCCCTTCGACCTGCCGAGCTGGCTGGGGGAGGGCGAGGTCGTCTGGAGCCCCGAAGGCAGCATCCGCGGCGGGCACCAGGTGGCCGGCACGTTGGCGGTTGCCGGCGGCGACCACGACAGTCTCCCGTGCGACCTGCTGGCCGTCGACGAGGCCTACCCCAAGCCGGTCGCCCCCGACGAGCTGCGGCACCAGGCCCACCAGGCGTGGCGGCACGGGCAGGTGCACCTCGTGACGTACGACGGCCGGCTGACGCTCGTCGTACCCGGCACCGAGTTCACGGCCGACCGGGTCCTCCAGGCGCTTGCGCGCCTGGCGCGGGCGGTCGGGGCCGAGCCGGCGCGCTACGCCGCGCTGTTGCGCCTCGGCGAGTGAGCCTGACCAACTTCGGCGGCCCGATAGTGTCGCGGGCGTGAGCGCTGCGGCTGGGGGGTCTGGGGCGTTGCGCGAGATCGCCCTGATCACCAACCCCACGTCGGGCAAGGGCAAGGGCGCCCGAGCCCGCGACGTGGCCCTGGGCCGCTTGCGTGGTGCCGGACTCGTCGTGCGCAACCTGGAGGGCCGAGACGCCCACGAGGCGCTCGAGCTGGCGCACCAGTGCGTGGCCGACGGGGTCTCGGCGCTGGTGGTCTGCGGCGGCGACGGGATGGTCCACCTCGCCGTGCAGGCCCTGGCCGGCACCGGCACCGCCCTCGGCATCATCCCTGCGGGCACCGGCAACGACGTGGCCCGCTACTTCGACCTGCCCCGCAAGGACGTGCTGGCCGCCGCCGACCTGGTGATCGCTGGGCGCACCCGCACCATCGACCTGGCCCGTAGCGGAGACAAGTACTTCGTCAGCGTCCTGGCCGCCGGCTTCGACGCGATCGTCAACGAGCGCGCGAACCGGATGACCTGGCCCAAGGGTCAGATGCGCTACAACATCGCCACCATGGCCGAGCTGCGCACCTTCTCGCCGCTGCCCTACACCCTCGACCTCGACGGCGTGGAGCGTCGTCTCGACGCGATGCTGGTCGCCGTCGGCAACGGGCCGTCGTTCGGCGGCGGGCTGCGGATCACCGAGGGCGCGCTGCTCGACGACGGCCTGCTCGACGTGGTGATCATCAAGCCGATGAGCCGGGCGGGACTGGTGCGGACCTACCCCAAGCTGTTCAAGGGCACCCACATCCATCATCCGCAGTACGAGCACCACCGGGTGCACACGGTCACGGTCGCCGCGCCGGGGATCATGTCCTACGCCGACGGGGAGCGCTTCGGCGCACTGCCGCTCACCGTCGCGTGCGCACCGGGAGCCCTGAGCGTGCTCTGGTGAACACGTGATGACAGCCGAGCCCGACGACCGCACGCCCGCGCAGCGCTACGCCGACTTCGCGGCCGACCGCAAGCACCCCGTGCTGCACTCCTTCGCGGGCCAGTACCCCTTCGCTCTCGACGACTTCCAGCTCGCGGCCTGCCGCCGGATCGAGGAGGGCCACGGCGTACTGGTGGCCGCGCCGACCGGGTCGGGCAAGACGAT
Organism: uncultured Actinomycetota bacterium; assembly: GCA_963762105.1. Taxonomy (GTDB): domain Bacteria; phylum Actinomycetota; class Actinomycetes; order Propionibacteriales; family Nocardioidaceae; genus Nocardioides. Next base: position 119,739 of record CAVXJG010000007.1, on the reverse strand, counting down.
CGTGGGCGAGTTCGCCGTGCACCTGGCGCTCGAGACGGGCCGCAAGTGCTTCTACACCACGCCGATCAAGGCGCTGTCGAACCAGAAGTACCACGACCTCGTCGAGCGCTACGGCATCGACCAGGTCGGCCTGCTCACCGGTGACAACAGCGTCAACGGCGAGGCGCCGGTCGTGGTGATGACCACCGAGGTGCTGCGCAACATGCTGTACGCCGGCTCGCGGACGCTGCTCGGCCTCGGCTTCGTCGTGATGGACGAGGTGCACTACCTCGCCGACCGGGCCCGGGGCGCCGTGTGGGAAGAGGTGATCATCCACCTGCCCGAGTCGGTGGCCCTGGTCTCGCTCTCGGCCACCGTCTCCAACGCCGAGGAGTTCGGCGAGTGGCTGCAGACCGTCCGCGGCGACACCACCACCATCGTCGAGGAGCGGCGCCCGGTGCCGCTCTACCAGCACGTGATGGTGAGCAAGCGGCTGCTCGACCTGTTCGCCTCCTCCGACGTCGACGCCGCCGCCGGCTTCGTCAAGGAGGGCGCTCCGGTCAACGACGAGCTGGTCAAGATCGCTCGTGACGACTGGGCCAGCAACCGGATGAAGGACCGACGTACGCCGCGCGGCCGCAGCGGCCGCGACCAGGGCCGCCGCGGCCGGCCCGTCGGCAACGGCCGTCGGGTGTGGATCCCGAGCCGTGTCGACGTGATCGACCGGCTCGACCGCGAGGGACTGCTGCCCGCCATCGTCTTCGTCTTCAGCCGCGTGGGCTGCGACGCCGCCGTTGCCCAGTGCGTCAGAGCCAATGTGCGGCTGACCTCGACCGAGGAGCGCGACGAGATCTTCGCCTTCGTCGAGGAGTCCTGCCGGCACCTGCCGGAGGAGGACCTCCACGTCCTGGGCTACCACGACTTCCTGGACGGGCTCACCCGTGGCCTGGCGGCCCACCACGCGGGCATGCTGCCCGCGTTCAAGGAGGTGGTCGAGGAGCTCTTCGTGCGTGGTCTGTGCAAGGTCGTGTTCGCCACCGAGACCCTGGCGCTGGGCATCAACATGCCGGCCCGCACGGTGGTCATCGAGAAGCTCGACAAATGGAACGGCGAGACACACGCCGCCATCACGCCGGGGGAGTACACCCAGCTGACCGGCCGGGCGGGCCGCCGTGGGCTGGACGTGGAGGGCCACGGCGTCGTGCTGTGGCAGCCCGGCATGAACCCGCGCGAGCTGGCCGGCCTGGCGTCGACCCGCACGTATCCGCTCCGGTCGAGCTTCGCGCCGTCGTACAACATGGCGGTCAACCTGGTGCACCAGTTCGGCCGCCAGCGCGCTCGTGAGCTGCTCGAGCTGTCGTTCGCCCAGTTCCAGGCCGACAAGGCCGTGGTCGGGCTGGCGAGGCAGCTGCGCAAGGCCGAGGATGCGCTCGACGGCTATGCCGAGGCGGCCACCTGCGACCGCGGTGACTTCATGGAGTACGCCCGCATCCGGCGCCAGATCTCCGAGCTCGAGAAGGGCGCGTCGCGGGCACGTCGTGCCGACCGGCGGGAGGAGGCGGTCTCCTCGCTGGAGAAGCTGCGCCCGGGCGACGTGATCCAGGTGCCCGCCGGCAAGTTCGCCGGCTATGCCGTCGTCGTCGACCCCGGCACGTCGGGGGAGGGGCCCCGGCCGCTCGTCGTGACGGCCGAGCGGCAGGCCAGGCGGCTCAGCCTCGCCGACTTCCCGACGCCCGTGGTGGCGGTGACCCGGCTGAAGGTGCCGCGCAACTTCAGCCACCGCAACCCGCAGATGCGCCGCGACCTCGCCTCCGCCCTGCGCACCCGCACGCACGGGCTGGCGCCGCCTCCGCCTTCGCGCTCGCTGGTTGAGGAGGGCGGGCAACGCCCGTCACGAAACCGCGGCACCGGTCCGGTCGACGAGGTCGACCGCCTCCGCGCCGACGCTGCGCGAGCATCCCTGCCACGACTGCCCCGACCGGGAGGACCACGCCCGGTGGGCGGAGCGCTGGTTCAAGCTCGACCGCGACGCGGCCACGCTGCGCCGACGCGTGGAGGAGCGCACCAACACCGTGGCCCGGCAGTTCGACCGGGTGTGTGAGGTGCTGACGTCGCTGGGCTACCTGGACGGCGACTCCGGTGAGGTTCGCGTGACACCGCGTGGGCAGCGACTGATGCGGATCTACTCCGACATGGACCTCGTCACGGCCGAGGCGATGCGCACCGGGGCGTTCGACGACCTGCCGGCCTCCGGCCTCGCAGCGGCCCTCTCCGTGCTCGTCTACGAGTCCCGTCGACCCGACGACGTCGGCTCGCCAAGGGTGCCGGGCGGTGCCGTCGCGGACGCGATCTCGGCCCTGTCGCGGCTGTCCGCCTCCATCCAGGTGTTGGAGAAGCAGCACCGGCTCGACTTCACCCGCGCACCCGACCTCGGCTTCGCCTGGGCGACGTACCGGTGGGCCGAGGGCGACGACCTCGACGCCGTCCTCGGCACCACCGACCTCGCCGCCGGCGACTTCGTGCGCTGGATGAAGCAGGTCCTCGACCTCGCCGGCCAGGTCGCCGACGCGGCTGGCGACGCGCCGCTGCGCGGGGTCGCGCGCGACGTCGTGCGCGCCCTGCGACGCGGCGTGGTGGCCTACTCCGCTGTCGCAGACTGAGGGAGCGACGGGCGAACCCCGCGCGCGACTGGAGCGTCATACGTTGTGGGGAGGGAGCCCGCCATGATCCGACGTCACACCGTGTGTTGCTCGATCGCCGTCGTGGGCGCGCTGCTCGGGCCAGCGTTGGTCTCGGCAACGCCCGCCCAGGGCGCCGCCCGGTCCCGGGTCGTCGACGTCTTGCGGGCGTACGGCGACGGACCGGTGGTGCTCCGTCCCGGAGTCGACACCGCCCGCGTCCGGTTCGCCGGGCGCAAGGGCGACCGCGTCACCGTGAAGGGCGGTTCCTACTGCCCGTCGGAGCTGCGCAAGCCGGACGGGTCACTGCTGCACAGGAAGGCGTCGAAGTTCTGGCGACTGCCTGCGCGTGCCACGTACACCATCCGCTACGACCGTTGTCCCAACGCCAAGGGCAAGGTCGTCAGGCTGCAGCTGACCAAGCTGGTCGTGCACCGGCTCGCCGCCGACGAGGCGCTGCGCCTGAAGAAGCGGATCGGCTACGTGCAAGCCGCAGCGGTCCGGGTGCCGGCGACAGGTCGCCTGCAGATCACGCCGTACGACGCCGACGCATCCTTCAAGTGGCCAGACCTCGTCCTCCCCGACGGGCGGAGACACCGTCGGGGGAGCTGGCACTTCACCGCGATCGATCTCGCCTTGGAGGCGGGGAACCCCGTCTCGCAGCAGGACGGCCCGCTCCCGGGGCTCGAGGCCACGCCCCTCGTGGCCGGAGAGCGGCTGCTGGTGCTGGCGTGGGCCACCATGACGATCCGGGCGTCCACCCCGGTGGTTCGCCCGGTGGTTCTGGACGGCGAGCCGGTGCCGGCCGGGAATGGTGGCGTCCCCTTCCGGGAGACCCAGCTGGAGTTCGAGGGCGAGGCCGGCCAGTGGGTCTATCTCGAGCAGGACGGCGAGCTCGTCCCACCCGACTCGTTCGACCGCTATCACCTGCTGCTCGACCCGCGGGGCAGGGTGCTCACCCGGTCGCAGCGGCCGCAGGTTCCCTACTGGCAGCTGCCCGAGACGGGGACGTACCGCATGGTCCTGGAGTCCGGGCGCCGCGCCGCTGCGGCCTCGGTCCGCGTCAGGACCGCGGCCGGGGTGGGTGCGCTGCCCACGGACGGCACTGCGGTCACGTTCACGGCGACGAGCCCAGGACAGTGGCGGTTCGCCACGCTCGTCCTGCCGCCTGACACGGCGTACCGGCTGCATGTGGTCTCCGCCGACATGACGGTCCCGTGGAGGGGCTTCGCCGAGACGACCCACCGTTTCCTGTGCGATATCGACGGGCCCCTCGGGTGCGGCGACTTCGATTACGTCTGGGTCGAGGACCAGGTCACCGACTCCACGTGGGTCCTCTCGGGGTACGTCAAGCCGGGACCGTGGGTGGTCGTGGTGGCTCCGCCCCGTGGCGGGACGGGCAGCGTGACGCTGTCGTTGACGCCCTACACCCCTTAGCCCGCAAGCACGTCGATGAGACGGGGGACCGCGCTGCCGAGGTTGAAGCGCTCGGTCAGCTGGTCGAGGATCCGGGGGTGGGCCGGCTTGTCGGGCAGCGTGGCGTCGAAGTCGCCGAGGTCGATGTCGCGAGCCACCTCGACCACCTTCGGGGCGACGGCGAGGTAGTCGGCGGCCGCGACGATCTTGCGGCGCGGCCCCGAGGCCATGTCCGAGCCGGGATCGGCCGCGGCGTCGATGATGCCGCGCAGGTCGCCGTACGTGAGAAGCAGCGCTGACGCGGTCTTCTCGCCGACGCCGGCGACGCCGGGGAGGCCGTCGGAGGAGTCGCCGCGCATCGTGGCGAAGTCGGCGTACTGGCTGGGCAGGACGGCGTACTTGCTCGACGACGACCTCGTCGGTGACGCGCTCGTGGTTGCCGACGCCGCGGGCGACATAGAGGATCCGGACAGCGGACTTGTCGTCGACGAGCTGGAACAGGTCCCGGTCGCCGGTGACGACGTCGACAGGCATGCTGGCCTGGGTGGCGAGGGAGCCGATCACGTCGTCGGCCTCGTAGCCGTCGGCGCCGATGACGCAGATGCCGTAGGCCGCCAGCACCGCCTGGATGATCGGCACCTGGACCTCCAGCGGGTCGGGCACGACCTCGACGTCGGGGGCGTCGCCGGGGACGACGTACTCCACGCGGTGGGACTTGTACGACGGCACCAGGTCGACGCGCCACTGCGGCCGCCAGTCGTTGTCCCAGGCGCAGACGAGGTGCGTCGGCCGGTACTGGCCGACGAGGCGGCTGATGAAGTCGAGGAGCCCGCGAACGGCGTTGACGGGCGTGCCGTCGTCGGCCAGCACTTCCGGGATGCCGAAGAACGCCCGGAAGTAGAGCGAGGCGGTGTCGAGCACCATCAGTCGATCGCCGCTGTCCGGCTGCCGTTTCACGCAGGCATCCTGTCACGGCTCGGCGCTACTCTTCCGAGGTGGAGAAGACGGACCGGATGATCCTTGCCCTGCTGGCCGCCGACGGCCGGATGTCTTTCACCGACCTCGGCAAGGCCACCGGTCTGTCCACCTCGGCCGTGCACCAGCGAGTGAAGCGGCTCGAGCAGCGGGGCATGATCCGCGGCTACGTCGCCACCGTCGACCACGACCAGATGGGGCTGCCGCTGACGGCGTTCGTCTCGATCACCCCCATCGACCCCTCCGAGCCCGACGACTACCCCGAGCGGCTGCGCACGGTCGAGGAGATCGAGTCCTGCTGGTCGGTCGCCGGCGACGAGTCCTACATCCTCAAGGTCCGCGTCGCCACCCCCTCGGCGCTCGAGGACCTGCTCGCCCGCATCCGGGCCGCCGCCAACGTCTCGTCACGGACGACGATCGTCCTCTCCACGCCGTACGAGAACCGGCCGGTGTCGTAGGCGGCTGTCGGACGTGATTACCCGGTCGACCGGTGTAACACGGACGTTCGGGTAGGTTGCAACCCCCGTCGAACGGGCAGATTGCCACCGAAGACGGGCGTCAGGCCAGGCCGAGGAGCCCGCGACTCCAAGATGCGCGCGGATCGCGGCGCGCCAGCAGTCGCGGCCGCTGCGAGGTCTCCCAGGTGATCCGGATGCAGACCCACCCGGTCAACGCGCAGATCAGCTCCTCGCGACGCTTCTCACGGAGCAGGAACTGCTCCAGGGTCTCGCCCTCGCGGAGCATGGTGAGGTACTTGTGCCGGCCGTCGAACTCACAGGAACACCCCGTACTCCGCCAGCGCGAAGTCCACACGCGCCACGACACTGTCCGACTCGTCGTACACCGCGATCTTGGGCTCCGGCCGAGGGAGAGTGCCCTGCGCCCAAACAGGTGACGGCGTCCGCGACTCGCCCACAGACTCCGATCCGAGGATCAGCGAGCCGAGCACCAATCGGTGGTGAGGGTGAAGCTTGGCCAGTATCGAGTCGCGGCAGCCTGCCCGCCATCTCCGGAAGCCTGGTGCCGCCTCGGTGAAGCAGGCTGTTGACCACCACGAGGACGGCTCGACGTCGGCGATGCGTGCAAGTCATGGCGATCCGGGTCGAGCGGCGATGGTGACGTCGAACGCCGTCGAGGCTCGACGATCCACTCGGGCTCGGATCCAGGCGGCCCCGATGATGCACGGACGCCGGCCTCCCGTCGGCCGCACTTGCCATCGGCCGGGTGATGTGCACTTCGGCCAGGTCGAGGTCCCACACTCGGCGCCCTGCTCGATGGCTGCGGATGACGTGGGACAGCACCGACTGGGTATTGCGCTGTCTTCAGGACGGCGCGTGCACAGAACGCGGTGCCGGTCCGCAGGGCTGAGGGTCGGCCCAGAGGTCGGTCGGGATGTAGGCGCCGTGTCGTACTCGACGCCATTGACCCGTCCGGACCAGCGCAGCGATCGCGCTGGTCGTAGTACCCGTCTGCGAGGGCTTCGCGTGCGCAGGACGACACCACCGTGCGAGACCGAGCTGCTTCAGCGTTCTCGTCATGCGCAAGGCATCCCGCGGAGACGCCGTCGTCGAATCCTGCCCTCGTACTGGCCTGTGGAGAAGCGGCTGGGCGGCCTGGCGACTGTGCCGGGGTTGTTGGGCAGCCCCGCAGTTGTCGGGCAAGGCTTGCACCGCATCGAACGTCGGTTTACCGGTCGAGCCGGTGTATCCGACAACCCCGAGACGCGGCTCAGTGGGCCTGGAGGGCGGCCATCCGGCGGGAGGCCTCGGCGACCTCAGCGGCCTTCAGGTGCGACTCGTCGAGGTTGCCGTGCTCGGCCCACCACTCCTGCCCAGCGGCGGGGAGGGTGTGGATCGGGTCGTAGTACTCGTAGGTCCGCGACAGGGCCTCGGGGTCGGTGGCCTCGATCGAGGTGCGGTAGTTCTTGGTCCAGTAGGAGATGCCGCGCTCGGTGTCGTAGTCGGCGAGCTGGTGCACCCAGCGCTTGCCCACGAAGGGCACGTCGCAGACGATGCGCGGCGTCGCGAAGCCCGGCAGGTAGCCCATGATCGAGTGCTGCAGCTTCTGCGCGTCGGCCACGGAGATCCGCCAGTGCTCCGAGAACGGGATCATGTCGCACATGTAGAAGTAGTACGGCATGATCTGCGCGCCATCGAGCAGCCGGAAGCACAGGTCGAGCAAGGCGTGCGGGTCGGCGTTGACGCCGTTGAGGATCACGCCCTGGTTGCGTACGTCGCGGATGCCGGTGTCGAGCATCGTGCGGGCGGCCTTGGCGACCAGCGGCGTCACCGAGTTGGCGTGGTTGACGTGGGTGTGGATCGCGATGGACACACCGCGGGCCCGGGCGGTGGTGGCGACGCGGGTCATGCCCTCGACGACGTCGTCCTGCAGCCAGTGCTGCGGCAGGCCCATCAGCGCCTTGGTAGCCAGCCGGATGTCGCGGATGTTCTCGATCTCCAGCAGGTCGGTCAGGAACGACTCGAGCCGCGGCCACGGCATGTTGGCCACGTCGCCACCGGAGACGACCACGTCGCGCACCTGCGGCGTACGACGCAGGTAGTCCATCATCTCGCCGAGCCGGTCGTTGGGCTTGCCCACGAACTTGAGCTTGTCGATCACCGCGGTCGAGTTGCCGACGAGGTCCATGCGGGTGCAGTGGCCGCAGTACTGCGGGCAGGTCGGCAGCAGCTCGGCCAGCACCTTGGTGGGGTAGCGGTGGGTCAGCCCCTCGGCCACCCACATGTCGTGCTCGTGCAGGGAGTCGCGGGTCGCGTGCGGGTGCGAGGACCAGTCCGTACGACGGTCGCTGAACACCGGGATCATGTAGTTGCGGACCGGGTCGGCGTAGAACGCGTCGGTCAGCGAGCCCGGACCGGCCGGCGTCACGGTCGGCGCCATCGTGTTCATCATCTGCGGCGGCACCAGCATCGACATGGTGGCCCGCTCGGCCTGGTCGCGCTCGAGGTCGGCGTAGAAGCGCTCGTCGACGAGGTCGCCCAGGAGCTCGCGGAGCTGCTTGATGTTCTTCACGCAGTGGGCGCGCTGCCACTGCACGGACTCCCACTCGTCGGTGGTGACGTCCTTCCAGCCGGGGAAGCGCGTCCAGTCCGGTTCGACGAGCTCGACCCGCTCATAGGGGTAGGGCTGGCCGGACTCCAGGCCGATCGCGGTCTCGATGCTCATGGGTGGACTCCCGTGGCGGTGTTGAGGGGGGTGGCGTTGTGCTCGTGGGCGATGATCGATGTCGTGCGCAGTCGTGCCGCGGGCGCGCCGGTTGTGTCGGGGAGCCCGCGTCTGACAAAGTATTCGCCAGATCGTCTCGCAAGTCTAATGCTGCGCCGGATTATTTCCCGTCATCCTGGCGGGAGTACACGAAAGGTTCACCCACGTTGTCGGCCTCCGACCCCACCGGCTTGCACCGGGTCCTCGACGACGCGGTGGTGCTCCCGCAGGCCGCTCAGCAGCTCGACACCCGCCGCGAGCTGTGGCCCGACGAGGTGCGCGTGCGGGTCGAGCGGCTCAACCTCGACGCGGCGTCGTACCGCCAGCTCGAGCGCAAGCACTCTGCGGACGGCAAGGTCGACGGCTCCAAGGTGCGCGCCGAGGTGCTCGAGATCGTGGCGGCGCGGGGCAAGATGCAGAACCCCGAGACCGGTTCCGGCGGCATGCTCGTCGGCACCGTCGAGGAGGTGGGCCCCGAGTCTCCGCTGGGCCTGGCTGTCGGCGACCGGATCGCCACCCTGGTCTCCCTGACCCTGACCCCGCTCGTCATCGAGGACGGCCTCGCCGGCTGGGACGGCCGGTCGGAGCAGGTGCCGTGCGAGGGGTACGCCGTGCTGTTCGGCCGCTCGATCGCCGCCGTCATCCCCGACGACCTGGACCCAGCGCTCAGCCTGGCCGTCATGGACGTGTGCGGCGCGCCCGCGCTGACCAAAAGGATCGTGGCGGAGTACGAGCAGCCGGTGGTCGCCGTCGTCGGCGGCGCCGGCAAGTCCGGCTCGCTCAGCCTGGCCGCAGCACGCGACGCGGGCGCCCAGCGCACCGTCGGTGTGGTGCCCACGCAGGAGGAGGCCAAGCTCCTGGAGGAGTCCGGCCTGGCCGACGACGTGGTGATCGCCGACGCCCGCGACCCGATCGCACTGCGTGACGCCGTGGCCGCGACCGGCTCGCTGGCCGACATCACCGTCGTCTGCGTCGACGTTCCCGGCTGCGAAGGCGGCGCCATCCTGGCCACCGCCGACCGCGGCACCGTCATCTTCTTCTCCATGGCGACCTCGTTCTCGGCCGCGGCGCTGGGCGCAGAGGGGCTTGCGGCCGACGTGCGGATGCTCGTCGGCAACGGCTACGTCCCTGGCCACGCGGCGTACGCCCTCGAGCTGCTGCGCGCCGACGCCGGCGTGCGCGGGCTCTTCGAGCGGAGACTGTGACCATGGCCAAGGCTTCGACGAGCTCCACGACCGTGAAGCCGCGTCTCGGCCTCGACAAGGCCGACGTACGCCGCGCCCGGACGCTCGCCCGCCAGGTCGGTCGGCCGATCGTCAGGCTCGCGCAGCAGCACACCACCGTGTCCGTCGAGCGGGCCACACTCCGGCTGGCCGGCCTGGCGGGTGCCGACCCCGACGGCACGCCGTGGGTCAACCGGCTGATGGACTGCGTCCGCGGCGACGTCGGGCTCGAGCACGGCGTCAGCCGCCCCGTCTGGGACGCGCTGCTGCGCGGCGAGGCCGACGACCTGCTCACGTTGGCCCAGAAGGCCTCGGCCGGATCGGTGCGTTTCCACCTGCCCGAGGGTCGCGACGACACGAGCGCCCGCACGGCCGCCCGCAAGGCCGTCGGCGCCGGCGTACGCCGCATCGACGCGCGTCGCAAGGAGCGCGAGCGCCTCGTCAAACGGGTCGGCGACGCGCCCCGCACGCCGTGGATCTATCTCATCGTGGCCACCGGCGACATCTACGAGGACATCCCGCAGGCGCAGGCGGCGGCCCGCGAGGGCGCCGACGTGATCGCGGTGATCCGGTCGACCGGCCAGAGCCTGCTCGACTTCGTGCCCGAGGGCGCCACCCGCGAGGGGTTCGCCGGCACCTACGCCACCCAGGAGAACTTCCGCCTGATGCGCGCGGCCCTCGACGAGACCAGCCGAGAGCTGGGCCGCTACGTCCGGCTGACCAACTACGCCAGCGGCCTGTGCATGCCCGAGATCGCCGCGCTGGCCGGGCTCGAGCGGCTCGACATGATGCTCAACGACTCGATGTACGGGATCCTCTTCCGCGACATCAACCCGATCCGCACCTTCGTCGACCAGCGCTTCAGCCGCCAGGTGCACGCCCGCGCCGGCATCATCATCAACACCGGCGAGGACAACTACCTCACCACGGCCGAGGCCGTCGAGGCGGCCCACACGGTGACGACGAGCCAGCTGCTCAACGAGTACTTCGCCAAGGAGGCCGGCCTCGAGAACTGGCAGCTCGGCCTTGGCCACGCCTTCGAGATCGACCCCGACGTGCCCGACTCCTTCCGGCTGGAGCTGGCCCACGCGATGCTCGCCCGCGAGCTGTTCCCCGACGCGCCGCTCAAGTGGATGCCACCCACTCGCCACATGACCGGCGACATCTTCAAGGGCTACCTCCTCGACGGCTTCTTCAACCTCGTCGGCGCGCTCACCGGCCAGGGCATCCTGCTCGTCGGCATGATGACGGAGGCCGTGGTCACGCCGTGGATCTCCGACCGCGACCTGGCGCTGCAGAACGTCCGCTACGTCATGAACGCCGTGGGCAACCTCAGCGAGGACTTCGTGCCGGCGCCCGGTGGTTTCATCGCCAACCGCGCCGAGCAGGTGCTGGGCGAGACCATCGAGCTGCTCGAGCGCATCAAGGGCGACACCGACTCCGCCGGACACCCGCCGCTGCTGGCCGCCATCGCCGACGGCACCTTCGGCCTGATGAAGCGGCCGCCGGAGGGCGGCCGCGGCCTCGACGGGGTCGCCCGCAAGGCCAAGGACTACTACAACCCGGCCAGCGAGATCCTGGAGGGCGAGTCATGAGCGGTCCGATCCGCCCGTACGGCGACACCACCGGCGACGGGATGGTGCAGGTCAGCTTCACCCTGCCGATCAAGCACTCCAAGGTCGCCGAGGGGGCGGCCCTCCAGCTGGCCAACAAGATGGGGATGGACCCGGCGCTGGTCGCCCACGCCAAGCCGATGGGGGAGGGGTTCACGTTCTTCGTCGTCTACGGCCGGGTCAACCACCTGGTCGACCCGAGCACCGTCGAGGTGGTCGAGCGCGACTACCCGCTGCTGACGCCCAAGGAGGCCAACGCGGCCATCAAGGGTGCGCTGCGGCGCCGCCTGGTGGTCGTGGGCGGCTGCATCGGCACCGACGCCCACACCGTCGGCATCGACGCGATCCTCAACATCAAGGGGTTCGCGGGGGAGAAGGGCCTGGAGTACTACCGCGAGCTCAAGGTGGTGAACCTCGGCGCGCAGGTCAGCGTGCCGCAGCTCGTCGAGCGTTCCCGCGAGGAGAAGGCCGACGCCGTGCTCGTCTCGCAGGTCGTCACCCAGCGCGACGCCCACCTGCTCAACACGCGGGAGATGTCGGCCGCCTTCCGCGAGTCCTACCCCGAGGACAAGCGCCCGCTCCTCATCGTCGGTGGCCCGCGCTTCGACGAGACGATGGCCGCCGAGCTCGGCGTCGACCGTGTGTTCACCCGGGGTACGACGCCCGGCGAGGTGGCGTCGTACCTCGTCCACCAGCTCGCGACCAGGAAGGCATCCTGAGGCCATGACCGCCACCGTCGGCACCCGCGTCACGCACCGCCGCTACGTGCCCTACTCCCATGCCCACTACGCCGGAAACCTGGTCGACGGCGCCTACAGCCTCGGCCTGTTCGGCGACGTCGCCACCGAGATGTGCATCCTCACCGACGGCGACGAGGGCCTGTTCGCGTCGTACTCCGACGTGCAGTTCCGGGCCCCCGTCCGGGCCGGCGACGTGCTCCAGATCGGCTGCGAGGTCACCCGCGTCGGCACCCGGTCGCGCACCCTCGACTTCACCGTCCACGTCGTGGCCCGCGGGGCCGAGACGGCCGAGCGGCCGGGCGCCGCCGCAGTGCTCGCCGAACCACTGCTGGCCACCAGCGCCACCGGCGTCGTGGTCGTCCCGGGCTGAGCCGAGCTAGGCCAACCGGCCAGGCAACCGCTCTGGGCCGACCGGTCTGGACCGCCGCTCGGCGTGTCACGGATCGACACGCCGGGGCAGGGCCGATCGGTGAGATTCCAGATGAACTTCTGGTGTACGGACAACCCTGCCTGACCTGCGCGTTCTTGTGTTCGCGCAGGTCAGCGCCCGGTTGACACGATGGGTCGGACGGACAATGGTTTCGCTTCGTTCGCCCATGCAGATCGTGTCGGTGGACCGACGTCCGAGTGGCCGAGTCGGAAGGTGGGGGGCCACCCACCAGTCCAACGTGGTTCGCGGAGGTCGGTGCCGCCCCACGAGGGTGAATCCGGGAGAGGCATCCGTCCCCTAGACAACTTCCCGATCGCGGCAGCCTGTCGCGACCGGGTCGGTCCGAAGAGCGGCAGCCTCTCCCGGGCCCTGCAAAGCCCGGGCAAGTCTGGGCAGTTCTGGCCGCTACGGGCGGGATCTCCGGTCCGGTGCCACGCCGCCGGATAGATTTGACCGGTGCTCACCCGTTCGCTGCTCGCCGGTCTCGCCGGCATCGCGCTGAGCACGGCGTTCCCTCCCGTCGGGCTCTTCATCGTGCTGCCCTTCGCGGTGGCGGCATTCTTCCTGCTGACGCAGGGCTTGCCTGCCCGACGGGCCTGGATCCCCGGGTTGGCGTTCGGCATCGGCTTCACCTACGTGCTGATGTGGTGGATGCACGCCGTCGACATCTACGCGTGGCTGGCCCTCTCGGGGCTGGAGGCGGCGTTCTTCGGGCTGCTGGGGGCCCTGGTGCCGGTGCTCACTCGCCTGCCCCTGTGGCCGCTGTGGGCGGCCGTGGCATGGGTGGGCATCGAGGTGCTGCGCAGCGGCTGGCCCTTCAGCGGGATGCCGTGGGGGCGGCTCGCCTTTGCCGTGGTCGACACCCCTGTCGCCCCGGCGCTGGCGTACGTCGGGGCGACCGGCGTCAGCTTCCTCCTGGCGCTGCTCGGCGCCACGATCGCTGCACTGGTCCGCGCAAACGGACGCCGCCTGCCTGCGCTCGTGGCGGTCGTCGCCGTGGCGACCCTCCTGCTCCTGCCCGCACTGCGGCCCTGGCAGCCGAGTCCTGAGGGCAGCCTGCGCGTGGCGGCCGTGCAGGGCGACGTGCCAGGCGACGGCACAGACGTCTTGCTCGACTTCCGGCAGGTCACCGAGAACTACGTGCAGGCCACCATCGACCTCGCCTCCGACGTCGAGGCCGGCCGGGCCGAGCGTCCCGACTTCGTGCTGTGGTCCGAGAACTCCACGGCGGTGGACCCGTTCGCCGACCAGCAGACCCGCACCGGCATCCAGACGGCTGCGGCCACGATCGGGGTGCCGATCCTCGTCGGGGCGATCGTCGACGCCGGCGCCGAGCACGTGCTCAACCAGGGCATCGTCTGGGACCCGGTGCTGGGTGGCGGCGACCGCTACACGAAGCGCCACCCGGTCCCGTTCGGGGAGTACATCCCGTGGCGCAACGTCTTCGGCGACAGCTTCGGCAAGCTGGACATGATCCCGCGTGACATGGTCAGCGGCACCCGCAGCACCCCTCTTCGCGTGGCCGGCACCCAGGTCGCCGACGCCATCTGCTTCGACATCGCGTACGACGACGGCCTCTACGACCAGGTCGACCACGGGGCGGAGATGGTCGTGGTCCAGACGAGCAACGCGATGTTCATCCACACCGCCCAGATCGAGCAGCAGTTCGAGATCTCCCGCGCCCGGGCCATCGAGTTCGGCCGCTACGTGGCCATCGCCTCGATCAACGGCCGCTCGGGCATCATCGCGCCCGACGGGTCTGTCGTGACCCAGGCCGAGCCGCGCACCACCTCGGTCCTGACGGCCGACATCGCGCTCGACGCCTCCGTCACCCCCGGCACCCGGGTCGGCCACTGGGTCGGCCGGCTGGCGGGCCCGTTCACAGTTCTGATCACGGCCGTCGCGCTGCTCGGATATCGTCGGCGCGGCGATCCGCGCGACCGCGCGGGGAAGGCCGACGAGACCCAAGACCAGGCCGCCGAGCCGGCACCCGAGCCGGCGACGACCACGAACAGTGAGAACCGCCGATGACGACAGCCGAGCTCGGCCGGGTCGTCATGGTGATCCCGACCTACAACGAGGCCGAGAACCTGGCGTGGATCGTGGGTCGGCTGCGGGCCGCCCAGCCCGACGTCGACGTCATCGTGGTCGACGACGGATCGCCCGACGGCACCGGCCGGATCGCCGACGAGCTGGCCGCTGCGGACCCGCAGGTCGCGGTCGTGCACCGCGCCGAGAAGGCCGGCCTCGGCGCGGCGTACCGGGCGGGCTTCCAGGTCGCTCTCGACGCCGGCTACGACGTGATCGGTGAGATGGACGCCGACGGGTCCCACCAGCCCGAACAGCTCCACCGGTTGCTCGAGGCGATCCAGGGCGCCGACCTGGTGATCGGCTCGCGGTGGATCCCGGGAGGCTCGATCGTCAACTGGCCCCGGTCGCGCGAGGCGCTGTCGCGCGGCGGCAACATCTACGTCCGGCTGCTGCTCGGCATGCCCGTCCGCGACGCCACCGCCGGCTTCCGGCTCTTCCGCAGGACGACGCTCGAGAAGATCGACATCGACCAGGTGCAGAGCACCGGCTACGTGTTCCAGACCGACATGGCCTACCGGACGCTCCAGGCGGGACTGAGGATCGTCGAGGTGCCGATCGAGTTCATCGAGCGGGTGCGCGGCGACTCCAAGATGAGCCCCGACGTGGCCAAGGAGTCGCTCAAGTCGATCACCAAGTGGGGGCTGCGTGAGCGGTACCGCCAGCTACGTCGCCGGCTCAGGAGGGCGTGATGGCCGTCCGCCGCCGTCGCTGGGTCAGCTGGCTGCTCGTCGTCGCGTTCATCGTCGTGCCGCTGGTGGAGATCTACGTGCTCATCCAGGTCGGGCAGGTGATCGGGGTCTGGTGGACGATCCTGCTGCTGATCCTCGACAGCATCCTCGGCACCTGGCTGATCCGGAACGAGGGCAGGCGCGCCTGGCTGGCCCTGAACACCGCGCTCAGCTCCGGCCAGATGCCGGCGCGCGAGCTGGCCGACGGCGCCCTGATCCTGGTCGGCGGCACGCTGATGCTCAGCCCCGGCTTCGTGACCGACGCCCTCGGCATCCTGCTGATCCTGCCGTTCACCCGGCCGGTGGCCCGCCGACTGCTGACCAAGGTGGTCAGCAAGCGGCTGCTCGGTGCCTACGTCACTCGGGGCCCGGGTCCGCGAGGACCTGCCGGGCCTGGGGACGTCGTACGCGGTGAGGTCGTCGACGAGTAGGCGTGCGAACGACGCCGAAGGTCAGGCGCTGCGGACGCGCTTCTTGGCGTTCGCGCGATGCAGGTGTGCGGGGCCGATCTCGCCACCGCGGAGCAGCTCCAGACGCTCCTTGAGGATGTCCTCGAGCTCCTTCTCCGACCGCCGCTCCAGGAGCATGTCCCAGTGCGTGCGGGCCGGCTTCACGTCCTTGGTCTCAGGCAGGATGCCGGACGTGCTCAGGGCCTCGGCACCGCAGCGCGGGCACTCCCAGACCGCCGGAACATCGGCCTCGACCGACATCGTGATCTCGAACGCATGTCCTTGTGAGCACAGGTAGCCGACCTGCTGACGCGCCGCGAACTCGATGCCGCGCTCGTCTTCGAAACTCTGGCCCCCGAGGCGCGCTCCACGCAATGTGCGCTCTGCCATCTTGGCTACCACCCTTCTGGTTCCCCCGTGTAAGACGCTGTCGAGACGGGTTTGGTTCACTCACCGGGCCACTGGGCGCCGCGCGGGAACGTCGATACGACGCCTCGGACCGGCATTCGGATGCCCGTCATCTCTCTCAACGCTACCGCGTGGGGGAACGTTCCCTCGAAACCATGGGACCGCGGTCACACCGGTGCCGCCGGGCACTCACCCCTAAGGGTGAGCATTCGCCGAGCGCCGCTCAGACCACCTGGGGGATCTCGTTGCCCGCCTCACGGATGCCCCGCTGCGGGTCGAGGCGCAGGAGGAAGAACGCTCCCAGCACGAAGAAGATGATCAGCGCGACGATCGCCGGGCGGTAGGAGCCCGTGACCTGGAAGACCACGCCGAACAGCAGCGTGCCGAACCACGACGTACCACGCTCGCAGGCGTTGTAGAGGCCGAAGTACTCGCCCTCACGACCGCGGGGGATGAGCAGGCTGAAGAACGAGCGGGACAGCGCCTGGGTGCCGCCCAGCACGATGCCGATGGCCACGGCCACGGCCAGGAACGCGGCGACGTTCTTCTCGGGGAGGAAGAGCGCGAGCACCACGATGACCATCCAGGCGTACACGCCCCACAGGATCGACCGGTAGGCGCCGAAACGCGAGGCCAGCCGGCCGAAGAAGAGAGCACCGCCGAACGCCACGAACTGGATGAGCAGGATCGTGGCGATCAGGACGCTCTGGTCGAACTTCAGCTGCTTCGACCCGTAGGTCGACGCGGCGTAGATGACGGTCTGGATGCCGTCGTTGTAGAAGAGGTAGGCGATCAGGAAGGTGAGCGTCATCGGGAACCCGCGCATCTCCTTGAGCGTGGCGTAGAGCTGTCCGAAGCTGCGGTGGAAGAGCGTGCCCTCGGCCGCGACGAGGTTGCGCGGCGCGTAGTTGCGCAGCCGCACCATCGGGATGATCGTGAAGCCCGCCCACCAGACGGCGGCAGACAACAACGAGAGCCGGACGGCCATGCCCTCGCCCAGTCCGAAGGTGTCGTGGCCGAGGTAGACGACCAGGTTCAGAGCCAGGAGCGTGCCGCCGCCGAGATAGCCGAACGCCCACCCACGCGAGGACACGTGGTCGCGTTCGTCCTCGGTGGAGATGTCCACGAGGATCGCGTAGTAGCTGACCAGGGAGCAGCCGCCCAGGATGCTGGCCAGCACGATGGAGATGGCGCCGAGCTGCCAGCTCTCGCCCTGCATGAAGAACAGGAGGGCGCAGAAGAACGACCCGGCCCAGGCGAAGGCGCCCATGTGCCACTTCTTGTGGGACGAGCGGTCCACGAACGCACCGATGACGGGCAGCACGAACGCGCTCGCGATGGTGGCGAAGCTCGTGAGGTAGAACGGCAGCGAGCCTGCGGCGAGGTCGAGTCCCAACACGTTGACCGTCTTGCTGCACGTCTCGTCCGGATCGATGCAGCCGGCCGCCTTGCCGGCGACCGTGATCATGTAGGGAGCGAACAGGACCGACAAGACGGTGGTGTAGAAGGCCGAGTTTGCCCAGTCGTACCAGTACCAGGCCTTCTGGTCCTTGGACCGCCACAGGGGGCTCAGGTCGGCGATGCCGTTGGGGCCGTTGGGGCCGCGTCGGCTCGTCGGTCTTCATCCTTCGGCCCTCCATCGGCCGCTCTCCGTCAGCACGGTCCTGAGTATGTCGGTGCGGTCGGTCATCAAGCCATCGACACCACGGTCCAGCAGCGCCTGCATCTCCTCGGGGTCGTCGATGGTCCAGACGTGGACGTGCAGGCCGGCCGCGTGCGCGCGCCGTACGAGCCGCGGGGTGACGATGGTCAGCCGCCGGAGCCCGTGGGGGACCTGGAGCACGCTCGGTCGGCCGCGGGTGAGCAGCCTCGCCATCCGGCCCGGGAGGAGGCGGTACGCCGCCACCTCGAGCGGCGCCGCGGACGTGGCCACCCGGCCCCCGGTCAGTCGGCGGAACTCGCGCAGCCGACGGCCCGAGAACGACCCCACGCAGACCCGGTCCCAGGCCTCGCGCTCCGCCAGGAACGCGGCCAGGGCGGGCACCGCGCCGGCCGACTTGAGGTCGATGTTGAAGCGCGCGTCGGGGAAGGCGTCGAAGAGCTCCGCCAGCGTCGGCACCGCTTCGGAGCCCTTGATCAGAGCCTGCTGCACCTCGGCGTAGGTGCTGTCCGCGATCGAGCCGGTGCTGTCGGTGACCCGGTCCAGGACCGTGTCGTGGAAGGCCAGCAGCACGCCGTCGCTGGTGACGTGGACGTCGGTCTCGAGATAGTCGTAGCCGAGGTCCACCGCGTGCGCGAACGCTTGGATGGTGTTCTCCAGACCCTCGATGTCGGGGTGGAAGGCCCCGCCACGGTGGGCGAACGCGAGCACCTGACCCGGCCGGTCGAAGACGGCGTCGAGGTAGGCATATCCCGTGGCGGGCGTGGTCACGCGAGCAGTATGGCTGCTGGAGGGCCCGGGTCGGCGAGTGTCGGGACGCGGGGTCGGGCGGAGGCGTACGGTCGGGTCATGGACACCGCAGACGCCTGGCCGTGCCCGCAATGCGGCGCCGAGATGAGCACCCGACCCTTCGGGCCGGGCCAGGTACGCGTCTGCCCCGACGGGCACGGGGTGTTCCTGCCGCGCGCCGACCTCGGTGAGCTCATCGAGGCCGAGTCCGACTGGCACAACCTGGCCAGCCAGGGCACCATGCCCATCCCGCGGATCACCGCCGAGATGGAGGCGCCGCCGGCCTTCAAGGCGCACGCCCGCGCCTGGGTGGAGACCCTCTTCACCTGAGCAATTCGGTGGTTGAGGAGGTTGCGCTAGCAACCGTCTCGAAACCTCCGAATTGCTAGATGTCTCTAAAGGGCTCGATGTTGGCGCCGAGCTGGTTGAGGCGCTCGGCCAGGTCCTCGTAGCCGCGGTGGATGACGTAGGTCGAGCGGAGCACCGAGGTGCCCTTGGAGGCCAGCATCGCCAGCAGGATGACCACGGCCGGCCGCAGGGCGGGTGGGCAGACGATCTCCGTGCCGGACCAGTGGGTCGGGCCCTCGATCATCACCCGGTGCGGGTCGAGGAGCTTGACGTCGCCGCCGAGCTTGTTGAGCTCGACGAGATAGATCGCGCGGTTCTCGTAGACCCAGTCGTGCAGCAGGGTCTGACCCTCGGCGACCGCGGCGATGACGGCGAAGAACGGCAGGTTGTCGATGTTGAGCCCCGGGAACGGCATCGGGTGGATCTTGTCGAGCGGCGCGTGCAGCCGCGAGCGCTTGGTGGTGAGGTCGACCAGGCGGGTGTGGCCGTTGCGGGCGACGTACTCCTCCGACTGCTGGTAGCGGAACCCCATCTCCTCCAGCGTGGCCAGCTCGATCTCGAGGAACTCGATCGGCACCCGGCGGATGGTGATCTCGGACTCCGTGACGATGGCGGCGGCCAGCAGCGACATCGCCTCGATCGGGTCCTCGCTGGGCGCGTAGTCGACGTCGATGTCGATCTCGCGGCAGCCGGTCACGACCAGTGTGGTGGTGCCGACCCCCTCGACGCCGACGCCGAGCCGCTGCAGGAAGAAGCAGAGGTCCTGGACCATGTAGTTGGACGAGGCGTTGCGGATGGTCGTGGTGCCCGGGTGCAACGCGGCGGCCATCAGGGCGTTCTCGGTCACGGTGTCGCCGCGCTCGGTCAGCACGATCGGCTTGGTCGGCTCGATCGCCCGGTTGACCTGGGCGTGGTAGGAACCGTCGGTCGCCTTGACCTCGAGGCCGAACGGCCGCAGGGCCGACATGTGCGGCTCGACCGTGCGGGTGCCGAGGTTGCAGCCGCCGGCGTAGGGCAGGTCGAAGCTGTCGGCGCGGTGGATGAGCGGACCGAGGAACATGATCACCGAACGAGTACGCCGCGCCGCCTCCTCGTCGATCTGGCTCAGGTCGAGCTCCTTGGGCGGGATGATCTCGAGGTCGTTGTCGGTGCCGATCCAGCGGGTCTGCACGCCCAGGGAGCCCAGCACTTCGAGCAGCCGGTTGACCTCCTCGATGCGGGCCACGCTGCGCAGCGTGGTCTTGCCACGGTTGAGCAGCGAGGCGCACAGCAGGGCGACGCCGGCGTTCTTCGACGTCTTCACGTCGATGCTGCCGGACAGGGTCGTCGGCCCGGTCACGCGCAGGTGGGTAGGGCCGGCGCCGAGCGCCACGATCTCGGAGTCCAGGGCGGCGCCGATGCGGGCCAGCATCTCCAGGGAGAGGTTCTGGTGACCCTTCTCGATGCGGTTGACCGCGCTCTGACTGGTGGCCAGCCGTTCCGCCAGCTGCTGCTGGGTGAGCCCGCGGTGCTTGCGAGCGTCGCGGATCAGGTTCCCGATGCGGCCCTTGTAGTCGTCCGTCACCCGCCCCACGGTATCTCATGTGTGAGATAACGCAAGAAGGCGCGCTAGGCGGGTCTGGGAGGATGCCGCGATGACCATTCGCGCCGTCGTCCTCGACATCGGGTCGGTCCTCGAGATCGTGGACGACGAGGTCTTTCCTACACCCTTCGAGATCCGCCACGGGCTGGGGGAGGGGGCCCTCGGGGCGACGCCGGTCTTCCCGGCCGACCCCGGCACCGGTGGGATGACCGAGGCCGAGGTGCGGGCCCACTGGCAGCAGCACCTCGGGCTGTCCGACGAGCAGGCCGACGAGCTGATGCGCGACTTCTGGACCTGGTACGTCGGGACCCTGGACCAGCCGCTGCTCGACTGGTTCGCGGCCCAGCGACCCGCACGCCTGACCGGCATCCTCAGCAACTCCGGGCCGGGCGCCCGGGAGGCGGAGCGGCACTGGGGCTTCGAGGGCATCACCGACGACATCGTCTACTCCCACGAGGTCGGCCTGGCCAAGCCCGATCCCGCCATCTATGCCCTGACGGCCGAGCGGCTCGGGGTCGAGCCGCACGAGATCGTCTTCCTCGACGACCACCCGCCCAACGTTGCCGCCGCTCGCGCCGAAGGCTGGCACGCCGTCCACCACGTCGACACCCCGACCTCGATCCGGAGGATCGAGGCGATCATCGCCGCGGAGGCCTGAAGGCCGGCCGGCTCAGTCGGCCGGCGGCTTGAACCACGCGGCAGCCTCCTGCACGCGCAGGTCGTGCTTGGCCTGACCGACGGTGGCGCGGAACTTCTTGGGCAGCCGCACGCGACACTTGTCGGCCTTGCACCGGCGCAGGCCGTTGACGACCTTCGTGAGCGCGCCGACCACCTTGGGTGCCCCGTGGGTCCACACCAGGTTGGTGAGCTCGTGGGGGTCCTTCACGAGGTCGTAGAGCTCGGCTCGGCCGTTGTTGTAGAGCACGAACTTCCACCGGCTCGTCCGCACGCCGATGCCCGAGAGGCCGTGCCTGTCGGCGTTCATGGCGGGGACCACCGCCTCGTAGAAGACCGGCACGTCGTACGCCGCGTCGCCGCCGTAGATCTCGGGTGCGAACGAGCGCCCGTCGGTGGGGTAGGGCAGCCGTCCCTCGGCGCGACCGAGGTCGAGCAGCGTCACGCCCAGGTCGACCGTGGTGACCGGGAAGACCCGCCCGCCCTGCCGGCCGCCGGGGGCGCGCACCAGCAACGGGACCCGGAACGACGGTTCGTAGGGGAGGAGCTTGCCGGTGAGCTTGCGGTGCTCGCCCAGGAAGTGGCCGTTGTCGGAGGTGAAGATGACGACCGTGCTGTCGAGCTCGTCGGTGGCGCGCAGCCGCTCGATGAGCTTCTTGAACTGCCGGTCGATGACATAGATGGTCTCGGCGCGCTGCCGGGCCAGCTCGCGGACGGCGGCCTGGGCGGCGTGCCCGACCTCGGGCAGCGACCGGATCGGCCAGGTCTTGTCGCGGACGTCGGCCTCGGGGGAGCGGGTGAACGAGGGAACTCCGGGTGACTTGGGCAGCATCGCGTCGAAGCGGCCACGCACCCATCGGGGCCGGGCGGGCGTGAAGTGCTTGAGCAGCTTCGGGTCGTCGGCCTCGTGCGGGCTCCCGAAGTGCGGCGCCACGGTCGAGATGTGGAGGAAGAACGGGTCGGGGTCCTTGGCGAACTCCGCGACCAGCTGCCGGGACTTGTCGACGATGAGGTCGGTGGAGTACTTCCCGCGGTTGCGCACGATGTCGCCGTTGGCGTTCCACGTGGTGTCGAAGTAGTGGTAGGTACCGCCCGGAACCCCGAAGTGGTTGTCGTCGAGGGTGCCGAACCACTGCGTCCAGCCGGCGGGCACGTAGTGACCGGAGTCCTTGCCGGTGACCTTGGACCGCTGTTCGCCGTAGAGGTTCATGTACTTGCCGACGAGCGCCGTCTGGTAGCCCGCGCCCTG
Source organism: uncultured Actinomycetota bacterium (assembly GCA_963762105.1). Lineage (GTDB taxonomy): Bacteria > Actinomycetota > Actinomycetes > Propionibacteriales > Nocardioidaceae > Nocardioides. The sequence goes on along the minus strand of CAVXJG010000007.1, from coordinate 97,484 downwards.
CAGAGCGGTGGCCACGGTGTAGCGGTCGTCGAAGGACCCGAAGCCCCACGGCGGCTTCACGTCGAGGACGTGGTGGTTGTGGGAGTAGCGGCCGGTGAGGATCGAGGCCCGGGCCGGGCAGCACATCGGGTTGTTGGAGAACGAGTTGCGAAACTGCACGCCCTGGGCGAAGAACCTCCGGATGTACGGCGCGTAGGCGAGGTCGTCGGCCCGCATGTCGTCGGTGAGGAAGAGCACGATGTTGGGGCGCTCGTCGGGCGCGCTGACGGCGGCTGTGGCGGAAGCCACCGTCGCGGGCATCCCCGACCCGACGCCCGCGAGGGCTGTCGCCAGGGTGGTCAGCGTCGCCGCGAACAGCCCGACGATCTTGTGCAAGGAAGCTCCCCGTGGTCATCCGTCGCACGGGGTGCTCCGGTCGTCTACCAGGCCGCATCATGTCACCCTGTCTCGACCACGCTCTTGAGGCGGGCCACGGACAGCGCCATGTCTTGCTCCAGGTCGTCGACGTGGTGAGAGATGCCACCGAGGAAGGCCGCGGCGAACACCCGCGCGAGCAGCGTCAGGCGTCGGGGCACCGGTCGGCGGTGCACGACGAGAGTGCCGCCCTCCTCGGGCAGCAGCTCCCAGATCCAGCGCGCCCCGCTGGACTTGGTGTCCCACGCGAGCAGCCGGCCGGGCTCGACGTCGGTCACCGTGCTCCGGGTCGGCCACACCACCGCTCCGCGGCGGTTGACGCCTAGGTACCACTGGCCACGCCGCAGCCCGCCTGGCTTCAGCGCGACCATCCGCACCAGCTCCAGCGACAGGTCGGGCATCCGGCGTACGTCGCCCAGGACGGCCCAGACCTCGTCCGGCGTCGCGTCCACGTAGGCCTCGGCTCGCAGCTCGCGCCGCCGGCGCCGCGGCGTCCGGGGTGGCCATCAGCGCTCGTCCACGATGCGGCGCATCTTGCCGGCGGACCGCTCGACCGAGCCCGGGGGCAGCACCTCGACGGCGACAGTCGCACCGGTCGTGGCCTTTGCGCGTCCGGACACCCGAGCCGCGACGGTGGCGGCGTCCGACTCGGACAGCGACGTGCGGCTCTCGACGCGGATCGTCAGCTCGTCGAGCCGGCCGGGTCGGGTCAGCACGCACTGGAAGTGCGGCGAGAGCTCGGGATCGGCCAGGATCAGCTCCTCGAACTGGGTCGGGAAGAGGTTCACGCCGCGGATGATCATCATGTCGTCGCTGCGTCCGGTGATCTTCTCCATCCGCCGCATCGTCCGAGCGGTGCCGGGCAGCAGCCGGGTGAGGTCGCGGGTGCGGTAGCGCACCACGGGCATCGCCTCCTTGGTCAGCGAGGTGAACACCAGCTCACCGAGCTCGCCATCGGGCAGCACGTCGCCGCTGACCGGGTCGATGATCTCGGGATAGAAGTGGTCCTCCCAGATGTGCAGCCCGTCCTTGGTCTCCACGCACTCCTGGGCAACGCCGGGGCCGATCACCTCCGACAGGCCGTAGATGTCGACCGCGTGCATGCCCGCCCGCTCCTCGATCTCGCGGCGCATGTCGTCGGTCCACGGCTCGGCACCGAAGATGCCGACCTTGAGCGAGGAGGCCGCCGGGTCGAGGCCCTGGCGCTCCATCTCGTCGAGGATCGCCAGCATGTAGGACGGCGTCACCATGATCACCTCGGGCTCGAAGTCCCGGATCAGCGTGACCTGCCGCTCCGTCATCCCTCCGGACACCGGGACGACGGTGCAGCCCAGCCGCTCCGCCCCGTAGTGGGCGCCCAACCCGCCGGTGAAGAGCCCGTAGCCGTACGCGACGTGCACGACCATCCCCGGCCCGGCCACCGGCCGCGCGGATGGACCGGGCCATCACGTCGGCCCACACGTCGATGTCGGCCCGGCTGTACCCGACAACGGTGGGCCTGCCGGTCGTGCCGGACGAGGCGTGCACGCGGACCACGTCCTCGCGGGGGATCGCGAACATGCCGAACGGGTATTGGGCGCGCAGGTCGTCCTTGGCCGTGAGCGGGAACCGCGCCAGGTCGGCCAGCTCGCGGCAGTCGTCGGGATGCACGCCGGCCGCGTCGAACGCCCGCCGGTAGTGCGGCACGTGGTCGTACGCCCGGCGCAACGAGTCCTGCATCCGGGTCAGCTGCAGCGCGGCCAGCTCGTCGCGCGATGCCGTCTCGATGGGCTCGAGGTCACCCGGCCGGGGCGAGAGGTCGGCCAGGGCAGCTGACGGAGCCATGAGGGCAGTCAACTCCACCCTGGACCAAAGTACGACAGACACCTCCGCGGACCCGACCTAGCGTGAGGTGATGACCAACGACCTCTCCCTCCTCCGTCGTCGTCTCCTCACCGTCGCCGCGACCGCACTGGCCGTGACGCTCCCAGCCGCGCTGCTCGCACCGAGCGCCCTCGCCAAGCCCGGCTTCCCCACCACGATGGCCTTGCCCAACGGTTGGTTGCCCGAGGGCATCGCCACCGTCGGCCACACGGCGTACCTCGGCTCCCGCGCGGACGGCGACATCTTCCGCCTCGACCTGCGGACGGGCGAGGGTTCGGTGATCAGCCAGGGCCCGGGCACGCCGTCGGTCGGCGTGAAGGCCGGGGACGGCCTGCTGTGGGTGGCCGGCGGCCCCAGCGGAAGCGGTCGAGTCGTCGACCTGGCCACGGGGCGCCATCGCGGCCACGTTCCCGTTCACCACCGGCGCGTCCTTCGTCAACGACGTGTTGCTGACCGATGACGCCGCATGGTTCACCGACTCCGCGCAAGCGCAGCTCTATCGGGTGTCCCTCGCCGACTGGTCCGTCACCACGTTGCCGCTGTCCGGCGAGTGGGTCCAGAACCCCGGCAACAACGCCAACGGCATCTCGAGCACGCCAGACGGCTCGGCGCTGGTCGTCATCAACTCGTCCAACGGCACCCTGTACCGCGTCGACCCGGGCAGCGGCGAGGCGACGGCCGTGGACGCGGACGTCCCGCTGACGGCCGGTGACGGGCTGCTGCGTCAGGGCAGGACGCTGTACGTCGTGCAGAACCGGCTCAACACGATTGCCGTGCTGCGTCTCAGCTCGGACGGCACCGAGTGCCGAGCTCACCGACAGCATCACCGACGCGCGCTTCGACGTGCCGACCACGGTGGCCCGCTGGGGCAACCGGCTCTACCTGCCCAACGCCCGGTTCACGACACCGCCCACGCCGGAAACGCCGTACACCGTCAACCAGGTCAGCGCCCGCTGAGCCGCCCGACTGCCAGGCGACGTCGCGTGGGACCGCCATGAGCTGGTGTCGGTCGCCGGTGGCAGGATGACTCGGCATGGCGGGTGCTAGCAGCTTTGACCTGAAAACCGTGGTGTTCGACGCTCGGGATCACCGGGGGTTGGCCCGGTTCTACGTCGCGCTGACCGGCGGCGAGGAGCCGTACGCCGACGACGAGTGGGTGACGACCTTCACCGGCGACGGCTGGCGGCTCGGGTTCCAGGCCGCGCCCGATCATGTGGCGCCGCAGTGGCCCGGTCAGGAGCATCCGCAGCAGCTGCACATCGACTTCCAGGTGGCCGACCTGGCCGCAGCCACGGCCGAGGCCGAGAGGCTCGGCGCGCGCAAGATCGGCAACGGCGACAGCTGGAACGTGATGGCCGACCCGGCCGGTCACCCCTTCTGCCTGTGCGCCAATGAGCAGACCGAACCCATCAAGACGTTCGCCGTCAACATCGACTGCCCCGACGGTGAGCCGCTGTCGGCGTTCTACGCGGCCCTCCTCGGCTACCAGGTCAAGTACCTCCAGGACAAGATGGCCATGATCGGCACCGCGGAGCCGGCCCCGATGGGCGAGATCCTCTTCCAGCCGGTGGCCGACTACAACCCGCCGCAGTGGCCGGATCCGGCGCACCCGCAACAGCTGCACCTGGACATCACGGTCGACGACATCGACGCGGCCGAGCGCCGGGCGCTCGAGCTCGGTGCGACCCGGCTGCCGGGCGACGGGGAGAACTGGCGGGTGTACGCCGACCCCGACGGCCACCCGTTCTGCCTGCTCTGGATGGTCTGAGCGCGAAGAGGTCAGCGCCCGCCGAGTGCCGTGACTGCCCGGACGACCTCGCGGGCTCGGGCCTCGCGCGTGGTCGCCTTGAGCACCGGCAGCATCACGGCGTAGCGCTCGCTGCGTCCGAGGGCGTCGTACGCCGCCCGGGCCGCGTCGTCGTGCGCCAAGGCGGCGGCGAGGTCGGCGGGCGTCTCGGCCGTGCGCTGCGACTCGTACGCCGCCGCCCAACGGCCGTCCTCCTTCGCGGCCTCGACCTCGGCCATCCCGGACGGCCGCATCCGACCCGCGGAGATCAGCCGATCCACCTTGTCGACGTTGACCTGCGACCAGGAGCTGCGCGCCCGGCGCGGGCAGTAGCGCTGGAGGAACGAGACGTCGTCGAGTCCGAGGCGCTGCCCGTCGATCCAGCCGAAGCACAGAGCGCCGTCGAGTGCTTCGCCAATGGAGATGGACGCCTGCCCGGACCCCTTCTTGGCGATCCGCAGCCACGCCTCGTCGGCCCCGTCGTGGTGGGCCTCGAGCCATGCCTCCCAAGCCGGCCCGTCAGGCAGATCGAGGACGTCGTCCGGAGCGGCCATTCAGGGGCGCTTGAGGTAGTACTCGGTGAAGTCCCGGCAGCGTCCCTCGTCGTCGAAGCGCATCACGAAGCAGTTGTCGTAGACCTTGACGATCGGGCCGCCCGGTTCGTCGCGGTACTCAGACCGTCCGGTGGCCACCACGACGTCGCCGTCGACGGCTGCCGGCGCGTACGACGCGTCGTAGGTGTCCGGGGCGTCGCGCGACGACACGCCGTCGGCATCCCCGTCGCCCAGCCATGACGCGACGACCGCGTCGCGTCCCATGATCGGTTCGTCGGAGGGGTGGTAGCGGTAGGAGACGCCCTCGCTGAAGAGGTCGGCGATGGCCCCGGGCTCGTAGGAGCGCCATGCGGCGACGTAGCGGTCGAGCCAGGCCTGGGCACGTGGATGGTCCATCGCTGCACCGTACTTGGGTCAGACGGTGGCCGGTTCGGCCTCCACCCGGGCCGGCGGAAGGTGGACCTCCGGGTGGCCCTCGACGTGCAGCTCCGGCAGCAGGCGGTCCAGCCACTCCGGCATCCACCAGTTGGCCCGGCCCAGCATGTACATGACGGCGGGGACCAGGAGCAGCCGGACGACGGTGGCGTCGATCAAGATGGCCGCAGCCATCCCGACCCCGATCACCTTGAGGACGACGTCGGGGGAGGGGATGAACGCGGCGAAGACCGCGACCATGATCGCCGCGGCGGCCGTGATCACCCGTCCGGTGCCGGCCAGACCGCCGAGGATGGCCTCTTCGTTGTTGCGGGTACGCAGCCAGACCTCACGCATCCGGCTGACCAGGAACACCTCGTAGTCCATCGACAGCCCGAACAGGACGGCGAACATCAGCACCGGCACGAACGCCGGCAGCGGGGTCGGGGTGTCGATGCCGACCAGCTGCCCGGCCCAGCCGCCCTGGAGGACCAGCGCGACGACGCCGTAGGCCGCGGCCACCGACAGCAGGTTCATCACGGCCGCCTTGACGGCGATGGCGATCGAGCGGAACGAGAGCACAAGCAGCAGCATCGACAAGAAGACCACGCCACCGATGAGCAGCGGCAGGCGCTTGGCGATGTTGTCGGTGCTGTCGATCGACGTCGCCGTCACCCCACCCACATGGACGACCACGCCCGTGCCGTCGGTGGCGCGGGGAAGGACGTCGTCACGCAGGTTGGTGACCAGGTCCTCGGTGGCGGGGTCTTGCGGCCCGCCGGTGGGGACCACCGTGACGATGGCGGTGTCGCCCTCGGGGTTGGCGGTGGCGGGGGAGACGGCGGCGACGCCAGGGGTCGCGGCGATCGCCGCGGTGATGCCGTCGAGGGCCGCGGCTCCGTCGCCGGCGGGCAGCTCGGCGACCAGGACCAGCGGGCCGTTCATGCCTGGACCGAACCCGTCCGCCAGCAGGTCGTAGGCCTGACGGGTGCTGGTCTCCTCGCGGTTGTTGCCGGCGTCGGGGAAGCCGAAGCGGACGTCGAGGAACGGCACGGCGAGCGCCAGCAGGATGCCGAGGCCGAGGACGCCGGAGGCGAGGCGGTGCCGGTCGACGAGCCCGCTCCAGGCCAGCCAGCCCCGCGACGGGACGACGTGACCACCGGCGGCGACCTCGACCGTGCGGCGGCGGCCCAGGGGGAGGCGCAGACGGTCGATGTGTTGTCCCAGGTAGCCAAGGAGAGCGGGGAAGAGGGTGATGCTGGCGACCATCACGACCAGGACGCCGAGGATGGTGACGACGGCCGCTCCGCGCATGAAGGACAGACCCATGGCGAACAGGCCGAGCATGCTGATCACCACCGTGGTGCCGGCGACCATGACCGAGCGACCCGCTGTGTCGAGGGTGGCGACCGTGGCGGCCTCGGAGTCCAACCCGGCGGCCCGCCACTCGCGGAAGCGGGTCACCATCAGCAGCGCGTAGTCGATGCCGATGCCGATGCCCATCATCGTGGCCAGCGACGTCGACCAGTCCGGTGCGTCGATGAAGGAGATGACGACCGTGGTCAGGGTGCTGCTCACGGCGAGGCCGGCGACGGCAACCAGGATCGGCAGTCCGGCGGCCACCACAGAGCCGAACATCAGCAGCAGGATGATCGTCGCGGCGCTCAGCCCGAGTGCCTCGGAGCCGATCTCGCCCTGCTCTGCCTGCTGGATGCTCTGCCCGCCGAGGGCGACCTGGAGGCTGTCCGTGGACGCGTCGGCCGCGAGCTCGAGCATCCGCTCGCTGTCGGCGATCGGCATGTCGACGGGGTTCTCGACGTCCAGGCGCAGGTGGGCCACCAGGGTGGTGCCGTCGGGGCTGAGGCCGGCCGGGTCGGCGTACGGGTCGGAGACCGTGGCCACGTGGGGCACCTGGGCCAGCTCGGCAAGCAGCCCCTCGACGGCGGCCTGGGCGGTGCCGTCCTGGAGACCGCCGTCGGCATGGACGACGACGTCGACGGTGTCGCCCGCTTGGGTCGGGAAGCGCTCCTCGAGCAGCTGCTGGGCCTCGCTCGAGTCGGAACCGGGCGCGGAGTAGTCGGCGGTGAACTCGCCGCCCAAGGTGGTGGCGAGGACGACCGCCACTCCCAGCGCGGCGAGCCACGCGAGGACGGTCCGGCCACGGTTGCGGAACGTCAGTCGGGCCAGCCGGCCGAGGGGGCCGACCTTGGGAGACGACAGCGTGGACATCGGGTGATGCTCCTTCGAAAGAGTGATGAGCCATAACAAACACGATTCGCCGTCACTTGTCAAGTGACTTCACTTGTGTAACGATGCGTTACGCAATCGATACACCGTCACCTCGGAAGGAACATCTCGTGACCGTCACCCTCAACCGCCGTGAGCGCCAGCGCGCGGCCACCGTCGAGGAGATCAAGGAGGTGGCCCGCGGCCTGATGCGCGACCAGGGCAGCACCGAGGTCCGGTTCACCGACATCGCCAAGGAGATGGGGATGACCGCGCCGGCGCTGTACCGCTACTACGCCGACCGCGACGAGCTGCTGACCGCGCTGATCACCGACGCCTACCGCGAGCTCGGGCAAGCCGTCGCGGAGGCCCGCGAGAGCCGGGGACCCGACGACATCGCAGGGCGTTGGGTGGCCGCCGGGACGGCGTACCGCGACTGGGCGCGGCGGGAGCCCGCGCAGTTCGCCCTGATCCTGGGGTTGCCGGTGCCGGGCTACGTCGCACCGGAGGACGGGCAGACGACCGAGGCCGCCAAGGACGCGATGGCCCAGCTCGCGGCCCTGTTCGTCCGGGCCGCCGAGCTCGGCGTGCTCGGAGAGCCGTTGGTGCGGGAGGTGTCGGACGAGATGGCCGCCTGCGCCGCCGACAAGCACCCCGAGCTCAGCGCGCAACAGGTGCCCGCGGAGAGCTTCCAGGCGATGATCCAGGCGTGGGCCACGTTGCACGGCATCACCACGCTCGATGCCTACGGCCAGTTCGACTGGATGTCCGACGCTGCTCGCGACCAGCTCTTCGTGAGCACGCTCAAGACCGCCGCGCTGGCCGCCGGCATCCCGGTGGAGTGACGATCGGCTGAGCCCACCGGGCTAGCCCTGGTAGCGCTCGACCACGTCCTCGCCGCGGACGCTCGAGTCGTCCGCCTGGCCGAACTCGCGACGCGCACGGCGCTGCCGCAACAGGTCCCAGCACTGGTCGAGCTCGACCTCGATCCGTGCCAGGTCGGCGTGCTCGTCCGCCGCGGTGATCTCGCCGGCCGCCAGGCGTCGACGCAACTCGTGCTCACGTTCCACCAGGCCTTTGATCCGGCCCTGGATGTCGTCATCGGTCACCACCTCACTGTAGGCGCCCGATCTACGATGCGATGGTGCTGGTGCGTGCACCGAGGCGAATCGCCGACCCGTTGAAGGGGGCCGCCCCGGTCCTGGTCCTGGTCGTGGCCGGCGCTGTCGTCGGCGCCGTTCGCGGCGGGTTCGCGGATCTGTCCGTCTACCAGTACGGCGGCCGGGCGGCGCTCGACGGCGTGCCGCTGTACGGCGTGGACGACCCGGTGACCGGGCTGCCGTTCACCTACCCGCCGTTCGCGGCCGTGCTGATGGCGCCGCTGGCGCGTGCTCCCGACGTGGCTCGCGGCGGCGCTGTGGACCGGCGCATCGGTGGCCGCGCTGGCGGCGGTCATCGCGGTGGTCCGGACGGGCTTCGGCCGGCTCTCTCCGGGGTGGCTCGTCGCACTCCTCGCCGGGGGAGCGCTCCTCCTGGAGCCGGTGTGGCAGAACCTGACCTTCGGGCAGGTCAACCTCTTCCTGATGCTGGCGGTGCTGGTCGACCTGCTGCGACCGGAACGGCGCTGGTCCGGCGTCCTGGTGGGCATCGCGGCCGGGGTGAAGCTCACCCCCTTGGTGTTCGTGGTGCTGTTGGTGCTGATCGGCCGTCGGACGGCGGCGGGACGGGCGGTCCTGGCCTTCGCCGGGACCGTCATGGTCGGGTTCCTCGCAATGCCTGGCTCCGCGGCGGCGTACTGGAATGGACATCTCGTCGACCCGAGCCGGGTCGGTCCACCGGCGCTGGCACACAACCAGTCGGTGTACGGCGCGCTCACCCGTCTCCTCGACGGTGGGCCGCCGCTGCTGCTGTGGCTCGGCGTCACCGGGTTGCTCTCGCTGGCCGTCCTGGCCGTCGGAGTGGTGTGGTGGCGCCGCGGCGACCGGGTGCTCGGCACCTGCCTGGCGGCGCTCGCGATGCTGATCGCGTCGCCGGTCTCGTGGTCGCACCACTGGGTGTGGGCCGTGCCGGTCGCCCTGGCCGTGTGGGAGCGCAACCGGTTCGTGGCGGTCGCGTGGACCGCTGTGTTCGTGGCCCGTCCGGTCGTGTGGCCGCCGTACGGCGAGGGCCGCGAGTACGGATGGGGACCCTGGGAGCACCTCGTCGGCAACGCCTACCTGATTGCCGCTCTCGCGCTGTCGGCCTGGGCGGCGACCACGCTGATCCGCTCCCGGGGTCAGGCGGCGAGCTCGAGCTCCACCGTGCCCGGCATGACCGTCGCGGCGCAGGCGCAGGTGTCGCTGCAGGGCAGGTAGGTGTGGACCGCGTGCCCGCAGCGCGGGCACGGCAGGTCGTGCGAGAGGTGCAGCTGGTTGGTCTGGACGGTGTCCCACATGGTCTTGCCTCCATCGCGGTGTCGGGTCTGGCTGGTCTCACCAACACCACGAACGGAGCGCCCGGAATCCGACGCCGTGTCACAACATTCCGACCGAGTTCGTCGATCGGGTAGAAAGGCTGCCTCACAGGAGGAGGGACGATGAGCAAGCTGCCCGCTGCCGACAGTCATGACCTGATCCGCGTGCAGGGCGCGCGGGTGAACAACCTCAAGGATGTGAGCGTCGAGCTCCCGAAGCGCCGGCTGACGGCGTTCACCGGGGTCTCGGGGTCGGGCAAGAGCTCGCTGGTCTTCAGCACCATCGCCGCCGAGTCGCAGCGGATGATCAATGAGACCTACAGCGCGTTCGTGCAGGGATTCATGCCGAACCTCAGCCGGCCTGAGGTCGACGTGCTGGAGGGCCTGACCACCGCGATCATCGTCGACCAGGAGCGGATGGGCGCCAACCCGCGGTCGACGGTAGGCACCGCCACCGACGCTTACGCGATGCTCCGGATCCTGTTCAGCCGGATCGGCACGCCGCACGTCGGCGGACCTACGGCGTTCTCCTTCAACGTTCCCACCCGCGTCGCCAGCGGCGTCATGTCCACCGAGAAGGGCGGCCGGACCGAGCGGAACGTCGTCCGCAAGGCCGTCTACCTGGGCGGCATGTGCCCGACGTGCGAGGGCATGGGCGCGATCAACGACTTCGACCTCACCGCGATCTACGACGAGTCGAAGTCGCTGGCCGAGGGTGCCCTGCTCGTCCCGGGCTACAGCATGGACGGGTGGTACGGCCGCATCTTCAGCGGCGCCGGCCTCGACATGGACAAGCCGATCGCCAAGTACACCAAGAAGGAGCTCCAGAAGCTCCTCTACGGCGAGCCCGAGAAGATCAAGGTCGAGGGCGTCAACCTCACCTACGAGGGGGTGCTGACCAAGATCCAGAAGTCGATGCTGACCAAGGACGTCGAGGCGATGCAGCCCCATGTGCGCCGCTTCGTCGAGCGCGCGGTGACGTTCTCGACCTGCCCCGACTGCAACGGCACCCGGCTCAGCAAGGAGGCCCGGTCCTCCAAAATCAACGGCAAGAACATCGCCGACGTGTGCGCCATGCAGATCAGCGACCTGGCCGGCTGGCTGCGCTCGGTGAAGGAGCCGGGCGTGGCGCCGCTGCTTGCCGGGCTCACGCACCTGGTCGACTCGTTCGAGGAGATCGGGTTGGGCTACCTGTCGCTGGACCGCCCGGCCGGCACGCTTTCCGGGGGAGAGGCCCAGCGGACCAAGATGATCCGCCACCTTGGCTCGTCGCTCACCGACGTCACCTACGTGTTCGACGAGCCCACGATCGGCCTGCACCCCCACGACATCGAGCGGATGAACCAGCTGCTGCTGCAGCTACGCGACAAGGGCAACACGGTGCTCGTCGTCGAGCACAAGCCCGAGACGATCGCGATAGCCGACCATTGCATCGACCTCGGTCCCGGCGCCGGTACGGCGGGCGGCGAGGTGGTTTTCGAGGGCACCTTCCAGGGGCTTCGCAAGAGCAAGACGGTCACGGGTCGGCACCTCGATGACCGGGTCTCGCTCAAGGAGTCGACCCGGACGCCGAACGGCGCCCTCGAGGTCCGCAAGGCGTCGACGCACAACCTGCAGAACGTCGACGTCGACCTCCCGCTCGGGGTGCTGTGCGTGCTCACCGGCGTCGCCGGCTCCGGCAAGAGCTCGCTGGTCCAGGGGTCGGTGGCCGGGCGCGAGGGCGTCGTCGTGATCGACCAGGGGGCGATCAAGGGCTCCCGACGCAGCAACCCGGCGACGTACACCGGGCTGTTGGAGCCGATCCGCAAGGCGTTCGCCAAGGAGAACGGCGTGAAGCCGGCGCTGTTCAGCGCCAACTCCGAGGGTGCGTGTCCCGCCTGCAACGGTGCGGGCGTCATCTTCACCGAGCTGGGCGTGATGGCCACCGTGGAGTCCACCTGCGAGGAGTGTGAGGGCAGGCGGTTCCAGGCCGCGGTGCTGGAGTACACCTTCGGCGGCAAGGACATCACCGAGGTGCTGGCGATGCCGGTCGCCGAGGCCCTGGAGTTCTTCGACGAGGGCCCGGCGTCGATCCCGGCCGCGCACAAGTTCCTGGCGCGGCTGTCGGACGTGGGTCTCGGTTATGTCAGTCTCGGCCAGCCGCTGACCACCCTGTCGGGCGGCGAGCGGCAGCGACTCAAGCTGGCGACCCAGATGGCCGAGAAGGGTGAGGTCTACGTCCTCGACGAGCCGACGACGGGGTTGCACCTCGCGGACGTCGAGCAGCTGCTCGGCCTGCTCGACCGGCTCGTCGACTCCGGCAAGTCGGTCATCGTGATCGAGCACCACCAAGCCGTGATGGCGCACGCCGACTGGATCATCGACCTCGGCCCCGGCGCCGGGCACGACGGTGGCCGGATCGTCTTCGAAGGCAGTCCCGCCGACCTGGTTGCCGGCCGCAAGACCCTCACCGGCCAGCACCTCGCGGCGTACGTCCGCGCCTGATCCTTGCTGGCATAGTTCGCCGATAACTGACATTATGTCAAGTCTTGAGCGGCGGGCCTGGACACTGCGCAACCCCACTTCAGCGGCAGAAGTCGTCCGTGCGCAGCGCGAAGGCGTTGACGATCGCGGCCGTGAGCTCCCCCTCCTGGCGCTCGAAGAGGAATCCGAGGTGGCGCCCCAGCGCGGCCTTGTCGATCGTGATGATGTTGTCGCAACTGACGACGGACGGCTGGTCCAAGCCGTTGTCAGGTCCGACGGCCACCTCCGTACTGAGCCCTTTGATGGTCGTCGTGATCGGGGCGACGGTCACGCCGCGCATCGCGGCACGAACCGGATCGCGTGTCAGTACGACGACCGGGCGCGCCTTGTCGAGGTGCGCAACGTGAATGTCGCGCATCAGCCGTCGATCACCGAGTGGCCAACCAGCTCGTCGAAGTCGTCGTAGTCCCCCGACTCCTCCAGGATCCGCGCGTCGCGTTCGCCGGACAACTGCTGCTGGTAGAGATTCAGCGCGCGGGTGACGACGGTGGCGCGCGACCCCGCGCCCTGGCTCACCAAGGTGTCGACGTACGCGACAAGGTCATCCGGCAGGCGCACGGCGATCTGCGTAGTCATACCGGGATGGTACCACTTTGGGATTCAGACGGTTGGAACGTCTAGGCTCCGAGCGTGGAGCTGCCATCGGAACGCGGCGCATCGACGGCAGGCGAAGGGGCCCGACGGCCGTGGCGACTCGTGCTCGGGCTGGTGGTGGGAGTCATCGTGGTGGCGATCGCCGTGCTGGTCGTCGTCCGCAACACAGGGTCCGCGGCGCGCGAGTGCGACGGTTCGGCCGAGCTCTGCGAACGCCGGCTCGACGAGGTCGCACTCGCGACGACGCACAACTCGATGAACGCCGCGGCCGACGGTTTCCTCTACCCCAGCCAGCACAGTGGCATCGCGACGCAGCTCGAGGACGGCGTCCGCGGGTTCCTCGTCGACGCCTACGTCGGCTCCGTCCGTCCGGCCGACGAGGGCGACATCGTCTACACCGATCTGGACCGCGGCAGGCTCCAGACCGCGATCAAGGCCGCGACCTCTGAGGCGACGGAACGCGCGCTCGAGCTGCGTGAGCAGGCCGGTCCTCCGCCAGACGACGCGCCCAGCGAGGTCTACCTCTGTCACGACTACTGCGAGCTGGGCGCCGTCGGGTTCGCCGACGTCGTCGCCACGCTGCGTGGGTTCCTCGAAGAGCACGGCGGCGAGGTCCTGGTCGTGATCATCCAGGACGAGCTGTCCGCCGACCAGCTGCTTCCCGTGCTCGAGGACGGCGGCCTGGATCCCTACCTCGCCACGCTCGACCCGGACCAGCCGCTCCCGACGCTGGGCTCGATGGTGGAGACCGGCCAGCGTCTCGTGCTCGCGCTGGAGAACGGAGACCTCGGACCTCAGATCCCGAACGCGTACGCCAGCGGTCTTCTCCAGGAGACGCAGTACAAGTACTCCTCGGTCGAGGAGCTCGAGCGCCCGACGTCGTGCAGACCGAAACGTGGGGACCGGGATGCTCCGCTGCTCCTGCTGAACCACTGGATCTCCCCGCCCTCGGAGCAGGCTGCGTCCCAGGCGAATGCCGAGGACGTCCTCCTCCCGCGGGCCGAGCGATGCTCCGAAGAGCGCGAGCAGCCGGTCAACCTGGTGGCCGTCGACTTCTACGAGACGGGCGACCTCTTCGGGGTCGTCGGCCGGCTCAACGGCACCTCGGCGCCCTAGGAGCCCGCGAAGACGACCTCGGCGGTGTCGACCGTGCCAGCCGTGCGGCCCGGTGCGGTGTGGTACTTCCAGTACAGGTTGGTGAAGGCGATCACCTGCTCGGGCACCGGCATGCCCCACTGGCTGGCGTCCTCCATGGTGTGGGCGTCACCGACGAGCGTCACGTCGTAGCCACGCACGAACGCGCCATGGAGCGTGGACCGGATGCACTCGTCGGTCGCGGCGCCGGTCACGACGAGTCGCCCGACCCCCGCCCCGGCCAGCACGTCCTCGAGGTCGGTGTCCTCGAAGGAATCGGCGTAGGACTTCGGCACGAGCGGCTCGGAGTCCTGCCTGGTCAGCTCGGGTGCGTACTGCCAGGCATCGCTCCCCTGCGGCATGTGCTCGGGGTCCTCGTGCTGCACCCAGACGACCGGCACTCCCTCGTCGCGCGCCTTGTCGACGAGGGAGTTGATGTTGGCGATGACCTCGTCGCGCCGGTAGGCGTCGGACGTGTTTCCCTGCTGGACGTCGACCACCAGCAGCGCGGTGTGTGGACGGTCGGTCAGAGTGGCCATCTGGTTTCTCCTCTGCTGATTGTGGTGCCGGAGCCGGTCATCGCTGGAGCTCCGTGTCGTCGGTCAGGGCGGGCAGGTCGTACTTGGGCTGGTAGAGCATGATCTGCCCGGCCCCAGGGACGTCAAGGGGCACCGTTGTCCCCCACTGCTGGTCGCTGATGTCGCCGAACGTGGCACCTCGCTCGGTGAGCTCGGCCATCGTCGACTCGAGGTCGTCGCAGCACAGGGACACGTCGAAGGACTGTTCCGTGCCACCGCCCGGCCAGGCCGACGGATGCACACCCAGCTCGCTGGGTCCGGACTTGAAGATGAGCCAGCCTCCCCCAGTGTCGGCGTGCGGCAGCCTCAGGACGTCGCGGAAGAACGCCCGGGCCGCATCGGTGTCCTCGGCGTAGACGAGCGTGTGCAGGGCGGTGATCACCCGCCCAGGATAGATAGGTTGGCGGCCATGGCGGACCCTGCGACCCCCTATCTTCGGGTCGACGGTGGGCGACTGCAGGCCAACGTCACACGGACCGCCCGCGCCGCCGCAGCCGCCGGCGTGGCACTGCGACCGCATGCGAAGACGCACAAGTGCGTGGAGATCGCCCGGCTGCAGCTGGAGGCGGGAGCGGTCGGGCTGACGGTGGCCACCTTGGGCGAGGCCGAGGTCTTCGTCGACCACGGCGTCCAGGACGTGCTGGTCGCCTATCCGCTGTGGTTGGACGACGCCGGCAGCCGCCGGCTCGACGCGCTGACGGAACGGGCGTCGGTGTCCATCGGGGTGGACAGCGTCGAGGCGGTCGCCAACACGGCCCGGCGTGCTCCTGGCCTGCACGTCCTGGTGGAGCTCGACAGCGGCCAGCACCGGAGTGGAGTGGTGCCCGAGGAGGCCGGCGCGCTTGCGTCGGCGGCGACCGAGGCGGGTCTCGAGGTGCGGGGTGCGTTCACATTCCCCGGCCACGGCTACTCCAGCGACGCGCGAGTCTCCGCCGCGCGCGACGAGGCCACCGCCCTGGCCGCTGCCGCCGAGTCCTTCCGGGCACACGGGCTCGAGCCCGACGTGCTCAGCGGAGGATCCACCCCGACGCTGTCCCCGACCCTCGAGATGGTCGCGGCCGGCACGACCGACGGGTCCGCGACCGAGCAGCGGCCCGGCGTCTACTGCTTCGGGGACGCGCAGCAGTGGGAGCTGGGCGCGATGGCCCCCGACGAGCTGTCGCTGACCTGCCACGCCACGGTCGTCAGCCGCTCAGGCGGCCGGGTGGTCCTGGATGCCGGAAGCAAGGCCCTCGGCGCCGACCGGGCGTCGTACAGCACCGGCTCGGGGCGGCTGCTCGACCACCCGGAAGCCCGCGTGGTGCAGCTTTCCGAGCACCACTGTGTCGTCGAGTGGCCCGACGGCGGGCTGCCGCAGCTGGGCAGCCGGCTGCGGGTGGTGCCCAACCATGTGTGTGTCGCCGTCAACCTCGCCGACGTGCTGTGGGCCGACCTCGACGGGCGGCTCGAACCGTGGGCCGTGGCCGCCCGCGGGCGCAACTCCTGACGTCGGGCGCCGACCGGGCCACCCGTACGATGCACCCCATGTTCCAGCGTCCCCTCGCCGCCCTGCCCGTTGTCGCCGCCGTCGCCGTGCTCGCCCTGGCCGGCTGCGGCAACGAGAGCGACGCCAACACCGCCGAGGACCCCGGCCCGACCGAGACCACCAGCTCGACCGCCTCCGAGGCCAGCACCTCGCCGGCGAGCGACGTCACGTGCGAGTACCCCGAGGACCCGATGGGCGCCGCCAAGCCGGTCGAGCCACCGCCGGCCACGCCGACCGAGACCGGTCAGCTCGACGTCGCGATCGGGACCAACCTCGGCGTCCTCAACGCGACCCTCGACGCGGACCGCACGCCGTGCACGGTCAACTCGTTCCTCTCGCTGGCCTCCCAGGGCTACTTCGAGGACGTCGTCTGTCATCGGATGACCATCAACGGCATCTTCGTGCTCCAGTGCGGCGACCCGACACAGAGTGGCTCCGGCGGGCCGGGGTACTCCTTCGCCGACGAGCTCGACGGGACCGAGACCTACGAGGCCGGCACCCTGGCCATGGCCAACGCAGGGCCCAACACCAACGGCAGCCAGTTCTTCATCGTCTACGACGACTCGGAGCTGCCGCCGTCGTACACCGTCTTCGGCCACGTCGACGACGAGGCCATCCAGCTGGTCCAGAAGGTGGCGAAGAAGGGCGTCGACGACGCCAACGGCCCCGGTGATGGACACCCCAACAAGGAAGTGCGTCTCGAGGAGATCACGGTCGGCTGAGGCCGAGCTCCTCCTCGAGGTACTCGACCGGCTCGCCGATCGCGACCGTCCGGCCAACCGTGCACAGGCGGTCGCGCGTCTGCGCGATCGCGCGCGGGAGCATCTCCCGGGCGCGATCACCCGCCTCCCCCTCGGGAAAGACGATGTCGAGGGAGATGCTCAGCCCGACCAGGTGATTGCCCTGCTCGTCGCGGACCTTGTGGCCACTGGTGCGCAGGTCGAACCGCGTCGCCTCGGCGCGCTTGCCGGTGATCAGGTCGACGTCGATGGCGGCGCAGCCGGCCAGGGCCGCGAGCAGCAGCTCGACGGGCGTGAAGTCGGGGTCCTCGCCGCCATCGCCGATCGGCAGCACTCCCCCGCGCCGGTTGGTCGCCTTGTAGCGGGTCTTCCCGATGCGGGTCAGATCGATGCTGCGCAGGGTCGGGTCGCCGGTCTCGCTCATGGCGTCAGCGTGCCAGACGACGCTTCCCACGGCGCGCGCGGCGGCTCTCGAGTTTGGCGATCTCCGCGGACCTCACCAGCGCCGGGTCCTGGTCGGAGTGGATCATTCCTGCGGCGATCCCACGGGCCAGGTACAGCTCGGAAGTCATCGGTTATCCATCCTTCGTCGGGCCTTTCCGGCCCGGGTTCGAGGTTGAGTCTGTGTAATGAACACTGCCGCTGATGCGACTCTTACATTCTAGGGGTATGGAAGGTCCCTCCCAAGTCGGCGACGACGTGATCTCGGGCACCTGCCGCCCGGCTCCTCGCAGTGGCAGGATCACTGGCATGACCACCCCCGCGCGGGAGATCCATCTGGCCGCCCGACCGATCGGCTGGCCCGGCCACGACGACTTCCGGACCGTGGAGACCGCGCTCCCGGACCCGGGCCCCGGCCAGGTCCTGGTGCGCAACACCTTCCTGTCGGTCGACCCCTACATGCGGGGCCGGATGAACGACCGCAAGTCCTACCTGCCGCCCTTCCAGCTCGACGCCCCGATGTCGGGCGGCGCCGTGGGCGAGGTGCTCGCGTCCGGCGTCGACGTCGTCCCGGTCGGCGCCACCGTGCTGCACCAGGCCGGCTGGCGCGACCACGCCCTGCTCCGCGGCGACGAGGTGCGGGTGGTGGACGCCCAACGGGTGCCCGCATCGGCCTACCTCGGCGTGCTCGGGATGCCCGGCATGACGGCGTACGTCGGGCTCACGCGGATCGCCCCGGTCGAGGAGGGTGACACCGTCTTCGTCTCTGGCGCCGCCGGCGCCGTCGGCTCGGCGGCCGGCCAGATGGCCCGACTGCTCGGCGCCGGCAAGGTGGTCGGCTCTGCCGGCTCGCCGGAGAAGGTGGCCTGGGTGACTGGCGAGCTCGGGTTCGACGCGGCGTTCGACTATCACGACGGCCCGGTGTCGCAGCAGCTCAAGCCGCACGCGCCGGTCAACGTGTACTTCGACAACGTCGGCGGTGAGCACCTCGAGGCGGCGATCTCGGCGATGGCCGACTTCGGACGGATGGCCCTGTGCGGCGCCATCGCCTCCTACAACGACACCGACCCCTCCCCCGGGCCGCGCAACATGATGATGGTGATCGGCAAGCGGCTGAGCCTGCGCGGCTTCATCGTGCTCGACCACGGCGACGTGACGGGCGAGTTCTACCGCACCGCGGGGACCTGGCTCGCCGACGGGAAGCTGGGCTACCAGGAGACCATCGTCGACGGGCTGGACTCCGCGATCGACGCGTTCCTCGACCTGCACCGCGGCACGAACACCGGGAAGATGCTGGTCCGGCTCTAGCTTGCCGACGAGTCGGACCCCAGGCGAAACCACCCGCTCGCGGGGCTATGGCGGGGGGTGTCGGCCAGGTATGTTTGCCAGGACGGCACTTCTTCATGGGGGACCCCCGGATGTGCGTTCAACGCCCGGCGAAGCCGGTGCCGTCTCCTCCCGACATGGTGAAGAACCAAGCCTGACGTCACCCAGGCCCACGGACGCCGCCGTTCGCGGCCAGACCCCCTCCGCTGCGAACGGCGGCCCGCCTCGTCTCCCGGGTGCGCCCGGCTGACAGGATGGGTGGGTGCCTCCGCCCCCGCACCAGGTCGCGGTCGCGGCTACTGGGAGCCAGGCCCTCGAAGCCGGGCTCGGCGTGGCCGCCGACGGCGGCAACGCCGTCGACGCCGCCCTGGCCACGGCCTTCGTGGCGCTGGCCACCGAGCCGGGCATGGTCAGCTTCGGCGGTGGCGCCTTCGTGACCGTGTGGCCGACTGACGGCGACCCCGTCGTGGTCGACGGGAACGTCGAGATGCCAGGACGAGATGTGGATCCCGCGCGCTTCGGTCACGGGGTGCGCGAGGTCGTGACGGCGTACGGCGGCGGCGTGACCATGCATGCCGGCCACGGGTCGGTCGCTACGCCCGGCATCGTGCCGTCGTTCGGGCTCGCTGCCCAGCAGTACGGGCGGCTCCCGTGGGCCCGGTTGCTCGAGCCGGCCCGGGTGGCTGCGCGGGGTTATCCGATGAGCCCGGCCGCGGCCCGCTACCTGGCGTTCGTCGCGGACACGCTGTTCGCCCAGGACGAGGAGGCCCACCGGCTGGTGATCGGGGACGGCGGCGGCCTGCTCGCCGGCGGCGAGCTGCGCGCCAACGACGCCTTGGCCGACACGCTCGACGAGCTCGCCGTGGCCGGGCCGGACCTCTTCACCACCGGCGCCGTCGGGCAGGCGCTGGTCGCGGCGATGAACGAGCACGGCGGGCTGGTCAGCGCCGCCGATCTGGCGGCGTACGAGCCCGTCGTGCGTCCCGCGCACCGGCTCGGGGTGGGTGACTGGGTAGTCGCCACCAACCCGCCGCCGTCCGTCGGCGGCCCGATGCTCGCCGTGATGCTCGGCGAGCTGGCCCGCCGCCGCGACTGGACGTGGGACGACGTCATCGAGATCCAGCGCGCCGTGCTGTCCTACCGCACGTCGGTGCACGACTTCTCCCGTGACCTCGAGGCCGACGGCGTCGATCTGCTCGCTCGAGTGGGCGAGCACGGCCTGAGCGCGATGCGCGGCTCGTCGTCGACGGCCAACGTGTCGGCCGCCGACAGCGACGGCAACGCCTGCACGATCACGATGAGCAGCGGCTACAGCGCCGGCCTGGTCATCCCCGGCACCGGGATCCTGCTCAACAACTCCCTCGGCGAGCTCGAGCTCAACCGGCTCGGGGTCCACGCACTCGCGCCCGGCACCCGGCTGGCGTCCAACATGGCGCCGACGACCGCGCGGCACGCGTCCGGCCGGATGCTCGCGATCGGCTCCCCCGGGGCCGATCGGATCACGACGGCGCTGATGCTCGTCCTCGGGCAGGGCTGCCTGCGCGACCGTGACCTCGAGACCGCGATCGCCCACCCGCGGCTGCACCTGAGGCTCGTCGACGACGGCTTCGTCATCGAGCACGAGCGGGACGACGAGATCGCCGCCGCGGTCGCTCGCTCCGGGATGCCGAGCCACGAGTACGCCGAGCCGCACATGTACTTCGGTGGTGTCGGCGCCGCGGCCGTCTCCCCCGGTGGCGACCTGGTGGCCGCCGGCGACCAGCGGCGCGACGCCGCCACCGGGGTGAGCTGAGCGGCGTACGCGCTAGTCGACGACCACCTTGATCCGACGCGAGCCGGTGATCACCCGGTTGGCCGGCGCCGTCTTCTTGCTACGCAGGATCTCGCCGGTCTCGGTGAAGAAGCTGAGCTGGCCCTGCACCTGGTCGTTGCGGACCATGGTGCGCAGCACCTTGCGCAGCCCGCTCAAGGTGGTGGGCAGCGACTCCTGCTCGAAGGGGTAGGGGATCGCCTGGTCCAAGAAGAGCTTGCCCTTCTGCCCCGCAGCCCGCTTCGGGATCCGGTAGGTCAGCGGCACCGTGGAGTTGCCCGACGGGTTCGCCAGGACCAGCCGCAGCCGCAGCCGCTTGCCGGCCTTCACGTGCGCCGGGGTGTCCTTGTCGAGACGGTTCCACTTGCCGGCGGCCCGCTGCTCGACGCCGACGAGTCGGTAGCTCGAGAAGTCGTCGGTGACCGCCGAGGTGCCGGTGACCGTGTCGAGGGTGAGGCCGGGGACGAAGCCGAGCGCCCACACCAGGTCGGGCAGGTCCCACTGGGAGACGCCGGTGATGTCGTAGGCGTCGGCGTAGCGGTTGCCACCGTGCAGCGTGAACGGCGTGGCTCCGTCGTGGCCGGTGATGGTCCAGGTCTGGACCTCTGCGCCAGGCGGGTAGGCGTCGATCACCCGTTGGTGGTTGACGACGATCGCGAAGTTGGTGGTCTGCGCGGCGGCGTCGGGCAGGGTGACCACGCTCTGGCTCGTCCGCGACGCGGTGCCGTAGCCGACCACCGAGGTGATCGTGGCGCCGGCCGGCAGCGGTCCGAGCGGTCCCGAGACGCCGACCGTGCGGTCGTTGGTGATCGTGCCCAGCGGTGCCCCGAAGTTGGCGACCTTGAACGGCGGCCCGAGCGGGTCCTCCTGGACGTAGATCGCGTCGGCGCCGGTCAGCCCGTAGGTCGTCTTGCCGAGCAGGTTGAACGGGTGTCCGAAGCCGCGCACCAGCCCGTTGCAGACCGAGGTGACGGTGCCGATGGCGCCCTGGGTGATGTCGCCGGTGGAGATGGTGACGCCGAGGTTGCCACCGGCCACGATGTCCGCCTCGGTGGGTGCGACGCCCGGAGCGCCCGCCGTACCGACGGGGTAGGCGTTCTTCGGCAGGTAGGGCCGGGTGGCCTTGCGGTCGAGGATCTTGGCGCCGACGCCGGAGACTCCCAACGGCATGGGGAGCGGCTCGAAGCCCTGCTGGGCAGCGGACTTGCTGACCCCGGCGCCGCGGGCGAGCAGGCGCGCGGCGTCGCCGCCGACCTTGACCCGGTGGGGAAGCGTGCGCGTGAGGGCCGTCTGCATCTGCGTGAAGGGCGTGATGCCGGCGACCGGCGAGGAACCGAAGGCGAGCCCGTAGGCGACCGCCCCGATGAGACGTCCGTCGGCCGCATAGACCGGCGAACCGCTCATGCCCTGCCAGATCCCGCCCACCCTGTCGATCTCGGTGGACGTCAGCCGCGCCATCACCAGGTCGATGCCCGGCAGGACGCCGTCCTTGAGCACCCCGAGGACCTCTCCGGTGAAGCCGGTCGGCACGACTCCCTGGGTGACGGTCGACCCGTGCACGGCCTGACCGATCGTCAGCTCCGGGATCGGGTAGGCCACCGCGCAGTCGCCGACGGGTGCGGCCGAGTGCGCCGCGGTCAGCGTCCCGGACTCGATCACGGCGGTCGGCAGGGCCAACGCAAGGGTGGTCATCAGGGCTACCCGGAGCCCCCGTCGGTGCAGACGTCGCATGCTGTGCTCCCTCTCAGAACAGGCGACGACCACACCGGCCCCCGCACTGCACAGTGTGACGCCAAACCGGCCCGGATAGTTGCCCGCGACACCCTGGGAACTCTCTCCTAGGCTGGCCGGATGAGCACCGGACCGCGCAGCCTGAAGCAGACGGAGGCCGTCGAGCGGGCGGCGCTGCTCTCCGTCACGTCGTACGCCGTCTCACTGGACCTCGACCGCGGCGACGAGACCTTCTCGTCGGTGACGACCATCGAGCTCACGTCCGAGGGCGGGCCGACCTTCCTCGACGTGCAACCCGTCGACCTGCGTTCGGTCACCCTCAACGGCCGACCGGTCGACGTCGCCCTGCACGACCGCGGTCGACTCCCGCTCGACACCGACCCGGGCACCAACCGGGTGGTCGTCGACGCGGAGATGCGGTTCCGCAACGACGGCGAGGGGCTGCACCGGGCGGTCGACCCCGCCGACGGGCAGCACTACGTCTACGCGATGCCGTTCCTCGACGCGGCACCCAGCATCTTCGGCTGCTTCGACCAGCCCGACCTCAAGGCACCCTTCACCGTGGAGGTGCGGGCGCCGCGAGGGTGGACGGTGCTCGGCAACTCGCCCGCCACCGAGGTCGAGCCCGGTCGCTGGGAGCTCGCCACCACCCAACCGCTCGCGACCTACCACGTGACGGTGGTCGCCGGGCCCTACCACGTCCTCCGAAGCGAGCACGACGGGATCCCGCTGGGTCTCAGCGCGCGGCGCTCCATCGCGCGACACCTCGACGCTGACGCCGACGAGCTGTTCACGATGACCGGTCAGTGCTTCGACGAGTTCCACCGGCTGTTCGGGATCCGCTACCCGTTCGGCGACTACCACCAGGCGTTCGTGCCGGAGTTCAACGCCGGTGCGATGGAGAGCCCCGGCTGCGTGACCTTGCGCGACCCCTACGTCTTCCAGAGCCGGGTGACGCGCACCGAACACGTGCTGCGGGCGATCACGGTGGCCCACGAGATGTCGCACATGTGGTTCGGCGACCTCGTGACGCCGGTGTGGTGGGACGACCTCTGGCTCAACGAGTCCTTCGCCGAATACATGGGCACCCGCGTGACCGCCGACGTGACCGAGTTCGGCGAGGCGTGGGTGCACGACGCGCACGTGCGCCACCAGTGGGGACTCAGGGCAGACCAGCGGCCGAGCACCCACCCGGTCGCCGGCAACGGCGCGCTGGACGCCGCGTCGGCCCTCCAGGACTTCGACGGCATCTCGTATGCCAAGGGAGCCAGCATCATCAAGCAGCTCAACACCCGACTCGGAGACGACGTCTTCCTCCGCGGGGCCAACGACCACTTCGAGAAGCACAGGTTCGGCAACGCCACGATGGCCGATCTCCTCGACGCCTGGGACCGGGCCGGCGCCGGAGACCTGACCGGCTTCGCCGACAGCTGGCTGCGCACTGCAGGGCCTGACCGGATCGAGCTGGACCGCGCGGCCGGCGAGGTGCGACGGAAGGCGCTCGACGGCCATCCTGCCGACCGGGCCCACGCCTTCGGCATCGCCACGGCCGACCCCGACTCTCCTGGCCAGTGGCGCACCGAGTCGCTGCTCGTCGACGCCGACAGCACCGCTGTCGACCTGCCCCGGGGCCCCGTCGTCCTCGACCCGCGGGTGGCCACGTGGGCCGTCACGCTGCTCGACCCAGAGACCATGGCTTCCCTGCCCGAGCTGCTGCCGGCTACGACCGACGGACTCATCCGCGCGAGCATCTGGAACAGCGTCCGCAACGCCTTCCACCTCGCGCTGCTGGACCCCGCGGAGGCGCTGGCCGTGCTCGAGGCCGGCATCCCCGTGGAGGACACCGACGATGGCGTCGACATGACGTTGGCCTGGGCCTGCTCGGAGGTGGTGCCCGTCGCCGTCGACCCGGCTGCCGCCCTCGCACGCGTGCACGACGTGGCGATGGCTCGCGCTGCCACGAGCCCGGCGGGTTCGACCCTCCGGCTCGCCGCGTTCCACGCCCAGGTCTTTGCGAGCACCGACGTCGCTGCCCTGCGCGGGTGGCTGGCGGGTGGCGACGAGCTCCCCGACGGCGTGGAGGTCGACGTCGACCTGCGCTGGCGGATCCTGGTCCGGCTTGCCGTGCTGGGCGCCGTCGACCGCGACGAGCTCGCAGCGGCGCTGGCCGCCGAGCCCACCGCGGTGTCCCAGGTCGAGCACGCCAAGGCCCTCGCCTCGCTGCCGGACGCAGAGGCCAAGGCCTGGGCCTGGCAGCGTTTCACCGGTGAAGTCGTCGTACCCAACTACGAGCTGGAAGCCATCGGCCGCGGCTTCTGGCGGCTGGGTCAGCACGACGTCACGGAGCCCTACGTCGCCCGCTACTTCGACGAGCTGCCCGCCACCGCACAGGTGCGCACCGGGTGGATGCTCGGCGACGCCGCCCTCGCCTTCTATCCGCGTTCGGCGATCGCCGACGACACCGTCGAGCAAGCCCGAGCCCTGCTCGCCCGGGCCGATCTCGACCCCATGCTGCGGCGCTCCGTCATCGACGAGACCGACGACCTCGAGCGTCGGCTGGCCGTCGTGAAGGAGTTCGGCGCGGCGTGAGCGACCGCGCCCGGCGGCCTGGTCCCACGGTGCGGACCCGGGTCCGTGAGTTCGGCGCCGGGGGCGAGCGCG
Organism: uncultured Actinomycetota bacterium; assembly: GCA_963762105.1. Lineage (GTDB taxonomy): Bacteria > Actinomycetota > Actinomycetes > Propionibacteriales > Nocardioidaceae > Nocardioides. The sequence goes on along the minus strand of CAVXJG010000007.1, from coordinate 72,712 downwards.
CCCGCGAGGACCGGTTGGCCACCGAGGAGCCCCTCGAGATCCGGCTGGCGTGGCCCGGCTCCCCGGCCCAGCGGGTCTGGGTCACCATGCGCACACCCGGCCATGACTTCGAGCTGGCGGCCGGCTTCCTGACCCACGAGGGCATCGCCACCCCCTCCTCCGTGCACGGGATCGCCTACTGCACCGACGTCGACCTCGCACCGGAGCAGGAGTTCAACGTGGTGACGGTGACCCTGACCGGCCCCGCCGACATCCGCCACCGGCACACCGGGCTGAGCGCGGGTTCGTCGGCCTGCGGTGTGTGCGGCAAGGACTCCGTCACGGCGGTGCTCGACCTGGTCGACGCCGTGCGGGCGCCGCGCTGGGCCGGCCCGCTGCCGTCACCGGACGTCGTACGACGGCTGCCGGAGGCGCTGCGCGCGGGCCAGACCGTCTTCAGCCGCACCGGTGGGGTGCACGCCGCCGGACTCTTCACCGCCGACGGAGAGCGACTCGTGGTCCGCGAGGACGTCGGCCGCCACAACGCGGTCGACAAGGTGACGGGGGCCCGGGTGCTGGCCGGCCAGTCCCCCGCCGAGGCCTGCCTGGTCGTCAGCGGGCGGGCCGGCTTCGAGCTGGCCCAGAAGGCGATCGCAGCCGGCATCGGCAGCCTGGTCGCCGTAGGAGCACCGACGAGCCTGGCGGTTGCGCTGGCCCGCGAGGCCGGGCTGGCGGTCTATGGGTTCACCCGCGAGGAGCGCACCGTCCGTTACACGTGAGGCGACGCGCCTGGAAAGCGTCAATCGGCTCCACGGACGCTCGACCGAACGTATCGTTGAAGAGGCAACGACGTCCGACGATGGGAACCCGCACACCATGACCCCCCAGCTCGACCGCCGCCACGCTCTCACGGGTACGGCGGCCATCGGGATCGCGCTGCCGGTGCTCGCAGCCTGCGGTGCCGACTCATCGACCGGCACCGCGACCGACACCACTGCCGCGACCCCCGACGCGTCCGACACCCCCTCCCCCAGCGGTTCCGAGAGCACCTCGCAGAACGCGGACGTCGCGGAAGCGTTGACCACGACGCAGGAGGTGCCCGTAGGCAGCGGCCGGATCTTTCCCGAGCAGCAGGTCGTCGTCACCCAGCCGACCGAGGGAGAGTTCAGGTGCTTCACGGCGGTGTGCACCCACCAGGGCTGCATCGTCAGCTCGGTGTCGTACGGCAGCATCAGCTGCGAGTGCCACGGCAGCGGCTTCTCGATCGAGGACGGATCTGCGGTGAACCCGCCCGCCACCCAGCCGCTCGTGGAGAGGCAGATCAAGGTCAAGGGCGACACCATCACCCTCGTCTGAGTCCGGCCCGATCGGGTCATTCACATAGTCGGGCGACGGCTTCGGGCGTGGGCTCCCGGGTTGTGTCGGCAGCGGCTCCTACCGTCGTCTCGTGCGCATCCTCCACACCTCCGACTGGCACCTCGGGCGGTCCTTCCACCGGGAAGGCATGCTCGGGCACCAGGCTGCGTACGTCGACCACCTGCTCGAGGTGGTCCAATCCGAGCGCGTCGACCTCGTCGTGGTCGCCGGCGACGTCTACGACCGCGCACTCCCGCCGGTGGACGCCGTACGCCTGGCGGACGAGTCCCTGGTGCGGCTGGCCGCTTCGCGGGCCAAGGTCGTGATCAGCAGCGGCAACCACGACTCCGCCCAGCGACTCGGCTTCAGCTCCCGCCTCATCGACAGTGCGGGCGTCTTCATCCGCGCCGACGCCGCGACCGTCGGCACCCCCGTCCTCCTCGACGATGCGCACGGCCCGGTCGCCGTCTACGGGCTGCCCTTCCTCGACCCGCAGGCGCTGGCCGAGCCCTGGTCGCTGCCCGCCCGCAGCCACGAAGCCGCGCTCTCGACCGCGATGGCCGCCGTACGCCGCGACCTCGCCGCGCGCCCCAGCGGCACGCGGTCGGTGGTCCTCGCCCACGCGTTCGTGGCCGGCGGCGCACCGAGTGAGTCCGAGCGCGACATCACCGTCGGCGGGGTGGCGCGGGTGCCGGTCGGCGTCTTCGACGGCGTCGACTACGTCGCGCTCGGCCACCTCCACGGCCCGCAGACCTTGACCGAGCGGATGCGCTACAGCGGGTCCCCGCTGGCCTACTCCTTCTCCGAGCACGCCCAGACCAAGGGATCCTGGCTCGTCGACCTCGGGGCAGACGGTGCCGTGCAGGCCGACTTCGTCGCGGCGCCCGTCCCTCGGCCCCTCGCCCGGCTGCGCGGCGAGCTCGAGTCGCTGGTGGGCGACCCGACGCTCGCCGGCCACGAGGCGTCGTGGGTCCAGGTCACGCTCACCGACGCCGTCCGTCCGGCCCAGCCGATGGATCGGCTGCGTGCCCGGTTCCCGCACACCCTCGTCATCGCCTTCGAGCCCGACCGCCCCGACGCCCCTGGGGTGCCGACCGCCCGGCCCGGCGCGAGGTCCGACCACGACATCGCGCTCGACTTCGTGCGCGAGCTGCGCGGCGTCGTCGCCACCGACACCGAGGCCGCACTGCTCCGGCAGGCCTGCGACGCCTGCTGCGTGGACCCCGACGTCGACACGTTGCTGACGACGACGACGGCCGCAGCGGGGGCCGGCTGATGAGGCTGCACCGGCTCGAGGTCACGGCGTTCGGGCCTTTCGCCGAGACGGCCACGGTCGACTTCGACGCGCTCAGCACGGCCGGGCTCTTCCTGCTCTCCGGCGCCACCGGCGCCGGCAAGACGAGCGTCCTCGACGCGGTCTGCTTCGCCCTCTACGGCGCCGTGCCCGGCGAGCGCAACGACGCCAAGCGGCTGCGCTCCGACCAGGCCGACGCGACGACCGTCCCGCAGGTGACGCTCGAAGCGACCCTCGCCGGCCGACGCTTCCGCGTCGTCCGCTCCCCCGCCTGGGCCCGGCCGAAGAAGCGCGGCACCGGCACCACCCCGCAGCAAGCAGCCGTGACGATCAGCGAACGCGTCGACGGCGCCTGGGTGCCGTTGTCGACCCGGCTCGAGGAGACCGGCCACCTGGTCACCGCCCTGGTCGGCATGAACCTCACCCAGTTCACCCAGGTCGCGATGCTCCCCCAGGGCCGCTTCCAGGCGTTCCTGCGGGCCAGCTCCGAGGACCGACACCAGCTCCTCCAGCAGCTGTTCCGCACCGAGCGCTTCGAACAGGTCGAGCGCTGGCTGCGCGACCGACGGCTGGCGCTGCACCACCTGAGCCAGGATCACGAACGCGCCACCGACGCACTGCTCCACCGCATCAGCGAGACCGCGGGAGTGCCGCTGCCCGAGGCACCCGACGGCCCGTGGAGCCAGCGTCTGGCCGACGGTGCCCGGCTGGCCAAGTCCCGGCTCACCACCGCCCTGCCCGCGGCCATCGCAACCGAGGAGGCCGCCCGCACGGCCCTCGAAGCGGCCCGCACCACCGAGGAGCATCGCGGCCGCTTCGCCGCCGCCCGGGCCGAGCACGACCTCCTCCTGGGTCGCGCCGACGAGGTCGCCGCGCAGGCGTCCCGCGTCGACGACGCGCTCAGGGCCCGGATCGTGGTGCCGCTGAGGCGGGCCGCGGTCGCTGCCCGGGCGGCGTACGACGACGCCGTGCGGGGGTTCGACCGCCATCGCGCCGCGGTGGCCCGGCTGACCGGAGTCGAGGTCGACGCCCTCGAGCCACGGCGCATCGACGCGCTGCTCGCCGCTGCCGTGCGTGACGCCGCACGGGTTCGGGCGCTGGTGCCCCGCGAGGTCGAGCGGGCCGGCGTCAGCGCGCGTCTCACCAACGCCCAGGCCGACCGCACCGAGGTGGTGGTCGCGCTGGCCGCACTGAAGACGCGCTGCGAGGAGGCACCCGCGCGGCTTGCCGAGCTGCGGGAGCGGCGCGAGGCTGCGGCCGCGGCGACCGCCCGGCTGCCCGAAGCCCGCAGCAGTGTCGGCGCCGCCGAGACCCGGCTGGCGGCCGGCCGCACCCTCCACCGGATCCGCAACGACCTGGTCGTCGCGCAGCTCGACCTCAACGAGGCCGTCGCCGTCTGCCTCGGTCTCCAGGAGGAGCTGGTGGCGATGCAGCAGGCCCGGCTCGACGGGATGGCCGCCGAGATTGCGAGCAGCCTGGCCGTGGGCGGCGGCAGCTGTCCGGTCTGCGGGTCCGAGCACCACCCTCAGCTGGCCTCAGCTGCCCCCGGCGCGCCCGACGCCCACGACGAGAAGACGCTCCGCCGCCGGATCGCCGACGCCGAGGTGGTGCGGCTGGCCAGGGCCGAGCACGCCCGCGACCTCGGCACCCAGGCGGCGGTCGTCGAGCAGGCCGCCGGCACCGACGACACCGAGCTCCTGGCCCAGGCGCTGGACGACGTCCGCGAGGCCGCGGCCGCGACACAGGCACGCGCCGCCGGCCTCGACGAGCTCACGTCGGCTCTGGAGCGCGCCGAGGCCGACGCGCTCGCGGCCGTCCAGCTGCACACCGAGCGCACCGCCCGACTGGCCGAGCTCGACGCCACTCTCGCGGCCCTCACCGAGTCTCTGACCCAGATCACCGCCGAGCTCGCCGACGCACTCGGTGCCTCCCCCGACCTGGCCTCGCTGCTCGACCACCTCGACGCGGTCGCCGCAGCCCTCGGCGCGGTCCGCGAGAGTGCGGCGGCGGCCGAGTCAGCCCGGCGGTCGCTGACCGACGCCGAGGATGCCCTCGAAGCAGGCGCCCGCGAAGCAGGCTTCGCAGACGCCGCGGCCGCGTTCGACGCCGTCACCGCCGACGAGGCGATCGAGTCGATGCGCCTCGCCGTCGAGACCCACCACCAGCGGGTGGCAGCGATCACCGCCGTCCTCGACGACCCTGTCTACGCCGCTGCCGGCGCTGTCGAACCGGTCGATCTCGAGGCGCTGGCCGGCGCCCACCGGCGGGCCGCCGATGCGTTGACCGCTGCGCGCACGGCCCAGCAGCGCGAAGAGGCCCGCGCCCACCGCTTGGCCGGCCTGCACGCCGAGCTCGAGGCAGCCCTCGCCGCGTGGGCGCCCGTGCGGGCCGAGCTCGGCCTCGTGAGCGGGCTGGCCGCGTTCGTCGAGGGCAAGTCACCCGACAACGCGCTGCAGATGCGGCTGTCTGCCTACGTGCTTGGCTACCGGCTCTCCCAGGTCGTCGACGCCGCCAACGCCCGCCTGGCCACCATGAGCGACCAGCGTTACTCCCTGGAGCACACGGGCCGTCGGGGCGCGGGCGAGCGGCGCGGTGGCCTGAGCCTGCTGGTGCGCGATGACTGGTCGGGCGAGACCCGCGACCCGGCCACGTTGTCCGGTGGCGAGACCTTTGTGGTCTCGCTGGCGCTCGCGCTGGGCCTGGCCGACGTGATCACCTTCGAGGTCGGCGGCGCCGCGCTCGACACCCTGTTCGTCGACGAGGGGTTCGGCTCGCTCGACGCTGACACCCTCGACGACGTGATGGACACCCTCGACTCGCTCCGCGACGGAGGGCGCGTCGTGGGCGTGGTCAGCCATGTGGCCGAGATGCGCGACCGGATCCCCACCCAGCTGGTCGTCACCAAGGCCCGGACCGGCTCCACCGTCCGCCTCCGGGGGTGACGCCCGGCGTGAGCCACGCCACACTCGTCCTGGTCACGGCGCTGCAACTTCGGGTGTGCGCGCCGCGTCTTGGTGTGGACAACAACCAACAGAGATCAGGGAGCACACCCAACATGTTCAAGCTGACCAGTCGCGGCCTCGCCGCAGCCGGCCTCCTCGTAGGCGGCCTCGCCGGTGCCGTGTCGACCGGCACCGCCGCCCAAGCCTCCGCGCCCGAGTGGAAGACCGAGCGCGGCATCGTCATCGAGTGCAGTGGCGACGCCCACGGCGTCCAGGTCTGGACGAGCGTCTACGAGAACCAGCGCTACGGCAACACCGTCCAGATCGTCATCGGCGACCCCGACGACGGCAACGGCAACTCCAGGAACAGCGACGAGAAGTTCCTCGTCGACGGCGTCGTGCGCGCATCGGTCAAGGTCGACGGCAAGAGGGCCGTGGTCAAGGGCACCGCGGTGCGCCACGGCGCACGCAGCAAGGTCTACGAGGAGTACGACGACGCGGGCTACCTCATCAAGACCCGTGGCTTCCACCGCCAGCTCGAGACCGACCTGGTCGCGACCTACGCCGGCAAGACGGTCCCGCTGACCTGCGACCCCGCCTTCTACTACGACCTCGAGGTCAAGAAGATCCCCATCACCTGACCCAAGTCAGGCCGGGTGTCCGCCGGGGATCTCGACGTCGGGGTCGTAGGGCACCCGCGTGTAGACGAACGTCGCGCACTCCAGGTGGCCGACGGAGCCGTCGTCACGACGGTGCACGAACAGCGTCTCGCCGCGGTGGTAGCCCTCGGTGCCGACGATCCGGTCGCCCCGCACCTCGAACTCATAGGCATTGTCGACGGTCCCGAGCTGGTGCAGCCGCAGCCGATCGTGGTGCCAGCGCAGCTCGAGGGCGGTGTTGCCCCAGAACCACAGGCCCGGCACCCCGGCAACGACCTCGGGTACGCCGACGGTGGGCCGCCACGGCTCGGTCGCGGGCGGCACGTGGTCGCCGAGCAGCACTCCCGGGACGGCCTCGGCGGCCAGCCCGACGGTCGCGTTGGTCAGCACCACACTGCCGGTGCGGGTGTCGCGGTCCACGAACACGCTGGCCAGGAAGCCGGGCATCGAGCCGGTGTGACCGACCAGCCGCCGACCGTCGATGTCCAGCAGCCTCAAGCCCAGGCCGTAGCCCGGGTCGGGCGGCTGCGGCCGGCCCATCTCCGTCAGTGTCTCGGGCGCCAGGACGTCGGGGTGGCCGGTGGCGAGGAAATCGGCCCAGCGTGCCAGGTCGGCCACCGTGCTCCACGCCTGGCCGGCCGGCGCCATGCCCCGGGTGTCCTGGCTCGGCTCGTCGGCCAGCACCTCGGTGAAGTGGTCGACGCTGTGGCCCTGGGCGTGCGGCGCGCTCGGGTGGTACGTCGTCCTGGTCATCCCCAGCGGCTCGAGCAGCTCGGCTGCCACGACGTCCCACCACGGAGCGCCGCGCAGCCGCGACACCGCCTCGCCGAGCAGCGCGTAGCCGAGGTTGCTGTAGTGGTAGTACTCCCCCGGCCCGGCCACCGCACCGGAGCCGTCGTTGGCGGCCAACAGCGCATCGACCGGTACCCCTGGCGAGCGCTCCCACCAGGAGCCGACGGGCTCGCTCTGCATGCCCGAGACGTGGGCGAGCAGCGAGCGCACGGTCGCGTCGGCGTACCCCGTCTCGGGAACGAAGCGGCCGATGGGGTCGTCGAGCGACAGCAGCCCGTCGTCGCGGGCCCGCATCACGGTCACGGCCACCAGGGTCTTGGTGATCGAGCCGATCCGGTACTGCAGGTCGGCCCAGTCATCCGGCCCGTCGCCCGGCACGTCCCCGGCCCCGCCGATCCAGGTGAGCGCGCCGTCCTCGAGCACACCGGCCACCACCGAGGGCAGCCGGCCCTGCCCCTGGAGCCGGGCCAGCCGGGTGTCGCGGTCGATCTCTGCGGTCACTCGGCGAACGCCTCCGGGGGTGGGCAGGAGCAGACCAGGTTGCGGTCGCCGTAGGCCTGGTCGATGCGCGCGACGGGTGGCCAGTACTTGTCGGGGTCGACGCCCGCGGGGAAGACGCCCAGGTCGCGCTCGTAGGGCCGCTCCCACTTGTCGGTCAGCGCCCGGGCGGTGTGCGGCGCGGCGCGCAGCGGCGAGTCCTCGGCGCTCCACTCCCCCGACGCCACCCGGTCGATCTCGCCCTTGATCGCCACCATCGCGTCACAGAACCGGTCGATCTCGCCCAGGTCCTCCGACTCGGTCGGCTCGACCATCAACGTGCCGGCCACCGGGAAGGACATCGTCGGCGCGTGGAAGCCGTAGTCGACCAGCCGCTTGGCCACGTCGTCGACAGTCACACCGGTCGCCTTGGTGATGCCGCGGAGGTCGAGGATGCACTCGTGCGCGACCAGATCGCTGTGGCCGCGGTAGAGCACCGGGAAGTGCTCGTCCAACCGCGCCGCGACGTAGTTGGCTGCGAGCACCGCCGAGGCGGTGGCCCGGGTCAGTCCCTCGGCGCCCATCAGCCGGACGTAGGCCCAGGAGATCGGCAGGATGCCCGCCGAGCCGTACGGCGCCGCGCTGATCGGGCCGATGCCCTCGCGCTTCTCGGGCTCGGGGTGCATCGGGTGCGAAGGCAGGTAGGGCGCGAGGTGCGCGCGCACGCCGACCGGGCCCACGCCCGGGCCGCCGCCGCCGTGCGGGATGCAGAACGTCTTGTGCAGGTTGAGGTGTGAGACGTCACCGCCGAACTGGCCGGGCCGGGCATAGCCGAGCAGCGCGTTGAGGTTGGCACCGTCGACGTAGACCTGGCCGCCTGCGTCGTGCACGATCCGGCACAGCTCGGTGATGGTGTCCTCGTAGACGCCGTGCGTCGACGGGTAGGTCACCATGATCGCCGCCAGGTCGTCGGCGTGCGCCTCGCACTGTGTGCGCAGGTCGTCGAGGTCGATGGAGCCGTCGCCGGCGGCCTTCACGACTACCACCTTCATGCCGGCCATCACGGCGGAGGCGGCGTTGGTGCCGTGTGCGGACGACGGGATCAGGCAGACGTTGCGGCCCTCGTCACCGTTGGCGCGGTGGTAGCCGCGGATGGCCAGCAGCCCGGCCAGCTCGCCCTGGGAGCCCGCATTGGGCTGGATCGAGACCCGGTCATAGCCGGTGACCTCGGCCAGCCAGGACTCGAGGTCGCCGATCAGCGTGCGGTAGCCGGCCGAGTCCTCGGCCGGCGCGAACGGGTGCAGGTCGGCGAAGCCGGGCAACGAGATCGGCTCCATCTCGGTCGTCGCGTTCAGCTTCATCGTGCAGGAGCCGAGCGGGATCATGCCGCGGTCGAGCGCGTAGTCGCGCGCGGAGAGCCGGCGCAGGTAGCGCAGCATCTGGGTCTCGCTGTGGTGGGTCGAGAAGACCTCGTGCGTCAGGTACGGCGTCTCGCGACGCACGGCGTCGGGCACCGCGTCGGCGGTGGCCACGTCGATGGCGTCGAGGTCGGCGGTGACCCCGAACGCCCGCAGCACGCTGGTCACCGTCGAGCGGGTGGTGGTCTCGGAGGTGGAGAGGCCGACCCGGTCGGCGTCGACGAGCCGCAGGTGCAGCCCGAGCGAGCGGGCCGACGCGACGACCTGCTCGGCCTTGCCGGGGGCAAGCACGCTCAGGGTGTCGAAGAACGCGCCGTGCTCGACCTCGAGGCCACCGGCGCGCAGCGCCTCGGCAAGCACCGCGGCGTAGCGGTGGGCGCGAGTCGCGATCGCCTTCAGCCCATCGGGGCCGTGGTAGACGGCGTACATGGAGGCGACCACGGCGAGCAGCACCTGTGCGGTGCAGATGTTGGAGGTCGCCTTGTCGCGGCGGATGTGCTGCTCGCGGGTCTGCAGGGCCAGCCGGTAGGCGGGGCGGCCCTCGACGTCGACGGAGACGCCGACGAGCCGACCCGGCAGGTGCCGCTCCAGACCCTGGGCGACGGACATGAAGCCGGCGTGCGGGCCGCCGTAGAACAACGGCACTCCGAAGCGCTGGGAAGACCCGACCACGATGTCGGCGCCGAACGCTCCGGGCGCCTCGAGCAGCGTCAGCGCCAGCAGGTCGGACGTCACCACGACGAGGGCGTCGCGCTCGTGGGCCGCAGCGATCAGCGGGCGCGGGTCGACGACGCGACCGGACGCACCCGGGTAGGCCACCAGCAGTCCGGACAGCTCGCCGTCGGGGAGCCCGTCGGTGAGGTCGGCGACGACGACCTCGATACCCATCGCCTCCGCCCGGGTGCGCACCACGCCGATGGTCTGCGGCAGCGTGTCGGCATCGACGACGAAGGGACCGGACGCCTTCCTATTGCCGCGGCGTACGAGCGTCATCGCCTCGGCGGCGGCGGTGGCCTCGTCGAGCAGGGACGCGTTGGCGGTCGGCAGCCCGGTGAGGTCACCGACGACCGTCTGGAAGTTGAGCAGCGCCTCGAGCCGGCCCTGGGAGATCTCGGGCTGGTAGGGCGTGTAGGCGGTGTACCAGCTGGGGTCCTCGAGCACGTTGCGCCGGATCACCGGTGGGGTGATGGTGCCGTGATAGCCGAGGCCGATCATCGTCTCGGCCAGCCGGTTGCCGGCCGCCAGGGACCGCAGCTCGGCCGCGGCGGCCTGCTCGGAGACTGCGGCCGGGAGGTCGAGGGTGTCGGACCGGATCGCCCCCGGCACCGCGGCGGCCATCAGGTCGTCGAGCGAGTCGTAGCCGACGCGCGCCAGCATGGTGGCGACGTCGTCGGGGCGCAGCCCGATGTGACGGTCGGCGAACGGCGTGTGGCTGTCGAGCTCGGAAAGGCTGGGATGGTCGGTCACTTCGGGTGGCTCCTGAACGCTCTGGGAAATCCGTAGCGGATCGGGTGCCTCCCCCTCTGTCGGCCAGGCTGCGGCCTCCAGAGTTGCCTGTTCCGTGCGGTCCGGGCGCCTGAGAGGTTCCGGGGAGGAATTGCCCCTTCGGCGCTTCGTTTCCGGCGACCCTCGACTGCGGAGCGTACCGGGCGAAGACTCTCCCGCACGGGATCGTCAGCGATCCCCAACCTACCAAAGACAGTCCAAACGACCCTCAGCTGATACGGCGGGCGGCGCGGCGGGCGGCAAGCTCGTCGCTGGCCAGGGGGGTCTCGGCGTCTTCTGCGGCGCGCTCGCTGGGCAGCTCGGCGAGGGTGCCCTCGATCTCGCGCCAGACGCCGCCGATGGCGATCCCGAAGACGCCCTGGCCGCCCTGAAGCAGGTCGATGACCTCGTCGTTGCTCGTGCACTCGTAGACCGAGGCGCCGTCGCTCATCAAGGTCACGCGCGTCAGGTCGTCGGTGCCGCGCTCGTGCAGGTGCTGCACGGCGGTGCGGATCTGCTGCAGCGAGATGCCGGCGTCGAGCAGCCGCTTGATCACCTTGAGGATGAGGATGTCGCGGAACGAGTAGAGCCGCTGGGAGCCGGAGCCGCTCGCGCCTCGCACGGTGGGCTCGACCAGGCCGGTGCGGGCCCAGTAGTCGAGCTGGCGGTAGGTGATGCCGGCGGCGTTGCACGCGGTGGGACCGCGGTAGCCCAGGTCGTTGGGGTGCGTGGACACGTCGTCGGTGAAGAGCAGGCCCTGCTCGTCGGCCGACTGGGCCGCCAGGGCGGCGTCGGCGTCGGTCTTGGACTGCGGTTCGTGCTCGTTCACCTTGTCATCACCAGGTCTTCCGTCGGGTACTCCGTGGTGTGCAAACTCCCGGGAAGACCGGATCACGCCCGACGGAGCCGGGGACAACCACAGCAGTGGAGTTACACCAGAGACACTTCAAGGTAAGGCTCCACCCCAGGGTGGTCAAAGACTCCCACGGCGTGTCGCAACCCTCAACCTCCACCTGAGGCTCAGTCTCGACACGCTCGCTGCGCTCGCGGCTCGACTACCGAAACCACGGTCAGTGCGCCTCGAAGTCCTCCGGCGTGACGTGGTCGAGGAACTCGCGGAACCTCTCGACCTCGTCCTCCTGCTCGGCCGGCACCGCCAGTCCGACCTCGTCGAGGACCTCCTCGGAGCACATGATGCGGCTGCCGGTGCGCAGGGCCAGGGCGATGGAGTCCGACGGGCGGGCACCGACCTCGACACCGGAGCCGAAGACCAGGTTGGCGTAGAAGACGCCGTCCCTCATCTCGGTGATCTGCACCTCGGCGAGCTCTTGACCCATCGCGTCGAGCACGTCCTTCATCAGGTCGTGGGTCAGCGGCCGGGGTGGTACGACGCCCTGCTGGGCGAAAGCGATCGCGGTCGCCTCGACGGCGCCGATCCAGATCGGCAGGTAGCGCTCCCCCGTCACCTCGCGCAGCAGCACGATCGGCTGGTTGGTGGGCATCTCAACCCGTACTCCCATGACATCGACCTCGCGCACGCTTCAACCCTACCCCTGACTCCTGACTTCCCTCGGGACGGAGTCACCGCGATCAGGTGGAGCGCAGGCCGGTCTTGACCAGGGTCGCGTGCAGCCGCACGGAGAGCGCGGCGATCTCGCTGACGGCATCCTCTGCCCGTGCCTTGGCGGCGGCGTCGCGGCCGCTCCGGTGGGGAGCGACCACCTGCTCCACCAGTCCGACCTCGCGGTCGGCGGAGGTCTTGAACGCCCGCAGGTGCCGCGGCTCGAAGCCGTAGTCGGCCAGCTCGCGCGCCGTCCGGGCGATGACCAGCGCGTCGCTGTCGTAGTGGCCGGTGCCGCGGCGTTGGGTGATCAGGCCGTACTGCTCGAGCTGGTCGAGCAGCTCCTCGGAGATCTCGGCGATCTTGAGCAGCTCCTTGCGCGAGAGCCGCAGGTTGTCACGCCGGGCGAACGACGCGGGGCTGGGCATCCCGTCGGCCGTCAGCGCGACCTGGGGCACGGTGGGGACCACCGGCTCGAGCGGCGGCGGCTCGAGGCCGCGGTCGATGGCGTCGAGGTGCTCGCCGATCACCTTCAGCGGCAGGTAGTGGTCGCGCTGCATCCGCAGCACGTAGCGCAGCCGCTCGACGTCCTCGTGGGAGAACTTGCGGTAGCCGGACGCCGTGCGCTCGGGCTTGATCAGGCCCTTGTCCTCGAGGAAGCGGATCTTGGGGATGGTCACGCCCGGGTAGTCGGGGCGCAGATGGTCGAGCACCTGCCCGATGTTCATCCGGCTGTGACCCGTGTAGCCAGCCGACGCCCCCGGGGTCTCCATGCGCCGCTCTGTCACCCGCCGTGCCCGGAGAAGAAGACCAGGCGGTACTTGCCGATCTGCACCTCGTCGGAGTCCTTCAGGATCACCTTGTCGATGCGGTCGCGGTTGACGTAGGTGCCGTTGAGGCTGCCCGCGTCACTGACGCTGAACTCGTCCCCTTCGCGGACGAACACCGCGTGCCGCCTCGACACGGTCACGTCATCGAGGAAGATCTCGCTGTCGTTGTGCCGGCCGGCGGTGGTCTCGTCCTTGTCGAGGAGGAAACGGCTGCCGGCGCTGGGGCCCTTCTGTACCACGAGCATGGCGTGCCCCGCAGGCAGTGCGTCGACGGCCGCCGCGTCGACCGGGTTGAGCTGGCGGTCGGAGGTGTCGACCTTCTCCGGGGTGCCGATGTTGATCGTCGCCGTGGTCTCATCCACGCCCGGGCCCTCGGCCGCGTCGGCCGGCTGCAGGCGCGTCCCGCAGTTGGAGCAGAAGCGCGACTCGGCGGGATTCTGCTTGCCACAGGAGGTGCAGAAGGGCATCGGCGCTCCTCGGTCGACGGGCGGGGACGGCTCGACCCTCAACGCTGGGCTGAGGGTGACGGTTGCTCCGAACCTACCAGCAGCCCGAGGTCGATCAAGACGATCACGGCGCAACGGTGCCTACCGCCCGCGGCGCTCGCGAGGTCAGCCCTCGAGGGTCGCTTGGTACGCCGCGGAGTCCAACAGCGCGTCGAGCGAGCTGGCGTCGCTGACGGTCACATCGAAGAGCCAGCCACCGCCGTACGGGTCGTTGTTGACCAGCTCGGGGGTCGCGTCGAGGGCCTCGTTGCGGGCGACCACCGTGCCGGACACCGGGGCGTAGAGATCGCTGACCGACTTGGTGGACTCGAGCTCGCCGCAGGTGCTGCCGGCCGTCAGCTCCTCCCCCACCTCGGGCAGGGAGACGTAGACGATGTCGCCGAGTGCGTCCTGGGCGTAGTGGGTGATGCCGACGCGCACCGAGCCCTCGGTCTCGCCGGGGCTGCGCACCCACTCGTGCTCGGTGGTGTACTTCAAGTCGTCGGGATACACCGGAACTCCTCATCTCGCGGGACGGTCGGGACGAACCTACTCGGCCTCGGCGAACTCGGGCTGGACGGGTTCGCGCACCGACTCGATGTCGATCGACTCCAGCTCGTCGATCTGAACGTCGGCCCCGTCGTCGCGCAGCTGGAAGGACGGACCCTGGTTGAACACCAGCGCCCCGTGCAGGGTGTGCGGGTCACCGATCACGTCGATGACGTAGGGCGAGGTGAGCAGCTGCCCATCGATCGAGAACCCGCCGACGGCGTCCTCGAGAGCGCTCTGGGCCACCACCCGCACCTCGCCGTTGACCTGCATGGCCTCGGCCCCGGCGGACCGCAGCTCCTCGATGGTGTCGAGGACGGAGTCGATGTCGACCGGGCCCGTCTTCTCGGTGATGGTGACGCGGACGCCCGGGCCCGTGACAGGCACCAGGCCGGCCAGGATGTTGAGGGTGTCGGCCTGCTGCTGGGCCTGCGCGAGAGCCGCGCCCTGCCGGCGGGAGTCGGACTGGAGCTCTCGCTTGGTCTGCTCGAGCCGGTCGATCTCGGACCGCGCCCGCTGCGAGGTGCCGGCCAGGCCGGAGAGCACGTCGATGAGGTCCTGCTCACGCAGCGAGGAGTAGCTGTCGTCGATGTCGTTGGTGCGGACCTGGACCACCGCCGCGAAGCCGACCACAGCCAGCAGCACCGCCACGACCAGCTGCCGGCGGCCGGGATGCACCAGCGCCTGGCGCAGCCGCTGGCGGCCGCGCTCCTCGGGAGGGCTGCCGGCCGGGCTGGTGGGCGTGGGTGGCGTGGTCGTCTCAGGCATGGAACAGGTGCCTTCGGATGGCGGCGACGTTGGAGAAGATCCGGATGCCGAGCACGACGATGACACCGGTCGAGAGCTGGCCGCCCACGCCGAGCTGGTCGCCGAGATAGACGATCGCCGCCGCGATGACGACGTTGCTGAAGAAGGACACGACGAAGACCTTGTCGTCGAAGATGCCGTCGAGGTAGGCGCGCAGCCCACCGAAGACGGCGTCGAGGGCGGCGACGACGGCGATAGGCAGGTAGGGCTCGAGACCTGCCGGCACGTCGGGCTGGACGATGAGCCCCAGCACGATGCCGACGAGCAGTCCCAAGGCCGCGATCATGGCGCGAACCGCCCCGTCTGAGGCGTCTTGTCCAGGCCTGGTCAGGTCCGACGTCGTCGATGAGCTCGCGCACCGAGCGGAGCCGGCGCAGCCGGGCCGCCGGCAGCGAGAGCGAGTCGGCCTGCTCGATCTGGTACTCGAAGCCCAGGCTGTCCTTGAGGGCGTACCACTCCTGGCCGTGGGTGCTGTCGAGCAGGTTGGCGGCGAGTGTCTGCGGGTTGCCGATCACCAGGATCGTGTAGGGCGGCACGAGCGGCGTGATGTTGATGTGGATCGCCGGGCCCACGTTGCGGAAGGCCGTCAATGCCGTCAGCCGCTTGCCGTTGACCGAGATCGCCTCGGCGCCGGCGTTCCAGAGCCCGTCCACCAGGATCGCCAGGTCGGAGTCGCGGACCACCTGGGTGACGTCGCCGCCGGGGGCATCGTCGACGGTGATGCGTACGCCGGGACCGGTGGCGGCGGCGAACCCGGTGCCGACCTCGAGCCGTTCGATCCGCGCCGCCAGCTGCTGCTGCTCGGTGGTGGTCGTGGACAGCGTCGCTCGCAGGC
Organism: uncultured Actinomycetota bacterium; assembly: GCA_963762105.1. Lineage (GTDB taxonomy): Bacteria > Actinomycetota > Actinomycetes > Propionibacteriales > Nocardioidaceae > Nocardioides. The sequence goes on along the minus strand of CAVXJG010000007.1, from coordinate 57,243 downwards.
CGGTGTTCGACGTGCGGAGCCGGTCGAGGCGCGCCTGGAGCCTGGCCACGGTCGTGCGCCGGTCCTGGATCTGGGAGATCAGGCTGGCCCGGCCGGCGCTGGTCTCGGGAGCGTTGCGCGCGGTCTGCACGGCCGCCACGGTCACCAGGAGCCCGAAGACCGCGATCACCGCGGCGGCCACCCTACGAGGGCGGCCGGAGGGCGGGCGGCTGCGAGGCCGCGCCCGCTCGGCGCTCTTGCGGCGGGCCACCACCTCGTAGTCCTCGTCGAGGGACTGCCGCACGATGCGATCGAGCAGCGGCATCACCACCTCCTCGGGAAGGGGCGCGGACGCGTCGGGGCGGGACCGGGGCGTGGTCGTCTGGTCAGGCATCGCCACCCACCTCGCCGCTCATCGGGCTGGGTGACCATCGCTCGGTCGTGCGCACCAGCTTGGCGACCTGGTAGGCGTAGAGGATCCCGGCCCACCAGTAGAGCCCGATGCCCCACCACGCGAAAGCCCAGCCGAAGACCTTGGCGAGCGTGGCCAGGACGCCGTCGCCATCGCCCAGCAGCAGCAACGGGAAGGCGTAGAGCAGGTTGAAGGTGGCTGCCTTGCCGAGGAAGTGCACCGGCAACGCGCTGTAGCCCCGCGTGCGCAGCACAGGCACCAGCCCCCACAGGAGCAGGTCGCGCAAGGGCAGGATGATCGCGACCCACCACGGGATGATGTCGCGCATGGCCAGCCCGATGACCACCGCGAGGATGTAGAGGCGGTCGGCGACGGGATCGAGGATCTGGCCGAGCTGAGAGGTCTGGTTGAGCTTGCGGGCGAGGTAGCCGTCGAGGAAGTCGGTGACCCCGGAGAACATCAGCAGCAACAGCGCCCAGCCGTCGGCCTCGGGTCCGAGCACCAGCCACAGGAACACCGGGACACCCGCCAGACGGATCATGCTGACGAGGTTCGGCACGGTCCAGACACCCAGCGTGCGTGTCGGTTCGTCCTCCACTGTCGCCTGCATCTCCGTGGTCTGGGGGGTGGGGGTCGCCGGGCAGGCAGACGCCATCCCCGACACGTTCCACCCTATCCGCCGCACCGCCAGAGTCAGGACTCGTCGAGGTGGGCGGCGTCACGGATCTCGCCGACCAGCTCCTCGATGACGTCCTCGAGCGTGACGAGCCCGAGGAAGCGGCCCTCGTCGTCGCGGACGCTACCGAGGTGGGCACCCCGGCGCTGGAGGATCTCCAGGGCGTCGTGCAGCGAGTCGCCGGCGCGCACCGGCGCGAAGGGGCGGATCCAGCTCTGCTCGATGACCCGCTGCCGACGTTCCTCGTCGGGCTCGAGGACGTCCTTGATGTGGAGGTAGCCCATCAGGCTGCCCTCGTCGCCCCTGACCGGGAACCGGCTGAAGCCGGTGGCGGCACACACGTCCTCGACCTGCGCGACGGTGGCGTCTCGGGACACCGTGGTCAGCTTCTCGGCCGGCATCAGGACGGCGGCGACGGTGCGCTCGGTGAAGCCCAGCGCCCCGGCGAGCCGGTCGTACTCGTCCTCACGCAGGAGGCCCTCACCGCGGGACTCCTCGACGAGGGCGGCGACCTCCTCGCGGGTATAGGTGGAGCTCACCTCGTCCATCAGCTTCACCCCCGCCAGCCGGAGGATCCGCGACGCCACGGCGTTGATGACCCGGATCACCGGGCGCAGCACGGTGACGAAGGCCCACACCGGCGTCCCCAGCACCAGGGCCGCGCGGTCGGGACCCGCGAGGGCGATGTTCTTGGGGATCATCTCGCCCAGCACCACGTGCAGGTAGACCACGATCGCGAGCCCGACCGCGAACGCGATGGGGTGCAGCAGCCCCTCGGGCACCTGCGCGGCGTCCAGCATCGGCTCGATGAGGTGGGCGATGGTCGGCTCCGCGACCGCACCCAGCAGCAGTGAGCAGACGGTGATGCCGAGCTGGTTGACGGCGATCACCTCCGACATGTTCTCCATGGCCAGCAACGTGGTGCGCGCGAACCGGTTGCCGGCCACTGCCCGGGGCTCGATCTGGCTGCGCCGCGCGGACACGAGGGCGAACTCGGCGGCGACGAAGAACGCGTTCCCGAGGAGCAGCAGAAGCGCGAGCAGGATGCCGGTGGCGCTGTTCATCGGTCGTCACCACCCTCACCGGTGAGCACCCGGAGGGAAACGCGGTCGATGCGCAGCGCGTCCATGTGGGTGACCGTGAGGACGGCCAGGTGTCGGCGGTCCCCGGCGGGGTCGCCGCGGTCGACCACCCAGACCTCGGCGACGTCGCCGATCACGGGCACTCGGCCGAGGGTCCGCATGACCAGGCCGGCGATGGTGTCGTAGTCCTCGTGGTCGGGCAGCTGGATGCCGGTCAGGTCGGCCACCTCGTCGGGACGCAACAGACCGGACAGCGACCAGGAACCGTCGCGCAGCTGACCGGCGTCCTGGCCGCGGTCGTCGTGCTCGTCGGAGATGTCGCCGACGATCTCCTCCACGACGTCCTCGAGCGTGACGATGCCGGCCACACCGCCGTACTCGTCGAGCACGACCGCCATCTGGAAGCCGTCCTTGCGCAGCAGCCCGAGCAGCGGGTCGAGCCGCAGCGAGTCGGGCACCACGATCGGCTTGACCATCAGGTGCTTGACGCGGGTGGTCGGGCGTTCTGACGGGGGCAGCGCGACCGCGTGCTTGACGTGCACGGTGCCGACGACGTTTTCGTCCTGGTCGAGCACCGGGAAGCGGGAGTGGCCCGACTCGCGGGCCGCCGCGATGACGTCGACGGCGCGGTCGTTGATCTCGAGGCTCTGGGTGCGCACCCGCGGCGTCATGATCTCGCCGGCCGTGCGGGAGCCGAACTCCACCGAGCGCTCCATCAGCTCGGCGGTGTCGGGGTCCAGGGTGCCGTGGTCGGCCGAGCGTGCGATCAGCGACGCCAGCTCGGTGGACGAGCGTGCCGAGCGCAGCTCCTCCTGCGGCTCCAGGCCGAGCGCCCGGACGATTGCGTTGGCCGACCCGTTGAGCAGGCGGATCGGGTAGGTCATCGCGGTGGTGAACGCGCGTTGGAAGCGTTGGGTCGCCCGCGCGACCTCCATCGGCCTTGCGATGGCCAGGTTCTTGGGCACCAGCTCGCCGAAGACCATCGTCAGCCCGGTCCCGATGGCGAGGCCCAGCCCCAAGGCCAGCGGGTGCACGACCCCCTCGGGCACGCCGAGCGCCTCCAGCGGTGGCGAGATGAGGTCGGCGATCGCGGGCTCGGCGAGGAAGCCGATCGCCAGGTTGGTCACGGTGATGCCGACCTGGGCGCCCGACAGCTGCGTCGACAGCGAGCGCAACGCCGTCAGCACGCCCTTCGCGCCGGCGTCACCCTCGGCGGCGGCCTGCTCGACCCGCGACCGGTCCACCGTGACGAACGAGAACTCGGCGGCCACGAACAGGCCGCACAGCGCGATGAGGAGGAGGGCCAGCGCGAGCAAGAGCCACGCGGTCATCGGGGCGTCTCCCGGCAGCGACGACGTGTCCTATGTCGAGGGCCGTCCATGTGCGGCTCGCGAGTCCTTCGGTCGGCGGAGAGGTCGTCGTCACTCTAGTGCCCGCGGCCTGATCCACCGGTGGCGGTCTTCTCGGGCTGGAACAAGCCTCCACATCGCGGTTCCGTGCCCCCTACGATGGTGCTCCCCCCACCGCGACCCCGCGCGGACCCCCCTCGTCGGAGCCCCCCATGACCCACCCGCCCAGCCGACGCCTGGTGCTCGGCGGCGCCCTCGCCGGCGCGGCCGGCGCCGTGCCCGCCCTCGTCGGCGCCGCACCGTCGTACGCCGCAGGCAACGGCAAGCACGACGGTCCGCCGCTGCTCTCCCGCCCCGACCGCCACCTGGTCACGCGCTTCTCCTACGGCCTGACGCCCACGCTGGCGCGCGACGTTCGCAAGGCGGGCGGGGCGCGGGAGTGGTTCGACGGGCAGCTCAAGCCGCGGAGCGTGTCCGACAAGGAAGCCGCGAAGGTCGATGCCTGGTGGCCCGAGCTGTACTACTCCCCCGCCAAGCTGTGGCAGCGGCAGATCGGCCAGGTCCAGGGCGGCTGGGAGGTGATGGAGAACTACCAGCGGCGCGCACTGCAGCGACGGATCCGCACCAACCGGCCGGTGCTCGAGATGATGACGGAGTTCTGGGAGAACCACCTCAACGTCCCCGTCAACGGCGACGCGCAGTTCACCTATCGAGCGGCGTACGGCGACCTGATCCGCGACCACGCGCTCGGCAAGTTCTCCGACTTGCTCGCCGGCGCCATCACGCACCCCGCCATGCTGATCTACCTCGACCAGGCCACGTCCACGAAGCAGCACCCCAACGAGAACCTCGGCCGCGAGCTGCTCGAGTGCCACACCGTCGGCCGTGGGAACTACACCGAGGACCACGTGAAGGCCTCGGCCCGGATCCTGACCGGCTACACGGTCGACATGTGGGACACCTGGCAGGCGCTCTACAACCCGGAGGAGCACTGGCGCGGGTCGGTGCGGGTGATGGGCTTCCACGACCAGAACCACAAGAAGGACGGCCGGAGCCTCACCCGCCGCTACCTCGACTACCTGGCGCACCATCCCGCGACTGCTCGTCGGATCGCCTTGAAGCTGGCCACCAAGTTCGTCCGCGACGAGCCCTCGCCCGGCCTGGTCAGCAAGCTGGCCAAGGTCTACCTCAAGCACGACACCGAGATCATCCCCGTCCTCCGGGCCCTGGTGGACTCCCGCGAGTTCGAACGATCCGCCGGCGCGAAGGTCCGCGACCCGGGCGAGGACATCGTCGCGACCTACCGCGTCCTCGACATCAGGATGGATCGCCCGAAGGACGACGAATCCGGGGTCAACGCCCTGCTCTGGCAGGCGGGCAGCGTCGGCATCTACCCGCTTGCCTGGCCCCGACCAGATGGCCAGCCGATCGACAACGACTCGTGGTCGGCTCCGGGGCGCCTGATGGCGTCGATGAACGTCCACTACACCCTCAGCTACGGGTGGTGGCCCACCAAGGGCGTGCACTACCGCGAGCCGAAGGAGCGGTTGCCCAAGGTCCGCGTCCGGTTCGCCGACCTCGTCGACCACCTCTCCCGGGAGCTGCTCCACGCCCGCGCTTCCGACCGCATGCTCAAGGCCTGCTGCCAGGCGACCGGCTGCAAGCCCCGCGAGGTGATCGACCCCGAGCATGGCCTGGTCCAGTGGGGTATGGGGCGGCTGCTCACGACCTTCCTCGACTCCCCCGAATTCCTGAGCAGGTGACCCCGGCATGAACGAGACCCACTGCTGTCCCGAGTACGCCGCCATGAGCCGCCGCGGCGTGCTCAGCGGTGCGCTCGCCCTCGGCGCCTCCACGACCGTCTTCGGCTCCGCCGTGGTGACCGCGTCCGCGGCCGCGGCTGCGCCCGCCCCGGCCGTCATGGTCGTCGTGTCGCTGCGCGGGGCGTGCGACGGGCTGTCGCTGGTCGTTCCGCACGCCGATCCGGCCTACTACGCCGCTCGCCCCAACATCGCCATCGCTTCCGACGTGCTGCTGGCCAAGGACGGGATGTTCGGCCTGCATCCGGCGTTCGGGCCGCTGCTGCCGTTCTGGACGGCCGGCAAGGTGGCCGCCGTCCACGCGACGGGGTTGCCCGCGCCGAACCGCTCGCACTTCGCCGCCATGGAGGAGGTGGAGGACGCCAACCCCGGCTCGTCGGTCCGGTCGGGCTGGCTCAACCGGCTGGTCGGCACCGACGCCGATGTCAACCCGCTCCAGGGGCTGAACCTGGGCACCGGTGTCGCGCCCGCCTCGCTGTACGGCCCGCAGCCGGTGATGTCGGCTGACAGCGTCGGCGCGATGGGCGTGGCCGGCGACGACGACGGCGAGTCCGGACTGCAGCGGATGCGCTCCCTGCACACGCTGTGGGACGGCAACAGCTCACGGCTCGGCCGGTCGATGAAGGCGACGTTCGACGCCCTGGCCTCGTTCCAGGTCGTCAAGGACAGCTCCGACGTGCCGGAGAACGCCGCGGAGTACCCCGGCAACGACCTCGGTCAGGCCCTGAAAGAAGTGGCCCGCGTCATCAAGTCCGACGTGGGCGTCGCTGTGCTCACCGTCGACCAGGGCGACTGGGACCACCACACCGACATGGGCAACGTGGGGGGCGGGCTCCTCGTCGCAGAACGCCACCGGCCTGGCCGGCTCCCTGGCAGCGTTCCTCACCGACCTCGGCGCCTGGGCGGACAAGGTCACGGTCGTCACGATCAGCGAGTTCGGCCGGCGGGTGCAGGAGAACGCCAGCGGCGGGACCGACCACGGCTACGGCAACGTGATGTTCCTGGCCGGCGCTGGCGTCAAGGGCGGTACCTACTACGGGAGCTGGCCGGGCCTCAGCAACACTCTGGACGGCGACCTGCTCGTGACGACCGACTACCGCAGCGTGCTGTCGGAGGTGGTGGTCAGCCGCTTCGGCGCCAGTCCGGCGGCCGTGTTCCCCGGCTTCGTCCGGGGCACCGTCGGAGTCATGCTCGGCGGCTGAGCGCCCCAAAGGGCGAGCTTCAGCGCCGGCGACGCGAGCGGGGCTGGGGCGTCTGGGTGGCGGTCGGCGGCGTGACGGGCGGGTTCACCAGGAGCAGGACGATGTCGGGATCGTCGGCCGGCAGGCCCGTCGCCTCGACCAGGCACGCGGTCATCGTGATGACGTCGGTCGGGTCGACGCCGTCAAGCACGCAGGTCTCCCACGCCGTGAGCAGCTCCGGGGGCACGTCACCGGTCGGGTCATCGTCCGGCTGGTTGGTCGGCGCCACCGTCGGGGTCGCCTTGACGGTCGCTGTCGGCGACACCGAGGGCGTCTCGGTGGGCGTCTCGGTGGGTGTCACGGTCGGCGACTCGGTGGGATCCGTCGGGGTCACGGTGGGTGTCTCGGTGGGTGTCTCGGTGCCGGTGATCGGCCGTCGTGGGCGGGTCGGTGGGCGTCCCAGCAACGGTCGGCGCGCTGGTCGCAGTCGCCGTGGGCGTGCCGACGGCCGTCGAGCTCGGTCGCGTGGTGGGTGTCGCGCTCGAGGTCGGCGTGGCGGTCGTGGTCGGCGTCGGGGTGGCCGTCGGGCCGTCGCTGGGCATCACGTCGAACGTCGGTATCGGCTGCCCGGGCACCGGCTCGGCACCGATGTGGGCGGTGCCGGTGTCGTGGGGAGGCAGCTCCATGCCGGTGTAGCCCGGGCCCGCGAGCACGCCCACGATGCCGGTGTAGCCCGGGCCGATGTGCAGGTATCCAGCCATCACTCGCAGCACCAGGTCGACGTAGGCGCTGCTGTGGTTGTAGCGGTGCACGGAACGGCGCTGGCCCTGGACGCTGGACAGGTCGTCCGAGCCGCCGCAGAGGTAGACCGCCGCGGCCAGGGCTGCGTCGTCGATGTCTTGTGGGTCGCGGCGCCCGTCGCCATCGGCGTCCACGCCGACGATCGTCCAGGTCGACGGGATGAATTGCATCGGTCCGACCGCACGGTCGACCTGCTTGTCGCCATCGAGCAGCCCGGCATCGGTGTCGAGGATGCGAGAGGTCCCGGGTGATCCGGTCAGGCGCGGACCCAGGATGCCCGGGTGAACGACGCCGTCGTCGGTCATCAGCGCGCCGCCGAAGCGCCCGTGGTTGCTCTCGACCTTGCCGATGGCGGCGACCAGCTGCCAGGAGACGTGGCACGAGGGGTCTGCCTGGCTCATCACCGACTCGGCGCGCTGATAGGCGCTCAACGCCCGAGCCGGAATCGCGTCGGTGGCCAGCGCTCGGACGTCGACGGCCACGCCCAGGCCGGTCGTCGTGCCGGGCTGGTGGGTCACCGAAGCCGGCGCCTGCACCCCGTCAGGCAGCTGCGGGACGCTGACCGTGTCGGCGGCCGCCGGTGGCGTGGCGAGCGCGGCTTGTTGGAGGGGCGAGCCGTCGGGACGGACCAGGCCGACCGTGGCGGCGACGGACAGCGGGGCGAGCACCGCGAGCACGCAGAGCCGGCGCGCGGCGAGACCGCCGGCGACCATGCTCCCTCGTCTCATTCGCTTCCCCCGATGCGACCCGGATCGTCGACCCCGATGTCGACAGCCACAGATTACCCCTCACCTGTCTCGTCCATGCAGGAGGTTTCCAGACCCTCCCCGATACCCCAGCATGCCCCCGGAAACCGCTCGCGTCGATGCGGTGAACGGCTCGCGGCCTTGCTAATGTAAGTCACCTAGTTTAATTCACTTAAGGAGATGCACAGATGCGCGGTGGCGAGGGCGACTGTTGCGTGGTGGTGGTCGGGGCCGGCGCGGGCGGGGCGCTCACTGCCTCGCACCTGGTGACCGGCCTGTCGGCGCGGTTCCGCGTCGAGCTGGTGGACCCGGCGCCCACCACGGGGCGCGGGCCGGCGTACGCCACGACCGACGACCGACACCTGCTCAACGTGCCGGCGAGCGGGATGAGCGCCTTCCCTCGCGACCCCGAGCACTTCTTCCGCTGGGTGCGTCAGCACCACGACCCCACTGCGCAGCCGCAGGCCTTCGTGCCTCGCCGCGTCTACGGCGACTACGTGGAGAGCCTGCTCCGCACGGCCGCCGAGTACCCCGGCAACGCCCGACTCGTCCGCCGCCACGACCAGGTCGTCGGAGTGGACCGGAGGGGCGACCGATTGGTCGTGCGTCTCGAGGGCGGGGCGACGATCGACGCGCGCGCCGTCGTGCTCGCCTCGGGCGCCCGGCCCGGCACCGAGTGGGCGCCGGCCGAGCTCGCCGACTCTGGCTGCCTGGTCGCCGACCCATGGAGCGCGGAGCTCCCCGACGGCGACCTGCTTCTCGTCGGCACCGGCCTGACGATGGTCGATGTCTCGATCGCCGCCGACCGACCGGACCGCATCCTGCACAGCGTCTCGCGCCACGACGCCGTCCCCGAGGTGCACGTGCTGCCCACCACCCCGCCGGTCCCCCCGCCGCCGGGGATCACCCGCCTGCACACGCTCGCGGACCTGCGTCGGGCCGTCGTGGCCCACGTCGAGCGCACCGTCGCCGAGACGGGCGACTGGCGGGCCGCGATCGACGGCCTGCGGCCGGTCACCGCCCAGCTGTGGCGCGGCCTGTCCGACGACGACCGGCAGGAGTTCCTCCAGGACGACGCGCGGGCATGGGACGTACGCCGCCACCGGATGCCGCCGGAGACGGCCGGCCGGCTCGCGGCCGTCGATGCCGCTGGCCGCTGGGTGCGGCACTCCGGCACCGTGGCCGATGCGATTCCGGTCGACGGTGGCGTCGACATCCGGCTGAGCAACGGCGAGCGGCTCACCGTCGCCGCCGTCGTCAACTGCACCGGCCCCGTAGGCGCGGCTGGCAGAGACCCGCTGCTGGCGGCGCTGACCCGCACGGGGCTGGTCCGCCCCGGACCGTCGGGGCTCGGCATCGACACCGCGGACGACGGCCGCGTGCTCGGCGTGCTCCCGTCGACGATCCCCTTCTACGCGATCGGCTCGCTGCGCCGCGGCAACCTGTGGGAGACCACGGCGATGCCGGAGATCCGCGAGCAGGCCTACGACGTGGCCCGCGCGGTGGTCCGGGCGCTGCACGGCGAGACCCGCAGGCGGCCGGTGGACCGCTACGGCCTCACCCTGACGACCAGCCGCAAGGCGGCGGCGTCCTACAACAAGGCGCTCGGTCGCCTGCTCTGCCTCCAAGACGGCGTCGAGGCCGGGCTGGAGGCTGCGGTGGCCGCGGACCCGGGGTTCGTGCAGGCCCACGCCGCCCTGGCGCTGCTCGGCCACGAGTGGGGCGCGGTCGGGTCCTGGCGCAGCGCCCTCCAGGCCGCGCACGCCGCCGCCGCCGACCGCCACCTCGACGACCGCGAGGTCAGCTTCCTCGACGCCGTCACCACCCGCCTGCGTACCGACGAGGCGACCGGAGCGGCGGCGCTGCTGCGCCACATCCGGCTGTTCCCGCGCGACGCCCTGGCTGTCAGCGTGGCCGTGCCGACGGTCGCCTTCGGCGGCCTGACGTCCGGGCGGCAGACGGCCGAGCTGGTCGAGGGTCTGGGCCGCAGCTACGGCGACGACTGGTGGTACGCCGGCCAGCTGGCGTTCGTGCGGCAGGACCAGGAGCGCTGGGGCGAGGCGGAGGAGCTGGCGTCGTACGCCCTGTCGGTGGAGCCGTCCTCGGGCCACGCCGTGCATGCCCGGGCGCACGTCTACTACGAGACGGGGCAGCACGCCGACGGGCTGGCCTGGCTCGACGACTGGATCCGGGCCCGCGGGCCCGAGGCCAACCACCGGTCCCACTTCTCCTGGCACGCCGCGCTGCACGAGCTGATGCAGTGCGACGTCGACGCGGTGCGCCGACGCTACGAGCGCGAGCTGGCGCCGCCGGCCGTGACCGGCTCGCGCGCGCTGGTCGACAGCGGCGCGCTGCTGTGGCGCTGCCACGTGACCGGCACCTGGGAGGGTCCGCTGCCCAGCCAGGCCGTCTGCTCGTCGGCCCCCGACGGGTGGCTGCTCTCGCCGCCCACGCCGTTCGCCGCGATGCACGCCGCGTTGGGACTGGCGGCCGAGGGTGACGACGTCGGACTGGCCGCCCTGCGGACGATCGCCCTGGCCCACGCCGACCCGGCGTTCCGCGACGTGGTCGGGCCGCTGTGCGGAGCGTTGCAGTCGGTGGTCGAGCGGGAGTTCGCACTGGCCGCCGACCGGCTCAGCGCCCTGCTCCCCCGCGCCGGAGTGCTCGGCGGGAGCGCCGCGCAGCGCGAGGTGCTCGAGGACACGCTCGTCTACGCCCTGGCCCGCGCCGGTCGCGGCGAGCAGGCCGCCGCCGTCCTCGACGAGCGGCTCAGCCGCCGGGCCTCGCCACTGGACGCCCGGCGCCGGGCCGTGCTCGCGCACCCCGCGGCGTACAAGGAGCGCTGAGGCGGCGTCGGCCGGCAGGCACTCCGCCCAGCGGGACGAAGTGGCGGTACTCGATGGTGAACGTCGCAACGTCGTAGGACGAAGGCCGCGTCGTGAAGAAGCCCCAGACGACCGGCTTGTCCAGGCTCGGCAGGTATGGCTGCGCGGCGAGCAGCACCTCCAACCAGGGACTCGTGGTGGTCGACTCGCCCGTCGGCGTGTTGAGGCCGACCCGCTCGCCGACCGCAAGAAGGCCCTCGTCGGCCCCTCCCGGGGTGGTCGGCCCGCCCCTCGCGGTGATGCGGAACGCATCCACGGGCGCCGGCACGAAGGGCACGTCGGCGGCGAAGTGTCTCCCCGTCCCCCACTCCCAGGTGCTCGTGCACGGGCGGAAGCTCAGCCCGCCGGCGTACCGATCGCTGGCCACGGGCGAGCAGTAGTCGCTACAGCCGAGGCAGCCGCCGTCGTAGGTGTTGTACGCCGCCGCGGCCGAGGCGGTGATGGTGCTGGTCCACACCTCCTCGACGAGCTGGCCGGTGGGAGACCTGAAGCCGCACCTTCGCGCGTTGCACGTTGCCCGCGGCGTCAACGGTGCGCAGGCGAGCGCGGTAGGCCCCTTCCGGCAAGGCCGTACCGTCAGATCGCCTGGCGTCCCAGTCGAAGACAGGCGTGCCGGTGTTCACCTGGACGTCCGCCCAGACCACCTTTCCCCGGCGGTTCACGATCCGCAGCCTGGACCGCGGCTGGAAGACATCGCCGTACTCCGTGTCGTAGGCCGTCCATCCGTCGGCCAAGAAGACCAGCTGGACGTGGTCGTCGACCGTGCCGGCGCGCGGATACACCGTGCGCCGCGAGGTGACCAGCCTCCCCGCGGAGACGGTGTCGATGCGGGCGTCGAACGTCAGCATCCTGACGAGGTACCCCCGCGTAGCGATGCACCCGGACGCTGTAGTACCCGTCGGGCAAGACCTTGCCATCGGTACCCCGGCCGTCCCACGTCCAGGTGTGGTGGCCCGCGTCCAGGCGTCCCATCCGGTGACGCAGGACGACCGTCAGGTCGTCTTGACGCACGGCCACCGAAACGTCTGCGCCACGGGCCAGGTCGAAGACGATGCGGTCGCGATCTTGGCGTCCGTCGCCGTTCGGCGAGAAGGTCGTGGCGTAGATCGGCGAGGTGATGAGGTCGCCGGGGTCCAGCGCTTCGGCCCGCACCGGGGCCGTCGTGACGACCAACGCGGCTATCGCCATCCCCAGGATCATGGCTCCCTGACGCATCCCCATGGCGTGCCTCCTGATCGTCGACCACCCAGTAGGACGCCCCGATCGGGCCCTTGGTTCGTTCCCGGATCCCCAAGAGCCACGATCGGGAGGACGGGATGACCCGCCCGAGCCATTCCCGACCGCGGAGTCGCTGCCTACGATCGGAGCAGCCCGAGCCGACGTGGGAGGGGCGGCATGCTGATCGAGGTCGAGGGGGTCACCAGCCCGGCGGTGACGCACGCCTTCGTCGTCGGCGTCAGCCACTACCCGTTCCTCGACGGGCCGGAGGCGACGCCGCTGGGTGAGCAGCTCGGGATGGCCAACCTCAGCAGCGCTGCCCGCTCGGCGTCGGAGGTGGCGGCCTGGCTGCTCGGCGAGTACCGCTGCCCCGAAGCACCGCTGGCCACCGTCCGGTTGCTGCTTTCTCCCGTCGACGCAGAGTCGGTGCACGCTGATGTCGTCGCCCGGATGGCCGGGCAGGCCGCGCCCGCCACGCGCGAGTCGGTGAAGGACGAGTTCACGGCGTTCAAGACCGCCTGTGCGGAGAACACCGCCAACCGGGCCATCGTGTTCCTGGCCGGGCACGGCATCCAGCTGAGCAGCCGCGGCGCGATCCTGCTGCTCGAGGACTTCGCGACCGCGGCCGAGGAGGACGTGCTGTTCGGCGCGATGGACGTGATGGGCTGCCACGCCTCGATGCGGGTGTCGGGCAGCGCAGACCACCAGCTGTGGTTCTCCGACGCGTGTCGACAGCGCCCCGAGATCGTCAAGCGCTTCGAGAGCCTGACCGGCGCCTGGGCCCCCGGCAACCTCGGCACGGGTGACGTCGCGGCCACGCCGGTCTTCTTGTCGTCGTCGACGCGGGAGAACGCCTTCGCCGATCCGCAGGGGCTGACGATCTTCGCCCAGGCCCTGCTCTGGGCGCTGCGTGGTGCGGCCGCGGTCGGGAAGGACGAGAGCTGCGACGCGTGGCACGTCTCCTCGACGCGGCTGAGCCAGCTGCTCCCGACGCGGGTCAAGGAGCTGTCGCAGGCCGGCGGCGCCGACCAGTCGGTCGACCTGACCGGGAAGCCTCTCGAGGTCGTGGTCCAGCAGTTCGAGCAGGCGCCGCTGGTCGACGTCGAGGTCGCCGTGACGCCCGCGGACCTCGACCCGCCACCCGTGGCCAAGCTCCTGTTCGAGGGTCGGGATCCCGTGACGGTCGACGGCGGGTGGCCTCTCAAGTTCCGCGGCCAGGCCGGCATCTACCAATTGACCGCCGACGTGGCAGGTCCGGTGCCGCGGCAGGGCCTGAAGCTCTTCGCCGCTCAGCCGCCATCGTGCCGAGACCAGGTGGTCGTGCCATGACCGAGACCGGGACGCTGCGGGTGTCTGTCGACGACAACTCGTTGTGGCTGAGCGAGCACCTGCCGTTCGTCGTTCGGGACGCCGGTCTCACGGTCGTCGGTCGCGGCCGGACCGGCGACCCACCGATGCCGTTGCCCGTCGGCCTCTACTCCGTCGAGGCGATCACGCCCCGCGGTCGTGCCATGCAGGAGCTGGTCCGGGTCGACCCGGCCGTCCCCGCCGACGTGGTGGTGACCGAGGACTCGGGTCGCGACGAGTCCTCCGACGATGATGGCGCCGGGATGCGGGGCGCCCCATCCGTGGAGATGCTCGGCACCGAGGGCTGCACCCTCGTCGCCGAGGACCCCAGCGGGTGGACCTTCGCCCCCGACCAGGTGCTGACCGCGGTGCCGACCGCGAGCTTCCGGATGGATTCCCGCGACTGGCTCGTCTCGCTGCCTCTCAATCCCCAGGGCCGCAAGGAAGACGAGTCGACCTGTCGGGTGGAAATCGACTTGCAGAGCGCGGTCCCGCGGCTGCGGGTCCGTTTCACGTCGCAACGACGCGTCGGCCGCGCAGTCGACGGCCTGCTGCGCCACGACGAGGTGATGGCCGGGGCCGAGCTGCTCGACGAGGCTGCGGGGTTGCTGCTCGACAAGTACGCCGACCCCGCGGCCGCGACGCTCGGCGGCCTGACCCTGCACCGGTTCGGCCGGCTCAGCCAGCGACAGGACTGGATCGAGAACCTCGCCCGAGACTTCGCCTGGATCCCGGACGGCCGGATCCTCTGCGCGGCCCTGCTGATGTACGACGCCGCGCCGGCCGAGCAGGCCCGCGGACTCGGACTGCTCCTCGATGCCGCCACGTCCCGGCCGCTCTACACCGATGGCCTGGCCCTCGGCACCGATCTGTTGCGCCGCTGGCCGGGCACCGACCGCGCTGACGAGCGCACCGAGCGGCTGCAAGGGCTGGCGGCGTACTCATGCGTCACCGACTGGGACTCCGTCGCTCTCGTGACCGGACGGGAGGACCAATGGAGCTGACCTTCCTGGACGCGCGCCAGGGCGACGCGGTGTGGGTGCGTTGGGGTGATGGCCGTCAGCTGCTCGTCGACATGGGGACCTCCGCTACGGGACGCGGGCTCGCCGACCGGTTCCGCGCCCTGCCCGACCGACGAGCGGTCGTTCGAGCTCCTTGTCGTCACCCACGTCGACATCGACCACATCAACGGTGTGCTGAGCGGCCTCGTCGACCCTGCCGAGCCGGTGCCCGTGACCTTCGCCGATGTCTGGTTCAACGGGTGGGAGCACCTGCACGGCGAAGTGCCCGCCGACGAGCGTTCGCCCCTGGAGCCGATGGGTGGGGCGCAGGGAGAGCTGCTGACATCTTGGCTGCGCGACCATGCCTGGAACGACGCCTTCGATCGCGCCGCAGTGGTCCGGACGGACACCGCGTTGCCGCGCATCGAGCTGCCCGACGGCCTGACCATCACGGTCCTCGCCCCGGTCCAGCAACGGCTGACCGAGCTGATCGGCAAGTGGCAGGAGGAGGTCAGCGCGGCCCTGGAACGCGGCGACCTCGAGGAGGTCTCCCCCGGCCTGGAGTCGATGGGCCCGAGCACGCCGCCGACGCTGGAGAGCGCCGTCGACCTGGAGCTCCTCAGCGAGGACCCGTTCGAGCCCGACGACAGCCCCTCGAACGCCTCGAGCATCGCGCTGCTGCTCGAGCACGACGGCAAGCGCGCCCTGCTCACGGGCGACGCCACGGCCGAGGAGCTGATCGGCGGGCTCGCGTTGATCGACGAGGCTCCCATCCCGGTCGACCTCGTGAAGCTGCCCCACCACGGCAGTCGCAACAACGTCTCGCGTGCCCTCATCCAGGCTCTGGACTGTCCGCTCTGGGTGTTCTCCAGCGACGGCACGACGTTCCGCCACCCCGACGCCATCGCGGTCTCCCGCGTCGTTCGCGACGCCGGCCCGGGTGTCGAGCTGGCCTTCAACGTGCCCAGCACCTTCAACGGCTGGTGGGCAAAGCCCGAGTGGCAGGCGCTGTTCGACTACACCGCGACGTACGGCGTGGTCGACGACGGGCTGAAGATCGACCTGTCCTGACCGCTTCCCCCGCTTGTTGTCCCGGATGTCCGAAACCGGCCGCTCGCGCCTCCTCTGATCAAGGGGGTGGTCGCGATGCGACGCAAGGGCGACTCATGGCTGCAGGCGCTGGCCGACGGCGCGATCTGGCTGCTGTTCAAGGCGGCTCGGGTGAGGACGTGACCCGGATCTGATCGGGCCGCCTCGGTCAGGCGCCCTCAGGCGCCGTCGAAGCCGCTGAGCAGCAGGAAGAAGATCACCACGCCGAGCACCAGCATCCCGACCCCGACAGCGGCGCCGATGAACGCGCCGCGACCCTTCGTGGCACCGGCGCCGGCGATCCCGGGCAGCATCGAGCCCACCAGCGCGCCGAGCAGCACCATCAGCGCCACGGCGACCGGGATGATCCAGTTCTCCGAACCTTCGTCGTCGAAGAAGTACGCCGACACCGGCAGGCTGAGGATCCCCAGCACCAGCAGGATCACCACCGCCAAGATGCGCTGCCCACCGACACTCGTTGCGTTAGCCGATTCGGCCATCGGGTTCCCTCCCCTGGTCACGGACTTGACTCCCCGCGGTGAGGGTAGCGAGTGAGAGGCCACCGTGTCCTTTGCTCATCCTTCTGACCAAGTGAGGTAGTTCCACGGCTGCGTCCGTGCGGTCGAGTCGGAAGCATGGTGGACATGCCCCGAACCCCTGAAGTCACCCTCGACCCACCGGTCAAACGCCTGGACGACGCGATCTGGCACGGCAGTCCCGACCTGCGCCAGGCCAACGAGATGAGCGCAGACTCTGCGATAGGCCACCTCGGCATCGAGTTCACCGAGCTCGGCCCGAACTACCTGGTCGGTCGGATGCCGGTCGACAGCCGAACGCGCCAGCCGTTCGGGATCCTGCACGGCGGCGCCTCGGTGCTGCTCGCCGAGTCCTTGGTCAGCTGCGCGGCAGCGTTCGTCGCCGCACCTGGTAAGGCGTGCGTCGGCATGGAGATCAACGCCAACCACCTGCGACCAGTCACCTCCGGCTGGGTCACCGGCACTGCCCGGCCGATCTCGTTGGGCCGGCGCAGCCAGGTCTGGGAAGTCCGGATCGT
The DNA here is from genome assembly GCA_963762105.1 of uncultured Actinomycetota bacterium. Taxonomy (GTDB): domain Bacteria; phylum Actinomycetota; class Actinomycetes; order Propionibacteriales; family Nocardioidaceae; genus Nocardioides. Next base: position 40,603 of record CAVXJG010000007.1, on the reverse strand, counting down.
CGACGACAACGACAAGCTCGTGTGCATCTCCCGGTGCACGATGGCGGTGATCGAAGCGCCGTGATCTGCTGTTCACTGGTGTCGTGGCGGCACGTGAGCAGCGCTTCGGGATGGCGCAGCTGGAGGATGGCGGGAGGGTGGCCTATGCCCTGACGGGCACTGGGCCGCTGCTGCTGGTCGCGCCAGGTTGGCTCAGCCATCTCGAGCTGGACTGGGCCATCCCGGCCGAGCGCATGTTCCACGAGGCGCTGTCGTCGGGGCGAACCCTGGTGCGCTACGACCGCCCGGGGTGCGGCCTCTCGGATCCCTACGAGGGGCCTCGCACCATGGCGCTCGAGCTGGCCACGATCAGCGCGGTGACCGAAGCGCTCGGCGCCTCGCGCTTCGACCTGCTGGGCTGGTCGCTGGGCGCCGCGGTGGCCGCGCAGTGGGCTGCGGACAAGCCGGAGACAGTCTCGCGGCTGGTGCTCTACGGCGGCTGGGCAACCGGCAGCGCGATCGGCGACGAGGACAGCAGGCGGCACCTGCTCGGACTGCTGGCGACCCACTGGGGGCTGGGATCCGACCTCTTCACCGACCTCTTCGCTCCCGAGACGGACGCCGGCACCCGCCGAGCCCTGGCTGAGTATCAGCGCGCGGCGTCCTCGGCCGAGACGGCGGTGGCCATGCTGGGCCTCGCCTACGACCTCGACGTGCTTCCGGCCCTCGCCCGCGTCACGGCGCCGACGCTGGTGCTGCACCGGCGCGGGGACCGGGCGGCTCCGGTGGCGCAGGGCAGGGTCCTCGCCGATGCGATCCCCAACGCCGAGCTCGTGGAGCTCGACGGCCGGTCGCACCTCCCGGCCATGGGGGATGCGCAGGCCGTGGTCGACCACGTGCGGCGCTTCCTGGGGCTCCCCCGGTTGCGCCGGTCCGTGCCGACCAGCCTCACCCCCCGCCAGACGGAGGTGGCGGCCCTGGTGGCCGACGGCCTCACGAACCGCGAGCTGGCAGAGCGCCTGGTCATCACCGAACGGTCCGCTGAGTCGCACTTGGAGCGGATCCGGCTACGCCTGGGATTCAGGTCGCGCTCCCAGATTGCCGCCTGGTACGTCGCGCGCGAGCCGCACAAGTGAGGTAGTTCCACGGCTGCGCCGCGTGGCCGGTCGACTCGAGCATGGAAGCATGCCTCGACGCGCCAGATCCCTGTTCCTGTCAGCCCTCGGCTGGGCGGGGTTCGTCGCCGTCACGCTGTGGACGATCGCCTTCCTCGCCGGAGTCGTCGTCCCCCGGGTGGTGGACGGACCGGAGCGCACGACCACAGCCATCGCGGTGGCCGTCGACCTGGCACTCCTGCTGCTCTTCGCCGTGCAGCACTCCGTGATGGCGCGTCGAGAGGTCAAGTCGTGGCTGCGTCGTCGGATCCCTGCGCCGCTCGAGCGCACGACGTACGTCCTCGCCACCGACACCTGCCTCATCCTGCTGCTGGTGCTGTGGCAACCCTGGGGCGGCCAGGTCTGGCACGTCCACGGCGCGGCCGCGGTCGTCCTGTGGTCGCTGTGCGCGGCCGGCTGGCTACTGGCGATCACAGCGACGTTTGCGGTCGACCACCTCGAGCTCACCGGGCTGCGGCAGGCCGGCTGGGCGGCCCCTCGAGAATCCGCCGCGAACACCCAGCTGCAGGTCGGAGGCCTCCACGCCATCATGCGACACCCGCTGATGACCGGACTGCTCCTGGCCTTCTGGGCGACGCCCGACATGGGCGCCTCGCACCTACTCTTCGCTCTCGCCTCGACCGCCTACATTGCCGTCGGAGTCAGGTTCGAAGAGCGCGACCTACGGCGCTCGTTCGGAACGTCGTACGAGGCCTACGCCGCCCACGTCCCGGCCCTGCTTCCCAGACTCCGCGTCAGGCGAGTGCCAATCGGCGGCTGAGCCCGCACTAGAAGACGCTGCCCCCGCCACGGGCAACCGTTCCGGCTTCGTGGTTCTCCTTGCCGCATCGCAGACAGCGCAGGAAGGTACCCGCGGCCTCCCCATCGGACGAGGGCGGATAAGCGACTTTCGCCCACTTGTGACCCGCCAACTTGCAGACGGAGAACCGCTTCCAGTTGTTCACGCTCATCGACATCCTCCCCGATTCAGCCCTTCTGTGATCGTAGGCCTTGCGAGTCGCACGCACGTCGGCCTGAGGACGCCCGCCGACGACTCCAGCGTGAGTGGCAGACTCGAAATCCGTCTATGAATGGAGAGCAGATGGCCATCCGCACCGCCCGAGTCGCCTGGACCGGCACCCTCAACGAAGGCTCCGGTCAGCTGGAGCTGACAAGCTCCGGCGTAGGCACCTATCCCGTGTCCTTCCCCCGCCGCACGGCCGACGCGGCCGAGGGCATCACGAGTCCAGAGGAGCTGATCGCCGCGGCACACTCGTCGTGCTACGCGATGCAGCTGTCCGGGGTGATCGCCAAGGCGGGTGGCACTCCGATCGCGCTGGACGTGCAGGCCGACGTGTCGCTCGGCCCCGACCCGGCCGGTGGTCTCCGCCTGACCGGCATCAAGCTCACGGTGCGAGGCGAGGTCGAGGGCCTCGACGCCGACGGGTTCGTCGAGGCGGCCGAGAATGCCAAGGCAACTTGTCCGGTCAGCAAGGCGCTCACCGGCGTCGACATCACGCTGGACGCCGCGCTCGAGCAATAGGCACACGACGGCCGACCAGCGTCACAGGCTGAGCGCGAGCTCGAACCCCTCCCCCGCATTGGCCAGCTCGAGCACCACCAGCCCGTCCCGGTCTCCGAGCTCAACGGCCGCCCCGTCGACGCATGGCCGCCGACGGCCGTGCTCCGTGCACCACGACGACGTACGCCGTCCGGGCCAGCTCGGGGTAGCCGTCGCCCTCCGCGCGCGCCGACAAGGTGAGCCGGGAAGAAGCGCGGGTCAGCTCGAAGGTGGTCCGCACGTAGGCACCTGCGGCGGCCGCGAAGGTGGTGCCGTCGTCCTCCTGGGCGAACGAGCGATGGGTCCCGTCGCTGCTGGGCACGAAGACGTGCAGCTCGACCGTCTTCGGGTGGAACCCGGCGGTGGAGGCGGGTGCGTGCGGCCACATCGGCACCACGGCGCCCGCGCGGGCGTAGAGCGGGATGCGATGCATCGGCGTGGGCGCGTCGAGCCAGGTGCGCCCCTCGTGCACCTGGCCGGTGGCCCAGTCGTGCCACTCGCCGTCGGGCAGGTAGACCTGGCGCGTCGTGATGCCCGGCTCCAGCACGGGTGCGACGAGGAGATCGGGGCCGAGCAGGTACTCGTCGTCGAGGTCGCGGACGGTCGGGTCGTCCTGGTGGTCGAAGACGAGCGGCCGCTGAACGGGCGCGCCGGTCTCCGAGGCGGCGAGGAAGCAGGCGTAGAGGTAGGGCATCAGCCGGTAGCGGAGCTCGATCGCCCGTCGCTGGTAGGTCTCGTTGGGCTCGCCCCAGGACCAGACGTACTGGTCGACGGTGCCGATGGCTGCATGGTTGCGGCAGAGCGGGGTGAGCGCCCCGTACTGCATCCACCGCAGGCTCAGCTCCGGTTCGGCGTCGCCGAGGAAGCCGCCGATGTCGGCGCCCACGAAGGCCTGCCCCGACACCCCGAGCCCGGCGGCCATCGCCAGACCCATCCGCAGGTGGTCCCAGCGCGACAGGTTGTCGCCGAGCCAGTTGGCGGCGTACCGCTGGATGCCGGCGAAGCCGGCCCGCGACAGCACGAACGTACGCCGATCGGGCATCGCGGTCCGCAGGCCCTCGGTGGTGCCCATCGCCATCAGCAGGGCGTACTGGTTGTGGAAGCGCTCGTGGTCGACGCGTCCGTGGTCGAAGAGCATGCCGCCGGGATCGACGTTGCCCGTGGCGGGCTCGTTCATGTCGTTCCAGATGCCGGCCAGCCCCGACGCGACGTGGGCGGCGTTGAGCTCGCCCCACCAGGCGCGCGCCTCCTCGGTCGCGAAGTCGGGGAAGACGGTGTCGCCCGGCCAGACCTGCCCGATGTAGAGGTCGCCGTTCTCGGTGCGGCACAGCACGTCGCGCTCGACGGCCTGGTCGAAGATCAGGTATCCCGGGTCGTGCTTGATGCCCGGGTCGATGATCGTGACGAGCCGGAAACGCTGCTCCGCGAGCCGCGCCAGCAGTCCCGCGGGATCGGGGAACTTGCGGGCGTCCCACGTGAAGACCCGATAGCCATCCATGTAGTCGATGTCGAGCCACACGGCGTCGCAGGGGATGCCTCGGTCCCGGTGCTCGCGCGCCAGCGCCTCGACGGTGTCCTGCGTGTAGTCGAACCATCGGCACTGGTGGTAGCCCAGCGACCACAACGGCGGCGGAGCGGTCCGCCCGGTCAGCCAGGTGTACGCCGCCAGGATCTCCGGCATGCCCGGGCCGGCGAACAGGTACTCGGTGTACTGACCACCCGACGCGTGCAGCCGGTACTCGTCCGCGTCGGTGAAGTCGTAGTCGGTGCGATAGCCGTTGTCGAGGAACGAGCCCGCCATCGCGCCCGTGCGCCCGTCCTGGACGTAGTGGAACGGGATGGAGACGTAGAACGGGTCGAACTCCGTGCTCTCCCTGTCCGCCCGCGGGTCCGCGGGATCGTGCAGGGACGTGAACTCCCCCGCGGAGTCGGGGTTGAGCACGTCGGTGTTCCACAGCGTGAAGTCGCGGCCCTTGCGGTTGCCCCGGCCGGACTTCTCCCCCAGCCCCCAGACGGCGTCGTCCGGCGCCGACCGTCGCCGCACGGTGAAGTTGTCGTCGTGCGTGGCGTACGCCCAGTAGCGCCCCTCGGCGTCGGCAGCCGTCTCCACCACGACCGACCCGTCGGTCCGGTGCAGGTCGATGCGGAACGGGTCGAGCCACAGCGTGAGCACCAGCCCGGACGTGACTACCCGCACCGCGTCGTCGCCGCGGACGACCTCGAAGTCGACCGGCTCGGCCAACGGGTCGACGCACACGGCGTACGTCGGCGACTCGTCGAAGACGCCGCCACGGCTGATCTTCACCCGCACCACGTCGGCGCGCACGACGTCGACCCGCAGCCGTTCGCCGTGCAGCCGGGCCAGGATGCCGCGGTCGGTCCGGGTCACGTCGTCGACCCGCTCGTAGCGGACGTAGTGGTCGGTGGCGATCACGGGCCGAGCATGGCAGGCCCGTCTCGGAGGGGCGCCGTCGAATCACCACGTGGCGGGCCAACGCAATACCGTGGTGGCCATGCCCGACGACTCCGATGCCCACTCGGTCGAGGTCACGTTCGACGACCTCGGCCTGGACCCGCGTGTCCTGGAGGCGGTGCACGACGTCGGCTACGAGACTCCGTCGCCGATCCAGGCCGCCACGATCCCCACGCTGCTGGCCGGCCGCGACGTGGTCGGCCTCGCACAGACCGGCACCGGCAAGACGGCGGCGTTCGCGCTGCCGATCCTCTCCCGGCTCGACCTCAAGCAGAAGGCACCGCAGGCGCTGGTCCTGGCCCCCACCCGCGAGCTCGCGCTGCAGGTGTGTGAGGCGTTCGAGAAGTACGGCGCCCACCTGCCCGGCGTGCACGTGCTCCCCGTCTACGGCGGCCAGGGGTACGGCGTCCAGCTCAGCGCCCTGCGCCGCGGCGTCCACGTCATCGTCGGCACCCCCGGCCGCATCATGGACCATCTCGACAAGGGCACCCTCGACCTGACCCAGCTGCGGTTCCTGGTGCTCGACGAGGCCGACGAGATGCTCAACATGGGGTTCGCCGAGGACGTCGAGACGATCCTGGCCGACACGCCGGCGGACAAGAACGTGGCGCTCTTCTCCGCGACCATGCCCGCCCAGATCCGCCGGATCTCGAAGAAGTACCTCAACGACCCGGTCGAGGTCACCGTCAAGAACAAGACATCGACGGCCCCCAACCTCACCCATCGCTACCTGATGGTGTCCTACCCGCAGAAGGTCGACGCTCTCACGCGCATCCTCGAGGTCGAGAACTTCGAGGGGATGATCGTCTTCGTCCGCACCAAGAACGAGACCGAGAGCCTGGCCGAGAAGCTCAGGGCCCGCGGCTTCTCCGCGACCGCCATCAACGGCGACGTCGTGCAGGCGCAGCGCGAGCGGACCATCGACCAGCTCAAGGCCGGCAAGCTCGACATCCTGGTGGCGACCGACGTGGCAGCTCGCGGACTCGATGTCGAACGGATCAGCCACGTCGTGAACTACGACATCCCCACCGATCCCGAGTCCTACGTGCACCGCACCGGACGCACCGGGCGGGCCGGCCGCAGCGGCGACGCGATCTCGTTCGTGACCCCGCGCGAGCGCTACCTGCTCAAGGCGATCGAGAAGACCACCCGCCAGTCGCTGACCCCCATGCAGCTGCCGACGGTCGACGACGTCAACGTCACCCGGCTGGCTCGCTTCGACGACGCCATCACCGAGGCACTGTCAGCCGCCGACCGCGTCTCGTTCTTCCGCGACGTGGTCTCCCACTACGTCCGCGAGCACGACGTGCCGGAGGTCGATGTGGCCGCCGCGCTGGCCGTCGTGCTCCAGGGCGAGACCCCGCTGCTGCTCGAACCCGAGCCGGAGCGACCGGCGAGGAGCGAGCGGCCCGAGCGTGGTGAGCGGCCCGCGCGCGGCGAGCACCCGCCCCAGCGACACGGGCGTCACGGCGGCGGCCCGATGGCGACGTACCGGATCGCCGTCGGCAAGCGGCACAAGGTGGAGCCGCGTCAGATCGTGGGCGCTCTCGCCAACGAGGGCGGGCTGAGCCGCAAGGACTTCGGCAACATCGCCATCCGACCCGACTTCTCCCTCGTGGAGCTGCCCGCCGAGCTGCCGCCAGGCACCGAGGCGGCGCTGGCGACGACCCGGATCTCGGGCAAGCTCATCGCGCTGCGCCTCGACACCGGCCCGCAGCCCTCCCACGGTCCGTCGAAGCCACCACGCAAGCCGCGCCGCAAGGACTGAAATGGACCCGTTCGTGCCAGTCGACTTCGAGCCGCCGACCTCGCTCGCCACCAACCAGTTCCGCCTCGAACCTTTGGGTCCGCAGCACAATGAGGCCGACCACGCGGCCTGGATGTCGAGCATCGAGCACATCCGGTCCACTCCCGGCTACGCCGACAGCAAGTGGCCACCGCCCAGCGGCATGACGCTCGAGGAGAATCTCTCCGACCTGCGCCGCCACGCCGAGGACTTCACTCGGCGCACCGGTTTCACCTTCACTGTCCTCGACCCAGGCGACAGCGACGTCATCGGCTGCGTCTACCTGTACCCCTCGCGCTCCGAGGAGTGGGACGTCACGGTGCACTCCTGGGTGCGGGCCGACAGGTCGAGCCTCGACGTGCCGCTCGCCGACGCCGTCGCAGCATGGCTCGTCACCGACTGGCCCTGGGAACGGGTGGACCGCCGCGGTCGGTGACGTGCCTTTCGGGGCTCAGGATGTTGACGCGTCGCGCCACGCCGCCGCGGTCTCAGCGTCGTAAGACGGAGACTGCCGTCCACAATTGACCACTCAGTCTTGATGATTCGAACAGGTGTTCGATAGAATGAAGACGTGTCGTCAACCCCCGATCTCCCTCCCGAGCCCGGTGCCGAGGCCTCGGACCCCGATGCCAGGCTCGGTGGGCGCAAGGACCTCAGTGCCCTGGATGCGGCCGCGACCCTGGAGCTGGCCGAGCAAGTGTTGCTGCGCCGGCGGGCCGTGGAACTGGAGGACCTGCGGGTAGCCGCGCACTGGGCAGCCCTGCACTCGACCGACCCGCGCCGCTCCGGCAGCGGGCGTCGGGTGTGGGCCGAGGACCGGCTGGTCGAGGTGGGCGGGGAGGGCACTCCGCTGGTCCAGGAGTTCTGCCTGGCTGAGCTGGGCTTGGCCCGCCGGGTCGGTCCGGTGGCCGGGCAAGCGCTGGTCGCCGACGTGCTGGACCTCCAGCACCGGCTGCCGCTGACCTGGGCCCGGGTCGAGGCGCTCGACGCGGAGGCGTGGGTGGCCCGCAGGGTGGCCACCCTGTCCCGGGCGTTGCCGTCGGCGACCGTGGGGATCGTGGACGCCGCCGTCGCCGCGGTGATCGGCACCGAGCCGCCCTCCCGGGTGATCGCGCTGACCCAGGCCAAGGTGATCGAGGCCGACCCCGCCGCGCACGCCGCCCGAGTGGAGGAGGCCAAACGCAAGAGGTACGTCGCGTTGTCGCGGCCCGACGAGACCGGCCTGCGCCAGGTAATCGCGCGGGTCACCGCCGGCGACGCGATCTGGGTCGACGCGATGGTCGACCGTGTCGCGGACCTGATTGCCACCGATCACCCGGAGGACACCGGCCGCGACGAGCTGCGCTCCATCGCGTTCGGCTGGCTGGCCCGCCCCGCCGAGCTCCTGCAGCTACTCCTCGCCGGCGCCAACGAGGCTGCTGGCGGACCAGACCCCCACCTTGCTGAGTCCCGCACCACTGCCGAGCGCGCGGACCTCAACGGCAAAGACCTTCAGCGGCTCCGTCCTCGAGCCGTGGTCTATGTACACCTGCACGAGGCGGCGATGACCGGGCTGACCGGCGGGGTGGCCAGGGTCGAGGGTCTGGGCCCGGTCGCCCTGGACCACCTCGCCGACCTCCTCGGGCACACCACGGTTACCGTGACGCCGGTCCGTGACCTGGCCGACCGTGTGCGACTCTCGTGCTACGAGCACCCCACCGGACTCAAGGAACGAGTTCGGCTGATCACCGACGGCGACCGGTTCCCCTTCTCGGGCGGCCAGTCCCGGAAGGTCGACTTCGACCACCCCACGCCCTATGACGCGGACGGACCACCGGGCCAGACCGGCACCCACAACTCCGGTCCTCTCGGCCGCCGACATCACCGCTGGAAAACCCACGCCGGCTACACCGTCCGCCAATGCGGCGACGGCCGCTACGTCTGGCGCACCCGCCACGGCCGCTATTACCTGGTCGATCACCACGGCACTCGACCGCTTCCACCGGCAGACGGCGCCCTCATCCACGACGCCCCAACCGGCGTGGACATCTACCTGCCCGAGACCACCCTCCACTACGACGTCGCCTAGCACCACCTGCGGGCGCGACGACGGCCCGCCGACCTCACGTGAGTCGACGGGCCGTCGCGCAAGTACTGAGCCGGTTCAGTTCTGGTTGATCACCTCTTTGCCGGAGGCGTACAGGTAGAACGCGTACGCGACCGCGTCGGAGTTGAGGTCCAGCGCCTCGTGGCTGAGGTTGTCGATGGTGTCGCAGACGGCGTGGTAGCAGTGGTCGAACGCAACCCCAGCCTCACCGCCCCACTTGACGACCTGTGCCGGTGTCTTGATGACCTCGGCGCCGGTGAACAAGCCGCCGGCCGGCACGCCGTTGTTGATGAAAGCCGAGTAGTCCGAACGGCCGTCGAACGCCTTCGGCTCCGTCGGGATGTCCCGGTCGGCGTAGAACCCCTCGAAGAGGGCCTCGATGTCGTCGGATCCGGGAGGTCCCACGAGACCGAACGCAGAACCGTCACCGTCGAGGATGAACAGCCCGTAGTTCGGTGAGCCGATCATGTCGAAGTTCAGGTACAGCTCGAGGTCGGCTCGTGCCGCAGGCGAAAGGGACGCCACGTAGAAGTTCGACCCGACGAGGCTGGCCTCCTCGGCTCCCCACCACGCGAAACGCATCTTGTTGGGCGTCCGGGTCTTCGCCAACGCCTCCGCCACCTCGATCAGCGCGCTCGAGCCGGAGCCGTTGTCGTTGATGCCCGGACCTGCCGGGACCGAGTCGAGGTGGGCACCGGCCATCACCACGTTGTGGGCGTTGCCGCCGCGAGACTCGGCGATCAGGTTCTCGGTGGTCACGAGCTCACGGCTGACGTTCGCGAAGAGCCGCATCCGCAGCCCTGCCGTCCCTGCCCACTCGGCGCCGCGCGCGTACGTCGCGTTGACCGCCGGGATTCCCCCGGTGTAGCCGTCGCCCAGGGTGACGGCCGGAATGCCCATTCGTTCGGGGTTCGTGGGGTCATTGCCCTGGTTGAAGAACACGATTCCTGACGCGCCTGCCGCCCCCGCGTTGTTGCCCTTCTGCATGAAGGTGCAGCTGCCGCGCTGGATCAGGGCGATGTTGCCAGCCGGGAAGCCGGCGAAGTCGGCGGCCTCACAGCCACTCGTGGACGTGTTGCCGGGGCCGAGCTGGAGGTCGACCGCGGTGACTGCAGCCGTGACGTCTCCGCGCTCCGACTGCGGGGTGGGCCCGAAGTCGGTCCCTTGCACGTAGGTAACCGAGCCTGGGGCGGTCTGCGCCAGCACCGAGGGTCCGACCTCAGCGAAGGCGTGGAACGAGAACGGCTGGCGGCTCGTGGTGTAGCCGGCGCGCTGCATCCGCTGCTCGACGTACTCCAGAGACTCGTCGTAGCCCTCGGTGCCCGATGCGCGGGTGCCGTGGTTGTCGTCGGCGATGTCCTGCAGCGCTTGCTCGTGCTCGAGAACGCCGTCCAGCGTCACACACTCAAGAACCTTGCGCACGGAGTCGTTCGTCCGGTTGCAGCGGGAGTCTGCGACGGCGTCTGGCGATTGGACGAGGACCAGGCCCGCCGCTCCCAGGCCGAGCCCGGCCAAGGCGGCGGTGATACTTCGACGAGATCTCATTGGACTCCTCCGAATCCGAGTTGCGGGGGCGCCGGGGACTGACGCCCCTCGCGGTCGAACCTATGACGGCTCGGGGCCGAAAGGGAACCGGCACCCCAGCTCAGCCCTCGGCGGCCAGCGAGCGTTCGATCACCCCGATGATCTCGGGACGGAGCCGATCGGCCGCGATCACGGCGTCGACGGAGCCGACCTCGACGGCCCGGTGGATGTTGTGGATGCCGTCGAACTCCGCGGCCACCTCGCTGATCTTCTCGGCCCGCGTGGCGGCCCTCAGCTCGGCCTGCTCGACCACGAGCCGGCTGCGCTCGGAGCCGGTGGCCCGGGCGATCCGCGACTCGAGGTCGAGGAGGGCCGGGCTGGCCGCGATCCGCTTGTCGACCTCGCCGATGAACACCACCGCGGCGGCGGGCGCGCCCCCGATCACCGAGGCAAAGGAACCCTCGACCGCGAGCACGGTCATGCTCGGGTTGAGCGCCTTGGAGAACACCACGAACGCGCCGCCGTGGTAGCGCGAGATGACGCAGAAGACGATCGGGCCGCGGAAGTTCACGATGGCGCGGCCGATCTCGGCGCCGTACTCGAGCTGGAGGTGGCGCATGGAGTCCGGTGAGCCGTCGAAGCCCGAGAGGTTCGCCAGCACCACGAGCGGGCGGTTGCCGCTGGCCGCGTTGATGGCCCGCGCCGCCTTCTTCGACGACTTCGGGAAGAGCGTGCCCGCGGTGTAGGTGTCGGGTCCGTCGGTGGGCGGGAAGCCGCGGCGGCGTACGTTGCGGGACTCGATGCCGAGCAGGCACACGGGATAGCCACCGAGATGGGCGTCCTGCACCACCGCGGTGTCGGCGTCGGCCATGCCGGCCCAGCGCTCGAGGGTCGGGTGGTCCTGGTCGGCCACCGCGCGCATCACCGTACGGATGTCGAAGGCCTTCTTGCGGTCGGGGTTGGTGGCGGCGGAGAAGATCTCCCCCACCGTCTTGAAGTCGCTGCCTTCGGCCTCGTGGGGGTACGACGAGACGTCGCGGTCGGTCGGGTCGGTCGTGGGCACCCGTCGTGGGCGAGCCTCTCCCGGGACGACGTACGTGTGCTCGTAGTGCGCCATCAGGATGCCCAGCGCCCCGGCGAGATCGGGTGCCCAGTACTGCGCCTGCCCGTTGGGCCCCATCACCCGGTCGTAGCCGCCGATGCCGAAGTTGTCCTCGGCCGAGACGCCGCCGGAGAAGTCGAGCGACTGCTTGCCGGTCAGCACCATGGCGCTGTCAGGCGTCATCACGAGGATGCCCTTGGTGTGCATGAGCATCGTCGCTTCCGCGTTCCAGTAGGGCTGGGCGCCGACGTTGATCCCGGCGACCACCACGTTGATCTCGCCGCCATCCTGGGTGAACTCGACGATCCGGCGCAGCGCGGCCGCGACCCAGTCCATGTTCTCCGTGCCCGAGTCCATCGAGATCCGGGCACCCGCCGACAGGGCGAACCACTCCAACGGCACCTGCATCCGCTCGGCCAGGTCGAGCGCCGCGATCACCCGCAGGCACTCTGCTTCCGACACCGAGCCCAGGGACTTGGTCGGGTCGCCGCACAGCACCACGCGCGTGACTCCCTCAGGATGCAGGGGTGTCGGCGTGGTCACGACCGCGACGATGATGCCGGCCTTGTTGAGTCCGCGTGGGCGGTCGACCGGGACCAGCCGGCCGGCGTCGTCGAGGTCATGTTCGACGAGCGAACCGTTGGGGCCGGTCAGCACCCCCGCGAGCTCGTAGGGGTAGACCAGCCCGCGGCGCCGGGCACGGAGCACCTTGGAGGAGTAGTCGTCGAGCGGCATGAGCGGCTCGGTCGGCGGCGCCTCCACCGACGACACCACACCCGCGCCGGGCTGGGCGCCGAAGCGGACCACCACGGACATCGGCTCACCGCCGCCGACCGACACGCGTCCTTCGGCCAGCACCTCCTCGATGCCGGCGCCGTCGGTGAGCGGGCGGATCTTGTTGCCGAGCGCGGTCAACCCGGAGGCGTCGATCTCGACGACCGGCCAGACGTGCACCCAGACGTGGTTCATGTCCAGCTTGGCCCCGGCCGCGCCGCGCGCCACCCGGGTCCGCCGGATGGCCTCGAGGCAGTTCTCGACCGCCCGCTCGGCGTGTGGCAGGGCGGTGACGGCGCCCGTCTCGTCGCGGACCACCGAGAGCTGGCGGACCTGCGCGAGCGCCACGAGCCGCCGGTCGGCGCGGTTGTCGCGGGCCACGCACTCGTAGAGCAGCACGTCTTCGGGCGCCTCGAGGCGGGTCACCTCGAAGTTGCGCAGCCGCCACAGGTTCAGGCGCCGGCCGACCATCGGGTGCAGTCCCCGGGTCAGGTCGTCCTCGGCCATCTTGCCGTCGCTGTCGGGCCGGAAGGCGTAGTAGCCGACCGGGCGGCGGCCACCTGCGCACACGGCGACGGACAGGCGGCGTACGTCGCCCGCGAACGGCAGCGCGCCGACGAGCGGCCGGAGCCGCTCGCTGACCTCGTCGGCCGACTCGGGCGCGTCGGGCCAGTGCAGGTAGAGGTCGACGACGACCTCGTCGCCCTCGCGGCGCGCGGCCACCTGGCCGCCGATCGCCTGGGCCAGCGGGCTGGTGGGGTCGACGAGCTCGGGAAGGGTGCCGAGCGTCGACACCAGCCGCGTCGCCCGGTCGTCGAGCGTGTACTCGGCGACGACGAACGGGCGGCCGGCTTGCTGGGTGACCTCCAGGTCGTGCAGGTCGTACTCGCGGTAGTGACGGCGGGCGAGCACCTCGAGCATCGGCTCGTCGGCGGGCACGCCCTTCTCCAGCCGCTCCGCCAGGAAGCGGACGATCTGCTCGGGGATGGCGGCCAGCGCGTCGATCCGCGCGGCACGGTCGGGCAGCCCACCGTCGGCGACCAGCGCGTCGAGCGCCTCGCGGACCCCAGCGAGCACATCGGCGCGCTCCGCGTCGACGGCCGGCTGGTCGAACCAGCGGAACCGCACGCTGCGCGCTAGGTCGCCGACGACAGGGAAGCGCAGCTGGGTGGCCCGGCCGAGCACCTCGAGCACCTGGCGGGCGCGGACGGCGAGGTCACCCGTGGGCGGCGGCTCGGCGCTCCAGCAGCCCAGGATGGCCGTCGCCACGGCTACCTCGGGTGCCGAGCGCTGCTGGGCCAGGAAGATGCGGAAGACCGCCTCCTCCATCGCGGGCGTGCGCTCGAGGTCCTCCACGCCGTAGTGGCGCAGCACCCGCAACAACCGGTCACTGAAGTGCTCGGGCAGTCCGCCGCGTTCGACGTCGAGGCTCTGCAAGAAGGTGTGGAAGTGCTCGCGTGAGCTGTGCACCCGCAGCTCGGTGTGCCGCTCCTCGTCGGCCGGCCGGTTGCGGCTCAGCTCGGCGAGGTCGGCGAACGTGCCCAGCAGCGCCATCTCGTCGGCGACGACCGAGACTCCCTGGTCTGCCAGCTCGTCCCGCGCGGCGAGGTAGTCGGTGAGCGCGGCGTCCTGGTCGCGCGGCGGGACGTCGTAGCCGAGGATGACCGCCGTCAGCGCGGCTCGCGCCCGGGTGGCGCGCACCGCGGCCGACCGACCCTCCTCGGGACCGGGTAGATCGAGCGCCGGGCCAACGTCTTGGACGGCGACCTCCTCGTCGCCGTCGCCGACGGGTTCGAGCCTGACCAGCGCGGCCCCGGTCTCGACCTGGCTGCCGGTGCTCACCAGCAGCTCCTTGACGCGGGCCGCGAACGGCGCGGTCAGCACCGTCTCCATCTTCATCGACTCGAGCACCAGGACGGGGGCCCCCGCGGCCACCTCCTCGCCGACGGCGGCCGGGGTGGCGACGACCAGGGCCGGAGCCGGCGAGCGGAGCATCCCGCCCTCGTCGCGGCTGACGCGATGGGCGACGCCGTCGACCTCGACGAGCGTGCTGGGGCCGTAGGTGGCGGTGATGACGTGGTAGCGGCGACCCCCCACGACGAGCCGGCGGTGGAACTGGTCGATCCGGTCGACGTCCACGTCGACGGTCTGCTCGGTGCCCCCAGCGGCGACGCTGACGCGGTAGCGCGACGGCCCGGTGTTGACGGTCGAGACCTGGTACGGCGTCCCGCGGAGCTTGAGCTCCACCGGCCGGCCGGCCTGGTGGTGGGCCTGTGGCCGGCCGCCGCGAGCGGTCTCGAGCAGCCGCGCGACCTCGATGCGCAACCCGTCGACGTACGCCTCGATCGCGGCAGCGACCACGGCGATGCCGGCGTGCTCGGTGGCGACGAGGCGACCCTCGGCCCGCACCCGGTCGATCCAGCCGGTGTCGGCCCAGCCGGCCGGGGTGCTGGTGCCGTCGACGACCTCGGGTTGGGCGAGCAGGTCGAGGACGAAGCTCTTGTTGCAGGCGCCGCCCTCGATGACCACCGTGGTCTCGGTCATGGCGCGGCGCAGGCGGGCCAGGGCCTCCTCGCGGGTGCGGCCGTAGGCGATGATCTTGGCGATCATGGAGTCGAAGTCGGGCGGGATGGTGTCGCCCTCGGCGACGCCGGTGTCGACCCGGATCCCCGGGCCGGCGGGCAGGTCGAGGCGGACGATCCGACCGGGAGCCGGTGCGAAGTCGCGGTCGGGGTCTTCGGCGTTCAGCCGCGCCTCGACGGCGTGCCCGACCTCGGGGGGTTTGCTGCCCTCGAGCTTGCCGCCGGCGGCGACGTGGAGCTGGGCCTTGACGAGGTCGACGTCGGTGACTGCCTCGGTGATGGAGTGCTCGACCTGCAGACGGGTGTTGACCTCGAGGAACGCGAACGTCTTGTCGCCCGGGTGGTAGAGGAACTCCACCGTGCCCGCGCCGACGTAGCCGACCGCGAGCGCGAGCCGTTCGGCCGACGCCTTGAGCTCGTCGGACTGCTCCGGGGACAGCAACGGCGAGGCGGACTCCTCGATGACCTTCTGGTTGCGACGCTGGATCGAGCAGTCGCGGACGCCGAGGGCCCACGCCGTCCCGTGGCTGTCGGCGATCAGCTGCACCTCGACATGGCGGGCGCCGGTGACCAGGCGCTCGAGGAAGACCGTGCCGTTGCCGAAGGCGCGCAGCGCCTCGTCGCTGGTGCGCTGATAGGCGTCCTCGAGGTCGGCTGCCGACGCGACCATCCGGATGCCCCGGCCCCCGCCACCCGCCGTGGCCTTGAGCATGAGCGGGTAGCCGATCTCGTCTGCCGCGGCGAGCGCCGCCTCCAGCGAGTCGACCGCGCCGCGGCTCCACGGGGCGACCGGTACGCCGACCTCCTCGGCCAGCAGCTTGGAGCCGATCTTGTCGCCGAGCTGGCGCATCGCCTCGGCGCTCGGCCCGATGAACGTGATGCCGAGCCGGTCGCACAGGTCGACGAAGGCGGGGTCCTCCGCCACGAAACCCCAGCCCGACCAGACGGCGTCGGCGCCACACTCTGTGAGCGCCCGCTCCAGGACAGCCAGGTCGATGTAAGGACGGGCCGAGGCCGGACCCAGGTCGTAGGACGCGTCGGCCTCCCGGACGAACATCGCGTGGCTCTCGCCCTCGGTGTGCAGCGCGACGGTCTCGATCGGACCGTCCCCCGCTGCGTTGACCTCGCGCACCGCGTGGATCAGCCGCATCGCGGCCTCGCCGCGGTTCACGATCGCGACCCGTGTGAAGGGCACCAGCTACCTCCGTCGGACGTTCGTCGGGTACTTCCCGACCTGTCCCTGAGAACCTGCCACGACTTCGGGGCTACGGGCCAGTCACAACGGCCTCCGGCGTGCCGCGGCGAGACGGCCGCTCCTTGGGAAGGGCCCTCGAAATCCCGCCTGGCGATACCGCTCGAGTGGGCTGGGACCGTCGGAGTGCCGATGCTGCCTACGCCGTTCTACCGACGTGCCGCCTTCGACCTTCGACCAGACTTTCGGATGTCCTCGACGGGCGGCCGCACCGCGCCCGCGACGTTCGACGAGAGGATCGAAGGACATGCGCCCGCTCTCGATATCGGCGACCGCCCTCGCGGCGGCGATCGTCATCGTCGGTCTTCCGGGTCCGGGACGTGACGACCTCCCTCCTGCCGCGGGCGAGACACTGGAGAGCTGGAGCGGGCTGAAGCTCGTCCGAACCATGGAACTGGACAAGATCGGCTTCTCCGGGCCTACCGGCCTGGATTGGAACGAGAGGCTCGGCGCCCTGGTCGCCACGGAGTCGAAGAACGGACGCAGCCGGGTCACCGCTTTCACCGGTGACGAGAACCTCATCGGCCGGGTCCGACTGCCCCGCAACGTCGATGCAGGCGGCCTCGTCGTGGACCCTCAGTCAGGTCGTGCCACAGTCGTCGCGGAGACCGAGTCTGTCTCGGTCGGCCGCGGGAACCTGCGGCGGAGCGCGCCGAACCTCCTGGCGAGCGGCCTCCCGGACCTCCCCGATCCGCAGGGCCTCACCTACAGCCGTGACGGCGACCTGGTCGCACTCGTCGACGGAGCGCTGCTCCGGATCGACGAGGACGGTGGCGTCGACCGTGCCCAGGTCGACGTGCCCTCATCCCACGAGCTCCGAGGCCTCACCAGCCATCCGCAGCGTCCCGAGCTCTTCACCCTCGACGTGACCGCCCAGGAGATGCTGGCGCTCGACAAGGACGGCAACGTGCTCATCGCGTACGCCGCCGACGAGGTCGACCTGATCGACGTGCAGGACATCGCCTTCGCGCCCTCCGGCGATCCCACCGACGACCCGTCGGTGACGAGGCTGTTCATCGCCGACGCGGGCGAGCCCGGCGCGGTCGGTGTGGTCCTGGAGACCACGCTCGAGCAGTACGGGCTGGCCTCGAACCACGTCATCCCCCCGGGCGACATCCGCGTGGTCGCCACCTCGTCGTACAACCCACCGAGCCCCGACCCTTCGGGCGTCGCCTATCTCACTGGGTCGGACCGGCTGTTCATCGGAGACGGCGAGGTCGACGAGATGGACATCTACGCGGGCGCGAACCTCTTCCAGACCACCCGCGCCGGCGCACTGCAGGCCACGGGCACCACGCTCCCGTGGTCGGCGGAGCCTGTTGGCGTCGGCTACAACCCGCTCAACAACCACCTCTTCCTCAGCGACGACGACCCCAATGACGTATTCGAGCTCACCGCCGGCGGCGACGGGCGCTTCGGGACCCCCGACGACGGGCGGACCACCTTCAACGTCCAGGACGAGGTCCTCGACCCCGAGGGCATCGACTACGACGCCGCCACCAACTCGTTGTGGTACGCCGGCGGCGAGGCGTCCGACATCCACCGGCAGCAGGCGGGATCGGACGGGCAGTTCGGCACCTCCGACGACGTATGGACGCACTGGGACTCCGGCATCTTCGGATTGCAGGACCCGGAGGGCCTCGGTGTCGACTCAGTACGCGGGACCATCCTGGTCCTCGACGACGCGTCGCAGACGATCTACGAGCTGGACCGCAACGCCGCGTTGCTCAACACGATCGACATCTCGGCGAGCAACTCGAACGCCGCCGCGGGGCTGGCGATCGGTCCCAGCACAACCGGCAGCGGTCGGAGCTTCTACGTCGTCGCACGCGGTGAGGACAACAACAGTCACCCCGACGAGAACGACGGTCGGCTCTACGAGATCAGGAGCCCGCTCTCGGGCGGCGGAGGCCCGTTCAACCAGGCACCGGTGGTCTCCGCCGGGAACGACCGGACCGTCATCCTGCCAAGCTCCGTGACGATGGCGGCGACGGTGACGGACGACGGTCAACCCAACCCGCCCGGTGCGGTGACCACGACCTGGAGCGTCGCCTCCGGGCCCGGCCCGGTGACCTTCTCCCCCAGCGCCCAGGTCGAGGACCCGACCGTCTCGTTCACGACGGCCGGCACCTACGTGCTGCGCCTGACCGCTGACGACGGAGACGCCATCTCGGCGGACGACATGGTCGTCCAGGTCGCGCCGGTGGGCGGGTCTCTCACCACCGAGGTGCGAGTGGGTGCGAGCAGCGATGACGCCGAACAGGCGGTGACCAGCGGCTCGGTGCAGCTGTCCAGTGGGGACCTCGAGCTGACCACCGACGGCACCAGCCAGCAGGTCGTCGGTGCCCGGTTCGGGGGCCTGCAGGTCCCCCAGGGTGCGACGATCACCAACGCTTACGTCCAGTTCCGCACCGACGAGACCAGTACGGGTGCCTCGTCGATGACGATCCGGGCCGAGAACGTCGACAACGCACCCACCTACACCGCCGCCACCAACAACATCTCGAACCGCGCCACCACGGCCGCCACCGTGGCGTGGGCGCCACCCGTCTGGTCCGCGGTCGGCGAGGCCGGCACCGCGCAGCGCACCCCGAGCCTGGCGTCGCTGGTGCAGGCCGTGGTGGGTCGCGCGGGCTGGGCCCAGGGCAACGCGCTGGCGCTCCAGTTCTCCGGCACCGGCCGCAGGACGGCCGAGGCGTTCGAGGGCGGCGCCAGCTTCGCACCGCTCCTCCACGTCGAGTACACCACCGGCTCCGGTGGGCCGACCAACCAGCCGCCGGTGGTCAACGCGGGAGCAGACCAGGCGATCACCCTGCCCGCCACCGCGTCCCTGGACGGCACCATCACCGACGACGGCCTCCCCGCCTCCGGCACGCTGACCAGCACCTGGTCACGGACCTCCGGCCCTGGAACCGTCACCTTCACCAACGCCACCGCCGCCGACACCAACGCCACCTTCTCCACAGTCGGGCACCTACGTGCTCCGGCTGACCGCCACCGACGGCGCCCTCACCGCCCAGGACGAGCTCACCGTCACCGTCAACCCGGCCACCCCCGGCAACACCCCACCCGTGGTCAACGCCGGACCCGACCAGCAGATCACCCTCCCCGCCACCGCGTCCCTGGACGGCACCATCACCGACGACGGCCTCCCCGCACCACCTTCGTTGATCAGCACCTGGTCGCGGGCCTCCGGCCCTGGAACCGTCACCTTCACCAACGCCTCCGCGGCCGACACCACCGCCACGTTCTCGGCGCCCGGCACCTACGTGCTCCAGCTCACCGCCAACGACGGCGCCCTCGGGGCGAGCGACAGCCTGACCGTCGTGGTCAACCCCGCCAACACAGCTCCGGTGGTCAACGCGGGTCCTGACCAGGCGATCACCCTGCCCGCCACGGCGACGATGGCGGCGACCGTGACCGACGACGGACTGCCCATGCCCCCTGGGGTGACCTACCTCTGGGCGACCGAATCCGGGCCGGCAGCCGCCTCGTTCTCGAGCGCGACCGTGGAGGACCCCACGGTGACGTTCCCGGTCGCCGGCACCTACGTGCTCCGGCTCACCGCGAACGACGGCGCGCTGTCCGCCACCGACACGGTCCAGGTCACCGTGAACCCCGCCGGCGGTGGGGGCACCCCGCAGACGGTCGAGGTGCGGGTGAACGCGAACAGCGACGACGCCGAACAGGCCGTGACCAGCGGCTCGATGCAGCTGTCCAGCTCGGACCTCGAGCTCACCACCGACGGCTCCACGCAACAGATCGTCGGTGTGCGGTTCGGGGCCCTCCAGGTCCCCCAGGGTGCAACGATCACCAACGCCTACGTGCAGTTCCGCACCGACGAGACCAGCCCGGGTGCGTCGAACCTGACGATCCGGGCCGAGGCCGTCGACAACGCACCCACCTACACCACCGCCGCCAACAACATCGCGAACCGCGCCACCACGGCCGCCAACATCGCGTGGACGCCACCCGACTGGACGGTGGTCGGCGAGGCCGGCACCGCCCAGCGCACCCCGAACCTGGCATCGCTGGTGCAGGCCGTGGTCAGCCGGGCCGGCTGGGCCCAGGGCAACGCGCTGGCGGTGCAGTTCCGCGGCACCGGCCGCAGGACGGCCGATGCGTTCGAGGGCGGCGCCAGTTTCGCACCGCTCCTCCACGTCGAGTACACCACCGGTTCCGGCGGGCCGACCAACCAGCCGCCGGTGGTCAACGCGGGAGCGGACCAGGCGATCACCCTGCCCGCCACCGCGTCCCTGGACGGCACCATCACCGACGACGGCCTCCCCGCCTCCGGCACGCTGACCAGCACCTGGTCACGGACCTCCGGCCCTGGAACCGTCACCTTCACCAACGCCACCGCCGCCGACACCAACGCCACCTTCTCCACAGCAGGGACCTACGTGCTCCGGCTGACCGCCACCGACGGCGCCCTCACCGCCCAGGACGAGCTCACCGTCACCGTCAACCCGGCCACCCCCGGCAACACCCCACCCGTGGTCAACGCCGGACCCGACCAGACAGATCACCCTCCCCGCCACGGCCACGATGGCCGCGACGGTGACCGACGACGGACTGCCCCCGCCCGCCGTACTGACCTATCTGTGGGGCACGGACTCCGGACCGGCGGCCGCCTCGTTCTCGAGCTCGACCGTCGAGGACCCCACGGTGACCTTCCCGGTCGCGGGCACCTACGTGCTCCGGCTCACCGCGAGCGACGGAGCGCTGTCCGCCTCCGACACGGTCCAGGTCACGGTGAACCCTGCCGGCGGCGGGGGTACGCCGCAGACGCTCGAGTTGCGCGTGGCGACGGGGTCCGACGACGCCGAGCAGTCGACCGGGTCCGGCAAGAACGCGCTGACCAGCGACGACCTGGAGATCACCACCGACGGCAACACGGTGCAGCTGGTCGGTGTGCGGTTCGCGAACCTGGCGATCCCCGCGAACGCCACCATCACCAACGCCTACGTGCAGTTCCGGGTAGACGGTGTCAGCACGGCGGCGACCTCACTCGCGATTCGGGCCGAGAACGCCGACAACACGCCCACCTACACCACCGCTCTGAACAACATCAGCTCTCGAGCCACCACCGCTGCGAGCGTGGCCTGGGCGCCGGCGCCGTGGCCGACCGTGGGAGCGTCCGGAGAAGCGCAGCGCACCCCGAACGTCGCGGCGCTGGTGCAGGCCGTGGTGGGCCGGGCGGGCTGGGCCCAGGGCAACGCGCTGGCCTTCCAGTTCACCGGCACCGGCATGCGCAAGGCCGTCGCATTCGAGGGCGGCGCCAGCTTCGCCCCCCTCCTCCACGTCGAGTACACGGTGCCCTGATGGAACCGCTCACTCCGGAAGAGCTCGATCAGTTCCTGCACCCGCCGGGTCGCCGCACCCTCGTGTTCGCCTGGTACCTGTACCTCGCCATCCTCATTGTCGGCATGACTGGGTTGGTGTTCTTGCTCCGCGCCGCCGGCGGCGCCTAGGTCCCGGGTCAGCCCTGCGGGACGCGCTCCTCGGCGGGCTCCTCGACTGTGTCGGGGGCTCGGTCTCCGTGGCCGGGCCACCACGCGGCGTGCCCGATCAGGGCGGTGAGAGCTGGGGTCAGGATGAGCGCCATCACGAACGCCGCCATGGCGATGCCGACGGAGAACGAGAAGCCCATGGACTTGAAGAAGGTTCCCTCGGCGAACATCAGCGAGGCGAACGTGCCGGCGAGGATCATGCCGGCAGCCGCAACCGTCGGACCTGCGTGCTCGATCGCCTTCGCGGCAGCGGGCCGCGGCTCGAGCCCTTCTCGTGCTTCTTCCCGCAGTCGCGCCACCATCAAGATGTTGTAGTCGGTGCCCAGTGCCACGACGAAGAGGTAGATGTAGATCGGCAGGATGAAGATCAGCCCCTGCTCCCCCAGCAGGCCCTGGAAGACCAGCACGGTCGCACCCAGGGCGGCGGTGAAGCCGAGGCCCACGGAGAGCATCAGGTACAACGGCGCGACCAGGCTACGCAGCATCAACGCCAAGATGATCATGATCAGCAGTGCCGCCACCGGGAACACGAGCGAGTAGTCACGCGCCATCGCGTCGTCGAGGTCGACGAAGATCGAGGTGGTGCCCCCGACGAAAGCCTCGGTCCCCTCCGGCGCGGCCGAGTGCGCGGTTTCGCGGACCGGACCCTCGACGTTGGCCAGTGCCGCGTCGGACGCCGGGTCGTCGGAGAGGATGACGGTGAACACCGCCACGTCGTCGGTGCGGGCCGCCAGAGCCGCCGACGCGACGCCATCCGCGCCGCCGAGCTCGGCGGCGTACGTGTCGAGCTCGGCGTCGTCGAGTGCCTGGCCGTCGGTCGAGCGCAGCAGCACAGTCGTGGGGTCTGCGGCACCGCTGGGTTGGCCCTTCTCGAAGGTGATCAGCGCCTGGCCCGACTCCGTCTGCTCGGTGCTGCTGTCGGAGAAGTTGAAGGTGGGGTTGAACCCGAGTGCGAACAGCGACAGGACCGCGAGCGACCCTGCCGAGGCGACCGCATAGCGGACCGGGTGGGCGGCCACCGACCGTCCGATGGCGCGGAACCGAGTGGCCTCGGGCTCGACCATCCACTTCTTGGACGGCCACGAGATCACCCGTGATCCCACGACCGCGACGACCGCGGGGACCAGCGTCAACGCCGCGAGCACGGCCAACGCGACCGCGATCGCCAGCGCCGGCCCGATCGAGCGGAAGATGCTCAGGGAAGACAGCACCATCGCCATGAACGCGATGATCACCGCCCCGCCGGCCGAGGCGATCGCCTCACCGGCTCGCTCGACCGCGTGGGACACCGCGCCCCGACTGTCGAAGCCCAACCGCAGGGCCTCCCGGTAGCGGAACAGGAAGAACAAGATGTAGTCGGTCCCGATCCCGAACAGCACGATGAACAAGATCACCGAGATGGAGCTGTCGGCCTTGAGGTCGAACACCTCGTTCGCCACCGCGATCAGGCCGTTGGCGGTCGTCCCGACCAGGGCGACGGTCAGGATGGGCAGGGCGCAGGCGATGACGCTGCGGAAGATCAGTGCGAGCAGGACCACGATGAGCAACAGGGTCACGACGCTGACCACGACGAGCGCTTGCTCGGACGACTCCTGGGAGTCCAGCGACTGTGCCGCCGGGCCGGTCACGCCCACGCGGAGGTCGGTCCCCTCGACGAGGGGCTGGAGGTCGGCGCGCAGGTTCCGGGCGTCCTCGATGGCAGTCGGGTCGAAGCCGTTCTTGCCCGGCTTGACCTGCACGAAGATCGCCTGCACCAAGCCGTTGTCGGAAGCCGGGCTGGCGACCGCAGTGCCAAGGCTGTCGTACGTCTTGGTGTTGAGCTCCTCGGCGATCGACGACACCTTGGCCTGGTCGTCCTCGGTCAGCTTGCCGCCGTCCTCGCGGTCGAAGACCACGATCGCACCGATCTCACCGCGCTCGGGGAAGGCTTCCTGCTGCACCTTGAGTGCCTTGACGGACTCGTAGTGCGCTGGCAGGAACTCCGACTGGTCCTGCGTGGACTGCAGGGCGGGGGCTGTCAGGGCGATGACGACCGCGGCCACGATCCAGCCGGCAATGACCCACCAGCGGCCGCGAACGACGAGCTTCCCGAGAGCAGCAAACATGATCCGTACGCTAGCGCCCCGGCCGCGCCAGCAGCGTGCGGGCGAGAGTGTCGGTCAGCCAGTCCTCGAACTGCTCCCGGTTCCAGCCTGCTCGCACCATCGAGAGGTACGTCGCGCTGCCGCCGTACATCAGCAGGATGTCGGTCGCTTGCTCGAGGTCCAGGCCCGCCCGGAGCGGGAACCGTTCGGCGATCATCGCCAACACGTCCCGATAGCCGTCCCGTCGCAGCCGTTCGCTCGCCGCGACGACGGCAACCGCCTCGGGCTCGTGCAGAGCCGCCCTGGCCACCTCGTCGGTCGTCGCCACCCGCTCCGCGATCGCGGTGTTGCCGGCGACGAATGCCCGGAGCGCGGCCCGACCCGACCGGGCAACCGGGATCTCCCGCAGGAGCGGCTGCTCCAGAGGGACCAGACGGTCCGGGCCGAGCACGGCGTAGTCGAAACACTGCTGGAGCAGCTCGGGCTTGGAGTGGAAGACGAAGTAGACGGTCTGCACGGCGACGCCCGCACGCGCTGCGATGTCGGCCATCCGCGCGCCGACGTACCCCTCCTCGGCAAACACCTCGATCGCGGCGCGGAGCACCCGCTCCCGCGTCGCCGCGGCCTTCTGCCGGCGAGTCACCCCGGACCTCTTGACAGCAACCATCTCGAAGAGCAGATTATCAGAGTCATACACTAGTGACGGTCACTAGTGAACGGTTCTGAGGAGACCCGATGACTTCCGTCGACCCGTCATCAGCCACGCACCCGGCCCTCTGGGAGATGGCATTGATCCACCGCATCTTCCGCACGAGCTTCGCCGAGCTTGCCGTCGTGATTCCCTCGGTCTCGGAAACCGACTCAGCCCGTGTCGACGCCGTCGCGGCCCACTTGACCTTCATGCTCGACGGCCTGACCGCCCACCACAGCGTCGAGGACGAGCTGGTCTGGCCGGTGCTGCACGAGCGCGCGCGACCGTCGGCGGCGTTCGTCGACCGGATGGAGGAGCAGCACCATGGCATCCATGACGGGCTCGAGCAGGTAAGACGGCTAGGCGCTGCGTGGTCGCAGCGGCCCTCACCCGAGGCGGCAGCCACGCTCGCAGCGGGGATCACCGGCATGATCGAGGTGCTCACGGAGCACTTGGACGAGGAGGAGCGCGACGTCGTACCCCTCATCGCCGAGCACCTCAGCGAGAAGGAATGGGCAAGCGGCGGGAGGAAGGCGTTCGACAAGTTCACGCCCGAGCAGCGCTTCATCGCCCTCGGGCAAATGCTTGAGGTGGCGACGCCCGAGGAGGCCAAGGCGATGCTCGCCAAGCTGCCAGCACCGGTCAAGGTCCTGTGGGCATTGGTCGGCAAGCGTCGCTACCGGCGCTACGTCGCAGCGTTCCGTGGCGCACCCGCGCCCGCGGGCCGTTCGTGACCCGGGCCGCCGGGGTGCTCGCCGTGCTCGTGGGCCTGGGGTTCGGCATCCCGGGGGTCGGCTTCGCCCTGCCCTTCGGCTTCGTGCTCGGCGCCGCCCGGGTCGCGCTCACCGTGGCGGTGCTGCTGCGCGGATCCTAAGACGCGGACACAGCCGTGCGCTTGACTGCGGTGGCCGCGAGCGCTCGGCACCCCACTGAGAGCGGATGACGTGTCATCCGGTCGCCAATCCGCTGCGATGGGCGAGAACGACCGCTTGGACCCGGTCCCGGACTCCGAGCTTGGCGAGGATCCGGGCGACGTGTGTCTTGACGGTGGTCTCGGCGAGGAACAGCTCGTCGGCGATCTCCGCGTTGGACAGTCCCTTGGCCATCGACCGGAGCACGTCGAGCTCGCGCTGGGTGAGCTGATCGAGGCCTGGCGCGGGTATCGATGGATGGGCGACGTAGCTGTCGACGAGGCGGGCGATGACGCTGGGGCCGAGCGTGGTCTCGCCCGCGGCGCAGCTGCGGACCGAAGCGGTCAGGACCGCGGGTTCTGTTGTTTTGAGCAGGAATCCCGCCGCGCCGGCGCGCAGGGCCTCCACGACGTAGTCGTCCAGATCGAACATCGTCAGCACCAGACACCGGACGCTCGGCGCGCGTTCCCGCAGCTGGGCGATCGCCGTGATCCCGTCGCCGCCGGGCATCTCGACATCCATCAAGACGACGTCGGGCCGAAGGTCCATCGCCAGGCTGACCGCGGTCGGCCCGTCGGGTGCTTGGGCGACCACCTCGATGGCTGGGTCGCTCGCCAGCACGGTGACCAGCCCTGCGCGCAGGAGCTCGTGGTCGTCGACCACCAGCACCCGGATGGTCATGACGGCACCGCCTCTGGATGCGTCGGAATCGCGGCCTGCACGGCGAAGCCACCGCTGGGGCCGGGCCCGGACGCGAGCGTGCCGCCGGCAAGGGCCACTCGTTCGGCGAGCCCGACCAGCCCGTAGCCGCGGATTGCGGCAGCACCTGGTCCGGCGCCGTCGTCGACGACCCGCACGACGACCTGCTCGGCGGTCGACGAAACCGACACCGTCACCGCAGCACCAGGCGCGTGTCGAACAGCGTTGGTCAGCGCCTCTTGCACGACGCGGTGAACGACGGGCGCGCAGGCGATCGGCAGCTCGCCGACCAGGGCCAGGTCGACCGGGGTGCCTGCAGCGCGGATCCTGGCGACCACCTGGTACAGATCATCGAGGCCACGCGGTCGAGGCGACTCCTCGAGGCCCAGTCGGTCCAACTCTGCCAGTGTGGATCGAGCGGTCGCCGCGATCACGGCCACCGTGCGTCGTACGCCCTCGGGGTCCTGCGGCCACGACACCTGTCCCGCGGCGGCCTGAATCGCGATCACGCCGACCGCGTGGGACGTCACGTCGTGCAGCTCGCGGGCGAACCCCGCCCTTTCCGCGCTGACCGCAGCTCGTGCGGCATCGGCCAGCTCGGCCTCGCGTGCGACGGCCCGGGCGCGCGAGCCGCTCTCTCGATGCCCCGCCATCCGGACCACGAGACCCCCGCTGGCGGCGACAGAGATGAGCAACACCGCGATCAACAGGTTGTCACGGTCGTCGGCGTTCCTGGTCCATGCCACCGACGCCACCAGAAGCACGCCGCCGGCAAGGTCCATCGACCTCGCGCGGGCTCGTGCGGCCACCGCCCACACCAGACAGCCGACCGTGCCGAAGGTCCAGAAGCCCAACGTCACCGGGTAGCCGACCAGCCACCCGACGGTGAAGACGATCGCGCAGAGGGCGGACGCCGCCCCGGGGGCAACGGTTCGGCCGGCGGCGCAGGCCGCGGCCAGTGCTGACAGCACCGCCGACCAAGGCAACCAGGCGCGAGGACCGTCGGTCAGCAGGTACGTGGTCGTCTCCACCGCGGCCAGCAGCGCGAGGCCGCAGCCAAGGAGGAGGTCACGCCGAGGGATCGCAGTCGGTTCGGCGGGTGGGCCCAGCGGAGGGCCCCGATCGGGGTTCGGAGCACGAAGCAGGCCGAGCTGGCGGCGCAACTCGCTGGTGGCGAGCTGGGTGCGCTCGTGGATGCGCCGCAGGCCCGGCTGCGGATCGTCCTCGTCAAGGCTCGCAACCTCATTCTCGATGCCCGAGATCGCCCCGCGAAGCACGGCGGCGATGTCCTCGCCGAGACGTTGCCGCTCCTCGCGGATCGCGGCCCGCGCGACCGCGTCCGGCTCGGTCGATGCGAGCAGGTCTGCGCGGGCCCGCAGCGTCCGGGCCCGCAGCCACGCGAGCCCGGTGGCCCGAACGACGTACCCGGCCAGGGTGAACAGGAAGGTTCCGAACACCCAATCGGCAATGCCCTCCGAGTTCAGCACCACCAGCACGCCGGAGACCGCCGCCGCGCCGGCGACGAGCATCAGGTCCGAGGCGTCGGGTCGCCGCATCTCCACAGGGTAGGAGCGGCGTTGCTGTCCCGCGTCCTCCTCACGGAGGACACCGGATCCTCCGTGTGGTGAGCAGACCTGGTGCGTCGCGGCGGACGCGCGCGCAATGGCGCCGCTCCTAGCGTCAGGAAACACGTGGCGTGCGACCGGCCGCCCGGATGAGGAGAACGAGCCATGAGCATGCAGCTCCATCACAAGCTGGCCCTGTTGGGGGCCGCCAGCACCTCGGCGATGGCACTCAGCGACGCCGTCATCCACGGCCTCACGGGTCACTACTCGGTGTTTGCCGACACCTCGGGCAACGCAGCCGCCCAGGCGCTCGGCGATCTCGTCCACGGACTGACCTACCTTGCGTTGTCGTGGGTCCTCGTCCGGGAGGCTGGACGGTTCGCGGCCGTGAACCGGGTGGCGAGAGGATGCCGCTGGGTGGTGCTGGTCAGTTTGGCAACGCTGGCAGCGGGATTCGTCCTCGTGGCGCCCGTTCTGGCCTTCACCGGTATCGGTGCGGGCACGCCCGATGCGATCTGGGGCGGCATCGCTGGAGTCGCGTTCATCGGCCTGATCCTCGGCTCCCTGGTGCTCGGGCTAGCGCTGTTGCCCAGCCGAGCCCTCGGGGTCGGCGCCCGAGTGCTGGCGCTCATGCTCCCCGTCGCCGGGCTGACGGCACTCATCGCCTGGCTCGCGTCCGGCTGGGCGCACCCCGCATACCTCGAGACCACCCTGCACTTCGGCCTCGCCACGCTGGGCCTGGGCACGGCGGCAGTCCTCACATCGGCCGACGCCCGGTCCCCGATGTCCCTGACCGCAGACCCGGTAGTACGTCCCTGACGCAGGGTCGCGGAATGCTCAGGCACTGATCCGTTCGAGGTAGACCTGACCGAGCCCGCTCGCGCCGAGGATGGAGGCCCACGCCGCGACCAACATGAACGGACCGAACGGCACCGCCGTCTTGCGCCGCGCCCGCCGGCCGAGCGATCAGCAGCACCCCGGCCAGCGGCGCCGAGCAGGAAGCCCCGAAGGCGCCGGTCAGGAACGCGCCCCACGAGACGGCGGCGGTCATCCCACCGACCACGCCGGCGAGCTTCACGTCGCCGAAGCCCGATCCCGCCGGGCGCCGCGAGCGCCACGAGGAAGAAGAAGCCGAACAGCAGAGACGCCCCGGCCGCCGCGCGCAGCAGGCCGTGCCCGCCCAGCGCCGAGCGCGAGCAGCACGGCGAGCACCGGGTACGACGGCAGCACCACCACGTTCGGCAGCCGGTGCACGTCCAGGTCGATGAGCGCCAGCGCCACGGCGATCGCCGCGAAGGCCAGGTACGCCGCCAGCAGCATCGGCTCGTCGGCGAACCGCCAGCCGACCAGCGCGAACAGCACCCGGTGGCCGCCTCGACGATCGGGTAGCGCGGGCTGATCGGCAGCCCGCAGTCGTAGCAGCGCCCGCGCAGCACCAGCCAGCCGAGCACCGGCACGTTGTGCCGGTTGCGGATCGGCGTCGCCGCACGCGGGCAGGCCGACGGCGGGCTCACCACGGACTCCCCGCGCGGCACCCGGTGGGCCACCACGTTCACGAAGGACCCGATCAGCAGGCCCAGCACGCCTGCCAGGCCGGCGACGAGAGCCGGGGACACCTCGTTCATCGCTGGTGGCTCCAGCTCAGGACCGTGACCTGTCGTTGGTTCGGGACCGGTGTGCCGGTCGGGTCCCACAGCTGGACGCGCGACGTGAGCGCCAGCGTGCCGTGACGCCGCTGCGAGCAGGTGGCCGAGTTCGGGCACAGATAGACCTTGAGCTGCACCAGCGTGCCGCTTGAAGCCCTAGCCGGGTGAGTTGTCGGGCAGCTCGATCACCGCGCCCGGATAGCTGAACGACCGCGGTCTCGAAGACCGTGAGCGCCCGGGCGATGACCCCGAACCGGAAGACCGACTCGGCGATGTTGTTGAGCGAGAGGTCGAGCGACGCGAGCGGCGCGTACGTCGTGCCCTGGATGTAGAAGAGCGTGTTGTTGCCGAGGCCTGGACGACGGGCTGACCGCCCAGGGTCGCCACCGTGTTCCCGGGGATCGCGGCGGTGGTCTGACCGCGCAGCGACGGGACGTAGTAGGTCAGCTCCAGCCGGGCCGCGTCCAGCTGTGACGTCTCGGCCTTCTTCGAGGTTGCGCGTCGAACTTCGACCGTGGCGCCGGTGTAGCCGTTGTCGTGCACGGACTTCTGGAAGGCGCGCCCAGCCGGTTCGCGCGGTGAGGTCGATGTCCTCGGTGCCCAGCGTCGCGCGGGCGGGCAGCGGTACGTGCGTCAGCCCGCGTGCCCGGGTTGGGGGTGAGCGTGAGCGCGTTCGTGGTCGCCGCTGTCGACCGGTGCGTGACCTTGAGTCGCGCGCCGGTCAGGACCGTGCCCTTGGGAGCGCGGTCGCGGGCGCGAAGCCCGGTCATCGTGATCGAGCCGCGTCACGGTTGTTGGGGCCGGTCGTCGCGCGTCCAGACGGCGAGGTTCGCGTCCGTCGGTCTGGTTGCCGTCGGCCGCCTGCAGGTTGGCCGCGGTCGCGCCGGTGAACGTGCTCGGCGTGACCGTGGTGGCCGCCGCTCGGGTGAGGGCCGACCGCGCCGTTCAGGCGACCGTCTGGCGTCGGCCGTGCCCGTCTTCTGCCGTAGATCGCGATCGGCGGCCGGTTGGCGCGATAGCTGGCGCACAGCTCCATCGCGGCACCCTTGTCGACCACCATGCGGCTGTCGCCGCCGAAGATGAGCTGGACGCCCTGGGCGGTGACGTCGTTGATGGGGTTGACGCAGCGCCCGGGCACGGTCGTGTCCGACGTCAGCGTGCCGCCCACGATCGTGCCCGAGTTCATGTTCCACACGTTGCCGGCGCTGCCGGCGATGTCGTTGTCGTAGAGCACGTCGCCGGAGTTGTTGTGGAAGTCGAAGTAGTAGGTGCCCGGGTGCAGGTGGATGAAGCAGTCGCCGCCGCCGTTGGGCGTCAACGCGTTCAGCTTGGTGACGTCGTCGTAGTAGCCGGGCTGCAGCGTCACCGAGCCGCTGCTGCACGTGGCCGGCGGAGTCTGCAGGGCCGGGACGCCGGAGCCGGCGATGTCCAGGTCGCTCTGGTAGCCGGGGTCCGGAGCGGTCCCGCGGCGCAGTCCACGACGGGTGCGCTCATCGCGCTCGACCGGGGTGCAACCCGAGTGCGCCCGGATGCTCTCGGTCGACTCGAGGGTGCCGTTGTTGCTCCGGACGATGGTCGAGTTGGACCACGACCCCGCCCCGGACCCGGAACGCGCCGCTGCTGCCGTTGGTCTTGAAGGTGAAGCCGTCCTCGCCGCCGCCGTGCCGAGGGTCAGGATCGCGTTGCCCGGCTTGTTCGCGTTGTTGATCGGCACCGCGGAGCCCTGGGCGCCGGTGGCGTCCTCGGCGGTGCACTCGACGTAGGCCGAGGTCGGGCCGTCACCGCCGGAGCCGGGGTAGAAGTTCGACAGCTGCGATGCCGTCGACGGTGCTGCCGTCGGCGTTGTAGCCGAAGCACCCGGTGCCGAGCGCGTTGTTGTAGGCCCAGCTGGCCGGCTCGGCGTCGCCGAGGTTGTAGCCGGTGCGCAGGTCGTTGATGGCGATCTGCGCGGCCCCGTCGGCGGCGTACGTCGTGCCGGCGACCTGCGCGCAGCGCCACCGTGGCGCGCAGGAGCCGTCCCACGGGTGAGGACGGTGCCGACGACCAGCGCGACCGTGGTGACCACGATCAGCGCGATGACCAGGATCGCTCCGTCGTCGTTGCGGAGCCTGACGGGCGGTCATGTCTGCCTCCGTTCACCCGTGAGGGTCGCGTCGTAGGTCGACGGGTCGTGCCCGCTGGTGTCGTGCGCCGTCAACGAGCAGCTCGACGATCGCCGGCACGTTGGCCCCGGCGCCGGTGCACGCCGACGGCAGAGCCGGCGGCGTTCCGGCAGGTCACCGTCGGCACGACGGCCAGGTTGTCGGCCAGCTGCACGGTGGACGGCTGGCTGCCGCACCGCACGCGGAGCAGCTCGAAGGCACTGCCCGACGGGCCGGGACGCGTAGGTGACCTTGACGAGCGTCGGCGGATCGGTCGAGCCCAGGCGAGCCGTAGTCGCTCCACGCCGAGGGTGACGACCGCGGTCGCGCCGGCGGGGAGGGTGCAGGCCGGGAGCGCCGACGGACTGCTGCAGCGCGAAGGAGTGCACGGTCGGGGTCGGTGTCGTAGCGTGGTGGACCGCACCCCGATGCTCGCCACGTCGCGCTGCCAGTAGGCAGCGGCGAACTGGACGTCGTGCGACTCGGTCAGCCGCGCCTGGGTGTCGACGGTGGTGCGCAGGTAGCTGAGCACCACGCCGGTCAGGGCGACGGCGATGATGCCGAGGATGGCGACCGTCATGACCAGCTCGATCAGGGTGAAGCCGTCGTCGCCGCGGCCGGCGCGCGGAGTGCGCTCGCCGATGCTCATGAGCAGCACCGCCGTGCGTCGCGTCGCACGGCCGGCGCAGGACGACGGTCAGCGTGCTCGTCGGCCCGGTCCGTCCGTTGCTGGACACGGTCGAGCTTGACCTGCTGCACGCCGGTGTCGTGCCGAGCAGGACCGCCGGTCCGCCGGTCCGGCGCTCCGCAGCGCAGCCGTCGTGGCACGGCGGTGTAGCCCGCCGGCAGCGCGACTGGCGAAGCCGACGGTGGCCGGCGCGTACGGTCGGCGGCGGCGCAGGCGACGTAGTGGCTCGGTGCCGACGCGACGTAGTCCTGGATCGCCTCGGCGAAGCTGCGGACGTAGGCGCCGCCGGTGCGTCTGCTTGCGGTGGATGTCGGAGGCCCGGACGCTCATCATGCAGCCCGCCGAGGATCGCCACACCGGCGATGCCGAGGATCGCGACCGCGACGAGGAGCTCGATCGAGGGTCTCGCCGCGGTCGTCGCGCCAGCGGTGTCGACGGCATCGACATGTCACACGTCGACCTGGCGGAAGATGCCGTACATCGCCGAGACCAGCGCGACCGCGACGAAGCCGACGATCAGGCCCATGACGATGATGACGAGCGGCTCGAAGAGCGCGGTCAGCTTGGCGATCTTGTAGTCGAGCTCGCGTCTCGTAGTACTCCGCGGTCACCTCGAGCTGGGTGTCGAGCGTGCCGGTGTCCTCGCCGACCCGGAGCATCTGGGTCGCGGTGCCCGGGAACAGCCCGGTGCTGCGCGAGCGGCCCGGCGATGCCCTGGCCCTCGAGCATCGGCTCGGTCACCTCGCCGAGCCGCTTGACGTAGACCCGGTTGCGCAGCGCCTCGGTCGCCACGGCCAGCGCCTCGGGCAGGTTCACGCCGGCGCTCGACCATCGACGCCGAGCACCCGGCAGAACCGCTCGACCAGCGCGTACTGGATGGTCGTCCCCGAGCACCGGGACCTTGCAGCAGCAGCGCGTCGCGCGCGTACTTGCCCCGCGCTGGTCCGGGTGATCGACGAAGCACGAGCAGCGCCAGCGCGGCGAGCCGCGGCCAGCATCGCCCACCACCAGTCGCCGAGGAAGTCGGTGACGCCGAGCAGCATCCGGGTCGGCAGCGGCAGCTCGGCGTCGAGGTCTGCGAAGAAGTCCTCGAACTTGGGCAGCACGAAGATGGCCAGCACCAGGACGGTGACGATCGACATCGCGCGCGACGATCGAGCGGGTAGATCATCGCGGACTTGATCTTGCGCCGCGCCTCGAGGTCGCGCTCGATGTAGCTCGAGAGCTGGTCGAGCACGGTGTCGAGCTCGCCGGTGAGCTCGGCCGAGCGCAGGATGCCGCGGTAGAACGGCGGGAAGACCTTCGGGATACCGGTCGAGGCAGTCGGAGAACCGCTCGCCCGAGCGCAGGCCGTCCTCGATCTCGTTCATCATCCGCCGCACCGACGAGTTGTCGCTCTCGGCGCCGATGGTGTGCACCGCGTCGAGGATCGGCAGGCCGGCCCGGAGGAACGCCGCGAGCTGGCGGGACAGGTGCATGACCTCCTCGCGCTTGATGCGCGGGCCGGAGATCTCGTAGCTGCAGGATGCTCTTCTTCTCGGTCACCCGGAGGTCGCGCAGCTCGCCGCTCGTAGAGCGCGATCTCGGCCTCGGCGCGGCTCGCGGCCTTGTGCGTCCCCTTGACCTCCTGGCCGTCCAGGGTGACGCCGACGTAGGCGAACTTGGGCATGGTCAGACTCCTGCCACGTAGATGGAGCGCATGACCTCGGCGGTCGTCGTCGTGCCCGTCGCGCGACCAGCCGCACCGCCTCCTCCTGCAGCGTGCGCATGCCCTGGCTGCGGGCGAGCTTGCGCATCTCGTCGTGCGGCGCGCGGTCGACGATCAGCTCGCGGACCTCGTCGGTGACGCGTCAGCAGCTCGTAGACCCCGATCCGCTCGAGGTAGCCGGTGTGCGCGCAGAAGTTGCAGCCGTCGCCGTGCCGGAAGCCGTCGGTCGGCGCCTCGCCCGCCGACAGCTGCGGAGGAACGCCAGCTCCTCGGGCGACGGCTCGTAGGGCTCCAGGCAGTTCGGTGCAGTTGCGCCGCACCAGCCGCTGGGCGACCACCGCGGTCACCGACGACGCGATCAGGAACGCCTCGATCCCCATGTCCAGCAGCCGGTAGAGCGCCGAGACCGACGTCGGTGGCGTGCAGCGAGGAGAGCACGAAGTGGCCGGTCAGCGCCGACTGCACGGCGATCCGCGCGGTCTCGACGTCCCGGATCTCGCCGACCAGGATCACGTCGGGGTCCTGGCGCAGGATCGACCTCAGCCCGCCGGCGAAGGTGATGCCGGCCTGCTCGTTGATCTGGATCTGGTTGATCGAGGCGAAGGTGTACTCGACCGGGTCCTCGATCGTCATGATGTTGCGGTCGGGGCTGTTGATCTCGCCGAGCGACGCGTAGAGCGTGGTGGTCTTGCCGCCGCCGGTCGGGCCGGCGCAGATGACCATGCCGTACGGCGAGCGGATCAGCCGAGCTGTAGCGGTCGGCGGTGTCCGGCGGCATGCCGAGCTGCTCGAGCCGGAACAGCGGCCGGGTCTTGTCGAGCAGCCGCATCACGACCTTCTCGCCGCCGACGACCGCGGTGGTGGCGACGCGGATGTCGACCTCGCGGCCCTCGACCTCCATGCGCGATCTGGCCGTCCTGCGGACGCCGGCGCTCGACGATGTTCATCCCGCCGAGGATCTTGATCCGGCTCACGAGCGCCGGCCCGATCGAGCCCGGGCAGGTCGAGCACGTCGTGCAGCGCGCCGTCGATGCGGTAGCGGACCCGGACCCGCTCGCCCTGCGGCTCGATGTGGATGTCGGAGGCGCGGTCGCGCAGCGCCTGGGTGATGATCATCTGGACGACCTGGACGACCGGCGCGTCCTCGTTGACCTGCGCGGTCTCGAGCTGCGTCGGCCTCGCGGCGCAGGCCGTCGCGCGCCTCGAACGCCTGGATCTGGCTGCCGACCTCGCCGCGTCGCCCTGTACGCGGTGCCCAGCGCGCGCTCCATGGCCCGGTGCGTGGTGACCGTCGGCGACGCACCGGGCCGGCCGAGCGCGGCGCCGACCGCGGCCACGTGCTCGGGCGAGGGGTCGACGACCGCCACGACGACCGCGTCGTCGCTCGATCGCTGAGCGGGAGCGCGCGCAGGTCTCGGGCCGAGCTGCCTGCGGCAGCAGCGCGACGCGCCTCCGGCTCCGGGTCGGTGTGCCGGAAGTCGAGCATCGTCGACGCCGTAGTGCTCGCGCGAGCGTGCGCGGCGAGGTCCTCGTCGGTGATCGACGCCGGCCGCGATCAGCCGCTCCGCCGAGCGTGCCCGCCTGCGCTCGGCGCTGCGCGGACGGCGTCGAGCCGGTAGCGGCTCGACGCGTCGCGGCCGAGACGAGCACGGTGGCCACGCCGCTCGTCGTACGCCTCGAGTGCTGGAGAGCGTCCGGCTGTGGCGGGACCTGCGGCGCGGCGCGTGCGCGATCTTCATGGCGTCAGCGCCCTCGCCGCGGCCGCGAGGCGCGGCCGGGTCTCGATGTCCTGCGGGTAGAGGCTGCGCGCGACCGCGTCCTCGACTCGGTGACGACGCCGTCCTGGATCAGCAGCGAGAGCGACTGCTCGAGGGTGACCATGCCGTCCTGCGCATGCCGGTGACCAGGCAGTTGCGCAGCTGGTGGGTCTTGCCCTCCTTGATCAGGTTGCGGACCGCGGGCGTGGCGACGAGCACCTCGTACGCCGCGATCATGCCGCCGCCGACCTTCGGGATCAGCCGCTGGTAGACGACGCAGCTCAGCGCGGCGGCCAGCTGCACCCGGATCTGGGCCTGCTGCTCGGCCGGGAAGACGTCGATCATGCGGCCGATCGACTGGGCGGTGTCGTTGGTGTGCAGGGTGGCGAAGACGAGGTGGCCGGTCTCGGCCACGGTGAGCGCGAACCGGATCGACTCCAGGTCGCGCATCTCGCCGACGAGCAGGACGTCGGGGTCCTCGCGCAGGACGCTGCGCAGGGCGTCGGGGAAGTTGGCGGTGTCGGTGCCGACCTCGCGCTGGTTGACCGCCGCCACGCTTGTGGTCGTGCACGTACTCGATCGGGTCCTCGATGGTGATGATGTGGCAGCCGCGGGTCGCGGTTGATCAGGTCGATCAGCGAGGCCAGCGTGGTCGACTTGCCCGAGCCGGTCGGTCCGGTCATCAGGACCAGGCCCTGGTGCCGCAGCGCGAGGTCGCGCAGCACCGGCGGCAGGCCGAGCGTCGTCGGGCGTGGGGATCGAGCGCGGGATCATCCGCAGCGCCACCGCGGTCAGCCCGCGCTGGGTGAACGCGTTGCCGCGGATCCGGGCGTCGTCGCGCCAGGAGAAGGAGAAGTCGTACTCCTGGCTGCTCGTCCCAGGCCTCGGCCTGCGTCCGGCGTGAGCACCTCGGCGAGCAGGCGCGTCGGTGTCCTCGGCGGTCAGCGCCGCGGTCGCCGGGCGCCGGGCTCAGCGCGCCGTCGACCCGCAGCATCGGCGGCAGGCCGACGGTCAGCAGCAGGTCGGTGCCGCCGGCCTGCCACAGGAGCGGCGAGCAGCCCGTCGATCCGGCTGCCGATGCGGTGGACGTGCGTGTGCATGGTGCGAGTCCTGGGCGTCGAGTGGAGAGGAGGGACCGGGGGAGGGCCGCGGCTGGCCGCGGCCCTCCCGTCAGGTCACGATCAGCAGCAGGCGGCAGACGCCAGTGGTCGCGGTGATCGTGGCGCGGTAGTCGACAGAGGCAGGCGGCGCGGTCTTGAGGTACTTGGCCGTGACCAGCGCGGCGACGGTGGCCGGGTAGCTGCCGGTCTTCGCGTTCTACGCCTCAGCGGCGACCTCGACGGTCTTGCAGTCGGTCGCCTTCGCCGCGGTCTTGGCGTCCTGTCGGAAGGTCCCGACGCCGAAGACGACGATGCCGGCCAGGACGCCGAGGACGACGATGACGATGAGGAGCTCGATGAGGGTGAAGCCGCCTCGTCCTCGCGGGCCTGACGAGCCCTGGTGAGCATGTTCTGCAGCATGATGTTTCCCTTTGCTGAATGAATTGAATTGGGTCGCTTTCTTTGCGAGCGAAACGCTAACAGTGTCTTGACGGATCGCCAATTCCTGGCACACTGGCCTGGGCCGAGCGGAAGTACAGCCGCCTCGCACCCCGAGGGAGACGCGTCGTCGCGACCTCAGACCGCGCCGTCGCGCTGCTCGCGACCTTCCACGCCGACATCGCCCAGGACTCGCCGCGGCTGCGCTACGCGCTGGACCTCTGAACCGCGCCGCGACACCCGGAAAACCTCGCGGAGTCGCTCGGGATCCACCTCGACACGCGCTTCGGGCCGGGTCACTTCGTCGAGATCCCGGCCCCGTTCGGGCGTCCATAGCTCGCTAGACCCGCGCGGCGAGGGCCATGCCCGTGAAGATGCGGCCGAGCTCGAGAGCCTCGTCGAGCCTCAGGCTCGCGATCGGGATGTCACCCTTGGAGAATTCGATGGTGGAGCTCTGCGCGTCGGGCTCCCGCAGCAGGTACACCTCCAGCGTCGCCAGCTGGGTGCTGGCGCCCGCCAACCGCACGTGCGGCTCGCCGGTCAGTTCGACGGTGTGCTCATCGCTGATGCACGCCTGGTCGTCACGCTCCAGGGCGGTGGTGTGTCCCATCCCGTCACGGCACCAGGGGGCGCACTCGACGGCGGGCAGGGCCCGAGCCTGAGTCTGGGTTTGATTCATGGTTCCTTCTCTGTCTGTGGTGTTGAGCGGCGTCTGGCGAGGCGGTCGTTCGGCCGTGGTGGGGGTAGATCCGCACAAGAATCATCGCTGCACCAGGGCGGTCGTGGGTCACGTCACCGTTCCCACCGTGAACGCCGTCCATCTGTGTACAGCGACCCGCACCTGGCTTGCTGTTGGCGAGAGGCTAACAGTCTGTTGACGGCACGCCAATTCCGTACCGTGGCGTGGTGAGCACGAAGCCGACGCGCCGCCGCCTCGACCCCAGCCAGCGGCGCGACCAGATCCTCGACGCCGCCAACGCCCTGTTCGCCGAGCGCGGCTACGAAGAGGTCTCGACCGAGGACATCGCCAGCTCCAGCGGTGTGACGCGCGGGCTGGTGAAGACATTGCCGACCCCGGAGCGCGCCGCGTCACCACCGAACTCGTTCGTCGCGCCATCGCGCTCCTCACGACCTGCTCTCAGGACGCATGATGGGTCGATCGTCGGCCAATCAGGCCCGGCACGATAGGAGAATCCGATGGACGCGCCGACGCATCACTCAAGGCCGGTAGGCGCGTGGGTGGTCTTCTTCATCTTCGGCGTCATGTTCATGGTCTTTGGCGTCTACCTCGTCGCGCTGCCATCGGTTGATCCCGATCACTGGAAGTCGTATACGACAGATCCAGACGTGGTGACGTACCTGGCAGAAGACTTCCGGTCCACAGGTGGGATGACCGTGGCGTTCGGCCTGTTGACGGCGCTCATTGCGGCCCGCTGGTTCCGGGCCGGTGACAGGTGGGCGTGGTACGCCTTCTGGACCTTCCCGCTGCTCTTCGGCTGGCAAATGGCGACCACCTGGGCGGTCGCACTGTGGTTCCTGCTCCTTCTGGTGACGCTGACAGCTCTCATCACGTCGTACCGACGATTTTTCCCGTCGCAAGCGACGTAGCAGCCCATCGAAATCTCCTCCAGACGGAGATTTGGGGGCGCGGAAAACAGGACTCCCCGCCACCTTGCAGTGACGGGGAGTCCAAGACCGAAGTGTCAGATCACCACATGTCCTTGACCTTGATGGTGTCGAACGCGGGAACCTTGTTCAGGTTGTCAACCGAGCAGTCGGTAGAAGCGGAACATGTCGTGCTCGATCGGCAGCACCTCGATGTCGGCGAAGCCGGCGTCGCGGGCGTAGCGTCGCAGCGTGTCTGGGCGCATGACGGTGCCGGTGCCGACCGACCCGAGGTGGGAGAGACCGTCGGGAAGACAGACCAGCATCGAGATGCCGTACATCAGCTGCTCGACCGAGTCGCCCGGACCGGTGAAGGCCTCGGGCACCCGTTCGTCCATGACGAGCACCGTGCCGCCCGGCCTCACCATCCGCCTCGCGGAGCGCAGGACGCCGACGGGGTCGGGGAGGTCGTGGATGCACTCGAACGCGGCCACCAGGTCGTAGTCCCCGGCGGTGGGCACGCTGGCGGCGTCGACCAGGGTGAACTTGACCCGGTCACCCATGCCCTCGGCGGCCGCGTGGCCGCGGGCGGCTTCGACCGAGTCCGCGTCGACGTCGTACCCGTCGACCGTGACGGCCGGGTAGGCCCGGGCGATGCCGATCGAGGACCAACCGTCGCCGCAGCCGATGTCGGCGACCCGGCCGCCGTCTCGGAGCACGGCGTCGAGTCCCGGCACGGACGGCAGCCAGTCGGAGCCGAGCACCTGCAGGAAGAGCGGCCGGTTCGCGTCCGCCTGTGCGGTGCGCATCAGCTCGCCGTAGTCGCTCCAGCCGACCCCTTCGCCGGTCCGGTAGGCGTCCAGCAGTCGCGGCAGCTGCATCGCGGCCGCCGCGATCATCCGGGCGAAGGGGGTGGTGTACGCCAGGCTGTCGCGGTCGCAGAGGACTGCCGCGTGGGCGTCGCTCAGCCAGTAGCGCCGCTCGTCCGCACCGACCGTCGGGTCAAGGACGTCGACCAAGCCGGCGACGGCCTGTTGCTCGAGCCACTCGCGGGCGTAGCGCGGGTGCGTGCCGCTCGCGGCGGCGACCTCGGCGACGTCGAGTGGGCCGCGACGGTGCAGCAGGTCGTAGAGGCCGAGCTGGTCGCCGATGTGGATCGTGAGGACGTCGAGGGCGCCGAGCAACGAGGCAAACACCCGGTCCGCGAGAGCGCCGGTCGCCTCCTCGGTCCGGTCATCTGTGAGGGCAGTATCGATGGTCATGGGTTCTCCGATGTGAGTGGGGTCGTTGGTCGGGCCCAGAGTCGGAGGCCGCGCTGACAGGACGCTCACGGGTGGCTGACAATGCTGTGGACACCCCGCATCGGGGGTGGGCATCCTGCGTGCGTGGACGGGAGGTGACCGCCATGCACGTCTACGTCCTCGGCGACCCCCACCTGCGCATCGACGGTCTTGAGCGTCCCTTCCCGGCAGGCCGCCCGGGCCGGTTGCTCGCGTCCCTGCTCGTCGCCCGGGGTCGGGTCGTCACCGACGACCGGCTCGTCGACGACGTGTGGGGTGAGGACCTCCCCCTCGATGCGCGCGCGGCCCTGCACACCACCGTCGGCCGGGCCCGTCGCGCGCTCGGCCCTGAGGGCACGCGCATCGGGCGCACTGCCGTCGGCTACCGGCTGGACCTGACCGGGGTCGACGTCGACG
Organism: uncultured Actinomycetota bacterium; assembly: GCA_963762105.1. GTDB lineage: Bacteria > Actinomycetota > Actinomycetes > Propionibacteriales > Nocardioidaceae > Nocardioides. Next base: position 87 of record CAVXJG010000007.1, on the reverse strand, counting down.
CCGACCGCTTTGCCGCCGCGCTGGCGCGGGCGCGCGCCCTCGAGGACGGCGGCCGGCTGGCTACGTACGACGAGGCACTCGCGCTGT
>CAVXJG010000006.1:0-560740 GCA_963762105.1 uncultured Actinomycetota bacterium | reverse complement strand
CGGCCCGTGACTGCCAGACTCCCCGGGTGGACCTCGACGCCTTCCGATGGCTGCTCACGGACGAGGGGCAGGCGGTCCTGGAGCAGGCGGTGGCGGCCACGGCCGATCCCGAGGCCGACGAGCTCGCCGTCCAGGCCGAGCTGCGGCGTACGACGCCGGCCGAGGGCGTCGCCGCGGCGCTCACGCAGGCCACCCTGCGCCGCCGCGCCCTCGCCAAGTTCGGTGACCGGGCGGCGTTCATGTACTTCACGCCGGACGGGCTCGAGCAGGCCACCCGGGCCGCCGTCGCCACGCACCGCGCGGGTCGCCTCCAGGCCGCCAGCACCAGCACCGTCATCGACCTCGGGTGCGGCATCGGTGGTGACCTGATCGCCTTCGCCACGGCCGGGCTCACCGCCGCGGGCGTCGACCTGGACCCGCTTCGGGTAGCGGTGGCCGAGGCCAACCTGGCCGCCCTCGGTCTCAGTGGCGCCGTCGCGGTCGCGGACGCGACGACCGTCGACACCTCCCCCTTCGACGCTGCCTTCGCCGACCCGGCCCGACGGACCGGACGCGGTCGCACGTTCCGGGTCGACGAGTGGACCCCATCGTGGGAGTTCGTCGAGCGGCTGCTGACGAGGGCTGCCTGCGTGAAGGTGGCGCCCGGGATCCCGCACTCGCTGGTGCCGCCCGGTGTCGAGGCCGAGTGGGTCAGCGACCACGGCGAGGTCAAGGAGGCCGCGCTCTGGTCGGGCCGGCTCGCCAGCACCGAGCGCCGGGCCACGGTGATCGGGCGGGGCGGCCTCGCGACCCTCACCGAGGAGGACGATCCGGGGTTGGGTGTGGTCGGGGTCGGCGACCTGGGTGGCTTCCTCTACGAGCCCGACGGCGCGGTGATCCGGGCCGGGCTCGTCACCGCCGTGGCGGCCGGGGTCAACGGACGGTTGCTGGACCGCAAGATCGCCTACGTGACGTCCGACGAGTCGTTCCGGACGCCGTTCGCCTGGTCCTACCGGGTGCTCGAGGAACTGCCGTACCGGGAGAAGCAGCTACGAGCAGCGCTGCGGGCGCGCGGCATCGGCGTCCTGACCATCAAGAAGCGCGGCGTCGAGGTCTCCCCCGAACAGCTGCGGAGACGCCTCGACCTGCATGGCGAGGGAGGCGCGACGCTCGTGCTGACCCGGAGGTCAGGCGACGGGCGTCGCGCTCCTCGTCGAACCGTTCTGATACGCCTCTGCTACCCGTTGCAGTTCTGGGGCGAGATGGCCGTAGGCCGTCTGCGCCACACCGACGGAGAGGACGGCGCAGGTGGCCGCGTCAAGCAGCCGCCACGCGATCCTCGTCTGGAAATTGCTGGAGGAGCCCAGCTCCGTGTGACTCGATCCAGTACGTCGCGCCGCTGGTCCCGGCCGGAACAAGGACGCTCGCGATCCCGCCCGCGCAGATGGCTAGCCGACGGGAGGACCGACGCAGTCATTCTGGCTCTCGGTAACAGGTGGTTGTAGGGCGTCTTCCAGTCGCCGCGCACTCCGACGAAGACTTCGGCGCCAGGACCGCTGGGGGCGCCGTCGCAGTTGTTGCAGGTGAACATGTTCGTGATCTGGAACACGATGGGAGTCAGGCCCGGGTTGCTCAGCGTGAGCGGGACCTGGATGGTCTTGTCGCCGCCGCACCCCTTCTGCTGGGCGCCGGTGTTGCCTGCAGGCCACCGCCGAAGTTGATGACGGGCGGCGGTGGCACGTAGGGCGACGTGGCGAACGCAGGTGCCGCATAAGCGACAGCCGCCACTGGAGCAGTCCAGGCGATACCGCGCGTGACGGTACGCCTTGAGATTTGAGTCCCCCCGGACTCTTTGCGCATGGGCGCATTCTTGAGAACCATTGACCCCCCCGGATACATGGTTGAAGCCACACCATAGACGGCCAGCCTGTGGTAACGCCAACCTGGAATTCCTCGGCCACGTGGTGGGCTGGACCAGCTCTGGTTCCTTCGGATTGCGTTGTATACGCGCCCGCCACCTCTTTCTTTACCTTTCTGGTCGAACGTTTCCTGCGCACCTCGTCAGAGCGGTCGGCGCGAGCCGGTTCGAGCGATCAGAAGATGACCACCGAGCGCAGCACCTCGCCGCGGTGCATCTTGGCGAAGGCTTCCTCGACGTCGTCGATACCGATCTCCTCGGAGACGAAGGCGTCGAGGTCGAGCCGGCCCTGGCGGTAGAGGTCCACGAGCATCGGGAAGTCGCGCGACGGCAGGCAGTCGCCGTACCAGCTGGACTTCAGCGACCCGCCGCGACCGAAGACGTCGATGAGCGGGAGGTCGGGGATGCGCATGTCGGGGGTGGGTACGCCGACCAGGACCAGCGTGCCGGCCAGGTCGCGGGCGTAGAAGCCCTGCTTCCAGGTCTCGGGCCGGCCGACCGCGTCGATGACCACGTCGGCGCCGTGACCGCCGGTGAGCGAGCGGATCGCCTCGACCGGGTCGGTCTCGGAGCTGTTGATCGTGTCGGTCGCGCCCATCCGCCGGGCGCCCTCGAGCTTGCGGTCGTCGATGTCGACCGCGATGACCTTGGCCGCGCCGGCCAGCACGGAGCCGGCGATCGCGGCCGAGCCGACCCCGCCGCAACCGATCACCGCCACGGACTGGCCGCGCCCGACGCCGCCGGTGTTGATGGCGGCACCGAGGCCGGCCATCACCCCGCAGCCGAGGAGACCCGCTGCTGCTGCGCGGGTGGTGGCGTCGACCTTGGTGCACTGGCCGGCCGCGACCAGGGTCTTTTCAGCGAAGGCGCCGATGCCGAGCGCCGGCGACAGCTCGGTGCCGTCGGCCAGCGTCATCCTCTGGGTGGCGTTGTGGGTTGAGAAGCAGTACCACGGCTCGCCGCGCAGGCAGGCCCGGCAGCTGCCACACACGGCCCGCCAGTTGAGGATCACGAAGTCACCCGGGGAGAGGTCCTGGACACCCTCCCCCACCGACTCGACGACGCCAGCCGCCTCGTGACCGAGCAGGAACGGGAACTCGTCGGTGATGCCGCCCTCGCGGTAGTGGAGGTCCGTGTGGCACACCCCGCAGGCCTGGACCTGCACCAGCGCCTCACCCGGACCAGGGTCGGGGACGTGGATGGTTTCGACGCTGACGGGCGCGCCCTTCTCCCGGGCCACCACGGCCTTCACCTCGTGCATGCGGAGCTCCCTCGTTGCCTCTGGCTGGTGCGTCGCCACCCTAGTGGCGCGTGCGCGCCAGTCAGGAGCGGTCCGAGGCCCGGGGCGGCAGCCGCCGATTGAGGGAGAAGAGCCGACCGAGCACCGGCATGATCACCAGGTTGAGCCCATGGAGCACGCCGATGATGAGCAGGATCCCGCCGAGCCGGGCGGCGGCTTCCTTGACCTGGTCTGCGGTGACGTCACCCGATGGTGTGGGGGCCGAGGTGCGGATGGTGAAGAGGATGTATGCCGTGAAAATCAGGTAGTAGACGATGTCGGTGAGCACGATGTAGCTCTTGCCGGTCAGGGGGTTGTCGTGGAACACGTCGGCGGCGTACGCCCGCCCGAAGCGCTTGATGAACGGTCCGAGCCAGAGCGCCAGCCCCACCATGACAGCGTTGGCGGCGACCTCCAGGATCCACCAGGGCATGTGCAGTCCCTCCTCGTCTCTCGGGGTCGTACTGATGATCAGGGTGATGGCGACGGCGAGCGCCGCCACCCAGGACCCGACGACGGTGTTGAGGTGCCTGCGGCGGGCCCGATCGTCGGCGATGCTGCCCACGACGCGGGCGAACAGGTCGGGTGATGGCTCGGTGTGGTCGCCGACCTCGCCGAGCGCGTCATGCAGGCGGGATTCCAAGTCAGCCATGCGAGTCCTCCAGGATCGTGGCCAGTCCACGCAGGCCGCGCTTGAGATGGGTCTTTACCGAGTTGGGCGAGAGCCCGAGCAGGTCGGCTATCCCCTCGACGGATAGCTCGAGGTAGTAGCGCAGAGCCAGGCACTCGCGCTGCCGATGGGGCAGCGCGCGCAATGCCCGCACCACCTCCCTTCGCGACTCGAGCCGGGAGGCCTCGTCTTCGGCCGACGGCTCGTCCGCGACGGCCGGCGGCCGGTGCCGCAGTGAGACCAGGCCGCGCCGGTTGTGGTCGCGGGCGAGGTTGATCACGATGGACCGCAGGTACGCCGCCGCCTTGTCGGTCTCGCGGATGCGGTGGGCGCTGCGTGCCAGCCGGATGAACGCCTCCTGCACGAGGTCCTCGGCCGCCGTCCGGTCGTCGGTGAAGAACGCGGCCAGCGCAACCAGCCGCCGGCCCTCCTCGGCGTAGAGCGCGGCGACCAGCGCATCGGCGTCCTGCGCCGACCCGCTCACCGCCTGGCTCCGAGGCATGGTCGACACGGACTCCATCACCTGAACTGACGTTCCAGGGCACGCCGCGGGTGACCTCGAGTCCCCACGAGTTCTTGCAACTTCATCCTGTCACCTAGAAGACCTCCGGCGCCGTCTGTCGAAATGTCAGGACCTTCAACAGACCGAGTAATCCAGGAGCCCACCATGACCGTTCGCCGTACCTCCGCCATCTTCGCCATCGCGTGCGCGACCGCGCTCGCCGCTGGCGTGGCCGGCGCCGCACCTGCCGCCCCCGCCGAGGTCTTCCGCGGCGACCTGGTCGACCTGTCCGCGTCGACCGCCGACCCCTTCGGTGCCGCCTCCGCCCACCTGGTGATGACCCCGACGGCCAACGGCACGCTGTTCCACCTGCGGGTCAAGGGCATCGACCCAGCCGTCGCCGGCATCGACTACGGCGCGCACCTGCACGTCGGTCCGTGCGTGGCGGGCAACGGTGCCGCGGCCGGTCCGCACTACAACGTCTCCACGGCGACCCCGCCGGTCGTCAACAATCAGACCGAGGTCTGGCTCGACTTCGAGGTGACCGAGGATGGCACCGGCGCCGGCGACACCACGGTGCCTTTCCTCCCAGTCCCCGGTGCCCGCGCCGTCGTCATCCACGCCGAGCCCACCAGCCCGACCGGCGCCGCCGGTGCCCGGCTGGTCTGCCTACCGGTGGTTTGGTGACCGTGTCCCGGCCGACGATCCCGCGAGGTGCGGCGCTCGGCGCCGCCCTCGGGATCGTCTGGGGCGTGCTGGCGCGGACTTGGATGCGTCTGATCAGCGACGAGCCCGAGTTCACCTGGTCGGGAACGCTGGCCATCATCGGTCTCGCCGCGGTGCTCGGCGGTGGCGTCGGGATCGTCCATGCCACCCGCCGCCAAGGGCGCAACGGCTGGTGGACCCTGGCCGTGGTGCCTGGGCTGCTGCTCTTCATGAGCCCGGGGATGCTCCTTGCGCCGGCGTTCCTCCTCGGCGGGCCGGCCTTCGTCGGGAGGGGGCGAGCGCTGCGCATCATCGGCTGGGTTGCGATCTCCGCGCCGGTCCTGGCGACGCTGTTCTTCGCCGTCGGCGAGCCGAGCTTCGAGGCCGACCCCGATCTCGGCGGACTCGCCGTAGTCCTCGGCGGAATTGCGCTGATGGCCCTCAGCCTCGCCGGGGCGAGCTCCCTGGTCTGGCAGCGACGGGCCCCTCGGGCGACCGCAAAGACAATCCAAGACGGAGAGGCGCTCCGCGTGGCGTGAGCCGAATTCAACCTTTCGCGCGGTTCCCTCGTCCCAAGTACATGGAGCGACCGTCACTTGCTGCCCCTCGCCACCCTGGTCATCGCGCTGGCGGTGGGCGGGTGCGGCACGCGGTCGTCCGACACGGAAGCGGACGACCCGGTGACGCCGTCCGCGTCCGCAGCGACGACCCCGCCGGAGACGTCGGCCACCGACTCACCGTCTCCGAGCGCCACGGACCCGGCCTCGCCGACCGAAGACGCAGTGCCGATGGAGCTCACAACCGAGGGGCTGGCGACGGGGCGCCGCCCGCCGTCGACTACATCGCGGATACCGGTGGCGGGGAACAGCCCATCAGGCTGGTTCGCCGCGGCGGCACCAGCGAGGACCTCGCGGCGTACTACGACTCGTTCGCGTTGATCGGCAACAGCATGGTGGCGGTCCACGTCGATGGCGTGGAGCCCGTCGCCGTGGTGCTCGACGGCAACCTGGCCGAGGTTTCGCGCACCCAGATCCGCGGCGGCTCGCTGGCGGTCACGCCGGACGGGTCGATCGTCGCCTGGCTGGGCACCGACGGGCGCCCGCACGTGGTCGAGGGCGGCGGCGCCCGTGAGTTCGACCTGCCGGCCGTGCCGCGGGGAGTCGACATCGCCGCGATCATCAGTGACGGCACGACCTGCAAGGAAGGCGCGGGCGGCAACGGCTGCGCGGTCTTCGTGAACTCCGGGGACGCCAAACGGGCCTGGATCTCCACGTCCCACGGCATCGTCGACGACCTGGGCCGGATCCGGGCCGTCGGCGACGCATCGGGACGGTTCCTGGCAGGCCTGATCTCCGTGAGCGACCAGGGGTCGTGCTGGGGGCTCTTCAAGGACCTCGACCGGTCGACCTGGGAGACCTGCGACCACACATTGACGGACTTCTCACCATCAGGGGCCAGGCTCCTGGCGACGGACGCCTATCTCGACGGCCTCGGGCAGCGCTCGCTCGCCTTTATCGACATGGACGGTCCCGGACTCGTCTCCTGGCAGGGCACCGGAGACGACGCCCCCACCATCGTCCAGACCGTCTGGGAGGACGACGACCACGCGCTCGCGGTGGTCTATGCGGCCGACGAGTGGTCGATCGTGCGCTTCGGGGTCGACGGGTCCAGTGAGTACGCCGTGCCGCCTGTGCCCGGTGAGGCCGGGGAACGCCCCGCCTTCGTCCTGCCCATCCGCTGACGGCGTCAGTGAGTGACGACCCTGTTGTCGATGAAGTTGTAGAACTGGAAGGGCTCGCCGTTCTCGTCGAGCACCACTTTGCGGGGACTCGCGCAGGCCCAGCCGTCGTTGTTGCCCTTCTCGTCAACCGCGTTGTCGGCTCCGTACGGCTCCGTGGCCACGTCCCAGAGGACGTAGCCGCTGCCTCCGCCCGGGCAGCCGTGACCGGGCGGGTTCGGGCTGGCCTGCGCGGGCGCCGCGAGGCAGACGAGCGCCGATGCGACAGCTGCTCCGGTGCTGGTCTTCAACATGACGGCTCCTGATCGGCAAGGGATATGACCAGGACGACGCTGACAGTCGGTGCGACCGCCGGATATTCGCCGAACCGCGAAGGTTTGGCTGATCACGAGGGCCGTCTGCCGCCCTCAGCGGTCGGCGTGCACCGTCATCAGCACCGCGGCGGTGCGATTGCTGACGCCGAGCTTGCGGTAGGCGTTCTCCAAGTGCTTGCGGACCGTGTGCACCGAGAGGTACAGGTCCTCGGCTGCCTCGCGGTTGGATGCCCCTCGCGAGACCAGCGTCAGCACCCGGCGCTCGGCAGGGGTCAGGGTAGGCAACGTCTCCCGCCCGGCGGACCCGCGGACGAGACGGGCGAGGGCAGGCTCGAGCATCGTGAGGACGTCGATGTCGCGCTGGGAGAAGTAGCGGTCCCGACGTGCGTAGTTGAGCTGGACGACCGTCCCGCGGCTGATGGCGAAGCCGAGCCAGAGCTCGTCCTTCTCGGCCGGCCCACCATGGTGAGCCTTGTCGGGAGGGAGTTCGGCCGCATGCAACAACCCCGTCGGCAGCGGCCCGTCGCACACCTTGGGGTCCTCGATGTCGTCGCCCGCCGGGAACTGGTGGCCACGCAGCCGCCAGCCGGTCCGATCGGTCTCCGTGAACCAGAAGCAGTTGCTGCCGATCAGGTCCATGAGCGCGTCCAGGGCGTCCCTCGGGACCAGCGTGCCCGGCTCGGGCTCGGCCATGAGCAGCCGTCGTACGGCTGACTGCGCCCGCGCATCGAGCAGCATGGTCATCGCACCCTCCCCCGTGGCCGACCCGCGAGCGTCGCTGACGCTCCCCCGACCATGGTCGTCCCTCTGATGCCCGGACGCCAGGGCCGGTCGCGGCGTATCGCGCCTGCCCACCCGCTGAGCCGGCCGCCCTGGGCCACTCGGATGCGCTGGCAAAGGCCGGGGCACAGTATGCTCGCGCGAGAAGGAACAGGCGGGTTGTCGACAAGCCTGGGGGGCCTTGCCGGGAGACAGGACCTCATGGACGCAATGCAGACATTCGAGCCGGATCCGGCCGGCGCCGCATCGGGTGACGCCGCCGCGCGGTTGCTCCTGCATGCCCAACAGGTGGCCGACGAGATGCGTCAGCACGCCGAGCAGCAGGCCCGCGAGGCCACCGAGATGGCCACCCACCTCGAGGCCGAGGCCCGTCGCCTGCACGACGAGGCCGCCGCCGACCGCTTGGAGGCCGAGCGGGTGCTCGGGCAGGCACAGTCGCGGCTCGCTGACGCGTCCGACGAAGCCCGCCAGTCCGTCGCCGACGCCGGCGAGCAGGTCACGATGCTGCTCGAGGCGGCCGAGGCCCAGCGCGACGGGCTGCTCGCCGAGGCCACCGCGGACGCCGAGCGGCGCCGCGCAGAGGTCGAGGGCGACCTCGAGGCCGCGCGGCTGGAGGCCACCTCGATGCGCGAGGAGGCGCGGCTCGCGAGCGAGCAGGCGCTGGCCGCAGCCTCGTCACAGGTTCTCCACCTCACCACGCTGAGTGCGCTGGCGCTCGACCAGCGTCGGCAGGACGCCGTACGCCATGCAGCGGAGCTGCGCGAGGGCGCCGACCAGCACGCCACCGGCATCCGGACCCACGCCGAGCAGGACGCCGAGGACTTGCGCAAGGCCGCCGACGCCCAGGCCCATGCCGTGATGGCCGAAGCGGAGCGGGTCCGCGCCGAAGCAACGACCGAGGCCGAAGAGCTCGTGCTGTCTGCGCGCGCCGAGGCCGCCGAGGCGATCCGGACCGCCGCGGTGCAGACGGCCTGGACGCAGGAGACGATGCAGTCGCTGCTGGACACGGCCGAGCAAGAGGCCGAACGGCTGCGCGCCGCAGGTCGGGTCGACGCCGGCCGCCACGTGGCCGAGGCCCGTCGCCAGGTGCAGGGCGTCGTGCACCGGATGACCGAGCGACTGCGCGCACGCCTCGCCGAGGCCGAGCGCCAGGCCGAGGCGCTCGCCCAGGCCGCACGGAGCATGGTGGCCACCGCCGAGCAGGACGCCGCCCGGATCCGCGCCGAAGCTGACGCGGCCGCGGCCGCCGCCGTCGCCGCCGCGGAGGACGAGGCCATGCTCGTCCACGAGCGGGCGCAGCGGCGCCAGGACGAGACCGAGGCGAGCACCCGAGTGCTGCGCCAGCAGACAGCGGATGAGATGGTGCGCCAGCAGCGCACCGGACAAGATGAGCTGCGGCGGGCCCGCGAGGAGGCGTCGTCGACCGTCGCCAGCGCCCGGGCCGAGGCCGACGAGCTCCGTTCCAAAGCCCGCGCCGTGCTCGAGGACGCTCGCACCGAGGCGGCGGTGCTCACCCGCCGCCGTGACGAGATCGCTGCCGAGCTCGGCGGCCTCTCCGGCGTCATCCAAGCCCTCGCCGTGCCGACCGACGCGGCCGATGAAACACCCCCCGAAGAGAAGGAAGCACATCGATGACCGAGCAGAGCCAGCAGTTCCGGACCGTCCTGCGGGGCTACGAGCCCGCCCAGGTCGACCGACGACTCTCGGAGCTTGCGCAGGCGGCCCAGGAGGCGCAGGCTCGAGCGGACCAGCTTGCCGAACGGGTCCGCGGCCTCGAGGCACTCTCGGGCGAAGGCTCGCCGGCACCGGCGTCGTTCGAGCACCTCGGCGCGCGAGTCGCGCAGATCCTTGGCTTGGCCGAGGAGGAGGCGCGCGAGCTCGTCGAGCATGGCCAGGCCACCGTGGAGCAGCAGCGCGCCGCGGTCGTGGACGAGATGGCCCGCCAGCGCAGCGAGGCCGACCGCTATGCAGACCAGCGGCGCAGCGAGGCCGACACGGAGGCGGCCCGGGTGCTCGAGGACGCGCGTCGCAACGCGGACGACCGGCTCGACGGCGCCGAGCGGGACGCCGCCGCCCGCCTGCAGGAGGCCGAGGCGGTCTACGAGCTGCAGCGCGCCCAGGCAGCACAGGCGGCGGCCGACTTCGAGACCACGCTGGCCCGCCGGCGGAGCGCGGCCGAGGACGACTTCACCACCCAGATGCAGGAGGCCCAGCAGCGGCTGGGCGAGCTCGAGGCGCACATCGAGCAGACCCGCACCAACGCCGAGAAGATGCACGACGAGGCCGTCCGCGAGAACCGCCGGATCGTCGAGGAGGCCGAGCAGCAGGCAGCGTCCATCCTCGGTGAGGCCCGCACCCTGGCCACCAAGATCCGGGCCGACTCCGAGCGCGAGCTCGCCGCCGCCAGCCAGCGCCGCGACAGCATCAACGCCCAGCTCAGCAACGTCCGCCAGATGCTGGCGACCCTGACCGGGGGCGCCGCGCTGCCGTTCGCCGACGACATCGCTCTCGACGACGACGCCCAGCCGGGCGCCGACGCGTCCGAGATCGAGGAGCCTGTCGAGGACGTCAAGGACGTCGAGGACGCCGTCGAGGTGGCGCCGGAGGCCGCGGTCGAGGACCAGAGCGACGACGAGATCGACGACGAGGGTCAGACCCGGGAGAAGTAAGCCTTCTCGTCGACCGCCTCGCCGCGTCGGACGCCGCCGCGGACGCCGTACGAGTCCAGCAGCAGCTCGGCGACCTCGCGGCGGTCGAGGCGCGCCAGCACGGCCCAGCTGGTGACGCGGTAGCGGAACGTGTGCACCACCGGGAAGCTGTCCGGCCGCGCCGCCAGCGCGTCGCTCATCGTCATGTCGGCGGTCCACGTCTGGAGCAGCTCGCGACCGTCGTCGTCCCAGCGCAGGCGGGCAAACTGGTGGGAGCCGGCCGACCACGAGGGCGAGCCCTCGTGGGCATGGGTCGCGCGCGCATCGGGGAGGCCGCGCACCAGGTCGTTCACGTCCGCCCACGTCGCCATCTCGGCACTGTAGGCGACCCCGCGCGCGGCGGGCTTGATCGATTTTGCAACCTCTCGCTGGCGCGGTGCGTCCTGGTCACAGACACCGATGCAGGAAGGATGCTCCGTGACCGCCAGTCCCACCGTCGCTCAGGGGACCAGGATGACCGACCGCCAAACCGCGCGGGACGCCGACTTTGCGGCGTACCTGCAAGCGCGGCGGGCAAGCGTGCTCCGGACGGCGTACCTGCTCAGCGGTGACCGGCACACCGCCGAGGACCTGACCCAGACGGCGTTCGCCAAGCTCTACCTCGCCTGGGACCGGGTCCGCGACCGGGAGTCGATCGACGGCTACCTGCGCCGCATCCTGGTCAACGAGAACAACTCCCTGTGGCGACGTGGCTGGAAGCGCCGCGAGCACGCCACGGACGAACTGCCTGAGCCAACGCCGGTTCTGGACCAGTACGACGACGGCCGCGACGCCGCCCTGTGGGACGTCGTCCAGTCCCTGCCGAAGAAGGCGCGCGCCGTGCTGGTGCTGCGCTACTACGAACAGCTGTCGGAGGCCGAGACCGCCGAGGTCCTCGGCGTCTCCGTCGGCACCGTGAAATCCCAGACCAGCCGGGCCCTGGCCGCGCTCCGCGAGCGCACGCCGGCCCACCTCAACCCTGCCGACCGGGAGGACGAGCGATGAACGACCTCGACGACGAGCTCAGTCGCACGCTGCAACGGCACGCCGAGAACGTGTCCTCCAGCCCGCTCGCGTTCGACGACGTCCGCGGCCGGGCCACCTCGATCCGCCGGCGCCGCCGGCTGGCCAGCGGCATCGGGGTCGCCGCCGCCATCGCCGTGATCGTGCCGACGGCGATGTTCGCGAGCCGCGGGACGAACGCCGACGGCCCGACGCCGGTCACTCAACCGCCCACCGTCAGCGACACGAACACGCCGTCCCCGAGCTCCACGCCGACGATGGGTACGGACCCTCACGCCCTTGACGTCACCGACCTGCCGACGGGTGCACCGCCCAGCGTGCCGCTGGTCACCAACGGCGACTACGCCCAGGCCCGGACCGCTTCTGCCCTGGTGCGAGGGACGCAGGACGGCGTCGTCGTCGAGTTCGCGGGCCAGACGTTCGGCCCGTACCCGAGCTCGTCCGGCCTGGCCCGCAACCTGGCGGGTACTGCGGTCGCCTGGGCGACCGACGACGGCGACGTGATGACCTGGCAGGACGGGTACGACGAGCCGAACATCCTGCCCAACACCGGCCTCCAGGGAATGCGTGTCGCGGCCGTGACCGGTGACGGCTGCGTCACCGGCAAGGTCGCCGGCGACTGCCTGGTGTACGTGAGCGGGACCGACGGGACCGGTGAACAGCGATCACTCGCGGTCGGGCGCGGCGCCACGGGCCTCGTGGACCCCGAGGGAACCATCATCGGAGTCCGCGACGCCAACGATGCCGGACAGGTGCTCGGCATCACGGAGGTCGACGACTCGAGGCCTGGCACCTGTTCGGTCGTCCTCGACCCGGCCTCGTCCGGAACCAGCCCGCTGTTGAGCACGTGCGACTACGCGCTCGACGCGTTCTCGCCTGACGGGTCCTACATCCTCGCCAGCGACACCTACGGGGACGGCATCGGCTCCGGCACGATCGCAATCTTCGCCACGGTTGGTGACCGGCTGTCGTACCGGAACAACCACTCCACCGAGGACCTGAGGTTCTACAACTCTGCCGTCTGGGAGGACGAGACCCACGTGCTGTTCACCCTGTTCCAGGACGGCAAGTGGTCGATGGTCCGCATGGACGTCAACGGCGCCATGGAGTTCGCCATCGCGCCGCAGAAGGGCGACGAGATGGAAGTGCCCTGGCACTTCGAGACCCGCTGAGCGAGGGGTGGTTTCGAGGCTCGTCGCTAGCGCTCCTCGCACCTCAACCACCGAACTGCCTAGGCGACGATGGTCGTGACGGGCATGGAGGAGTCGGCGGGGAGGTCCAGGGACGACGGGGGGCGGCCGCGGGCGACGAGCTCGGCGCCGAGGGCGGCGACCATGGCGCCGTTGTCGGTGCACAGGCCGGGGCGCGGCACCCGGACCCGGATGCCCCGGGCGGCGGCCCGCTCGGTCGCCATGGCGCGCAGGCGCGAGTTGGCGGCCACGCCGCCGCCGATGAGCAGGTCGTCGATGCCGAGCGAGGCGGCCGCGTCGAGCGCCTTGCGGGTCAGCACGTCGCAGACGGCTTCCTGGAACGACGCGGCCACGTCGGGCACCGAGATCGTGACGCCGTCGCGTTGCTGGGTCTCCACCCAGCGGGCCACGGCCGTCTTGAGGCCCGAGAACGAGAAGTCGAAGCGGTGCCGCTCGAGGTCGCGGCGTGAGGTGAGCCCACGGGGGAAGTCGATGGTCACCTGCCCCGAGGCCGCGGCGCGGTCGATGTGGGGGCCGCCCGGGAACGGCAGCCCCAGCAGCCGTGCCACCTTGTCGAAGGCCTCACCCGCCGCGTCGTCGATCGTCGCCCCGAGTGGTTCCACCCCCACGGTGACGTCGGTGACCTGCAGCAGCGAGGAGTGGCCGCCCGAGACCAGCAGCGCGAGGCACGGCTCGGGCAGCGGGCCGTGCTCGAGCTGGTCGACCGCCACGTGCGCCGCGAGATGGTTGACGCCGTAGATCGGCTTGCCCAGGCCGATGGCGAGCGCCTTGGCCGCGGCAACGCCGACGAGCAGCGCCCCCGCCAGCCCCGGCCCGCTGGTCACGGCGACCGCGTCCACGTCCCGGAGCCGTACGCCGGCCGTCTCGCAGGCTCGCTCGAGCGTCGGCACCATCGCCTCGAGGTGGGCCCGCGAAGCCACCTCCGGCACCACGCCGCCGAAGCGCGCGTGCTCGTCGACGCTGCTCGCCACCGCGTCCGCCAGCAGGGCGGCGCCACGCACGATGCCGACACCGGTCTCGTCGCACGAGGTCTCGATGCCGAGCACCAGCGGTCCGTCCGGCTCGGAAGTCACGTCGAACATTCTGCCCGTGGCCCGCATCTGACCTCCCGGTACCCGCTGCACAAGCCCCTCGTGCGACCCCATGCCGAGAGCCAGCGCAGCGGTTACTAGGTTGGCAAGCTGCTCATTTACCTATCGGGAAGGTTCCCCATGCTGAATCCGGTATCCACGAAGCGCGGCGCTGTCGCCGCGCTCTCCGTGTGCGCCCTCGTCGTCGGGCTCCAGTCCGGCGCGGGAGCGTCACCAGCACAGCAGGCTCGAGACCCCCTCACACCGCGGATCCACTTCGCGATGAAGGCCGACGGGTCGAGCGGCGCCAAGAAGGTCGGCGCGGCCATCCCCAACATCGACTCGGTGAAGGCCACCATCCGCACCTATTACGCCGCCAACAGTGACGGCATCGCGGACAAGACGAAGTCGCCGTACATCACCGAGATCAACAAGATCCTCACGGACCAGACCACCTATCTCACCCAGCACGCGCTCGACACCCCCAAGCAGGCCATCGTGCTCGACACCGACGACACGACCCTGTGGACCTACGACATGGAGGACGGGGCGATGAACTTCAACTTCGACCCCAAGCTCCAGGACACCTGGGTCCAGGGGCAGCTCTTCCCGGCGACGCCGGGGATGGTCGCCTTCGTCGACAAGGCCGCCGCCCTGGGCTACACCGTGTTCGGCCTCACCGGACGCAACGACGACCAGAAGTCCGCGACGCTGGCCAACCTCACCAAGGTCGGCTACACCCACTTCACCGCGGACAAGTTCTTCACCAAGTGGACCGGCCTCGGCACCAGCCAGCAGCCGTCCTACATCACCTGCGCGGCGGTGAAGTGCACGACGGTCGAGTACAAGGCCGGCACCCGCAAGTACATCGAGAGTGCGGCCGGCGGCGGCTACAACATCGCCCTCAACGTGGGCGACCAGTGGTCCGACCTGCAGGGCGGGTTCGCCGACAAGGTGCTCAAGCTGCCCAACCCGACGTACTACCTGCCGAGCCCGAACCTGCCCGGCGTGACTGAGGCGAACCTCGCGCCGCGGACGACGTTCACGATGAAGCCCGACGGCTCCAGCGGGGCGACCGAGCCCGGTGAGGGGATCCCCAACATCGACTCGGTGAAGGCGACCATCCGCGCCTACTACAACGCGCCGGCCGGTGTCGCCAACAAGGCGTCCTCTCGCTACGTCACCGAGATGCGGGCCAACCGTGACAAGTGGGCCCCTCGCCTGAAGGACAAGTGCACGCGACTGAAGAACCGCGGTGAGAAGCCGGCCGTCGTCTTCGACGCCGACGACACCACGTTGTGGACCTACGACATGGAGGACTCGGTGATGCACTTCGTCTTCGATCCCGCGGTCCAGGACATGTTCGTGCAGAAGAAGCTCTTCAAGCCGGTCCCGGGCATGCGCCGGGTCGTCAAGGCCGCCGCCAAGGGTGGCTGCAAGATCGTCGGCATCACCGGCCGCGGCGCCGACCAGCGCCGGGCGACGATCCAGAACCTGAACAAGTACTACTCGGGCCTGTTCAAGACGAAGTTCTACTTCACGATGTGGGCCGACGGTAAGCAGCCGGGCTACATCACGTGTGCGGTCAAGGACGACTGCACACGCGTGGAGTACAAGTCGCAGACCCGTGCGCATGCGGAGGAGAAGTACAACCTCCACATCATCACGAACTTCGGCGACCAGTACTCCGACCTGATCGGCGGTCACGCCGACAAGGCCGTGAAGCTGCCGAACCCGACGTACTACCTGCCGTAGCCGTCAGGAGTCGTCACAGTCGCGGTGCCGCCGCGGTGTCCAATCTTCTTCCCCAGGATCACCGCGGCGGCACCGTCCCGCTAGCCGGAAACGGGCGCGTCCGGCGTGACGCGGTCGATGCACGCGGCGTAGGCCTCTGGGTGTCCGTCCCAATGGCGCTGACCCAGGTTCGCGCTGTGCGCTGCGTCCAGCTGGTCGTCGTCCGCGACCGAACCCGTCAGGTCGGCGCCCCACAGCATGGCGTCGGTGAGGTCGGCGCCGGTGAGGTCGGCGTTCCGGAGGAGCGCGCCCCTGAGGTCGACGCCTCGGAGGTCTGCGTCGGCGAGGTTCGCACCCCTCAGGTCCGCGCACACCAGGCCCTCCGGCGCGGCCGGGTCGCCTTCGTCGAACGCGGCGCCGGTCAGCCGGGCATCGCGGAAGTCCGCGCCCCACAGCATGGCCGTGCCCCAGCGCGACGAAGACAGGTTCGCTCCGCGCAAGTCCAGGAGCGGCGCGAAGAACCGCACCCACGAGACGTCCAGCCTCGCCCACGAGATACCGGCCAGATGCGCCCCGGTGAGGTCGAGACCGGGTTCCGCCCCGTCCGCCCGTGCTTCCACCTGGTTGTCGTGGTTGAGGAGGCGCAGAATCTCGCCGCCGGCGTAGTACACGTCCTTGGGTACCCGACCGGTACGCGCCCGGCTCGGACCGTCGGGCACGTCGTCGGGCCAGGTGCCGACGTAGTTCTCCAGGGCGTCCAGCGTGGACAGGTACGCCGCCACGGCGTCGCGTCGTTCTCGGTCGACGTCCTCGTCGTCGCCCGAGGCCGCCTGCAGGGCGGCGACGCGTTCCAGCTCTGCCGAGACGCTGCGGGAGAGCAAGCCGATTCCGGCGATGCGCTGAGCGGCCGTCTCGCCCCCCATCGACTGGATCCCGGTTGTCATCCGCTGCTCGCGGTTGGAGCGGAGCACGGCCTCCTGGGCAGTCTGCACGGCTTCGGCAGCCTGGCCCGCCGCATAAACAGCCGCAAAGGCGGTGATCATGCCGATCAGCAGGCCGGGCACGCCGAGGACGGTGCCGACCTTCTGCCAGTGCACCTCGGTGCGACGCGCCCTTTGCTCGAAAGTCAGGTCCGGCGCGTCTACACGCGTGGGCCCGGTGTTGGAGGAAGCCATGAAGGGGAAGAGTTGCCGCCGAGCCCTTTAGATACGAGCCATCTCCGGCTACGGCACGTGCTCGTCGGGAACGGGGCCGAACGTCTTCCCCAGGATCACCGCGGCGGCACCGTCCCCGTAGTACCCGCGACGGCGACCGAGCTCTGCGAAGCCACGGCTCTCGTAGAACGCGGTCGCCGTCGCGTTGTCGTCCCTGACCTCCAGCAGCAGGCGCGTTCCGCCGGCCGCGACCGCCGCGGTCTCGACCTCGGCGAGCAGGGCGCTGGCCAAGCCCTGGCGGCGGTACGCCGGGTCGACGGCGATCCGCTGCAGTTCCACGTCGTCGCCCGCGAGGCTCGCCACCGCATAACCGACGACCTCCTCGCCCCCGTCGTCGGCCGTGCCCACCAGGTAGGACACCGTCGGAAGTCTCTTGCCGATCCCCTCGGCCACCAGACCCGGCGACCAGGCATCGTCGCCGAGGCAGACCTCCTCGAGCCGGGCTACGGCCGCGACGTCATCCTCCGTCGCGACGCGCACGGTCATGTGACCCGCTTGGGTGCACCCGGGGCCGCCGCGTCGGGGCGGCGCAGGTAGCGCGGCTCGGGGCCGGTCAGCTCCACGCGCTCGTCGACGACGCCTTGCGCGAGCCAGCCGGCACTCGGCAGCGCAGGCGCGACCGCCCGCGGGAAGTGCTCGGAGTAGAGCAGCCCGCCCTCGCCCGCGACCGGCAGGTCGGTGGCGACGGCGGCCGGCCGGTCGACGACCGGGCCGGAGACACGCCCGCCGCTCGCGTCGTACGCCGCGAGGTAGACCTCCTTGCGCCGCGCGTCGGTGGCGACCACGAACGGTCCCGAGCCACCGAGTGCGGCCGCCGCCTCGAGAGCGATCGCGTCGAGGGTGCACACGCCGTAGACCGGGATCTCGAGCACCATGGCCAGCGTGCGTGCGGTCACGAGCCCGACGCGCAGCCCGGTGAAGGGGCCCGGGCCGGTGCCGACGGCGATGGCCGTCAGGTCCTGGCGGCCGACCCCCGCCTCGGCGAACGCCCGCTCGATGAGCGGAGCGAGCTGTTCGCCGTGCTTCATCCGCTGCTCCGACCGCGCCTCGGCCACCACGGTGTCGCCGTCGTGGAGCGCGACCGCGACGAACGGCGTCGCGGTGTCGAAGGCCAGCAGCACGGGTCGAGGCTACTGACCGGCTCAGGGCACGGCTCGCCAGTGGGTCGTGAGCCGGCCGTCGTCGTGGAGGAAGTGCACGGCGTAGCTGGGCGGGGCGTCGTACCAGAGGAGGGGCAGGTCCTCCTGGTCGAGGGAGACCGTCGAGACCACGCCGCCGCCGATGAGCAGCGGACGCCCGGCGAAGGTGCTGGCGGCCATCGTGTGCGCGTGCCCGACGAGGGTGGCCACGACCTGCGGGTGACGACCGAGCACGGCGGCGAGGTCGCCGGCGTCGACGAGGCGGATCGGGTCCATCAGGGAGATGCCGATCTCGACCGGCGGGTGGTGCAGGCAGGCGAAGCTCGGGCGGTCGTCCCGAGCGAGCTCGGCGTCGAGCCAGGCCAGGGTGTCGGGGCCGAGCAGCCCGTGGTCCTGGCGCACACCGTCGACCGCGTCGACCAGCGAGTCGAGCATCAAGAACCGCACGCCACCGACCTCGTGGGCCCGGTTGGCCCGCACGACGTCGGCGTCGGGGAGGAACGCGGCGGCGTACGCCGCTCTGACGTCGTGGTTGCCCGGCGAGATCGGCATCGGGCCGGGCCACGCCGACAGCACCTGGACCGCCTCGGCGTACTCGTCGGGGAGCCCGTGGTCGGCCACGTCGCCGGTGTGGAGCAGCACGTCGGGCCGGGGGTCCATCGCCAGCAGTGCGTCGAGCACGCGGCGCACCCGGTCGGCGGCGTCGGGCGTCGCTCCGAAGTGCGTGTCGCTGAGGTGGGCGATGACCAGCACGTCGTCAGGTTAGTCATGCCCACCGACCACTACTGTCCGAGCGTGAGCGAGCGCAGAGGCTTCTGGGACACGCCCTGGTTCCCGGCGGCCGTGCTGGTGCTGACCGTGGCTCAGCTGGCCGTCGCCGAGTGGGTGCCGGGCATCGAGCGGTTCGCCGACAAGGCGTTCGGAGCCCGACTGCTCGCGTATCCGGTCCTGATGCTGCTGACGCCGGCGATCTGGTGGCTGGTGCGGCGCCGCCGCGGAGGCACCGAGCGGCCGCCGTACGTCGCGTTCGCGCTCGTGATGCTGCCCTTCCTCATCGACGTGACCGGCAACAGCCTCGACCTCTACGACACCGTCGTGTGGTGGGACGACTTCAACCACTTCATCAACTGGGTGCTGCTGTGTCTCGGGCTCGCGCTCGTCGTCGCGCCGGGGCTGCGCCCCGCGTGGGTGCTGGTCACGCTGGTCACGGGCTTCGGCTGCGTGCTCGCCCTCGGCTGGGAGCTGGGCGAGTATTGGACCTTCATCCGGCACGGCACCGAGATCGAGACGGCCTACATCGACACCCTCGGCGACATGGCGCTGGGCACGCTCGGCGCGCTGGTCGCCGGGTTCACCGCGCTCTGGCTGGACCGGCGACGTGAGCCGGCCTGACCTCGACGCCGTCTGGGCCGGGCGCTTCCCGGAGCTCTACGCCGTGGGCTCGGTCGACTACGCGAACGCCGACCTGACCTTCACGATCGAGCCCGCCGCCGATGACGACACCTCGCGCGCCCATGTCGTCGCGGTGACGGTCGGCGGGGACGTGGTGGTGTGTCGTTCGTTGGAGGAGTGGCGGTTCCTGCCCGGCGGCACGCGGGAGCGGGGCGAGAGTGTGAGCGCGCTGGTCCGCCGGGAGCTGGCCGAGGAGGCCGGCTGCGAGCCGCTCGGCGAGCCGGTGTTCCTCGGCCGGCACGTCGCCCACTCGCGCAACCGGGCGCCGTACCGGCCGCACCTGCCGCACCCGGTCGCCTCCTGGGCCTACTACGTCGTGCCGGTCGAGGTCGTCGGCCCGCCCACCAACCCCGGCGACGGCGAGCATGTCGTGGAGGTGCGCACCCTCCCGCCCGCCGAGGCCGCCGACTGGCTCCGCCCGCACGACCCGATCCATGCCGACGTCGTGTTGCTCGCCGTCGCGCTCGGCCTGGTGGCGGGATAGTCCCTGACGTTTGGGTTGCTTTTCGGCCGTGCCGGCAACCCAAACGTCAGGGACTATCCCGATGCTGCCGGCCAGGAGACGCCGAGGAAGCGGACGCCGAGGGGGACGAGCGTGACGGTGCGGGGGTCAGCTTCGTCGTCGGCATCGGGGTCGGGGGCTCCGGTCGAGCGGGCGATGCGCACCTCGAGGCGGGAGTCGGCCAGCCCCTCGGCGATGCCCGTGCCCCACTCGACGGCCGTGACCACCTCGTCCAGCGAGGCGTCGAGATCGAGGTCGTCGAGCTCCTCGATGCCGCCGAGCCGGTAGGCGTCGACGTGCACGAGGTCGGGTCCCGCGGCCAGCGAGGGGTGCACGCGGGCGATCACGAACGTCGGCGACGTGACCCCGCCGCGCACGCCGAGGCCGGCGCCGAGCCCCTGGGTGAACGTCGTCTTCCCCGCCCCCAGCTCACCGGACAGCACCACCAGGTCTCCTGCCCGCAGCAGCCGTCCGATCGCCTCGCCGAGCGCGCGCATCGCGTCGGCGTCGGGGACGGCATACGTACGCGGGAGGGCACGGCGCAGCTCCCGGTACGGCGGCCGCCCGGCCGTCTCGACGAAGCCGTGGCCGCGCCAGAAGGCCACCGTCGCCGGCAGCTCGTCGCGGGCCACCACGGCCACCTCGGTGCCGTCCGCGGTGGCCAGCGCCTCCGCCACCAGGGCGCCGGCCACCCCGAGCCGCTGGGCGGACGGCAGCACGCCGAACCGTCGCAGCCACACCGTTTCCCCTTGCGGCTCCAGCACCAGCGCGCCGACGGGCCGGCCCTCGAGGGTCGCCAGCAGTCCGCCCCCGACCCCGAGCGCGGTGGCGAGCGTCTCCGGCGTCTCCGCCAGCGCGTCGGCCGGCGGGTCGAGGGGCGGCCGGGCCGCGAACGCCGCCCGGACCACCGCGTGCACGGCCTTGGCCGCCTCGGGGCCCACGCGGCGTACGACGAGGCTCACCGCCGCCGCCTCCGGTGGCTCATCGGGAGTCGACGAGGTCGCCGGCCGCCGCGAACAGCTGGTCGAGCTCGGCGTCGACCTGGTCGTGCCGCTCCATCATCACCATGTGGCCGGCGCCGACGCACTCGAGCAACGTGGAGCCGGCGATCATCGCGTGCAGCTTGCGGCTGTGTTCGATCTTGGTCATCTTGTCCTCGGTGCCGCAGATGATCGCGGTCGGCACGCTCTCGAGCGCGTGCACGGTCGCGAACTTGTCGAGGGTGCCGAAGGTGGGGAAGAACTCCGCGACCACGTCGAAGGGGGTCGCCGAGAGCATCTCGTCGACGAACTCGACGTAGCGCTTCGGTACGGCGTCACCGAAGGCGAGCTCGTCGGTGGCGACCAGCGAGACCGAGCGGCCGACCCGCCGGAACCGGTCGACTATCCGGTGTCCCCGCGCCAGCGTGGCCACCAGCCGGGTGGCCAGCTGGCCGCCGACGGTCGACGGCAGCAGGGGAAGCACCATCCGGTGCGGGTCGAGCCCGCCTGCGGTCGTGCCGACCAGGCCGACGCCGACGATCCGGTCGCCGAACAGCTCGGGGTGCTCCTCGGCCAGTGCCACGATGGTCATGCCGCCCATCGAGTGGCCCACGAGCACGACCGGTCCCTCGGGGACCGCCTCGTCGATGACGGAGAGCAGGTCGCTGCCGAGCTGCTCGATCGTGGCGTTGCCATCGGTCGAGCGCCCGGACCGGCCGTGCGAGCGCTGGTCGAAGAAGACGGTGCGCACCAGCCCTCGATAGGCGGCGCGCTGGAAGTGCCAGGAGTCCATGTTGAGCGCGTAGCCGTGCACGAAGACCACGGTCAGCTCGGTGTGCGGCCGCGGCGCGAGTCGTCGCCGGCGGGCCGGTGCTGGCCGGTCGACCTCGTCGATCTCGACGTGCAGCGGGACGCCGTCGTCGGCGACGACGGTGAGCGGCGGGGAGTGCAGCGAGCCGAACGGCGTCGCGTCGCCCACTCCGCGCCTGGCCATGACCCGGCTGCGCTGCGCGACGCGCAGGGCGGTGCCTGCCGCGGCCACGCCGACCGCGCCCGCGGCGACCCCGAGGACCTTGCGGGTCACGCTCATGCTGATGCTCCTTCGTCGGTCTCGTTCACGTGGCGGCGGACCAGCCGGCCGCCCATCCGGGTCACGATCTCGTAGTTGATGGTCCCGCACGCGACCGCCCAGTCCTGCGCGGTGGGCTCCCCCTCGTCCCCGGGCCCGAACAGCACGACGTCGGTGTCGACCGGCGGCAGGTGGCCGCCCAGGTCGACGACGAGCTGGTCCATGCAGACCCGCCCGCGCACCGGCACCCGACGACCCTCGACCGCGACCTCCAGCGCGTTGCTGCCGTGGCGCGGCACGCCGTCGCCGTACCCGACGGGCACCAGGCCGACCGTCGTTGCTTCCTCGGCGACCCAGACGTGTCCGTAGGAGACGCCCTCGCCCGCGGCGATCCCCTTGGCGAGCGCCAGCGGCGCTCGGACGGTCATCGCGGGCCGCAGGCCCAGGTCGGGGGTCACGCCGGGAGCCGGGTCGAGGCCGTAGGACGCGATGCCGCAGCGCACCAGGTCGAAGCGGGACGACGGCCGCAGGATCGCGGCCGCCGAGTTGGCGAGGTGGCGGACCTCTGGCCGCAGCCCGGCGTCCCCGGCAACCCGCAACGCGTCGCGGAACCGCTCCTCCTGGAGGTCGTTGGCGGGGTGCTCGGGCTCGTCGCTGCAGGCGAAGTGCGACCAGACGCCGGTCACGACCGCGCGACCGGCCCGCTCGTACGCCGCCGCGGCGGCCACCAGGTCAGCCCAGGCAGCCAGAGGTGCCCCGCCGCGAGAGAGCCCGGTGTCGACCTTGAGCTGCACGCGGGGCAGCACGCCGACCGCCTCACCCGCGGTGACGATCTCGTCGAGGCGGGCGACTGTGTACGCCGTGACGTCGACGTCGGCAGCGACTGCTTGAGCGAGCAGCCGGTCGGCGACGTCGGCCGGGAGCGTCAGCCAGCAGAGCAGCCGGCCGGTGTCGCCAGCCGCCCGGAGCGCCAGCGCCTCGGAGACGGTGGCCACCCCCAGCCAGTCGGCGCCGGCCTCGCGCGCGGCGCGGCCACTCTCGACCAGGCCGTGGCCGTAGCCGTCGGCCTTGACCACCGTCATCATCCCCGCGCCATCGGCGGCCACCAGGTCGGCCAGGGTCCGCACGTTGTGCCGGATCGCCCCCAGGTCCACCACGATCTCGGGGCGAGCGGCGGCGGACATGCCCCGGATTGTTTCAGAGCAGGTCGCGCACCACGGCCGGGAGTGTCCGCGCCACGTCGACCGCCGAGAGCGGGCCACCCCCCGACGCGGCGGTCGCAGCTGCGCCGTGCAGCCACGACCCGACCGACGCTGCGTCGAACGGGTCCAGGCCCGCGGCGAGCAGCGCGCCGATGAGTCCTGCCAGCACGTCGCCGGCGCCCGCCGTGGCCAGCCAGGGCACGCCGGTGGTGGTCACCCTGGCCGCGCCGTCCGGCCGGGCGACGACGGTGCGGCGGCCCTTGAGCAGCACGACGGCGGCGTACCGCTCGGCGGCGGCGCGCGCGTGCCGCAAGGGCGCGGCCTCGATCTCGGCCCGGTCGGCGCCGGTCATCCGGGCCAGCTCGCCGGCGTGGGGAGTGAGGACCGCAGGCACCGTGAGCGCTTCGTCGACAAGGGCGAGCGCGTCCGCGTCGATGACCGTCGGCACCCCGTCGCCGAGCGCCTCGGCCAGCATGGTCGCGACGTCGACACCGCCACCGGAGCCCACGGTCCAGGCCTGCACCTGGCCGGTGCCGGCCACCACGTCGGGGTGAGCGGCGAGCACGGCCTCGCCGGCGCCGCCGACGTAGCGGACCATCCCGCACAGGCCGGAGGCCGCGCCGGCGACACACAGCACCCCGGCGCCGGGGTAGGCCGCTGAGCCGGCGCGGACGCCAACCACTCCTCGGGAGTACTTCTGCGCGTCCGGCACCGGCCGGGGCAGCAACGCGGCGACGTCGGCGCTCTGCAACGCTTGGACGGCCGCAGGCGGAGTCTCCAGGCCGATGTCGACGAGGTGTACGACCCCGGCGTACGCCGCCGCAGGGTCGGCCAGCAGCGCGACCTTGTGCGTGCCGAAGGTGACGGTGACGTCTGCACGCACCGCCGGGCCGGCCAGCTCCCCGGTGTCGACGTCGACCCCCGACGGCACGTCGACCGCGACGACGGGCACGCCTTGGAGTGCGGTGAGCGCGGCCACCGCGTCCTCGCGCAGACCCGGACGACCACCGATGCCGACGATGCCGTCGACCACCAGGTCGGGCGGGGTCGCCGGGGCCCGGGTCACGACCCGGCCGCCGGCGCGCCGCAACGCCACGAGCCCGCCGCCGTGCGGCTTGTCGGTGAGCGGCCACGCGCTCACCGCGCACCCGCGTCGGGCGAGCAACGCGCCGGCGTACAGCGCGTCGCCGCCGTTGTCCCCACTGCCGACGAGCAGCAGCACCCGCCGCCCGTAACCGCCGCCCAGCAGGTCGAGCACCGCCGCGGCCAGCCCGCTCGCGGCCCGCTGCATCAGGGTGCCCTCAGGCAGCCCGGCCATCAGCTCCGCCTCTGCCGCCCGCACCTGCTCGACGGTGTGCGCGCTCCTCATGCCGCCACGCTGCGAGGGCCAGTCGGTCGGCCGAGCGGCGGTGACTCAGGAACCGTTTCAGCGCCGCAAACGGTTCCTAGCTCACCGCTGCCCGGCCGCCACAGCACGATCAGGACTCCAGCACCACGACGGCGGAGGCGATGCCGGCGTCGTGGGAGAGCGACAGGTGGACGTGCAGGGCGCCGAGCTCCTCGGCGCGGGCCCTGACCGTGCCCCGCATGGTCAGGAGCGGACGGCCGGTGTCCTCGGTGAACACCTCGGCGTCGTGCCAGTCGAGGTCGCCCGGCGCCCCGAGGGCCTTGGCGAGCGCCTCCTTGGCGGCAAACCGGGCCGCCAGCGACGCCGTACCGCGGGTCGCCTCCCCAGGCGTGAACAGCCGCTCGCGAAGGCCAGGGGTGCGCTCCAGGGACTCGGCGAAGCGGTCGAGGTCGACCACGTCGATGCCGACGCCGATGATGGCCACGTTGTCGGCGCTCTATTCGACCGTGACGGACTTGGCCAGGTTGCGCGGCTGGTCGACGTCGTGGCCCAGGTTGCTGGCGAGCTGGCAGGCGAAGAGCTGCAGGGGTACGACGGCCACGAGCGGCTGCAGCAGCACCGGCACCGGCGGCAGGTAGATCACCGAGTCGGCGTACGGCGCCACGGCCGGGTCGCCCTCCTCTGCCAGGAGGATGGTGCGCGCCCCGCGCGCCCGGATCTCCTGGATGGCGCTGATCATCTTGTCGTGCAGCTGGTCGCGGCCCTGGGGCGGCACCACGCAGAAGACAGGCAGACCCTCCTCGATGAGCGCGATCGGCCCGTGCTTGAGCTCGCCGGCGGCGAAGCCCTCGGCGTGGATGTAGGCGAGCTCCTTGAGCTTGAGCGCACCTTCGAGGGCGATGGGGAACCCGGCGTGCCGGCCGAGGAACAGCACCGACCGGGCACCGGCCAGCTCGTCGGCCAACGCGTAGATCGCGTCCTTGCGGTCGAGGATCCCCTGGAGGTGGGCGGGCATCCGCTCCAGCTCGGTGACCACGGCGGCGATCTCGTCGCCGAACTTGTTGCCGCGCACCTGGGCGAGGTAGAGCCCGAGCAGATAGCTCGCCACCAGCTGGGTGGTGAAGCCCTTGGTCGAGGCCACCCCGATCTCGGGGCCGGCGTGCGTGTAGATGACGGCGTCGGACTCACGCGGGATCGTCGAGCCGTTGGTGTTGCAGATCGCCAGCACCCGGGATCCCTGCTCCCGCGCGTGCCGGATCGCCATCAGCGTGTCGGCGGTCTCGCCCGACTGGCTGATGGCCACCACCAGGGTGTCCTGGGTCAGGATCGGGTCGCGATAGCGGAACTCGTGGGCCAGCTCGACCTCACACGGGATGCGGGTCCAGTGCTCGATGGCGTACTTGGCCACCAGCCCGGCGTAGAAGGCCGTGCCGCACGCGATCACGATGATCTTGTCGACGTCGCGCAGCTCCTGCTCCGACAGCCGCATCTCGTCCAGCTGCAGCCTGCCGGAGGCGGTGTGCCGTCCCAGGAGCGCGTCGGCGACCGCGTGCGGCTGCTCGAAGATCTCCTTGCGCATGAACCAGTCGTGGCCGTCCTTCTCGGCGGCCGAGAGGTCCCAGTCGACGTGGTAGGGCCGGCCCTCGGCCGGCGACCCGTCGAAGCCGGTGACCTCGACGCCCTCGCGGGTGATCGTGACGACCTGGTCCTGGCCGAGCTCCAGCGCCTCGCGGGTGTGCTCGATGAACGCCGCCACGTCGCTGCCGACGAAGTTCTCGCCGTCGCCGAGGCCGACGACGAGCGGCGAGTTGCGGCGCGCGGCCACCACGCGCGAGTTGTCCTCGCCGTCGACGGCCACCAGCGTGAAGGCACCCCGCAGCCGCTGGCACACCTGCTGCATCGCGGTGGTCAGGTCGCCGCCGCGCTCGAGCTCGCGCTCGAGGAGGTGGGCCGCGATCTCGGTGTCGGTCTGGGAGCGCATCTCGACGCCGTCGGCCTCGAGCTCGTCACGCAGCTCGGCGAAGTTCTCGATGATGCCGTTGTGCACCAGCGCCACCCGGTCGTGTTGGCCGACGTGGGGATGCGCGTTGACGTCGGTCGGTGGTCCGTGGGTGGCCCAGCGGGTGTGGCCGATGCCGGTCGTGGCGCTGCCGAGCGGGTGCTCGACGAGCGCCTTCTCGAGGTTGGCCAGCTTGCCCGCACGCTTGTCGGAGATGATCGCGCCGTCGTGGATCAGGGCGATGCCCGCGGAGTCGTAGCCGCGGTACTCGAGGCGGCGCAGCCCCTCGATCACGACGTCCTGAGCCTGCTGCTCACCGACGTACCCCACGATTCCGCACATGGGCCGCAGTCTATCGGCGGCTCGGACCCGCCCGATCTCTTGTCGGCCCGCCGGAGAACCCCCTGCAACAATGCCGCGCATGCCCTCCGACGGCGCTCCCCACCCCGGTGAGCGCGAGCAGTCGCCGTACGTCGAGCTGGACCGCGCGACGTGGGCCTCGCTGGCCCAGGAGACCGAGACCCACCTGTCCGCCGACGAGGTCGCCAGGCTGCGCGGACTCGGCGACGCGCTCGACCTCGACGAGGTCCGCCAGGTCTACCTGCCCCTCTCGCGGCTGCTGAGCCTGCGGGTCAAGGCCGCCGGCCGACTGCACCGCAAGCAGGAGGAGTTCCTGCACCGGCCCCAGCCGCCGCGCACGCCGTTCGTCATCGGGGTGGCCGGCTCGGTGGCGGTCGGCAAGTCCACCACCGCCCGCGTCCTCCAACAGATGCTGGCCCACTGGCCCGCGCACCCGCACGTCGAGCTGGTCACCACCGACGGGTTCCTGCTGACCAACGCCGAGCTCGAGCGCCGCGACATCCTGCACCGCAAGGGCTTCCCCGAGTCCTACGACCGTCGCGCGCTGCTGCGGTTCGTCATCGACATCAAGTCCGGCCGCGACGAGGTGACCGCGCCGATCTACTCCCACCTGGTCTACGACGTGGTGCCCGACGAGCGGGTGGTCGTCAAGAGTCCCGACATCGTCATCATCGAGGGCCTCAACGTGCTCGCGCCGCCACGCGTGCGCGACGACGGCCGGACCGGCCTGACGCTGAGCGACTTCTTCGACTTCAGCGTCTACGTCGACGCGGCCACCAGCGACATCCGGCGGTGGTACGTCGAACGGTTCCTGCGGCTGCGCGAAACGGCGTTCCGCGACCCGGCGTCGTACTTCGCCCGCTACGCCGGCCTCTCGTCCGCCGAGGCGGTCTCCGAGGCCGAACGCATCTGGGACTCCATCAACGGGCCCAACCTCAGCGAGAACATCCAGCCCACCCGCAGCCGCGCCGACCTGGTGCTGCGCAAGGACCGCGACCACTCCGTCCGCTACGTGCGCCTGCGCAAGCTGTGACCCGGAGGATTCACAACCGCTTCTGCAGCTCCACGATGTCCTCCACCAGCCGATAGCCCATCTGCTCGTTGACGGCGTTCATGTGCTCGTTGACGTCGGCGTTGCCGGTGCGGACCACCTCGCACTCGGGAAACGCTCGCAGCAACGCCCGGTGGGTTGCCAGCTTGATCGCCAGCCCCAACCGGTGACCTCGGTGCTCGGGGAGCACCATCGTGACGCCGACGCTGGCCTGGGTGGTGCGGGCTTTGGCCACCCGCAGGTCGGAGTAGGCGACGAGGGCGCCGCTGGCATCGAGCGCGGCCGAGCAGAAGCTGCGATAGCCGACCTCGACCGCGTGCTGCTCGTTGGCCCGCAGCCGCTCGGGGGTGACGTCGGCGTCCTCGAGTTCCAGGTCGCCGAGAGGGATCATGCTCATGAAACGGCTCAGCGCAGCGCACAGGTCGTCGACCAGCTCGTCGGGGGCATGGTCGCCCCACTCCACGATCCGGTAGTCGCCGGCCCGCTCCGCGACCTGCGCGTCGAGCGCGGTCCAGCCGGACGCGTGCTCGGCCAGGTCGAGCACCTTGAAGCCCTCGCGGTGGGCCACGACGTAGCCCCGTGCCACGGCGAACAGCTCGCCCGGGCTGGGGCGCCCCGGAGGCGCGAACGTCTGGCTCAGCACGGTCGTCCGGCCCAGCGCGGCCGCCCACACCTCGAGTTCGGTCAGCAACCGGCTGCCGATCCCGCGGCGGCGGAGGTCGACGGGGACGTCGACCTCGGCGTCGATCATGTGGAGGTTGTCCTTCAAGGGAGCGCTCACCACGCCGATGCCGACCATCTCGTCGCCGTCGAAGGCGGCCATCAGGGCTCTGGTGCTGTCGGGGTGCTGCTTGGCGAGCGCATCACGGCTCAGCTCCCAGGGCGGGTAGCTGTCGAAGAGGCGGTCTGCCGCGGCGGCGCGGCCGGTTTCCCACCAGCGCCGCAGCTCCTGCTCGTCGCGGACGTCGATCTCACGCACCTGGATCGTGGTCACCCGAAAGACCCTAGGCAGGCGGTGACCAGCGGTGCGAGCCCTTATCGCGGCTCGGAGGCCGCCTTCCAGGCCCACAGCGTGCCGTGGCCCCAGTAGTTCGCCGTGACGTGCCCGACGGTGAAGCCCGCCCGCTCCAGCAGGCCACGCGCGGCGTCCACCGCGGGCAGCGACGGCGCCTGGGAGCGGTGGTACTCCATCACGAGCACCAGGTCGTCGAGGTCGGCCAGCCGCGGATCGGCAAGGATCGGCCACTCACCGCCCTCGATGTCGATCTTGACGAAGTCGGCGTCGCGCAGGTGGGGGTAGACGTCGACCGCGCGCACCTCGACGCCCGCATCGTCGGTCGCAGCGTGAGAGCCGCCACCGAAGCCGTCGGCGAAGCGCAGCGTCCCGTCGGCGGTGGCTGCGGCCGCCTCGATGAACGTGACGTGGTCGCGACCGCGCGCCCACTGACGGTAGATCGGGACGCTGTCGCGCGCGGGCTCGAAGGCGATGATGTCGGCTCCGGGCCAGCGGCCGGTGGCCCAGGCCGAGAACATGCCGACGTTGGCCCCGACGTCGACGATTTGCTGCACGCGCGACGCCTCGAGCAGCGGGGCAACCTCGCCCGGCGGTTCGTACTCGCCGCGCTCGAACAGCTCGAAGAGCGCCTCCAGGTCCCGCCCGTGCTGCATCACGACCGGCACGCCGGTGGCCCGGATGACGTAGGTGTCGGTACGGCCGCGGTGCCGGACGTACTCGTTGAGCAGCAGCCGCGCCGGCGTGGTGGTGCGGCGCGCTGCCACGGCGAACCGCAGGGCGAGCAGCGTGGCGACCCGGTGTCGTACGGCGGGATGGAGCAGCACCCGTCGCAGTCCTGGCAGCGAGGCGATCCGACGCAGCAGGTTCAACGGACCGCCGCTCAGAGGGCGAGGCAGCGTCGGACGACGTCGGCGAGCCGTTGGGCGATGGCGTCCGCGTCGTCCTGGGTGGCGGCCTCGACCATCACCCGCACGATGGGCTCCGTGCCGGAGGGCCGAAGCAGGATGCGGCCGGCGTCGCCGAGGGCGGCCTCCTCCTCGGCGAGCGCGGCCGCCAGGATGCCGTCCTCCTCGACGCGCGTCTTGTCCACGTCGGGCACGTTGACGAGCGTCTGGGGCAGCCGCTGGACGACCGAGGCCAGAGATTTGAGGGTCTGCCCCGTGGTGACCATCCGCTCGAGGACCTGGAGCGCGGCCAGGATCCCGTCGCCCGTGGTGGCGTAGTCGGTGAGGATGACGTGTCCGGACTGCTCGCCGCCCAGGGTGTAGCCCGAGACCTGCATGGCCTGGAGCACGTAGCGGTCACCGACCCTGGTCTGCCGGACCCCGACGCCGGCGGCACGCATGGCGTGCACGAAGCCGAGGTTGCTCATCACCGTCGCCACGACCGTGTCCTTGGCGAGGGTGCCGGCCTCCTTCATCGACAGGGCCAGCAGCGCGAGCAGCTGGTCACCGTCGACGGTGCTGCCCTCGTGGTCGACGGCCAGGCAGCGGTCGGCGTCGCCGTCGAGCGCGAAGCCGACGTCGGCGCCGTGCTCCATCACGGCGGCGCGGACGGCGTCGAGATGGGTCGAGCCGCAGCCTTCGTTGATGTTGAGGCCGTCGGGCGACGCGTGGATGGCGATCACCCTGGCGCCGGCGTCCTCCAGGGCGCGGGGTCCGACCTCGAACGCCGCGCCCTCGGCGCAGTCGAGGACGACGGTGAGGCCGGCGAGCGGGTGGTCGATGGAGCGCACCAGGTGGGCGGCGTACTCGTCGACGGCGGCGGGGTACGGCGTGACCCGGCCGACCGCGCCACCGGTGGGCCGGTCGAACTCCTCGGCCATCCGCCGCTCGATCGCGATCTCGATGGCATCGTCGAGCTTGAGGCCGCCACGGGCGAAGAACTTGATGCCGTTGTCAGGCATCGGGTTGTGAGAGGCCGACAGCACCACGCCGAAGTCGGCGCCGAGGGCGCCGGTCAGGAAGGCGACGCCAGGCGTCGGCAGCACCCCGAGCAGCAGCACGTCGACCCCGGCCGAAGCGAGCCCGGCCACCACGGCGGCCTCCAGGAACTGGCCCGAGATCCGGGGGTCCCGGCCGACCACGGCCAGCGGTCGGTGGCCCTCGAACTCACCGAGATCGCCCAGCACGTGGGCGGCGGCAACGGAAAGGTCCAGGGCCAAGCCGGCGGTGAGGTCACCGTTGGCCAGGCCCCGGACCCCGTCCGTGCCGAACAACCGACTCATGAGAGCGGTTGGTGGATCAGCGCTTGCTGAACTGGGGCGCCTTGCGCGCCTTCTTCAGGCCCGCCTTCTTGCGCTCGATGACGCGGGCGTCACGGGTGAGCAGGCCGGCCTTCTTGAGCACCGCGCGGTTGGCGTCGATGTCGATGGAGTTGAGGCAGCGGGCCACGCCAAGGCGCAGCGCACCGGCCTGGCCGGTGATGCCCCCGCCGTGGATGCGCGCGATGACGTCGAAGCGGCCCTCGAGCTGGGTGGTCACGAAGGGCTCGCTGACGACCTGCTGGTGCAGCTTGTTGGGGAAGTAGGAGTCGAGGGTGCGTCCGTTGACCCTCCACTGGCCGGTGCCGGGCATGATGCGCACGCGGGCCACGGCCTCCTTGCGACGGCCGGTGGCCGCGGCGGGAGCGATAGTGGCAGCGCGGAGCGGCGCGTCGGCGGACGGCTCGGACTCCGAGCTGTAGGCAACGCCCGACTCGTCGGCGGTGTAGGTCTCCTCGAAGTCAGAGTCGCTGCTCTCGACGTCGGGGGTGGTCTCGGTGGTGTCAGCCACGATGGTTGTCCTTCGCTTGCTCGGAGAGCCGGGTCACTGGGAGATCTGCTTGATCTCGAACGGGACGGCCTGCTGGGCCTGGTGCGGGTGGGTGGGGCCGGAGTAGACCTTGAGCTTCTTCAGCATCTGACGGCCGAGACGGTTCTTGGGGAGCATGCCCCAGACCGCCTTCTCGACGGCCTTGCGGGCGTCCTTCTCGAGGAGCACGCCGATGGGCGTGGCGGTCAGCCCGCCCGGGTAGCCGGAGTGGCGGTAGGCCATCTTCTTGGTCTTCTTGTCGCCGGAGAGGGCGACCTTCTCGGCGTTGACGATGATGACGAAGTCACCGGTGTCCATGTGCGGGGCGAAGATCGGCTTGTGCTTGCCACGCAGGAGGTTGGCGGACTGGACGGCGAGGCGTCCGAGAATCACGTCGGTGGCGTCGATGACGTGCCACTCGCGGTGGATGTCACCGGGCTTCGGGCTGTAGGTGCGCACAGGAGTGCCTATTCGTTCGTAGGGTCCTCGGGCGTCTGTCGCCGAGGGTGGGGCTACGCCTTCTGACGAACTCTGCCCAGCTCCACTTCGTCTGGGTCTGCATCCGCACCCGTGCGGGGTGTGGACGCGGCAGGAGGCGCGACCGGCAAGTTT
Source organism: uncultured Actinomycetota bacterium (assembly GCA_963762105.1). Classification (GTDB taxonomy): domain Bacteria; phylum Actinomycetota; class Actinomycetes; order Propionibacteriales; family Nocardioidaceae; genus Nocardioides. The sequence continues at coordinate 528,395 of CAVXJG010000006.1, read as the reverse complement.
ACGGGTGGGGGTCCGTGAGCGCCAATCCGGAGCCGGTTCCGAGACTCGGATTCGACCCGTTCAGGGGTGCGGTCTAGGTTGGAAGGACGAACCGGACCCGCGTCCGACCGACGATCTCGGCCGAGCGCCGTACTCCGGTTTCCCGTTGCTTGCGTGAAGGAGCACCCGTGTCCGACACCCAGAATGGCTCGTCGTCCCTCACCGTGCGTGACAACCGCACCGGTCAGGAGTACGACGTACCGATCGCCGACGGCACCATCAAGGCCGCCGACATCGGCCAGATCAGGACAGACGAGGACTCCCCCGGACTGGCGGTCTATGACCCCGGCTTCGTCAACACGGCCTCCTGCAAGAGCTCGGTGACCTTCATCGACGGCGACAAGGGCATTCTCGAGTACCGCGGCTACCCCATCGAGCAGCTGGCGGAGAAGTCGACCTTCCTCGAGGTCGCCTACCTGCTGGTGCACGGCGCGCTGCCGACCAAGGACGAGTACGACGCGTGGACGCACGAGATCACCTACCACACGTTCGTCCACGAGAACGTCCGCAGCTTCATGCAGGGCTTCCGCTACGACGCCCACCCGATGGGCATGGTGATGGCCTCCGTGGGCGCGCTGTCCACGTTCTACCCGGACGCCCGCAACATCGGCGACGCCGAGAACCGGCACATGCAGATCGTCCGGATGATCGCCAAGATGCCGACCCTCGGCGCCTGGTCGTTCCGGCACGCGCAGGGCAAGCCCTACGTCTACCCCGACAACGACCTCAGCTACACCGCCAACTTCCTCTCGATGCTCTTCAAGATGAGCGAGCAGAGGTTCGAGGCCGACGAGCGGCTGGTCAAGGCGCTCGACGTGCTGTTCATCCTGCACGCCGACCACGAGCAGAACTGCTCGACCAACGCCGTGCGCTCCGTCGGCTCGAGCCAGGTCGACCCGTACTCCGCGGTGGCGGCGGGGGTCGGCGCGCTCTTCGGTCCCCTCCATGGCGGTGCCAACGAGGCCGTGCTGCGGATGCTGCGCAGGATCGGCTCCATGGACAACATCCCGTCCTTCATCGAGGGCGTGAAGGCCGGCAACGAGCGGCTGATGGGCTTCGGCCACCGCGTCTACAAGAACTACGACCCCCGGGCCACGATCATCAAGAAGGCCTGCGACGACGTCTTCGAGGTCACCGGCGTCAACCCGCTGCTCAAGATCGCCCAGGAGCTGGAGAAGATCGCGCTCGAGGACGAGTACTTCGTCAAGCGCAAGCTCTACCCCAACGTCGACTTCTACTCCGGGCTGATCTACGAGGCGTTCCAGTTCCCGCCCGAGATGTTCACGGTGCTCTTCGCCATCGGCCGCACCCCTGGCTGGCTGGCGCAGTGGCTCGAGCTGGTCCAGGACAAGGAGCAGAAGATCGCGCGGCCCAAGCAGATCTACACCGGCGACCGCAAGCTCGACTTCGTCCCTGCCTCCGAACGCTGGAAGTAGTAGCCCTCCCACCCGCCGGTATCACCCGGGCGTCCGTGCCCTCCTCGGAGGGCATGAGCGCACACCCGCTGGCCGCCTGGCTGCAGACCCGAGTCGCACCCGACGCCGAACCGATCCTGCCGTCGCGTCGCCGGACCCGGAAAGCACTGCGGCATCGCACCGATCCAGCCGCTCGCGAGGCCGACGCCGCACCGGTTGACCGCACGGCGGTGCCGGTGCTCAAGATGGAGCATGTCTCTTCCTGATACGTATCCGCCCGACACCTACCTCGGCGACACCGGCGAGGTGAGCGCGTGGGTCCGGCGCAGCGACACGAAGCCGGAGATCGAGTACGCCCGCGGCGGCAGCTGCGAGTACGTCGTCACCGGGCAGCAGTCCGAGGGTCGGTTCGGTCTCTACCGTTGGACGTTCGGCGACGCGGAGAGCGGCCCCGACCCGCACTTCCACCGCTCGATCTCGGAGTCGTTCTTCGTGCTGTCGGGTGAGGTGCGCCTTTACGACGGCACCGACTGGGTGACCGCCGGGGCGGGGGACTTCCTGCACGTGCCCGACGGCGGCTTGCACGGCTTCAAGGGCTCCGACCGCGCCAGCATGCTGCTGATGTTCACCCCCGGTGCGCCGCGCGAGGACTACTTCGAGACCCTGGCCAGGCTCGGCCGTGGCGAGACGATGACCGAGGAGGAGCGTGCGGCGTTCATGCTCCGGCACGACACCTTCTGGGTCGAGTGACGGGCACAATGACGCCATGACGACCGAGCACCTCCGCCTCCCGGTGCTGCCCTACCGCACCACCGCCGAGCTGACCGCGCGGCTGGACCACCTCCGGGCGGCGCCGCGCGACACCGGCACCGTCCACCTCGTCGTACGCCGGCCCGGCCTGGCCGCGCGCGAGGTGCTGACCGAGGGGCGGATCGACCCCGTCGACGGCATGGTCGGCGACAACTGGCTCTCGCGGGCGACGTCCGTCGCGATTGCCAAGGGACGACACCTCGAGGCGCAGATCAACGTGATGGGCGCTCGGATGATCCGGCTGCTCGCCGACTCCGTCGAGGACCAGGCGCAGGCCGGGGACCAGCTGTTCCTCGACCTCGACTTCTCCGTGGCCAACCTGCCGACCGGCTCCCTGCTCGCGCTGGGTGACGACGCCGTGATCCAGGTGAGCGCCAAGCCCCACAGGGGCTGCGCCAAGTTTGTGCGCCGCTACGGCGACGAGGCGATGCGCTTCGTCAACAGCGACGTCGGCAACGAGCTGCGGCTGCGCGGCTTCAACGCCCGCGTCGTCGCGGCCGGGGCGGTGCGGCCCGGCGACGTCGTACGCGTGCAGCGCCGCGGCGCGTGACCGGTCTGGACAATTCATGGAAACGCTGCGCGCAGGGGCCGGCGCGTCTAGCGTCGGAGCGACACCGCCGCCCCCCACGGAGGTCATCATGACCACTTCGCGTCTCCGCAAGGCCGCCGCCGCACTCCTCGCCACCGGTGGCCTGTTCGCCGCTGGGCTTACCGCCGCTGCTCCCGCCGAGGCCTCGAACGGCCACGGTCATGCGTGGGGCCACCTCAAGGGCCACTGCCGCGCCGTCCACGCCACGGGCGTGGGCACCGACGACGGCGCCGGCACGACGACCGCCACCCTTTACCGAGGCAAGCGAGCGATCGGCAAGACGGTCGGCACGTTGACGATCGGCACCCCTGCCGACGGGGTCGCGCCGTTCACCGGCACCATCGTGTTCACCGACGCCGCCGGCACGCTCGATGCCCCCGTCGAGGGCACGTTCGACACCGCGACCGGCGAGTTCATGGCGACCTCCGAAAGCGTCACCGGCACGGGCGCCTACGCGAGCGTGACCGGCAGGCTGACCTTCCGAGGCGTGGAGGACCTGACCGCGCAGACCTTCACCGAGGTGGTGCACGGCAAGCTCTGCGTGCCCAAGAAGCACCCGCACTGATTTCGAGACGGCTCGCGCCCAGGCGAGAACGCCTGTGCGCCGAGCCTCCTCGATCTCCTCGCTCTCCTCGGCCGGCTCGCACGCTCGCCGCCCGAGCGCTGGAGATTTCAGAGACGCCCAGGCACCTCTCAGCCTGGTCACAGACTGACCGGCGAGTCTCGACCCTGTGACTCAGACGCCTTCGAACCCCGAGAACAACCCCCACGACCCGTACCGCAGCGGCGAGCCGTCCTGGACCCCACCGGCCCAGCAGACGCCGCCTGGCGTCGGTGACCACCCGCAGCAGCACGGCATGCCGACCCACCCGCTCCCCGCGGTCGCCTACACCCGCGCCGAGCAGACACCGACCAAGCCACGGCGTCGGGCGTTCGCCGCCTCCGTCGTCACCGCGTCGCTCCTCGTCGGCGCCGGCGCCGGCGTCGCCGGCGCCGCCGTGTGGACCTCCCAGCAGTCAGGCAATGACACGTCGAGCGCTGCGGCACCGCGGAGCACCTCACCGGTGGTCAACGCGCCGGCCGCTTCATCGGGCGACGGCTCGGTCGAGTCGGTGGCCCAGCAGGTGCTGCCGTCCGTGGTCGAGATCGACGTGTCGGGGCCCGAGGGAGCGGGCTCGGGATCCGGGATCATCCTGACCTCCGACGGCCAGATCCTCACCAACAACCACGTGGTCGAGCTGGTTGGTGACTCGGGCTCGATGGAGGTCTCCTTCACCGACGGGTCGCACGCCAAGGCCAGCATCGTCGGCGTCGACCCGTTGACCGACACCGCGGTCATCCAGGCCGAGGACGTCAGCGGCCTCACGCCGGCGACCATCGGGTCCTCGGACTCGCTCCAGGTCGGGCAGGGCGTCGTCGCGATCGGGTCACCGTTCGGGCTGGACGCCACCGTCACGTCCGGCATCGTCAGCGCGCTCGAGCGTCCCGTGGACGTGGGCTCGGACGGGCAGGGCAACAGCACCGTCTACCCCGCCATCCAGACCGACGCGGCGATCAACCCGGGCAACAGCGGCGGCCCGCTGGTCGACATGGCCGGTCACGTCGTGGGCATCAACGCATCGATCCGGACCACGGGCAGCTCGCAGGAGGGCGGCCAGTCCGGCTCGATCGGCCTCGGCTTCGCGATCCCGATCGACGAGGTGCTGCCGGTGATCGACCAGATGCAGAAGGGCGAGACGCCGACCCACGCCCGGCTCGGGATCTCCGTGGAGAACGTCGCCTCGGGCACCGGTGCGCTCATCGAGGATGGCGCCAGGATCAGCCAGATCAACGACGGCTCCGCGGCCGCGGGTGCCGGTCTCCGCGACGGCGACGTCGTCACCAAGGTCGACGACACCCTGATCACCAGCGCCGACTCGCTGGTTGCCACCGTCAGGTCCTACCGGCCGGGCGACAAGGTGACCGTGACCTACACCCGGTCTGGCGCCGAGCACACGGTGACCCTGACCCTCGACTCGGACGCAGACACCACGAACTCCTGACCCCCGGACTCCCTTTCCCGGGGGTCAGGAACCAGCAGGCGGTGAGGCAGGGTCGGTTCACGGCCCGAAGACCGACCCTGGCTCACCGCCGCTGAGCTCTCACCTGCCTCTCGGGGCAGGTCAGCGCACCCGCTGCACCCGGGACTCGTCCCAGACCGGCCCGTCGGACTCATAGACGTCGCCGTTGCCGCCGTAGACCAGGAAGCGGTCGAAGCCGCGGGCGAACCACCGGTCGTGGGTGACGGCGACCACGGTGCCCTCGAAGGACTCCAGGCCGGCCTCCAGCGCCTCGGCCGACTGCACGTCGAGGTTGTCGGTCGGCTCGTCGAGCAGCAGCAAAGTGGCGCCCGAGAGCTCCAACAGCAGGATCTGGAACCGCGCCTGCTGCCCGCCGGAGAGTGACTCGAACCGCTGTTCCGAGGCGTGTGCGAGCTCGTAGCGGTCCAGCACCCGGGCGGCCGCTTCGCGGCCCATCCCGTCGCGATGCTCGTCGCCGCGGTGCAGGATCTCGAGCAGGGTGCGGCCGCGCAGCTCCGGGTGCTCGTGCGTCTGCACGAACCACCCAGGCCGGACCCGCGCGCCGAGCTTGGCCTTGCCGGTGTGGTCGACCCGCTTGATCGGGACGTCGCCGACCGGCTGGTGCTCCTTGTCAGGGTCGCTGCCGCCTGCGGCCAACAGCCGCAGGAAGTGGGACTTGCCGGAGCCGTTGGAGCCGAGTACGGCGACCCGCTCGCCGTACCAGACCTCGAGGTCGAAGGGCTTCATCAGCCCGGTGAGCTCGAGGTTCTCGCACACGACCGCGCGCTTGCCCGTGCGGCCGCCTTTGAGCCGCATCTGCACCTGCTGCTCCCGCGGCTGCTCGACGGGTGGGCCGGCCTCCTCGAACTTGCGGAGCCGCGTCTGGGCGGCCTGGTACCGCGAGGCCATGCCGTCGTTGTAGGCGGCCTTCTGCTTGTACATGAGCACCAGGGCCTTGAGCTTGGCGTGCTCCTCGTCCCAGCGCCGGCGCAGCTCCTCGAAGCGGGCGAAGCGGTCGCTGCGCGCCTCGTGGTACGACGCGAAGCCGCCGGGGTGCGTCCACACCAGGTTGCCGGCGCCGCCGAGCTCGACGGTGACCACCCGGGTGGCGGTGTTGTTGAGCAATTCCCGGTCGTGGCTGATGTAGAGGATCGTCTTGTCCGACTCCTGGATGCGCTGCTCGAGCCAGATCTTGCCCGGCACGTCGAGGAAGTTGTCGGGCTCGTCGAGCAGCAGCACCTCGTCGGGACCGGCCAGCAGGTACTCCAGCACCAGCCGCTTCTGCTCGCCGCCGGAGAGGGTGCGCAGCGGACGGTACTTGGCCCGGTCGTAGGGCACGCCCAGTCCCTTGACGGTGCAGACGTCCCAGGTCACCTCGAGGTCGTAGCCGCCGGCGTCGGCGTACTCGGCCAACGCCTCGGCGTAACGCATCTGCGTCGCCTCGTCGTCGGTCTCCATCAACGCCCGCTCGCACCGGTCCAGCGCGGCGGAGGCCGTGCGCACGCGCGGTGGCGAGACCGAGAGCAGCAGGTCGGCGACCGTCGGGTCCTCCCCCAGGGCCTGGCCGACCATCTGGCGCATCACGCCGAGCCCGCCCGAGCGCGTCACCGCACCGGCGTGCGGCACCAGCTCCCCGGTGATGATCCTGAGCAGCGTGGTCTTGCCCGCGCCGTTGGCGCCGACCAGCGCGACCTTCGCACCCTCACCGACCCGGAAGGAGACGTCGTCGAGCAGCACTCGACCGTCCGGCAGCTCGTACCGGACCCCTGCGACATCGACATGACCCACAAAGGTCGATGCTCCCACCGATCCGTCCGCGGTTCCCGGGGTTTTCTCCGCCGGGCGACGCGGACGAAGCGCTGGGGTGACGGCTCAGAAGGTGTTGGTGGCCCAATCGGTGTCCTTGAGGCGGATGATCTGGTGCGATCCGTGCACCTGGTCCTGTCGCGAGTCCGAGCCGTTGACCAGGTCCCAGGCGACCTTCCTCGCTCGCTGCCCGGGGTTCGGACCCAGGCGGGCGGCCACCATCCCCGCGAAGAGGGGCGCGGCGAACGAGGTCCCGCTCCAGCGCGCGAGCCCGTTGGTGAACCTACGCCGGTCGCGCCTGTTGGGAGCTTCGTAGCAGACGTAGCTTCCGATCGGGAAGGCGTTCACGTGGTTGCGGCCGAGCATGTATACGTCCGAGGAGTCGCCGTAGTTGGAGAAGCTGGATATCGGGCCCGCGCCACGGTGGTCCAGCGACCCCACGCCGATCGCCCAGTGCCGAGCCGCGGGGTAGAAGGGCAGGCTCGACGCGTCGTTGCCCGCCGCTGCTATCAGGACGGTCTCGGGCATGTTCCACAGCCGATCGTTCCACAGGCGTTGGAACGTCTTCGGCCCGTGGTCGCGGCGCGTGTGGCAACCCGCTGAGAGGTTGATGATGTGCGGCGGCCCGGCTGGGTCGTCCAAGGCCCGGTAGATCGCAGCGACCATGTCGAGCTCGGACACGGCCTCACCGTTCCCGATCCGGTAGTGCGTGATCTGCGCTTGGGGTGCCCGGCACTTGATGACGCCCGCGATGAAGGTGCCGTGGCCCTGGTACAGCCGCAGGCGTTGGCGCCTGCACGTACGGCTCGACTTCGCCGTCGACCCCCCGCGAGGTACTCCGTAGGCCCCGGCACGTCGCCGGCCGGCGAGTGCCACCCCGTGTCGATGACGGCGACGCGCACGCCGGCACCCTCGTTGGCGTGAGCCTGATCTACCATCGGGGGCCAAGGCCCGGTGAGGCCGGTCTCCTCCGGTTCGGTCGCTGGGCAGCGCTTCCCGTCGCCGTTGGCCACATTCATGTAGTGCTCCGGGGTGACGACGCCCTCACCGAGCTCGTCGTCGAAGATCGCCAGCATGGCCTCCAGGGCCGGGTCGCCGTGATCGCGGTACCGGGCCGCCACGGCCGCCGAACGTCGTGTGCGACGTGGCCGCAGCCGGCTCACGACGACGTTGGCGACCGGCGAATCCTCGGCCAGGAGCGTGCCTATCGTGTCGAAGTCCTCTGAGCGTCGTCCGAGGGCGTCGTCGACCTGCCCCTGGTCCTGGGCGGACCACAGAAGGCGACCGGGGACGAAGGAGTAGTCCGCGTCGGCGGCGTCCGGCGTGTTCCACGCCACCCGGTCCTTCTGTGCCCTCTTGATCGCGCCGAGCTGGTCGCGCGACGTCTCACGGGCCAGCAGATGGGACGGGTCGTTCAGCCTCTGTGTCATCGGTGTCCTCTTTCGCGAGAATGCGCCTGGAGGTCCCAGACGTCGGTGGGACCGGACGGCCCCGGGAGGGTGGCGCGATGCCAAGCACGGAGGGAAGGTCGTCGGTTGCCGACCTGCTCGGGCTCGCCATCGCCGAGCCGGACCGCGCAGAGCGCGAGGCCGGCGAGATCCTGGCGTCGAGCCCAGGACCGTGGGAGGAGTCGGTCGCTCGCCAGGCGCGGGGCATCGTGCTCCGTGACCGAGGGCGCCTCGACGAGGGGCTCGCCGAGCTCCGTCGCGCCCTCCGGCTCGCGCAGCGTTCCGGCGACCGGGACCGCGAGGCCGACGTCCGCGCGACCCTGGGCGTCGACCCTGGTGCTGTCCGGCCGGTCGGACGCCGGCCTGGAGCAGCTGCGAGCGTGCCGTCGACGACGCCACGGACCCGACGACCCTGGCCCGGATCCTGACGCGCCGGGCGACCATGCACTACTTCTTCCTCGAGCACCCGCACGAGGCGGTGGTCGACCTGGAGGCGGCCCTGCCGCGCCTGCGGTCGGCCGGCGACCGGGTCTGGGAGGCGCGCACCCTGAACGTGCTCGGTCTCGGCTACCTGGCCCTGGGACGGACTCGAGGAGGCGGCCCGCACCGTCGGAGAGGCCGACGAGCTCTTCGTCCGCGAGGGGCAGGACGTCGAGGCGGTGATCACCCTGCACAACCGGGGCTTCATCGCCTACTGCAGCGGGGACCTGCCCGCCGCGCTCCGCCTGTACGACGACGGCGGCCGAGCGGTACGCCGGCCTGCACCAGGACCCACAAAAGCTCGTCAGCGACCGCTGCGACGCCCTGTTGGCGGCGGGCCTGGCCGATGAGGCCGTCGAGCTGGTGGCGGCGCGGGTGCGCGCCGGATCGCTGCTGCCCGTCGAGCACGCCGAGCTGATGCTCGCGCTCGCCACTGCCGAGCTCGCCCGCGGCGACGCTCCGGCGGCGCTGGACAGCGCGGTCAGCGCCCGTACCTTGTTCCGCAGGCAGCGCCGGGACTGGTGGGCCGACCACGCCGAGCTGTCCGTGCTGTTGGCCCGGCATCGCTCCGGTGGAACCGGACGTCGCTTGGTCGAGGACGCGGAGGCTGTGGGCGCGAGGCTGTCCAGCAGTGGGTCGGACCAGGCGGCCGAGGCCTGGCTGTTGGCCGGGCGCGCCGCCCTGGCGACGGGCCTCGACTCGGCGCCCAGGCTGCTCGACCGGGCTGCGCGGTTCCGGAGCCGATCCTCGGCACTCGTCCGCGCGACCGGCTGGCGGGCTCTGGCTCTCAAGCACGACGCTGCTGGGTGACTCCCGCGGCGTGCTCAGCGCCAGCCGGCGCGGGCTCGAGGCGCTGGACGAGCACCGCGCGAGCCTCGGCAGCTCCGAGCTCCGTGCGCTGGCGAACCGGCGCGGCGACGAGCTGGCGGGCCTCGCCCTCCGCCACGCGGCCGAGAGCAGGTCGCGAGTCATGCTCGCCTGGAGCGAACGTTGGCGCGCGACGGCACTCGCCCAACCACCTGTCCATCCCCCCGGACGACCACGAGCATCGCGAGAATCCTGGCCGCCTTGCGCGACACCCGGCGCCGGCTCGCGCGAGGCCCGAGCTGCCGGCGCCGACACCGCCGCCAGGCTGGACGACGAACGCGCCCGGCTGGAGCTCGACATCCGACAGCGGGCCCACCACCTCGCGGGGTCCTCCGACGAGGTCCCGCGCTTCGACGTCGAGCATCTGTTGGCCGCGCTCGGTGACACGTCGTTCGTGGAGCTGGTCGAGGTCGACCGACAGATCCACGCACTGGTGGTCGCCGGCGGGCGGGTACGCCGCTTCCGACTGGGTGACGCCCGCGACGCCGAGCACCTTGTCAGCCAGGCCCGGTTCACCCTGAGGCAAACCGCTCGCGGCAGGCCGGCCGATGTCGGCGGCCTCGGACAGCGACTTCAAGACGCACTCTTTGGTGAAGCGGTGCGAGCACTCCGCGACGGTCCGGTGGTGGTCTCGCCGACGAGTCGCCTGCACACGGCCCCGTGGGGCCTGTTGCCTGCGTTGGCGGACGTCCCGTTCACCGTCGTGCCGTCTGCCGCGCTGTGGCTACGCGCCCGCTCCGTGGCCCCGCAATCGGGCGGCCGGGTCCTGATCGTCGGTCCTGGCCTGGAGTCGGGCGGGGCCGAGATCCCGGTGCTGTCCGAACGGCATCCGGAGGCGGTTCTGCTGCGCGACGGGACGGCGACCGTGGAGCGGTGCCTGGCGGCCCTGGACGGAGCGGCGGTCGCGCACATCGCGGCGCACGGGCGGTTCCGCGCCGACAGCCCGATGTTCTCCTCGCTCGAGCTGGACGACGGTCCGGTCACCGTGCACGACCTCGAGCGCCTCGACCAGGCGCCGCACCGCCTGGTGCTCTCCGCCTGCGAGTCGGGGGTGGTGGCTCCGATCGGGGCCGGCGAGATGCTTGGCCTGGCCTCCGCGATGTTGTCCATGGGCACGACCGGAATCGTGTCCAGCGTGGCTCCGGTCAACGACGCGGCCACCGCTGTCCTGATGCTCGACGTGCATCGAGCACTGGACGACGGCGATGACCTCGGCACGGTGCTCCTTCGGGCCCGTCGGTTGGCCAGCGGGGACCGCGTGCGCGAGGCTACGGCGGCGGCCTTCTTGGCGATGGGCGCCTGACGGTTCACAAGACGATCCACGCTGTCCGGCGTAGTACGTCGTCGTGCTCGACCACGAACCGGACGGGCCCGGACAGTGCCGTCATCGCGAAGATGCCCGACGCGTCCGCATGGACCGTCTCACTCCTTCCGTCGCTCGACTCGATCGTGATCTCACACGACAGGCCCTGCAGCACCTGACCCATCACCCTGCCGTCGTCGACCTCGATCTCCAGAGACACGCCGCCGCCCTCGAAGGAGAGGGTGCGGACGTCGTCGGCGCCGCGGACCGCGGCGTCGGCGAGCACGGACGAGTCGTGGGTCAGCGCAAGAAGCTCCTCGTCCACCGTCCGCCAGGCGAAGGCGCCGTACGCCGCCTGCTGCCGATGCGGCGGCACGTCACGGGTCTGTGCCGCCGCTCGTGCCAGCTCCTCCATGAGCTTCTCGTCATCAGTCCAGTTCGTCATCGCTGGCCTTCCTCCTCAGTCGATCGCGGCGGATGCCGGCGTCAGGGCGCGGATCGCGCGGGTGTTGCGCAGCTGGTCCAGTGCGCGCGCACGCGTCGGACCGATGCTGCCCTTGGGGATTCCCAACCTGGTGCTGATCTCGTCGTACGACATCGGCGGGTCCGCCATCAGGAGTGTGAGCAGCTCGCGACGCGAAGCGGGTAGCTCCAGCATTGCCTCACGCAGGGCGTGGGCGCGCTCGTCCCGGAGGAGGTCGTCGTCGAGCTCGTGGTCGTCGGCGATACGTTCCATGGTCGGCGTGGCCGGGTCGACCGGGATGGCCCGGCCCCGCATGCGGATGATCCGCAAGGACTCGTTGCGGCACGTCGTGACCAGCCAGCCCGGAAGGGCTCGTGGCTCACGCAGTGTGTCGACGTGCTCGACGAGGCGCAGCCACACCGTCTGGTTGACATCGTCGGCGTCGGCCGCCGAAAGGCGGTACTTCGCGATCACCGCTGTCACCAACGGCAGGAAACGGTCGACGAGGTCGTTCCACGACCCCTGATTGCCGGCCCGAGCACCCTCCACCAGATCGTCGACCGTGGGGGACTCATTCATGCTGGCCTCCTCCACGCCCGTGTGCCGCTCATCGAAGATCACCACGACCTCCAGACGTGCGAACCCCCCGACAGATACGCGTGGCCGCGAACTTTCTCCGAACCCTGTCGATCACAGTGACACTGCCGGGTGGTCTGAGCAACCGAGTTGCATCCCGACGTATCTAAGGCCCGATGTCGAGCGTCAGTTGAGGCACTGCGGAGGAACCATCTCCCGCGGAATCCACGAGAGGAACGCTCATGAACATCTCCACCCGCACCCGGATCTTCGGTGCCACCGCCGCCCTCGGCACGCTCCTGGCCCTGACGGCCTGTGGCACCGAGACGGTGGCCGACACCGGCCCCGCGGCGCAGCCGGTTCCCCAATCGCGGGTCTACCCGCCGTTGAACGTCCCGGTCTGGACTCCCGGACCCAACCCGAGCCCGGGCGTGTTGTCCGCCGACGCCGCGGAGCGCCGCGCCGCCGCCGACAAGGCCCGCCGGGAGCGTGCCGACATCGCCCGCTGGGCTCGGGGCACCAAGCAAGAGAACAGCCTGAAGCACGCAGGGCACCCCGGCCAGCCCTGACCGAGGACGCGGGAGTGCTGACCATGGACGGGACGGACCCTCGGGTCCGTCCCGTTCTTCGTTGTCTGAGCACCCGAGTGGGGCCCCGACGTATCTGCGGACCGTTGTCGAACGTCAGTGATGCACCGCCGAGAAACCTTTTCTGACGGAGTCCACGAAAGGAACCACCATGAACAAGAAGGCCCGCTCCCGCATTGCAGGCGCGACCACTCTCATCGCAATCATGCTGGGCAGCGCCGCCTGCGGGACGGCCACCCCAGCGACCAACATCGGAGGCCAGCTGCAGGCGCCCGGCACCACGGGACCGAAGCACCCCAACGGGGGCGCCTCCGCCGACTCGGCCGAGCGCCGGGCCAAGGCTGAGGCCCGCGCCCAGAAGGCCGAGGCACTCCGCGCGGCTCAGGGTCGGGAGCAGCACGAGAACAAGCTGGGCAACCAGAGCATGCCCTGACAGGGGACGCACCGCAGGGGACGGGAGGGGCCGGTCACCGGTCCCTCCCGTTCTTCGTCGACTGGCCTGTCAGTGAGCGTCCACGAGATTGAGGCCCACCACGCCGCCGATGATCAGCACCAGGCACAGTGCCTTGACCCAGCTGAGCGGCTCGTCGAGGAAGGCCAGCCCGACCAGGGCGACCAGGGCGGTACCCGCGCCGGCCCACACGGCGTACGCCACGGAGACAGGCATGTCGCGAACGACGACGGTCAGCAGCCAGATCGAGACGCCGTAGCCGGCCAGCACGACGGCGGCCCAGGTGGGGTTGGTGAAGCCATCTGCCTTGGGCAGCAGCGCGGTCGCCACCACCTCGATCACGATCGCGACTCCCAGGAGCAGGAACGCGCCGAACATGACACTCAACTCCTCTTGATCGAACATCTGTAGCAGCTGCTACATGCCTCCTACTGTAGCACTTGCTACACTGAATCTGTGAGCCCAGAGACCCGTCGCGAGGAGCTGCTGGCGCGGTGCACGGACCACGTGCTCGAGCACGGCCTGATCGGGCTGAGCCTGCGCCCTCTGGCCGCCGCCGTGGGCACCAGCGACCGGATGCTGATCTATCACTTCGGCAACCGCGACGCGCTGGTCACGGCCGTGCTCGACGAGTCCACCGACCGTTCCGTCGCCTACCTGGGGGCGCTCCGTGCGCCACGCTCGGTGCGCGCGGGCGTGCTGCGGCTGTGGCAGGCGTACCGCGAGCCACCGCTGCACGCCTGCAACACCATCTACGTGCAGGCGGCCGCGAGCGGCTACCTCGGGCAGGAGCCCTACCGAACCACCGTCCGGCGAACCAACGCCCATTGGGCCGCTGCGATGCGCGACTGGTTCGAGCGGTGCGGAGCATCACCCGCGCGGGTCGACCGGATCACTCAGCTCGTCGAGTCGGCGCTGCTGGGCTTCCACGTCGACCTGGCCACCGACACCCCCGAGGAGCTGTCCCGCGGCGTGCGCGACCTGGCCGACGCGGCCCAGACGTTGGCGGGCTGACTACTGGCGGAGCTTGTCCAGGCTTACGCCGTCGGGGATCTGCCCGCTCCAGCCTGGCGAGAGCACCCAGTACAGGACATCGGCCGTCAGTTCCTTCGGCTGACCGTCCCAAGAGAACCCGAGACACTGGTCGAGAGCGACCGAACCTTGCACCTCTCCGGCGGTGACGATGACGTAGGTGCGATCCGTGGGAAGCGTGCACCGGCGAGCCTGACCGGTGGGCGCGGCGTCGAGCGCCTGCACGGCCTCGGCGGCGTCCTGCCCGGTCAGACTCTCGCTCTGCTCCAGCCAGCCATCGGCGCCGTAGCGGCAGAGGCGGACCGTCCCCTCGGCTGCTCGAGACGGCTGGTCGGGCGGCTCCGGCGAGCAGCCGTTGACGTCCACGCCCGTGATGCGCTGGACGGACCCCAGCACCTGCTCGGTGGTGGCGCGGTCGGGTCCGACCACCCACACGATGTTGTCGCCGTTGCCGCCGCCGCGCTGGTAGCCGAGCCAGGCCCCGTCGGGATAGGCGGCGAAGTCGTCACCCTTCTCGTACTGCCAGATGTGCCCCGCTGAGTAGGCGAGATCGGCCAGCGCACCGTCCATGAACATCACGCCGTAGCCGTTGGCGGGCTCGGTGCACAGGATCATGTCGCGCATGCCCTCGGGACGTTCCACGACCGGAGTGCCGGGCGACGTGGCGCCGTTGGTGCACCAGGTCGACAGCACGCCGTAGCCCCAGTCCGCCGGCACCGTGACCTGGAGGTCCCGCCAGCTCTCCACGCGCTGCGGCGGTCCCGGGTCGACCACCACGCTCGGCGTCGGGTCATCGGCGGCGGGCGGTGCTCCACCACCGTTGCCCAGCATCGCCGTCCCGGCCACCACGCCGAGCACGGCAACGGAGGCAGCCGCCACGGCGAGCGTCGTACGCCGGCGGCGCCTGGTTGCCCGGCCGCGCGCGGCCTCCGCCAGGCCGGCCGCGTGGGGCGCACCCTCGGCCACGCCCCGCAAGGCAACGGTGAGTCGCTTCTCGACGTCAGTCATCGTCGTTCTCCTCTCCGAGGACCTCGCGCAACGCGGCCAGGCCGCGGGACACGCGCGATCGCACGCTCCCCTCGGCAACGCCGGTCAGCGCCGCGATCTCGGCGTACTCGAGCTGTTCGTAGTAGCGCAGCACCACGGCCACCCGCTGCGCCTCGGGTAGCGCCAGGCACGCGCGCCAGACGGCGTCACGGTCGTCGGTGGCCACGCCGTCGACCGACGGCGCCGGAACGACGTCGGCCACGGGCGACTCCCGCTTGCGGAACTTCCGCCACCAGGAGGTGTGCGCGTTCACGACCATCCGGCGCACATACGCGTCGGGGTTGCCGGTCGTCCGGATCGTCTCCCAACGCGGCAGGGCCCGCGAGAGTGCGTCCTGGACGGCGTCCTCCGCATCGGCGCGGTTGCCGGTCAGCACGTAGGCGAGACGGAGCAGCGCCGGACCGCGCGCCGCGACCCAGTCATCGAAGTCGGCCGCACCTGCCGTCAGGCTCCGCTCCTCACCGTGGACAAGGGCACTCACGCCGTACAGACGCGCGTCACTCCGGTTCTGTTGCGACTACGCCTGGTCCGACTTCGCCCAGAGGTCGATGCCGGACTCGACGGCGTGCTTGTCGATCTCGGCCAGCTCGTCCTCGGTGAGGGGCGGGAACGACAGTGCGTCGAGGTTCGTGTCGAGCTGCTCGACCGACGAGGCGCCGATCACCGCCGACGTCACCCGGGGATCGCGCAGTGACCACTGCAGGGCGAGCTGGGCCAGCTTCTGACCCCGGCCAACGGCGATCTCGTTGAGCGCGCGCACGCGGTCCAGCACGCTGTCGTCGAGGCCGGCGATCGTGGAGTCGTCGCGCGCCGCCCGCGAGTCCTCGGGGATCCCGTCGAGGTAGCGGTCGGTCAGCAACCCCTGGGCCAGCGCCGAGAAGACGATGCAGCCCATTCCCTGCTCCTCGATGGTGTCGAGCAGGTCGCCCTCGATCCAGCGGTTGAGCATGTTGTACGACGGCTGGTGGATGAGCAGCGGGGTGCCGAGGTCGCGGGCGATCATGGCCGCCTCCTGCGTCTTGTCGGCGGAGTACGACGAGATGCCGGCGTAGAGTGCCCGGCCCGACCGGACGGCGGTGTCCAGCGCCATCATCGTCTCCTCGACCGGAGTCTCCGGGTCGAAGCGGTGGCTGTAGAAGATGTCGACGTAGTCCAGCCCCAGCCGGGCGAGCGACTGGTCGAGGGAGGACAGCACGTACTTGCGCGAGCCGCCGCCCTGTCCGTAGGGCCCGGGCCACATGTCGTAGCCCGCCTTGCTCGAGATGACGAGCTCGTCACGGTAGGGCGCGAAGTCGTCGGCGAGGTAGCGGCCGTAGTTCTCCTCGGCGCGACCGTAGGGCGGGCCGTAGTTGTTGGCGAGGTCGAAGTGGGTCACGCCGCGGTCGAAGGCGCGGCGCAGGATCGCGCGCTGGGTCTCCTCGGGCCGGTCGTCGCCGAAGTTCTGCCAGAGCCCCAGGCTCAGCGGCGGCAGCTTCAGCCCGCTGCGGCCGGTGTAGCGGTAGTCGGTGGAGTCGTAGCGGTCGTCGGCGGCGGGATATCCACTCATGGGCTCATCATCGCCGACCCGCCGGGCCGGCTCTCCAGCACCCGGAAGCCCTTGGCCGAAGCCAGCCGCTCCGTCGGGTATCCCTGCTCCCCCAGCCAGCGTTGGAGCGAGTCGGCGCCGAGGTTCTTGCCCACCACCATCACGGCGCGGCCCCCCGGTGCCAGCCGGGCGAACCAGGTCAGCAGCAGCGCGTGCAGCGCCTGCTTGCCGATCCGGATGGGCGGGTTGGACCAGATCTCGTCGTACGACGCGTCGCCGGGCACCGCGTCCGGCGTCAGGGCCGCGTAGCGATCGGAGACCGCCAGCGCGGCGGCGTTCTCGTTGGCCAGCAGCACCGCCCGCTCGTTGACGTCGACCCCGGTCACCACGGTCGAGGGGGCGGAGACCGCGATCGCCAGCCCGATCACCCCGTAGCCGCACCCGAGGTCGAGGACCCGGCCGCCGTCGGGCGGCGCGGTCTCGCGGAGGAGCACCGCCGTGCCGATGTCGAGGCGACCACGGGCGAACACGCCGGAGCCCGTGGTCAGCGCGAGGTCGTGGCCCCACACCGTGGCCCGCATGGGTTCGCGGGTGAACGCGACCGCGGGGTCGGCGGTGAAGTAGTGCTCGTCGGTCATCGGGCCGCGAGCCGCTCCAGGTCGGCGACCACGTCGGCCGGCGAGGGAGTGGCTGCGATCTCGTCCTGGATGCGTGCGGCGCCGGCCCGCTCGGGAGAGTCGGGCCTGAGCAGCGCCGCGACGGCCTCCCCGATCGCGCCGGGTGACTGCGCGTCGTTGGTCAGCACCCGACCGGCGCCCACCTTGACCAGCAGGTCGCCGTTGACGAACTGATCGGCGCCCTGGGGCAGCAGCAGCTGCGGCCGGCCGGCCGCCAGGGCACCGAGCACCGTGCCGGTGCCTCCGTGGTGGACGACCACGTCCACCAGAGGCAGCACCCGCGCCTGGTCGACGAAGCGTTCCACGTGTACGCGGTCGGAGACCTCGCCGAGCAGCGACGGGTCGCCGTCGGGTCCGACGGCGACCAGCACGTCGACGTCGAGGTCGGCCAGGTCCGCCAGGGCCCGCTGGAGCACTTCGACGGCGCCGTACGCGACGGTGCCGAGCGTCAGGTAGACCGCCGGGTGGCCGCGCTTCGACTCCAGGAAGGCGGGCACCCCACCCGTGTCCTCGTTGAACGCCACGGTGCGCAGTGGGATGCGCGGCGTGCGGGCGCCGCCGGCGGCAGCCGCCAGCGACGGCGGGCACGGGTCGATGAGGGCGTCGGTGATGAGCGGCCGCGCGACCGGCACCTGGCCTCGGCCCGACCAATCGGCGGCGCGGAAGCCGCGGGCGGCGGCG
This sequence comes from uncultured Actinomycetota bacterium, assembly GCA_963762105.1. Lineage (GTDB taxonomy): Bacteria > Actinomycetota > Actinomycetes > Propionibacteriales > Nocardioidaceae > Nocardioides. The sequence continues at coordinate 510,539 of CAVXJG010000006.1, read as the reverse complement.
TGCATGCCTTCGATGATCGAGGGGACGTTGCCGATCGCGAAGGCCGCGGTGGGGATGTCGAGCAGCTCCGCCGCGATGCCGGCGCCGACGTCCATCCACTCGAAGATCACGAGGTCCGGAGGGTCCTCAGACCATCGCGGCAGCAGCGTGCCGAGCACGGCTTCGGCAGTGACGTCGCCGAACATGGCGAACATCAGGTCCGGCCCGTGGGCGTCCGGGTGCCGACGCTGGGCCTCGGCGACGGTGTCGTCGAGCGTCAGGTCGACCGGCGCGCCCGGGACGGTCGGCAGCGGCAACCGGTCCAGGAACGGAGGGCCCGTGGCAAAGGCCACCTGGTGACCGGCGGCCGCACACGCCTGGGCGAGCGGCACCAGCGGGTAGAGGTGACCGTAGGCGGGGATCCCCGCGAACTCGATGCGCACGCGCTCATGGTGGCAGAGGTTCAACGGGTGAACGTGACGGCCGGGTCAGCGAAGGAGTAGCGGTCCTCGCTGACCCGGCCGTCCTGCGCGGCACCGTCGTGCCAGGGTCACATCGGCGTCAGCTCGTAGACGTCGACGGAGAAGTCGGCCGGCGCCTCATCCAGGAACGGGTGACCGTCGCACAGGACCCGGGCCTCGTCGAGGCTGTTGGCCTCGACCACCGTGTAACCGGTGATCGGCAGCGCGTCGCCGGATCCGCCGACCCGGGTGCGGGTGGCGCCGGTCGGGGCGCCGAAGTCGGCCAGCTGCGAGCCGACCTTGTTGCCCCAGCTCATCCAGCGCTGCATGGACTCCTCGGTGGGCGCCGACTGGGTGCTCGGGTCGACCTTGCCCTGGTAGATCAACAGGTACTTGCTCATGTGGTGCTCCTTCTCTTGGTGGTGCCTTCTCTGGGTGTTTCCGAGTTCTGGATGCCGCCGCGGTCAGGTCCGGTCAGCCGGCGAGCGGGACCCGCCCGGAGTACGCGGCCAGCCGCTCGAGCGCGCCCATGCCGGCGGCAGGCTGGACCTCGTCGGCGAACGCCGTGCCGCGGCTGTCGGTCACCAACGGCTCGGCCAGCTCGCGGACGTAGTCGACGAGAGGTTCGGCGGCGACCACGGACTGGCCGGTGGCCTGGGCCAGGTCCCACCCGTGGAGCAGGAACTCCACGGCGAGGATGGACGGGCCCACGGCGGCGGGGAGCTCGCGGCCGTTGGCGCTCGTGATCGTGCCGTCGAGGCCGCGTCGCCGCCACGCGGTGATCGCCTGCTCCGCCATGTCGGACACCTTCGACTCCAGGCTCCCCGCCTCTGGGCGACGTACGTCGGCGCCGGCCATCGCACCGACGGAGACGATCGACTCCATGAGGTGCACGGCGAGGGCATGGCAGGTGAAGTCCTCGCACGGTGTCGGCTTGGGCTGGTCCTCGGCGGTGAGCCGGCGCAGCACGGGCTGCAGCGCCGCGAGGGTTGCCTCGGCCGCGACGATCGGGTCGATGGGGTCGGGCGCGGCTGCCCACTCGTCGGGGCCGGCGTCGCCGGTCGTCGCGAGCCGCCGCAGCCGCTCGAAGAAATGCGTCCAGCCCTCGGCGTGGCCGATCGCCTGCTGGGCGTCGAGGCCCTCGTGCACCAGGGTCACGCGGCTTCCGGTGTCGGTGGGCTCGATCGTCACCGTAACCGTCGAGGTGTCCGGCGGCAGCGCGTCGTTGCCCTCCCAGCCCCACCCGAAGACGATGCGTCGTCCCGGCTCCACCTCGCGGTAGGTGCCGGCGGCCACGTGGCCGGGCGTGACGGTGAACCGGTAGGCGCCGCCCGCCTGGAGGTCGACGCGGGCGCTGACGGTCTTCCAGCGGCGCAGTCGCTCGGGCTCGGTGATGAGGGCGAACGCCTCGTCCGGCGAGACAGGGAGGTCCGCGGAGATCGTGTAAGGGGCGACCGTGTCGGTCGAGGTGGGCTGCGAGCTCATCAGTCGGCTGCTTTCTCGTGGTCGGTGGTTCAGGTCTGCGCCAGGCGGTGTGCGTCGGCCACCAACAGGTCGAGCTCGGCGGTCCAGAAGGACTCGATCTCGCGCTGGAGGCGACGTACGCCGTCGTGCTCGACCCGGTAGAGCCGTTGTCGGCCCTGCTGCTCGGCGCTCACCAGTCCGGCGTCGGCCAGCACGCCGAGGTGCTGGCTGATCGCCGACCGGGTCACGTCGAAGTTGGCGGCCAGGTCGGTGACAAACAGTGGCCGGCGGGCGAGCAGCTGCAGGATGCGGCGCCGGGTCGGCTCCGCTGCAGCGGCGAACGCGTCGGTCACGTCAATACGTTAGCCGTCACTAACGCATTAGGCAAGGGTCGGCGTCCTGGCGTGATGGGTCAGCGGTCAGCGGCCCACCGCGATGACGGGACGCCGCGTCGCGTTGAGCGCGCGCATCAGCATCCGCAGGAACGGCCTCGGTGCGGAGACGCAGCCAGCGGTGGCACCGCTGCCGTTGACGTGAAGGAAGATTCCCGAGCCACGGTGCCGCACCTGCGCGCGGTTGAAGTCCGTGACGACGACGTACTCGTACTGCCGGGGAAAGTCCATCAGCCGCTCCGAGGAGTTCACGTCGCTGGTGGGCAACCACCAGCGGAACCCGCCCTGACTGCGGTTGCGATAGCGGTTGTAGAAGTCCGACGCGTTGTCCTGCACCCAGTAGTCGCCCGGCCGGATCCGCCGGTAGGGCAGCCGCCACGCGTCGTCTCGCACGTGCCGGCCGAACGCCCACGGCAGCCGGAAGGTGCCGAGCGGCGTCGTCCCGCTGCCCTGCCGCCGGTACGCCGCCCGCACCAGGCCGCCGTACCCGATCCGGCCGTCGGTGGTCACCCGTCGGGCCTCCCACGGGCCGCCTTGCTTGCGGGTCCACCAGGTGACGCGGGCGTGATAGCCCCGCGTGTGGTTGACCGTGACCGCCTGCGTGGTGCGGGCCGTCGTGCGGACCTGCACGCCGTCGAGGGTGGCGTCGGCATCGGCAGGCGCCGCGGCGCAGACGAGGAGCCCGGTGAACAGGGCGAGCGTCGCGGCGAGGCGTCTCATGTGGGTGCGTCCTCGAGCGTGCGCAGGCTCCGTGCTGCCTCGGCCCGGACGGCCAGCTCGGCGTCGGGCGGGTAGCAGACTTCCTCGAGGGTCAGCCCGTGGGCCGGCGCCACCGTGACGGCCGGGTCGCGTTCGGCGGCGGCGAGCACCTCGCCGGCCCAGCTCGCGTCGCGACGACCCTCCCCCACGGCGACCAGGCAGCCGACCAGGGACCGGACCATGTGGTGGCAGAAGGCGTCGGCGCGCACCCCGGCCACCAGCACGCCCGCGGCGTCCCGCTCCCAGGCGAGGTCGAGCAGGGTGCGGATCGTGGTCGCGCCCTCGCGCTGCTTGCAGAACGGCGCGAAGTCGTGGCGGCCGAGCAGCAACGTCGAGGCCTCGTTCATGGCCGCCAGGTCGAGCGGGCGCCGCCAGGCAAGCACGTAGCCGCGGGTGAGCGGGTCCGTGGCCTCTGGGGAGTCGGCGATCCGGTAGGCGTAGCGCCGCCACAGCGCGGAGAAGCGCGCGTCGAAGCCTTCCGGGGCCTCGACGACGCGGCGTACGCGGACGTCGGCGGGCAGCAACCCGTTGAGCCGTCGGCGCAGCGTCGGGACAGGCCCCTCGTCCGACCGGCCCGCCGCGGCCTCGACGACGTCCGGCGTGACGTCGACGTGGGCGACCTGCCCACGGGCGTGCACGCCGGTGTCGGTCCGCCCGGCGCAGGTCACGGAAACCTCGGGGAGCCGCAACGCGGTCTCGAGCGCAGTCTCGAGGTCGCCCTGCACCGTGCGCAGCCCCACCTGTCGGGCCCAACCGTGGAAGTCGCCGCCGTCGTAGGCGAGATCGATCCGCAGCCGCATGGGCCGTCAATCTACGCTGGCGGCATGCCCGATCGACCCAAGCCGGCCATCGTGATGATGTCCGAGGAGCGGGGCGACTTCCTGCTCGACGAGTTCGGCCGCTATGCCCGCGACTACGACCTGCACGCCACGACCAGCGCCAAGGAGACCGAGGAGCTGGCCGGAGACATCGTGGCGGCCGGTGGACAGATCGCGTTGTTCGTCTCGGAGTCCGTGCTGCCGGACGCTTCGGTCTACGAGGCCTTCCATCGATGGCGGGTCGTCGTACCCACCGCGCGCCGGCTGGTGACGGCGCACTGGTCTCGGTTCACCGAGGACGCCGTCCGGCTCCGTGAGGGCCTGGCCAAGGGCAAGTACGACGCCTACCTCCTGATGCCCCGCGGCGTCCGCGACGAGGAGTTCCACACCGCGGTGTGTGAGCTGCTCTCCGACTGGGGCTCCACCGTCGCGCAGCCGGAGGTGGAGACGGTCCGGATGGTCGCCGACGTCGACACCGCGCTGACCGCTTCGATCCGCGACTTCCTCGACCGGATGGGCATGCCTGCCCGCACCTACCCCTCCGACAGCGAGGTCGGCCGGGCGCTGATCGAGGAGGCCGGCCCGGGCGCCGCACTGCCGCTCGTGCAGAGCTTCCGCGGCCCAGCGCAGTCGGTCGAGAGCGTGCACGACGTCGCGATCCAGATCTACGGGCGGCCCGACGACATCGAGGTCGACACCGTGGTCGACCTGGCGATCGTCGGTGCCGGCCCGGCCGGGCTCGCGGCCGCCGTCTACGGCGCCTCGGAGGGACTGTCCACGATCGTGCTGGAGTCCGAGGCTGTCGGCGGCCAGGCCGGCACCAGCTCGATGATCCGCAACTACCTCGGTTTCCCGCGCGGCATCTCCGGGATGCGGCTCGCCCAGCGAGCCCGCAACCAGGCCATCCGGTTCGGCACCCGCTTCTTCACCGGCTGGCCGGTCACCTCGATCGACCCCGGGGGCTCGGAGCAGCCGCACGTCGTCCACACCGACGGCGGCACCGTGCTCGCCCGCGCCGTCGTGGTCGCCTCCGGCGTGCGCTACCGCAAGCTGCGGGTGCCCGGCATCGAGGACCTCACCGGACTCGGCGTCTACTACGGGAGTGCGATGAGCGCCGCCCGCGAGCTCGAGGGCTACGACGTCATCGTGGTCGGCGGCGGCAACTCCGCCGGGCAGGCCGCGATCCACCTCGCCCGCTTCGCCAACTCGGTGACCATCGTGATCCGCCGGTCCCAGCTGGCCGAGACCATGTCGGCGTACCTGATCAACGAGATGAGCTTCATCCCGCACATCGAGGTGCTGCCTGAATCCGAGGTGGTCGGGGTCGGGGGCGACGGGCGTCTGGAGTGGGTCGAGGTCTCCACTCGCGGCGAGGTCGACCGGCGTGCCGCCAACGGGCTCTTCCTGCTGCTCGGCGCCGAGCCCTTCTGCGACTGGCTCCCCGAGTCGGTCCACCGCGACGAACGCGGCTTCGTCCTCACGGGCCGCGACGTGCCCAAGGACGCCTGGGCCGACGGTCTGCCACCCGAGAGCCTGGGCACGTCGGTTCCCGGCATCTTCGCGGTGGGCGACATCCGTGCCGGCTCGATGAAGCGGGTCGCCGCCGCCAGCGGCGAGGGATCGTCGGTCGTCCCCCTCGTGCACGCCTGGTTGAGCGGGACGAGCTAGCTAGTCCCTGCGGTGTCTGTCGTCGTGTGGCTGGTCGAAGTGATGCCCGCCCGTGAGGCCCCGGTTGCCGCCCCGGTTGGGGTTGCCGCCCATGGGGTTGCTCAATCCGGATGCAAGCGGCTTGTTGCGGCTCCGCCACTCCATGATCCCGAGGGCAAGAACGACGACTCCGATGATGACATAGGCCAGGATCGACATGGCGACCCTCCTTGGAGGCGTAGCAGTGCCGGCAAGACTACGCCCGATCGGCGGATCGGGACCCGCGCGTGAGACGGCTTGTCGGAGGATCTCCAGTGCCTGATGCTGGGGATCCTCCGATCACTCGCGGAAATCCCGGTGGCGCGGGCACGGCGACCCCGACAGGCTGGCGGGGTGAGCTTGAGCATCCAGTGCATCGACGTCGACAGTGCCGACCCCGACCGCCTCGCGACCTTCTGGCAGGAGGCGCTGGGGTGGCGGCGTACGCATGACACACCCGACGAGGTCGCCCTCGAGCCGCCAGAAGGCTCCCTGGAGGAGGGCGTGGTTCCGGACCTGCTGTTCATGCGCGTGCCGGAGGAGAAGGCGGGCAAGAACCGCCTGCACCTCGACCTGCGCCCCGACGACCAGGCCGCCGAGGTCACCCGGCTCGAAGGACTCGGCGCCCGCCGCGAGGACGTCGGCCAAGGCACCGACGTGAGCTGGGTGGTGATGGTGGACCCGGAGGGCAACGAGTTCTGCGTGCTTCGCCCCTTCACGCCCGAGCAGCTCGAGCAGCTCGCGGCGATCCGCGCCGGCCGCAGCGTCTGATCGAAGCTAGGAGCCGGGCTCGAGCTCCGCGCGCCGCGGCGGGTCGGCACCGGGCCGCGACACGGTGAGCGCGGCCGCGCGGGTGGCCCAGAGCAGCACGTCCTCGACCTGCTGGCCCTCGACGTGGGCCAGGTGGTCGCGGCCGTCTGACCCGAGCAGGTCCCGGGTGCCGAGCGCGTCGAGCATGGCCGCGCCGAAGGTGTCCCCGGCGCCGATCGTGTCGGCCACCTCGACCACGACACCGGGGGCGTGCACCTCCATGTCCTCGCCGAACCACGACGCGCCGTCCGAACCGCGGGTCACCACCACTGCGGAGGGACCGAGCTCGAGCAGCCGTCCGGCGGCGTCGCCCACGGTCAGGCCCGGGTAGAGCGCCTCCAGGTCCTCGTCGGAGGCCTTGACCAGGTCGCTCAGGGCGACCATCCGCTCCACGGTCGCCGTGACCTCTCGGCCGACACCGGTCACGCTCGGCCGCATGTTGACGTCGTAGCTGGTCGTGGTGCCGGACCGAAGGCGGGCGAACAACGCACGTACGTCGGCAGCGCCAGGCGTGACGACCGCTCCGAGTGAGCAGCCGTGCACCGCCAGCGGATCGATCTCCAGGTCGACCTGACCGATCCGCCACTCGATGTCGAACGTATAGCTGGCCGACCCGTCCGGAGCGATCGTCGCCAGCGCCGAGGAAGTGCGGGGCACGACATGGGGGTCGGTGACCAGCCGGACGTGGGAGGCAGCGAGGTGGTCGGCGATCAGCCGACCGTGCTCGTCGTCGGCGAAGCTGGTGACGAAACCGGCGTCGCGGCCCAGTCGGGCCAGGGCGACGGCCACGTTCGCGGCGCTGCCACCGGGAAAGGTCTCGGTCGATCCGTCCGCGCGGTGCACGATGTCGACGAGGGACTCACCCACCACGAGCACGCCGCGTTCCATGCGCTGTGACTATCAGATGCCATGTCGCCGCGCCAGACGTGTCCGCGTACGCCGCCCCACGAGGCGAAGCGGTGGCACCATGGGCGCCATGACCGAGGCGATCGACCGGGCCGATCCGGCCTCGGAAGACCCGACCGAGACCACGCCCGACGACCCGTGGGACGTCTGGATCTCCGTCGCCCTGGTGGTGGGGCTGGCGATCGTGCACTTGTGGATGGCCCTGGAGGTCTCGACGCTGCCCGACGCCGTCTTCGACAGCCTCGACGGAATCGTGGGTGTCAGGGGCGCGAACCTCGTCGTCACCGTCCTGCCCGCCGTCCCACTCGCCCTGGTCGTGCTCTTCTGGGCCAGGAGCCGCTCTCTGGGCGTCCTCGCCGCGTTGGTCGCCCTCAGTGGCGCACTGCTGGTCCACGTACGTGGCGTCGTGTTCGTGCGGATGGTCGAGTCGGGCGCTGTCGATGCGGCGGACCGGATGGTGTCGGTCACCCAGTGGGCGGTCATCGTGTTGCTGCCGACCCTGGCCGCGACGGCCTGGGGCATCGCCCGCCGTCGGGGCCGGGCCTGGGTGCCGGGACTGCTGGTGGCCGGCGTGCTGGCCATCCCACTTCGCTACGTCGACGCCGACGATCTCGGAGTCACCGTCGCCACGGCGGCGATGATCTACGCGTTTGTCCTCCACATCGTGCCGACGGTGCTCGCCGGGCTGACCTGCTGGTGGCTCGAGTGGCGACAGGCGCCCGCGTGAGGCTCGACCCGATCGACCCGGCGTCGGCCGAGCCGCCGTTCGAGCAGGTACGCCGCCAGATCGCAGCGCGCGTCGTCTCCGGCGAGCTGCCTGCCGGCACCCGGCTGCCGACCGTGCGCGCGCTGGCCGACGAGGTGGGGCTCGCGGTCAACACGGTCGCGCGCGTCTACCGCGAGCTCGAGTCCGACGGAGTCATCGTGACGTCCGGACGTCGCGGCACGTTCGTCAGCCCCACCGCCGCGGTCTCCCAACCCGACGTGCAGGCCGCCGCGGCGGCGTACGTCGACACGGTGCGTCGCGCGGGCCTCGGCATCACCGAGGCCCAACAGCTCGTCCAGGACCACTGGGCTCGCTGACCCCGGGACGCGGAACGGGCCCGCCACCCCCGGAGGGATGACGGGCCCGTAGCAGCCTGGGTCGGCCTCAGCCGGCCTTGACGAAGCCGGCGTTCTCCGCGGCCTCCTCGGTCGTGAACCAGACCTCGGCGACGGTCTGGTCGTACCACTGGGAGTCCGGCGTGTGGTACTTGCCGGAGTCCTTGTTGCCCTTGATCGTGAACTCGTCCGACGGGGCGGCACCATCCTCGAGCGCCTCGGCGACGTCGTCACCGAACTCGAGGTCGGCGAAGCCGCGGACCTCGGTGTCGTCGGCGGACTCGGCGACCGTGGTCTCCTCGTCGCCCGCGTGACCCTCGATCTCCTCGACCTACCGGCTCCTCGACGTCGGTCTCCTCGACCACCGGCTCCTCGGCCTTCGGCTCGGCGCTCTTCGCGGCCGCCGACTTCTTGGTCGTGGTCGCCTTGGGCGAATAGGGCTCGGTCACCAGCTCGATGACGGCCATCGGGGCGTTGTCGCCCTTGCGGGGGCCGATCTTGGTGATCCGCGTGTAGCCACCCGGACGCTCGGCCATCTTCGGCCCGATCTCGGTGAACAACACGTGCACGACCGACTTGTCGCGGATGGTCTTGAGGACCTCACGACGGTTGTGCAGATCGCCCTTCTTGGCCTTGGTGATCAGCTTCTCCGCGACCGGACGCAGCGTGCGCGCCCGAGACTCGGTGGTGGTGATCCGGCCGTGCTCGAAGAGCGCGGTCGCCAGGTTGGCCAGGATGTGCCGCTGGTGGGACGGGCTACCGCCGAGGCGGGGACCCTTCTTGGGGGTTGGCATGTCGCTTCTCGATTCTCTCGGGCCGTGTCAGGTACCCGGGTAGATGGATCAGTACTGCTCGTCTTCCACGAATGCGTCGTCGTCATCATCGCCGTACGCCGCCAGGGCAGCGTGCGGGTCGAAGCCGGGCGCGCTGTCCTTGAGGGACAGTCCCATCTCGACCAGCTTGGCCTTGACCTCGTCGATCGACTTGGCGCCGAAGTTGCGGATGTCGAGCAGGTCCTGCTCCGAGCGCGAGATGAGCTCACCCACGGTGTGGATGCCCTCGCGCTTGAGGCAGTTGTAGGAGCGGACGGTCAGCTGCAGGTCCTCGACCGGGAGGGCGAGGTCGGCGGCCAGCTGCTCGTCGACGGGCGACGGGCCGATGTCGATGCCCTCGGCCTCGACGTTGAGCTCGCGGGCCAGCCCGAACAGCTCGACGAGGGTCTTGCCGGCCGAGGCGATCGCGTCGCGAGGACGGATCGACGGCTTGGTCTCCACGTCGATGACCAGCTTGTCGAAGTCGGTGCGCTGCTCGACACGGGTGGCCTCGACCTTGTAGGTCACCTTCAGCACGGGGCTGTAGATCGAGTCGACCGGCATCCGGCCGATCTCGTTGTCGGCGCCCTTGTTCTGGACGGCGGAGACGTAGCCACGGCCACGCTCCACGACGAGCTCCATCTCCAGCTTGCCCTTGTCGGACAGGGTGGCGATCTTGAGCTCCGGGTTGTGCACCTCGACGCCCGCGGGCGGCGCGATGTCGGCGGCGGTGACGTCACCGGCACCGGACTTGCGCAGGTACATGGTGACGGGCTCGTCGTGCTCGGAGGAGACGACCAGACCCTTCAGGTTCAAGATGACCTCGGTGACGTCTTCCTTGACGCCTTCGATGGTCGAGAACTCGTGGAGCACCGTGTCGACCTTGATGCTCGTGACCGAGGCACCGGGGATCGACGAGAGCAGGGTGCGACGCAGCGAGTTGCCGAGCGTGTAGCCGAAGCCGGGCTCGAGTGGCTCGATGACGAACCGCGAACGGAACTCGTCGACCGACTCTTCCGACAGGGTGGGGCGCTGTGCGATAAGCACTGATTCTTTCCTTTCCGGGTCCGACCACTATTTGAGGGACCCGAACATTGCGGCGGCGAGAGTGACGGAATTACTTCTTGGAGTAGTACTCCACGATGAGCTGCTCCTGGACCGGGATGTCGATCTGGGCCCGGACCGGGAGCTGGTGCACGAGGACGCGCATCCGCGACGGGATCGCCTCGAGCCACGCGGGCACGATGCGCTCGCCGTGGGTCTCGCGCGCCACGATGAACGGAGTCATCTCGAGCGACTTCTCGCGGACGTCGATGACGTCGTGAGCGGTCACCTGGAACGACGGGATGTCGACCTTGCGACCGTTGACCTGGAAGTGACCGTGCACGACCAGCTGGCGGGCGTGCCGACGGGTCCGGGCGAAACCGGCGCGGTAGACGACGTTGTCGAGGCGGCACTCGAGCAGCTGGAGGATGTTGTCACCGGTCTTGCCGGCGCGACGGGAGGCCTCGGTGTAGTAGTTGTGGAACTGCTTCTCGAGGATGCCGTAGGTGTAGCGGGCCTTCTGCTTCTCCCGCAGCTGGAGCAGGTACTCGCTCTCCTTGATGCGACCGCGGCCGTGCTGGCCGGGCGGGTAGGGGCGACGCTCGTAAGCCTGGTCGCCGCCGACGAGGTCGACACCGAGACGGCGCGACTTCTTGGTCATGGGGCCGGTGTAACGGGCCATGGTTCAGTCTCTCTTTCTCAGTCTCGGGGTCAGACGCGCCGGCGCTTGGGCGGGCGGCAGCCGTTGTGCGGGGTGGGGGTCACGTCCTGGATGGTGCCGACCTCGAGGCCGATCGCACCCAGTGACCTGATCGCGGTCTCGCGGCCCGAGCCCGGGCCCTTGACGAAGACGTCGATCTTCTTCATGCCGTGGTCCATCGCCCGGCGACCAGCGGCCTCGGCGGCCATCTGCGCGGCGAACGGGGTGGACTTGCGCGAGCCCTTGAAGCCGACGGTGCCGGCTGAGGCCCACGCGATCACCCCACCCGTGGGGTCGGTGATCGTGACGATGGTGTTGTTGAACGTGCTCTTGATGTGGGCCTCGCCCACGGCGACGTTCTTCTTCTCCTTGCGACGCACCTTCTTGGCGCCGGCCTGACGGCTCTTGGGAGGCATTCTCTGGTGTGCTCCTTGTGACTAGCTGGTCTGAGAGTTCGAGGGAAGGGGTGACTGCTGCGCGCTTGAGGGCGCTCAGGTCACTTGGCCTTCTTCTTGCCGGCAACCGTGCGCTTGGGACCCTTGCGGGTGCGCGCGTTGGTCTTGGTGCGCTGACCGCGGACCGGGAGGCCCTGACGGTGGCGGCGACCCTGGTAGCTGCCGATCTCGATCTTGCGACGGATGTCGGCCTGGACCTCGCGACGGAGGTCACCCTCGATCTTGAAGTTGGACTCGATCTCGTCACGGAGCTTGACCAGCTCTTCGTCACCCAGCTGGTGGACGCGCAGGTCCGGGGAGACCCCGGTTGCGGCCAGAACCTGCTGGGCGCGAGTACGGCCGATGCCGTAGATGTAGGTGAGTGCGACCTCGATGCGCTTGTCACGCGGAAGGTCGACACCGACGAGGCGTGCCATGTGGTGGCCTTTCGGTTTCTCGCGGTGGTGTCTGGTCGTGTCGCATCTCCTACCCGCCTCGGGTGGGAGCTCCGGCCACTGCTCCGGAGGTGTTTCGCTGGCACTTCGCCAGCTAAGCGATCACGTTGAGGTGGTTGTTCAGTTGTGCTGCGAGCTTCGGTGGTCGAGCCGGGCGAGCCGCTAGGCGAGCCCGTGTCGAGACCTCAGCCTTGCCGCTGCTTGTGACGCGGGTTCTCGCAGATCACCATGACGCGGCCGTGGCGACGGATCACCTTGCACTTGTCACAGATCTTCTTGACGCTGGGGTTGACCTTCATCGAGCGGAGGTCCTTTCGGCTGGAAGTTACTTGTAGCGGTAGACGATCCGACCTCGGGTGAGGTCGTACGGAGACAGCTCCACCACCACGCGGTCCTCGGGGAGGATCCGGATGTAGTGCTGGCGCATCTTGCCGCTGATGTGCGCGAGAACCTTGTGCCCATTGCTCAGCTCCACCCGGAACATCGCATTGGGGAGGGCCTCCACGACGGTGCCCTCGATCTCGATCACGCCTTCTTTCTTCGGCATGTCCTCCGCAATCTGTCGAATGTCAGTCGTCTCGATCTACCGGTCGACCCGCGAACCTCCCGCCGGCTGACCGGACGGGTGGACCTCGTCGGGGTGCGGTACGCCGCCTCATCCGGAGCGCACGCCGAACTCCCTGAGATATTGGGAGTCGGAGTGCTCGGACAGCCGCGAGGCATGGCGAATTGCAACCCACGTTGGGCCGACACGCCAGTTTACGTCGAGAGCGGCTCAGATCCCTAATCGCGCACGTCCCGGGCCGAGCCCGGGAGCGGGCTCAGGCGCGGCGGAAAGTCGTCAGGTTCAGCGCTGCCTTGATCCTACGGGACCGGGGCACCAAAGCAGACATCGCCCTGCGCTCGGTGTCGACGTCCTTCCAGAAGGCCTCCGCGTCGCGCGGCTTCGGCACGCGCGGTCCGAACACGTGGCCGTCGGCCTGCCGGGCCAGCGTGGGCGCGGCGGCCGAGTCCAGCACCGCCGACTGCTCCCGCCGGGTGACGCCGACCCCGATCGGCACCTTCTGGCCGAGGTCGCGGGCGTGGTCGACCAGCTCGCGCCAGCCGCCTCCGAAGCGGGCCGAGACCTTCGGACGCATCCGCCGTCGCCGCCTCCTCGCCCACTTGGCCAGCACGACCGCCGCGAGGAGCAGGCCGATGGCGAGGACCGGGACCCCGACGTACGTCACGAGCCGGCCGAGCCACCGCCTCACCGGCCCCGCCGCCTCGTCCTCGTCGGCCGTCTTGGCGGTCGACTTGTTCTTGCGCACCTTCATGTCCGCATCGTTCTGCTCGCCGGCCGTCGACGGCGGCGGGACGGGCGCCGGCGGCGGGACCACGCTGCCGCTGAGCTGCTGCTGACGGGTGGTCTGCTGCTCGGCCGGCCGGTCGTCATCCATGAACAGGTCGGTCGGCAGGGTCCGCCACGAGCCGTCGGCGACCTGGACCTCGACCCAGGCGTGCACGTCGGCACCCGTCACCACGCCGCCGGACGGGACGACCGCTCCGAAGACCACCCGCGCGGGGACGCCGATCCGGTTGGCGAGCAGGGCCATCCAGGCGGCGTACTGCTCGTCGTTGCCCACCACGAACGGGGCGTTCACGCCGCCGGTGTCGTCGGTGAGCCGGAAGCGGTTGTGGCCGGCGTGGTAGATCTTCTCCGCCTCGAGCACGCCGTCGGAGTACTTGCCCTCTGACTTGAGGTGCCGGGCGATCGCGAAGACCCGGCGCATCGGCTGGCTCTCCCCCTCCGACCACTGGACGGCCTGCGTGTCGAGGAACCCTGCTGCATCGGCGGCCTCGCCGACCAGGCCCGACGACGGCGTCTCTGGCTCGAGATCGTCGGCGGGACGCACCGCCGTGAACGTGTAGACGTCACCGGGCTGCAGGCCGGCGGGGACGACGGCCGAGGAGGTGGCCAGGTTGTAGCGGAACGACTCGGAGAGCTCACCGGCGTCGGCGGACTGGAAGTGCATCGTCTGGAGGGCGCCGACCGTGGGCAGCCAGACCCCGCTGTAGCCCGGCCCGATCGTGACGCGGGCGTCGACGGCCTGGCCCTCGACCGGATTGTCGATCACGGTGGAGACCCGCTGGTAGGTGTCGTCCGTGACGTCCGGCTGCGCGTTGTTGGAGGCTCCCCACACCACGCCGTCGTAGCGGTCGAGGGTGGCGATCCGGACGAGACTGCCGGACGGCACGCCCTCGATGGTGAACAGCGTGCTGTCGTGGAGGTTGAGCGGACTCTTCTGGCCGGCCGGCAGCGCGACGTAGCGCCGGAAGGACGCCAACGGCGAGGGGTACTGCCCCACGTCGAACGGCGGGTCGACCTGGTCGCGCAGGATCACCCTGCCCACGTCGCCGCCGGACGCCCAGGTGCCGACCGGCATGGCCAGCAGGCCGGCCAGTCCGAGTAGTGCGCCGGCCGCGACGAGTCGGCTCACCTTGCCCTGGCCGCTCCGGACGGGAGCCGACGCGCGGGCGTAGCGCAGCCCGAGCCAGGCAAGCCCCAGCACGGCGAACGCGACTCCCTGGAGCCACAGCGAGTGCGGGCGCGCGATGCCGAGCAGGATGACCAGCGCAAGCAGCGCCAGCGGTGGCAGCAGCGGCAACGGGGCCGAGGCCAGGGGCCGGCGGGTGTGCACCAGGCAGAGCACCGCGCCGAGCAGGCCGGTCGTCAGCCCGAGCGCCCAGGGCAGCACCAGCAGCCGGGACGAGCCGTCCACGGGGGGCAGGGTGGTCAGCAGGTCCTTCCAGCCGTAGAGCAGCTCGTGCACGAGCAGGTCGGCGCTGCGCGACCCCGGGGCCGCCGCGTCCTGGCCGCGCAGGCAGAGCACCCCGCCGAGCAGGAAGAACCAGGCCAGGGTCACCAGGACCGAGACCACGAGCGGCCAGCGCAGCACCACGCCCACCACGACCGTGGTCAGGACGGCCAGCACCGCGCCGAGCATGCCGACCCAGAAGTAGCCCATCCCGGTGTACGTCGCACCGAAGCCCGCCAGCGCAGTCGCGGTCAGCGCGAGCAGGAAGAGCACGTCGATCCCGAGGTCACGGGCGGTGCTCAGCGTGAGCCTGCGCAGGAATCTCATCGGCCCGACCACCGGAGAAGCGCACCAAGATCGGCCTTGTCGGCCACCTGGACGACGACGAGGCCGCCCGTCTCGGTGACCCGGCTCTGACCGTTGGGGTCCACGATCACGGCGTAGCGGCGTACCTCCGGCGGGAAGGCGGTCACGGCGCGCTGGAAGTTCTCGAAGTCGCCGGCCGCCCCGCTGATGAGGAAGAGCAGGCTGGTGTCGGGCGAGACCACCGCTGCCCGGTGGGCGGAGGCCACCAGCCCGGTGCTGCCCAGCACGGCACGGCAGACCGAGTCGAGCGCCAGGTGGCCGGTGGCCCCGGAGGAGGCGCTGGTCCCGCAGACGAACGAGGTGTCGAACTCGTCGAGCGTCGCGCGGACGATGATCGACGCGGCGACCGACATCGCGGTCTCGAAGTCGTCGGCAACCGGCCACACGGCCGGCGTGTCGTCGACCACCAGGGTGACGTGGCTGCGCACGGTGTCGAGGTACTGGCGCACGAGCAGCTGGCTGTCGTCGGCAGCCGCCATCGCCTTGGCCGAGGACCGCCAGTGCACGTGCCGGAGGTCGTCGCCCGCGACGTACTCCCGCAGTGTGTGGAAGGCCAGGTCGCTCTGGGAGATCGCGTCGGTGGAGACGCCCTCGAGGTCACGGAGCAGGCCCGCGCCCAGCGAGTCCATCGGCACCATCGGCGGGCGGACCAGGACCTCGGTGACGTCGGTCCACTCCACGTCACGCGACAGGATCGCCAGGGGGTCGCCCCGGCGGGTGGTGGCCGGCCCGACCGGGATCACCCCGCGACGCTCGGTGCGGATCGTGAAGCTCTCCTCGTGGCTCTCGGCCGGCCCCAGCCGCGGCACGGCGTAGCGGTGCACGACCGAACCCACGGGCAGCTCCAGCATCGTCGGGAGCAGACCGTGGGCGGCGATGTTGCGGACCCGAACTCCCGCGGCGACCGAGCCGCCGGCGATCACGCGCTCGGGCTGCAGCACCACGTCGACCGTGACGCGGGTCCGGCCGAGCAGGAACGGGAGGGCGAGGAGGAAGACGAGCAGACAGGCTGCGGACAGCACGGACAGCTCGCGCCAGTCGGTGTACGCCGCCGCCAGGGCGAGCCCGGCTCCGGCCGCCAGGACCGCCCACCCCAGGGGGTTGACGATGCCCAGCAGCCTCTGGAGCCGCACCTGGACGCGATGCACGACGCTCAGGCCACCCGGTCGGTGGGCGGAGCCACGTTGTCGAGGAGGCGGGTGATGACCGTCTCGATGGTGACGCCGCTGAACTGCGCCTCGGCGTCGAGGAGCAGTCGGTGGCACAGCACCGGCTCGGCCAGCTCCTTGACGTCGTCGGGCAGCACGTGGTCGCGACCGTCGGCGGCGGCCCAGGTCTTGGCCACCCGGACCAGTGCCAGGCAGCCGCGGGCCGAGAGCCCGAGCCGGACGTGGGGCTGGCGGCGGGACTCCTCGGCCAGCTCGGCGACGTAGCCGACCACCGCCGGGTCGACGTACACCTCGTCGGCCAGGCCGGACATCTGGCCGATGGTCGCGGAGGTGATCACCGGCGTGACGAGGGCCGCGCGGTCGCGGACGCGGGCGTTGTTGAGCAGCTCCACCGTGGCCGCCCGGTCGGGGTAGCCGACCGCGGTCTTCATCAGGAAGCGGTCGAGCTGGGCCTCGGGGAGCCGGTAGGTGCCGGCCTGCTCGATGGGGTTCTGGGTGGCGATGACCAGGAACGGGCGGCCGACGGCGTGGGCGACCCCGTCGACGGTGACGCGGTTCTCCTCCATCACCTCCAGCAGCGCCGACTGCGTCTTCGGCGAGGCGCGGTTGATCTCGTCGGCCAGCACGATGGTGTGGAAGATCGGTCCCTGGTGGAACTCGAAGGTGCCCTTGTGCTGGTCGTAGATCGTCACGCCGGTGACGTCGGAGGGCAGCAGGTCGGGCGTGAACTGGATGCGGGCGTGGCTGCCCTGGATGGTGTTGGCCAGCGCCCGGGCGATCATGGTCTTGCCGGTGCCGGGGTAGTCCTCGAGCAGGATGTGACCCTCGGAGAGCAGGCAGGTCAGGGTCAGCCGGACGACCTTGCGCTTGCCGAGCACGGCCTTCTCCATGTTGTCGGTCAGCTGGTCGAAGGTCTGCTTGAACCAGGCTGCCTGCTGCTGGGAGATCGTCACGGAGGGTCTCTCTCGTCGTCGGACGGGGGCTCACCAGGTGAAGGGTGGCGATTCGGCCTTCTCTGGAAGATGGTGCAGCAGTACGCCGTCAGTACGCCGCCGGGCTGGCCGTAGTGAGTCGGGTCTGGCGTCGACGTGTTGCGGGGAATGGGCTGCTCGGGTATGTCGACCGCCGTTGAACGAGCAGAAGATCCCGTCGAACTGGCCGCCCTGCCAGTTCGCCAGGTGATGCACGAGGAAGGCACACGAGGGGTCGGTGCAGTCGGCCCCCGGAGCCGTGCCGGTGTCGCACGGCGGCAGCCCGGGCGCCGGGTCGTCGTTGCAGGCCGCGCCCTTGGAGAGCGACGAGCGTCGGTGGCGGCGGAGGTTCGGTGGTGGCCGAGTTGGTCGCCGCTGACCGACCCCCGGCTCGGGCGAGGCGTCGGAGAGCGTGACCGTGACCGTCTCGGTCGCTGGTAACCGAAGTCCATCGGCTGGGTGGTGACGGTGGAGACGCCGACCGGGACGTTGAACTGCTCGTTGCGCCCATGGTCGCTCGTCACCGTGACCGTCGCGGGGTCACCGTTGCTGTCCACCTCGATGGTCCAGGAGATCGGGTGACGTTGATGGTCGGCGTGATGGCGTGGATGTTGCTCTGGGTGATCGGGCCGAAGGTCTGCACGTTCTGCACCGACGACTGCGTGCAGGCACCGCCCTCGTTGCACACCTCGAGCATGACCGAGTGCGGACCGAGGTTGTTGGCGACCTCGAAGACCGCCTCGAGATCACCCGGGCCGGCCAGCTGCTGAACCTTGACGCCGTCGGCATAGACGCGCACCTGCGACTCCGACCCTCGCGACGCGGGCACCGTGAAGGTGGCCTTGGCCTGGTTGTTGTTGCCGGTCGGCAGCAGGCTCCAGCCGCCCCACGACGCAGGCTTGCCGGTGGCCCGCCACTGGGTCGGCGGACCCGTGGCCGAGGTGTTGCCCTTGCCGTTGCTGTTTGTCGCCCGGACGCTGTAGAGGTAGACGTGCCCCGTGTACGTGAGGCCGGCGTTGTCGCAGCCTCGCTTGAGGATGTTGGTGCAGGCGGGCAGCGCCACGCCGTCGCGGAACACCGTGTAGCGCACCGGCAGCGGGCCGTTGGCGTCGACGGCGGGCCAGGAGAGCGACACCGCTCCGGACGAACCCGCTGTCTCCTGGTCGGTCAGCGTCGGCTGGACCGGGGTGAACGGCGTTCCGATCGGCTGCATCCAGTCGGAGATCAGGCCGCCACCGATCGTGAACGCGTTTCGGGGGACGACTCGGAACTGGTAGCGACGGTGGTTGTCGAGGCCGGAGATGACCACGTTGGAGGAGGTGGAGTACTGCGTGCCGCCGGTCCACTTGATGACGTAGAGGACCTCGGCGCCCCCCTTGGTCTCCACGGGTTTCCAGCGGATGTGCAGCGTCTGGTCGCCCGCCTCGATGAGCCTGATCCGGCCGACCAGGTCGAGCGGCTCGTCGGGCATCGCACCGACCGAGGCCGCGCTCCACTCCGAGAAGCCGACGGCGTTGCGAGCGCGCACGGAGAAGTGGTAGGTCGTGCCGTTGCTCAGACCGACGATGTCGCAGGACGTGCCGCCGCACCGGGACACGTGCCCGAACTGGTCACGCACTTCGTAGTAGCTCACAGGGGACCCGTTGGACGCGGGCGCCCGCCAGTCGAGCGACACCTTGGAGTCGAGCACCTCCTTGCCCGGCACGGGCGTGCCCGGGCGGTCGGGCACACCCAGGATGTCGAGCGAGATCCGGCCCTCGACCCTGCGGTCCGGCCCACTGGAGCCAGCGACGTCGCTCATCACGACCCGGAACTCCGCATGGCCGTGCGCCTTGGCGTCGGTGCTGATCGTGACCGACGAGCCGGACGAGGAGATCTGGACGCCCAGGTTGGTCAGCTGCTCGGCGTCGACGACGGTCGGCACGGGGTTGCTGACTCCGGGCGTCAGGTAGCGAGCCAGGTCGATGGTCTGGGTCTCCCCGGCCTTCAGCGTCGAGACGCGGATCGGCGCGAGCGACGGGGGCGGCGTACGGACGACGCGGATGCGGATCGTGCCCGAGTTGCTCCCCTCGGCCTCGACCCGGAGGGTGCCTACGTCGCCGGGAAGGGCCGACGCGGCTGCGGTCACCTCGACGATGCCGTCGACGGGAGTGGCTGCGATCAGGTCGTCGACTCCGTCGTCGAAGGCCGCCGTGTAGGTGAGCCCGTCGGCCTGCGCCGGGTCGGCCGTCCAGACGTGGCACAGCGCACCGATGTCGATGAGCCGCGACTCCGCTTGCGGCACCTCGATGGGGTCGTCGGGGCAGCGCAGGATGGGTCGCGTCTCGCCCACCTGCACGGGCACCGAAAGGGTCGCCACGATGCCGTCGGGATCGTCGACAGAGGTGCCGGTCGTGACCTCGAAGACCACCGCGCCGGGGCCGGCGTACGAGCCGTCGGCGCTGACGCGGAAGGTGCCGTCGCCGGTCACGGTTGAGGTCAGCTCGGTCTTCGGCGAGGCCCACATCCGGCTCTTCAACGTGAACGAGATCGGGCCGCCGGACGGGTTGACGACGTAGTCGCCGAGCTTCTCGACGACCTTCCCTCCCGGCTTGAGCCGGATCATGGCGTCGGGCCGGACGTAGGGCAGGCCGGAGTTCGCCGCGGGCACGTAGAGGGAGCCGGTGGCCGCGCCGCCGTCGGCGTCCTCGACGCGGAACGGCACGACCATCGGCTGCTCGGCGCGCTCGACGGTGATCTTGCCCCCGGCGACGCTCGTGGTGATGCCCTGGGGTGCGTAGACCTGGGCGACCCGGAGGTCCTCGAAGGGCCCGTCGGGGTCATAGGCGCCGCTGGTGGAGCCGGACGTCTCGCTGCCCGCGGAGAGGACGTCGGCCGTCACGGTGTCGCCGTCTCCGGCCGCGCCGAAGGCGTCGGAGACGATCGGCGGGTTGTTGTAGGGCTTGGCGGTGCGCAGCGTCATCGTCGTCTGGGAGCTGTCGAGGCCATCGGTGATGCGGTAGACGACCTCCACGCTCCGGCCGTCGAGCGAGTCGGGAGCGACGATCTCGAGCGGGCCGGTCTCGGTGCGGAGCTGCACGCCCTCCGGCGGGTCGACCAGGCTGACGCTGACCCGGCTTCCGGTGGCGACCAGGTCGTTGGCCAAGACGTCGACCACGGCAGTTCGTCCCGGCTCGACGGTGATCGAGTCGGGGACGGCGAGCGGCGGCTGCGGCGGCCCGGGGGGAGCGATGGACACCCGCGCTGTCCCGGTCGCGACGGCACCGAAGGTGTCCGTGATGCTGTAGGTGAACTCGTCGGTGCCGACGTTGCTGGGGTAGGCGGTGTACTCGATCGAGTTCGCGCCGATCCGGACCACTTGACCCAGCTCGGGGGCAGAGTCGAGGCCCAAGATGGTGACCGCGTCACCGTCAGGGTCCACGCCGTAGCCCGGCAACCGCAGCTTGACGGTGTCACCCGAGACGGTGCGGCCCTCGACGACCGGAGGCTCTGGCGGGTTGTTGTTGTTGGCGCGTAGCGGAAGCACGGTGACTCTGGCCTTGCCGCCGGCGGTCTCGCCCTCGTCGTTGGTGACCTGGTAGCGGATGGTGAACCGCTTCGGTGCGTTGATGTCCGAGGGTGCCACGTAGCGCACCGTGCGTCCGGCCACGAACGCCGCACCGGTGGATCCACCCGGCGCGCCGACGGGCTGGACATCAAGTCGACCCGAGCGGTCGCCGACACCCTCGCTGATGAGCGTCAACGAGCCACCGGACGGGCTGAAGTCGTTGTCGAGCACGGGGATCGCCTGAGACGTGCCCGCACGGACGGTGACGTCGTCGTTCTGGGTGACGGGCGTGTTGTCCGTTGGCGGCGGCCGCTGGCTGACGACTACCTGGCCCGGGATCCCGGAGCGCCGGCCGTTGCTGATCGTGTAGCGGACGAGCTGGGGATTGGGCGACAGCTGGCCCTGACGGGCGCTGATCCGCAGCCACCGGCCGCTGACCACGGCGACGTCGAGCTGGTTGTCGGCGAGCGGGTCGGCGCGCTGGACGGACAACAGTCCGCCCGACGGGTCGACGTCGTTGGCCAGCACGTCGACCAGGGAGGCGGCCTGCCCGAACAGCGTGACGCTGTCGGGGACGGCCACCGGGTCCAGGGGCGGGTTCTCGGGTGCTCGCACGTCGACCCGGATCTTGCCGGTGGCGGTGTCGGCAGTGCCGTACGCCGCCTGGTACTCCAGGAAGTAGGTCTGGGCCGTCTGCGAACGCAGCGTGATGGTGCCCTTGACGAGGTTGGTGGTCACGTCGGCGCCCGGCACCTGGCCGACCTTGCCGGCGAGGCTGAGCACCGCGTCCGGAGTCACGGGGTCGGACCCGGGCAGGTCGTTGCCCAGTGGGGAGATGACGATCGGCTGGCCGGTCTCACCGGCGATCACGTCGGGCGCAGCGACCGGCGCGACGGCGTCGAGGTCGGTGGGCTCCTGGACCCGGAAGTCGAGACTCTCGGTGACGGCGTGGCCCAGGCCGTCGGTGACGTCGTACTCGACCTTCACCAGGCCGCCCTGACCGGGCGCGTGGAACCGCACGGCGCCGGCAGAGGTGACCCGTGCGTCGGCGCCGGCGCTCGGGCCGGTGACGGGGCGCGCCGCCACGGTGGAGACGGGGTCGCCGTCCTGGGGGTCGCGCCAGTCGGGAAGCACGGGAACGTCGATGCTGCCGCTCGCGGGCACGACCCACACGCGCGGCTCGAAGCCCTCGCGCAGCTCGGGCTCGGAGTTGGGAGCACCCTGACCGGTGATGCCCACGCGGACCGTGGCGTGCGCGGAGACGGACTGCCGCCCGTCGTCGATGAAGTACTCGAAGCTGGCGCCGCCCACGGCGTCGTTGGGCAGGGTGATCTGCACGGTCTGGCCATCGGGGCTGATGGCGAGCTGTGCATCGGCACCGCTGACATCGCGCACGGAGCGGATCGCGAGCAGCCGGCCCGACGGTGCGGTGTCGTTGTCGAGCGGGTGCAGGATCGTCGTGCGGCCGGGCCGGGCCCCGAGGTCGTCCTTCACGGCCCTCGGCGGACGCCGGTCGCCCTGGTTCTGGTGCTGGTCGTCGTCGTCGTCGTTCTCGTCCTTGGCCTTGAGCCGGAACGCGTCCCAGTTGTCGAGCTGGGTGGGCTTGTCGGAGTCGACGTCCCACACGTTGCCGGTGGCCCGGTCGTTGAGCACGATCTGCCCGCGGTTGGTGCGGAAGACCAGGTCGGAGGTCTGCGCGTTCAACGGCAGCGGGGTCGCCTCGCCGTCGCCGCAGACCGTCACCACGGCACCCGTGCCACCGGCCCAGGCGCCGTAGCGGCAGTCGCCGAGCCGAACCGGGTTGGCCGGGTCGCCTCCGACACCCGTGGCGAGCTCGGTCACCTCGCCGGTGGCCAGGTCGACGGAGAGCAGCGCCTCCCGACTGGCGACCAGCACCGAGGACGACGAGGGTCCCGGCTGTTGGAGCACCGAGCCCTTCGGCACGTCTGCCTCCGCGCCGCCGATGACGATGAGCCGGCCGGTGGCGGAGTCGAGCACGACCGGGGTAGCGCCGACGGCCGTGAGGGCCACGGCGTCGCTGACGCCGTCACCGGGCAGATCATCGGTCGTCGGGGTCGCGAACGAGTCAGTGCCGGACTGGGTGAGGGTGAGGAGCTGGTCGACGGCGGCGGAGACCGCGAAGACGCTGCCATCGAGCGAGACGGCGAGGGCGGCGTCGGCGCCGACCTGGGCCAGCGGCTCGCTCTGGTCGGCGAGCGTGGAGACGGGCGGGACTCCGGTGGCCGGGTCCTCGCGGGTGGCCCACAGCTTGCCGGTCGTGGTGTCGAGCACGGCGAGGCTGCCGCCGGCCATCCCGACCGCGGGCGTCCCCGGGATCGAGGCCTCCTCGCCG
This sequence comes from uncultured Actinomycetota bacterium, assembly GCA_963762105.1. GTDB lineage: Bacteria > Actinomycetota > Actinomycetes > Propionibacteriales > Nocardioidaceae > Nocardioides. Next base: position 487,514 of record CAVXJG010000006.1, on the reverse strand, counting down.
TCGGGCGGCCGCATCTGGGCGGGATCGAGCGGGATCACCACCCCGTCGGACAGGTTGATGCCGACGACGGACGAGCCGTCCTGGACGATGTCGAGGTTGGAGTCGAGGCGGGAGAAGATCGTGCCGTCGAGCTCGCCGATCGGCTTGTTGATGCGACCGTAGGAGCCGTCCCGGTTGCTGGTCACCCAGATGCCGCCGTCGTTGAGCTCCGCCTTGTGGGCCTGGTAGCCGTCGGCCTGCACGGCGTAGGCCACCACGCCGCTCACCGCCACCGCGAGCGCCAGCCACGACACCAACGCGGCGCGTCGGCGCTGGAGGAGTCCTCCGAACGGCACGAGTTGCACCCCTTCATTGGTCTGCGCTCAGGCGAGCCTAGGCATGCCTCCCGAGTCGAACAAGTTGAGCCCAACCGTGGACAGCGGGCTCCCCTGGACCACAATGGTCCCCCAGGAGCGCCCAGCAGGCATGGAAAGGGGCAACTCGGTGACACCAGAGGTGTGGTACGTCGCGGGACGAGGCCTGTTGGTCGGAGCCGACCGACGGTGGTTGTTGCTCGACGACGACCCCGAGGAGGCCTTCGTGGCCAGCCTCTGGGAGACGATCGCGGGCTCCGGCGTCGAGCGGGTGCTGATGCTGCTGGAGAGCCACTACGGCGACCAGCTGCCGTCGCTGGCGATGACCGGCTCGGGCCGGGAGATCACCCGCGGCGCCGGCGAGGTCACCACCGACCGGGTCGGCATCATGCTGAGTCTCGGCCCGTCCTCAGCGACCGCCAGCGGGCAGCGGCGACGGCCGTTCCGCGGCGGGGTCGTGTCCGCGGCGCTGGCCGAGATCCCGGCAGACGTGCCCGCGGGCCGTACGGCGCAGGACGCTCCCAGCCTCATCGACGGCATCCCCGACGCCATCTTGTCCTCGCGTGGCCCCGACGTACCCGCCCGGCTGCCCCGCCCGAGCGAGTTGGGCGACGATCCCCACCCGACGCAGAGCCGGCTCGCGCCCGTCGGCGCGGGCGACGTCGAGCGCACCGGGGCGATCGACCTGACCTCCGAGCCGCCACAGCCGGTCGCACCGAGCGTCGACCAGGACCTCACCCAGGCCCAGACGGTGGTGCGCTCGTCGCCGACCGAGGGGCCCCCGCTGCCGGTGCCCGAGCCGGAGTTCGAGCTGCTGCGCGAGCACACCCACGAGACCGTGATGGCGACCTACTGCCCCCAGGGGCACGTGAACCCACCGCACGCGACGAACTGCCGGATCTGCTCCGCGCCGATCGCCCGCCAGGACCCGCAACGCGCGCCGCGCCCGCTGCTCGGCCGCCTGCGGCTGCCCACGGGCGAGGCGGTGCCCTTCGACCGGGGCGTGGTGCTCGGCCGCAAGCCGGTGCCCGTCAACCCCAACGCCCCGCTGCCGCACCTTGTCGCCGTGCCGCAGGAGGCCAGCTTCGTCTCCCGCATGCACGTGCAGATCGAGTTGGACGGTTGGCTGCTGATCTGCCGCGACCTGGGCTCACGCGGCGGTACGACGCTCGCCATGCCCGGCCGGGCTCCCGAGCGGCTGCGGCCGATGGAGCCCCATGTCCTCGAGCCTGGCTGCAAGGTCTCGCTCGCCGACCAGTACGAAGCCGTCTACGAGGTCGGTGCATGACCGGAGGACGCCCGCGGTGAGCGGGCCACCCCACATTCCGGGCTACACCTATCTCCAGCACATCGGTCAGGGCGGCTTCGCCGACGTCTTCCTCTACGAGCAGGAGTGGCCCCGGCAGCGGGTCGCGGTCAAGGTGGTGCGTCCTGACATCCCCTTGAACGACCGCGAGAAGGCGATGTTCACCACCGAGGCCAACGCGATGGCCAGGTTGGCCGACCACCCCTACATCGTCACCGTGGTCACGGCAGGCACCACGAGTCAACAGGAGGGCTCGCGGCCCTATCTCGTGATGCGCTACTGCCCACCGCCCGACCTGGGTCAACGGGTGCAGGTCAAGCCGATGTCGGTCAGCGAGGCCGTGGCCACCGGCATCAAGCTCGCCAGCGCGATCGAGACCGCCCACCGCTCCGGCATCCTGCACCGCGACATCAAGCCCTCCAACGTGCTGGTCACCACCTACTCCGAGCCCGCACTCAGCGACTTCGGCATCGCCGGTCGGATGCACGACGTCGAGGCCGACACCGACGTCCGGATCAGCTACCCGTGGTCGCCGCCGGAGCTGCTCGACGGCCGGTCCAACGGCTCGGTGGCCTCCGACGTCTACTCGCTCGGCGCGACGATCTGGAACCTGCTGGTCGGCCGATCGCCCTTCTCCATCCCCGCCGGCGACAACTCCTCCCGGGCGCTGACCGCGCGGATCCTGCACTCGACTCCGCCGCGCACCCAGCGGCCCGACGTGCCGCCGTCGCTCGACCTGCTGCTCCAGCAGTGCCTGGCCAAGCAGCCCGAGCACCGGCCGGCAACTGCACTCGAGCTGGCCCGTTCGCTCCAGCGGATCGAGGCACAGGCCGGTTTCCCCCGCACCGCCATCTCCGTCGAGACCGACCTGCCGATGGTGCCGCCCGTCCCGGCGCACACGTCAGGTGACGCCACGGTGCTCAAGCCCGTCACCGTGATCTCCGGCTCCTCGTCGCGGATCGCCGTCGAGCCCCCGGTTGCCGCGCCGGCCCAAGCGGAGCCGCCCACCCCGGGCGAGCGGGTCAGGCTGGTCTGGATGGTGGCCGGCATCGCGCTGCTGTTCGTCATCGGCATCGTGCTCTTCCTGCGAGCCGGAGACGAGCCGTCGTCGACGCCGCCCACGACGCCGGGCACGACCGGGACCCCGCTGACGATCGAGCCCGGCGCCCCGACCGACCCACCCGACGTCACCGGGCGGCGTACGGCGGCTGGCGTGGTGTTCCGCTGGGAGAGCGCCACCGGCTTCCAGACCGGGGACTCCTGGGAGTGGCGGCGGACGGATACCGGCGAAGGCGAGCGCACCGCGGACGACACGATTACGCTCAACGCGCCGGAGCGCGTGTGTCTCCAGGTCCGGCTCATCCGTGGCAGCTTCGCCTCACCCTGGGGGAACCGATGCGTCGACTGAGGCTGCTGCCGCTCCTGCTGCTGCTGGCGCTGGTGCCGCTCGGGACGCCGGCGGCCGACGCCTCCCCGGGCTCGCGCATCCTCGCCCTGCTGGACCAGGTCGTGGTGACCGACGAGGCGCCGTACTACCCGGGCTACGACCGCTACTGCGACCCCGGGGCCTGCGTCTTCGGTGAGGAGTGGACCGACGACAACACCGGTCCCTTCGGGCACAACAGCTGCGACACCCGCCAGGACGTCTTGCTCCAGCAGATGCACGACATCGAGCTGCGCTGGGGCTCGAAATGCCGGATCTACCAGGCCAGGCTCACCGACCCCTACACCGGCCGCAAGATGACCTGGCGCCGCGACGGCTACCGGATCCAGATCGACCACGTGTACCCCCTCTCGCGCGCCTGGTACGCCGGCGCCTGGGAGTGGACCCAGAAGAAGCGGGTCCGCTTCGCCAACGACGTCGACCTCGAGCTGCTCGCGGTCTGGGGAGCGGCCAACCAGGCCAAGGAGAACTTCACGCCGGCAGAGTGGCTTCCTCCGCGCGAGGCCTACCACTGCCGCTACGTGCTGACCTATCTCAAGGTCGCGGTCGCCTACGACCTCTCCATCACCGCCGCCGACGACACCGCCATCAGGAGCATCGCGGCCACGTGTTGACGCCGGGGCCGCCTATCGTGCCCGCTCAGCCGGCCGCGGAGTCGCGCTTGGACCGGTCGGCGATCAGGCTCGCCACCGCGGTGACCACGAGGGTGCCGAGGATGACCACGAGCGAGACCCAGATGGGGATCTCCCAGGCCGACGGGACGGGCTCACCGCCGTTGATGAAGGGCAGCTCGTTCTCGTGCAGCGCGTGCAGGATCAGCTTCACGCCGATGAAGGCCAGCAGGAACGCCAGGCCGTAGGAGAGGTAGACCAGCCGCTGCAGGAGGCCGCCGATGAGGAAGTAGAGCTGGCGCAGACCCATCAGGGCGAAGACGTTGGCGGTCAGCACCAGGTAGGGCTCGCTGGTGAGGCCGTAGATCGCCGGGATCGAGTCGAGGGCGAACAGCAGGTCTGTCATGCCGAGGGTGAGCACGACCATCGCCATCGGGGTGAGCAGCCACGTGCCGTTCTCCTGGATGAAGAACTTGACGCCGTTCCACTGGTCGCTGACGGGGAAGTGGTTCCGGACCCAGCGGACCAGTCGAGGCTCGTCGTACCCCTGCTCCTCCTCGGCGCCCTCCCGGGCGAGGTTGATCGCGGTCAGGATCAGGAACAGGCCGAACAGGTAGAAGACCCAGCTGAACTGGTTGATCGCCGCGGCGCCGACGGCGATGAAGATCCCGCGCATCACCAGCGCCAGGATGATTCCGATCATCAGTGCGTTCTGCTGGTACTGCCGCGGCACGGCGAACTTGCCCATGATGATGATGAAGATGAACAGGTTGTCGATGGACAGGGAGTACTCCGTGATCCAGCCGGCGAAGAACTCACCGCCGTAGCGGCTGCCGTAGAAGTACCAGATCGCGAGGCCGAAGACGATGGCGGCGCCGACGTAGAAGCTGAGCGCCCGGAGGCACTCCTTCATGGTCGGCTCGTGCGGGTTCCGACGCATGTGCCAGACGTCGAAGATGAAGAAGACGACCGTGGCGCCGATCGTGACCTGCCAGACCCAAGGGGCTACGTCCACGAGCCAGTCGCTCCCATCACGGGTTCATCGTCGGGTGGTCAACGGCCACCGAAGGGGACGCCGAGCTCGGTGAGCCGGGACTCGCCGCCGTCGAGGGCGGTGAGCACCCAGGGGCCGTTGGGAGTCAGGGTAAAGGTGTGCTCGAAATGCGCGGCTTTGCTGCCGTCAGCCGTGACGACCGTCCAGTCGTCATCGGAGAGCTCGGTCGCGCTCTCGCCGAGAGTGACCATCGGCTCGACGGCCAGGGCCAGGCCCTCGACCAGGCGCGGCCCGCGTCCGGGGCGACCGACGTTGGGCACGTTGGGCGGCTGGTGCATGGCGGTGCCGATGCCGTGCCCCACGTAGTCCTCGAGGATGCCGAACGCCCCCTCGCCACGGACGTAGGACTCCACCGCGTGGGAGATGTCGCTGACCCGGCCGCCCAGTCGGGCGGCGGCCATCCCGCGCCACAGGGCCCCCTCGGTCACGTCCATCAGGTGCCGGAGGTCCTCATTCACCTCGCCGACCGCGACGGTGATGGCGGCGTCGCCGTGCCAGCCGTCGACGATGGCCCCGCAGTCGATGGAGATCACGTCGCCCTCGACCAGCATCCGGTCACCGGGGATGCCGTGCACGACCTCGTCGTTGACCGACGCGCAGATGGTGGCCGGGAACGGCGGGTGCCCGTAGCCCAGGAAGGACGGGACGCCGCCGCGTGATCGGATGTGGTCGTCGGAGATGGCGTCCAGCTCTGCGGTGGTGATGCCCGGTCGTACGGCGGCGCGCAGCAGCTCGAGGGTCTGTCCGACGAGCAGGCCGGCCACCCGCATGAGATCGATCTGTTCGCGGCTCTTGATCTCGATGCCGCGGTCGCGGAGGGCCATCGGGGCCTCCCGCTCAGCTCTCGGGGAGGACGTCGAGAGCTTCGAAGATGCGGGCGGTGACGTCGTCGACCTCGCCCAGCCCGTCGACCTCGACCAGGATGCCCCGGTTGCGGTAGACGTCGATGAGGGGCGCCGTCTGCTCGGCGTACACCTCTTGGCGGCGCCGGATGACGTCCTCGGTGTCGTCGGCGCGGCCCTCGGACTCGGCACGCTGGAGCAACCGCTGGACGATCTCGTCCTCGTCGACGGTCAGCGCGACCGCCGCGTCGAGACGGTGGCCGGTGAAGGCGATCATCCCGTCGAGCTCCTTGACCTGGTCCAGCGTGCGCGGGTAGCCGTCGAGCAGGAAACCAGGCTCAGCGTCGGGCTGGTCGATGCGGTCGCGCACCATCAGGTTGGTGATCTCGTCGGGCACGTACTCGCCGGAGTCCATGTAGCGCTGGGCCTCGACGCCCAGTGGTGTGCCGCTGGGAGACGTTGGCGCGGAAGATGTCGCCGGTGGAGATGGCGGGGATCTTGAAGTGGTCGGCCACGAACCTGGCCTGGGTGCCCTTGCCGGCCCCGGGGGGCCCCATCAGCACCAGCCTCATCGCACCCGGGTCGCTTCGATCTGGCCGAGTGGTGTGAAGGTCATCGGAGGAACCCTTCGTAGTTGCGCTGCTGCAGCTGGCTCTCGATCTGCTTCACCGTGTCCAGCGCGACACCGACCATGATCAGGATCGAGGTGCCGCCGAAGGGGAAGTTCTGGTTGGCGTTGATCAGGACCAAGGCGATCAGCGGGATGAGCGCGACGAGCCCGAGGTACATCGAACCGGGGAACGTGATGCGGGACAAGACGTAGGCGAGGTAGTCCTCGGTCGGCTTGCCCGCCCGGATCCCGGGAATGAAGCCGCCGTACTTCTTCATGTTGTCGGCCACCTCTTGCGGGTTGAAGGTGATCGAGACGTAGAAGTAGGTGAAGAAGACGATCATCAGGAAGTAGGCGAGCATGTAGAGCGGGTGGTCGCCGCGCACGAAGTAGTCGTTGATCCACCGCACCCAGAACGCGTCGCTGGTCTGGTTGAACTGCGCCGCCATCGCCGGCAGGTAGAGCAGCGACGAGGCGAAGATGACGGGGATGACGCCGGCCTGGTTGACCTTCAGGGGGATGTAGGTCGAGCTGCCGCCGAACATCTTGCGGCCGACCATGCGGCGGGCGTACTGCACGGGGATGCGGCGCTGCGCCTGCTCGATGAAGATGACCGCCGCGATGATCGCGAGTCCGATGAGGACGACGAGGCCGAAGACCCACCAGCCCTTCTGCTTCTGGACGGCCCACAAGGCGGCTGGGAAGGAGGCGACGACCTGGGTGAAGATCATGATCGACATGCCGTTGCCGACGCCGCGGTCGGTGATCAGCTCGCCGAGCCACATGATCACCGCGGTGCCCGCGGTCATGGTGATCACCATGACCAGGAAGGTCGCCGTGCCGTCGCTGTGCAGCAGTGGTTCGTCACAGCCGGCGAGCAGGTTGCCGGACCTGGCCAGGGCAACGATGCCGGTGGCCTGGAGCAGGGCCAGCCCGAGGGTCAGGTAGCGGGTGTACTGGGTGATCTTGGTCTGGCCGGCCTGGCCTTCCTTCTTCAGCGCCTCGAGCCGTGGGATGACCACGACGAGCAGCTGCAGGATGATGGAAGCCGTGATGTAGGGCATGATGCCCAGCGCGAAGATCGTCAGCTGGAGCAGCGCCCCGCCGGAGAACAGGTTGATCAGGCTGTAGATGCCGGTGTTGCCCACATCGTTGAGGCAGGTCTGCACGTTGGCGACGTTGACGCCCGGCGCGGGGACCTGGGAGCCGAGCCTGAAGAGGGCGATGATGAACAGGACGAACAGCAGCTTGCGCCGCAGGTCCGGAGTGCGGAAAGCATTGGCGAACGCGCCTAGCACGAAATCCTCTTTCTCCAAGCAGGGTGCGGCCCTCGCACCGTTCTCGTACCGCCCGATCGGCCGGAGGCGAGGAACCGGGGAAGCCTAACAGGCAGTCCACAGGCCCTGATCGGACGGCGGGGGCCCGGAGTCCGGACCTGAATCCGGCGTTCCGCGCCCCCGACCGAGCAGAACATTTGCACTCGATTCCGTGGGGTGAATCTGCGACCCTCAGGCGAGGGTGGCCGAACCGCCCGCTGCCTCGATCTTTTCCTTGGCCGACGCGGAGAACGCCTGGGCGGTCACCTGCACGGCCATGTCGATGTCGCCCTGGCCCAGCACCTTGACGGGCTCGCCCTTGCGGACCGCGCCCTTGGCTACCAGGTCCTCGACGGTGATGGTGCCACCCTCGGGGAACAGCTCGGTGATGCGATCGAGGTTGACGACCTGGAACTCCACGCGGAACGGGTTCTTGAAGCCCTTGAGCTTCGGGATCCGCATGTGGATCGGCATCTGGCCGCCCTCGAAGGAGGCCGGGATCTGGTTGCGGGCCTTGGAGCCCTTGGTGCCACGACCAGCGGTCTTGCCCTTGGAGCCCTCACCGCGGCCGACGCGCGTCTTGGCGGTCTTGGCACCCGGGGCGGGGCGCAGGTGATGGAGCTTGAGCGTCACTTCGCCTCATCCTCTCCGATGGAACCGTCGATCACCGAGACCGTCACCAGGTGACGGACGGTGTGGACCATGCCGCGGATCTCGGGCCGGTCCTCCTTGACGACGACGTCGCCGATCCGCTTGAGACCGAGCGTGCGCAGGGTCTCGCGCTGGTTGGCCTTGCAGCCGATCGTCGACTTCTTCTGTTGGACCTTCAGCTGCGCCATCAGCTCGTCACCCCCGCGGGCTCCTCGCGGGCCGCCCGAAGGAGGGCCGCAGGAGCGATCTGCTCGACCGGCAGGCCGCGACGCGCGGCCACGGTCTCGGGCTGCTCGAGCATGCGGAGCGCCTCGACGGTCGCGTGCACGATGTTGATCTGGTTGGACGAACCCAGCGACTTGCTGAGCACGTCGTGGATGCCGGCGCACTCGAGCACCGCACGCACCGGGCCACCGGCGATGACGCCGGTACCGGGGGCGGCGGGACGCAGGAGCACGACGCCGGCGGCCTTCTCACCCTGGACGGGGTGGGGAATGGTGCCCTGGATCCGGGGCACCCGGAAGAACGCCTTCTTGGCCTCCTCGACACCCTTGGCGATGGCCGCGGGCACCTCCTTGGCCTTGCCGTAGCCGACGCCGACCATCCCGTCGCCGTCGCCGACGACCACGAGGGCGGTGAAGCTGAAGCGACGACCACCCTTCACGACCTTGGCGACGCGGTTGATGGCGACGACGCGCTCGACGTAGGCGGTCTTGTCGGCGCCGCCACCGCGGCGGTCGTCGCGGCCACCGCGACGGTCACCGCCGCGATCGCCGCCAGAGCGCTGTCCGCGCTGGGCTCCGCTCATGGAACTCATCCTTCTCTCTCTGCTTCTCGGGGCTCGTCCGGCGTCAGAACGCCAGACCACCCTCGCGGGCGCCGTCGGCCAGGGCCGCGACGCGACCGTGGTACTTGTTGCCGGCCCGGTCGAAGACGACTCCGTCGACCCCTGCCGCCTTGGCGCGCTCGGCCACCAGCTCGCCGACCTTCTTGGCCTTGGCCGTCTTGTCACCCTCGAAGGAGCGCAGGTCGGACTCCATGGTGGAGGCCGACGCGACGGTCTTGCCGACGAGGTCGTCGACGACCTGGACGGTGATGTGCTTGCTGGACCGGGTCACGACCAGGCGCGGACGCTCGGACGTGCCGAAGAGCTTCTTGCGGCCCCGGACCTGACGACGCAGCCTGGACGCGGTGCGTGCAGCGGTGTGCTTGCGGTGCGACAACGAGATCGCCATGTCACTTACCTGCCTTTCCGACCTTGCGGCGGATGTGCTCTCCCGCGTAGCGGACGCCCTTGCCCTTGTAGGGCTCCGGCTTGCGCAGCTTGCGGATCTTGGCGGCGGTCTCGCCGACCAGTTGCTTGTCGATGCCTTGGACGCCGAGCCGGGTCGGGCTGTCGACGGTGAAGGTGATCCCGTCGGGGGCGTTGAAGGTGATCGAGTGGCTGTAGCCGAGCTGGAACTCCAGCTGCGTGGGGCCCTTGGACAGGACGCGGTAGCCCACGCCCACGATCTCGAGCCTCTTCTCGTAGCCGTCGGTCACGCCGACGACCATGTTGTTGATCAGGGTCCGCGTCAGGCCGTGCAGGGCACGGCTGTTCCGCTCGTCGTCGGGACGCTTGACCTCGAGGGCCCCCTCGCCACCGCGTTCGATGGTGATGGGCGCGGCCACGGTGTGCGACAGGGTGCCCTTGGGGCCCTTGACGGTCACCAGGGCCTCGTCGATCGCGACGTCGACGCCGGACGGGACCACGATCGGGAGCTTGCCGATGCGCGACATGTCAGTCTCCTTCTCGGTCTCTCGTCACCAGACGTAGGCGAGGACTTCCCCACCTACGCCCTTCTGGTTGGCCTGGCGGTCGGTCAGCAGGCCCTGGCTCGTGGAGATGATCGCGACGCCCAGGCCACCCAGGACGCGGGGCAGGCCGGTGTGCTTGGCGTACACGCGCAGGCCGGGCTTGCTGATGCGGCGGACGCCGGCGAGCGAGCGCTCCCGGTTGCGGCCGTACTTGAGGGTGATGGTCAGCGTCCTGCCGACCGCGCCCTCGGCGGGCTCGGCCACCTCGAAGGAGGCGATGTAGCCCTCCTGCTTGAGGATCTCGGCAACGCCCTGCTTGAGCTTGCTGTACGGCATCGTCACCGCATCGTGGTACGCCTGGTTGGCGTTGCGCAGACGAGTCAGCATGTCTGCGATCGGGTCAGTCATCGTCATGGCCGTGTGGGCCCTTTCTCGGTGTGGTTTCCGGCCGGCGGTGCCGGTCGGACCTTCAGCGTTCTTGTGAGTTCTTGTGGAGTTACCAGCTGGACTTGGTGATGCCGGGGAGCTCGCCGCGGTGGGCCATCTCCCGGAGGCAGATCCGGCACAGGCCGAACTTGCGGTAGACGGCCTTGGGCCGACCGCAGCGCTGGCAGCGGGTGTAGCCGCGGACCGCGAACTTCGGCTTGCGGGCCGCCTTCACCCTCAGAGCAGTCTTCGCCATGTCAGTTCCCTCTCATCGATCCGCGAAGGGGAAGCCCAGCTGCTTGAGCAGCGCGCGACCCTCGTCGTCGTTGGTGGCCGTCGTCACGACGGTGATGTCCATGCCGCGGGTGCGATCGATGCGGTCCTGGTCGATCTCGTGGAACGCCGCCTGCTCGGTCAGACCGAACGTGTAGTTGCCGTTGCCGTCGAACTGCTGCGGCGAGAGGCCGCGGAAGTCACGGATGCGGGGCAGGGCGAGCGAGAGCAGCCGGTCGAGGAACTCCCACATGCGGTCGCCGCGCAGCGTCACGTGGGCGCCGATCGGCATGCCCTCGCGGAGCTTGAACTGGGCGATGGACTTGCGAGCCTTGGTGACCATCGGCTTCTGGCCGGTGATGGTCGTCAGGTCCTTGACCGCGCCCTCGATCAGCTTGGAGTCGCGAGCCGCCTCGCCGACGCCCATGTTGACCACGATCTTGGTCAGGCCGGGCACCTTCATGACGTTCGTGATGGCGAACTCGCTCTGCAGCGAGGCCATGATCTCCTCGCGGTAGCGGGTCTTCAGTCGCGGGGTGACCTTCGGCTCGGGAGCGGCGGTCTCGCTGGCCTCGGTGGCCTCGGTGGTCTCGGTGGTGGTGTCGGTCATCAGATTTCCTTGCCGGTCTTGCGGGAGACGCGGACGCTGCGCTCGGCGGCGTAGGTCGTGCCGTCGTTGCGGCGCTTGGTCACCTGGTCGCGGCGGAAGCCGAGCCGGGTGACGCCCTTGCCGTCGACGAGCATCACGTTGGACACGTGGATCGGCGCCTCGGTCGTGATGATGCCGCCGGTGGTGCCGGCGCGCCCGCCCTGGTTGACGACCTTGGTGTGTCGCTTGACCCGGTTGACGCCCTCGACGATCAGCCGCTGGTCCTCACGGAACACGGCGATGACCTTGCCCTCGGCACCCTTGTCCTGGCCGGCGATCACCTTCACGGTGTCGCCCTTCTTGATGTTCACGCTGTTCTTCTTCGGGTTCTTGGCAGCCATGGCTCAGAGCACCTCCGGTGCGAGCGAGATGATCTTCATGAACTTCTTGTCGCGCAGCTCGCGGCCGACGGGGCCGAAGATGCGGGTGCCGCGCGGCTCGCCGTCGGTCTTGAGGATCACGGCGGCGTTCTCGTCGAACTTGATGTAGGAACCATCCGGACGACGCCGTTCCTTGACCGTGCGGACGACGACGGCCTTGACGACCTCGCCCTTCTTGACGTTGCCGCCAGGGATCGCGTCCTTGACGGTGCACACGATGATGTCGCCGATGCCGGCGTAGCGCCGACCCGAGCCGCCGAGCACGCGGATGCACAGAACTTCCTTGGCACCCGTGTTGTCGGCGATCTTGAGTCGCGACTCCTGCTGGATCATTTCAGTTTCTCCTTGTCGCCCTGGTTCTCACTCGCGTGAGCCTGGGGGAACTGTCTTCGGTCTCAGGGTGGCCTGGGCTTACTTGGCGCGCTCGAGGACCTCGACGACGCGCCAGCGCTTGGTGGCCGAGAGCGGTCGGGTCTCCATGATCAGGACGCGGTCGCCGATGCCGCAGTCGTTCTGCTCGTCGTGCGCCTTCAGCTTCGACGTACGCCGCATGACCTTGCCGTAGAGCGCGTGCTTGACGCGGTCCTCGACGGAGACCACGACGGTCTTGTCCATCTTGTCGCTGACGACCAGGCCCTCACGGGTCTTGCGCGTGTTGCGCGCGGTGCTCTCCTGGTTCTCCTGCGTGGACTCGCTCATGCGGACTCACCCTTCTCATCTGCGCCCGGAGTGGTCCGGATGCCGAGCTCGCGCTCGCGCACCACGGTGTAGATCCGGGCAATGTCCTTCTTGACGTGGCGGAGCCTGCCGTGGCTCTCCAGCTGGCCGGTGGCCGCCTGGAAGCGGAGGTTGAACAGCTCCTCCTTGGCCTCGCGCAGCCGCGCCTCGAGGTCGGTCGCGTTCATCTCGTCGAGCTCGTGAGCGCGCGTTCCCTGCTGTGCCATCAGAATTCACCTGCCTCACGAGAGACGAACCGGGTCTTCATGGGGAGCTTGTGCATCGCGCGGCGCATGGCCTCACGAGCAGTCAGCTCATCGACACCGGAGAGCTCGAACAGGACGCGTCCGGGCTTGACGTTGGCCACCCACCACTCGGGGGAGCCCTTGCCGGAACCCATCCGGGTCTCGGCGGGCTTCTTGGTCAGCGGGCGGTCGGGGTAGATGTTGATCCACACCTTGCCGCCACGCTTGATGTGCCGGGTCATGGCGATACGGGCCGACTCGATCTGCCGGTTGGTGACGTAGGAACCCTCGAGCGACTGGATTCCGAACTCACCGAAGGCGAGGCGGGTGCCACCCTTGGCCGCACCCGTCCGCTTGGGGTGGTGCTGCTTGCGGTGCTTGATACGACGGGGCATCAACATGGCTCAGGCCTCCGTTCCGGACTCGGCGGGTGCCGCAGCGGGCGCAGCCGTCGCGGGGGCCGCGGTCGCGGGTGCAGGAGCGTCGCCGCCGCCACGGGTGCCGCGGCTCGGACGGTCGCTGGGACGGTCGCCGCTGCGGGTGGGGCGACCGCTGCGACCGGGGACGCCCGCGCGGGCGGCTGCCTGGGCCTGGCGCTCGGCACGGGTACCGGCGACCTCGCCCTTGTAGATCCACACCTTCACGCCGATCCGGCCGAAGGTGGTGCGGGCCTCGTAGAAGCCGTAGTCGATGTCGGCGCGCAGGGTGTGCAGCGGGACGCGGCCCTCGCGGTAGAACTCGGTGCGCGACATCTCGGCGCCGTTGAGGCGGCCCGAGCACTGGATCCGGATGCCCTTGGCACCCGAGCGCATCGAGGTCTGCATCGCCTTGCGCATGGCCCGACGGAACTGCACGCGGCCCGAGAGCTGCTCGGCCACGCCCTGGGCGACCAGCTGGGCATCGATCTCGGGGTTCTTGACCTCGAGGATGTTGAGCTGGACCTGCTTGCCGGTGAGCTTCTCGAGCTCGCCGCGCAGACGGTCGGCCTCGGCGCCGCGGCGGCCGATGACGATGCCGGGGCGGGCGGTGTGGATGTCGACGCGGACCCGGTCACGGGTGCGCTCGATCTCCACCTTGGAGATGCCGGCCCGCTCCATGCCCTTGCCGAGCAGCTTGCGGATGGCGACGTCCTCGCCGACGTACGACTTGTACAGCTTGTCGGCGTACCACCGGCTCTTGTGGTCGGTGGAGATGCCAAGGCGGAAGCCGTTGGGGTTGATCTTCTGTCCCATCAGGCACTCTTTCCGTTCTTCGTGGTCTTCTTGGCGGCCGGCGCGGCCTTCTTCGCCGGGGCCTTGACGACCGGCTTGGCAACCGGCGTGACCGCAAGGGTGATGTGGCTGGTCCGCTTGTTGATGCGGGTCGCGCGGCCCTGGGCCCTGGGGCGCCAGCGCTTCATGGTCGGGCCCTCGTCGACCCAGGCAACGGAGACCACGAGGTCACCGCGCACGAGACCTTCGGTGGTCTCGGCGTTGGCGACGGCGCTCTCCAGCACCTTGTAGACGGTCTCCGAGGCGGCCTGCGGCGCGAACTGCAGCAGCGACAACGCGTCGTCCACCTGCAGGCCGCGGACCATGTCAACGACTCGGCGGGCCTTCATCGGGGTGATCCGCACGTAACGCGCGCTCGCGAACGCACCCGGCTGGTCGCCCAGCAGGGACTCGCGGCGGGCGCTGGTGCGCCGGCGCTCGGTGGTAGGCATCAGCGTCGCCTTCCCTTCCGGTCGTCCTTGACGTGCCCGCGGTAGGTGCGGGTCGGCGCGAATTCACCGAGCTTGTGGCCGACCATCGAGTCGGTCACGAACACGGGAACGTGCTTGCGGCCGTCGTGCACGGCGATCGTGTGGCCGATCATGGCCGGCACGATCATCGAGCGGCGCGACCACGTCTTGATCACGTTGTGGCTGCCCTTGTCGTTCTCGGCGTCCACCTTCTTGATCAGGTGGTCGTCGACGAAGGGGCCCTTCTTCAAGCTGCGAGGCATCTGTCTACTTCCTCTTGCCAGACTTGCGGCGGCGGATGATCTGGGCGTCGCTCGCCTTGCGGCGGCGGGTGCGGCCCTCGGGCTTGCCCCAGGGCGAGACCGGGTGGCGACCACCGGAGGTCTTGCCCTCGCCACCACCGTGGGGGTGGTCGACGGGGTTCATCACGACGCCGCGGACGGTGGGACGACGGCCCTTCCAGCGCATGCGGCCGGCCTTGCCCCAGTTGATGTTGGACTGCTCGGCGTTGCCGACCTCGCCGATGGTGGCGCGGCAGCGGACGTCGACGAACCGCATCTCGCCCGAGGGCAGTCGCAGCGTGGCGCGCGAGCCCTCCTTGGCGACCAGCTGGGCGCTGTTGCCCGCGGAGCGGGCGATCTTGGCGCCGCCGCCGGGCCGCAGCTCGATGCAGTGGATGGTCGTACCGACCGGGATGTTGCGCAGCGGCAGGTTGTTGCCGGTCTTGATGTCGGCCGTGGGGCCGGACTCCAGCGGCGTGCCCTGGGTCAGGTCCTTCGGCGCGACGATGTAGCGCTTCTCGCCGTCGGCGTAGTGGAGCAGCGCGATCCGGGCGGTGCGGTTGGGGTCGTACTCGATGTGCGCGACCTTGGCGGGCACGCCGTCCTTGTCGTAGCGACGGAAGTCGATGATGCGGTAGGCGCGCTTGTGGCCGCCGCCCTGGTGCCGGGTGGTGATCCGGCCCTGGTTGTTGCGGCCGCCCTTCTTGGCGAGGGGGCGCGTCAGCGACTTCTCCGGCGTGGTCCGGGTGATCTCGACGAAGTCGGCCACCGAGGAGCCACGACGGCCCGGGGTGGTCGGCTTGTACTTGCGGATAGCCATGTTGTCTTCGTCCTATTCCAGGCGCCCGGTCAGGAGACCGGACCTCCGAAGATGTCGATGCGGTGGCCCTCGGCGAGGCTGACGATGGCGCGCTTGGTGTCCTTGCGCTTGCCCAGCCCGGTGCGGGTCCGACGCGTCTTGCCCTTGCGGTTGATGGTGTTGACCGCGGTCACCTTGACGTTGAACACCTTCTCGACCGCGATCTTGATCTCGGTCTTGTTGGCGTCGGGGCGCACCAGGAACGTGTACTTGTTCGCGTCGAGGAGGCCGTAGCTCTTCTCCGACACCACGGGCGCCAGCAGGATGTCGCGGTGGTCCTTGTGAAGCGTGCTCACTTGTCGTCCTCCCCGTCGTCACTGCCAGAACCGCCACCGGCACGCGAGAAGCCCGCGGCCTCGGCGTCCTCGGCGGTCTTGAAGTAGAACTCGGCGATCGTGGTGTCGTACCACTGGCCGTCGGGCTCGTGGAAGAGGCCGGAGTCCGCGTTGCCCTTGATCTCGTAGCCCTTGGGCGCGCCGCCGCTCTTGAGCGGAGCCTTGGCACGCTTCGGCAAGGCGGGAGCCTCGGCGTCGTCCTCGGTCTTCGCCTCGGTCTTCGGCGTCGTCTCGGTCGGGACGTCGGCAAGGGCGGCCGGAGCAGCGACTGCCTCGGTCACGGCGCCGGCGGCGGCGGTGCCACCGACGAATGCGTCGTAGGCACCCTGGGTGAAGACCACGTCGTCGGCGGCCAGCACGTCGTAGGTGTTGATCTGGTCGACGGCCAGGATGTGCACCTCGGGTGCGTTGCGCAGTGACAGCCAGGTCACCGCGTCGGAGCGCTCGAGGACCACCAGGAAGTTGCGACGATCCACGACACCGGCCAGCGCTGCGAGCGCCGACTTGGTCGAGGGGGCGTCACCGTCGATCAGTGCGTCGACCACGTGGATGCGGCCGTCGCGGGCCCGGTCGGAGAGGACACCGCGCAGGGCGGCGGCCTTCATCTTCTTGGGGGTGCGCTGGGAGAAGTCGCGCGGGTGCGGACCGTGTACGACGCCACCACCGACGAACTGCGGGGCGCGGGTCGAACCCTGGCGGGCGCGGCCGGTGCCCTTCTGCTTGTGGGGCTTGCGGCCACCACCGCGGACGTCGCCGCGGGTCTTGGTGGAGGCGGTGCCCTGACGGGCAGCGGCCTGCTGGGCCACGACGACCTGGTGGATCAGCGGGATGTTGACCTCGGCGTCGAAGATCTCGGCGGGCAGGTCGACCTTGAGAACCTGGGTGCTCACTGGGCAGCCCCTCCTTCAGACCGCTTGGCCGCGGAGCGCAGGACCACGACACCGCCCTTGGGGCCGGGGATGGCGCCCTTGAGCAGGATCACGCCCTTGTCGGCGTCGACGGCGTGGACGGTGACGTTCTGGATGGTGACGGTGTCGCCGCCCATGCGTCCGGCCATCCGGGTCCCCTTGAAGACCCGCCCGGGGGTGGCACAGGCGCCGATCGAGCCGGGCTTGCGGTGGTTGCGGTGGGCACCGTGCGAGGCGCCGACCCCGTGGAAGCCGTGCAGCTTCATGACACCGGCGTAGCCCTTGCCCTTGCTCGTGCCGGTGACGTCGATCTCGTCGCCCACCGCGAAGGTGTCGACCGCCAGCTCCTGGCCGATCGTGTAGGACGCGGCGTCGGCGGTGCGGATCTCCAGCAGGTGGCGGCGCGGGGTGGTCCCGGCCTTGGCGAAGTGACCGGCGGCCGGCTTGTTGACCTTGCGTGCCTCGATCTCGCCGTAGCCGACCTGGATGGCGTTGTAGCCGTCGAGCTCGGGGTGGCGGACCTGGGTCACGACGTTGGTCGTGGCGGCGACGACGGTCACGGGGACGACGAGGTTGTTGTCGTCCCAGACCTGGGTCATGCCGAGCTTGGTGCCCAGCAGACCCTTCACGTTGCGTTCAAAAGTCATGATGTCAAGAGCTCCTCAAGCCTCAGAGCTTGATCTCGATGTCGACGCCGGCAGGCAGGTCGAGACGCATCAGCGAGTCGACGGTCTTCGGCGTGGGGTCGATGATGTCGATCAGGCGCTTGTGGGTGCGCATCTCGAAGTGCTCGCGCGAGTCCTTGTACTTGTGGGGCGAGCGGATGACGCAGTACACGTTCTTCTCGGTCGGCAGCGGCACCGGGCCGGCGACCTTGGCACCCGTGCGGGTGACCGTGTCCACGATCTTGCGTGCCGAGGTGTCGATCACCTCGTGGTCATAGGCCTTGAGCCTGATGCGGATCTTCTGTCCCGCCATAGGTCTCTCTCGTCCTTCGTGTGCGTACCGGTGGTGCTCTCCCGAGACCGCCTCGGGTGAGGCCGTCCCGCCCGTGCTGCCCGCCCCGCACGCCGACCCCCGCGGTCGGGCGTGTCGCAGACTTTCGGTCCACACCGCACCGCGGATTGTTTGTCGTTGTGTAGGGGGCGGCCCGACGGGTACGTCGGGCGGATCGGGTCTCCTGGTGCGGTGCGGCCGCGCAGGACCATCGGCACTCGTCGGAGACGCGATTCAATAGCCAAGCTCTGCCGCACCCCGGCAACCCGCCGGAGCAACCGGACTATCTTGGCAGACACCGGACCCCACGCCAAATTCACCGCGCTCGGACGGGTGAGCTTCGAACCCGGACGAGATGAAGCGGGGAGATTGAGGAGGCGTCTGCTCACCCAGCACCGGAGCGCAGCGACGGAGCTCGGCGAGCCATCTCGAAATCCGGTGAGCAAAGCAGCCTCAACCCGCGGACGAGCCGAGGACCCCTGACAAGATGACCCCGTTCGCGCTGTCTAGGAATCTCGGAGGGGGACGCAGTGTCGGGAACCGAGTCCCCCGCCGGGCGCGGCCGGCCAGGAACCGCCGGGGCAGGTGCCCCCGAACCGGTGCCCCGCCGCCCGGGTCGGCGTACCCGCCGCCACCGGGGTGGCAGCAGCCGCCGCCCACGCAGCCCTACCCCCAGTACGCCCAGTACCCCCAGCAGCCCTATCCACAGCAGGGCTTCCCGCAACCCGGCCACCCGCTCTACCAGCACCCGCGTTACCAGCCCGGCATGCTCGGCGCCGCCCACAAGCCGGGCGCGATCCCGCTGCGGCCGCTCCAGCTCGGCGACATCTACGACGCGGCGTTCCGCATCATCCGCTTCAACCCCAAGGCGACCGTCGGCTCGGCGGTGCTGGTCACCGCCGTGGCGATGCTGATCCCCGTCCTGCTGACCGCGGCGCTCACGTGGACCGTCGACCTGTCGTTCGACGAGAACGGCGACATCAGCACCGGTGAGGCCGCCGCTCTGCTCGGCACGGGCGGGACGGCGATCCTGGGCTTCATCCTCCAGTCGCTCGGGCTGATCCTGGTCACCGGCATGATCGCCCACGTCACGATGGCTGCGGCAGTCGGCAAGAAGCTCTCGCTCGGCGAGGCATGGGCCGCCACCGCCGGCAAGCGCTGGCGTCTGATCGGGCTGGTTTTCCTGCTGGGCACGCTGCTTGTCCTCATCATCGCCGTCTATGTCCTGCTCTGGGTGGCGGTCGTCTCGGTGCTCGACAGCGGCTTGGTCGTGGTCTTCGGGCTGTTGTCGGTCCCCGCCTTCTTCGCTTTCCTGCTCTGGTTCTGGATCCGGCTCTACTACCTGCCGGTGCCGGCGCTGATGCTCGAGGGCGTCGGCATCTTCGGCGCGATCGAGCGCGGCCACGCTCTCACCAAACGGGCCTTCTGGAGGATCTTCGGGATCGCCCTCCTCACCACGATCATCACCTCGATCGCCGGCTCCATGCTGGGCGCTCCGATCACCCTGGTCCTGCAGGCGCTGGCTGAGGGCGGCCTCTCCTCGCAGTACGCCGCCCTGTCGTTCTCGCTGGTCAACGCCATCTCCTCGGTGGTGCAGGCGGCGTTCGTCGCTCCCTTCACCGCCGCGGTGACCTCGCTGCAGTACGTCGACCAGCGCATCCGCAAGGAGGCGTTCGACGTCGAGCTGATGACGCGGGCGGGGATCACCGCCTCGTGACCGGGCTCCTGCGGGTGCCATTGCGCCCGCTCGTCGACCCGCCCCTGGCGCCGAGCGGCGACGAGGGTCGCTCGCTGCTGCGCCGCGAGCTGCTGCACCCGGAGTACCACAAGGACAACCTGCTCGAGCGGCTCGCACGGTGGCTCTCACGCGTGCTCGACAACGGGCTGACTGCCGCCCGTGACGCTCCCCCGCTGACGACGCTGGCCGCGATGCTGGTGTTCCTGCTGCTCCTGGCCGCGGTGCTCTGGCTGGCCTCGCAGGCCCGGCGCTCCAGCCGGGCCGAGACCGCCACCCGCAGCCTGCTCACCGAGGAGGTCGTCACCGCTGCCGAGCTGCGGGCCCGGGCCGAGCGGGCCCTGGCCGAGGGCCGCTTCGCCGACGCCCTCGTCGACGCCTTCCGAGCCGTGGCCGTGCGCCAGGTCGAGCGTGGCCGCATCGACAACCTGCCGGGCGCGACCGCGCACGAGGTCGCCGGTGCGCTGGCCGAGGTCTTCCCGGAGCAGCGCGCCGACCTCGAGCGCTGCGCGGCTCTCTTCGACCTGGTCCTCTACGGCGGCCGCCCGGCCCGCCGCGAGCAGGCGCTCGACGTGCTCGGCCTGGACGAGCGACTGGTCGTGCGCCGGTGACGACCACCCTGGACGCCGGCTCGCCGGCCGCTCCTTCCGCTGGCAACACGACCGGCGAGCGCGAGGGTTTGTGGCAGCGGCACCGCGCCACCCTCGCCATCGTCGCCGGAGCGGTCGCGGCCGTGGTCGTCGTGCTTCTCGTGGGCGACCGACCACCGACCAGCGCGCCACTCGACCCCGACAACCCAGGCGTGGACGGCGCCCGCGCGGTCGCCCGCGTGCTCGGCAACGAGGGTGTCGACGTGGTCGTCGCCCGCGGCGCCGGACAGCTCGACGACACCGAGCTCGGCGCTGGTACGACGGTGGTGGTGACGTCGACGTACCTCCTCGGCGAGAGCACCACCCGTCGGCTCCTCGACCACCTCGACGGCGCGGCCCTGGTGGTCGCCGAGCCCGATCCGCTCGTCATCGACGCCCTCGGGCTGACCACCGAGACGTGGGCCGTGGCGCCCCATGAGGACCGCGAGGCCGGATGCGCCGATCCGCTCTTCGACGGCCTGGCCCTGCGGGTGGACCGGGGCACCGAGTACGACACCGAAATCGGCTGTTTCGCCGGTGAGCACGGCAATCTCCTCGCCCTCCCGCGCGAAGGTCTCACCTTCCTCGGCGCTGCGGAGCTGCTCACCAACGACCAGGTGCTGCGCGCCGACAACGCGGCCGTGGCGCTGCGGCTGCTGGGTCAGCGAGACCGCCTCGTCTGGTACGTCCCCGACGCCGCCGACCTGGTTGGCGGCGATGGCGTCACCCTGTCCACCCTGCTGCCTCGGTGGATCTTCCCGGGGCTGTGGGTGCTGGGCGCGGCCACGGTCGCGCTGCTGCTGTGGCGGGTCAGGCGGCTCGGCCCGCTGGTGACCGAGCCGCTGCCGGTGACCGTCAAGGCGATCGAGACCGCCCACAGCCGGGGTCGGCTCTACCGCAAGTCCGGCGACCGCGCCCACGCGGCCCGGGCCTTGCGGCGCGCTGCGCGAGCCTCCGTGGCCGAGCGGCTGCACCTGCCTCGCACGACCACCGCCGACCAGGTCGGGCTGGTGCGCGAGGTGTCCCGGCACCTCGACCGGCCACGCGAGCAGGTGTACGCCCTGCTCGCCGACGACGGCCCGATGCCCCTGACCGACTCCGATCTGATCGCCCTGGCCAACGACCTGGCCGCGCTGCAACGAGAGGTACGCCGACCATGACGCAGACCCCTGACGACGACGGCCGGACGCCTCGTTTCGAGCCCTCCGAGACGACGACGGACGGTGACGTGCGCGAACGGCTGGCCGCGGTCCGCGGCGAGGTCGCCAAGGCCGTCGTCGGTCAGGACGCCGCCGTGTCCGGCCTGCTGGTCGCGCTGCTCTGCGGCGGGCACGTGCTGATGGAGGGGGTGCCGGGGGTCGCCAAGACGCTGATGGTCCGCAGCCTGGCAGCCGCCCTGGCCGTGGAGACCCACCGAGTGCAGTTCACGCCCGATCTGATGCCGGGCGACATCACCGGCTCGATGATCATCGACAGCAAGCAGGGCGAGCTGACCTTCCGCGAGGGCCCGATCTTCACCAACCTGCTGCTGGCCGACGAGATCAACCGGACCCCGCCCAAGACCCAGTCCGCGCTGCTCGAGGCCATGGAGGAGGGGCAGGTCAGCGTCGACGGCGTCTCCCGTCCGCTGCCGCGACCCTTCCTGGTCGCGGCCACCCAGAACCCCGTCGAGTACGAAGGCACCTACCCATTGCCGGAGGCCCAGCTCGACCGGTTCCTGCTCAAGGTGGTGCTGCCGATCCCGCCGCGCGAGGCCGAGCTGGAGATCCTGCGGCGGCACGCGGCCGGTTTCGACCCTCGCGACGTGGCTGCGGCCGGCCTGCGGGCGGTCTGCGGCCCCGACGACATCGCCGCCGGCCAGGCCGCGGTCCGGCGCGTCCAGATCGCGCCCGAGGTGGCGTCGTACATCGTCGACATCGCTCGGGCCACCCGCGAGTCGCCGTCGCTCAGTCTCGGGGTCAGTCCCCGCGGCGCCACCGCGCTGATGCGGGCTGCCCGGGCCTGGGCCTGGCTCGTCGGCCGTGACTTCGTGACTCCCGACGACGTGAAGGCGCTGGCCCAGGCCACCCTCGCCCACCGGTTGGGGCTGCGGCCGGAGGCCGAGCTCGAGGGCGTCGAGGTGGGCCAGGTGCTCGACTCGGCGCTCGGCTCGGTGCCCGTGCCGCGATGAATGACGCACTGGCGCAAGGGGTTTCGAGACGGGCGCTGCGCGCCCTCCTCAACCAACGGGGAGGCAGCTGATGGCGATCTCCGGGCGGGTGCCCCTGCTGGTGCTGCTGGGCCTGGTGCCCGTGGTGCTGCGGCCCAGCTTCGGGACGTTTTGGCTCTGGCTGCTGCTCGTGGTGCTGCTCGTCGCTCTCGACGTGCTGCTCGCACCCCACCCGTCCGTCCTGGAGATCAGCCGCCGCGAGATCGCGCCCGTGCGGCTCGGCCACCCCACGTCGGCGACCCTGCTGGTGGTGAACCCCTCGGATCGCACCGTCACCGGGCTGCTGCGCGACGCGTGGCAGCCGACGGCGGGCGCCCACGACAACCGGTTCCCGCTTCGGCTCACTCCCGGCGACCGGGTGCTGCTGCACACGCCACTGCTGCCCGTACGCCGCGGCGACCTGCGCGCCGCCGGCGTCACCGTCCGCTCTCGCGGGCCGCTCGGCCTGGCCGCGCGGCAACGGACGGTTGCCGTGCCGGGCGCGGTCCGCTCGCTGCCGCCGTTCGAGTCGCGCAAGCACCTGCCCTCGCGGCTGGCCCGCCTGCGCGACCTCGACGGTCGCTCGGCGGTGCGGGTGCGCGGGCAGGGCACCGAGTTCGACTCGCTGCGCGAGTACGTCCGCGGCGACGACGTGCGCTCCATCGACTGGCGGGCCACCGCACGCAACCGCAACGTGGTGGTGCGCACCTGGCAGCCCGAGCGCGATCGCCGGGTCGTGCTGGTGCTGGACACGTCCCGGACGTCGGCCGGCCGGGTCGACGACGTACCCCGCCTCGACTCCGCCATGGACGCCGCCCTCCTGCTCGCCGCCTTGGCGGCCCGCGCCGGAGACCGCATCGACTTCCTCGCCGGCGACCGACGGGTCCGCGCCCGGCTGCGCTCGGCCGGTTCGCGCAACGTCGCCGCGACTCTCCAGGACGCCATGGCCGACCTTCAGCCCGTGATCGCGGAGGCCGACTGGGCGACCTTGGCCGGCGCGGTCACGGCACTCGGGCGGCAGCGAGCGCTGGTCGTGCTGTTGACCCCGCTCGAGTCGTCGGCCGTCGAAGAGGGCCTGCTGCCGGTCCTGCCAACGCTGACCAAGCATCACCGCGTGGTGCTCGCCTCCGTCGAGGACCCCGCCCTGCAACGGCTGAGCGCTGCCCGCGAGAGCGTCGAGGACGTCTATGACGCGGCCGCCGCCGAGCAGGTGCTGGCCCGCCGCCGGGGCACGGCCGACCTCCTGCGCACCCTGGGCGTCGACGTCGTCGACGCATCAGCCGAGCAGCTGCCGCCCGCTCTGGCCGACCACTACCTCTCGCTCAAGGCGCGCGGTCTTCTCTGACGCGTTGACCACCGATTCGTCTGACTCGCTTAGCGGGAGAAGTCGCGGTAATCCGCAGACGAATCGGTGTTCAGCGGGGTCGGACGACGTCGGTCGGCTTGCACCAGGGGCCCCACCCGTCGGCGTTCTTGGCACGCACCCGGAACTCGTACTTACCGGACTTCAGCGTCAACATGAGCTTCCGCTTCGACGCGGCCACCTTCTGCGTGTCGACCTTGCCAACGCCCTACTTGAAGACCGCGACCATGTAGCGCTTGATCGCCAGCCCACCCGCCTCGGCCGGCGGCTTCCAGGTGACGCCCGCGGTCCGGTCACCGCCCGCCTTGCCGCGGACTGCCGCGGCCTTCCGAGGTTTGGACAGCTCGTCGATGGACACCGAGACGGCGGCCTCCGGACCCTGGCCGGCGGCACTCGCAGCCTTGACCTTGATGGTGTGCTTTCCCCGTCCGGGGTTCTTGATCAGCACGGACGTGCCGGTGGGTGAGGACTTCAGCTTGCCGTCGAGCAGGACGCGGTACGACGTGACCGGTCCCGCGCCGCTCGAAGCCGGGGCCGACCAGGCCACCCTGAGGACGGATCCGTCAAACGGGGCGGCCTTCTTCACGGTGAGCCCCTTGGGAGCGGTCGGCGCCCCCTGGTTCTCGGTGGGCAGGTCGCGCCGGAGGTGCCATCGGCTCGTCACGGTGGTGAGCACCGTGACGAAGGTGTTCTGACTGTCCCGAGTGGCGGGCCGGACCACGCACGACCACAACCCGGCCGGGAGTGCACCCCCAGCACAGTCGGGCAGCGGCACCTGGAAGCCGTCGTCTGTGGTGTGCACGACCTGAACCTCGCTCAGCGGTGTACCCATCACGTCAGCCTGCGAATAGCGCAGCCGGATCTGCGCGGGATGCGCGCCGTCGGTGACGAGATTGTCGGCGTGGGCCAGCACCTCGTTGCCGATCCGCTTGGGGTCGACGGCGACGTCCACCGGCGAAAGC
The DNA here is from genome assembly GCA_963762105.1 of uncultured Actinomycetota bacterium. GTDB lineage: Bacteria > Actinomycetota > Actinomycetes > Propionibacteriales > Nocardioidaceae > Nocardioides. The sequence goes on along the minus strand of CAVXJG010000006.1, from coordinate 462,864 downwards.
TCCTGGATCTGCACGTTCGTCGGCCCCGCGTTGGCCTGGGGCGTGGTGAGCGCGAGGCTCATCGGGTCCTTGGTCGGGTCTTGCGTCGGCTGGCACACCGAGCTCGTCACCGGGCCACCGCACCGCCCCGTGGCCAGTGTGTAGCCGGGCCAGACGGCACCGCCCCCCTGACCACTGTCGGGAAGGGCGATGGCTCCGGTGTGCACCTCGATCTGTCCGCTTCCCTGGTAGGTCGCGTCGATGACGCTCGTGCCCGTGCCGCCGGTCTTCCTCAGGGTGCCGTTGTTGACCAGCGCGCCCAGCCCGGTGCCGGACCTCCGGTAGTAGCCGCCGTCGCCAGCCAGGCCCAAGGTGGCGCCCTGCCGGATGGTCGTCGTGGTGCCCGGGTCGGCCGACACCCACGTGCCCGGCCCGAGGTTCATGCTGCCCCCGGCTGGCACGTCGACCTGGTACCCGGACTCGAGCCCGAGACCGTTCGCGACCACGTGGGCGGCGCCCTCGACGATCATCTTGCCGTTTCCGCTCGGCCCCGACGTCAGCACCGACCCGGTGTTCGGCGAGGCGAAGAAGATGCCGCCCTGCACGCGGATCGTGCCCGCACCGCCCAGCTCGCCATTTTGGTTGATCGCGACGTTGGTGTTCGGCCCCCACACGGACTCGCCGACATCGATGAAGAGAGAGCCGCCGTTCTGGATCGAGACCTCAGCAGTGCCGTCGAGGTGGAGCTGGCCGATGTCAGAGGAAATCCCGTCGACGACGACGTGGTCGGGCATGCCGATGCACACGACGTCCCCGGTGCTCGGGACACCGACGTCGTTGACCCAATTCTGGTTGTCATTCCAGCTCGTTTGGTCTCCGCCGCCGTCCCACGTGAGGTCGCAGTTCGGCGGCAGCGCGCTGGAGGGCGACGCCGGGCTCGCCAGTACCACCAACGACGCCGCGAGTACGACGCCAACCGCCGACCCCACGGTCGACCGACTCCATTGCCGCATCGCGGCCCCCCTGCCCCCCAAGCGAACGCGCCTTCCCCAAGGCTGCCAAGCAGGCTAGGTCATCGGTGCCGCATTGGGGAATGGGTTATCGGACCGCCGCCGTCGGGGAGATGCCCACGACGTCGTGGAAAAGCTCGCGGACGCGGGCGTTGGGCAGTGCGGTGCCGAGTGTCCATTCGTTCCGCGACGTCTCGCTCCCGAGCGTCGACCGCGCCAGCTCGAGGCCACCCGCCAGGTCGCCCTCGACCGGCTCATCGGTGCCGCTCGGGGACGGCGCAAGCCGCTGGGCGGCGGCGTACAGCCGGACCGCCTCAGCGGCCCGGCCGCGCGCCGCGGCCAGGGAGCCCGCCACCCGGTAGCACTGCGCGATCGCGAGCTTCTGGCCGATCTTCTCGGCGGCCACGAACGCCCGGTCGAGGGTGGCGGCGGCGCCGGCCAGGTCCCCGTCGGCCACGGCCGCCCGCGCCAGGGTGATCAGCGCCTCGCGCGCCTCCATGGGCAGCGCGGGCTGGGCGATCGCCAGCGCCTCCTCGGCGTAGGACCGGGAGGTCGCCGCGTCGGCTTCGTCGAGGGCGAGCTCGGCGAGGATGCTGAGCGCGTCGGCGGTGCGCGCGATGTCGCCGTGCTCGCGGGCCACGGCCAGCCGGGCCAGGTGCATCTCCCGCTCGGCGTCGTACTCTCCGGCGACCCCATGGGAGATCGCGAGGACGCCGAGGCCCTCGGCGACGAGCGGGTACAGACCGAGCCGGCCCGCGGCCTCGGCGCCCAGCCGAGCCAGCTCGGCGCCACGGTCCATCTCGCCGGTGACGAGCAGCGTCGCGCCGTAGAAGCAGCGGCTCGTCGCCACCGTCGCCTCGTCCCCCAGCGGCTCGGCGACCGAGATCGCTCGTTCGAACTCGACCACCGCGTCCTCGTAGTCGTTGAGGTGGTAGGCCAGCTGGCCGGCGAGCGCGTGCAGGCGGCCGGCCGGCTCGGAGTCGCCGGCGACGTACTTCAGCGTCGCCAACGTGCGTGCCAGGCCCGCCCGCAGATCGCCGGAGGCCACCCAGAACGGTCCCGAGGCGAGCGTCAGCGCGACCCCCTCGTCGACCCGCCCCAACCGCAGGGCGGCCTCGATCGAGGCGACCACGTCGCCGCCGACGTCGAGGAACCGGGCCAGCGCCAGCTGCCCCTGCGCGCGGTCGAGGTCGTCGTGCCAGCGGGTGACGTTGTCGAGCAGGTACGCCGCCAGGGCCAGCCGCGCCGGGTCGAGCTCGCGCGGGTCGGTCGCCAGCTTGCGGACGAACGCGCGCACGGGTGCGAGCATCACGAAGCCGATCCGGACCCGACTGTCGACGGGCCGGATCAAGCCCGCCTCCATCACGCGCGTGAGGCCCTCGATGACGTCGCCGAGGTCGGCCGCGACCGCCTCCACCGCCTCCAGGGTGAACGCCTGCCCGAAGACGACGAGCCGCCGGCACAGCCGTTGCGAGTCGTCGTCGAGCCGGTCGTGGCTCCACGCGATCGTCGAAGCGAGGGCGCGCTGACGCTCGGGCACGTCGGGGGCGGTGGTGCGCAACAGCTCCAGGCCGGACTCCAGGCTGGTGCGCAGGCCGGCGAGCCCGAGCAGGCGTACCCGCGCTGCGGCCAGCTCGAGGGCGAGAGGGATGCCGTCGAGCAGCCGGCACACCTCGGCCAGCTCGGCCTCCTGGCCGGCGAGCTGGAGGTCCGGGTCCGCCTGACGGGCGATCCGGAGGAAGAGCTGCGCGGCCGGGCTCGCCTCGACCTCCGACGTCGTCGCGCCGACAGGCGGCACTGCCAACGGAGGAACGGACACGATCTGCTCCGCCGACAGCCGCAGAGGGACCCGGCCGGTCACGAGCAATGCGAGTAAAGGGACCTCGTCGAGGAGCCGCATCACGGCGGCGGCTCCGTCGGGACACGCCTCCACGTTGTCCAGGACGACGAGCGGGGGACCGTCGACCGGCTCGTCCGTCTCATCGGGGTCGGGCTCTCCCACCAGCCCGACGACGGTGGCCACCAGGCCGTCGGCCGTCTCGCGCTCGGTCACCTCGTGGAAGTAGACCTCCCGCTCGCTGGTGTCGCGGACCCGCGCCGCAGCCACGATGGCTACGCGGGTCTTGCCCGAACCGCCGAGGCCGGTGAGGGTCACCAGCCGGCTGTCCGGATCCTCGAGGGTGCGGGCAAGCCGGTCGACCAGCTCGTCTCGTCCGAATGTCGGGGTGCGGGGAACCGGCAGCTGAGCGACCGCGCGGGGCACCGGCTGGTTCGCGAAGTCCGGGTCGCGAGCGGGGTCCTCGCGCAGGATCGCGGCCTCGAGGCGCTGCAGCGCCTCGCCGGGCTCGATGCCGAGCTCGCTGGCGAGGCTGGCTCGCGCGTCGGCGTACACCTCGAGCGCTTCCTCCGACCGGTGGTCTCGGTGCAGCGCGGTCATCAGCTGGCCCCACAGCCGTTCGCGCGTGGGGTGCTCGCGGACTGCCTCTCGCAGCTCGTCGACTGTCTCGGCGTGCCGACCGAGCGACAGTGCCAGCTCGAAGCGGTCCTCGACGGCAGCCAGCCGCTGCTCGACGAGCCGCTCCGCCACCTCGCGCGCGAACGGCACGTCCTCGACCCCGGACAGCGCCGGCCCGCGCCACAGCGCCAGGGCGCGCTGGAGCGTGCCCAGCGCGACCTCGGGCTCCTGGTCGCCGGCCTCGGCGATGAGCCGACCGAACTCCACGGCGTCGACGTCGCCGGCCTCGATGCCGAGACGCAGGCCTTGCGGGCCGATCTCGAGCGCCGGTCCGGTGCTCTCGGCCCGGACCCGCTCGACCAGTGCGGTCAGCGCCCCGTCACGGTCGGGCGGGACCAGGGCCCCCCACAGCGCGGCAGCCACCGTCTCCGCGTCGACGGACTCGCCCGCGCTCAGCGCGAGCATCGCCACCAGCGCGCGTTCGCGCTTGCCGGCCGGCGTCCGCGGCGAGCCGTCGACCAGGACCTGGACCGGTCCGAGAAGTTCGACGCGCACGTCGTTCACACTAGGGCGTCGCGGGCCGTCCTCGGAGCCTGGACTTCAGCCCTGGGTCGCTACCCGGTCCTCCAGCAGCGAGGCGTCGATGTCGCCGGTCTCGCCACGGAGGTACGCCGCCCGGCCGACGACGAACACGTAGGCGAAGAAGCCGATCTCGGCCAGGACGCCGATGCCGACCCGGGCCCAGGTCGGCAGTCCCGACGGGGTCACGAACGCCTCGATCACGCCGCTGACCAACAGCACGGCCACCAGGCCGAGCGCGACCGTCGCGGCGGTGCGGCCCTCGTGGGCGAGGGCCTGGCCGCGGGACCGGTCACCGGGTTCGACCCACGACCAGAACAACTTGAAGCCGACGCCGCCCGCGACGAAGACGGCGGTCAGCTCCAGCAGCCCGTGGGGCAGGATCAGCCCCCAGAACAGCTCGCCCCGGTCGTGTCTGGTCATGATCGAGCCGATGATCGCCAGGTTGGCGATGTTGTCGAAGAGCACCTTGAGCAGCGGCAGCCCGAGGATGCCCAGGCCGAGGCAGAGCGCGGTGACCCAGGCGTTGTTGATCCAGACCTCGGCGGCGAAGTGGCTGGCGGCGTACTCGCTGTAGTAGCCCTCGAAGTCGTTGTTGACCAGCTGGTCGACCTCCCCGGGGGAGAGCAGGCTCTGTTCGACGTTGGGGTGGTCGAGGAGCCACCACATCATCACGGCGGCGACCACGATGTTGGCGGCCATGGTCGCCAGCCACCAGACCCGGAGCCGGTAGAGGGCTGCCGGGAAGCGATCGGTGAAGAACAGTGCCGCACCGCGCCAGGTGCTGACCCTGGTGCCGACCGAACGGTTGCGCGCCCGGGCGAGCAATGAGGACAGGTGGGCGACGAGCGTGGGGTCGGGAGCGGCAGTGCGGAGCACCGAGAGGTGCGTGGCGACCTGCTGGTAGCGCTCGACGAACTCGTCGGCCTCGTCGCCGGTCAGTCGGCGCCGCTTGAGCAGATCCTCGAGACGGGCCCAGTCGGCATAGTGCGCAAGCACATAAGCGTCCAGGTCCACGGCGTGAAGCCTAGGCTTCGCGGTGATGAGCGCCCAGGATTTCGAGACAGCTCCCAGCCCCCGACGCTTCGCGTCGGTGACTGGCGAGCCTCCTCGATCTCCTCGCTCTTCTGGGCCGGGCTCGCAAGCTCGACCGCCCCAGCGCTCGGAATTCGCGACTCTCACCACCGACGACCTGGTCACAGGTGAGGCGGTGGCGCTGGACCTGCCCCCGGCCAGCCTGGGCGTCCGGCTGGCCTCCGGCCTGGTCGACGTGGTCGCCACCTTCGCCCTGCTGTTGATCGTGATCTTCACGTTCATGCTGGCTGCGCTGCCCACCGACGCCGCGCTCGGGCACGTGGCCCTGGTCGGCACGCTCATCGTGGTGTTCCTGGCGTTCCCCACCACCGTCGAGACGCTGAGCCGCGGCAAGTCGCTGGGCAAGTGGGCCTTCGGGCTGCGCGCGGTCCGCGATGACGCGGGACCGATCAGCTTCCAGCACGCGTTCGTCCGGGCCCTGGTCGGCTTGGTGGAGATCTACCTCCTGTTCGGCGCCCCGGCGTTCTTCTGCGCGCTGGTGAGCTCGCGCGGCAAGCGGCTGGGCGACTACGCCGCGGGCACCTACGTCGTACGTGAGCGGGTGCGGTTCCGACTGGCCGCACCGGCGGCGATGCCACCCGAGCTCGCGGCCTGGGCGCGGGCGGCCGACGTCGCCGCGCTGCCGACCGGGCTGGCGCTGGCCATCAGGCAGTTCCTGGGGCGGCTGGCCGGGCTGGACCCGGCCTCGCGGGCCACGGTCGGCGCCGGCCTGGCGCAGCAGGTGTCGCCGTACGTCGCTCCCCCACCGCCGGCGGGCACCCCGCCCGAGGCGTTCCTCGCGGCCGTCGTCGCGACCCGCCGCGAGCGTGACCTGGCCCGGCTCGACCGCGAGCGCGCGTTCCGCGAGCGTCTCACTGCCCGAACGAAGTGAACGCGTCCTCCGCCCAGCTGGCCGCGACCAGCCGCCGCGGGACGTTGGTGTACTCGCTGACCCGGTAGAGGTCGGGGGTGCCGACCCGCCACGCCAGCACCCGGTAGGTGCCCGCGGACCACGTGCCGAACAGCACGAAGTCGTGGCTGAACCAGCCCACCAGTCGCGCAGCAGATCTTGCCCCGCCCGATGCTGAGCGCGAGGAGATCGGGTTTGCCGACCTCGCCGGCCACCAGGAACTCGGGATTGGCGAACTGGCCCGGGCCGCCATTGGTGGGCGCGCCGGTGCCCTCCATCCAGTCGAGCTCGGCAGCGCCCCCGGGACCGACGACGACCTGCGAGTACTGATGGTCGCCCCGGTCCCACGGATCCGGCCGGCCGGTGTCGCCGTCGCCCGGCAGCCACAGCTCGCCGTCGCGGGTCCACGCGACCTGCTCGTAGTCGGCGGTCGGGACGCTGCGCCACGTGTTGGTCGGCAGGTCCCAGACCTCGACGCGCCCGGGCTGCCGGAAGAACACCTGCGTGCCGTCGGGTGAGACGCTCTGGGCCCCCAGCGGGTTGAACATGTTGCCGCCCTCGTCGCCGACCGGTCCGAGCCGGCCCGACAGGTCGACGGACACCAGAGCCCCGTCGGCGAACAGCCGGTAGTGCTGGTTCGCCGTGGCGAACACCGCGTCCACGCGCGCCGGTGGGGTCGTGACCGGCTCTTCGTCGGCCATCGAGAGCTCCTCGGAGAGGCCGGGGACCTGGAGGAGCGGCAGCTCGAAGTCGCGCTCGCCCGACGGCGCCCACCAGAAGGGCGCGCCGCGGAACTTGCCGGCGAGCTCGGCCCGCTGGCCCTGCTGGCTCGTCGTCGGAGTCGGCGCGGCGGGCGCCGTGGAGGTCGGCCGGCCGGTCGGCGAGGAGTCAGCTGGCCGGCCGGTCGTCGAGGACGGCCACGCCGCCCGCGACCGCCAGCACCACCGCGGCCCCGGCGGCCACAGCAGCTGCCTGTCGGCGACGTCGTACCCGACCAGCACGGGCCCAGGCGGGCGCCGCCAGGTCACCGGTCTCGACGTCTGCGACGCGCTCCTCCATCAGCTCGCGAAGTCGTTGGGTGGTCATGACACCTCCTCGCCCATCTCGTGTCCCAGCAGCTCGGCGAGCTCGGGGGCCGCCTCGGCGAGGCGGCGCAACGCCAGGTGGGTCTGGCTCTTGACGGTCCCGATGGCGACGCCGAGCGTGTCCGCGGTCGCTTGCTCGGTGAGGTCGTCGTAGTAACGCAGCACGACGACCGCGCGCTGCCTCGGGGTCAGCGCGGCCAGAGCGCGGTCGAGCATCAGCCGCCGGTCGGTGGCGGCCGACGTGTCGACGGGAGGCCCCTCCGGGGGTTCGACGAGCACCTCGCGCCGGTGCTTGCGCCACCACGAGATGTTGTCGCGGACCAGGATCTGGCGCGCGTACGCCTCCGGGTATCCGTCGCGGAGCCGGCCCCACCGCAGCGCGACCTTGACCAGCGCCTCCTGCACGAGGTCCTCGGCCCGCTGCTGGTGGCCGGTGAGCAGCACGGCCGTCCGCAGCAGCCGGCCCTGGCTGTGCGCGGCCCAGGCGCTGAACGCCTCCGCGTCGCTCGTCACGCGATCGGCCATGACCTCCACACTTCCAGACACACTTCCAGAACGCCCGGGACCGGGAGATGGTTGGAGGGTGAGCGCCCCCGCCGATCTGCTGGTGCACCTGCGACGGGCGCGCGACCACGCCGACCGCCACTACACCGAGCCGCTCGGGCTCGAGCAGCTCGCTGCCGTGGCCGGCATCAGCAAGTTCCACTTCCAGCGGCTGTTCCGGGCGACCTACGGCCGCTCGCCGGCGACGTACCTCACCGAGCGCCGCATCGAGCGGGCCCAGGACCTCTTGCGCGCCACCAACCTGACGGTGACCGAGGTCTGCCACGCCGTCGGTTTCAGCAGCCTCGGCTCGTTCAGCAGCCGGTTCCGCGACCTCGTCGGGGAGTCGCCGAGCGAGTTCCAGCGGCGGTACGCCGACGGGGCGCCGCACATCCCCGGCTGCTACGTCTTCATGTGGGGCCTGGCCGAACGTCGCGCAACCTCGGAGAAGCCCGACGGCGCCGCGTCCTCGTAGCGTCGTCGCATGATCACCAACATCTCGATCGTCAGCGTGTTCGTGAAGGACGTCGACGAGTCGCTGCGCTTCTACACCGACGTCCTCGGCTTCGAGCCCGAGTCGCGACATCACCCTCGGCGATGGCTACCGCTGGTGCACGGTCGTGCACCCCTCGCAGCCAGAGCTCCAGGTGCACCTCACCGTCCCCGGCCCGCCGATGGCCGACCACCTCGTGGAGGCGATCCGCCGCGCCCAGGACGAGGGCGGCACTGCACGGCATCGGGGTCGACGTCGACGACTGCCGCAAGACCTTCGAGGAGCTCACCGCCAAGGGCGTCGAGTTCATGCAGGAGCCCTCGGAGCGGCCGTACGGCGTCGAGGCCGTCTGCCGCGACAACTCCGGCAACTGGATGGTGCTCGTCGAGAAGCGGGAGTGGAAGCCCGAGGACTTCGCCTAGTCCTGGGGCAGTCGGAGGGCGATGTCGCTGGCGACGGTCATCACCTTCCGGCACGAGGAAGCGGTCCTCGATCCGGCCATCGGGCGTCGACTCACGGCCAACGCGGCCCTAGGTTGACGCCCATGATCGACCGCGACCGACTCAGTGCCCTGGCTGCCGACGAGGAGCGCCGCTTCGTCGAGACCCATCCCCTTTCCGCCGCGCTGGCCGAGCGGGCGCACGGACCGTTGCTGGCCGGCGTACCGATGCCGTGGATGACCCGCTGGCAGGGGTCCTTCCCGCTCTTCGTGGATACGGCGTCCGGAGCGCGGTGCACCGACGTCGACGGCATCGAGTACGTCGACCTGTGCCTCGGCGACACGGGCGCCATGACCGGCCACGCGCTGCCCCAGGTCGCCGACGCGATCGCCGATCGGGCGCGCAACGGTCTGACCACGATGCTGCCCTCGGAGGACGCCATCTGGGTGGCCGAGGAGCTCGGCCGACGGTTCGGGCTGCCCCGCTGGCAGTTCGCGATGTCGGCGACGGACGCCAACCGGTTCGTGCTTCGCTTCGCCCGTCACCTGACCGGGCGGCCCAGGATCGCGGTGATGGACTGGTGCTACCACGGCACGGTCGACGAGACGCTGGCCGTGCTCGACGGCGACCGGGTCGTACCGCGGCCGGGCGCGATGGGTCCACAGGTCGACGTCGCGCTCACCACGGCGGTGGTGCCGTTCAACGACCTCGAGGCGCTCGACCGCCGGCTCGCCGAGGGCGACGTGGCCGCGCTGCTGATGGAACCCGCGCTGACCAACATCGGCATCGTGCTGCCGGAGGATGGCTACTCCGAGGGAGTCCGCGAGATCACCCGCAAGCACGACGTGCTGCTGGTCATCGACGAGACCCATACCCTGTGCGCCGGGCCCGGCGGCTGCACCGCTGCCTGGGGTCTCGAGCCCGACCTGCTGGTGGTCGGCAAGCCGATCGCCGGCGGCGTCCCGCTCGCGGCGTACGGCATGACGGACCAGGTCGCCGACCGGCTGACCGGCCCGATGCTCACCGCCGAGGCCGACGTGTCGGGTGTCGGCGGCACGCTGACCGCCAACGGGCTGGCGCTGGCCGCCGCCCGCGCGGCCCTCTCGTCGGCGCTGCGCGAGGAGGACTACGGGGTCGCGATCCCGCTCGCGGAGCGGTTCACCTCCGGCGTCGCCGGCGTCATCGAGAAGCACGGGCTGCCGTGGAACGTCCAACGTCTCGGTTGCCGCGCGGAGTACTGGTTCTGCCCGCCGCCCAAGGACGGCGCCGCCGCCGCGGCGGCCACCGACGAGGACCTCGAAGGCTTCCTCCATCTGTGGGCACTCAACCGCGGTGTGCTGCTCACGCCTTTCCACAACATGGCGCTGTTCTCGCCCGCACACACCGAGGCCGACGTCGACCGGCACACCGAGGTCTTCGCCGACGCCATCGACGCGCTCCTCGGTGGTTGAGGCGCCAGGGCCGTCAAGGCCCGAGCCTCGAAACCTCCGAGCGTGGTTTCAAGGCTCGTCGCTGACGCTCCTCGCACCTCAACCACCGAACGGCTAGACCCGCACGTAGGCCAGGTCGGTGATCGACCGTCCCGCAGCGAGTCCCTTGCGTTCGAACTTGGTCACGGGGCGCTCGTCCCAGCGTGGCACGACTCCCCCGTCCAGCAGTGGCTGGGCATCGAGCACCTCGACCATCCGTTCGGCGTAGTCGGACCAGTCGGTGGCCAGCCGCCACACACCTCCCGGCACCAGCCGTGACGCGACCACCGCCGCGAAGGCCGGCGTGACGAGGCGCCGCTTGTGGTGCTTCGTCTTGTGCCAGGGGTCGGGGAAGAACGTCCACAGCTCCGCGACCGAAGCCGGACCCAGCAGGTTCTCCACCGACCACACCGCGTCGACGCCGCAGAACCGCACGTTGGTCGCCCCGGCGTCGGCCACCCGGCCCAAGGCCTCGGCGGTGCCGGGGCGCCAGACCTCCAGCGCCAGCACGTCGTACGACGGCCTCGCAGCGGCCAGCGCGGCCGTGGCCTCCCCGACGCCCGAGCCGATCTCGACCACCAGCGGAGCCTCTCGACCGAACCAGTCGGCGAGCCGCAGGTCGGGGTCGTCGACCGCGTCGTCGGGGATCACCCACGCCTCGTGATGCTCGTCCCACGCCGCCTGCTGCCGCGGCCCGAACCGGCTGCCGCGGCGGGCGTACGTCAGCACCTCGCGCATCCGACGGCCGTCGGCGGTCAGCCGCTGGTGCGGCCGCGCCGGGCGGACTGCCTCGTTCGAGCCGCCGGCCATACCCGCCATCCTGTCAGCCGGGCTCCCGCAGGATCCCGGCGGCCCGAGCGGGCTCGGCGTAGGCCACCGCCAGGCTGGCGATCGTCTCGTGGGCGTTGAGCCCGCTGGGATTGGGCACCACCCAGAGCTGGGCCGGGCCGAGGTCGTCGGGCTGCCGACCTGTCGTCGCCTTGGGCACCCCGAAGGCCGACCGGTACGCCGTCACCCCGAGCACCGCGACGACGCGCGGCGCGAGATCGTCGACCAGCGCGGCCAGCCTGGCCCCGCCGTCGCGCAGCTCGGTCGGCGTCAGCTCGTCGGCGCGCGCCGTGGCCCGGCGGACCAGGTTCGTGATGCCGATGCCTCGGGCCAGCACGGCCGCCCGGTCGGCGTCGGTCATGCCCGCCCCGGCGTCGACCGAGTAGTCCAGGATCCCGGCCCGCATCAGCGCCGGGTAGAAGCGGTTCACCGGATGGGCGAAATGGGTCTGCAGGGCCGCGGTCATCAGGCCCGGGTTGATGCCGACGAAGAGCAGCCGCACGCCCGGGCCCACGAGGTCCGGCACCTCGGCGCCCCGGAAGGACTCCAGCTCGGCGCGGGTGAACCGGGGCACAGACCCAACCCTGTCATGGCCCTGTCATGGCTCGGTTGCCGCGAACGCGGTTGAGCCGCGACGGGCGCGGGCTTACCGTCGAGGCATGAGCCGCGACACCGTGCTGGGGATCCTGGCCGTGGTCGCGCTCAGCTTCAGCAGCGCCGTGGTCCTGCGACTGCTCCTCGGCTCGCCCACGCTCTTCAACTGGCTGGCCGACGACGTGTTCCCATCCGTCCGGCGCCGACTCCGGCGCCGGCACAAGGAGCAACCCGCGGGGCGGCCGATCCAGGAGATCGCCAGCAGCATCCGCCGCCTCGGCTCCGAGTTCCACTACGGCACCCGGGGTCGCTCCTGGGTGAAGTCCGAGGCCATCCGCCGCGCCTACGACGGCGTCCTCATCGAGGGGTGCCTGGCCATGGAGATCGTGAGCGACCTGCTGGACCTCGACCCCGGCACCGAGCGCGACGCCGAGCGGTTGCGCGTGGAGCACCTGCTGGTCGGCGCCGGCCTGATCCTGCGCGAGGCGGGCTGATCGGACCGCCGACCGCAACAACACGAGGCCCCCACCGCTGTCGCGGATGAGGGCCTCGTGTGTGAAGTGCCAGATCGCCCGTTGGTCAGTCGCAGAGCACCCGCGCTGCGCCGGCCGACGGCTCGGTGGGCGGGGTGTTCGCCATCTGGTTGAAGTCGATCCGGACCCGGAAGACGTCGGTCACGTCGAACTTCTGGAAGTCGGACTGGCCGAGGTCGAAGATCCGAGCGTAGGCCACGGCGCCGTCCTGGGAGACGGTGATGGACGCGCGGCCGCCGGTCTCGGTGCGGTCGGAGAGCCCGAGGGTGGTCTCCAGGACGGTGCAGTCGCGGCCCAGCGTGAACTCGGAGAACCCCGTGGGCAAGTTTCGGTCGGCGTAGAGCGTGTGGGAGTAGTCGTCGCCGTTGATGGGCATCTTGCTGGCGCTGAAGACGTTCTCCGTGGCGCTCGGCGCGAGCTGGGTCAGCCAGGACCAGCCGATCACGCGGAGCCCCCGCTCGCGGCTCTTGTCCTTCGTCGCCTTCTCGTCGGTCGCCTTGATGACGCGGTAGACGCGGTCGAGGTGCGACTCGGGCTTCACGATGAACCGGTACTTGCCGTTGTTCTTCACCGTGGCGGTGCCGGCCTTCTGCCAGGTCTTCTGGTTCTCGTACATCACCTGCACGGTGACCAGGCTGCCCTCCGGCGGCTTGGGGCTGACAATGCCGGTCAGCGCGACCTTGTCCTCGCGAGCGGTGGCCAGCTTGGTCGAGATCGTGAGCGTGACCTGGTACTTCGCGGTCGGCTCGGCCGGCGCGGCCGTGCCGGAGCCGGCGGGTACGAGCACGCCCGCTGCGGCGACCGCGAGAGTCGCAGTCGAGATCGAGAGACGTTTGAGCCACATGGTGCAACCTCCGGCTTGGTAGCCACATCACGATGAGATGGGCATGTTGGGCGATATACCCAGTGCGATGCCCGAACCGCTCCAGAAGTTCGCTGAAGAACCAGCCGGTCTGCTCCAGTGGAAATCACGAGAGGCCCCACCCGGAACGGGTGGGGCCTCTCGCAGAGGTTGTTGTTGCTAGATCACTTGGTGATCTTGGTGACCCGGCCGGCGCCGACGGTCCGGCCACCCTCACGGATCGCGAACCGCAGGCCCTCGTCCATGGCGATCGGCTGGATCAGCTCGACGGCCATCTCCGTGTTGTCACCGGGCATGACCATCTCCGTGCCCTCGGGGAGGGTCACGACACCGGTCACGTCGGTGGTGCGGAAGTAGAACTGCGGGCGGTAGTTGTTGAAGAACGGCGTGTGCCGGCCGCCCTCCTCCTTCGACAGGATGTAGACCGAGGCGTCGAAGTTGGTGTGCGGGGTGGTCGTGCCGGGCTTGATCACGACCATGCCGCGCTCGACGTCCTCGCGCTTGGTGCCGCGAAGCAGCAGCCCGACGTTCTCGCCGGCCTGACCCTCGTCGAGCAGCTTGCGGAACATCTCGACACCGGTGACGGTGCTCTTCTGCGAGGTCTCGCGGATGCCGACGATCTCGACCTCCTCACCGACCTTGACGATGCCGCGCTCGATGCGACCGGTGATGACGGTGCCACGACCGGTGATCGTGAAGACGTCCTCGACGGGCATCAGGAACGGCTTCTCGGTCTCACGCACGGGGGTCGGGATGTACTCGTCGACCGCGTCCATCAGCTCGAGGACCGTGGCGCCCCACTTCTCGTCGCCGTTGAGGGCCGGGAAGGCCGCCGTGCGGATGACGGGGATCTCGTCGCCGTCGAACTCGTACTCGGAGAGGAGCTCGCGCACCTCCATCTCGACGAGCTCGATGAGCTCCTCGTCGTCGACCATGTCGCACTTGTTCAGCGCGACCACCAGGGCGGGCACGCCGACCTGGCGCGCGAGCAGCACGTGCTCGCGGGTCTGCGGCATCGGGCCGTCGGTGGCCGCGACCACGAGGATCGCACCGTCCATCTGAGCCGCGCCGGTGATCATGTTCTTGATGTAGTCGGCGTGACCAGGGCAGTCCACGTGGGCGTAGTGACGCGCTTCGGTCTGGTACTCGACGTGAGCGATCGAGATCGTGATGCCGCGCTGGCGCTCTTCGGGCGCCTTGTCGATCTCGTCGAACGGCGTGAACGGGTTCAGGTCCGGGAACTTGTCGTGCAGGACCTTGGTGATCGCCGCGGTCAAGGTGGTCTTGCCGTGGTCGATGTGACCGATCGTGCCGACGTTCACGTGCGGCTTGGTCCGCTCGAACTTCGCCTTAGCCACTGGGGCTCCTCCTGGTTGTTGTTACTTGACTCGTAGGGAAATGATGCTGCACCGAGGGTGCGAGACAAAAACCCGGGCGGGTTACTCGCCGCGAACCTTCTTGATGATCTCGTCGGCGATGCCCTGCGGGACCTCGGCGTACGAGTCGAACTCCATCGAGTACGACGCCTGGCCCGAGGTCTTGGACCTCAGGTCGCCAACGTACCCGAACATCTCTGAAAGCGGCACGAGGGCGTTGATGACCATGTCACCGTGACGCTCCTCCTGTGCCTGGATATGACCTCGGCGGCTGTTGATGTCGCCGATGACCGTGCCGAGGAACGTCTCCGGAGTGGTCACCTCGACGGCGAACACGGGCTCGAGCAGGACGGGCCGCGCCTTGCGGGCCGCCTCCTTGAAGGCCGCGGTGCCGGCGATCTTGAAGGCGAGCTCGGAGGAGTCGACGTCGTGGTAGGCGCCGTCCTCGAGCGAGACCTTCACGTCGACCATGGGGTAGCCGGCGAGCACGCCGAACTCCATGGCGTCCTGGGCACCCTGGTCGACCGACGGGATGTACTCCCGCGGGATCCGGCCGCCGCTGACGTTGTTGACGAACTCGTAGCCGGCACCCTGCCCGGTCTCGGGGTCGATGCTCGGCTCGATGGTGATGGACACCTTGGCGAACTGACCCGACCCACCGGTCTGCTTCTTGTGGGTGTAGCTGTGCTTCTCGACCTTGTTGCGGATCGTCTCGCGGTAGGCGACCTGCGGCTTGCCGACGGTGGCCTCGACGCGGAACTCGCGCTTCATGCGGTCCACCAGGATCTCGAGGTGGAGCTCGCCCATGCCGGCGATGATCGTCTGCCCGGTCTCCTCGTCGGCCTTGACCGTGAAGGTCGGGTCCTCGTCGGAGAGCCGCTGGATGGCGGTGCCGAGCTTCTCCTGGTCACTCTTGGTCTTGGGCTCGATGGCGACCTCGATGACCGGCGCCGGGAAGCTCATCGACTCGAGGATCACGGGGTTGGTGGTGTCGCAGAGCGTGTGTCCGGTCTTGGTCTCCTTCAGACCCATCACGGCCACGATCTGTCCGGCGCCGACCGACGCGATCTCCTCACGCTTGTTGGCGTGCATCTGGTAGACCTTGCCGATCCGCTCCTTGCGGCCGGTGACCGAGTTGAGCACGGTGGCGCCCGCCGCGAGCTTGCCGGAGTAGACGCGCACATAGATCAGCTTGCCGAGGTGCGGGTCGCTGGCGATCTTGTAGGCCAGACCCGAGAACGGCTCGTCGTCCGACGGCTGGCGCCGGATCTCCTCGTCCTCGCTCTTGACCGAGTGACCGACGATCGCGTCGATGTCGAGCGGCGAGGGCAGGAACTTCACGACCGCGTCGAGCAGCGGCTGCACGCCCTTGTTCTTGAACGCCGTGCCGCACAGCACCGGGTTGATCTTGTCGGCCAGGGTGGCACGCCGGATGGCGGCCTCGAGCTCGTCGACGGAGAAGTCCTCTTCCTCGAGGTACTTCTCCATGACGGCGTCGTCGGCCTCGGCGAGCGTCTCGAGGAGCTTCTCGCGGTACTCGTCGGCCTGGGCGCGCAGCGACTCTGGGATCTCCTCGACCTCGTAGTCGTCACCCATGGTGGTCTCGCCGCGCCAGGTCAGCGCCCGCATCTGGACGAGGTCGACGACACCGAGGAAGTCGTGCTCGGCCCCGATGGGCAGCTGGAGGACGAGCGGGGTGGAGTTCAGCCGCTCGACCATCATGTCGACGCAGCGGAAGAAGTCGGCACCGGTGCGGTCGAGCTTGTTGACGAAGCACATGCGCGGCACGGAGTACTTGTTGGCCTGACGCCACACGGTCATCGTCTGCGGCTCCACGCCGGCCACGCCGTCGAACACCGCGACCGCGCCATCGAGGACGCGCAGCGAGCGCTCGACCTCGGCGGTGAAGTCGACGTGCCCGGGGGTGTCGATGATGTTGATCTGGTGGTCCTTCCACCAGCAGGTCGTCGCGGCGGACGTGATGGTGATGCCGCGCTCCTGCTCCTGCTCCATCCAGTCCATCGTGGCGGCGCCCTCGTGGACCTCACCGATCTTGTAGGTGATGCCGGTGTAGAAGAGGATGCGCTCGGTGGTGGTGGTCTTGCCGGCGTCGATGTGCGCCATGATGCCGATGTTGCGGACCTTGTTGAGGTCCGTGGTGATGTCGACAGCCACTGTGTCAGCGTTCCTTAGGAAGTAGTGGGTGCTGGGCCCGCGAAGGGCGCCGCGCAGTACGCCGGCCGATCGGGGCCGGCGTACCGCTGGCGGTCACCAGCGGTAGTGGGCGAAGGCCTTGTTGGACTCGGCCATCTTGTGGGTGTCCTCGCGCTTCTTCACAGCGGCACCGAGACCGTTGGAGGCGTCGAGGATCTCGTTCATGAGCCGCTCGTGCATCGTCTTCTCGCGACGGGCCTGGGCGTAGCCGACGAGCCAGCGCAGCGCGAGCGTGGTGCCGCGCGTGCCCTTGACCTCGATCGGCACCTGGTAGGTCGCGCCACCGACGCGGCGGGACTTCACCTCGATGGCCGGCTTGACGTTGTCGAGCGCACGCTTGAGCGTGACGACCGGGTCGGTGCCGGTCTTCTCGCGGCAGCCCTCGAGCGCGGTGTAGACGATGCGCTGCGCGACCTGCTTCTTGCCGTCCATCAGGACCTTGGAGACGAGCTGGCTCACCAGCTGGGACCCGTAGACGGGGTCCATGTCGATCGGCCGCTTGGTTGCGGGACCTTTGCGCGGCATATCAGCTCTTCTCCTTCTTGGCGCCGTAGCGGCTGCGGGCCTGCTTACGGTTCTTCACGCCCTGGGTGTCGAGCGTGCCGCGGATGATCTTGTAGCGGACACCGGGGAGGTCCTTCACCCGGCCGCCGCGGACGAGCACGATCGAGTGCTCCTGGAGGTTGTGGCCCACGCCCGGGATGTAAGCAGTGACCTCGACGCCGCTCGACAGGCGCACGCGGGCGACCTTGCGGAGGGCGGAGTTCGGCTTCTTCGGCGTGGTGGTGTAGACGCGCGTGCAGACGCCGCGTCGCTGGGGCGAACCCTTGAGGGCAGGCGTCTTGGTCTTCGACGCCTTGTCCTGACGGCCCTTGCGGACCAACTGATTAATGGTGGGCACCTGGGTTGGTTCCCTTTCTTGTCCCATCTCAGTGCCCGGCGCCTTGCCGGGCACGATCGTGCTGCTTGTGCGGTGTGCCTGTGAGGTGAGTGCCCCTGGACGCATCAGCGGTGAGAGCCACCACGGGTCGGTTTGCGGGCACAACTCATCGGTCTGGTCGTGCCAGACACAAGGAATGAGATTACTCCGTGCGTCCAACGGGGGTCAAAACGTCGTGCCGTGCCTCGGCCACGCTCAGGAGGCAGCGGCCAGGTCGTCGGCCGCACCCTCCTCGGCAGCGGCGCCGCCCCGTCGTACGCCGTCCCGGCCGGCAGCCTCGTTGGCCCGGCTGCGCAGCAGCAAGGTGCTCGCCAGTCCGGCTCCGACGATGACCAGGACGCCGCCCATGATCAGCGTCCACCGGGCCCCGTAGGTCTCCCCCACCCAGCCGATGATCGGCGCCCCGATCGGGGTGCCGCCCATCACGATCGTCATGTAGAGGGCCATCACCCGCCCGCGGTAGGCCGGGTCGGACTCCAGCTGCATCGTCGCGTTGGCGGAGTTGAGCAGGGTCATCGTGCAGAAGCCGATCACCGGGCACATCGCGGCGAAGGCGACATAGGAGGGCATCAGGCCCGCCGCGATCTCGGCGGCGCCGAAGCCGAGGGCGGCCATCACCAGCAGCCGGACGCGGATCGTCGACCGGCGGGCGGACATCAAGGCACCGGCCAGCGAACCGATCGCCATGAAGGAGCCCAGCAGGCCGAACTCGCTGGCGCCCTTGTCGAACACCTGGGTCGCCATCAGGGCGGAGGTGATCTGGAAGTTCATGCCGAAGGTGCCGGCGAAGAACACCAGGACCAGCACCATGATCATCTTGGGCTGGCTGCGGACGTAGCGGACCCCGTCGAGGAGCATCCCCGGCGTGCGCGTCACCGCCCGGGGTGTGTGCAGCAGGGCGGTGTCCATGCGCTGGAGCTGGGCGATCACCGCGGCGTAGGAGCCGGCGTTGATCAGGATGACCCAACCGGTCGCCCAGACGCCGCCGCCGAGTGCCCCGATCATCAGTCCGGCCACGGCGGGGCCCATGATGCGGGCCAGGTTGAACGCCGCGGAGTTGAGCCCGACGGCGTTGGTGACCTCGTCGGGCTCGACCATCTCGGAGACGAACGACTGTCGGGCGGGGGCGTCGAACGCCGAGCCGATGCCGAAGACGAAGGCCAGGGCGTAGACGTGCCAGACCTCGACGACGCCGAGGACGGTGATCACGCCGAGCAGCAGCGAGGCGCCGGCCATCGTGGCCTGGGTGACCTGCAGCAGCCGGCGCTTGGGGAACCGGTCGGCGATCACACCGGCGTAGGGAGAGAGGAGCAGCACCGGCAGGAACTGCAGGCCGGTGGTGATGCCGAGGGCCGAGCCGCTGCCGCCGGTCAGCTGCAGGACCAGCCAGTCCTGGGCGACCCGCTGCATCCAGGTGCCGGTGTTGGAGACGACGCTGCCGACGGCGTACTTGCGGTAGTTGGGGTTGCGTAGAGACCTGAAGGTGGGGCTCAAGGATCAGTCGCCTCGTGCCAGGGCCTCGAGGATGGGGGCGGCGGCCCGCAGGGTCGCTCGCTCGTCCGGTGACAGGGCGCTCAGACGGCGTGCCAACCAGGCGTCCCGGCGAGCCCGGTCGGCCAGCACCATCGCGCGGCCCTGGTCGGACAGCGCGACGAGCACCTGGCGGCCGTCGGTCTCGTGGGGCCGGCGCGCGACGTAGCCGCCGTCCTCGAGGGTGTTGACGCTGCGGGTCATGCTCGGCGGCTGGACCCGCTCCGCCGAGGCGAGCTCGCCGATGCTCAGCTCGCCGTTGCGGAACAGGCAGCCCAGCACGGCCATCTGGCTCATGCTCAGCTCGTTGTCGGGGTGCCGCTCGTAGGACAGTCGCCGGCGCAGCCGCATCACGGAGACCCGGAGCTCGCTGGCGAGCCCCGAGTCGCTGCGCGCGGCGCGCTCGACGGTAGGCATATCCTTAGCATAACTCATTACTCTTGCTAATCAAATCCGCTGACCCGCCCGAAAGTGCCCACAACGACGCCGACCCGCCCGAAACGTTCGGGCGGGTCAGCGGGGGTTTGGGCCAGTTTCGGGCGGGTCAGGTGAGCAGGCGGGTGATGGGCTCGATCGCGAAGTAGGCGAGGAACAGCGCAGCCACGACCCACATGAGGGGGTGTACGACGGCGCGCCTTGCGGAGGACCAGCTTGATGAGGATGTAGGTGAGGAAGCCGGCGCCGATCCCGACGGTGATGGAGTAGGTGAACGGCATCAGCACGATGGTGAGGAACGCGGGGATGGCGACCTCGAGGTCGTTCCAGTCGATCCCCGTGACCTGCTGCATCATCAGGAAGCCGACCAGCACGAGCGCCGGGACAGCCGCCTCGCTCGGGATGATGTCGACGAGCGGGGCGAAGAGGATGGAGACGAGGAAGAGCAGCCCGGTGAACACGGAGGCCAGCCCGGTGCGGGCACCCTCGCCGACGCCGGAGGCCGACTCGATGTAGGAGGTGTTGGAGGAGACGCCGCCGACGCCGCCGGCAACGGCGGCCAGCGAGTCGACGATCAGGATGCGCTGGGCGTTGGGCGGCGTACCTTCCTCGTCGTTGAGGCCCGCCTCCGCTCCGATGGCCGTCATGGTGCCCATGGTGTCGAAGAAGTCGGCCAGCATCAGCGTGAAGATCAGCAGCAGCGCCGCGACGACGCCGATCTCCTCGAACCCGCCGAGGAGGTTGAACTCGCCGAGGGTGCCGAAGTCAGGTTTCTGGATGATGTCGCTGGGCCAGGCCGGCACGTTGAGGTTCCACCCGTGCGGGTTGACCGTGCCGTCGGCGCCGACGAACGGCCCGATCTCGGCGATGGCCTCGACGATGATCGCCAGGATCGTGGTCACCACGATCGAGATGAAGATCGCGCCGCGCACCTTGAGCACCCACAGCGAGATCACCAGGCCCAGGCCGATGCAGAAGACCAGCACCGGCCAGCCCTCGAGGTTGCCGGACGGACCGAGGGTGACGGGGACCGGGCCGACCTGGGTGCGGCGTACGAACCCGGCGTCGACGAAGCCGATGAGGGCGATGAAGAGGCCGATGCCCACCGAGATGGCGATCTTGAGCTCTGTGGGGACCGCATGGAAGACGGCCTTGCGGAACCCGGTGAGCACCAGCAGCAGGATGACGAGGCCCTCGAGGACGATCAGGCCCATCGCGTCGGCCCACGTCATCTGCGTCGCGATGGCCACGGCGACGAACGCGTTGAGGCCGAGTCCGGTCGCCAGCGCCAACGGGAAGTTGGCGACCACGCCCATCAGGATGGTGATGACACCGGCCACCAGCGAGGTACCCGCGGCGATGGCTGCCAGGTTGGGCGCATCGCCGCCGCCGAGGAACTTGCCGTCGATGTCCTGGACGAAGCCGAGGATGAGCGGATTGAGCACGATGATGTAGGCCATCGTGAAGAAGGTGACCACGCCGCCGCGGAACTCACGCTCGACCGTCGAGCCGCGTTCGGTGATCTTGAAGAAACCGTCGAGGCCGCCCCGAGGCGGGGTGGTGCCGGTCTTGCCGGCCGTCTCCTGGTTGCTCACGGTCGGCAGCATGGCACGGTCGGCCAGCCACTCGACGGAGGCACGCGTTTCGGTGGCGTGAGCGTTGGGCTACGGTGCGATCGTGGATCTGCCCGAGGACCAGCCGACCAAGCACAGGATCGGCCGGCGCACCTACATCGTGGCCAACGTCGAACCCCTCGACGTCGACGGGATCCGCACCGTGCAGGTCGGGATCGCGTTGTGGTTCCTGACTTTCCTGGGCCTGCTGCCGTTCTACGGGGCGCTGGCCGACAACGACCGCAGCTGGTGGCTGTGGACCTGCCTGGCCGGCTCGGGACTTGGCCTGTTGGGCCTGGAGTACTGCCGCCGCCGCAAGGCCGCGCGCTCGGCGCTCAGGGACGCGCACCCACATCGACACTGACCGGCGAAGGGATCGCGCGAGCCCGAGGGACTAGAAGCGGTCGACCTCGTCGTCGTGGAGGGTGTCGAGCACCGGCTCCGGCAGCGGCTCCGGCTCGTGCTTGCGCGCCAGCCGCACCTCCGAGTGCGCACCGCACCCGTGGCCGAACGAGACGGCCCGACCGTCGTCGTTGGCGTCGCCGTTGGCGCACACCCCGAACGACTCGGCCAGCGGGCCGGCGATGCGCACCAGGAAGCCGCATGTCGAGCAGGGCTGCGGCGCCGACTGGGCAAGGGCAGACTCGGGGCCGGCGTCGCCGTCGTACCAGCGCTGGGCCGCGAGGTCGCGGCCCTCGAGCGAGAGGGTGCGGACGCGTCCGAGCCCGAGGTCCTGGGCCACCTCGCGGATCTGGGCCTTGTCGTCGGCGTCGAGCGGGTCGTCACCGAAGGCGTACGTCGGCACCAGCCGCGGGTCGTCGTCGGCCACCGGCAGCAGGTCGCCAGGTGAGAGGTCGCCGGGTTGGAGCCGCTCGCGGTAGGGCACCCACTCCGGCGCGACGATCGCCTCATCACCCGGGATGAGCACGACCTCGTCCACCGTGACGTTCTTCTGGCGGCTCGCCCGGGCCACGGTGACCGACCAGCGCCAGCCGAGGTAGCCGGCGCGGCGGCACTCGAAGAGATGGGTCACGACGCGTTCGCCCTCGACCACGGCGCCGAGGTGCTCGCCGACGTCGGCGGCGTCGACCTCCTCGACCAGCGCGGCACGCGCCACGTCCACCGCGGCCACGGCCACGGCGTCGGACTTGGGCCGCACAGTCGTCATCACGGGCCAATCATCGCCCATCGGGCACGCGGGCGTCAGATCGGGGCGGCCGCCCCGGCGCGGCCGGCGGATTGGGGTGCGGATGTCCGGACCGACGTCAGGGGTCGGGGGCAGGATAGGGGCCATGACGTCCTCGCGACCCGAGTCGCCGGCCACGGGCACTCGGCCCGCCGGTGCGGACGGAAGCGGGCCGCCGCGACAGCAGGCAGCGGCTGCACCAACGGGCGAGCAGCCGCGCAAGGTCGGTCGGGCGGTCGAGACGAGCGCCCGGGCGGTCGGCACGGGCGCGCGGGCGACCGGGCGTGGAGTCGCGGGGGTCGCCCGGGCCACCGGACGCGCCGGCCGCTTCACGCTGCGACAGGCCCGGCGCGCGACCAACGCCGAGGGCGCCGGCACCTCGGGCCTGTCCCGCCTCATCGAGCTGCACGCGTTCAACGCGGCGGGCGATGCCGCCGTCGCCATCTCGCTGGCCGGCACGCTGTTCTTCCAGGTGCCCACGGGCGAGGCTCGCGGCCAGGTGGCGCTCTTCCTCGGTCTGACGATGCTGCCCTTCGCGATCGTGGCGCCGCTGATCGGCCCGTTCCTCGACCGCTTCAGCCACGGCCGGCGGTGGGCGATCGGCGCGACGATGGCCGTCCGCGCGTTCCTGGTCTGGGTACTGGCCACCGCCGTGGTCGACGAGTCGACGTGGATGTTTCCGGCCGCGCTCGGCTGCCTGGTCGCCTCCAAGGCGTACGGCGTGACCCGTGCGGCCGCCGTACCCCGGGTGCTGCCCGACAACCTCACGCTGGTCAAGGCCAATGCCCGGCTCTCCATCGCCGGCCTGGTCGGAGCCGCGGTGTCGGCCCCGCTGGCCGGGTTGGCCGCCTACGCGGGGTCGGAGTGGGCACTGCGCTACGCCTTCGTGCTGTTCGTCCTGGCGACCATCTGGGCCATTCGGCTGCCACCGCAGGTCGACTCCGACGTCGGGGAGGGCCACGCCGTTCTGGTGCCCGGGAGCGGCCAGCCCGGGCCCCGGCGCGGCCGGCCGCGGATGCGCATCCCGGGGACCATGGCGTTCGCCCTGCGTGCGAACTGCGGGCCGCGGTGGCTGTCGGGCTTCCTCACCATGTTCATGGCGTTCCTGCTGCGGGAGAACCCGATCGGCGACTGGCGTCCCGTGGTCCTGCTCGGCATCGTGATCGGCGCGGCCGGCCTCGGCAACGCCATCGGCATCGGGCTGGGCTCGCAGCTCAAGAACCTCAACCCGCGCGTGACCGTCGTGATCGCCCTGCTCGCCGACGCCGTGATGGTGCTGCTGGCGGCGCTGTTCTACGGCGTGCTGACCCTGGCCCTGCTGGGCCTGGTCACCGGACTGGCGCAGTCGTTGGCCAAGCTGTCGCTCGACTCCACGATCCAGCGCGACGTCCACGAACGGGTCCGCACCAGCGCCTTCGCACGCAGCGACACCACGCTCCAGCTGGCCTGGGTGATCGGCGGCTTCGTCGGCATCGCCATGCCGCTCATCCCCCACCTCGGGCTGGCCGTGGCGTGCGCGGTGCTCGCCGCGTGGACGGTGTTCGTGCTCGGCAGCGGTCCCGTGCAGAGACGGCGTACGACGGTTCCCGCCACCGTGCCCGCCGACGGCGGCTGACCGCCGCCGAGCCGGGTCAGAGCTCGAGCTCGTCGGCCAGCGCGCGGAGCAGCTTGGCGACCGGTGCGGCGGTGCGGGCGTCAGGGTGCCGGCCGTGGCGGTAGGCCTCGCCGACCCCGTCGAGCAGCCGGATCAGGTCCTCGACGATCGCGACCATGTCCTCGGGCGACTTGCGCTGGGCGTGCCGCTGGTTGCGGGCCACCGAGACGGGCGCGTCGAGGATGCGCACCTGCAACGCCTGGTCGCCGCGGCGACCCTGGGCGATGCCGAACTCGACGCGGGTGCCGGGCTTGAGAGTGGTGGTGCCGTCGGGCAGCGCCTCGGTACGCACGTAGACGTCGGGGCCGTCCTCCTGAGACAGGAAGCCGAAGCCCTTCTCGGCGTCGAACCACTTCACCTTGCCACTGGGCACGGTCCCTACCTCTTCTGGTGCAGCCGCCTTGTTGCGGGCGCGCACAGCCTAGGTCGCCGACCCTGACCGGCGCCAACGGGTTGGACGTCCTCAGTCCGCCACGCTCAGGTGGGCGTCGAGCCAGTCCGGGAACACCGTGAGGTCGGCGAGCACGACGTCGGTGCCGGCCTCGACCAGCTCCTCCTCGGTGCACCCGCCCGTGAGCACCGAGACGCTCACTGCTCCGGCCGCCCGCGCGCCCTCGACGTCGTGCACGTGGTCGCCGACCAGGATCGAGGCGCCCTCGCGCAGCAGCACGTCGGCCTTGCCGACGCCCCACACGGTCCCCTCGATGTGGTCGACGTCGAGGGCGAGGTGGTCGACGTGACGGCGGGCGTTGGGCTCGTACTTCCCGGTCACCACCACGACCCGGCCGCCGTGACGGCGGACTGCGGCGATCGAGTCGACGGCGCCGTCGAGGGCCGCCACGGAGTGGATGGCGTGGTCGACGTACAGCTCCCGGAACCGGTCGACGGCCGGCGCGATCGCCTCGTCGGCCAGGTGACCGGCGAAAAGCATGTCGAGCGGCGGGCCGAGGCGCTCGCTCATCTCCTCGACGGGCAGGTCGACGCCGAGCTCGCCGCCGAGGGCCGTCAGCGTGTTCGCGAAACCGCGCGTGGTGTCGATGAGCGTCATGTCGAGGTCGAAGGCCACGACGAGACCGGTGGCGGTCGGATCGGACATGTCATCGATCGTAGGGACGAGGCCGGTGGCACCCCAATCGGGTGTGGCGCTGGGCCTCGTGGGACACAATGGACGCTTGCTCGCGACACGAACGGCCCGACGACTGCTCCTCGGAGCAGCGCTCGGCTGTGCCCTGGTCGCGCCAGTTGTCACGTCCACGGCGGCCGGAGCGGCCGACGCGAGCGACCTCTACCTGGTGACGCTGACCGGGCCCGGCACAGCCGGCAACAAGGGGGCGCTCACCGCCACCGCCTTCCGCGACGTCGAGCTCGCTGCCCAGGACGCCACCCTCGCCACGGTGGCTGCCGGCGTCCCGATCTACCGCTGGACGACCGCCCTCAACGGCTACGCCGTGGCCCTCACGCCCGACCAGGCCCGGACACTGGCCGCCGACCCGGCGGTGGTCTCGGTAGAGGCCAACAGCGTCCGGCGGCTCGCTGGAGGGGCTGCCGGCCAGGGGCTCGAGACGGGTGCCTTGTCCGGTCGCGGTGGCGCCGGCGTGGTCATCGGCATGATCGACTCCGGCCTGTGGGCCGACAGCCCGCTCTTCGCCGACGTGCGCGGCCTCGGCCGGGCGCCGCGGCGCTACGACGGCAGCTGCGCGGTCGGGCCGGGCTGGGGCGCCGAGGTGTGCGACCGCAAGATCGTCGGCGCACAATGGTTCGTCGACGGCTTCGGCGCCGATCGGCTGCGCAGCACCGCCCGCCTGTCGCCGCTCGACGACGACGGCCACGGCACGCTGATGGCCTCGGTGGCCGCCGGCAACAGCGGCGTCACCGTCCGGGTCCCGGGCCAGCGGGCCGGGCTCTACTCCGGTGCCGCGCCGCAGGCGCGGCTGGCGGTCTACAAGGCGTGCTGGACCGCCCCCGACCCCCGCGACGACGGCTGCTCGACCGCCGACCTCGTGACCGCCGTCGACCGGGCCGTGGCCGACCGGGTCGACGTACTCAACCTCTCCGTCGACGGCGCCGCGGGCCTCGACACCGTCGAACGCGCCCTGCTCGGCGCGGCCGAGGCCGACATCGTGGTCGTCGGCGCGTCCGGCAACCGCGGCACCGGTGGGTACGCCGGCCACGCCTCGCCCTGGGTCACGTCGGTCGGCGGCACGACCGGCGTGGTGCGGCGCGGCGCGGTGGTGGCGCCGGGCGGGCTGCGGCTGACCGGGGCGATGGCGGCACATCGGACTACTCGTCCGGCTCGCGTCGTGCTGGGCGCTCGCGCCGCGGCCGCGGGGTCCCGCGCGGAGCGCTCTCGCCTCTGCCTGCCGGGGAGCCTCGACGCCGCCCGGGTCGCGGGCCGAGTCGTGGTCTGCGAGCGCGGCCGGATCGGCCGGGTCGACAAGTCCCAGGCGGTGCACCAGGCCGACGGCGTCGGGATGATCCTGGTCAACACCGCACGCGGGGCGGTGTCGGCCGACTTCCACAGCGTGCCAACGGTGCACCTCACCAAGGACGCGGCACGCGACCTGCGCCGCTGGCTGCGCGGCCACCCGGAGGGTCGCGTCTCGCTGCGCCCCGCCGGCGTACAGCGCGCCCCGGAGCGGCTGGTCGCCTGGACCAGCTCCGGCGACCCGACCGCGCCCTTCCTCAAGCCCGACCTCGTCGACACGGCCGTCGGAGTGCTCGGCGCCGTACCCCCCGGAACCCGGGGCACCCGCTGGGACCTCGCCACCGGCACGTCCGTCGCCGCCGCTCGCACCAGCGGCGTGGCTGCCGCCCTGCTCAGCCGGCACGACTGGTCGGCGGTCGAGGTGCGCTCGGCCCTGGCCACGACCGCGGGCGCTCTCGACGGCCGGCCGTCGCTGCTGCGGATGGGCGCGGGACGCACCCGCGCCCGCGCCGCCGACCGGCCCGGGCTGACCTACCGGATGCCGGTCGCGGACTATCGCGCCTGGCTCGACGGCACCATCGACGCCGACGCCCTCAACACGCCCTCGATCCTGCTGCACCGCAAGGGGACCGCCACCCGAACCCTGACCAACGTCGGCACGAGGGCGATGTACTACTCGTCCTCGGCCACGGGTTTCCGCCGTCACCAGGTCCGGGTGACCCCGGCGGCCGTGCGGCTCGACCCGGGTGAGTCGGCGACCTTCACCGTCACGATCACCGGCCCGTCGGGAGCCCAGCGTCTCGACGACGGTCAGGTGATCTGGCTCGGCGCCAACGGCCTCCGGGTCCGGATCCCCGTCGTCCTCGCCCGCTGACCCGTCAGAACTACCTCAGTTCGGGCGGGTCAGCGTGTCCTTGGGGCAGTTTCGGGCGGTCAGCGGGTGGGCCAGCCCTCGGAGACCTCGGCGGCCATCCGCCGGCCTTGGGCCGCGCCCGCTTGAGCGGCGCCGGTCCGCATCGACGGGTCGAGCACGTTGCGTCCGATGGCCTGGAGCGAGGCGCGGTCGGGGGCGATCCAGGCGGTACGCCGCGCGCCGGTGCGCCGGAGCTGTTCCGGAAGCGAGTGGTACTTGGAGAACGCGCGCGGCAGCGGCGCGACCGCCAGCACCACGTCGCAGCCGGTGGCCAGGTCGGCGTTGGCGGGCGAGCGCATGCCGCCGTCGACGTAGAGGCGGCCGTTGATCTCGACCGGCGGCCAGACCAGCGGGACCGCGCAGCTCGCGGCCATCGCGTGCAGCAGGTCGACGTCGCCGTCGCGGTCGAACACGTGGAAGGACCCGTCCTCGGCGTCCACCGCCGTGATCCGGAGGTCGCGGTCGGGCCAGTCGTTGAGGGTGCCGTCGGCTCGGCGCAGCCGCGACTCGAAGATGGCCAGCCTCTCGGTGGCCGGACCGGGATGCGCCTTTCGCGCCGCACGCCCGATCCGCGCCCGACGCGTCCGGCCGCTGCCCGGGAGGCCCAGCAGGACGAGCATGGTCACCATCGCCCGCGGCCCGAACTCCGCGCCGTGCTCGGCCGGGGCGGGAGTCGTCTGCTCGGCGTACAGGTCGTCGAGGTCCTCCTCGCCGGTGAGCCCGGCGCCGACGACCGAGCCGGCCGAGGTGCCGATGATCGAGTCGGCGCCGGTCACGTCCACCCCGCCGTCACGTAGCCCCTTGAGCAGGCCGATCTCCCAGGCGATACCGGTCAGGCCGCCCCCGCCGAGGACCAACCCGGTGCGCGTACCCATGCCCGTGAGCCTGTCATGCCACTCGGCATCGGCCGACGCAGATCAGGCCAGGCCGAGCTTCTCCGCTGTCTCGTCCCGCATCTGCACCTTGCGGATCTTTCCGGTGACGGTCATCGGGAAGTCCTCGACGACCAGCACGTAGCGGGGGATCTTGTAGTGGGCGAGCTTGCCGGAGGCGAAGGCGCGGACGGCGTCGGCGTCGAGCGGGGTGGCGCCGGCCTTCATCTTCACCCAGGCGCAGAGCTCCTCGCCGTACTTCTCGTCGGGGACGCCGATCACCTGCACGTCCTCGATGTCGGGGTGCTGGTAGAGGAAGTCCTCGATCTCACGCGGATAGATGTTCTCGCCGCCGCGGATGACCAGGTCCTTGATCCGGCCGACGATGTTGGCGTAGCCGTCCTCGCGCATCTCGGCCAGGTCGCCGGTGTGCATCCAGCCGTCGGGGTCGATGGCTTCGCGGGTCTTCTCGTCTTCCTCCCAGTAGCCGAGCATCACGGAGTAGCCGCGGGTGCAGAACTCCCCCGGCTGCCCGCGCTCGACCGTCTCGCCCGACTCCGGGTCGACGACCTTGATCTCGACGTGCGGATGGACCCGGCCGATGGTCGACGTACGACGGTCGAGGTCGTCGTCGGCGCGCGTCTGGCAGGAGACGGGCGAGGTCTCGGTCATCCCGTAGGCGATCGAGACCTCCTCCATGTGCATCTCGGCGATGCAGCGCTTCATCACCTCCACCGGGCAGACGGAGCCGGCCATGATCCCGGTGCGCAGCGAGGACAGGTCGTGCTCGGCGAAGGACGGATGGTTCTGCATGGCGATGAACATCGTCGGCACGCCGTAGACGGCGGTGCATCGCTCGGCGGCGATGGCCCGCAGCGTCGCCTCGGGGTCGAAGCCCGGCGCCGGGATCACCATGGTGGCGCCGTGGGAGGTGCACCCGAGGTTGCCCATCACCATGCCGAAGCAGTGGTAGAAGGGCACCGGGATGCAGAGCCGGTCGTGCTCGGTGAAGTTGATCAGCTCGGTGACGAAGTAGCCGTTGTTGAGGATGTTGCGGTGCGAGAGGGTCGCCCCCTTGGGACGGCCCGTGGTGCCCGACGTGTACTGGATGTTGATCGGGTCGTCGGGCCGAAGCGTCCGCATCCGTTCGTTGACCACGTCGCTGTCGACCAGCTCGCCGGCGGCGACCACGTCGGTCCAGTCGCTGGTGCCGATGTAGACCACCCGCTCGAGCCCGGGGCTGTCGGCCGCCGTCGCCTCGATCATCGAGCGGTAGTCGCTGGTCTTGAAGCTCTCCGCGGCGATCAGCAGCCGCAAGCCCGACTGGTTGACCGCATAGGTGAACTCGTGGGTGCGGTACGACGGGTTGACGTTGACCAGGATGGCGCCGATCTTGGCCGTCGCGTACTGCGCGATGGTCCACTCGGCACAGTTGGGCGACCACACGCCGACGCGGTCGCCCTTGGCGATCCCACCGGCGATCAGCCCGCGTGCGAAGAGGTCGACCTCGTGGTTGAGCTCGCGATAGGTCCAGCGCCGACCGGTGGCGAACTCCACGAGCGCCTCGCGGTCGGGATGGGCCCCGACCGTGCGGTCGAAGTTGTCGGCGATGGTCTCCTCGAGCAGGGCGGGCTCGGTCTCACCGGCGGCGTACGACTCCATGTGAGCGACCCTAGTCGCGCACGACGCAGCAGAGCGCGGCTAGACGGGCGCCAGGTTGAGCAAGGCGTGGGACCGAGCCTGCGAGGTCCCAACCGCCGCGTCGAAACCGCGAACCTACGCCGACCTCAGCCGGGGTGGGAGACCTCCATGCTGCGGTCGCCGAACCGCACCACGTCGCCCTCCAGCAGGGTCGCCGGCTTGCCGCCCGACAGCGGCCGCGAGACACCCTGGCGGACCAGGACCGAGCCGTTGGTGGAGCCGCGGTCCATCACCACGAGCGCTCCGTCGCGGGCTACCTGCACCTGGGCGTGGGTCTTGGACAGCGACATGTCGGAGGAGGGCAGTGCGACGAGGTGACGCACGGCCTCACCCGACCGGCCTTCGGGGCGGCGCCCGACGAGCACCAGGCCGTCCACGCCCACTCGCTCGCCGGTGTCGAAGGTGAGCACCCAGCCCGACGGCTCGGGGGCGCCGATGGTCACCACCGGCCGCCGGCGGACGGTGCGCTGGATCTCGGGTACCGGGCCGGGCATGCCGGCAGGAGCGGCCGGGGCACCGGCCGGAACGGGAGTCGGTGGCGGCTGTGCCGATGCGGGTGGCGCCGACGTGGCCGGCCCGCTGCCAGTCGCCCCCGACGGCGTCGGCGTCGGCGTCGACCGGGCCGGGCGTCGCGGCGTGGCCGGCGGCGCCTGCTGGACGGCCGGCACCAGGCGCATGGCGGTCAGGTTGACCACGTGGCGCGGCCCGCGGTCGGCCTCGACGACCTCTTCGGGCTCGGGCCGGACGTCGACCACGATGGAGCGGGCGACCTGGTCGTGCCAGCCGCGACGCCGACGGCTCGGGTCCATCACGGCGGTCCAGGCGAGGGTGGCCAGGCCGATCCCGCACGTGGGCAGGGTGGCCAGGCCGAGGATGGACCCGCGCAGCAGCGCGCGGCCGACCCCGATCGGCGTACCGGTCCCGAAGTGCACGGCCCGGAGCCGCATCGCGGCCTTGCCGGGCGTGGCCCCGCTCGCGCCGAGGGCGATCGCGAACATCAGGCCGACGAGGAGAGTCGCGCCCACGATCACCGCGATGCCCGGCCACAGCCGGTCGTCGGCGAAGAAGAAGTGGTACGCCGCCCAGGCGGCGCCGGCGATCAGCCCCCAGCCGATCAGGCGGTCGATCACGAAACCGTAGAAGCGTCGGTCCAGTCCCGCCACGGGATAGCTGGTGGCGGGTCGCTCGGTCTGCTGCTGGACACTCATCGCTCGCCCTCGGTCAGCCGCTGCCGACCTGGATCGTCACGCCGTCGCCGAGGTCGACGATGGCGCCGGGGATGAGCTGGACTGCGATGCCGGGCTGGAGGTCCTCCGGCGGCAGGCCGGGCTGCACCAGCACGGTGCCGTTGGTCGACCCGAGGTCGGTGACCACCGCCGAGCCGTGGTCGGCGCCGGCGCCCGGACGGATCTCGAGGTGCGTGGAGGAGATCTCCTGGTTGGGACTGGGGACGGTCACCAGACGGGGCTGCTCGGTCGAGGTGAACCGGCGCGCCTCGGGTGCCCGCCCGACGATGACCGCGCGGTCCACGTCGACCACCTCGCCGGTGGAGAAGGTCAGCCGGGCGACGGGGGTGGCCAGCACGCTCGGTGCCGGCTGCTGGCCGGGGATGCCCGGCTGGCTGCGGGCGAACTCGCCGGGGTCCCAGTTGCCCGCCTGGGTCATGCCGTCGTGCTCGAGGCCACCATCGGCGGCGGGCGGGGCGGCGGGCGGGGCGGCGGGCGGCCAAGCAGGGGCGACCACCGGCTCGGCGGGCTGGGCCCAGCCGGCCTGCTCCGTGAGGGAAGGCTCCCGCTCGGGCTCGACGGTCATCTCGGGCTCCGGCTCGGGCTGCTCCGGCTCAGGCAGCTCGGGCTCGCCCGGGAGGGCGCGGTGCTGCGGGCCGGTCGGCGGGTCGTCGTCGAGCGGTGACTCGCCGCCGATCGCCGCCACGGAGGCCAAGGCTGCCGCGTCCATCACGTTGACGTCGGGCGACAGGTCGTGGGCGCCCACCACCTGCACGTCCGCGGGGGTCGTCGCGTCGTCGTGGGCCGGCTGGTCTGTGCGCGAGATCCGGACCAGGCCACTGCGGATGGCGAGGTCGCCCTCGTCGCTGTCCGCAACCTCGATGCGCATGGTGCGCACCCCGCTCATCGAGCGCTCCGCCCAGGTCGTGGCAGACGAGCCTTCGACGATCTCGGTGTCGTCGTCGGTGCTGAACACCGCCCGGGCGGCGCCCCGGATGACGACCTTGGTCTCGCCGTCGACCTCGCTGACGAGCACGAACCCGGGCAGCTCGCGCAGCCCGGAGGCGATGAGTGCGTCCAGCACCTCGTCGAACCCGGCGCCCTCGTCGACCAGCTCCCAGATGGCGGCCACCCGGGACTTCTCCGAGGGCGGCAGCACGACCGTGGCCTGCTCGCCGAAGATCCCGAACCAGTCGCCTGGCCGGTAGGACCGGCTCGCCTTGTCGCTCGCGTCGCCTGAGGTCACGGCAGGGCTCCCAACTTCATTTCGAGACTCACGCGCTGCCGCTCGGAGTCATAGGCACTCTCGGCTTCCAATCCCATCACATCGACCACGACGGCCGTGGCGTTGTCGCGGCCACCGGCCGCGACGGCCTCGGCGACCAGTCGGTCGGCGGCGTCCCGGGGGTCGGTGGTCTGCGTCATGATCGCCGCGACGACGTCGTCGTCGATCATCTCCGTCACCCCGTCGGAACACAGGACCAGCCGCTCGGCCGAGGGCAGTGGCAGCAAGAAGAAGTCGGCAGCGCTGGGTTCGGGTCCGCCGAGCGCTCGCGTGACCACGTGCCGCGCCGGATGGATCGCCATCTCTTCGGGCCGGATCTTGCCGGCGTCCACGAGCTCCTGCACCAGGCTGTGGTCCACGCTGACCTGCTCGAGCTCGCCGTCGACGAACCGATAGATCCGCGAGTCGCCGACGTTGGCCAGCAGCCACTTGGGCGCTTCGTCGTCCTCCACCAGGAGGGCGACGACGGCGGTGGTGCCGGCCTGGAAGTCACGGCCGGTACGACGGGACTGCTCGGCGGCGTACTCGGTGATGCGCTCGTGACAGGCGGCCAGCGTCTGGGCGACGACCTCGGACCCGTGCCGCGGGTCGTAGCCGTCCTCGGCCAGCCGGGCGAACTCCTCCACCACGATCCGTGAGGCCACGTCGCCGCCATCGTGCCCGCCCATGCCGTCGGCCACGACGAACAGCGGAGGTGCGGCGAGGTAGGCGTCCTCGTTGACGTCGCGCACCCGCCCGACGTCGGTCGCAGCCCCGTAGTGCAGCTCCACCCGTGTCATCGGCTGCCTCCCCGGCAGAGCGGACGGCCGAGGAGGAGTGTCGCCCCCGCGGGTAGCGTTGGCGTGATGGCCAGGTCGACCGCCCCGGGAGGCAACAGGACGCTCGCCGACCAGCTCCGAGGCTGGCCGGACGACCGGCTGTCCCGGCTGCTCCGCCAGCGTCCCGATCTCGCCACTCCTGCCCCTCAAGACTCGGGCCAGCTCGCCTCGCGAGCAGCGGCTCGGTCGTCTGTGACTCGTGCGCTCGACCAGCTCACGCGGGCCGAGCTCTGTGTATTGGATGCCCTCGTCGCGGCGGGTCAAACCACCCAAGCCGATCTGACCGACCTGGTCAATGCGTCGCCGGACGTCGTGGCCGCCGCTGTCGAGCGCCTTCTGGAGCTCGCGCTGGCCTGGGAGTCCGCGGCCGGGCTCCGGGCCGTGGGCGGTGTCGTCGAGCTGCAGCACGGCGGCCAGCAAGCGGCTGCCGGTCTCGGCGGGCTGCGGCCCTTTTCGCCCGACCCTCCAGCCCGCGAGCTGGTCGAGGCCCGACTCGGCGAGATCAGCCCGGCCGCCCGGGCCCTCCTCGAGCACGTCGACGAGAGCGGCGGCGAGGCCACGGCCGGCACGGCCCGGCACACGGTGCTCCCCGACGACGCCGCCACCCCCGCCGAGGAGCTGCTCTCCCGCAAGCTGCTGGTCCCGCGCTCCGGTGGCCAGGTCTGGGTCCCAGGCGAGGTCAGCCTCGCCCTGCGTGGCGGGCACACCACGCGGGAGCCCGTCGACGAGCTGCCGGCCCTGGCCACGTCCGCGCGCGACGACACCCTGATCGCGCACACCGCCGCAGGCGCCGCGTTCGAGGTCGTCCGCCGCATCGAGCTGCTCCTCGACCACTGGGGGACCCACCCGCCCGCCGAGCTGCGCGCCGGCGGGCTCGGCGTACGCGAGCTGCGCGGGGCGGCGACGCACCTGCACGTCGACGAGCCCACGGCCGCCTTGTTGGTCGAGCTGGCGGCCGAGGGTCGGCTGCTGGCCGCGCGCTACGACGACGACGGCAACCCGGTCTTCGCGCCCACCGACGAGTACGACGCCTGGAGCCGCCGCGGCACCGCCGACCGATGGGTCGCCCTCGCCGAGGCCTGGCTCGCCACGCCGCGACTGGCCGGACTGGTCGGCACCCGCGACCCTGCCGGCAAGGCCCACAACGCGCTGTCGCCGGAGAACGCCAGCGTCTTCGCGGCCGAGACCCGCCGCACCGCCCTCGACCAGCTCGCGTCGCTGCCACCCGGCGAGGTGCTCGCGGCCGGCACCGGCCCGGCCTCCCTGGCGGCACGGCTCTCCTGGTTGCGCCCGCGCCGGCCCAAGTGGCGCGGTGACCAGGTGGCCTGGGCGCTGCGGGAGGCGACCGTCCTCGGCGTCCTCGCGCTGGGCGGGCTGCCGGCGTACGCCCGCGCGCTGCTGGCGGGCGACGGTGCCGCCCAGGTGCTCGCTCCCTTGCTGCCCGAGCCCGTCGACCACGTACTGCTCCAGGCAGACCTCACGGCGGTTGCGCCCGGACCGCTCGAGCCCGAGCTGGCGCGCCGCCTCCAGGTCGCGGCCGACGTGGAGTCGCGCGGCGGCGCCACCGTCTATCGCTTCACCGGCCCGTCCGTACGCCGCGCGCTCGACCTCGGCTGGTCGGCCGCCGAACTGCACGGCTTCGTGGGCGAGGTGTCCCGCACGCCGGTGCCGCAGCCGCTCAGCTACCTGATCGACGACACCGCCCGCACCTACGGCACCATCCGCGTCGGCCACGCCGAGGCATTCATCCGCGCCGACGACGAGGCCGCCCTGACCGAGCTGCTGCTCCACCCGCAGGCGTCCTCCCTCGGCCTGCGGCGGCTGGCGCCGACCGTGCTGGTGAGCACCGCTCCGCTCGACGTCCTGCTCCCGCGGCTGCGCGAGCTCGGCGCCGCGCCCGTGGTCGAGGCCCCCGACGGCTCCGTCCACATCGCCCGCCCCGACGTGCTGCGCGCCCGCACCCCCCAGTCCCGCGGCGGCACCCAGGAGCGCGCCACCCGCGAGTCCGCCGGGGTCGCGCGCGTCGTGGCCGCCGTCCGGGCCGGCGACCGCGCGGTCGCCGAGCGACCCACCAGCGCACCGACCCTGTCCCCGAGCGACTCGATGACGGCGCTGCGTCAGGCGGTGGCCAGGGGTTCGACGGTCCTCATCGGCTACGTCGACAACCACGGCACCAGCACCGAGCGCATCGTCGACCCCCTCGGCCTCGAGGGCGGCCGGCTGACCGCACACGACCACCGCAGCGAGGAGGTGCGCACGTTCGCCGTGCACCGGATCACCGTGGTCAGCCCGGTGACGGCGCCGACCTAGGATCAAGGGATGGACTTCGTCCGCTACGCCGAGGCGTCGGCCCGCCTGCTCAACGCCGACCCGGCCAGCGTCGACGCCCTGGTCGCGACGCTCGACGGCCGGGAATGGCTGCATCCTCAGGTCACCGAGCGCGACGTCACCTCCGTACGCCGCTTCCTGCGCGGCCTGCGTCCCGTCTTCGACGCCGCCGACGCGGGCGAGGTCAAGGAGACCATCGAGCAGCTGAACGCGCTGATGGTGCAGCACCCCATCACCCCGCGGATCTCCGACCACGACCCCGACGACCTGCACCTCCACGTCGCCACCCGGGCCGCGAGCGTGGCCGAGCTGCTCATCGGCGAGTCGCTGCTCGGCCTGGCCACGCTGGTCTGCGACCTGGGACCTACTCGCCTCGGCGTCTGCTCCGCCGACCGGTGCAGCAACGTCTTCGTCGACACC
The DNA here is from genome assembly GCA_963762105.1 of uncultured Actinomycetota bacterium. GTDB lineage: Bacteria > Actinomycetota > Actinomycetes > Propionibacteriales > Nocardioidaceae > Nocardioides. Next base: position 427,074 of record CAVXJG010000006.1, on the reverse strand, counting down.
TCCCCCAACCACTCCCGCCGCTACTGCTCGGACCGGTGCTCCTCGCGGGCCAACGTGGCGGCGTACCGGGCGCGCCAGAAGGCGGCCGCCGGCTAGGTCTCGACACGGACTCGCTGGCGCTCGCCCGGCTCGACCAGCGGAACGATTCGGTGGTCGAGCCACCCGCGAGGGACGAGCGGGTGTGTCGAGACCCAACCAGCGGACTCCTAGACTCGGCAGGTGAACGAGGGCCCCCTGATCGTCCAGAGCGACAAGACGTTGCTGCTCGAGGTCGACCACGAACGGGCGGCCGACTGCCGCAAGGCCATCGCCCCGTTCGCGGAGCTGGAGCGCAGCCCCGAGCACATCCACACCTACCGGCTCACCCCGCTCGGGTTGTGGAACGCCAGGGCAGCCGGACACGACGCCGAGCAGGTGATCGACACGCTGCTCGCGTTCAGCCGCTACGCCGTACCGCACGCCCTGCTGGTCGACATCGCCGAGACGATGGCCCGCTACGGCCGGCTCCGTCTGGAGAAGCACCCCGTGCACGGCCTCGTCCTGGTCTCCAACGACCGGCCGGTGCTCGAGGAGGTGCTGCGCGCCAAGAAGGTCGCCGGGATGATCGGCGACCGGCTCGACGAGGACACCGTGGTCGTGCACCCGTCCGAGCGCGGCAACCTCAAGCAGGTGCTGCTCAAGCTGGGCTGGCCCGCCGAGGACTACGCGGGCTACGTCGACGGCGAGGCCCACGCGATCGCCCTGGCCGAGGACGGCTGGACCCTGCGCGACTACCAGCGCGACGCCGCGGAGTCCTTCTGGCACGGCGGTTCCGGGGTCGTGGTGCTGCCCTGCGGCGCCGGCAAGACCATCGTCGGGGCCGCCGCGATGGCCCAGGCACAGGCGACCACGTTGATCCTGGTCACCAACACGGTCAGCGCGCGCCAGTGGAAGGACGAGCTGATCAAGCGGACCTCGCTGACCGCTGAGGAGATCGGCGAGTACAGCGGATCCGTCAAGGAGGTCCGCCCGGTCACCATCGCGACGTACCAGGTGATGACGACGCGCCGGAAGGGCGTCTACAGCCACCTCGAGCTGTTCGACGCCCGCGACTGGGGCCTGATCATCTACGACGAGGTGCACCTGCTGCCCGCCCCGATCTTCAGGATGACCGCAAACCTCCAGGCCCGGCGTCGGATCGGGCTGACCGCGACGCTGGTCCGCGAGGACGGCCGCGAGGGTGACGTGTTCTCGCTCATCGGTCCCAAGCGGTACGACGCCCCGTGGAAGGACATCGAGGCGCAGGGCTGGATCGCGCCCGCCGACTGCGTCGAGGTGCGGGTCACCATGGGCCAGGCCGAACGGCTCGCCTACGCCACCGCCGAGCCCGAGGAGCGCTACCGACTGGCCTCCTGCACGCCCGCGAAGACCCGGGTGGCGGAGGCACTGGTAGCCAAGCATGCCGGCGAGCCGACCCTGGTCATCGGCCAGTACCTCGACCAGCTCGACGAGATCGGCGCCGACCTCGACGCGCCGGTGATCAAGGGCGACACTCCCGTCAAGGAGCGCCAGCGGCTCTTCCAGGCATTCCGCTCGGGCGAGATCTCCCTGCTGGTGGTCTCCAAGGTCGCAAACTTCTCCATCGACCTGCCGGAGGCGGCCGTGGCCATCCAGGTGTCGGGCTCCTTCGGTTCCCGCCAAGAGGAGGCCCAGCGCCTCGGTCGGCTGCTGCGGCCCAAGGCCGACGGGCGGACCGCACGCTTCTACGCGATCGTGGCCCGCGACAGCGTCGACGCCGACTTCGCTCAGAACCGACAGCGCTTCCTGGCCGAGCAGGGCTACGCCTACCGCATCACCGACTCCGACGACCTGCTCGCCTGACCCGCCGGCCCAGCAGAGCCCAGAAAGGAGGAGGAGCGTCTTCCGCGGCGGCTGATACGTCCCCGCCTGAGATGCCGGGCAAACGGTCTAGACCGCCTGATGCGGCTCAGTCCGGGGCCCCGAAATCGTCCTAGATTGACGACCCTCGGAACACAGGGGACCACGCTCAAGGGGGAGCCACATGAGAGTCTTTGCAGGACGCAGGAAATCCACACGAGGACTGGCCATTGTCGGCGGCGTCGCCGCGCTCAGCCTCGTCTCTGCCGGCATGGCGGCGGCCGTTGTCACGACGACCAACGACGCATTGGTGTTCGCGACCGCCCTCACCGACGGCATCGCGCCGACCGCTGCCAGCTTCTCGGTCAGCGAGAATCCGCCCGCTCCAACGCCGGATGCCTACGAGTGCGTGCTCGACGACCCGGCCACCGCGCTTGACGAAGGCCTCTGCCCGACCGGTGTCGGCAACACGCCGCTCGCCGGGTTCCCGAGGGCCGGGGCCACCTACGGCATCCTGACCAGCGGCAACGCGGCGTTGGCCGACGACCCGAACACGGCAGGAAACTCCGGCTACAGCTGGGGTGTGTCCGGCGCAACGTCGCTGGGCGAGGGCGTCTTCGACTACCAGGTCGTCACGATCACCCTGCCGCCGGCGACCACGTCGTGCCTGGCGTTCGACTTCCGCTTCCTGTCTGACGAGTACCCCGAGTTCGTCAACACCAACTACAACGACGCGTTCATCGCCCAGCTCAACACGTTCAGCGTCCACGCCGACCCGACCACCCAGACCGTCACCGCACCCGGCAACTTCGCGGGTGGCGCCGGCGACGTGATCTCGGTCGACGGAGGGGGTCCCAGCGCCATGGTCGACGCCGCGGCCCTCGGCACTACCTATGACGGCGCGACTCCGTTGCTGACGGCTCGGGCACCCGTGGCTCCTGGTTCGGTCAACACGCTCTACCTGACCATCTTCGACCAGGGTGACGGCATCCTCGACAGCGCGGCGTTCATCGACAACCTCCACTACGAGAACATCGTCGCCACCAAGTGCAAGTCGCTCTCGCTCGACCCGTTCGACGGAACAACCGGCATCACCCCGGTGGCAGGCAAGCCGGCGAAGCTGTCGAAGAACCTCGCGACGCTCAACGTGCCTGTCGAGTGCCAGGTGCCGCCCGGACCGATCTCCTGCACCGTGACCGCGCTGGCGAAGTTCACGCCGACCCAGGGCCGCACCACCGCGCTGCAGTCGCGGGCTGCCTTGCTGGCGAGCACCACGCTCGCGAAGGGCGGGGCGACGATCCCACCGAGCACCGTGGGCAACATGGCGCTGAAGACGACGAAGGCCGGTGTCACTGCGGTCAAGGCCGCGATCAAGAAGCCCGCGAAGCTGCGGGCCACGGCCAAGCAGCTGATGAAGAAGGCCAAGAAGCTGCGGGCCGAGGGCAAGATCGCCAAGGCCAAGAAGCTGGAGAAGAAGGCAGCGAAGCTGATCAAGCGTGCCAAGGCTCTCCAGAAGAAGCCGCTGGGCGTCGTCACGATCACGGTGACCAACGCCGCCAACGGTGCGACGTCGACGTTCAAGTCGAAGATCCCTCGCCCGTGACGCACGGCTGATCGAGCAACACGCGAAGGGCGGCCCTCGGGCCGCCCTTCGTCGCGCTCGCTGCGGCTGCGAGACCAGTTGAGGCGGGCCGCCTCCGGCCCTCACTCGGGCACCGGCGGGCACCTGTCCGCACCGTAGGCTCGGCGACATGCCAGGAGTTCGCGAACGTCTCGCCGCCGAGCTCTTCCGCAGGGTGGCCGGCCCCGACGGGCCGCGCCACCGCGAGCGGATCCACGGCACTCCCGGCCCCCGCCTGTTCCCGGCCGACAGCGCGATCGCGCGGGTGCATGGTGACGCCGCGATGTTCGTGGGCGGCATCCGGGCCGTGCTGCTGCAGACGATGCACCCCGCGGCGATGACCGCCGTGGCCGAGCACTCCGGCTATCGAGGGGACATGTGGGGCCGGCTGGCCCGCACCAGCCGCTTCCTCGCGGTCACCACGTTCGGCACCGAGCGGCACGCCGAGCAGGCCGTCGAGGCGGTCCGCAGCATCCACGAACGCGTCGTCGGCACGCTGCCCGACGGGACGCCGTACGCCGCCGCTGACCCGCACCTGCTGCGGTGGGTGCACGTGGCCGAGATCGAGAGCTTCCTGCTCGCCCACCAGGTCTACGGCGCCAAACCGCTGGACCAGCAGGGCCGCGACGACTACGTCGCCCAGACCGCGGTCATCGCTCGCAAGCTCGGGGTCATCGACCCGCCGACGACAGCGGCCGAGCTGGCCGTCGCGATGGCCGAGTTCCGTCCCGAGCTGGCCGCCACCCCGCAGGCACGCGAAGCCGTCTCGTTCCTGGTCTGGCACCCCGACCTGCCGTGGGCCGCCCGCCCGGCGTACGGCGCGCTGGTGGCCGCCGCGATCGGACTGATGCCGGTCTGGACGCGCCGTCCCCTCAGACTGCCGTGGCTGCCGATCAGCGAGCGCACCGTGGTGCGGGTGCTGGGGTCGGCCGCGACCGGCACCATCCGCTGGGCGATGACAGCAACGCCACGCGAGCCGATCGGCCGGACCGAGACCGCACCCGCCTGACGCGTCAGCCGGCGGCGACGAGGGCGTCGCCAAGCGCCGTGCGCCAGTAGAGGACCTCGCGGCCCGACCGTCGCCGGATCACCACGCCGGCCTCGAGCAAGACCTTCAGGTGGCTGCCAACCGATCCGAGCGCCAGCCCGCTGAGCGTCGCCACCTGGGAGGTGCTGCGCGGGACCTCGAGCAAGGTGAGCACGGCGGCCCGGTTGGCGCCGAGGAGCGGTCCTAGCCCGGCGGTGCTGGCGGCGTCGACGGGCGCGAGCCGCCCCGCGACCGGGTAGTAGACGGCGTAGCGGTCGTCCTGCCAGCCGACCCAGCTGCCGTCGGTGTGCGTGGGCACGAAGACCAGTCGACTGCCGACCGGGAGGGTGCGGGTCGGCAGGTCGTAGCGGTTGATGCGCAGCTGCCCGTCGCCGACCCACTCGCGGTCGCGGCCCAGGTCGCGCAGCACCACCGCCCAGCCGTGCCGGGCCAGCTGCGCGGTGCGGGCCACGATGTCGGCGCGCAGGATCCGCTCGCGCCGGCCCCAGTCGGTCTCCAGGGTGTGGGTCCACAGCCAGCTCACCACGTCGACCGCGACGTCGCGTACCCCCGGCCTGAGCAGCGACGGCGCGAGCTCGGCACGGGTGGTCTCTCGCAGGTCGGCCCTCAGCACGTCGTCGGAGAGCCCCCGCAGGTGGTCGAGCTCCTCCTCGAACGTCGGGTCCGCGCGCTCGGGCGGCAGGCTGAGGTAGTCGGCCATCCAGCCGGCGAGCCCGGGCCGGGCGTCCCGGAAGCTCGCCGCGACCAGGTCGGCCGCGGTGGGCCGCTCGGCCAGCCAGGCCCGGAACGCCGCCCCGTGCGCCGCGCCGAAGGCGCGCTGCTCGGGCGAGCGCGGCCGGGTCAGCGCGCCGAGTGCGCCGGTCACCTCGGCCTTCGGCGACAGCGCGAACCGGCTGCCGGCGAGGACGTCGGACGGGACCCGCCAGGTGCCCATGTTTCGCCTCCTGACGAAACATTAGCGCCGGCCACGGCCGGACTCCAGGGTTGTCCTGTGAGGACCTATCGGGAGCTGTTCGCGATCGGCGAGTTCCGCACCCTGTTCACGACCACCTCGCTCAACGTCGCGGCCGGCTCCGTCGGCAGCCTCGCCCTGGGCACCCTGACGTACGCCGAGACCGGCTCGCCGGTGCTCAGCGCGTTCGTGATGTTCGGCGGGCCGCTGGTGCGGCTGGTGTCGTCGTGGTTCCTGCTGAGCCTGGCCGACCTGTGGCGGCCGCGGACGGCGATGATGCTGGCCGCCGCGATCATGGGCATCGGTCAGGCCGCGCAGGCCGTGCCGGGCCTGCCGATGGGCGTGCGGCTGGTGCTGATCATCGTCCCGTGGATCCTGCTGTCAGCCACCGGCGGAAGCATGATCGCGCTGGTCTCCGACATCGTCCCCGAGGGCTCGTTCGTCTTCGCGCGCGCCACCATCAACATCGCGGTCGGCGTCATGCAGATCGTCGGCTACGGCGTCGGCGGGCTGCTGCTGCTCACCTTCTCGACCACCGAGCTCTTCATCGGGGCGGCCGCGACGGAGCTGGTCGTGGTGGCCCTGATCCGCTTCGGACTGGCCGACCACCCGCCGCGCGCCACCGGCCGAGCGGTGCAGCGCAGCCGCGCGGTCAACCGCCTGCTGCTCGGGTCGAGCACGCTGCGGCCGGTCTACCTGGCCCTGTGGGTGCCCAACGGGCTCGTCGTCGGCTGCGAGGCCCTGATCGTCCCGTACGCCGGCCGGGCTGCGGGCTACCTCTTCGCCGCCACTGCTGTCGGCATGCTGGCCGGCGACGTGCTGATGGGCCGCGTGGTGCCGCCTCCCCTGCGGGATCGGCTGGTCGAGCCCGCTCGACTGTTGCTGGCCGTGCCCTGGTTGGCGTTCTTCCTGCAGCCCTCGATCGTGCTGGCCTGCGCTCTCGCGGCGGTTGCCTCGGTCGGCTACTGCGCCTCACTGCCGCTTCAGGAGCGGCTGGTGACCCGCACGTCGACCGACATCCGGGGCCACGTGCTCGGCCTCCACGGACTGGGCATGACAGCGATGCAGGGCGTCGGCGCGCTGCTCGCAGGCACCGTCGCCACGCTGCTCGGCTCTGACGCGCACGCGGCCGGGACGGCCATCGGGCTGATGGCGGCGGCCTCGGTGGTGGTCACGCTCACGCTCGTGCCGGGCCTGAGGCGCAGCCGGCAACACGTGCCCGTCGAGGTGCTGACGCTCGCGACGGCGCGCTGAGCGCACCAGCCGCGTCCCGCTCCGCAGGTGGCACAGGTCTGGACCGGTGGTGCCCACCTGGGGCCGATTCGTCCCCCCTACGGGCATGTCGCATAGCCCATACGGACTATGCGGACCTCATCTGGCCACCTCGCAGCGAATCGGCTCGCATAGTCATGGCAACAGGGGAAGCAACAAACACGGGGGTGTTCAACATGGACCAGGTCTGCGAACCGTCCTTCGCCACACTGAGCGACCTCGAGGGTCGCGAGGTCAGCGTGGTGCCCTGCGTGCTCGACGGTGGCGGCCTCGTGCCGCTGACGCTGGAGTGCCTGACGACGCCCGTGTGCCACGACGGCTCCACGAGCTTCAGCGTCCTGTTGACAGGTCCTGCCGCCGAACCGTTGGCGCCCGGTCGATACCTGGTCCAGCACGGCGACTCCGCCTTCGTGCTCTCCCTCGAGTGGTTCGCACGCGAGATTCGTTTCATGCACTACGAGGCCTACCTCACCGAGGCCGCCTGAGCCCCCCACCCCCCACCCCGGTCGCACCGCCGGCGAGGAACTCCCCCCATCCTCGCCGGCGGTGAACGGGAGGGACTCGGCTCCCAACGCCACCACCAGCCCCCAAACCCCCACCCCCAGGCCGCCCAGGGCCGCCCCCTCCAAAAAGCGCCGCCGGCGAGGACTCCCCCCACCTCGCCGGCGGGGAACCTGGTCCAGCGGGCACCATGGTGTCCGTGGGCGACCTCGAGGCGACAGCGGTCGCCGAGCTGTTCGAGCTCGGTGCCGACGCCCGGATGAGCGACATCGTCGCCCGGGGCGAGCAGGGACATATCCGTCGCCTCGACACGGACCGCGGTGCCTTCGCGGTCAAGGAGTCGTTCGACGGCGCCGACGACGCCGATGCCGAGGCCGCCGCCGGCTTCCAGGCCCGCTGTCACGAGGCGGGGGTGCCGTGCCCGCGGCCGGTCCCCGACCGACACGGCCGCTACCTCAGCGAGATCGACGGTGTCGCCGTGCGCGTGCTGACGTGGGTCGACCTCGTCGACCCCGACCCGCTGCTGGACCCGCAGGCCGTGGGCGAGACGCTGGCGCGGCTGCACGCGGTGCCGACACCGGGCACCGGCGGGCCGCATCCCTGGCACACCGAGCCGGTCGGCGCCGCGGAGTGGCGGGCGCTGGTCAAGGCGAGCAGGGCGGGAGGGGCACCGTTCGCCGACCGGCTGGCCGCGTTGCTGCCCGACCTGCTCGCCGCCGAGGCGCTGCTCACCCCGATGCGGTCCCGGCAGGTGCTGCACCTCGACCTGTGGGCCGACAACCTGCGGTCGGACCCCACGGGTGCCCCATGCGTGATCGACTTCGACAACGCCGGCCCCGGCGACCCCGACCGCGAGCTGGCGATGGTGCTGTTCGAGTTCGGACGGGACGTCGGCCCGCGCATCCGCACCCTCGCGGCGGCGTACGCCGACTCCGGCGGCGCAGGCCGGGTCACCCGCCGCGAGGACTTCGGCCTGCCCGTCGCCCAGCTTCACCACATCGCCCGCTACCAGATCCGGGGCTGGCTGGCCGCCCGCGACCCCGAGGCCCGGGCGCGGGCACACGCGGCCGTGGAGGAGTTCGTCGGCGAACCGCTGACCGTCGCCTGGATCGACCGGATCCTCGACGAGCTCGGCTCCTGAGCATCGGGGGAGCCTGCAGTACGCCGGCCCCGCCCTATAGTGCGCAAGGTGAATCCATTGGTCTCCGAGACCAAGGCATTCCGGGGTGCCTGCCCGCACGACTGTCCCGACACGTGCGCCTGGACCGTCACCGTCGACGATGGGCGGGCCACCGCGATCGAGGCCGATCACGACCACCCCTTCACGGCCGGTGGCCTGTGCACCAAGGTCAACCGGTTCCTCGAGGATCGGGTCTACCATCCCGGGCGGCTGCTCACGCCGCTGCGCCGGTCCGGCCCCAAGGGTTCCGGCGCCTTCGTCCCGATCGGGTGGGATGAGGCGATCGAGGAGATCGGCACTCGGCTGACCGGCATCATCGCCGACCACGGGCCCGAAGCGGTGATGCCGTACAGCTATCTCGGCACCCAGGGACTCGTGCAGGGGTCGACGGTGAGCGACCCGTTCTTCGCGCGGCTAGGGGCGACCCAGCTCGTCCGCGCGGTCTGCGGCAGCGCGGGCAGCTCGGGCATCGCGGCGACCATGGGCGGCCCCGGCCTGCTGCCGGAGGAGCTGGCAAACGCTGGGTTCATCGTGCTGTGGGGCACCAACACCCTGACCACCAACCTCCACCTGTGGCCGTTCATCCGAACGGCCCGCAACGCCGGCGCGAAGGTCGTGGTCATCGACCCGCTGCTCACCCGAACGGCGGCGGCGGCCGACTGGCACGTCCGACCGCTGCCTGGTACGGATGCGGCCCTGGCCCTGGGGTTGATGCACGTCATCGTCAGGGACGACCTGGTCGACGGTGACTACGTCGCCCAGCACACAGTGGGGTACGACGCCCTGTGCGGACGGCTCGACGACTACCCGCCGCAGCGCGTCGCCGAGCTCACCGGCCTCACGGTCGACGAGATCGAGCGCCTGGCCCACGCCTACGCCACGACTCGGCCGGCCGCTATCCGGGTGCTGGTGGGGATGGAGCACCACGAGCACGGTGCGGCCATGTTTCGTGCGATCGCCTGCCTCCCCGCCCTGGTCGGTGCCTGGCGTGAGCGCGGCGGCGGGCTGTGCCACATGACGTACCAGTTCGCGCGCCAGCTCGACCAGGAGTGCGGGGTGGAGGTCCCCGACTCGTCGGCGCGCGAGGTCAACATGGTGCAGGTCGGGCGGGCGCTGACGGATCTCTCGCCGCCGCTGAAGGCGCTCGTCGTCTACAACTCCAACCCCGCGGCCATCGCGCCCGCCCAGAACCTCGTGCTCGAGGGGTTGGCCCGCGACGACCTCTTCACCGTGGTGCTCGAGCACGTGATGACCGACACGGCGCGGTTCGCCGACGTGGTCCTGCCGGCCACGACCCAGGTCGAGCACCACGACGTGATGTGGTCGTGGGGCCAGACCTACGTCGCCTGGAACGAACCTGCGGTCCCGCCCGTCGGTCTTGCCTTGTCTAACGCCGAGATCTTCCGTCGGCTCGGCCGGCGGATGGGCCTGACCGACCCGGTGTTCACGAGCACGGATGAGGGCCTGGCCGAGGCCGCCGTGGCACCGCTGGGCGTCGAAAGGGTCGCCGAGCTCAAGAGCCGGGGCTGGCTACGGCTCGACGGCCCCGACGACGTACTCCCCTATGCAGAGGGCGGGTTCGACACGGAGTCGGGGAAAGTGGAGCTCTTCAGCGCCGCGCTCGAGGCCGATGGGTTCGACCCGCTGCCGTCGTACCGGACGGCCCGCGAGGGTCCGGGCGGAGATCCGCTGCTCGTCGGGCGGCACCCGCTGGTGCTCCTCACGGCCAAGGGTGCCCATCACTTCCTCAACTCGGGCTACGTCCACGTCGAGCGCGCCGTCCGCGCCGAACGCGCGCCCCGGCTGGACATCAGTCCCGCCGACGCCGACTCCCGGGGAATCGTCGACGGACAGGTCGTGCGGGTCTTCAACGACCGCGGCGAGCTCACCCTTGCCGCTCGGGTAGGGGAGCGGGTCCGCGCCGGGGTCGTCTCGATCCCGTCGGGCTGGTGGGCATCGACGTCGCCGTCGGGGAGGTCGGCCAACGCGTTGACGGCCGACGGCCTGTCCGACCTCGGGCAGGGCGGCGACTTCCACGACACGCTCGTCGAGGTCGCCGCGGCAAATCCGGGTGACACTGGCGCCACCCCGGCGTAGGGTCCTGCGGCCGATCGTCGGTCGGAAGGGCGTGCGGCGCCCGTCTCGAGACCACGCCTCTCGGAGGAGAGCTCATGCCCGCCGATCCGACCACTGACCTGGCTGCCGAGCAGACTCACCTCACCGACTCGCGCACCCAGCTGCAGCGCATGCGGGCGCGCACCGCGGCCATGGACGCCTCGGCCGGCGGCGACTGGGTGAGCCGGGAGTTCCTGAAGTCCACGTTCGTGCTGCGGATGCGGCAGCTGGCCGACGACCCGACCGTGCCGTTGTTCTTCGGCCGGCTCGACTACGCCGACGACGAGGGTGGCGACTTCGGTCCCTTCCACATCGGGCGCCGCCACATCAGCGACATCGAGGGCGAGCCGATGGTCATCGACTGGCGGGCGCCGGTGAGCCTGCCGTTCTACCGAGCGACCCGCTCCGACCCGATGGGCGTACGCCGCCGGCGTCGGTTCGGCTTCCAGCACGGGGCGCTCACCTCGTTCGAGGACGAGGACCTTGTCGGCGCGGCCGGCCCGGAGTTCTCGGCGATCCTCGAGCAGGAGATCGAGCGGCCGCGCGTCGGCCCGATGCGCGACATCGTGGCCACCATCCAGCCCGAGCAGGACGTGATCGTGCGGTCCGACCTCTCGCAGTCGATCTGCGTCCAGGGAGCACCGGGAACCGGGAAGACGGCCGTCGGCCTGCACCGGGCGGCGTACCTCCTCTTCGCGCACCGCGAGCAGCTGACCCGCCAGGGCGTCATGGTCGTCGGACCCAACGCCAGCTTCCTGCGCTACATCCGCGACGTGCTGCCCGCGCTCGGCGAGGTCGAGGCGACGCAGTCGACGATCGCCGAGCTGGCGGAGAGGCAGCTGCGCGAGCTGAACCCCAAGTGGTCGATCCGAAGCGAGGAGCCCGCCGAGGTGGCGACGCTCAAGGGCGACGCCCGGTTGGCCGAGGTGCTGAGCCGGGCGTTGTGGTCGCACGTCACCATGCCGACCGAGGGGCTCGTCGTGCCCCGCGGTGCCCGGCGCTGGCGGGTGGCGACCTACGAGGTCGAGGAGCTGGTCGCTTCGCTGCGCGGGCGGGGCGTGCGGTACGGCGCGGCCCGCGCGATGGTGCCGCAGGCGCTCGCCCACCGGATCCTGGTGCGGATGGAGCTGGCCGGCGACTCCCCCGACGACCGGGTGCAGAACGCCGTGGCGCGCAGCAAGCCGGTCAAGGACTACGCCGGCGCGCTGTGGCCGGCGGTGGAGCCGGCCCGGCTGGTGTGGCGACTGCTCAGCGATGCGTCGTTCCTGGCCGCCGCGGCCGACGGCCTGCTGACTGCGGAGGAGCAGGCGGCGCTGCTGTGGCCCAAGTCGCCGAAGAGCCCCGCCTCGACGCCGTGGACGCTGGCCGAGGCGATCCTGGTCGACGAGGCCAGTGACCTGGTGGAGCGCACCGGCTCGGTCGGTCACATCGTCGCCGACGAGGCCCAGGACCTCTCCCCCATGATGCTGCGAGCACTGGCCCGCCGGTCCTCGACCGGCTCGCTGACGGTCCTCGGCGACCTGGCCCAGGCCACAACGCCTTGGGCGACGCGCTCGTGGGCCGAGGCCCTCGGTCACCTCGGCAAGCCCGACGCCCACATCGAGCAGCTGACCCGCGGCTTCCGGGTGCCCGGCGAGGTCATCGAGTACGCCGCCCGTCTGCTGCCCGTGATCGCGCCCGGGCTGGAGCCGCCCACGTCGGTGCGCCGGACTCGTGGTGAGCTGGAGATCGTGCCGCTCGTCTCCTCGATCGAGATCATCGCGGGGGCGATCGGGCGCGAGGGCTCGATCGGTGTGATCCTCCCCGACTCACTGGTCGACGGCCTGCTCGCCGAGCTGGCCGCGGCCGGGGTGCCGTACGGCGTCATCGGCCGTGACCCGGAGCCGACCGGGGCCGCGGACGAAGGTGCGATCGGCGAGACGGAGTTCGACCAGCACCTCGACGTCGTCCCTGCGTCGCTCGCCAAGGGCCTCGAGTTCGACCACGTCGTGCTGCTGGAACCAGCCGCGATCGTCGCCGCCGAACCCGACCGCGTGACCGGCCTGCGCCGCCTCTACGTCTGCCTGACCCGCGCCGTGACCTCGCTCGTCATCGCGCACGCCGAGCCGCTGCCCCCCGAACTGGGCCCCATCGCTGGTTGAGGAGGAAGCGCAGCGCAACCGTCACGAAACCCCCGCACCGGTCATGTCACCCTGGTTTCGTGACAGGCGCCAGCGCGCCTTCCTCAACCAGCGGCGGGATCAACCAGCGGCGAGCTCCGCCCTGATCCGCGCCGCCAGCGCCGGCTCGTTGGTGGTCACGGCCCAGACGTCGGTGCGCCGCAGCCAGTAGGTGAGCGAGCGCCGGCCGTCGACGGTCCACACGAGCAGCGGCAGCCGTCGGCGGCGGGCGAACCTGGCCACCGAGATCCGGGCGAGCCAGTGGTTGGCGACGACCAGGTTGGCCCGACTGCGGACGTAGCGCCGCCCGGGGAACAGCTCGCCGAGCCGGATCTCGAGCTGCCGGAGCAGCGGCAGCCCCGCGACCGTCCGGCCCAGCGACAACCCGATCATCAGCTCGAGACCTCGCACCCCGCTCCACTCCCGCAACGCCCGCGCGGCCTCCTCGCTGCCGGTGGTGACGACGACGCGCCGGGGTGGCAGCACGGCCAGGGCAGCGCGCAACGCCTCGACCTGGTGGGCCGTCCCGGCGATCTTCATGTCGACGTGGGCGATGACGTGGTCGCCCAGCAGTCCAAGCGCGTCGGCGTACGTCAGGCCGAGCGGGTGCAGCTCACGCCAGCGCTCGCCCGTCAGCTGCCGGATCGGGTGCGACTCCCCGGCGGCGACGAGGTCGGGATCGTGGCCGAGCACGAACAGCCCGTCGCTGGTGCGCCGGACGTCCATCTCGACGAGCTCGACACCGACCGTGAGCGCTTCGTCAAGCGTGGCCCGGGCGTGCTGGAGGTCGACCCGACGACCGGCGCCGAACCGGTGCGCGCTGATGAGCGGCGTACGCATGACGGCACCGTACGGCCCTGGCCGAGACCGGGCTTGCCGACCCCGGCGGCGGGGGCCACGCTGACACCGTGGAGGTGCGATTCATCGACGCCGACGGCGTGCACGCTCGCGATGCCGACGACGTCGTGGAGCTGTTCTCGCACGCCGACGGGTTCTACTGGATCGACATCCCCACCTGGGACGACGACGCCGAGGCGGTGCTGACCGGTCTGGGTTGCCATCCGATGGTGATCGAGGGCTGCCGCCAGCGCAACTACGTGCCCACCGTCCACGGCTATGACGACTACGTCTTCATCACGACGCAGTCGCCCTACCTCGGCCGTGCTGGACACGTGCACCTGCTCGAGCTCGACCAGGTCATCGGCCACCACTACCTGGTGACCGTGCACGGCCCGATCAATCCCGCGCTCGACGCGGCCGTGGCGCTGGTCGAGACCGCGGCCGTCCTCGGCCGTCTGGAGAGCGGCCGCTTCCACCCGAAGACGCCGACCGAGCTGTCGTACGCCGTCACGTCGGCCGTAGCCCGCCGGCAACGGGGCGTCATCGGTGAGGTCTCGCAGAAGCTGCCCGGGCTGGAGCAGGAAGTGATGTCGTCCAAGCTCACCGATCCGGAGAAGCTGCTCGAGACGATGTTCCTGATCCGGCACGAGCTGATCACCGCGCGCACGATGGCCGCCCAGTGTCATGACGTCTGGATGCGGCTGGCCGGCATCGGCCGGCTCACCGACGACGTCGACGCCGCGTATGCCAAGGACGTCGCCGACCAGTTCGACCGGGTGCGCTCGCTGGCCGACGGGGAGTCACACTTCCTCTTCGGCGTGATCGAGCTCTACCAGACCAAGGTGCACACCAAGATGACCGTGGCCATGGAACGGCTGGCCGTGATCGCCGCCGTCACCCTGCCGGTCACCGCCATCGCGTCCGTCTACGGCATGAACGTCATCGTCAGCGAGTCCACCCACTACACCGAGCTCGCCACGGTGCTGGGCGTCATGATCGTGATCAGCCTGACCCTCCTCTTCTGGGCCCGCCGCCAGGGCTGGTGGTGATCGGCCCGCGCATCCCATGTAACGCGGTGTTCGTGTGACTTCCCCAGCGTTCGGACACGGAGGAAGCCCCACGAACACCGCGTTACAAGGCCATTGCGCGACGATGGTGACATGAGCGATCTGGCCGACCGCTGGCCGCTGGGCGAGGACCTGACCGCGGTCCGCGACGAGCTGCTGGCGGCGTACGGCACCGGCCGCGGCTACCACGACCTGCGGCACCTCACGGAAGTGCTCGACCGGATCGACGAGCTGGCAGCCGCGGGCGAGGGGTTCGACCGGAATGAGGTATCGCTGGCCGCGTGGTTCCACGACGGTGTGTACGACGGCCAGTCCGGCGCCGAGGAACGCTCCGCGCAGTGGGCCGAGCGTGCCCTCACCGGCCGCCCCGAGGCGGCCGAGGTGGCGCGGCTGGTGCGGCTCACGGAGACCCACCGACCCGCCGACCACGACGCGAACGGCTGCGTGCTCTCCGACGCGGACCTGGCGATCCTGGCGGCGCCGGCGGAGCGTTACGCGCAGTACGTCGCCGACGTCAGGCAGGAGTACGCCCACGTCCCCGACGACCTCTTCCGCGAGGGCAGGGCCGCGATCCTGCGCGACCTGCTGGCCAAACCCGCCCTGTTCCACACGGTCTACGCGAGGGAGCACTGGGAGCCCGCCGCCCGCGCCAACGTCGAGGCCGAGCTCGCGCAGTTTTCCGCTGGTTGAGGAAGGCGCGCTAGCGCCTGTCTCGAAACCAGCTCAGGTGTAGAGGCAGAACGGGTGGCCGGCCGGGTCAAGCAGCACCCGGACGTCGTCCTGGGGCTGGAACTCCGCCAGCGTCGCCCCGAGCTCGATGCGCGTGCTCGACGGCCGCGGACAGGTCCGACACCTCGACCTCGAGGTGCAGCTGCATGCCCTGCTTGCCCGGCTCTGGCGGCCACACGGGCGGCTCGTAGACCTCGGCCCTCTGCACCGCGACGAAGCCGACGCCCTCGCCGAAGTCGAGCGCGCCGCCGCCGTCGTCCCCGAGCTCGTAGATCGGCACGCTCGAGGACCTCCGACCAGAACCGCAGCAGCTCGGGGTCCGGCGCCTCCAGCGCCACGCCCCACCAGTCCTTCCGCTCCCAGCGGTCGGTCGACTCGTCCTTCTTGATGCGTCCGCGCATCAGTCCTCCTCGTTGGTCGGGTCTGGCGGCCGGTGCTTGCGGCGCCGTAGCCCCGACTCGACCAGCCGTCGGATCAGCTCGCGCGAGGTCACCGGCGAGGCGCCGGCGGCGAGCATGTCGTCGTACCACTCGGACGGTACGTCGTAGTGGTCGCGGTCGAAACCACGCTCCGGGATGCCGACCTCACGGGCGAAGGCGTGCAGCTCGTCGTACGACGCGTCGCTGGCCAGGTGCGACCACATCCGGCCGTAGCGGGGAACCGCGGGCGGGTCGATGACGATCACAAGCGGTCCATGGCGTCGTCGAGCAGCGAGCGCCAGGAGCGCACGTAGCCGGCGTCGACGTAGGCCTTGGCCGACCCGCCGGGGCGCACCTGCGGCCCGACATGGAAGGCCCGCACACCCGCGCGCACCAGCCAGGGCACGTGCTCCGCGCTCAGGCCGCCGCCGGGCATCATCAACGCGGCGACCGCGGGGTCGGCCTCGGCGGTCGCCAGCAGGTCGTCGTACCCCACGGCCATGCCGCGCGGCGAGCCCGCCGACCGGACGTGCAGCAGCCGGGGCAGCTGCACCAGCTGGCGCCACGACCTGCGCGGGTCGAGGCTGGAGTCGACCGCCCGCGTGAAGGTCCACGGCACCCCCGCCAGCCGGTCGCCCAACGCGGTGCACGTCGCGACGTCGACCTCGAGGTCGCCGTCGAGGAACCCGTACGCCACCCCCGTCGCGCCGCAGGCGAGGTAGTCCTCGGCCAGCCCGACGAGGCGTTCGAACTCGCCGCCCGTGGTGCTCCAGGTGTCGTTGAGGCGCAGCAGCACGAACATCGGCAGGTCGGACTCGCGGCTCATCGCCGAGACGGTCGCGGGCTCCGGCGACAGCGCGCAGGCCTGACCGCCGGTCACGACGTGCAGTCGGTCGGCCCCACCCTCGGCGGCGCCGGGCACGTCTCGCGGGTGGTCGACGGCCACCTCCAGCAGCGGCGCACCCCCAGCAGTGCCAGCGCCCATGGCAGCACTGTAGGACCAACGCGTGCGGACTCCAGGGCACGCGAGGCAGAATCGGCAGGGTGAACTCCGCGCTCATCTTCTCGGCCAGGTCGATGGTGCTCGCAGACCTCGAGGCCCGGAAGCGAGCCACCGCGGACGCCGTCTCGGCGCTCGAGGACGCGATGGCGCAGCGCACCTGGTGGGCCGAGCAGTGGCCGGAGGGCGAGATGTACGTCGCCGGGCTGGTCGCCCAGGACGTGCAGGACGCCCTGCTCGAGACGGTGGGCCGCTGGCCGCTGTGCCTCGGTTGCCCCGGCCCCGAGCACGCGCTCTACATCCAGCCCGACCTCGGCGGCCCCGATCCCGTCTGGGTGTGCGAGCAGAGCGGCCAGACCGTCGCCCCCCTCGGCTCCCTCGCGGGGTAATTCGCGACCCCCGGCGGTTGAGGAAGGCGCGCGACTCTCGCTGGTTGAGGAGGTTGCGCTAGCAACCGTCTCGAAACCTCGTGAGCAAATAGGCAGCCGTAATCCCTTGGTTTCGAGACAGGCGCTAGCGCGCCTTCCTCAACCAGCGGTGGGGAAGCAGCGCGCCTTCCTCAACCAGCGAAGGAGTTAAGCGTCGATGCCGAGCTGCACGCGGAGCGTGTACTTGTCGGCGCGGTAGCAGGAGCGGGATACCTCGACCACGGCGTCGCCGGCGAGCGCGCGGCGGGTCTGGCGGAGCACGGCGGTGCCGGCCTTGATGCCGAGCAGGTCGGCCTCGTCAGGCGAGGCCAGGTCGGCGGTGACGGTGTCCTCGGCCCACGTGGGGCGGAGACCACGCGCACCGAGCTCGTCGTACAGGCTGGGCGGCAGCGGGGCCTGCAGGAAACCCGGGAGCATGACCTCGTTGAGGTAGGCGTCCTCGATGGCCACGACCTCGCCGTCGGCGATGCGCAGCCGCTTCCAGTGGACGACCGCGTCGCCGGTGGTGATGCCGAGCGCGCGGGCCACGCCGGGACCGGCCTGGCCGAGGCGGGCGTGCAGGGTGTTGGACTCGGCGGTGTGCCCGAGGCGGGCCATGTCCTCGCTGAAGCTGGCCAGCCGGCCGATGCCACGACGAGGGCGGGCGACGAACGAACCGCGTCCCGGGATCCGCTCCAGCAGACCTTCGGTGACCAGCGCGTCCATCGCCTGCCGGACGGTCATCCGGGCGACTCCGAACTGCTGCACCAGCTCGCGCTCGGACGGCGCCGGCGCGCCGGGTTCGGCGTCGCGCACGAGGGCGCGGACGTACTCGCGCACCTGTACGTGTTTCAGGGCGCCGCCTGAGGGGGGATGCAGCAGCTGTTCCACAGGACAGACCATAGGGCGATCAGGCGATCTGCGTCAGCGGTTCACGCGAACCTTACCTATTCGGTGGAGATGGCCTGGAGCACATCCAGCCGCCCTGCGCGCCGGGCGGGGAACACCGCTGCGAGCACACCGACCACCACCGAAGCGGCCAGGAAGACGGCCAGCTGGCCGTAGGGAAGGTCGATCACCTCGAGGCCTTCGTCGCGCACGGCGTACATCATCGCGATCCCGAAGCAGATGCCGAGGACGACGCCGAGGATCGCGCCGAGCACGGCGATCACCACGGACTCCAGGGTGATCATCGCCCGCAACTGGCCGCGGCTGAGGCCGATGGCGCGCAGCAGCCCGACCTCGCGGGTGCGCTCGATCACCGACAACGCGAGGGTGTTGACGATGCCCAGTACGGCGATCACCAGGGCGAGTCCGAGCAGCGCGAAGATCATCAGCACGAGCTGGTCGATGGGCGCCCGCTGCTCCTCGGCGAACGCCGCCTGGTCCTTCACGGTGACCACGGGCAGGTCCTTGACCACCTCGTCGAGGCGTTGCTGGAGGCCGATCGTGCCGGGCGCGGCGTCGATGATCAACGCGTTGTCGGACTTCGGGTAGCCCTGCGCGGCGAGCGTGTCCAGCGTGGTCACGGTGCTGAAGAAGATCGCCGGGTTGGGGGTGAAGATGCCGACCACCTCGAGGTTCAGGTCACCACGTGGCGTCTTGTGCAGCGTGTAGGTGTCGCCGATCTCGAGGTGTTCGTTGTCGGCCCAGTCCTCGTCGACGAGCGTGGTGCCGTCGGTGAAGTCGGCGGCGTCCCCTTGGGTGAGCTTGATGCCCAGGGGGGAGATGTCCGCCGGGTCGATGGCGCTGAGGCCGAAGAAGTCATTGTCCTTCCGCTCGGCCCGCGCCCACCGCTGTCGGGCGACGTGCTCGACGCCGTCGACCTTGGCCATCTCGGTGGCGATGCTGGGTGAGAACGGCTCGCCGAAGACGCTGCTCACGACGAAGTCGCCGACGAAGTTCTCCTCCACCGACTGGTCGACGCTGGCCTTGGCCGAGCTGCCGAGGATCGCCATCGTGCACGCCAGGGCTAGTCCGATCATCAGGGCGGACGCGGTCGCCGTCGTACGCCGCGGGTTGCGCAGCGAGTTCTGGCCGGCGAGGTTGCCGACGCTGCCGAAGACCCGTCGGTACGCCGTCTGTGCGGCGGCCAGGAACGGCCTGCTGATCACCGGGCTGACCGCGGTCACTCCCAGCAGGACGACGAGGATGCCGACGCCCAGGACGTAGCCGCCGCGCGGGACGTCGGTGAACAGCCCGGCCGCCATGGCGGCGGCACCCAGCACGATGGCGATGGTGCCGAGCACCAGGCGTCGGTGCAGCGAGCTCTCGGGCAGGGCGATGTCGTCGCGCAGCGCCTGCACCGGAGCGATCCGGGCGGTGCGGCGGGCGGGCAGGTAGGCGGCGGCCATGGTGACGGCTACGCCGATGACGTAACAAGCGAGCACGGTGCGCGGGGCGAAGATCAGCGGCTGCCCGGTCAGATCGAGGCCGAAGTTGGCGAAAAGCGCTCGGATCGCCATGGCCAGCAGCACGCCGAGCCCCAGCCCGAGCGTCGAGCCGAGAAGGCCGACGACGAAGGCCTCGATCAGCACCGACCGGGTCACCTGTCTCTTGGACGCGCCGAGCGCTCGCAGCAGCGCGAGCTCGCGGCTGCGCTGGGCGACCAGGATCGAGAAGGTGTTGACGATGAGGAAGGCGCCGACCACCAGCGAGATGCCCGCGAAGATCAACAGGAACGTGCGCAGGAAGCTGATCGCCTCCAGCAGGTCGGACGCGCTCTCGTCGGCCGCCTGGTCGCCCGTGACCGCCTCGAAGCCCTCGGGCAGCTGCTCGGCGACCTCGTCGCGGAGCTGTTCCTGGGACACCCCGTCACGCGCGGTGACCCACAAGTCCGTGTAGGCGTCCTCGCCCTCGAGGAAGAGCTGCTGCGCGGTGGGCACGTCGAAGACCGCCAGGGTCGCGCCGTTGAGCGACCCACCCTGCGGGAAGTCCAGCAGACCCGACGAGCGTGGGCGTCAGCAGCGCCTGGTTGGACGAAGTGACGATGTGCACCTGATCGCCGACGAAGTAGCCCGACCGTTCGGCGGTCTTGGCGTCGAAGACGACCTCGTCGGGACCGTGTGGCTCGTGGCCCTGGAAGAGCGTGAGGCCGGTGAGACCGTGGCCGGCGGGCGCGTCGGAGTAGCTGCCCCCGATGGCGGGCGGTCCGGAGCCGCCCACCACCTTGTTGTCCTTGTCGACGACGTAGACGCCGAAGGCGTTGACGTTGCCGTCGACCCGGGCGGCGTCGGGGACGCTCTGCAGGTCGTCGAGCACGGAAGCCGGGACGGTGACGGTCGACGGCGTACCGTCCTGGCTGCCGTTGGCCGGCCGGACCACGACGTCGCCGACGGTCGAGGCGAACAACGCCGTGAAGCTGCGGCCCAGCGTGTCGGAGAAGACCAGCGAGCCGCCCACGAAGGCCACCCCGAGCACGATGGCGAACGTGCTCATCAGCAGGCGCAGCTTGCGCCCCATCAGGCTCTTGAGTGCCGCCTTGACCATCCTCAGACGCCCTCGGGTCCGGCGCTCATCCGGGTCATGATGTCGAGCACCTGGTCGCGGCTGGGGTCGCGCAGCTCGTCGACGACCCGGCCGTCGGCGAGGAAGACGACGCGGTCGGTGTACGACGCCGCGATGGGGTCGTGGGTCACCATCACCACGGTCTGGCCGTGCTCGGTGACGCTGCGGCGCAGCAGCTCGAGCACCTCCGCGCCCGAGCGGGAGTCGAGGTTGCCGGTGGGCTCGTCGGCGAAGACGATCCGCGGTCGGCTGACCATCGCCCGGGCCACCGCGACCCGCTGCTGCTGACCGCCGGAGAGCTCGTTGGGCTTGTGGGTGAGCCGGTCACCGAGCCCGACCGTGGCGATCACGGAGTCGTACCAGTCCCGGTCGGGCTTGCGGCGCGCGATCGCCAGCGGCAGCAGGATGTTCTCCTCGGCCGTCAGCGTGGGCACCAGGTTGTAGGACTGGAACACGAAGCCGATCTCGTCGCGGCGCAGCCTGGTCAGGCCCTTGTCCTTGAGGCGGCTCAGGTCCTGTTCGCCGATGAACACCGATCCGGAGTCGGCGATGTCGAGCGCGGCGCAGCAGTGCATGAGCGTCGACTTTCCCGACCCGCTAGGCCCCATCACCGCGGTGAACTCACCCGCCACCAGCTCGAGGCTGACGTCATCGAGCGCCGTGATGCGGGCCTCGCCCGTGCCGTAGGTCTTGGTCAGGTTGACGACGCGCGCCGCGGCCGTCGGGGTGGTCGCGCCGTCGGCAACCGCGGCCTGAGGAGAGGTCATGGTCGCAAGCGTCGCAAGGTCGACCAACCCGCCGCTACCGGGTTCCCCCGGACCCGACCCCGAGATTCCGCTCCGTTGGTTGAGGAAGGCGCTAGCGCGATCCGCTGGTCGAGGAAGGCGCGCTAGCGCGATCCCGCTGGTCGAGGAAGGCGCGCTAGCGCCTGTCTCGAAACCCGCGCGAGTCCGACTCGAGACTCGAACAAACGTTCGATCGCGGCGTACAGTGTGGTCATGGACTTCCAGAGCACCCTCTTCGAGGGCGGCGTGGCCACCGCACCCGGGGTGCGGTCGCTCGACGGCGCCCGCCGCACCCCGCTGACCCGCGGCGCCTGGGTCGACGTCCTGCCCAACTTCGTCGTCGGCGCCGACGACGTCCTCGAACGCCTCGTCGCCGACGTGCCGTGGCGGGCCGAGCGCCGGCAGATGTACGACCGGATCGTCGACGTCCCACGGCTCGTGCACACCTACGTCGTCGACGAGGACCTCCCCCACGAGCTGTTGACCACGGCCCGCGAGGCTCTCAGCGATCACTACGCGCCCCAGCTCGGCGAGCGGTTCGTGACCGCCGGCTGCTGCTTCTACCGCGACGGCCGCGACTCCGTCGCCTGGCACGGCGACACGATCGGCCGGGGAAGGACCGCCGACACCATGGTCGCCATCGTCTCGTTCGGCGACCCGCGCCGCCTGGCCCTCCGCCCCCGCGGCGGCGGCGACTCCATCGGCTTCGAGATGGGCCACGGCGACCTGCTCGTGATGGGCGGGTCCTGCCAACGCACCTGGGAACACTCGGTGCCCAAGGTGGCCCACGCCGGCCCGCGCATCTCGGTCCAGTTCCGCCCGCTCAACGTGTTCTGACTACGGTCTGTTGGTGTGGAGGTGTGACCCAGATGGACGTAGCCCTGTTCGCCGGCGTCGCGGTCAGCGACTTCGACCGTGCCATCGCCTGGTTCGAAGCTCTGCTGGGTGAGCAGGCGACGTTCGAGGCCCATGACACCGAGAGCGTGTGGGACCTGGCCGAGAACCGGTCCATGTACGTCGTACTCCGCCCCGAGCGCGCCGGCCACGCGCTGGTGACCGCGTTCTTCCTGGAGCCGCGCGACCTCGACGCCTTCGTGGAGGCAGCCGCCTCCCGCGGCATCGTGCCGACGGCGGAGGAGACCTATGGGAACGGCGTCCGCAAGGTGACCTACCACGACCCCGACGGCAACGAGATCGGCTTCGGCAGCATGCCGGTCGATGGCGCCTGAATCCGACACTTGTGACGCCTACGGACGGTCTGGCAGCCCGCTGGACAGTCCGTTCGCGTCACAGGTGCAGGTTTCACCGGCCGGCCGGTGATTCCGACAGTTGGAGCTCTGGTGTGCTGGCGTGACAGCCACCATGCTGGCCCTCTGCGGACGTCAGGAGGCCCACATGCTGTTCCACATCGAGCAGACCCACACCCCGGAGAACTGCCCCTACGGCGGCGGTGGCTCACGGTCGTTGCACGACGCCTCGGTGGAGGGAGTCGAGGTGAAGGCGGTCTATGGCGCCTTCAGCGAACACGTCGTGTTCATCATCGTCGAGGCCGACGACATCGACTCGCTGCACCGGTTCCTGGTGCCGGGCATGAAGGTGTGTACCAGCCGCATCCGTCCGGTCAGCGACCACGCTCTGCCCATGTTCGACGCCTGAGTCATCAGACGAGGGGCGTAGCGACACAGCCGTCAACGCTTCGACTGGCGCGACCCGGGAGGATGTCCGGCACCGAGGATGGCCATTGGCCGTCGCCAGGCCTACCGTGAGGGAGGCGCGGGTGCGCAGTCGGGATTGCCTCGGGATGTCGCTCGGGCCCTTGGAGGCGCCCGATGGCGACCCGATCATCTTCCGCCGGACCGGCGAAGGTCCTGCTCCCCGCGCTCGCGCTCGCCGGGAGCCTCATGTTGGTGCCCGCCGAGGCATCTCCGGTCGAGGCTTCCGCGACAGACGACACGGTCGCAGCCGCGCCCGTTGCAGAGGTGCTCAAGGGCGACACCTGGTTGCGGCACCATCGCGACGACCTGATGCCCTACTGGGACATGCCCGCAGCCTTGGGAGACCCCGTGGGGAACTTCCCGTCGTTCCGCGGCCAGCACGGCGAGCTG
This sequence comes from uncultured Actinomycetota bacterium, assembly GCA_963762105.1. Classification (GTDB taxonomy): domain Bacteria; phylum Actinomycetota; class Actinomycetes; order Propionibacteriales; family Nocardioidaceae; genus Nocardioides. Next base: position 403,510 of record CAVXJG010000006.1, on the reverse strand, counting down.
CTCCCCACCCTGAACACCCAACGCGGTCTCTCGACACTGGCTCGTGGCGTCTACGGCTACTCCCTGGCGTTCATGCTCACGGGCGAGGAGCGCTACCTCAATTACGCCAAGGCCGGGATCGACTGGATCAACACCAAGGCCAAGGATCCCGTGCACGGGGGCTACTTCGGACTCCTGACCGCTGAAGGCAGCCCTGTGAACCCGCTGGCGAACAAGGACGTGTTCGACCTGGCGTCCTTGGGACTCGCGTACGGCATGTACTTCAACGTGACCCGTGACCCGGCCGCGGAGGCGGACCTGCTGGCCGTCCGCGACCTGCTGTTCGACAAGTACTACGACGCCGTCGGAAACCGCATCAAGGACTCGCTCACCTACGACCTGCTGTCCGAGGTCGACACGGGCGGCAACGGCGGCGACATCACCGACCTGCTGGTCCCCGGGACCGCCATCTTCCTGCCGAACGCGTCCCTGCTCTCCGACCCGGCCAGGCGGGAGCAGTTCAGGAACGACCTGCGGCGGGTCACCGAGATCCTCATCACCCGTCACAAGAACAGCGCGGCGGCCTCCAACCGGTGGTGGTTCTGGGGTCGCACCCTCCGATTCGGCCAGTTCGGCGCCGCGCAGACCGACTTCGGCCACAACATCAAGAGCTACGAAATGATCCACAATGCGGACCAGGTCTTTCCGGACCGCCCCTGGTCAGGTCTCACTGAAGACCGGGATCGGATGCTGACCCGGGCGTGGGACGACCCAGTGGCTGACCCGGTGGCCCGCTGGAACCAACGACTCCTCAACTTCGGGCTCGGCGCCGTCGAACGCGACAGCGAGTGGTGGGTGCACGCGGAGGCCGACCAGACTCTCGCCGCCCTCGACCTGGGCAGCAACTTCGACTACAAGGACCAGCTCGCCAGGAGCGCCCAGAGCTGGCTCGACGTGTACGTCGACCGGACGTCTCCCGCCCGCGAGACCTTCGCGAGGAAAGCGCGCATCGCGGCGGACAACGATCTGCGCAAGTCGTTCTTCGGCAAGAACATGCTGCACGCGCACGAGCATGCGCTGATCATGTACCTGCACGGGCGGGCCCTCGAGGGCCTGCCCGCACGCCTTTACTACGCCTTCCCTGATGGTCAGGCGCTGACAGCCGTCGCGAAGCCTTACTGGTTCGATGCAGCTGCGGAGTCACGGATCGTGTCCCACGACCTGGCTTCCCTGCCAGGGCACCGCGTCGTGGAGGTCAGCTTCGACGGCATCGGCATGGTGCCGGCCCCGCCCTACCCGGCCCCCGACGACGACACCGCTCCGGTCACCGTCGCCACGCTGTCCTCCGCTGCGAGCGAAGCCGGCTGGCACAAGGGAGACGTGACCGTGTCGCTGTCGGCCGCCGACGACCTCGTCGGCGTGAAGGAGATCCACGTCCGCGTCGAGGAAAATGAGGGCGCACTCCCCGGCACTGCGTTCATCGACCCCGGAGCGGAGTTCGTTGTTCCTCCCCTTTCGGCTGAGGGCCGGTACGAGATCACCTACTTCGCCGTCGATCGACTCGGCAACGAGGAGTCTCCCCAGACGCTCGAGGTGCGGATCGACCGGACACCTCCGACCATGACCGGCCTGCCACCGGCACCCTGCGTGATCTGGCCTCCCAACCACAAGATGGTTCACGTGGCCGACGTGGTCGGGCACGACGAGTTGTCCGGCATCGCGCGCGTCAACGTGACAGGCACGTCCAGTGAGCCGGCCGCCGCGGGCGACATCGTCATCGTCGGCGGCAGCGTCAACCTCCGTGCGACCCGGGACGACGAAGGTCCCGGTCGCACCTACCTGGTGGTGGCCACCGCGACCGATCGGGCAGACAACACGCTGACCGACACGGCGACCTGCCTCGTTCCGCACGACCGCCATCGATAGTCCGAGGCATCGAGGGTGCAGCTCACACCGGCAGGTCGGGCATCCCCAGGTCGGCGTTCGGCGTCCCCACCGAGGCGTGGATCTGGACGAACTTCCAGCCGTCGGCCTCGAGACGAAGGGCGCCGGTCATCCGCACCGAGACCGAGCCTTCGTCCACGGCCACCGACCCCCGCGTCTCGAACCACCCGAACCCATCGGCGCCGTAGCCCCGCAGGTGCTCGATGTTCAACGGGAACCCGCCCATGGCTTCCAGCTGCGCCGCCATTGCGGCGCTGGACGCATCGCGGCCCTCCCACCACTCGCCGTCATCGGTCCCGATGACTGCCGAGAGGTCGCTCGACATCAGACCCGTGGCAGCAGCCGCGTCCCCTCGGTGCATCGCGTCCAGCATCGCCGTGGCGGCCGCCTCGACCTCAGCGCTTCTTTCCATCTGTTGCCTCCCAAATCGGTGACCTACGTCGCGTGGGTGGGTTTCGAGACGGGTCAGAACTCCACGCGCGGCGCCTCGGTGGAGCCGGCGGGTGCCTCGTAGAACTCGCGGGTGTGTACGCCGGCGATGCCGGTGAAGAACATCCACGGGATGGTGCGGCACAGGGTGTTCAGCTTGGCCACGGCGTCGTTGTAGTACTGCCGGGCGAAGGAGATCTGGTTCTCGGTGTCGGCGAGCTGCTTCTGGAGGTCCAGGAAGTTGGTGTTGGCCTTCAGGTCGGGGTAGGCCTCGGCGACCGCGTTGATCTTGACCAGCGCCTGCTGCATGGCAGCGTCGGCGGCGGCCTTGGCCGGCACGTCGTCACTCTTCGCGGCGGCGGCAAGGCCTGCGCGCGCCTTGGTGATCTCCTCGAAGACCTCTTTCTCGTGCGCGGCGTACCCCTTGACCGTGTCGACCAGGTTGGGGATCAGGTCGGCGCGGCGGGTCAGCTGCACGTCGATGCCACCCAACGCCTCCTGTGCCGACACGTCGTTGGTGCGGAGCTTGTTGAAGCCCGTGACCGCAAAGGCGATCAGGGCGAGCACGATGACTCCGCCGATGATGAGACCGGTCATTGAGGTTTCCCGCTTTCTGGATCCTGAGTTGGGTACATGGTGCGGCACCTGGTCACCAGGAGCCACCTCCCCCGCCGCCGCCACCGCCGCCGCCGGAGAACCCGCCGCCGCCACCACTACTGGAGGAGGAGGTCTGGGTCGCCTGGTACGACGAGATCGCGCTGTCGACCGTCGAGGAGAAGCTGTTGACCATCTGGTCGGTGTAGTTGCCGGTATGGGCGCCCGCGTAGCCGGGAAAGTACACCGGGATCGGCGGCTCGGCGCCGATCTCGGTCCGGTACTTGGCCGCCCACTCGTCTGCGCAGTCGAACGCGACCGCCCACGGGATGTACTGGGTGTAGAGCTCTTGGCGGCCGGAGAAGTCGAAGCGGTTCTGGCTCGACGGCGTCGACATCACCCGACGGAAGCCACCAATCCGGGACCAGAGGTCGCGGCCCGTGGCGGTCCGCTTGGTGCTCGCGCCGGAGGCGAGCACCGGCGCCGCGCCCGCGGCAAGCAATGCGGGGATCAACGCGATGATGGACATGTCGAACAGGTTGAAGCCGGCGATCACCAGGGCCAGGATGCCGCCGCCGATGACGAAGACTCCCCCGAGGCAACCGAGGCCAGCCGACTGCATGAAGCCCGCCTCCTTGGCCCATGAGCGGGTCGCGGACTCGAAGCCGGAGAGCTCGCTCTTGAGCTTCTGGCCGGCGTCGACGTCGCTCGGCGACGCCGTGAACGTCAGTCCGGGTCCGCCCGTCAGTCGCGCCACCCGCTGGGTGACCGAGTCGAGCCCGGCCCAGCCGGCCGGCCCCGCCTTGTCGGTGATCGCCCACTCCTCGCCGGGGCGGGCGAGGTCGACCGCGCCCTTCTCGGCGGCCTGCATGATGGAGGCGACGAACGCCTGTTTGTCGGTCTTCTCCGTGAGGATGTAGGCACCCTGCGCCGGCCCGATGCCGTCGGGCGGTCCATACATGAGCGGGTACGCCGGAGTCCTCTCACGCGTCCGACTCGCCTGGAACGCGCCGAAAGCGCCGGCCCCCAGCGCGATCAGCACGACCACGGCGAGCGTGCTGGGACTGCGCCCGAGCACCGGGTCGAACCGTGCCGCCCACGGGACGCTGGTGCCCGGCGGAGGGGTGGGCATCTCGAGACCGGTCTTCACGGAGACCGGCGTGTTGGGCACGAGCGACTCGACGTTGACCGTGAGCGTCTCAGTGCCCTCGCCCTCCGCCGTGCAGCCACCCTTCTGGCCGACGCCGCGCCCGCACTGCACCGACTGCGCCGCCACCGGCAGGTGCACGGTCAGCTCCGCCTCGTTGATCGGCTGCCGCCAGCCCCCGGGGATCAGGTTCCAGTAGAACTGCGTGGTCTGCCCTGTCGTGCCTGGCTCCAGCACGCCGTCGATCGTGTAGTCGATGACGTAGGTGTGCTCACCCTGGTCGACGGTGACGTCGGCGCTGCCGATCTTGAGGTTGGTGATGCGGCCGTTCTCCTCGTCGAGCACCTCGAACGGCTCGGGAGACCCGTCGCGCGTCACCGTGAAGTCGTAGGGCACGCGGCGCGCGTGGGTAGCGCTCGGGTCGGCCTCGTCGAAGAAGCGGAAGATGCCGTGCTTGTCGAAGCCCGGGAAGTCGACGGTGAGCGTCTCGGTGGCATGCAGGTCGCCGTCGTCGTCGACGGTGAAGTCGGCGTCGTAGTTGGTGATCGTCGTCTCTTCGTACACCGTCGGGCCCAGGGACCAGTTGTACGTGACCACCGGCCAGGCCATCACCCCGAACAGGACGACCAGCCAGATGGCCACGCCGACGATGCGTTTCATGGGCCGCAGCCTAGGGGTCGGATCGACTCAGACGGGTGAACTCGGGCCACGTGGTCTGGACGCCTCCTTAGGCTGGACCCATGGCCTCAGGCGAGAGCAATTCGTACGTCGTCACCGGCGGCGCCCAGGGAGTGGGACGCGGCATTGTGGAGCGGTTGGCGACAGAAGGCTTCGTCGTCGTGGTCGACACCGGCTGGACCGCCCTCGGCTGGACCGCGGACCGGTCGGGCGTCGAGTGCGTGGTCGGCGATGCGGGCGACGAGGAGGTCGCGACGGCGGCCGTCGAGGCCGCCGAGGCATACGCGCCGCTGCGCGGCTGGGTCAACAACGCCGCTGTGTTCCGCGACCTCGACCTGCACGACCACTCGGCGGAGGAAGTCATGCACCTGGTGCTGGAGAACCTCCGACTTGCCGTCACCGGGTGTGCGGTCGCCGTACGCCGCTTCCTCGCCGCCGGCTCGCCAGGGGCGATCGTCAACGTGTCGTCGCACCAGGCCCAGCGCGCCGTCCCCGGCGCGCTGGCGTACTCGACGGCGAAGGCCGCGATCGAGGGGCTGACCCGGTCGGTGGCTGTCGACTACGGACCGAGGCGGATCCGTTGCAACGCCGTCGCCCTCGGCTCGATCGCGACCGCCCGGTCCGACGCGATGCTGGCCGAGCGGCCCGAGGTGGCCGCCGAGCTGGCCCGGTTGCACCCGGTCGGCAGACCCGGACGTCCCGACGAGGTCGCCGAGGTGGTCGCGTGGCTGCTGTCGGAGGCCGCTTCGTTCGTCACCGGGGCGGTCGTGCCCGTCGACGGTGGGCGGGCCGCGCTCGGCGTCGACCCCGAGGCGCGCTACCCCACGGATCGAGGCTGACGTCAGAGGCGCCTGATCAGCCAGACGATCAGGACGACGATCACCAACACGGCGAGCGCCTGCTTCCAGTAGGACTTGACCAGCACCGGCAGCACCGTCGCCCCGAGGTTCAGGGAGTCGCCGCCGGCGGCCGTCGGCGTCCCTTGGTTTCGAGACGGGCCTTGCAGGCCCTCCTCAACCAGCGGAGCCGGCGCGCTGGCGTCCTCGCCGCTGGTTGAGGAAGGCGCGCTGGCGTCATCGCCGCTGGTTGAGGAAGGCGCGCTAGCGCCTGTCTCGAAACCACCGGCAGCGCAGCTCCCCTGGTTTCGAGACGGGCCTTGCAGGCCCTCCTCAACCAGCGGGGGCGCCGTACCCGAGTCCGTCAGCCGCTGCTCGAGGCAGCTCACGAACTGCCCGAGCAGCTTGTCGGAGACGTCCTGCATGACGCCGCGACCGAACTGCGCCGGCTTGCCGGTGATGGCCAGGTCGGTGATCACCTCCACGTCGGTGGAGGCGCCCGCCTCGGTCATGGTCATCGTCACCGCCGCGCCGGCGGTGCCGTTGCCACGCTTGTCCTTGCCCTTGGCGTCGACCACCATCCGGTGGGTGGCCTCGTCCTTCTCGGTGAAGGTGCCGGAGCCGTTGTAGACCAGGGCGATCGGGCCGAGCTTCACCTTCACGCTGCCCGCGAAGGTGTCTCCCTCCACCGAGGTGACCGTGGCGCCCGGGAAGCACTCGGCGACCGACGAGATGTCGTTGAAGTGGGCCCAGGCGTCGTCGATCGGGACCGGGACGGTGAAGCGATGGGTGAGGTCCATCAGCCGCCCGCAGCCGCCACGACGGCCCGCCGGGTCAGCACCTTGGCGAGGTGCTGGCGGTACTCCGTTGACCCGTTGAGGTCCGAGGGCGCGTGGGTGCCGTCGGCGGCCTTGTCGGACGCCTCACGTACGCCGTCCTCGGTCGCGGGTGCGCCAGCCAGGGCTTCCTCCACTCCTCGTGCGCGTAGCGGCGTGGAACCCATGTTGGTCAGGCCGACGCGGGCCTCGGAGATGGTGCCACCATCGGCCTTGACCGTGGCCGCGACGGCGACGATCGGCCACTGGTGGGCCACCCGCACGAACTTCTCGTAGTGGGCGCCCCAGCCGGTGTGCTTGGGGATGCGGACCTCGGTGAGGATCTCGTCCTCGCCGATCGCGGTCTCGAAGAGGCCGACGAAGAAGTCGTCGGCCGCCACGGTCCGGGTGCCACCCGAGCCGGCGATCACGAACTCGCCACCGAGCGCCAGCACCGGCGCGCCGAGGTCGCCCGCGGGGTCGGCGTGCGCCAACGCTCCCCCGAAGGTGCCGCGGTGCCGGACCTGCGCGTCGGCCACCTCGTTGGCCGCCTTGGTGATCAGCAGCGCGTGCTCCCGGACCAGGGGGTCGTGCAGGACGTCATGGTGGGTGGTGAGCGCCCCGATCACGATGGCGTCGCCGTCGTCACGGACGCCGCGCAGCGCGTCGATCCGGCCCAGGTCGATGACCCACTCCGGCGCGTTGAGCCGCATCCGCAGGACCGGCAGCAGGCTCTGCCCGCCGGCCATCAGCTTGGCGTCGTCGCCATGCTCTGCGAGCGCCGCCAGCGCGTCCTCCACCGACGTCGGCGCCACGTAGTCGAACTGTGCGGGGATCACTGGCCTTCTCCTTCGGCCTCGAAGTGCGGTTGGGCGTCCTCGACGGTGTCGCGGCCTCCAGGATCGCCTTGCAGGGCGGTCCAGACCCGCTCGGGGGTCATCGGCATGACGATGTCGGTCACCCCGAGGTGCCGGACGGCGTCGACCACGGCGTTCACGACCGCCGGCGTCGAGGCGATGGTGCCCGCCTCACCCACGCCCTTGGTGCCGAGCGAGTTGGTGGTCGACGGGTTGCTGGCGTGGTCGACGTCGAAGCTGATCGTGTCCGCAGACGTCGGCAGCAGGTAGTCGACGAACGACCCGCTCACCAGCGTGCCGGAGTCGTCGTAGACCGCCTCCTCCCACAGCGCCTGGGCGATGCCCTGCATGAGTCCACCATGCATCTGGCCACGCGCGATGAGCGGGTTGATGACCGTGCCGATGTCGTCGACGCACACGTACTTGCGCATCGTGACCCGGCCGGTCTCGGTGTCGACCTCCATCGCGCACAGGTGGGTGCCGTGCGGGAAGCTGAAGGTCACCGGGTCGAAGGTCGCCTCGGCGTCGATGTTGGGCTCGACGCCCTCCGGGTAGTTGTGCGGCGCGAACGTCGCCAGCGCGACCTCCGCGATGCCCATGCCCTGGTCGGTACCCGCGACCGTGAACCGTCCGTCCGCGAACTTCACGTCGTCGGCGTTGGCCTCCATCAGGTGCGCGGCGACGACCTTCGCCTTCTCGATCACCTTGTCGGCGGCCTTGACCACCGCCTCGCCGCCGAGCACCAGAGAGCGCGACCCGTAGGTGTCGAGGCCCTTGGGCGACACCATGGTGTCGCCGTGCAGCACCTCGACGTCGTCGAACGGTACGCCGAGCCGGTCGGCCACGATCTGGCTGAAGGCCGTCTCGTGTCCCTGCCCGTGCGGGCTCACCCCGATGACGACCTCCACCTTGCCGGTCGCCAGCATCCGGATACTGGCGTGCTCCCAACCGCCGGCACCGTAGGAGAGCGCCCCGAGGATCCGGCTCGGGGCCAGCCCACACATCTCGGTGAACGTCGAGACGCCGATGCCGAGCTGGACCCGGTCACCGCTGTCGCGCCGCTCCTTCTGCTCGGCCCGGAGTGCGTCGTAGCCGAAAGTCGCCTTGGCCCTCTCGGTGGCGACCTCGTAGTTGCCGGTGTCGTACTGGAGGCCGGAGACGGTCGTGAAGGGGAACTCGTCGTTCTTGATCCAGTTCTTCTCGCGGATCTCCAGGGGATCGACGCCCAGGTGCGCAGCCAGGTCGTCCATCACCCGCTCGATCGCGAACGTCGCTTCTGGCCGGCCCGCGCCGCGGTAGGCGTCGGTCCAGGTGCGGTTGGTGAACACGGTCTGGCAGTTGAACTGGTAGGCCGGGAACTTGTAGATCGCGTTGAACATGAACGCACCCAGCACCGGCGTGCCACCGCCCAGACAGGGCGACGTACGAGCCGAGGTCGGCGTCGAGGTGGACCTTGAGGCCGGTGACGGTGCCGTCCTTCTCGGCAGCCAACGTGATGTGCTGGACCTGCGCGCGGCCGTGGTGGCCGCTCTGGAGGCTCTCGCTGCGCGTCTCCGTGTATTTCACCGGCTTCTCGAGCCGCCGGGCGACCGCGAAGCTGATCCACTCCTCAGGCGTCAGCGCGAGCTTGCCGCCGAACCCGCCGCCCACGTCGGGCGCGATCACCCGGATCTTCGACTCGGAGACACCCGTCGTGGCCGCCAGCGCGAACCGGACGATGTGCGGGATCTGCGTCGAGGTCCAGACGGTGATCTGCTCGCCGGTCGGGTCGACCAGCACCGAGCGGGGCTCCATGAACGCCGGGATCAGGCGTTGCTGGATCAGCTCGCGCTCGATGACGATGCCGTCGGTGCGGGCCTTCTCGATCGCCTCCTCGACGTTGCCGCCGGTGCCGGCGTCGGCGCTGTCGAACTGCCAGAGGGCGCTCTTGTTGGTGCCGAGATCGGGATGCGCGAGCACCTCGTCCTTGAGAGCCTCCTTGATGTCGAGGACGGCCGGCAGCACTTCGTAGTCGACGTCGACCAGCTCGGCCGCGTCGCGAGCCTCGGCGGCGCTACGCGCGATCACGACGGCGACGACCTCGCCGGCGAACGTGACGCGGTCCACCGCCATCGGCGGGTGCGTCGGCGCCTTCTGGTCCGGGGTGATCGGCCACGCGTTGATCATCACGCCCTGGGTGTCGGCGAGGTCCTCGCCGGTGAAGACGTCGTAGATGTTGGTCGCGGCGTTGGCGGCCGACTTGTCGATCCCGAGGATCTTGGCGTGGGCGTGCGGGCTGCGCACCATGGCCATGTGCAGCATGCCGGGCACCGACAGGTTGTCGGTCCACCGGGTGCGGCCGGTGATCAGCCGCTGGTCCTCCTTGCGACGTCGGTCGCGACCGATCTCCTTGGCGACCGCGGGGGCATCCTCGAGCGTGGTCACGGCGTCGCTCCTGCCTTGGTCTGGCTGGCCGCGTGCAGCACTGACTTCACGATGTTGTGATAGCCGGTGCAGCGGCACAGGTTGCCCTCGAGACCGAGCCGGACCTCCTGCTCGCTGGGATCGGGGTTCTCGTTGAGCAGGTCGACCGACTGCATGATCATCCCCGGAGTGCAGAAGCCGCACTGGAGGCCGTGGCACTCACGGAAGGACTCCTGCACCTGATGCAGCTTCCCGTCCTGGGCCAGGCCCTCGATGGTCGTCACTTCGGTGCCGTCGGCCTGCACGGCCAGCACGTTGCAGGACTTCACCGACCGGCCGTCGAGGTGCACGGTGCACGCGCCGCAGTTGCTGGTGTCGCAGCCGATCGACGGTGCCGGTCTTCCCGAGCTTCTCGCGGAGGTACTGCACCAGCAGCATCCGCGGCTCGACCTCGTCGGAGACTTTCTCTCCGTCGACGGTCAGGCTGATCTTGGTCATGAATCTCCCTGCGAGGCATCGTGTGACCGGCTGTGACCGTGGCTGGCCACGCTAGGCCCGTCGCTGGGTTGGTGAACGGTTGGCGCCGAGACCGCGGCGTCAGCCGCCGCGACCGCGAGCCGCGCCCTTGAGCAGCGGCTTCGGCGGGGTGCGCGCCGGCTCGCCGAGCCGGCGAGGCAGACCTCCAGCACCTCGGTGTCGTACGGCGCCAGCTCGCTGTAGCGGACCACGGCGTCGGGCTGCGGGTCGGCCAGCAGCGCCTCGCGCACCGCGACCGCGACGTACTCGCCGAGCTCGGCCAGCGCCGGGCGCGTCGGTGCCGGGCAGCAGGTCGCCGCCGTAGGCCGTCGACGGCGGCCGCGACCTCGCCGCGCCGCAGCAGGCCGAGCACGTGGTCGACGTCGGTGGCGACCGGCATCAGTCAGCCGGTAGGGGCGCGAGGCGAGCTGGCCGCCGAGCGCGGCGCGCAGGTGGGACACCTCGGCCTTGAGCGTCGAGAGGTGACCGCCTGGTCGCCGTAGACGCATCGCGTGGAGCTGCTCCAGCGAGAGCCCCTCGGGGTGCAGCGCGAGCAGCGCGAGCATCTCGGTCTGCCGCCGGTTGAGCAGCAGCCGCTGGCCGTCGAGCCGGGCCTCGGCGGTGCCGAGCAGCGTCAGCACCAGCCCGGCGTCGCCGCGTCGGCCGGTCGCCGGCGCGCGACGCGTCGGGGTGCGGCGCGAGTGCGGCATCGCCGTCTCGATCAGCCGGGCCAGCACCCGCGCGGTGGCGAGCCCGATCGGGTGGGTGCGGTCCCAGGTCGTCGAGAGGTCGATGCACGCCGAGCTGCGCGCCGGTGACCGGGTCGTGGACGGGCGCCGCCCAGCACACCCAGTTGTGGACGATCGGCGCGTAGTGCTCGGCGCTGAACACCATCGCCGGCCGGCCCAGCCGGTTGGCGAGGTCGAGCGCGTTGGTGCCGACGCTGGCTCGTCGTCCCAGCGGCCGCCGGCCACGAAGTTCACCGATCTCGGCCTTGCGGCGCATCACCCGGCCGCCGTAGGTCCACAGGATGCGGGTCTCGGCGTCGGTGACGGCGAGCACCAGGTCGCCGTCCTCGGCCGTCCGGCGCAGCTCGTCCTCGACCCGCTCGACCGCGATCTGAGCGGCGAGCCCTGCCAGAACGCCGCGGTCTCGGCCTCGTCGGCCAGCGGCGCCTCGGTCGACGTCGGGGGCGATCGCGGCGCCGGAGCGCTCCAGCTGCGCGAGGATCTCGGGGCGGACCACGGCTCGGCGCGCGTCGCCGTGCTCGACGAACGTGGTCCAGGCGCGCACCGCGTCGAGTCGCCGCGCTGCAGGTCGTGTCGAGCTCGTCGTCATGGCCACTCCGGGCCGGTCTGCGTCACCGTAGCCCGTGGTCGCGGTGACCGGTCGACGCGTACAGGCTCAGTGGTGGATCCGGCCCGTCGCGGCGGCGAGCCGCTCGCCGCGAGCCGCCCCACTGCGGCGGCGACGATCTCGGCGGCGATGCTGATCGCGGTCTCCTCCGGCGTGCGGGCGCCGAGGTCGAGGCCGATCGGGCTGGACAGCCGCGCCGAGCTCCTCCTCGGTGAGCCCGGCCTCGCGCAGCCGGGCCAGCCGGTCGTCGTGGGTGCGCCGCGAGCCCATCGCGCCGACGTACGCCGACCTCCGGGCAGCCGCAGCGCGACCTCGAGCAGCGGCACGTCGAACTTCGGGTCGTGGGTGAGCACGGCGAGCACGGTGCGCTGGTCGATCCGGCCGGCCTCGCGCTCGGCCGCGAGGTAGCGGTGCGGCCAGTCGACGACGACCTCGTCGGCCTCGGGGAAGCGGCTGGTGGTGGCGAAGACCGGCCGGGCGTCGCAGACCGTGACGTGGTAGCCGAGGAAGCCGCCGACCCGGGCGACGGCGGCGGCGAAGTCGATCGCGCCGAAGACCAGCATCCGCGGCTTGGGCGCGAACGCCCACACGAACACCCGCATGCCCTCGCCGCGCCGCTCGCCGTCGGGGCCGTAGGTCAGGGTCGCGTTGTGCCCGGCGGCGAGCAGCCCGAGCGCGTCGTCGGGACCGCGTCGTCGGCCGCGCGTCGCGAGCCCGAGGCGATCGCCGGCCGGCTCGTCGGCGTCCTCGGGCCGGACGACCAGCCGGCGGCCGAGCCACGCCGGGTCGGGGTGCTCGATCACGGTGGCCAGCGCGACCGGCCGGCCGGCCTCGACGTCGGCGGCGATCTCGCCGAGCTCGGGGAACGTCTCGCGGTTCGACCTTCTCGACGAAGACGTCGAGGATGCCGCCGCAGGTCAGGCCGACGGCGAACGCGTCGTCGTCGCAGACGCCGTAGCGCTCCAGCACCGGGCGCGCCGACGGCGACCACCGCCTGGCCGAGCTCGTAGACGGCGCCCTCGACGCAGCCGCCGGAGACCGAGCCGACCGCCGTCACCGTCGGGGCCGACCAGCATCGAGGCGCCGGGCGGGCGCGGGGCGGACTGGAAGGTCGCGACCACGGTGCCGACGCCGACCGTCTCGCCGGCCTCCCACCAGGCCATCAGCTCGGGCAGCACGTCACGCACGGGCCACCACCTCCGACCAGCTCGGCGAAGGTCGCCAGCGAGTGGCCGGCGACGAAGTCGTCGAGTGCGGCAGCGCCGCGACGACGCCCTGCTGGACCGGCTCGTAGCCGGCCTTGCCGCGGTGCGGGTTGACCCAGACCACGCGGTGGGCGAGCCGCTGCAGCCGCGCGCATCTGCTCGGCGAGCAGCGCGGGGTCGCCGCGCTCCCAGCCGTCGCTGAAGACCACGACCACCGCGCCGCGCGCCATGCCGCGCTGGCCCCAGCGGTCCAGGAACATCTGCAGCGTCTCGCCGAGCCGGGTGCCGCCGGACCAGTCCGGCACGGTCTCGCCGGCCGCGACGATGCGCCCGCTCGGGGTCGCGCAGCCGCATCGCGCGGGTGACGTGGGTGAGCCGGGTGCCGACGGTGAACGTCTCGACGACGCCGGCCCGCGCGCGCGTCGCGCGTCAGCCGGTGCGCCAGCCGCAGCAGCGCGTCGGCGTACCCGCTCATCGAGCCGGACACGTCGACCAGCAGCACCACGCGGCGCGGCCGGCTGCCGCGGCGCCGCCAGGCGATCTCGGCCGGCTCGCCCATCCGGCGCAGGCTGTCGCGCAGCGTGCGGCGACGCGTCGACCTCGCCGCGGTGCCAGCGCTGGTGCCGGGCCGTACGCCGCATCGGCGGCGCGCGGGTCGCAGGGCGCGAACATCGCGGCCAGCCGGTGCTTCTCGGCGGCCGTCAGCGCGGCGACGTCGCGGTGCCGCAGCACCTCGGTCGCGCTGGCCGCGGCCCGGCAGCGTCTCGCTCGTCGTCGCCTCGCCTCGCCGGCGGCGCTCCGTCGTCGGGCAGGCCGCGAACGCCGGCGTCGGCGGCGCTCGGCGGGCCGCGGCCGGGGCAGGCCGTCGCGGGCGTTGAAGCAGGCGTCGAAGACCTGGTCGTAGCGCGTCGAGGTCGTCGGGGCCGGCGCACAGCGTGGCCCGGCCGGCCCAGTAGGTCGCCGCGCCGGTCGTCGACCCCGAGCAGCGCGGCCGCCGCGAGGAAGCCGTGGGCGCGGTCCTGGGTGACCGGCACGCCGGCCGCGCGCAGCGCGCGGGTGAAGCCGAGCAGGATCTCGTCGCCGCTCGCGCGGCGTCCGGTGCGCGGTCATCGCGCGCAGCATCCGGTCGAGGGCCTGCCTGCACCCGGTCGGCGTCCTCGCGGTACTTCACCAGCGCGCCGAGCGTCGCCGCCGCGCGGCTCCAGGTCGAGCTCGGCGGTGCCGAGGTGGTGCAGCGCCCGCGCCCAGTCGAGCGTCTCGGCGACGCCGGGCGGCTTGAGCAGGTCGTCGCGGTCGCGCAGCTGCTGCACGACCTCGACCACCTGCCGGCCCAGCTGCCTCGGACACCTCGGGCGCCCGGGAGCGGACGATCTCGACCTCGCGCTCCAGGCCGGGGTGGTCGATCCAGTGGTAGAGGCAGCGCCGCTTGAGGGCGTCGTGCAGCTCGCGGGTGCGGTTGGAGGTGAGCACGACGACCGGCGGCGTCGCGGCGCGCGACCGTGCCGAGCTCGGGGATGCGTGACCTGGTAGGTCGACAGCACCTCGAGCAGGAACGCCTCGAACTCGTCGTCGGCCCGGTCGACCTCGTCGACCAGCAGCACCGCCGGGCTCTGCTGCAGCGCGGCAGCACCGGCCGGGCGAGCAGGAACCGCTCGTCGTACAGGCTCTTCTCGGCCTCCTCGACGTCGCCGGCGCCGCCGGCACGGCCTCGAGCGCGCGCAGGTGCAGGATCTGGCGCGGGAAGTCCCAGTCGTAGAGCGCCTGGGTGGCGTCGATGCCCTCGTAGCACTGCAGCCGGATCAGCGGCAGGTCGAGCGCCTCGGCGAGCGCCTCGGCCAGCGCGGTCTTGCCGGTGCCGGGCTCGCCCTCGAGCAGCAGCGGCCGCTGCATCGGCAGCGCGAGGAAGGCGACCGTCGCCAGTCGTCGTCGGCGAGGTAGCCGGTCGTCGCCGAGCCGGGCGGCGACGTCGGCGGCAGACTCCGGAATCCATAGGTCGCGGTCGAGCCATGACGCAGGCTACGCCGCGCGACGGTTGGTCGCCAGGCTGGCACGGTCGACGTCGCGCCCGGTGGCCAGGTCGCCGCACTCGACCGAGCGTGACGTCGTGGGCGGCGAGGTAGTCGCGAGCACCCGCGTCGCCGCGCGGCCGACGCGCGGACGCCGGCCCAGTGGTCGCGGCCGATCAGGACCGGGTGCCCCGGGCGTCCCGTCGTACGTCGCCCGCGCCAGCGTCGCCGGGCCGGTCGCGGCCGCGACCACCCGGCGCACCACCTCGGCGCCGACGTCGGGCAGGTCGACGAGGGTGACCAGCGACCGCCTCGGCGTCGCGCCGGCGAGCGCGGCCCAGCCCGGCCCGCAGCGAGGCGCCCATCCCCTCGGCCCAGTCGTCGGCCACACGACGTTCGTCGTGCCGACCGGGCCTGGCAGCAGCACGCCGTCGCTCGGCGGCGGCGCCGAGCACCACCGTCACGCCGTGCGCAGCCGCCGTCGCGGAGCACGGCCACGCCGCGGCAGCCACGGCGTGCCGTCGTCGTCGACGACCAGCGCCTTGGGCGTGCCCATCCGCGACCCGGCGCCGGCCGCCAGCAGCAGCCCGTGGAGGGTCACGCGCCCCTTCAGACGCGACGGCGGGCCCCGTCCCCGAAGCCGCCGCTCCCCTGTGGAGGTCAGGCCCGAACGCCTCGCATACATGGCGGCAGGTCGTCGGTGGCCGCGGTGAAGCCGCACACGGTGACGAACCCGTCGTTGGCCGAGACGAGGTAGCGCTGGCCGACCTGGAAGTCGACGGCCAGGACCAGCGCCTGCATCTCCGCGGGCGGTGCGGTCGACGGTGACCTGGTCGGCCGGGCCGCCGAGATACCAGTGCGTGACGTCGAGGGTGACCACGCCGTCGGTGATCGAGGCGACGGTCCCGTCGAAGGCGGTCTGCTGGTTGGCCAGGATCTCGGCCGTCGGCACCATGCACTTGGCCGCCACCGCTGGGCGGGCAGAGAGCTCCAGCACCGATGGCCCCTGCGTCGAGCTCGGGGCGGCGCTCGGCGGGTTGTCCGGGCCGTCCTCCTGCCACATGGTGGCGAACACTCCGACGCCGGCGATCACGAGGATGGCCGCGGCGGCCACGAGCCAGGTCAGGGGCGAGCGGCCGTGGGTGCCGTTCTCACGGCTCTCGTGGGTCCGCGGGGTGTCGACGTCGTGGCTCATGGTGTCCTCCAGGAGTCGGGCCACCCAGACGGGGTCGGCCGGAGCAAGGGAGGCGGCCGGGTCGAGCTCGCGCAACCGGGCGCGGTCCAGCTCCTCGTCCCGGTCAGGTCCGTCGGTCTCGTTCATGGTCGCCTCCTTTCGTGTGACTCCTCATGTCCGGCAGGTGACTGCGCCTTTCGCTTCTCCTCGAGCAGTTCGCGCAGCCGCTCGCGAGCTCGGTGCAGGCGGATGCTGGCCGCGTTGGGGGAGATGTCGAGGACCTCCGCGATCTCTGAGGAGGACAGCTGCTCCCACGCCCACAGGCGGAGCAGCTCGGCGTCCTCGGGCCGCAGCGCGTCCATGGCCTCGGCCAGCTCGGGCTCGTCAGCCGGCTCGGACACCTGGTCGACAGGAGGGTCGACCACCGCGATCTTGGCCGCGAGCCGCTCCTGTCGCCTGGCCCCGCGCTGGGCGTTGGCCAGGCAGAAGCGCGCGACGCCGTAGGCCCACGGGAGCGGATCGTCGGGCACGTCGTCAAGCCGCCGCCAGCAGACCAGCAGCGTCTCTGCCAGCGCGTCGTCGGCCGTCGCCGCGTCCGTACGACGCGCGAGGAACCGCCGCAACGGGTCGATCAGGACGGGGGCCAGCGCCTCGAACCTGGCCCGTCGATCGGTCGCGGACTCCTCAGTGGACATGCTCCTCACGGTGTCACATGTCCGGCACCGTCCCGATCCTTTCCCCCTTCGGCGGCGTCGGCGTCGGCTGCCAGAATGCCGGTCATGGGCCAGACCGACACGATCCCGCAGGCCTACCTGACGGCAGTCGACTCGGTCGCCGAGCTGCTCGGTCGGCCCGAGGTGGCCGACGCGTGGGACTCGCCGAGCGCGTTGGCCGAGTGGCGCGTCGGTGGGCTGGCCGGTCACCTCGCTGCGCAGGCGTTCCTCGGCGTCAGGCTGCTGGAGAACGGTCCGTCCACCCAGGACCCGATTCCCATCGACGAGCACTACGAGCGGGCCGCCTGGGTGACCGCCAAGGTCGACGACGACGTCAGCGCGAGCATCCGCGCCGGCGGCGACGCCGACGCTCAGGCCGGGCCGGCCGCCCTGGTCGACCGGGTCCGCACCGCGCGCGATCGGGCGGCCGAGCTGCTGGCCGACACCGATGAGTCCCTCGTGCTGCTGGTGCCCTGGCAGGGCTGGTCCCTTCGTCGCGACGACCTGCTGACGACGCGGATGATGGAGATCGCAGTCCATTCCGACGACCTCGCCGCCTCGGTCGGCGTGACCGCCCCACCGCTCCCGGGCGACGTACTCGACCCCGTGCTGGCGCTGCTGACGCGGCTGGCCGTGCGGCGCCACGGTCAGAGCGCGGTGGTCACCGCGCTGACCCGGGCCGAGCGTGCGCCCGGGTCGATCGCTGCGTTCTGACGAAGGCACCGCTAGCGTGGGGCGATGCCGCGCGTAGCACGTCAGGAAGCCCGACCCGAAGACTGGGCCGCCACCACGGCCCAGGCGATCGCCTGGGAGCGCGGCTACATCCACGCGGGGCAGACGCTCATCTGCCGAGAGTGCGGGGTGACGATCCCCAACAGCTTCAGCACGAGCGGAACCTACGGCCTGGCCGGCCCCGAGGAACGTCACGACGACTGGCACGAGCGGATGGACCGCGGCGGCCCCGGCGCGGGCTGACGCCGTCGGTTGCGTGGCTCACCCCAGCACGATCGCTGCGATCCCGGCCGCGACCACGCCCGCACCGATCAACCGGTGCAGCGGCCGGGCCTCCCCGAGCACCAGCCAGCCCAGCAGCGCGCCGACCACGATGCTGCTCTCCCGCGCCGCCGCGACGAGGGCCACCGGGGTCGAGCGCATGGCCTCCAGCACCAGGATGTAGGCCAGCGGCGAGAGCAGCGCGACGGCCAGCACCGCGAGTCGCGCGTCGCGCCAGACGCCGGGGACGGCGCCGATCCGGCGGCCGAGCATCAGCGTCAGCGCCGGCACCTGGAGGACCAGGCCCAGCACGAAGTACGGCACCGGCGGCACGTCGAGCGCCGTCACCGCGTGGCTGTCCCAGACCGTGTACGCCGCGATGGCGGCGCCCGTCGCCAGTCCCCAGCGCACGCCTGGACCGACCGGCCGGTGGCGCCCTCCTGGGGCGATCGAGATGATCAGCACCCCGGCCACGACCAGCAGCACCCCACAGCCCGCCACCACACCCGGTCGCTCGCCGAGCACGCCGACGGCCACCACCAACGTCAAGCAGCGGTCCCGTGCCGCGGGCCAGCGGGTAGACCAGGTTGAGGTCGCCCTCGGCGTACCCACGCTGCAGCGCGAGCTGGTAGCCGATGTGCAGCACGGCGGTGACCGCCGCGGCGCCGAGCCAGACCCATGCGGGCCGTTCGCCGGCGACGAGGACCCAGACCACCGCGACCGGTACCCACACGACGGCGCTGGCCACGACGTAGACCCAGATGAAGGCCAGCCGGTCGGTGACCACGCCCTTGGCCGCCAGGTTCCACAGCGCGTGCAGCAGGGCCGCCGTCAGCACCAGCGCCAGCGCCTCCGGGGTCACGCCCGCAGGCTGTCACACCAGTGCGCCTGCTCGACGCCGGTGGCTGGGACCACCTTCCTCCGCACCGCAATGCACCTCGCGGTGCGCGGAGTAGAGTCCGGCCGACCGCGACCGACAGATGACTGGAGGGTCGGTTGCCCTTGATTGGGGGAGCCAGATGGCCCGCGCTCGTCGCACCTTGATCCCGCTCGCCGCCGCCTTCGCGCTGCTCGCCGTGCAACTCGTGTTGCCGGGGCTCGCGATGGCCAAGGAGGCTCTGCCCGCCTGGGCCTGCGGCCCCGATGGTGGCGGCGTCGCCGCGCGGGGAGGCTTCCCGGACAGCCGCGGCACGATCCGCGAGAAGGACACCGGCCAGGTCGTCCAGGACATGCCGGCGTGGGCCAAGGGCAAGGCGCCCCGAACGATGACGGTCAGCGTGCCGATCTTCTTCCACGTCATCACCAGCGGCACGGCCGGCAACCTCACCGATTCCCAGCTCCAGGCCCAGGTCACCCAGATGAACAGGGCCTACAGCGGCTCCTACGGCGGCCCGAACACGGGCTTCTCCTTCACCTTCGCTGGCGTCAATCGCACGGACAACGCGACGTGGTACGCCTCGAAGGGAGCCGGCGCCGAGCACGCCATGAAGACGGCGCTCAAGACCGGCGGCGACAACACCATGAACGTCTACACGACCAGCGGCGGCGGCTACCTCGGCTACGCCTACCTGCCCGACATCACCAATACCGCCCAGGCCTACCTCGACGGCGTCGTGATCGACTGGAAGACCGTGCCCGGCGCCTCGAGCGAGTACGCCGGCCTGTACGACCAGGGCGACACGCTCGTCCACGAGGCCGGCCACTGGCTGAACCTCGAGCACACGTTCTTCGGCCAGTGCAACAAGAACGGTGACTTCGTCGCCGATACGCCCGCCGAGAAGTCCGCCGCGTTCGGTTGCCAGACCGGCCGGGACACCTGCCCCGCCGCCGGCCTCGACCCGATCCACAACTACATGGACTACTCGGACGACCCGTGCCTCACGGAGTTCACCGCCGGCCAGAGCCAGCGGATGAAGGACGCCTGGCTGCTGTACCGGGCCGCCTAGCAACAGACAGCACGAGGCCCCCGCCCGAAGGCGGGGGTCTCGTGTTGCGGTTGCTGCTGACGGTCACCGGGTTTCGAGACGCGTCGCGCAGTCCCTTGCTTCGCGGCGGGACTACGCCGACGCTCCTCAACCTGCCCGGCTGATCGTGCCCGAGCAAGCTCGGGCCGGGCCGGTCAGAAGTCCATGCCGCCCATGCCGCCCGACGGGTCGCCGCCCATCGGGGCCGACTTCTCGGGCTTGTCGGCGACGACCGCCTCGGTGGTGAGGAAGAGCGCCGCGATGGACGCGGCGTTCTGCAGCGCCGAGCGGACGACCTTGGTCGGGTCGGGGATGCCGGCCGCGAGCATGTCGCCGTACTCGCCGGTGGCGGCGTTGAGGCCGTGACCGGTCGGGAGACCGGCGACCTTCTCCGCCACGACGCCGCCCTCGAGGCCGGCGTTCAGCGCGATCTGACGGATCGGGGCGCTCAGCGAGACCCTGACGATGTTGGCACCAGTGGCCTCGTCGCCGACCAGGTCGAGCTTGTCGAACGCCGCGTTCCCGGCCTGGATGAGGGCCACGCCGCCGCCGGCGACGATGCCCTCCTCGACCGATGCCTTGGCCGCGCGGACCGCGTCCTCGATGCGGTGCTTGCGCTCCTTGAGCTCGACCTCGGTGGCCGCGCCGACCTTGATCACCGCGACGCCGCCGGCCAGCTTGGCCAGCCGCTCCTGCAGCTTCTCGCGGTCGTAGTCGGAGTCCGACTTCTCGATCTCGGCACGGATCTGGTTGACCCGGCCCTCGATCTGGGCCGCGTCGCCGCCGCCCTCGATGATGGTGGTCTCGTCCTTGGTGATGACGACCTTGCGCGCGGTGCCGAGCAGCTCGATGCCGGTCGACTCGAGCTTGAGGCCGACCTCCTCGGAGATCACCTGGCCGCCGGTCAGGATCGCGATGTCCTGCAGCATGGCCTTGCGGCGGTCACCGAAGCCCGGTGCCTTGACGGCGACGGACTTGAAGGTGCCGCGGATCTTGTTGACGACCAGCGTGGACAGCGCCTCGCCGTCGACGTCCTCCGCCAGGATCAGCAGCGGCTTGCCCGACTGCATGACCTTCTCCAGCAGCGGGAGCAGGTCCTTGACGGACGAGATCTTCGAGTTGGCGATGAGGACGTAGGGGTCCTCGAGCACCGTCTCCATGCGCTCGGGGTCGGTCACGAAGTAGGCCGAGATGTAGCCCTTGTCGAACCGCATCCCCTCGGTCAGCTCGAGGTCGATGCCGAACGTGTTCGACTCCTCGACGGTGATGACGCCTTCCTTGCCGACCTTGTCCATGGCCTCGGCGATGATGTCGCCGACGCTCTGGTCGCCACCGGCGGAGATGGCCGCCACCGAGGCGATCTGCTCCTTGGTCTCCACGTCCTTCGACGCGGCCATCAGCTGCTCGGCCACGGCCTCGACGGCCTTCTCGATGCCGCGCTTGATCCCCATCGGGTTCGCACCCGCGGCGACGTTGCGCAGGCCCTCGCGGACCATGGCCTGGGCGAGGACGGTCGCCGTCGTCGTGCCGTCACCGGCGACGTCGTCGGTCTTCTTCGCGACCTCCTTGACGAGCTCGGCCCCGATCTTCTCGTAGGGGTCCTCCAGCTCGATCTCCTTGGCGATGCTCACACCATCGTTGGTGATGGTGGGCGCGCCCCACTTCTTCTCGAGGACGACGTTGCGGCCCTTGGGGCCCAGCGTGACCTTGACGGCGTCGGCGAGGATGTTCATGCCGCGCTCGAGGCCGCGTCGGGCCTCTTCGTCGAAAGCAATCAGCTTAGCCATAGCTCCTGCGATTCCTTCAGCGTGTGGTGGCCGGCTCGCTGCCCGCGACGGACGGTCCGGCTGACCCGGCGAACCCTGCTCGCCGGCGCCCGGGACCTCAGCTCACCGGTCCGGAATTGTTGTCACTCTCATGCCGAGAGTGCCAGCGTCATGTTTAGCACTCGCACCCTGCGAGTGCAAACGCTCCCCGTAGATGGGCCGGCCGACCAACCTGGTGCGGCGGACCTGTCGATCCGGCCCTCCCTCGCCCGTCAACTCGGTGACAGACTCACCACATCGACGAGAGGAAACCCGCCATGACCGAGTACGTCGTCCTGCTGCCCGGCAACGAGGACACCTGGGCCACCACCTCCGAGGAGGAGAAGCAGCGCGTCTACGGCCGGCACCGTGCCTTCCAGGCTGCCCTGGCCGAGCGGGGTCACAAGGTCACCGGAGGGGCCGAGCTCCACCACTCCCGCGAGGCCAAGGTGCTCCGCCTCGACGGCGCCGGCGGCCTGCAGGTCACCGACGGCCCCTACGCCGAGTCCGCCGAGCAGCTGACCGGCTTCTACATCATCGAGACCAGCGACGTCGACGACATGTTCCAGTGCGTCGCGATCCTCGCCGAGGGCGAGAGTGGCGGGATCGAGGTCCGCGAGTGCGTGCCGATGTCGGACCCCGACGCAGGATGAGCTTCCTGGTCCTGCTGACCGACGAGGACCCGGAGTCGTGGGACCGGGCCACCGAGGCCGAGCGCGAGGCCGTCATGGATGCCCACCGAGCCTTCGACCAGGCCGTGCGTGAGCGCGGCGCGATGCTCGGGGGTGAGGCGCTCGCCGGCACCGAGACCGCGCGCACGCTGCGCACGGTGGGCGGCGTACGACAAGTCGTCGACGGCCCGTACGCCGAGACGGTCGAGCAGCTCGGCGGCTTCTACGTCATCGACGTCGCTGACATGGACGCCGCGCTCGACCTGTGCCGGATCCTCCCCGAGGGCTACACGATCGAGGTCCGTCCGGTGATCCAGATCGAGGGCGACGACTCTGGGCGCTGAGGACCGAGACGCGGTTGGCCCGGCACTGGACCGGGCCTGGCGCGACGAGTGGGGCCGCCTGTTGGCACTGCTCGTCGCGCACTACCGCCGCCTCGACCTGGCCGAGGACGGGCTCGCCGACGCCTTCGAGGCGGCCGCCCGCACCTGGCCGCGCGACGGCGTTCCGACCAATCCCGCCGGCTGGCTGCTGACCGCGGCCCGTCGCCGGGTCCTCGACCGGCTACGGGCCGAGGCCGTCGCGGCCCGGCGGATGCCCGTGCTGGCGGTCGAGGCCGAGCTGACCGAGGAGGCGCAGGCGGTGATGGCCGACGGCGGCGAGCGCGCGTACGACGAGCGGCTGCGGCTCGTCCTCCTGTGCGCGCACCCGTCGATCGCCCCGGAGTCGGCTGCCGCGCTGTCGCTGCGCCTCGTGATGGGCGTGCCCACCGAGGACATCGCGCGACTGTTCCTGGTGTCGACCCCGACGATGGCTGCCCGGCTCACCCGGGCCCGCAAGCGACTGGCGACGGCGTCGTTCGCCCTGCCCGACGGAGAGGAGCTCGACGCCCGCCTCGCCCTGGCCGCCGACGTGGCCTACCTGGCCTTCACCGCCGGCTACGCGCCCGGTTCGGGCGCCGACGTCCTGCGGCCGGAAGCAGCCGGTGAGGCCCTCCGACTGGCGCGGGTGCTCCGCGAGCTGGCGCCCGGCCGGGTCGATCTCGACGCGCTGCTCGCCCTGATGCTGCTCCAGCACTCCCGCCGGGACGCCCGCGTCGACGACGACGGTGGGCTGGTGACCCTGCCGGAGCAGGACCGTTCGCGCTGGCACGCCGACGAGATCGACGAGGCCGTGGCCCTGCTCACGCCGTGGGTGCACGCGCCGGCGACGGCGTACCTCCTCCAGGCCCTGATCGCCGCCGAGCACGCCGTGGCGGTGACGGCGGCCGACACCGACTGGGTGCGGGTGGCCGACCGCTACCGCGAGCTCGACGACCTGACCGGCTCGCCCGTGGTCCGGCTCAACCGGGCCGTCGCGGTGGCCGAGGCCGACGGCCCGCAAGCCGGCCTGGCGCTCCTCGAGGGTCTCGACCTGCCCGGCCACCGGCTCCCCGGGGTCCGGGGCCAGCTCCTCGTCCGGGCCGGCCAGGTCGAGGAGGGTCGCCGCGAGCTCGAGCGGGCCGTCGCCGCGGCCGGCAACGCGGCCGAGCGCGCCTATCTCGAGCGCTGCCTGCGGGAGGCGTGAGCCGGTCCGGACCGGCGACCGGCTGAGTACGCGTGCGCACGTGATCCGGGTCACAGACGCGTCACCATGGACACATGACGCAGGCACCCGTCCAACCCTCGACCGAGCCGGTCCCGAACACCCGGCCGGCCACCCCTTCCCAGCTCGACTGGCTCCGGGCCGAGATCCCCCTCTGGCGGTCAGCCGGCTGGGTCGACGACCGCGCCGCCGCGGCGATCCTGGCGGGCTACCACCCGTCCCGTCGCTTCGACATGGCTCGGCTGCTCCTCACGCTCGGGGCCGCCTTCGTCGGGATCGGCATCCTCTGGCTGGTCGCCAGCAACCTCGACCAGCTGTCGCCGCTGACCCGGTTCCTCGTCGTCGCGGCGTTCTGGCTGGCCTTCCTGGTCGGCGGTGAGCTGCTGGCCCGCCGACGCGAGCACGGCGGCGCCATCCCCTCGCCGGTGGTCGGCTCGGTGCGGGTGCTGGCAGCGCTGACCTTCGGCGCGCTGGTCATGCAGGCCGCGCAGAGCCTCCAGGTGCCGGCGTACACGCCCGGCCTGCTGGCCTGCTGGGGCCTCGGCGCCCTCATCCATGCGTACGTCGTGCGCGGCACCGGACCGCTCGTCGATCGGCCTGCTCGGGCTCGGCATCTGGCTGGTGTGGCAGAGCACCTGGGACGAGCCCAGCGCGCTGACGGTGTTGCTCGCGATCTTCGCCGGTGGTGTGGTGGCCGCGTCCGCGGCCGCGATGCACGCCGACCGACTGCCGGGCTTCGCGGCGGCCTGGCGCGAGGTCGGCGCCGTGCTGACCCTCGGCGCCCTGTTCGTGGCGGCATTGCCCTTCGTCGACACCGACGACTTCGCGTGGACAACGTTCCTCGTCGTCGCCCTGGTGCTGGCGGGGCTGGCCGCGCTGGCCGGGATCGCGCTGGCGCCCGGCAACTTCCGCCTGGAACCCCTGATGGCCCTGGCCATCGCCGCCGTCGGTGTCGCGCTGGTGCTCTGGGAGGCGGGGGCCGACGCCGATGACGTCGGCGCACTCGACTGGGCGCACGCCGCCGTCGGCGTCGCGGTCTACGTCGGCGCCGCCGCCTGGATGGCGATCCTCGGCGTACAGCGCGACAGCCGGCGTCTCACCTGGCTGGCCACTGCGGCGTTGGTGGTGTTCACGACCGTGCAGTCGTTCGCAGTGTTCGCGGAGATCGTGGAGGGTGCGTGGCTGTTCGTGCTCCTGGGCCTGATCTTCGCCGGGACGGGCTGGCTGGCCGACCGGGCCAGACGCGAGCTGGCGAAGAGCCTTTCCGACGAAGCCGACACCGAGCAGGCAGGAGCGGGTCGATGAGCGGCCCGATGATTGGCATGGCGACCAAGATCGCGATCGTGGCCGTGGCCCAGCTCGCCCTGGTGGGGGTAGCCGTCGCGCCGCAGCTCTCGGCCCGGGCGTTCGGCGACGAGTACCGGATGCGCGTCGCGCCCGTCGACCCGATCGACCCCTTCCGCGGCGCCTACGTCGACCTCGGCTACCCCGACCTCCGGCTCGACCAGGACGACCCGATCGCCGACGACGACGAGGGGACGGTCTACGTCACGCTGGTGGCCGACGGCGACCTGTGGAAGGCGGGCAGCTATCTCCGCTCCCGTCCGGACGACGGGCCCTACCTGACCTGCGACGACCGCGACTGGCGGATCCGCTGCGGCATCGAGAGCTGGTTCGTCGGGCAGGACGAGGCCGCCGAACTCGAGGACGCGGTCGGGGACGGGACGATGGTTGCCGTGATCAAGGTCGACGGTCGCGGGCACGCGGCGATCGTCGGCCTCGAGAAGAGCTGACCGGGCGGCGGTGAGCAGGCAACCGTTCGCCCCGACGAAACGGTTGCTGGCCCACCGCCGGTTGGCGCGGCCCGAGCGGCGGTGGATGAGCAACCGTTCGAGCGAAGGAAACGGTTGCTCACTCACCGCCCGATGGCGCTGCTCAGCCGCCGGCGACCGCGGGGATCACCGAGATCTGGGTGCCCTCGGGCGTCGGGGTGGCCAGGTTGTCGAGGAAGCGCACGTCGTCGTTGCCGACGTAGACGTTGACGAACCGTCGCAGCTGACCCGCCTCGTCGAGGATCCGCCCCTTGATGCCGGAGTAGTTCGCATCGAGGTCGTCGAGCACGGCCGCCAGATGGTCGCCCTCCGCTTTCACCTCCGACTCGCCCCCGGTGTAGGTGCGCAGGATGGTGGGGATCCGGACGGACACGCTCATCTGTTGGCTCTCCTGGTTCGACGGTCGTGGTGCGGTGCGGCTGGGATGTTCGGGGACTCAGTCTCTCTTACCGATGCCGGTGGCGGCGAAGGCGGCGTACGACGGGTCGATGGTGGCCGCGGCCCCGACCTGGTCGGCGATCGCGTCGAGGGTCTTCAGGCCCATGCCCGTGTTGATGACGACCGTCTCCTTGGTGGGGTCCAGCCGACCGGATCTCGACGAGCTTCTTGAGCGTCGCCGACCGTGGTGCCGCCGGCGGTCTCGGTGAAGATCCCCTCGGTGCGGGCGAGCAGCAGGATGCCGGCGCGCACCTCGTCGTCGCTGACGTCCTCCACGGCGCCGCCGCTGCGGCGGCAGATGTCGAGGACGTAGATGCCGTCGGCGGGGTTGCCGATGGCCAGCGACTTGGCGATGGTGTCGGGCTTGACCGGTCGGATCGCGTCGGAGCCGTCCCTGAAGGCGGCCGAGACCGGGGAGCAGCCGGTGGCCTGCGCGCCGAAGACGGCGTACGGCTTGTCCTCGACCAGGCCGAGGGCGATCAGCTCCTGGAACGCCTTGTCGACCTTTGTCAGCTGGGAGCCGGATGCGACGGGGATGACGATCTGGTCGGGCAACCGCCAGCCGAGCTGCTCGGCGATCTCGAACCCCAGCGTCTTGGAGCCCTCTGCGTAGAACGGCCGGACGTTGACGTTGACGAACGCCCAGCCGTCCTCCTCGCCCGCGATCTCGGAGGCGAGCCGGTTGACGTCGTCGTAGCTGCCGTTCACGGCGACGAGCGACTCGGTGTAGACCGCGGAGTTGACCACCTTGGGCCGCTCGAGGTCGGCCGGGATGAACACGACGGTCTTCATCCCGGCGCGTGCGCCGGCAGCCGCCACGGCGTTGGCCAGGTTGCCGGTGGAGGGGCAGGCGAAGACGGTGGCCCCGAGCTCGCGAGCGGCGCTGAGGGCGCAAGCCACGACGCGGTCCTTGAAGGAGTTCGTGGGGTTGGTCGAGTCGTCCTTGACCCACAGCTTGTCGATGCCGAGCTCGCGGCCGAGGTTGCCCGCGCGCAGCAACCGCGTGAAACCGGGCTCGGTGTTGGGACTGTCCTCGATGTCGTCGGGGACCGGGAGCAGCGCCTTGTAGCGCCACATGTTGCTCGGGCCGGCCTCGATCTGCTCGCGGGTCACGGCGGTGTGGTCATAACCGACCTCGAGTGGCCCGAAGCACTCCGGGCACGCGTAGTGCGGCCCGAGGGCCACCTCGTGCTTGCACTCGCGACAGACCAGCGCGCGGGCGTTGCCGAACGCCCCCTCGCGGATCGTGGGACGGGTCTTCTCTGCGACGACGCTCAAGGGAAGTCCTCCTCCTCATCTTCCCCGTGGCGACTCTCGCCGCGGGCCGGAATTGGCACCGTTCCCGCGACCGCCACCCGGATTTCGGGCGACGGGAGGCGCAGCAGACGGTTGCCGGGACTTCACAGGGCCGTTCCCTCAGTCCCTCTCGATGAGCTGGTTCCACCGTACGCCGGGCCGTCTCAGCATGCGTACGCCGCATCCACATGCTGGGCGGATCGCTTGCGGCGGAGCCTCAAGATGGTTGCCGGGATCAGTGCGGGGCGGTGGCGATGCTGGCGTTGCCGTGAAAGACGTCGTCCGGATCGTAGGCCGTCTTGATGTCCACGAGCCTCGCGTACTTCGCTGGTCCGTACGCCGCTTGCACCGGGTTGACGGCGTCGAAGTCGGTGATCCCGTTGATGTAGGCGCCGTCGTTGACGGACAACGGCCGGAGGGCGTCGGCCAGTGTGCGCACCCACTCGCGCTCCGCGGCGAACATGTCGGGCACAGGGCAGACGCCGATCACGAAAGCGGCGAAGCGCGGGGACCGGCCGCCGCTGAAAGCGGTCGCGTCCTCGTCGACGCGCGAGAAGGCGGCATCCAGTCGATAGAACAGCACAAGCGACAGCGGAGAGACCTTCTTGGGAAAGTGCTCGGTGAGCGCGTCGATGACGTCGTCGGACAGCGCGTCCACGTAGCAGCTCTTGTCATAGCTGTGCAGGCCCCAGGCGTTTGCCTCGTCGAGCATCTTCTGCAGCTCGACGTACGGCATCGGGGTTGCGAACTCGAAGAGGGCGGGGACGTCGCCCCGCAGCGCGGCCAACACCTCGGCATGGCTCTCTACGCTTCCGGTCCCGACGACGATGGCCGCGTAGCCCGGCTGCAACCGGTGCGGCTCCGGCACGAACGGCGCTGGGGGCGCGTTGAGCCCGCCCACCATCACGTTCACGTCATCGGGCAGCGTCTCGATGACCTCGCGGGCATGGCGCAGCGCCGCGGCACCTTGGTCGAGCCCCCAGAACAGCAGGCCGAAGTGGATCATCGGCCCCACTTCGTGAAGGGCGAACTCGAACTCGGTGACCACGCCGAAGTTGCCCCCTCCGCCCCGGATCGCCCAGAACAGGTCGGTGTTCTCAGACGCGGAGGCCACTCGCACCTCGCCGTCCGCCGTCACCACGCGGGCCGCGACGAGGTTGTCGATCGTGAGTCCTCCCACCCGGGTCAGCCACCCCATCCCACCGCCCAGGGTCAGGCCAGCCACGCCGGTGTGGCTCACGAGTCCCGCAGGAACCGCGAGACCGTGGGCCTGCGTGGCGGCGTCGACGTCACCGAGCAGTGCGCCGCCGGCCACGACGGCACGGCGGGACTCGGGATCGACCCGGACCTGGTTCATCCGGCTGAGGTCGATGACGATGCCGTCGTCGACCACCGAGGCTCCGGACATGCTGTGGGCGCCGCCGCGAACGGCGACCTCGAGCCCTTGGTCGGTGGCGTAGCGGACCGCTGCCTGGACGTCTGCCTCGTCGAGGCATCGAACAACCATCAGCGGCCGGCGGTCGATCGCCGCATTCCAGACTCGACGACTGTCGTCGTACCCTTCGTCCTCGGCGCCGATCACATCGCCGCGGATGTGGCTTCGTAGCCACGTGATCGGGCTCTCGACTGCTTGCGACATGACTACCCCTGACGGACGCGTGGGCGGCAACCGGCCGGTTGACGCCGCGTTCACGCTAGGGGTTCACCGCGCTCGCAGGAATGGCTCGAACGGGTCTAGGGGCGCCGGGTCCGTCAGAAGGGCGGGGGGCCGACGATCGTGATGCCCCCGTGGGCATCCCCGCTCTGCGCGATCCGAGCGAAGTCGGTCTCGCGAGCGGAGCCTTCGAGCGGTTCGCTGGCGCCGAGGTAGAAGCTCACGCACTCGTCGGACGGCTGCATAGATCCGCGACCTGCAGCTGTGGATGGCCGGTGCCCTGCTGGCGCAGGCGCAGGCTTAGGTCAGCAAGCGGTGGCGTCCCGGGTAAGCCGGCGCATCAGATCCAGGACGCCGTCGGGGCCGTCGACGACCACGTCGGCCATCGGCCGCAGCACGCTCTCTTCGCGGGAGGCCGAGCAGACCAACAGGGTGGGCAGGCCCTGTTTCCTCAGCTCCAGCACGGCCTCGAAGGCCTCGAGGTCCCCGAGGTCGTCGCCGGCGAAGAGAAAACCGCCGGCCTCCAGGCTCTCCATCAGGTACTCGACCACGATGCCCTTGTGCATGCCATGGGAGCGGATCTCCAGCACCTGGCGCCCCGGCTCCACGACGAGACCGTGCCGGTCGGCAAGCTCGGCCATCGGCTTGACCAGCCGGTCGAAGGCGGCGTCGGGATCGTCGAGGCGGCGGGTGTGCACGGCCACAGCGAGGCCCTTGTCCTCGACGAACGCGTCGGCGGCGTCGGCGGCGCGCAGCACGCGGGGCAGCTCGCGCTCGAAGGTGGCCAGCCCGGGCGGCGGCCGGGGCGAGACCACCCGGCGCTGGGTCGACGACCAGCGCTCGTTGCCGTACTGACCGAAGATGTAGAGCTCGCGACCGTTGCTGCCGATCGCGTCGCCGACCTCGTCGAGCCCACCCAGCGCGAGGGCTTGGCGGGCCGGTCGCCCGGTGATCACCGCGACGGCCCGGACGCACTCGGCCAGCTCGGTCAGCACCTGAGGTGCGTCGGGATGGATGTGCGCCAGCTCAGGGTCGGCCACGATGGGCGCGAGGGTGCCGTCGAAGTCCAGCCCGACGATGACGCTCCCGGCGGCGCGCACGAGAGCGGCGTACCGGTCGGCGGCCTCGTCGGAGGTGAAGTCCACGGCCGTAGCCTTCCATGGACTCCGAGATGAGCGCTGGGCAGCGTCAGGCCTGGTCGGCGGTGAGGATGACCGTGAGCCGGTCGAGCCGCATCGGGTCGACCGCGCGGGCGGTACGACGAATGCCGAGGTCGAGCGCCAGCGCACGGGCCGCGCGCTCGAGCTTGGCGGGGTAGTAGACGGTCGAGGCGGGGATGGTGCCGTACCAGTTGTCGGAGCCGACGACCTTCCAGCCGGCCGCCGTGGCGGTGGCTGCGACCCGCCCCGCGAGGCCGGTGACGCCGGAGTTGTTGTAGACCTCGACGTAGACCTTGCCCTTGTCGATCGCGGGCTTTGTCGGCTTGGGCTTGGTCGTCGGCATCGACGGCGAAGGAGTGACCGTGGTGCTCGGCGAGGAGGAGGCGATGGTGACCTCGCGCTCGGTGGGCGGCTGGCCGCGGGTGGCGACGTAGGCGATCCCGGCCATCGCCACGGCGACGATGCTGAGGATGACCACCGGCGATGGGAAGACCACCCCCCGCTCGGAGCGGGGGCGGACCCGGGCCGACATCGCCGTCAGACCTCGAAGCCGAGGCGGCGCGCGGAGCGCTGTCGCTGGCGGGCGGCTCGCAGCCGCCGCAGCCTGCGCACGAGCAGCGGGTCGCTGGCGAGCGCCTCGGGACGGTCGATGAGGGCGTTGAGCACCTGGTAGTAACGGGTGGCGGACATGTCGAACTGCTCGCGGACCGCGGTCTCCTTGGCGCCGGCGTACTTCCACCACTGCCGCTCGAACTCGAGGATCTCGCGGTCGCGGTCGCTCAGGTCGGCGCGTTGGTCCGCAGGCCCGGCGTGACCGGGTCCGTGCAGGGGCGTGGCGGCGTCCATGCGGACCACTGTAGGCGATGAATCACACGCATGTCATTCGCCTCGGCGAGTCGCGTTGCCGAATCTCTATGACGCCCCTATGGCACCACCGCGGACGCATCCTAGGGTCGGGCCATGACCGAACCGACCACCACCACACGCTGGGGCATCATGGCCACCGGCCGGATCGCCCACGACTTCGCCCGCAACCTCCAGCAGGTTCCGGGCGCCGAGATCGCCGCCGTCGGCTCGCGCTCGCAGGAGTCGGCCGACGCCTTTGCCGCTCGGTTCGGTGGCCGCGCGCACGGCTCCTACGACGCGCTGGCGGCCGACCCCGATGTGGACGTCGTGTACGTCGCCTCACCGCACGCCTTCCATCTCGAGCACGCCCGACTGGCCTTCGGCGCCGGCAAGCACGTGCTCTGCGAGAAGCCGCTGACCCTCAATGCCGCCGAGGCGGAGGCGATGGTCTCGGCCGCCACCCAGGCGGGGCGCTTCCTCATGGAGGCGATGTGGATGGCCTGCAACCCGGTCATCCGGGCGGTGCGGTCGGGCCTGGAGGAGGGCCGGTTCGGCTCGCCGAGGCAGGTGCACGCCGATCTCGGGTTCGTCGTCGACCAGCCGGCCACCGGCCGGATGTTCAATCCCGACCTCGGCGGCGGGGCTCTGCTCGACATGGGCATCTATCCGCTGACGTTCGCGACGCTGATGCTCGGCCCGGCCGACTCGATCGCTGCCTCGGCCACGCTGAGCGACCAGGGCGTCGACCTGGACGTCTCCCTCGCGGGCCGCCATGGCGAGGCCGTCTCGGCGCTGACCGCCTCGATGACCTCGGAGTCACCGCGGACCGCGACCATCGCGACGACGACGGGTCTTCTCGACCTGCCTGCCAGCTTCCACGCGCCGGCGTACGCCACCTGGACGCCGTCGGACGGGGAGCCGGAGCGGATCGACGGCGTCGAGCCGCTCATCGGCACGGGCCTGGGCAACGAGGCGGCCCACGTGCAGGAGTGCCTGCACGCGGGCCGCCTCGAGAGTCCGCTGGTCCCGCACGCCCAGACCCTGACCCTGATCCGCCAGATGGACGAGATCCGTCGGCAGATCGGGGTCAGCTATGCGTCGGACCGAGATGGGTAGGTAGCCCGGATCCGGAGACCCGGGCTACCCGCCGTCAGGCGTGGCTGGTCACCACTTGATGCGGAGGAGCTTGCCCCGGAACTTCGGGTCCTTCTCACTGCCCTGCGGCAGAGCGTTGTCGATGACGTAGAGCGCTTCCTTGGTCCACTCGACCGCACCCGGCATCGCGAACTGCATGAAGGGCTTGGCCTTGTCCTTGCCGGCCTTGATCAGCAGCACCCGTCCCGTGAACAGCTCCGCGACGTAGACGTCACCGTTGTTGGCGACCGCCAGGTCGACGGTGCTGACGAAGCCGTCGGCGACCATCTTGACCTTGCCGCTCTTGGGGTTGACCTTGTAGACGCGACCCTGAGCACCCAGGCTGCCGTCCTCGGGACCGCCCGGGAGGCTGCTGACGTAGAGCCAGCCGTCGGGACCGAGCTCGACGTCGGTCGGGACCGGCTCGAACCAGTAGTCGAGGCCGACGACGCAGTCGGGCAGCTTCAGAGCCGTGGCGGCCTCGGCGGTGATGGTTACCGGCGTCGGGGGCAGCAGCGCCACCGTTTTGATCTTGCCGTCGTTGCCGATCCACAAGATGTCGTTGCCCGCGGCGTCGCCCACGTACACACCGTCAGCAGTGGTGTAGGTGGAGTACGGGTGCGAGTCGACGATGCCGTCGTACGACGGCGGGCCGGCTTCCTTCACCGGCCACTGGGCCTCACATTCAGGCGTGGCGCCCTGCAGGCCATAGGTGACGCCCTTGTCAGGGTTCTTCGTGGCTTCCCACTTGCCGACGTCGGCCAGGTTGGTGGCCTTGCCGCCGTTGTGGATCTGCTTGACCATCTTGTTCTTGCCCGTGATCGTGAACGTGACGGTCTTCTTGTAGACCGAGGCCCCGCCGACCTCGGCGTTCTTCTCCTTCGACTGGTAGACGACGGCCGGCTCCTTGCCCGGGATGACGTGCACGAGGCTGCCGCCGAAGTTCTGGCTGACGTAGACCGAGCCGTCCTTGGCGACCCCGGCACTGAGTGGCCCCATGAGGTGCTTGGCGAGGACCTCGGGCTCGGCGGCGCGGGCCGTCGACGCGACGGCACTGCCGCCCGCCGAAGTCAGTCCGGCCGCCACCAACGCGGCGACGGACAGCAGAGTGAAGCTACGTACTGATTTTCTCATTGATTGGCTCCGATTGAGTCTCGATGGTCAGACCTACAGACCCCGCCCCCGTTTCCTCCTCCGAGCCAGAAGACCGAGCGAAGTGGGCCCCACCGTAGCCGCGAGGTATCTCGCTGTGAAGGACCATTTCCCGGGACACCCCGTGTTTCATGCCTGATTCCCCGTTTCATGCCGGATTCTCCCGAAAGGGTCAGGGACCTCGGGGCCTAGGGTGAAGGAGTGCCTGCCGACCTCGTCATCGTCGCCAACCGGTTGCCGGTCGACCGGGTGACGCTGGCCGACGGCAGCCTGGACTGGCGCCCTTCCCCAGGGGGACTGGTGACGGCGATCGAGCCCGTGATGCGGGCCAACGACGGGGTCTGGATCGGCTGGCCGGGCGGCGACGAGACCGGCCTCGAGCCCTTCGAGCACGACGGGATGCACCTCGACCCGATCTCGCTGAGCGCCGAGGAGATCGAGGGTTTCTACGAGGGTTTCTCCAACGCCACCCTGTGGCCGCTCTACCACGACGTCGTCGCCAAGCCGGAGTTCCACCGGGAGTGGTGGGACATGTATGAAGCGGTCAACCGGCGCTTCGCCGAGCATGCCGCCGACCGGGCGGCCCGCGACGCCACCGTCTGGGTGCACGACTACCAGCTCCAGCTGGTGCCGGGGATGCTGCGCGAGCTGCGGCCCGACCTGCGCATCGGCTTCTTCCTGCACATCCCGTTCCCGCCGGCGGAGCTCTTCCAGCAGCTGCCCTGGCGGCGGCAGATCCTCGAAGGGCTGCTCGGCGCCGACCTGGTCGGCTTCCAGCTCGCCGGAGGGGCGCAGAACTTCATCCGCCTGGTCCGTCAGCGCGTCGGGCACAAGACCCACCGAGACCTGGTCTACCTGCCCGACGAGCGCACCGTGCGCGCGTCGGCGTTCCCGATCTCGATCGACGTCGCGGACTTCGAGGAGCTGGCCCGCTCGCCCGAGGTCGGCGAGCGCGCGGCCGAGATCCGGGACGCGCTCGGCAGCCCGCGCAAGCTGTTCCTCGGCGTCGACCGGCTCGACTACACCAAGGGGATCCACGCCCGGCTGCGCGCCTTCAGCGAGCTGGTGGCCGACGGCGAGCTCGATGTGGAGGACGCCGTCTTCTTGCAGGTCGCCACCCCCTCGCGCGAGCAGGTCGAGCACTACCGCGAGCTCCGCGACGACATCGACCGGCTGGTGGGCCGGATCAACGGCGACTACGGCCGGATCGGCCGGCCCGCGATCTCCTACCTGCACGCGTCCTACCCGCGCGAGGAGATGGCCGCGCTCTACCGCGCCGCCGACATCATGGTCGTCACGCCCTACCGCGACGGCATGAACCTGGTCGCCAAGGAGTACGTCGCCTGCCGCTATGAGGACGACGGCGCGCTGATCCTCTCCGAGTTCGCCGGCGCGTCCAACGAGCTGCGCCAGGCGTGGCTGGTCAACCCCTACGACCTGAACGGCATGAAGGCCGCCCTGATGGAGGCCTACCGGGCCGACGGGCGCGACCTGACCCGCCGGATGCGGGCGATGCGCAAGACCATCGCCGCCGCCGACGTCGCGGCGTGGGCGCAGGCCTACCTCGAGGCCATGGAAGAAGTGCGGCCCGCCCACGGCAAGCACCTGCGACCGGCTCACCGGACCTGAGCGGGCGCCGTGCTCACCATCTCCACCGACGACCGCCTGCTCGACGTCGAGCGCATCCACCGCTGGCTGTCCGAGGATGCCTACTGGTCGCGCGGCCGGTCGCTCCCGACGGTCGAGCGCAGCCTGCGGCACTCGGTCAACGTCGGCGCCTACGCCGAGACGGCCGGCGGTCTCGAGCAGGTCGGCCTGCTGCGCATCGTCACCGACCGGGCGACGTTCGCGTGGGTCTGCGACGTGTACGTCGACCCGGCCCGTCGCGGCGAGGGCATCGGCCGGCTGCTGCTCGCCGAGGCCGAGAAGGTGTTGAGCCGGCTGGCCGTCAACCGGGCGCTGTTGGCCACGGCCGACGCGCACGGGCTCTATGCCGAGTTCGGGTTCGGCCCGCTCGAGAACACGTCCCGGTGGATGGCGCGCTCCTACGCCGACCCGACGCCGGACGTGGGATAGCCGGCGGCTACGGGCGGTTGCCCGGGAACACCGGTGCCCGGAAGAGGTCCGCCACCGCGGCGTCGCGCGTCGTCAACGGATCGAGCCCGAACCGGCGCTCGATGGTCGCGAGGATCGAAGTGGTGTCGTGTTCGGTCCGGTCCACGGCGAACGGGTGCTTCAGCACCGGCGAGACGAGCAGCAGGGGGATCCGGGTGCCCGGACCCCACCGGTCGCTGATCCCGGCGATGCCTTGCGGCGGTGCGACGTGGTCCCACTGCCCGCCGTACTCGTCATAGGTCACGATGACGAGGGTGCTGTCGGCATCCGGGCCGTTCTCGATCGCCTGGAGCAGGTCGACCAGGTGGCTGCTCCCAGAGTGCTCGCTCGCGTAGCCGGGGTGCTCGTTCTCGGCGCCGACCGGCTTGACGAAGCTGACCGGCTTCAGGTCACCGCTCTCCGCCGCGTCGATGAACTCCTGCTCGTCGCGCAGGTGGGCGGCGCGGGCGGCCGTGCCGGGCGCGAAGTTGGCGTAGTAGTTGAACGGCTGGTGGTGGAACTGGAACAGCTTGTCCGGGCAGTTCGGGTACACCGCTCCCGCAAGCGTGTCCGTGTCGGTGCAGGTGCCAGGGGTGGTTCCGTTGGTCCAGCCTGGGGCGCCGACGTCGCCGTTGGCGTTGGACCAGCCGCCGGCGTACCACGCCCAGTCGACATCGGCGGCGGACAAACGGTCGCCGATGGTCGCCGCGCTCTGGGGCGGCAGGCGACGGGCGACGGCCGTGCCGGGGGCGTAAGGCTGGTAGGCGGGCTGGAGCGTGTTGATGGCGAAGTCGCCGCACACCGTCCCGGCGGGCGGGGTAGGCCCGGTGGCCGGCACCTTGCACGAGCCGTCCGGGTTGGCGGCCTGGGTCAGCTGGGCGTCCTTCGTGCCCGGCGTCGCGGGATGGAGCGGGGTGCCGGCGGGGAAGCCGTCCGGACCGACGATCGAGTGCAGGTCGTTGGCGCCGTTGTCGGCGACCGCACCGGGCCAGGTCGGCGTCCTCGCGGCGATGAGCCACTGGTGGTTGAGGAACGACCCGCCGAACGCTGCCTGGAAGAAGTTGTCGGCGATCGCGTAGTGCGGCGCGTCGGCCGAGTGCAGGTACTTGTAGATCGGCAGCTCGGCTGTGTCGTAGGTGCCCATCGTGAGGCCGATGGCGTCACTGCCAGCGGCGTAGCGGTCCTGCAGGCCGCCGTGGATCTGGTACTGCTCGTTGTAGAACCGGTGCACCAGGTCGCGCGTGCAGCCGCCGGGCAGGCCGGCGCCTTTGGGCACTCCGTTGGGCAGGAACGGAGCCCCCGGGATCGGGCAGGTCGTGTCGGCGGGCTGGATGTAGTCGTCGATCCGGAAGGGGGCGTTCGCGAACCTCGAGCTCACCGTGACCCCGCCGAGGGTGCCGCTGCAGGTGACGGGCAGCGGTGGCGAGGTGAGGTTGACGTCGTTTTGTGGCAGGCACGGCAAGACGGTGCCGCTTGGCGCGACCTGTGGCTGGGCGATTGCATCGTCCAGCCCGTTGACGCGCTCCCAGCCGCCGAACACGTTGTCGAAGCTGTGGTTCTCCTCGTAGATGACCACGATGTGGTCGATCTGTCGCCCTTTCGGCGGCGGCGCGGAGCCGGCGGGAGCCGCCAGGCTTCCA
This sequence comes from uncultured Actinomycetota bacterium, assembly GCA_963762105.1. Lineage (GTDB taxonomy): Bacteria > Actinomycetota > Actinomycetes > Propionibacteriales > Nocardioidaceae > Nocardioides. The sequence continues at coordinate 366,595 of CAVXJG010000006.1, read as the reverse complement.
CCCAGGGCTAGGACGGTAACCAGCATCAACGCGGTACGAGACATGGCGGCCTCCGAGGGAGCACTTCTTCGCAAACTACTCCCGCCCGTGCGCGACGGGAACCCTTGAGTGTCGCCGGCTCAACGGCGATCCGGATAACCCCGTGCTCCCCCCGTCGTTGAACGGCTGTGCGCGACAACCACGGTCAGTCCGGTAGTGCCCACCGGGAAGCTGACACGGGGGTGCTCGGGCGGGCCGGGGGCGTAACGCCTGCCCGGGCCGTAGCGCACGGCGTCCGCTGGGCCTGACCGTGGCGATCTTTCGGGTTCGTCATCGGAACGGCTCGGCGGGCGTCTGGCCTGGCTCAGGCTCAGGCCAGGGGAGGGAGCTCCGGCCGTTCCTCGCCGGCCATCAGCTCGACCACCTGCCGCTCGAGGTCGGGGCCCAGCCGCCCCCACGACGCGTCGTACCCGTAGACGTCGCGCAGGGTCCGGTGCTCGTTGAGCCCGTCGAGGATGTCGACGTCGTCGGGGGTCATCAGGCCTGGATGGACGACTCCCATCGCCTCGGAGACCTTCCACAGGTCACGGCGCATCGACTTGATGTAGTTGGCCGCGCGGACGGACTTGAGGTTCGGGTCGAGGCCCCGGACGAGCCAGGGGTTCTGGGTCGCCACCCCGGTCGGGCAGCGATCGGTGTGGCACTTCTGCGACTGGATGCAGCCGATCGCCATCATCGCCTCGCGACCGACGTTGACCAGGTCGACCCCGAGGGCGAAGGCGACCACGGCATTCTCGGGCACCCCGAGCTTGCCCGCGCCGACGAACGTGACGTCATCGGTCAGGCCGGCGGCCGCGAACTTGGCGTAGACCAGCGCGAAGCCGATGCGGAACGGGAAGGAGACGGCGTCGGCGAAGATCAGCGGCGCCGCGCCGGTGCCACCCTCGCCGCCGTCGATGTTGACGAAGTCGACGCCGCGGGTGCGGCTGCCCATGGCGTTCACCAGGTCGTCCCACACGCCGAGGCTGCCGACGGCCGACTTGATCCCGACCGGCAGGCCGGTCTCGTCGCCGATCAGCTCGACGAAGTCGAGCATCGAGTCGACGTCGTGGAAGGCCGTGTGCCGGCTCGGTGACGCGCAGTCGAGGCCGGGTGCGATGCCGCGGATGTCGGCGATCTCCTGGGTCACCTTCACCCCGGGCAGCATGCCGCCCAGCCCGGGCTTGGCGCCCTGCGAGAGCTTGATCTCGATGGCCCGCACCGGCGCGCCGGCAACCAGGTCCTTGAGCCGGGCCAGGTCGAAGGCGCCGTGCTCGTCTCGGCACCCGAAGTAGGAGGTGCCGATCTGGAAGACCAGGTCGCCGCCGTTGCGGTGGTAGGAAGCGAGCGCTCCCTCGCCGGTGCCCTGCATGCAACCGGCGAGCGCTGCCCCTCGGTTGAGGGCCTCGATCGCGTGGCTGGACAGCGACCCGAAGCTCATCCCCGAGATGTTGACGACGCTCGGGGGGCGGAACGCGTGCCGCCTCCCCCGCGGCCCGCCGAGCACCTTCGCGGACGGCAGCAGCACCTCGTCGCCGGCGTGCCGCGCGGTCGGCGCCCCTTCACCCTTGAACGTGCGGTGCTTGATGATCGGGTAGCCGTTGGCGTGCTCGACGTCGTTGTCGGTTCCGAAGCCGAAGTAGTTGTTCTCCAGCTTGGACGACGCATAGATCCAGCTGCGCTGGTCGCGGCTGAAGGGCCGCTCCTCGTCGTTGCCGGTGACGATGTACTGGCGCAGCTCCGGGCCGAACTTCTCCAGCAGGAAGCGCAGGTGCCCGACCACCGGGTAGGTGCGCAGGATCGCGTGCCGGCGCTGGGTGATGTCGTACGCCGCGAGGCCGGCCACCGCGCCCGCCGCGGCCCCGGCCGCCTTCGCCCACCTGCCGCCCCGCGTCATGATCCGTGTGTAGACCTCGGCGGCAACGTTGTCGAGCAACCCCGCTGGTTGAGGAGGTTGCGCTAGCAACATCACTCGTTGCCAAGGGTCCCGTCACGGTGGTTTCGAGACAGGCGCTAGCGCGCCTTCCTCAACCATCGGTGCGCGGCTCAGTCGGCGAGGCCGCGGTCGGCGAGCCAGGCCTTCCTTGCCCGTACGCCGGCCCGCGCCAGCCACGCGTCGTACACGACCTCGGCGAGCTCGTCGGCGGTCAGCTCCCCGATCCGGCTGGCCCGCAGCAGCACCGAGCGGTGTCCGTTGAAGTGCGGGGTGGTGAAGAACGGGTTGGCGTCGTCCTCCACGATCGCCTCCTTGTCGACCTCGTCGGCGACCCAGAAGACGATGACGTCGGCGTACCGCTCGCCGGTCTCGGGATCGAACGCGTCCGGCCGCGGGTTGCGGAAGAAGATGAAGCTCTTGCGACCCACTTGGTAGACCGGGTTGGCCCCGGCGTTCTCGACGGTGACGCCGGGCATCGACAGCGCGAGCTCGTGCACCTGCTCGACGGTGGCGCGCTCCGCCCTGGCCATGGCCCCGACCGTACGCCGCGCTGCGCCCGACTGGGCCGACTACCCTCCCCCCATGGGTGCCCTGGCCGGTCTCGTCGAGCGCGGGCTGGTGGCCACCGACTGGGCGGCGGCACTGGCCCCGGTGGACGAGCGGATCGGCGCCATGGGGCAGTTCCTGCGGGCCGAGCTCGCGGCCGGACGCAGCTACCTGCCGGCTGGTGACCACATCCTGCGGGCGTTCCAGCGGCCGCTGGCCGACGTCCGGGTGCTGATCGTCGGCCAGGACCCCTACCCGACGCCGGGCCACCCGATCGGGCTGTCGTTCGCGGTCGCGCCCGACGTGCGGCCGCTGCCGGGTTCGTTGCGCAACATCTACACCGAGCTGGGCTCCGACCTCGGCCTGCAGATGCCGGCCCACGGCGACCTGACGGCCTGGGCCGACCGGGGGGTGATGCTGCTCAACAGGGTGCTCACCGTGCGGCCGGGCGAGGCCGCCTCGCACCGTGGTCGCGGCTGGGAGGAGGTCACCTCGTGCGCCATCGACGCGCTGGCCCGCCGTGGCGGCCCCGCCGCTGCCATCCTGTGGGGCCGCGACGCCCAGTCGCTCAAGGCCCAGCTCGGTCCGATCCCGTGGGTCGAGTCGGCGCACCCCTCCCCGCTCTCTGCCGCTCGCGGGTTCTTCGGATCGCGACCCTTCAGCCGCGTCAACCGACTGCTCGAGGAGCAGGGCGGCGTACCCCTCGACTGGTCGCTGCCGGAATGAGGCCGAAATCCCATGTAACGCGGTGTTCCTGTGACCTCCCCAGCGTTCGAACGCGGGCAAGGCCGCACGAACACCGCGTTACATGGGTCTCGACGCCCGGGAATGTCGACAGGAAGTTGAATGTTGAACTAGCATGACTGACGTGCGTATGCCTGCCCTCTATATCGGCCACGGTGCTCCCCCGCTGCTCGACGACCCGGTCTGGTCGGGGCAGCTGGCGGCCTGGGCCAAGGACCTCCCTCGGCCCAAGGCGATCCTGATCGTCAGCGCGCACTGGGAGTCCGCGCCGGTGATGCTCAGCGCCAACGCGGTCCCGCTCGTCTACGACTTCGGTGGGTTCGCGCCGAAGTACTACCAGATGCAGTACGCCACCCCCGACGCGTCCGCGCTGGCCCAGCGGGTCGCCGCGATGATGCCCGCCAACGAGCCGGTCCACCAGCACAGCAGCCGGGGGCTCGACCACGGCGCGTGGGTGCCGCTGAGGATCATGTATCCCGAGGCCGATATCCCCGTGCTGCAGCTGTCGCTGCCGACCCAGGACCCCACCCGGCTGCTCGAGCTGGGCGCCCGCCTGCGCCCGCTGCGCGACGAGGGCGTCCTCGTCATCGGCTCCGGCTTCCTGACCCACGGGCTGCCCTTCCTCACGGACTGGAGCATCGACGCGGCCGCGCCGGGCTGGTCCACGGACTTCGACGCCTGGGCCGCCGAGGCGATGGCCCGCGGCGACGTGGACGCGTTGGCCAACTACAAGGCCGAGGCGCCCGGCATGCCCTACAGCCACCCGACGGTCGAGCACTACACGCCGCTCTTCGTCACGCTCGGCGCGGCGACGGATCCCGAGGAGCCGGGCCTGCAGGTGATCGACGGCTTCTGGATGGGTCTGTCGAAGCGGTCGCTCCAGGTCGCCTGACGGCTAGTCGGCCGGACCGGCGGTGATCTCGTCGAGCTCGACGAGGTCGGCCTCCGTGGGCTCCCACGTCAGCGCGGCCGCGTTGGCCCGCACCTGGTCGCCCGAGGTCGCCCCGGCAATCACGGACGCGACGGTCGGCTGAGCCGCGAGGCCCGAGATCGCGACATCGAGGATGGAGAGGTCGCGCGCGGCGGCGTACGCCGTCAAGGCCTCGATGCTGTCCCAGTCGGCGCCTTGCAGCCACTGCGCGCGCTCGCGATCGACGTCGGCCCGCGAGCCGGTGGGCGCAGGCTCGCCCCGGCGGTACTTGCCCGTCAGCAGCCCGTACTCCAGCGGGAAGTACGGCAGCATCCCCAACCCGAACGCCTCGCAGGCGGGGATCACGTCGTCCTCGGCGTCTCGGTCGAGCAACGAGTAGCGGTTCTGCGCGGAGACGAACCGCTCCAGCCCCGCAGTGCGCGCCGTCCAGTCGGCGTCCGCGACCTGCCAGCCCGCGAAGTTGGAGCAGCCGATGTAGCGCACCTTGCCATGGTGGACGAGGTCGGTCAGCGCCGAGAGGGTCTCCTCGATCGGTGTGATGTCGCAGGGCACGTGCAGCTGGTAGAGGTCGATGTGGTCGGTCTGCAGCCGCCGCAGGCTCTCCTCGACCGCCCGCACGATGTGGCGCCGCGATGCGCGGGCACCGCGGTCGGGGCCGACCGCTCCACCGCCGAACTTGGTCGCGATCACGAACTCGTCGCGCTGGCCCTCCAGCGCGTCGCCCAGCATCGTCTCCGACGCACCGAACGTCACGCCGTATGCGTCCGCGGTGTCGAGCAGCGTCACGCCGGTGTCCCGCGCCGCGGCCAGGATGTCGGCCACGCCCTCGTCGTCGACCCGGCGGGAGAAGGCGTTGCAGCCGATGCCGACGGCGCTCACCATCAGGCCCGAGTCGCCCAATGGGCCATACGTCATCTCGCTCATGGCTCCGACCCTAGGTGTTGGATGGGCGGGTGCGAATCCTCTCCATCCAGTCCTCGGTGGCCTATGGACACGTGGGCAACTCCGCCGCGGTCTTCCCGCTCCAGCGCCTCGGCCACGAGGTGCTGCCCGTGTTCACCGTGCACTTCTCCAACCACACCGGGTACGGCGCGTGGCGCGGGCCGCTGCTCGCCGCCGACGACGTGCGCGAGGTGATCACCGGGATCGAGGAGCGCGGGGTCCTCGGCGAGGTCGACGTGGTGCTGTCGGGCTACCAAGGCGGCGAGGACATCGGGGACGTGATCCTCGACGCGGTGGCGCGGGTCAAGGCGGCCAACCCGGCGGCGACGTACACGTGCGACCCGGTCATGGGCAACGCCCGGTCCGGCTGCTTCGTGAACCCCGCGATCCCGATCCTGCTGCGCGAGCGGGTGGTGCCGGCCGCCGACCTGATCACGCCCAACCAGTTCGAGCTCGGGTTCCTCACCGGCACCGAGCCCGACGACCTCGAGAGCACGCTGGCCGCCGTCGACGCGGCCCGGGCGACGGGGCCCGCGGCCGTCCTGGTCACCAGTGTCGAGCGACCCGACGCGCCCCCCGACACCATCGAGATGCTGGCCGTCACCGACGACGGCGCCTGGATCGTGCAGACCCCGCGCATCCCGATCAAGGCCAACGGCTCGGGCGACGTCACCGCCGCCCTGTTCACCGCCCACTACCGCTCGACGGGCGACGCCGCCGACGCGCTGGCCCGCACCACCTCCAGTGTCTTCGACCTGTTGCGCACGACCCACGAGTCCGGCCGGCGCGAGCTGCAGCTCGTGGAGTCGCAGGAGTTCTACGCCGACCCGGCGATGCAGTTCGAGGTCACCCAGGTGCGGTGACCCGGTCGAGCAGCCCCGTCGGGCAGCAGAGCCGCGTGTCAGGATTGAACTGACGACCGCCCGCTTACAAGGCGGGTGCTCTACCACTGAGCTAACGCGGCGCGGCACCGCGCCGGCGGTGCCGGTGAAATCCTAGTCGGACGCTGACCCGGCCGACCGAGTCGTCCTGGCCAGACTTGAAGTTCACTTCAAGTCGAGCAATTGTTTCACCATGACACTGACGATCGGCGAGCTCTCCGAGCGGTCTGGCGTGGCGACCTCCGCCCTGCGCTTCTACGAGGAGCGTGGGTTGATCGGCTCCCGGCGTACGACGGGCAACCAGCGCCGCTACGAACGCGCGACGCTGCGCCGGGTCGCGTTCATCCGCACCGCCCAACGCGTCGGGCTGACCCTCGACGAGATCGCCGAGGCACTGGCCACGCTGCCCGACGGCCGCACCCCGACCAAGGCGGACTGGGCACGGCTGAGCAGGTCGTGGAAACCACGGCTGGACGAGCAGATCCGGCGCATCGAGCTGTTGCGCGACCGGCTCGACGGCTGCATCGGCTGCGGCTGCCTGAGCCTGCGGACCTGCACCCTGATCAACCCCGGCGACGTGCTGGCCAGCGCCGGCCCGGGGCCGGTGCGGCTACAGCCCTGAGTCCTCGGTCCCTTGGTTTCGTGACGGGCGCTAGCGCGCCCTCCTCAACCAACGGAGCGCGGCGGGGTCCAGTCGTCCCAGGCGGCCCACCAGCGGTCGTCGGCCCGCAGCAGGTCGGCGACCAGGGCGGCGGCGTGCAGCACGCCGACCACCTGATCGGCGGTCATCCGCCCCGACGTGACCATCTCCGAGAGGTGGTCGACGTCCTTCCACTCCCAGCGGCCGTCGGGGTGCACGATCAGGTCGAGGCCGTGGTCGTCGGTGTCGAAGCCGTCGGGATGCCGGACCACGGGCGCCTCGAAGTTGACGTACCAGTAGCGGAACCCGTCGTCGTCGAAGAACTTCCAGACGCCGTAGGCGTCGCCGGCCCGGTGCAGCTGGAGCACGGTCGTCCCGCCCCACGCGGCTTGGGCGCTCCATGGGTGCGGGCCGAAGGGGTGCTCGTGGAACGTGAAGGCCGACCCGGGCTCCAACAGCACCGCGAGCACGTCACCGTCGTCGGCCACGACCGTGACCGGAGACTCCAGCCAGGGCAGGCCGTGCAGCACCTCACGACGGGTGACCACCTGGCCGGGCCGGAAGCGGGTCTCGGGGTCGGGCACGAGCGTCGACCCTAGTCCAGCTCCGCACTAGCCTGAACGACATGCCGACCTCGCATGCCTTGCGCATCGTGGCCAGCCGACCCGACCCGGCGATCGTCACGTTGCCCTGGTCGTTGCCCCTGCAGGAGTGGACCGAGCACGTCGTCCCGCTTCCACGCGGGCTCTCCCGACATATCGTGCGGATCGTCCGACTCGGCGACCGGACGTACGCCGTCAAGGAGACGGTCGAGGCCATGGCGTTCCGCGAGTACCGGCTGCTGCGCGACCTCCAGCGCATCCCCCTGCCTGCGGTGGTGCCCCAGGGCGTGGTCACCGGCCGGGTGGACGCCAACGGCGACGACCTGCCGGCCGCGCTGCTCACGGAGCACCTCACGTTCTCGTTGCCCTACCGCAGCCTGTTCGCGCACGGCCTGTCCGCCGACAATCTGCCCTCCCTGATCGACGCCCTCGTCGTGCTGCTGGTGCGCCTGCACCTCGCCGGCTTCTACTGGGGCGACGTGTCACTCTCCAACGTGCTCTTCCGGCGCGCCGCCGGCGGCTTCGCTGCCTACCTGGTGGACGCCGAGACCGGCGAGATCCGCGACAACCTGTCGGCGTCGATGCGCGAGTACGACGTCTCGGTCGGCTGCGAGAACGTCTTCGCCGAGCTGCTCGACCTCCAGGCCAGCAAGGCCGTGGCGGACGAGGTGCAGGCCCACGAGATCGCCGAGCTGATCGGCGAGCGCTATCACGCGCTGTGGAACGAGCTCACCGCCGAGGAGGAGTTCACCACCGACGAGATGTGGCGGATCCAGCGCCGCATCGAGCGTCTCAACGACCTCGGCTTCGACGTCGACGAGCTCGACATCGTCACCGACTTCGACGGCGACCGCATCCGCATCCAGCCCAAGGTCGTCGAGCTCGGCCACCACCAGCGCGAGCTGCAGTCGCTGACGGGGCTGCACGTCGAGGAACCGCAGGCCCGCCGGCTGCTCAACGACCTGGCGGCGTACACCGCGCACTTCGACCTCGGCCGGGAGTCGCAAGCCGTGGTGGCCGGCCGCTGGCTCACCGAGATCTTCGAGCCGATCATGGCGATGGTCCCCGACGAGGCCCGGGGCAAGCTGGAGCCCGCGGAGATCTATCACGAGATCCTGGTGCACCGGTGGTACCTGTCCGAACGCGCCGGACGCGAGGTCTCGATCTTCGAGGCCGCCCGCGACTACATCGACACCGTCTTGAAGCACAAGCCCGACGAGCTCGTCAGCCCCGCCGCCGGGCCCGCCCCCGATCCCGAGCACACCGGGGACGACGACGAGGACGACTTCGTGGTCGACGAGGACGAGCCCCTCCCACCCATCGGCAGCCCCACGTCCTCCGCCGGTCCGCCCGCGGGTTGAGGAGGTCGCGCTCGGGGCACCGTCTCGAAACCAAGGGCCCGGCGGTACGGCTGCCGTCTCCCTCACCGGGTTTCGAGACAGGCGCTCAGCGCGCCTTCCTCAACCAACGACGGGCGCTTAGCGCGCCTTCCTCAACCAACGACGGGCGCTTGGCGCGCCTTCCTCAACCAACGGCGGCGGTTACTTGAGCAGGTCGCGGCCGATGACCATCCGTTGGATCTGGTTGGTGCCCTCGAAGATCTGGGTCACCTTGGCGTCACGGAACAGCCGCTCGACCGGATAGTCGCGGGTGTAGCCGTTGCCGCCGAGCACCTGGACGGCGTCGGTGGTGACCCGCATCGCGGCGTCGCTCGCCGTCAGCTTGGCGATGCTGGCCTGCCGCGAGAAGGGCCGGCCCGCGTCCTTGAGGCGTGCGGCGTGGAGGTACGTCGCCCGGGCGCGCTCGACCTCGGCGCCGAGCTCGGCGAGCAGGAACTGCAGCCCCTGGAGCTCGCCGATCGGCTTCCCGAACTGCCGCCGCTCCCGGGCGTACGCGACCGCATGAGCGAGCGCCGCCTGGGCGATGCCGGTCGCCACCGCGGCGATGCCGAGGCGGCCGGCGTCCAGGGCGCTGAGGGCGACCTTCATGCCGTCGCCCTCCTCACCGATGCGCTGGTCGGCCGGGATCCGCGACTTGTCAAAGAGCACCTGGGTCGTGACGTCGGAGGCCAGGCCCATCTTCTTCTCGGGGGCACCGAAGGTCATGCCCGCGGTGTCCCCCGGCACGATGAACGCGCTCAGTCCGCGGCGGGCGTCGTCGGAGGTGCGGGCGAACAGGATGTAGTAGTCGGCGCACGACCCGTTGCTGATCCACTGTTTGGTGCCGGAGACGACGTACTCCTCGCCGTCGAGCCGGGCCCGCGTGCTGATCGCGCTCACATCCGAGCCGGCCTGGGGTTCGGACAGGCAGTAGGCGCCCAGCCAGTCGCCGCCGAGCATCCGCGGCAGCCAGGCTTCCCGCTGCTCGGCGCTGGCGTTGGCCGCGACCACCGAGGCGGTCAGCGTGTGCACGCTCATCCCGACACCGACGCTCGGCCAGGCGGTCGCGACCTCCTCGACGACCTGGAGGTAGACCTCGTAGGGCTGGCCACCCCCGCCCTCCTCCTCGGTGAAAGGCAGGCTGAGCAGCCCCGACTTGCCGAGCAGGGCGTACGCCGCCGCGGGGAACTCGCCCTTCTCCTCCGCGTCGTGGACCTGGGGCGCCAGTTCCTTGACCGCGAGGTCCCGGGTGAGCTCGAGGAGCGCCTCGGCCTCCTCGGTGGGCAGCAGCCGTTCGACGTCGGTTGGCATCCCTCGATCCTAGGTTGCGGCACTCACTCGCCGTCGTCGGGCGGTGCCGCCGGGGAGAGGACGACGTAGTCGCCGACGTCGAAGACACCGGTGGTCTGGAGGGTGACGGCCTGGATGCCCACCGGACGCCCGTCCCGGTAGGTGATCAGGGAGATGCCGGCGGGTCGACGTGGCTTGCTGCCGATGGCGATGGCGTACGCCGCCCCGCCGGTGGTCCCGGTCGTGTAGGTGTAGCCGATCGCACCGTCCTGACCGACCACCCGGGTCGGCCCGGCCTGCACGTGGGTGTGACCGCCGACGACGAGGTCGACGCAGCCCCGGGCCAACGCCTCGCGGGCGAGGTTGGCGTCGTGCACCAGCATCGTGGCCACCCGCCGGCCCTGGTCGGCGCTGGCGCACGCGACGTCCGACAGGCGACTGCCGACCTCCTCGAAGCTCAGCCCGGTCTCGTCGCGCCAGTTGCCCAGGCCGCTCGACCGCGGGTCGTCGACACCGAGCAGCCGGATGTCGTCGGGGCCGATGATCACCTTGCCGTCCAGCATCGTCCAGCCGCGGTCGGCCAGGTAGCCCGACACGAACGAGCCGTGGTCGTGGTTGCCGGCCACGCCGACGCGGTCGAGGTCCTCGAAGGCGGAGTTCACCGAGTCGAGGCTGAAGGCCTCCCACGTCTTTCCGGCGGAGGTGTCGTCACCCGCGTTGAAGACGGCGGTGGCGCCGCCGGCATCGCCGACGGCGCGCGCGACCTCGTCCATGCCGATGTTGTCGTGGCGGTCGGCGATCAGCAGCACCACCGTCTCGTCCTCGGAGGGTTGTCGCAGCTCGAGCCCCTCGGCGTCCGAGGCGGCCGTGTCGTAGAACGTCTTGCTCTGGTCGTAGGTCGAGATGGCGCTGGCAATCAGCCGCCGGGTCTGGTCGGTGGTCACGTCGCCGAGCACCTCGAGGTCCTGCACCTCGTCAGGCAGGGAGACCTCCGGGCCGAGGAACTCCCCCAGCGGCATCCAGTCCTGCTGTTGGGCCACCGTCGCGTCGTCGTCGTCCCACGGCTGCCACCACAGCACGGCCGCCAGCAGCAACCCCAGCCCGATCTCGAGCAGCCGCAGGTTGCGCACGTGGTGGAGCAGCTCCAGCCGCCGTCGTCGGCCGACCACCCACCAGAGGGCGATCGGGACCAGCCCCACCAACGCTCCCCTGACCGCCGCTACGACGACCATGTCGCCCAGGGCGGAGCGCACCTTGGCGATCTGACCCTCCGGCTGGCTCCCGATGTAGGCGTAGCGCTCGACCAGCTCGTCGACCGAGGTGGCGTCTGTCTTGCCGAGGGTGATGTCGACGCCGATCCGGCCGCCGGTGAGCTGGCGGATGTCGGGCAGCACCGGGCCCGTGTGCAGCACGACGTACCCGTCCAACGACGGCCGCAGCACCGCGTCGTGGGTGGCCAGCACCAGCGTGCGGCTGCTGCCGAGGAAGATGGCCAGCCCCGCCGCGATCGAGACCAGCAACCAGACCAGTACCAGCACCGCCGTCAGGGCGATGCCGCGCCAGGTCGGCCGGGCGGGACGGGGCATCCGTCCACGATAGGGAGGGCGTGGGGGTCGTGTGCCCAAACGGCTGTCCGGGCAACCGCTTCAGCACACGACCCGGACAGCTGGCGGGTCAGACGCGGGAGCGCGAGACGGCGTACAGGGCGACGCTGGCCGCCACGCCGGCGTTGAGCGACTCGAGGTTGCCCGACATCGGGATGGAGACGATCTGGTCGCAGGTCTCGGTGACCAGCCGGGAGAGCCCGCTGTCCTCGGCGCCGACGACCACCACGAGCGGGCCGTCGCCGAGGTCGAGGTCGGGCAGGCTCACGTCGCCGTCGGCGGCCAGGCCGATCACCATGCAGCCGGCGTCCTGATAGGCCTTGAGCTGCCTGACCAGGTTGACCGCCTGCGCGACCGGGATCCGGGCGGCCGCGCCGGCGCTGGTCTTCCACGCGGCCGCGGTCATGCCGGCCGCGCGGCGCTCGGGGATGAGTACGCCGTGTGCCCCGAAGCCGGCCGCGCTGCGGACCACCGCGCCGAGGTTGCGCGGGTCGGTCACCGAGTCGAGAGCCACGATCAGGGGCGGCTCGCCCAGCTCGGAGGCCCGGTCGAGCAGGTCGTCGGGGTGGGCGTACTCATAGCTCGGGATCCGGGCCGCCAGTCCCTGGTGCACTGCTCCGCCGGTGAGCCGGTCGAGCTCGCCCTTGCTGATCTCGAGCAGGCTGGTGCCGTGCTCGGCGGCCAGCCGGAACGCCTCCCGCAGCCGACCGTCGCGCTCGGCGCCCTCCGCGACGTAGACGGCGGTCACCGGGATCCTGGCGCGCAGGGCCTCGACGACCGAGTTGCGGCCGGCCACCCACTCCGAGTCCGCACCGGAGCCCTTGCGTCGTGGCTTGGCAGCGGCTGCCTTCTCGGTCTTGGCGCGCTGCTTGTAGACCTTGTGGTTGGGGCGGTCCTTGGCCTTGGGCGTCGGGCCCTTGCCCTCCAGGCCGCGCTTGACCCGGCCGCCCGATCCGGCTGTCGGCTTCTTGGCGGCCTTGCGGATCGCGCCCTTGCGTGCTGAGTTCCCTGGCATCTAGGTCGTCTCTCCCAGGCTCCAGACGGGTCCGGACGGGGTGTCCTCGACCTCGATCCCGGCAGCCTTGATCTGGTCACGGATCTGGTCGGCGCGGGCCCAGTCCTTGGCCGTCCGCGCCTCGGCTCGCTGCGCCAGCAGCCCCTGCACGAGGGCGTCGACGGCGTGGGTCAGCCGGGTGTCGGCGCCGTCACCGGCGGTCGGCCACTCGGGGTCGCTCGGGTCGAGGCCGAGCACGTCGAGCATGCCGAGCACCTCGCGGACGGCGGTCGTCAGGGCAGCCGACGGGCCGTCGCCAAGAAGCTTGTTGCCGGCGCGCACGGTGTCGTAGAGGACGGCGACCGCGGCCGGCGTACCGAGGTCGTCGTCGAGCGCGGCGGCGAACGCCTCCGGCAGGGACACCTCGGCGGGCGCACCGAGCCGCGAGACCGAGGTCGGCCGCTCGTCGTGACCGATCCCGAGCTTGGCGGCCCGGTCGAGGAAGTTCTCGATGCGCCGGAAGCCGGCCGCCGCCTCGTCGAGCGCCTCGAACGAGAACTCGACGTGGGAGCGGTAGTGGGCCGCCACGATGTAGAAGCGGAGCTCGATGCCGCGCACCCGCTCGAGCACCGCCGGGATCAGCAGCGAGTTGCCGAGGGACTTGCTCATCTTCTCGCCGGCAGTGGTGATCCAGGCGTTGTGCAGCCAGTAGGACGCGAAAGGATGGCCCGCGGCCCGGGACTGGGCCTGCTCGTTCTCGTGGTGCGGAAAGCGCAGGTCGACGCCGCCACCGTGGATGTCGAAGGCCGGGCCCAGGTACTTGCCCGCCATCGCGGAGCACTCGATGTGCCACCCCGGCCGGCCTCTCCCCCATGGGCTCGGCCACGCGGCCGTGTCGGGCTCGACCCCCAACTTCTGGCCCTTCCACAGCGCGAAGTCTCGGGGATCCCGCTTGCCGCGCGGGTCGGCGTCCTCCGCGGGCTCCATGTCGTCGAGGCTCTGCCGGGTCAGCGCCCCGTAGTCCGGCCACGAGCGCACGTCGAAGTAGACGTCTCCCGACCCGTCCTCGGCGGCGTACGCGTGCCCCTTGGCGACCAGGGTGGCGATCAGCTCGAGGATCTCGGGCACGTGACCCGTCGCGCCGGGTTCGTAGGTCGGCGGCCGCACGTTGATGGCCGCCAGCGCCTTGTCGAGCTCGCGGTGCATCTCGTAGGCGAGGTTGAACCACAGCCTGCCCTGCTCGGCGGACTTGGCCAGGATCTTGTCGTCGATGTCGGTGACGTTGCGGATGAACGTGACGTCGTAGCCCTGATGCGTGAGCCAACGACGCAGCACGTCGAAGTTCACGGCGGAGCGGACGTGGCCCACGTGCGGCTCCGACTGGACGGTCAGCCCACACACGTAGATGCCCGCCTTGCCCTCCTCGAGAGGGACGAAGTCACGGACTTCGCGGGTCGCTGTGTCATAGAGCCGGAGTGTCACCCGCCAAGTCTATGGTCGGGCAGTCATGATCGTCGGGTGCTGCGTATCGCTGTCACCTGCATGCTCGCCGCCACCCTGGCTGTCGCACCGTCGGCCGCCACCGGGCAGGCTGGGCCCGTGACCACGGCGCAGCGGACCGACGTCCGCGACATCACGTTCACCCGGTGGGAGGGTGCCAACCTCGGGTTGGGCAAGCACCGCGGCACCGCCGTCGTCGATGGCAACCACATCGGCATCGGAACGCCGACGGGCAAGCGCGACTACGGCGGCCGTACGTTCGAGCGTGGTCGGTGGAGCGCGCCCTGGGTCGACTCGACGTTCGGCCTGACCCAGCTGATCGCCTCGTGGCAGGCCACCACGCCGAAGGGCAGCTGGATCGAGATCGAGGTGCGGGGCCGCACCCCCGACGCCGAGAAGACGAGCTGGGACGTGCTGGGCCGCTGGACGTCCGACGCGACCATCCAGCGCCGCACCCTCACGCCGCAGTCCGACGACCTCGCCTCCGTCAACGTCGACACCTGGGTAGCCAAGAAGGGCGCCGGGTTCACGTCCTGGCAGCTGCGCGTCTCGCTCTTCAGGATGCCGGGCACGGTCGGCCCGAGCGTCACCATGGTCGGTGCCGTCGCCAGCCGCCTGCCGAAACGCCCAGAGGTCAACGTCTCGCCGTTCGGCCCGACGGTCGGCACCTCCCTGCCGGTGCCGACGTACTCCCAGATGGTGCACAAGGGCGACTTCCCGCAGTGGGGCGGCGGCGGCGAGGCCTGGTGCTCGCCGACCTCGACCTCGATGGTGCTCGGCTACTACAACCGGCTGCCGACCTCGCCGGCCTATCGCTTCGTGCCGAAGGGCCACCCCGCGCCCTGGGTCGACTACGCCGCCCGGCAGACCTACGACTTCGACTACGAAGGCACCGGCAACTGGCCCTTCAACACGGCGTACGCCGCCGCGCTGGCCGGTCACGCCTTCGTCACCCGTCTGCGCTCGCTGACCGAGGCGGAGGCCTTCATCGCCGCGGGCATCCCGCTCGTGGCCTCGGTCTCCTGGGGCCCCGGCGAGCTGACGGGCGCCCCCGTCGCGTCCAGCGACGGCCACCTGCTCGTGATCGCCGGCTTCACCAGCTATGGCGACGTCGTGGTCAACGACCCGGCGTTCAAGACCGCCGAGGGCGTGCGCACCATCTATGACCGCGAGCAGTTCGAGAACGCCTGGCTGCCCAAGTCCGGCGGCACCGTCTATGTGATCCACGACGACGCCCACCCGCTCCCGGCACCCCCCGCCCAGGCCAACTGGTAGCGGCGGCCGCGGCACGTGTCAGTGTGGTGGGCATGAGTGACACCGAGACCACACGAGTCGAGCAGCCGGACGATGGCGACGAACGCAGCATCACGCTTGGTTGGCTCGCCTTTCACCGCGACGCCCTGCGCGCCAAGTGCGAAGGCCTGACTCCCGAGCAACTCGTGGACCGCTCGGTCGCGCCCTCCCGCCTGTCCCTGCTCGGTCTGGTGCGCCACATGGCCGAGATGGAAAGGGGCTATGGGTCGTACCCGCTGGGAGACGACCCGGAGTTCCAGTGGGTCTGGGGAGACTACGAGAACGACGCCGAGGATGACATCGACTGCACCGTTGCGGACGCCGACGTCTCCTTCGAGACGTGGCTGGCGGAGCGCGCCAAGACCGACGCGGCGATCAGCGACTGCTCGGATCTGGGGGCCGTCAGCAGGACGAACAAGCAGAGCATTCGCTGGAACCTCGCCAAGCTGGTCGGCGAGTACGCCCGCCACAACGGCCACGCCGACATCATCCGCGAGCGGATCGACGGCCAGACCGGGGAGTGAGCGCCGCCAAACTCGGGTGACTTGCCTGGGGAAGATCCATAGATTCGGCTCATGCAGGTGACGTTCACGAAGGCAGGTGTCAAGCGCTACACGGTCGCCATCGAACGCGAGCACGGCCCCGCGTTGGTGCCACGCTTCGCACCCGGCTACGACGACCTGATGCCGCATGATCTGGCGCACTACCTCGTCGAGGAGTACTTCGAGATCGAGCTGGGCGTCTGGGGGCAGCTCGCCGCGGGAGGCGGCGGCATCTTCGCGCCGGCACCTGAAGACAACTCCCTCCGCTACCAGCGACGAGCGGCAAGGATCGGTGCGGTCGGGCGCGAGGACATGCAGCTCTCCGAGCATCTCGTCGTGACCACCGTGGCCGCGTGGGAGCGGACCGTTGGCAGGACCAAGCACCAGACCTTCACCCACGGCGCGGCGCTCGACCCCGACACGCTGCGCGGCGCCGTACGCCGGATGGGTGAGGTCGCCGAACGCTGGCAGGCCCTGCGCCTCGGCGGCTCGCTCGACTTTGTCTGGCCCAAGGAGCTGACCTTCGATGCCGCGAAGTCTCGGCGAGGGCGGCGCAGGCGCAGCCTCGAGCCTGCTCGGGGCTGACGCGAGTCGCCTACCGGATCAGCCGAAGGTGCGCACCGCGTCGAGCTCGGCGGCCAGTCGCTCGGCGTACTCGGCACGTTCGGCTGCCGCTCTGGAGTCCCGCGCGACGGCCTCGACGCCGCGCTCGCCCACGACTGGCGACTGCCTGTGAAGCGTCCTCACTCTCGCCGACGCCTACGACGTCGAAGCAGCGTTCGGAGACACGATGAGCTCCCTCAGCGAGTCGCTGGCAAGTGTCACCGACGCGCCCTAGTCCACGCTCTTGCGAATGATGCAACGCTCGCGTGTCTGTCGGCCGGCGACGGTTGGCAGGCCTGCTCGACGACCTGGGCAACGGCAGCTGAGCCGCAGAAGTCTTCGGCCTGCTCGGTCAGGCGTGTTCCGAAGTGCCAGACGAGCCGGCCCAGGGTGAAGGTGGTGGTGCGCTCGTCGATGACCGCACCCAGCTCGAACTCTTCGGGTGCCATGAACCTGGTGGCGCCGAACATGCGGCCCATGTCGTTGACGCTGGGACCGCGACGGTAGGTGTCGAGGTCGACGACCTTCAGTGCTGCGGTTTCGAAGTCCACGATCAGGCAACCGTCGTACAGGTCGCAGGCGACCCAGCCGGCCGCGGCGAGCGCCACGTGAAGGTCGACGAGGACGTCGAACACGCCGAACAGCCGATCAGCCGGGAGGTGCGCGAACCTCTGATAGGCCGACGCCGGATCGTCCCGGGCCTCTCGCGGAACCCCGACAAGCTCTCCCCGTGCAGCTTCGTAGACCAGGGCCGGGCCAGACGGTGACTCGAGGACGTTGAGGAGCCGCGGCAACGCAGGGTGCCGACACGAGCCGGCCAGCACGATGGCGTTGCGCAGCAGCCGGACCCGACCTTCGTGGTCGAAGTACGGAACCGGGTCACCCGGAAGAGGCCCGCAGCGCGTGCCCGCCGTCTTCACGAACACACAGCGATCCCCGACGTCGACCAACCAGGAGACGTTCCCAGAGCCTTGAGTGAGGGGTCCGAACTCCGCGTTCACGGTGCCGTGCCGACGTACGAAGTCGCCTGGCTCCTCGGCGATGGTCCTTGCCGTCAGCAGGTCGGACATCTCAGCCACCCTAACCAGAACTTGTGACGCACACGGACGGCCTAGGAGCCCGCTGGACCGTCCGCTCGCGTCACAAGTCCGGGTTCCCCGAACGGGTCGCCAGGGTCAAGGGTCTCGAGGGAGCCAAGGTGCTGGTCGCCGACCATGCCGGCAACCGGGTCTGCATCTGCGCGTGGCCAGACGGGTTCGTCCGGCAAGCTCGCGACGGCTCTGCCTAGCCCGCGTCGAACATGACGGTGTGCCAGCCGGTCGCGCCGTCGGGCAGCACGTCGGCCTCGGCGCCGGTCTGCACCAGACCATTGCGGTCGGTGGCCCGGACCCGCAGCACGTGCTCGCCCTCGTCGAGGCCGAGGGTGGTGGTCCACTGCACCCAGCTGTCGATGGTGTCGGCGTTGCCGATCTCGGCCGACTGCCACGCACCGCCGTCGAGGCTGACCTCCACCCCGCTGATGCCCGTGTGCTGGGACCACGCCACCCCGCCGACGCGCTGATCCCCAGTGCCCAAGGTGTCGCCTCCGCCGGGCACGTCGATCCGCGACGCCATCTTCACGGGAGCCTGCTCGGCCCAGCCCCTGTCGATCCAGTACGCCGAGATGTCGTCGAAGCGGGTGACCTCCATGTCGACCACCCACTTGCACGCGGACACGTAGCCGTAGAGCCCCGGCACCAGCGTGCGCACGGGGAAGCCGTGGTCGATGGGCAGCGGCTGCCCGTTCATGGCCACGGCGAGCATCGCGTTGCGGTCGTCGGTCAGGGCTGCGAGCGGGGTGCCGCAGGTCCATCCGTCGTGCGAGGTCTGCAGCACGGCGTCCGCGCCGTCTTGGAGCCCGAGCTCGGCGAACAGGTCCGCCAGTCGTACGCCGCTCCACCAGGCGTTGCCGATCAGCGGTCCCCCGACCGGGTTGGACACACAGTTGAGGGTCACCCATGCCTCGGTGACCTTGCGCTCCATCAGGTCGTCGTAGGTCAGCACGATCTCGCGATCGACCATCCCGTGGATCCTCAGCTCCCACGAGTTCGGGTCGACTGCGGGCGGGATCAGGGCGGTGTGGACCAGGTAGAACTTCTCGTTCGCGGTGCGCCACGGCGCGATGCCGTCGACGCCCAGCGACACTCCGGCCGGCTGCACCGGGGCGGTGACTCCCGGGAGCCGCAACAGCCGCCGAGCCTCCTCGACCTTGCGGCGGCCCTGCCCCAGCGCCCGGCCGGCGACGGCGACCCCCACCGAGGCCAGCACCATCACGCCGGCGCCGATCAGGAAGCCGCGGCGCGGCGGCCGGGCGTCCGCCTCCTCGGGCGTGGCGGCCGTGCGGTCGGCGGAGCGGAGCGGGTCGGTGAGGATCGCGAGGCACAGCACCCAGGTCACGAAGCCGACGAAGACCGGCAACAGGTCGCTGAAGGTGGCTTCGTACTGCACCGAGACCGCCACACCGGCAAGCCCTGCGAGCACGCCGAGCAGCAGCACGCCCAACCACCACGAGCGCCGGGCCAGCAATCCCGCCAAGGCGAAGAGCAGACCCAGGACGATGAAGAGGACGACGACGAGGAACGTCTTGTCGTGGTGACCCAGGACCTGGATCGCCCGTTCTGCCATCGCACCCGGGGTGAGCCGGATGATCAGCTCGGCGACGGCGACCACGGGCGACTCGCGGATGGTCATCACCATCGCGACGAAATAGCTCGTCGCCAGTCCTGCGAGACCCGACACCAGCCCCGCCAACCACCAGGCGTGCCGCGAGGTCCTCACCCGCTCATTCTCCCTCAGGCATGATCGCCCTGTGGATCACGACTCCTTACGGCCCGGTGACGGCGACCGACCGACGTACGCCGCCTCGCCCCGTGTAGGGGTCGGCGTCGACGTGCACCGCCTGGCAACCGGATTCCCGATGCATCTCGCCGGGCTCGCCTGGCCCGACGAGGACCACGGGCTGGTGGGTCACTCCGACGGGGACGTCGCGGCCCACGCGGCGTGCGACGCGTTGCTGTCGGCCGCCGGCCTCGGCGACCTGGGCAGCCAGTTCGGCACGGCCGACCCACAGTGGGCCGGCGCCGCAGGCGTCGTGCTGCTGGAGGAGACCGCACGCCGCGTCGCGGAGGCCGGGTACGCCGTCGGCAACATCGCCGTCCAGGTCATCGGCAACCGCCCCCGACTGGATCCACGGCGGGCGGAGGCCGAGCGCGCGCTCACGGCCGCCGCCGGCGGTCCCGTGACCGTCTCCGCGACGACCACCGACGGCCTCGGCCTCACCGGCCGGGGAGAGGGCGTAGCGGCCGTCGCCACCGCGTTGCTGCTGCCGCGCTGAAGGCGCGACGCCGGCCACCCCCGAGGGGATGACCGGCGTCGTCAGCTGGACCGGTTCAGGAGGCGCCGAACAGGCCCAGCGTGGCGTTGACCACCGGGGCCCACGAGTCGGAGCTCTGCTTGAACTCGTCCGGCGGCGCGTGCTCGGCGGTGATGATGAGCGCCGTACCGTCCTGACGGATGGCGCAGATCAGCAGACCCTGCAACGGCACCGAGGCCTGCTGGTCGACCCAGGTCGCCTGGTACTGCATGGCCGCGATCGACACCACCGACCCGAAGGCCTGCAGCGGCGCGATGTCGGTCGTGCGCAGCTGCGTGTAGGTCTGCGGCGGCAGCACCGAGTCCATGGACCCGGCGATGACGGAGGCCGCGTCGGCCGCGGGGTTCACCGTGCCGGTGAGCGCATAGACGTAGCTGTTCTGGCCGTCCGCCAGCAGCACGTCGCTGTCGCCCTGCCCGACGACCTCCCAGCCAGAGAGCACCGCCACCTGGACGCCGTTGCCGATGGTGACCACGTCGGCACTGGGCTCTGGGCCCAGGGTCGGCGACGGGCCTTCGGTCGGTGCCTCGGTCGGCTCGGTGGTCGGTTCCTCGGTTGGCTCCGCCGTGTCCGACGCGCCGGGCTCAGGGGTGGCCGAGCCGATGGGAGTCGGGTCGAGGATCCCGCCGTCACTCGGAAGGACGTCCTCGTCGGGCTCGGTGGTACCCGACTCATCGGCGCTGGTGGAGCTCGAGAACGCCTCGGCGTCGTCGCCGCCGAGCACCGCGGCGCCGATGCCTCCGATGGCACCGACCGCCACCACGCCGGCCACGATCAGGCCGATGGTCTTGCCCCGGCTGGACTTGAAGTTGCCGCCGGGCGTCTGCCCGGGCGGCACCGGCCCGGTGGGGGGCCCGCCCTGTGGATAGCCGTAGCCAGGTTGCGGGGTCGGCGCCGCGGGTGCGTACGCCGGCTGGGCCGGGGCGGCCGGCGGAGCCGGAGTTGCCGCGACCGCGGGCTGCGCCGGTGTCGGCGCGACAGGCTGAGTCGGCGCGGGCGGTGTCGGCGCGGGCGGTGTCGGCGCGGGCGGCGTCGGCGCGGGCGGCGTCGGCGCGGGTGGCGTCGGGTCAACCGGCGGCTGAGCCGGCTGAGCCGGCTGGTCGGGCGGCGGAGTCGGCTCGCTCATGCGACACCTCCGGTGGTGGTCGGGGCGCCCATCGTTCGGCGTGCCTGACGGCTCGTCGAACGGACGGAGTTGCCGCACACCATGCAGAAGTTCGACCCGTTCAGCAGCAGGTTCTCGCACTCGGGGCAGTAGGAGTCGCCCACGGTGGCGCGCTTGTTGACCTCGCCGTCGGTGCGCACCGCGTCCTCGACCGCGGCCTCGAGGAGCGCCGCCTGCATCGTCACCCGGATCCGGATGACGAGGACCGCCAGGATGACGAACCCCCACACCAGCCCCAGGGCCTGGCCGAAGGGCACGTAGGCCAGCAGTCGCACGCCCAGCCAGTAGCCGACGACCGCCGCGACCGCGAGGCCGAAGTTCATCGCGTAGGAGCGGGTGAAGCCGTCGTAGCCGTCCCCCTTGCCGGAGAACGCCGCGACGGCGATGCCGGTGGCCGTGCCGTAGATGAGCGCCTTCACGACCATCAGGTTGACCACGACCACCGCCCACGTGGCCAGGCCATCTGTGGTGCGGAAGTCGCCGTTGGTGAAGACCGACGAGTAGAGCACCAGGGTCTCGAACGCGGCGTACGCCGTCCCGGCCGCGATGCCGAAGGTCAAGCCGTCGATCATGTCGTCGAACTGCGGGCGGCTCGCCAGGAAGATGCCGCCGAGGTTCATCACGACCATCGAGACGATCGGGAGAAGCACGGCGAAGATCAGCAGGGCGGGCACGGACATGCCCGAGATACCGATCCGTGAGCTCGAGGCGAAGCTGGTGAACTCGTCCTCGAAGACCCATCGGAAGAAGAAGAGCGAGACCAGGATCGCCATCACACCGGTGGCGAGGAACAGGCCGGCGACGACCAGGACCGGCGCGTCCTCGAACAGGTTCACGTCGTAGATGTAGACGAGGTAGACGATCGGGATCAGGAAGGCCGCGGACGCGATCGCGATCGGAAGCAGGCCGAGCGCCGTGGCGCCGATGATCAGCACGGCGCTGAAGATCATCGCCCAGCGGTAGTTGTCGGCAGTCTCGCGGTTGGTGTGCGGCATGATCGTGGAGATCAGCGCGAACTGGTTCACGCCCTCCGACGACTGCACCGCATACGAGCCGGTGCGCGTGGATGCACTCCCGCGGAGCGAGGTCCCGCATCGGTAGCAGAAGAGCGCCACCTCGGGATTCTCGGTAGCGCAAGTAGGACAGGGCACGGCATTTCCCCCTCGTTCTTCAAGCGCGCCGGAACCCGGCACGTGGGTGCAGGGTATTTGTGTCGGCCTTTATCCGGTAGGCCTTTCTTTCAATTGATTTCTACCGGAGAATCGCGCGTGCCGCGGCCGGGATCGGGCGCGACATCGGGGGATATGGGGGCCGACGTGACACGACGGTTCGGAGAAACGCCCGGCACGCCGGCGGATGGTCCAGAATCTCCGGTCATGAGTCGCTCCCGCCAGCCCGGCGCCGTACGCCGCCTCCTCGCGGCGCCCGCTCTCGTCGCGCTGCTGGTCGCGATGACCGCCTGCGACGACAGCGGCGCCCTCGGCAGCGGCGACCAGGCCGAGCCACGCAGCCTGATCCCCTCGGCGGAGTACGCCGCCTCCCATCCCGACACCGACGTGTCTAGTCAGCTGGCGTCCCTGCAGCGGGTCATCGACGAGCTCCGCTCGAGCACGGGCTCGGGCTGGGTCGGCCGCCAGGACGACGTGACTGGCTACCTCGGCGAGCTCTCCGGTGGGCGCTACGCGGCGACGCCCGGCTCCGACGCCGCGGCCACTGTCGCCTCGTTCCTCGACACCTATGCCACCGACCTGCTCGGCGTGGCGGCCGACGAGGTGATCGTGAACCCCGAAGGCGAGACCGACCTGAGCGGCAGCACGGTGCTCCGGGCGACGCAGGAGCTCGACGGTGTCCCGGTCCTCGACGCCGGCCTGGTGCTGAGCGTCGGCGGCGTGGCCGAGCAGCCGCGGCTCAACTCCCTGCGGGGCCGGGTCTTCCCCGGTCTAGACGTCGCCACCGTTCCCCGGATCACGCCTCAGCTCGCCTCGCGAATCGTGCGCCAGCTGACGCACGGCACCATCGTCGACGCACCCCGGCTGGTCGTGCTCGCGCAGGACAGCGGCAAGCTCGCGTGGGAGGTCGGCGTCTTCGCCGCCGGTCAGAACGACAGCGGCATCCAGCTCAGCGACGGCAACTACTACATCGACGCGGTGTCGGGCACGCTGCTCGAGGTCCGGCCCACCACCGCCGAGCTCGCGGCCCCGAGCGTCGCCGGTCTGCTCAGCCACAGCAACAGCCGCGTCTCGCGGCGGCTGTCCCGGATGCTGCTCGCCGACCTGCTGGGGCCGCAGGGCCAGCCGGTCGACGTGACGGGCACCAACCCGGTGCTCGGCCAGGTCACGGCCAAGGGCCTGCTGACCGGCAACGGCGTAGCCCTCATCGACACCACGACGCCGTCGTACGTCGCCTCGAGCGGCAAGGGCGGTATCTACACCCTCACGGCCGACGACAGCACCAGCCAGAGCAACCTCCCGGGCCACCAGTACGTCCAGCAGGGCCCGAACACCCTGATCACCGACCCCGACGCCATCGGCGCCCAGAAGATCAGCCGGGTGGTCTACGACTACTACGCGAGCATCGGCCGCAACTCCTGGGACGGCAAGGGCGCAAGCGTGGAGTCGACGGTCAACTTCGGTGACGGCAACTTCTGCAACGCCTTCTTCAGCTCCGACCTCCAGGGCATGGTCTACGGCAACCCCTGCGAAGGTCCCAACGGCAAGATGCAGCTGGTCAGCCTCGACGTCACCGGACACGAGATCACGCACGGCGTCACCGACTCCACGGCGGGGCTGAACTACACCGGTCAGTCCGGGGCCCTCAACGAGGCCTTCTCCGACTACTTCGGCAACGTCATCGGCGACCGCTACTACCAGCGCGACTCGACCACGCTCGGTGAGGACGCCTGCAAGTCCGTGACCGGCCCGCAGCGGCTGTGCGACGCCAACGAGACGGGCACCCTCGCGACCCGCTACATGCTCAACCACAACACGATGGACGACTACCTCAACGTCATCGACCCGGGCTTCCGGTTCCTGGTGACGGTCGGCCGGATCACCGACAACGGCGGAGTCCACCTCAACTCCGCGATCTGGAACAACGCGCTGTGGTCGATCCGCACCCAGCTCGCCAAGATCGACAACAAGCCGGGCTACCAGTCCCCGCTGGCCCGCGACTTCGACCTGATCGTCTACTACACCCTGACCCACCAGCTGGGCCCGAACTCGACCATGGTCGACGCGGCCAGCGCGGTGGAGGACACCGCGGTCAAGGCCGGTGCCGACGCGGCGATCATCAGGGTGGCCAAGGAGACGTTCGACCAGAACAAGCTGTGCGCCGGGTGCTACTCCCCGGGCAACCTGGCCGGCGAGATCGTCAGCAACGAACCGCAGCGAGAGGTCTACCCGATCGTGTCGGGCAAGAACCTGGCCTGGCTCGAACCGGCCGGCGGGCCGGGCACCCCCGTAGTCAGCTCCGGGCTGTCGAAGAACCCGATGACCTTCGACATGGCCTGGGCAGGCGACGCCCTCATCACGGCCGAGGACACGCCCAGCGGCGAGGCGGTCGTCCGCCGCGAGAAGGGTGGCAAGACGACCAAGCTCGACGACCTGTCCTTCTCGACCTTCACGGCCGGCCTCGGCGGTTCGGCCGACGGTGCCGCCTGGTACATCGCCGAGGACAGCTCCCTCAACTACGTCAGCGCCGGCGGCAAGGTCACCCGGATCCGGATCACCGGGCTCGGCGGCGACACGATCACCTCGATGTCCGCCGGCGGCGGCACGGTGGGCGCGGGCACCAAGCAGGGCCGGGTGCTGATGTGGAAGCCGAGCACCGGTCAGGTCGACCAGATCGGCACGATGACCGGCGGGGTGATGACGACGGCGACGTACGGCGACCACGTGCTGGCCATGGACGGCAACCAGTCCACCGACGTCTTCACCAGCAACGGCGGTCGGACCCACCTCACCGACTTCGGGTTCCCCTACGGTTCGGCGATGAGCGCCGACTACGCCGTCTTCCCGGTCGCGGTCGACGCTCTCGCCGGCGGCGTCAGCGAGGCCATCGGCGGCCAGATGCCCGACACCGACCTCTGGGTCTACTCCTTCGCCACCAACAACATCTACAGCCCACTGCAGGAGAAGGGCCAGCAGGGCTTCCCGTCCATCTCGGGCAACCGGCTGGTGTGGCAGGACGGCGTGTTCGGTGGCGACGACATCATGTCGGCCACGTTGCCCGGCGGTCTGTGACGCGCGGCCCGACAAGCACGACGCCGTCGACCACCCGCACGTCGTAGGACGGCACGGACACGTGCTCGTCGTCCAGGCATCGGCCGGTGCGCAGGTCGAAGGCGTGTCGGTGGCGGGGCGAGGCCACGAACGGCACTCCGTCGCGAGTCCCGACGATGCCACGGGCGAGCACGGACGTGCGGTCGAACGGGTCGTGGTTGCCCAGCGCGTAGACCTCGTCGTCGGGCGTGCGGAAGATGGCGACGGCATGGCCGTGCACCAGGGCGCTGGCCCCGCGCTCGACTTCGAGCTCGGCGACCCGGCAGACCGGCAGCCAGTCCTCGGTCGGGCTCATCCGCGACTCCCTTCCGTGTCCTGCGACGCTAGGGCGGCCGTGTTGACGACGCGTTTCGGCGTGTTACGGGGGTGAGAACACTGGCCGGTACGCTGCGGCCGCATGACCGACCAGTCCGGTGACACCGCAGTCGTGGTGCTGGCGGCCGGAGCCGGCGCCCGGGTCGGCGCCGGGGTCAACAAGGTGCTGCTGCCGCTGCACGGGCGGCCCGTCGTCGCGTGGTCGGTCCAGACGGCCCTGACGATCCCCGACGTACGCCGGGTGGTCGTCGTGGCCCGCCCGGGCGAGGAGGACGCGCTCGGCGCGGCCCTGGCTCCTCATCTCGGCGACGCCGAGGTGCTGATGGTCACCGGCGGCGAGACCCGGCACGCATCGGAGTGGCAGGCCCTGCGGGTGCTGGCCGACGAGATCGACGGCGGGTTGATCGGGGTGGTGGCCGTCCACGACGCCGCGCGACCGCTCGCCGACGCCGCCCTCTTCGAGCGCACCCTGGCGGCCGCGCGAGAGACCGGGGGCGCCATTCCCGTCGTGGCCGTCGAGCACGTCGTGACCCGTGACGGCTCGGCCCTCCCGCCCGGCTCGCTGGCCGGGGTGCAGACGCCGCAGGCGTTCCGGGCGGCCGAGCTGCTGGCGGCCCACCGCGAGGCCGAGCGCGACGGACTTCACGGGCACCGACACGGCCTCGTGCCTGGAGCGCTACACCGACGTCGACATCGTGGCCGTGCCCTCGAGCCCGGCGAACCTGAAGATCACGAACCCGTGGGACCTCGCGCTCGCCGAGACCCTCGCGCGGGTCAGCGGGAGGGGCGGGTGAGCGCCTCGAGGACGCGCAGGTCGGCCGCACCGGCGACGCGGGCGGCCGTCGGAGGGGCGTCGACGAGCACGACGGTCGTGCGCGCCCGCAGCGCGTCGGTCAGCGCGGCCAGGTCGAGGGCCGCGCCGTCGAGGAGGTCAGCGTGTGCGGCCGCCACGGTCGCGGGCACCACGACCGGGGAGGCGACCAGGGCGAGGCTGTCACGGTCGAGGGTCTCGCCGACGAGCCCGTCGTGGAGGATCTTCACGGTGTCGGTGACCGGCCGTACGCCGACCACCACGACACCCTCGTCGACCGCGCGGCGTACGCACGCGGCGATGAAGTCGGGGGGCGTCATCGGGCAGAGCGAGTCGTGGAGGACGAGTGGTGCCTCGGTGTCGACCACGCCCTGCATGGTGGTGCGCGCGTCGAGCGGCAGCACGCCGGCCTCGGACAGCGCCCAGGTGGCGCAGGTGACCAGTGCCTCACCGTGCATGAGCGCGAACGGCAGCGAGCCGCGACCCTCGTCGAGGACGCGGCCGAACGCGACGACGGGGTCGACCGGGTCGTCGAGCAGCGTCATGGGCGGGTCACGGGCGCAGAACGTGAGAGGCCCCGCGCGGCCGGAGCCGGGCGGGGCCTCTGCTGGGTCGTAGGACCGATCAGGACGCGAGCACCTCGTCGAGGATGGCTTCCGCCTTGTCCTCGTTGGTGTGCTCGGCCAGGGCCAGCTCTGAGACCAGGATCTGACGGGCCTTGGCGAGCATCCGCTTCTCGCCCGCCGACAGTCCGCGGTCACGCTCGCGGCGCCAGAGGTCGCGAACGACCTCCGCCACCTTCATGACGTCACCGCTGTGCAACTTCTCGAGGTTGGCCTTGTAGCGACGCGACCAGTTGGTCGGCTCCTCGACGTGGGCGGCGCGAAGCACGTCGAAGACGCGGTCCAGGCCCTCCTTGTCGACGACGTCGCGAACTCCGACCAGATCGAGGTTGCACGAAGGTACGCGCACTACGAGATCTTGCTGGGCCACGATCCTCAGGACGAGGTACTGCCTTTCCTCCCCCTTGATGGTTCGCATTTCGATGTCTTCGATGACTGCGGCCCCGTGATTCGGGTAGACAACCGTTTCGCCGACGGTGAAGGTCATATGTTCTGTACCCCTTTCCAGGTGACCATTCTAACACGTCGGCCAACCAGTCCTCGCCACGTTTGTGCAGGTCAGAGGCTTAGTCTTGGCTTGACAAGACGCCATGCGATGTGGTGGTGGGCACGCCTCGCAGGGCGTCGGCGATACTTCAGCCATGTCGGTCGGCTCCCCGCGCGCGAGGCGCGGTTCCCCGGTCGCCGCTCTCGCTTCGACCTGGCTGGTGCAGCTGCTGCGCGCCGCCCATCCCCTGCACGCCCTCGTCACGGCGCTGGTCCTCGGCGGGGCCGCCTACCTGAGCGGCCGGCCCTGGCGGGAGGCCGCCCTGGTCGCGCTCACGGTGCTGGTGGGCCAGGCCGTGATCGGCTGGCACAACGACCTCGTCGACCAACGCCGCGACCGCGCACGACCGGCCCGGCAAGCCCATCGCGTCCGGGGCCCTCGACGGGGGCAGCGTCTGGTTCGCGGTCACGTGCGGGGTGCTGCTGGTCGTGCCTCTCGCGCTCGGCAACGGCGTGACGGCGGGCAGCGCCTACCTGCTCTCCCTGGCGGTGGCCGTGGTCGGAAACGTCGTGTTGCGGCGTACGGCGTTCTCCTGGGTGGCCTGGGCCGTCGCGTTCGGTCTGCTGCCGGCCTTCTTGTCGTACGGCGGCTGGGGCGGCCAGGCGGAGGGCGACCCGCCCACCATCTTGATGACGGTCCTGGCGGCGCTGCTCGGTGTCGGGGTGCACTTCCTGCTGGCCCTGCCCGACCTGGTCGACGACAACGCCGACGGCATGCGACACCTGCCCCTGCGAGTGGCGCTGCGGATCGGCGCACCCCGGCTGCTGCTGATCGCGGGCGCGGCAACCACCTTCGTGGCGGCGGCGATCGTGGTCGCCGGGCTCACGGTCGGCCTGCGCCAGTAGCCGGGGTCGGCGGGCCCGGCTTCGACGCTAGGCTGTGTCGCGCATCCCGACGACTCGCCCCGACGACTCGAAAAGGCCTGTGAACCATGGACGGACGGCACCCGCGCCGCAACCTCGCCCTGACGATCGCGGCTCTCCTCTTCGCCGTGCCCAGCCTGGCCTCGTGCGGCTTCAACTACGCCACGGACCGCGAGTACTCACCCGCCGCGGGCTCCAACAACCAGGACGGTGTCGTCGACGTCCTCAACGCCGTGATCGTCTCGCAGGACGATGGCTCCGGGACGTTCATCGCGTCGCTCTCGAACGGCGACCCGGCCGCCACCATCTCCTTCACCTCGCTGGACTTCGGCTCCAACTCCACGATCGCGGTGGCCGACTTCGACCCGATCGCCGTCGCGCCCCGTCAGCTGGTCAACCTCGCCGACGGTCAGGGGATCAAGGTCCAGGGCGACTTCACGAAGGGCGACTTCCTGGCCCTGACGGTCGACTTCGACAACGGCGAGTCCTCCCGCGTCAATGTGCCCGTGGTCGACGCGGTCGGCCAGTGGGAGGGCCTTGACAACGGCACGGGCACGCCGATCGAGCCCTCCGAGTCAGCTTCCCCGTCGTGACCTACGAGCTGGTGCTGCTCCGCCACGGCGAGAGCACCTGGAACGCCAAGAACCTGTTCACCGGCTGGGTCGACGTCCCGCTCAGCGAAAAGGGCGAGGCCGAGGCCGTCCACGGCGGCGAGCTGCTCAAGGACGCCGGCCTGCTGCCCGACGTGGTGCACACGTCGCTGCTGCGGCGCGCGATCAGCACCGCTGGGCTTGCCCTCGACGCCGCCGACCGGCACTGGATCCCCGTCCGCCGTTCGTGGCGTCTCAACGAGCGGCACTACGGCGCGCTCCAGGGCAAGGACAAGAAGCAGACCCTCGCAGGAGTACGGCGAGGAGCAGTTCATGCTCTGGCGGCGCTCGTTCGACGTGCCGCCGCCCCCCATCGAGGACGGCGACGAGTTCTCGCAGGTCGGGGACCCCCGCTACGCCGACCTCGGCGACGAGATGCCCCGCACCGAGTGCCTCAAGGACGTCATCGCCCGGATGCTGCCCTGCTGGGACACCGACATCACCGACGACCTCCGTGCCGGGCGCCGGGTGCTGGTCGCCGCCCACGGCAACAGCCTGCGCGCCATCGTCAAGCACCTCGACCAGATCAGCGACGAGGACATCGCCGGGCTGAACATCCCCACCGGTATGCCCCTTCTCTACCGTCTCGACGAGTCCCTTGCGCCGACCGTCAAGGGCGGCGAGTACCTCGACCCCGCCGCCGCCGCCGAGGCGGCCGCCGCCGTGGCCAACCAAGGGCGCTGACGGCCCGCTGGTTGAGGAGGTTGCGCTAGCAACCTCACTCGTTACCCCGCAAGAGGTCTGCCCTCCCGTTTCGGGGTTTCGTGACAGGCGCTAGCGCGCCTTCCTCAACCAGCGGTGGTCGGCGTCGGCTCAGGCGCTGATCACCGGGAACTGCCCGGTGACCACGAAGATGATCCGGTTGCCGACCGACACGGCGTGGTCGGCGATCCGCTCGTAGTAGCGGCCCAGCAGGGCGATGTCGACGGCCGCCTCCACGCCGTGCGCCCAGTCGTCCGAGAGCAGCTGGGCGAAGCTGGTGCGTCGCAGCTGATCCATCTCGTCGTCGTCACGGCTGAGCACGATCGCCCCCTCGACGTCGCGCTCGTCGATGATCTGGGCGACCCGGGCCACCATGTCCTCGGCCACCTCGGCCATCCGCGAGATGGTCGGGCGGATCTCGTCGGGCACGGCGATCTCGGGCACCCGAAGCCGGGCGATCTTGGCGACGTGCACCGACAGGTCGCCCATCCGCTCGAGCTCGCTGACCATCCGCAGCGCGGAGACCACGACTCGCAGGTCGCCGGCCACCGGCTGCTGGAGCGACAGCAGGGACAGACAGTTGTCCTCGACCTTCTCGGTCGCCCGGTCGATCTCGACGTCCGCGCTGATGACGGCCTCGGCCGTCTCGGCGTCGCCGGTCAGCAGCGCGTGGGTCGCCAGCCGGACGGCCTGCTGCACGTTGCCGCAGACGGCGGCGAGGTCGCCGAAGATGGAGTCGAGCTGGTCATGGTAGGCCTCACGCATGGGCGCGACCGTACGGGCGCAGGGTGACCAGATGGGGTCAGGCGGTGAACGCGCGGTGAACACTCGTCGAGCCCCTGTCTCGCGAACGAGGAGCCGGTGAACTGCTGCGTACGATCAAGGCGTGGATCCGACGACGCAGGCATTTCTCGCCGCGCTGGTCGGGGCGCTCGTGGCCGGCGGCGCGGTGCTCGCCTGGCACGTCACCGAGCGCCAACAGAGCGTCGCCCCTGAGACCGAGGCGCCCGTCGTACCCGAAGGCGTCGCGTCGGTGTTGTCGGTGCTGCGCAGCAGTGCCGTCGTCGTCGGTGGCGACGACACGGTGCTCAAGGCCTCCGCGCCGGCGTACGCCATGGGGCTGGTGTCCGGCGATCAGCTGGTCTCGTCCGAGCTGGCCGAGCTGGTCACGCAGGTACGCCGCGACGGCCAGATCCAGGAGACCGAGCTGTTGATGCCGCGCCGTGGCTCGACCCCTCGCCACGTGACCGTCCGAGTCGCGCCGCTGTCGTCGGTGCTGGTGCTCGCGCTGGTCGAGGACCGCACCCGCGAACGCCGCGTCGAGACCGTGCGTCGCGACTTCGTCGCCAACGTCTCCCACGAGCTCAAGACTCCGGTCGGGGCGATCAAGCTGCTCAGCGAGGCCGTCTCCGACGCCGCCGACGACCCGGTCGCCGTCCGCCGGTTCGCCGGCCGGATGCTCACCGAGTCCGACCGCCTGACCCGGCTCGTGCAGCAGATCATCGAGCTCTCGAGGCTCCAGGACGACGACCCCCTCGACGCCCCGGCGGTCGTCGACGTGGACGAGATGGTGGCCGCCGCCGTCGACAGCTCGGCCATCGACGCAGGAGACCGTCGCATCAAGATCGCCATCAGCGGCACTGCCGGGCTCAAGGTGTTCGGCAACGAGGAGCAGGTGCGTGCGGCCGTCGCCAACCTGGTCGCCAACGCCGTGACGTACTCCGAGAACGACTCGACCGTGACGGTCTCGGCCAAGCCCGACCTTGGCATGGTCGAGCTGTCGGTCGTCGACCAGGGAATCGGCATCCCTCCCCAGGAGCTGGAGCGGATTTTCGAGCGCTTCTACCGCATCGACCCGGCCCGGCACCGCTCCACCGGCGGCACCGGCCTGGGCCTCTCCATCGTCAAGCACGTCGCGGCGACCCACGGCGGGGAGATCCGCGTGTGGTCGGTCGAGGGCCACGGCTCGACCTTCACCCTCACGCTCCCCAGCGCCCACCAGGAGACCATGCCATGACCCGAGTACTTGTCGTCGAGGACGAGGAGAGCTACTCCGACGCCCTCGCCTACATGCTGCGGAAGGAGGGCTACGACGTGGCGATCGCCGCCACCGGCCCCGACGCGCTCACCGAGTTCGACCGCAACGGGGCCGACATCGTGCTTCTCGACCTGATGCTCCCCGGCCTGCCGGGCACCGAGGTGTGCCGTCAGATCCGGGCGACCTCCAACGTGCCCGTGATCATGGTCAGCGCGAAGGACGACGAGGTCGACAAGGTGGTGGGTCTCGAGCTCGGCGCCGACGACTACGTCACCAAGCCCTACTCACCCCGTGAGCTGGTAGCCCGCATCCGGGCGGTGCTGCGCCGCGGCCAGGAGCCCGACCTCGCCCCCATGACGCTCGAGGCGGGCCCCGTCCGGATGGACGTCGAGCGGCACGTCGTCACCGTCGACGGGTCCGAGCAGCGGCTGCCTCTCAAGGAGTTCGAGCTGCTGGAGATGTTCCTGCGCAACACCGGCCGGGTACTGACCCGCGGCCAGCTGATCGACCGCGTCTGGGGCTCGGACTACGTCGGCGACACCAAGACCCTCGACGTGCACGTCAAGCGGCTGCGCGCCAAGCTCGAGCCCGACCCCTCTGAGCCGAAGTACCTCGTCACCGTGCGCGGGCTGGGGTACAAGCTCGACCTGTGAGGGGTCTGTGGCTGTCGGTTTCACCGGCCGACCGGTGAAACCGACACTGGAAGGGCGAAGCATCACCCATCAAGTGTCGGGTTTGCCCGTCAAGTACGGCGGGAACTCGTCGTACGACGTCCGATAACCGCGTGTTCGGTGTCGGCGGCCGTCCCTAGGCTGTCGAGGTGACCCCGACGACCCGCCCCTGGCTCCCGCTTGCCGCCGTGACGGTGACGCTGGTGCTGTGGGCGTCGGCGTTCGTGGCCATCCGGCACCTGGGACCCGACTTCACGCCGGGTGCGCTGTCTCTCGGCCGGCTGCTCATCGGCGCCATCTGCCTCGGCGTGGTCGCGCTGACCCAGCCGCGGATGCCGCGGCCGACGCCGCGCGAATGGGTCTCCATCGTGACCATCGGGGTGCTGTGGTTCGGCGTCTACAACGTCTCGCTCAACCTCGGCGAGCACCACGTCGATGCCGGCACCGCCTCGATGCTGCTCCAGATCTCGCCGATCTTCATCGCGGTGCTCGCCGCGATCTTCCTCGGCGAGCGGTTCACGACCTACCTCGTGATCGGGCTCGCTCTTGCCTTCGCGGGCGTCGCCCTGATCGGCACGGCCGACTCC
Organism: uncultured Actinomycetota bacterium; assembly: GCA_963762105.1. GTDB lineage: Bacteria > Actinomycetota > Actinomycetes > Propionibacteriales > Nocardioidaceae > Nocardioides. The sequence continues at coordinate 333,486 of CAVXJG010000006.1, read as the reverse complement.
TCGAGCGGCAACATCGAGGTCGTCGGCGTCGTGCTGTGCCTCGTCTCGGCAGCCGTCTACTCCATCAGCGTCATCCTGCAGAAACCGCTCGTCGCCCGCCTTCCCGCGCTGCACATCACCTGGCTCGCGTGCACGGTCGGGATGGTCGCGTGCCTGCCGTTCGCCGGGCAGCTGGTCGACGACACCCGCAACGCTTCCGGCTCCTCGATCCTCTGGGTCATCTACCTCGGCGTCTTCCCGACGGCGATCGCCTTCACGACCTACGCCTACGCCCTGCGCCACATGAGCGCCTCCAGCCTGGGCGTGACGACCTACCTCGTGCCGCCGATCACGATCGTGATGGGCGTCGTGTTCCTCTCCGAGGCGCCACCAGCCATCGCCTACGTCGGCGGCGCACTCGCCCTCATCGGCGTCGCCGTGGCGCGTCGCAAGCCGCGGCCCAAGGCCGCCGTCCCGCAGGTCCGAGGAGGCGACGAGGGTGCGCGGCTCGACCACCGCCGCCCCGATGCTGACCCGGTGAACGTCGTCGCGGCCGTGCTGGTCGCCCTCGTGGCCCTCATCCACGTCTACATCGTCGTGCTCGAGATGTTCCTGTGGACCAAGCCTCAGGGGCGCGCGGCGTTCGGCACCGATGCCGAGTTCGCCGAGGCGTCCAAGACGCTCGCGGCCAACCAGGGCCTCTACAACGGGTTCCTGGTCGCGGGCCTCGTGTGGGGGCTGGTGGCCGACCTGACCGACGTGCAGGTGTTCTTCCTGCTGTGCGTGATCGTGGCGGGCGCCTACGGCGCCGCGACGGTCAGCCGCCGGATCCTCCTCGTGCAGGCGCTACCGGCGACCCTCGCCCTCGTGGCCGTCCTGATCGCCGACTGACGGGTCGGCACCGCTCTCCAGCCAGCCGCGGAACGCCTCGAGGTTGGCGGTCGACTCCCCGCGCAGCTGTCGCCACGCCCACTCCTTGCGGATGGAGGAGGCGAAGCCGAGCTCGAGGATGGTGTTGAACGACTCATCGGAATAGCTGAGCACCGCGCCCAGCAACCGGTCGAGCTCGTCGGAGGAAACCGCCGCCAGGGGCAGCCGGGCGTCCAGATAGATGTCGCCAAGCCTGTCGACGGCGAACGACACGGCGTACATCCGCAGGTTCCGCTCGAGCAGCCAGCGGTAGACGGCCTCGTGGTTCTCGTCGGGGGCCCGGCACACGAAGGCGTGCACGCCCAGCGCGTGCTTGCCGACGTCCACCCGCACGGCCGTCTGGAGCTTGCGCTCGCCCGGCAGCGAGAAGCTGAAGACGCCGTCGCCGCTCTCCCGGAACTCGATGTCGTGCTCGGTCAGGTGCGTCCGGACGACGGCGGCGGCAGGGTTCTGCTCAGCATTGTCGTCGGGAAGCACACCGGCCAGGTTAGGCAACGGCCTGACGCATCAACGAGCGGGCGCGCTCGTAGGTCTCCAGCGTGCGCTCTGCGGTCAGGTCCCAGGAGAACTGCCGCGCCTGCACGAGGGCTCCCCGCGCGAGCGCTGCCCGCAGGCCGGGGTCGTCAACCAGGCGGCCCAGGGCGTCGGCCCAGTCGCGCGGGTCGTGAGTGTCGAGCAGCAGGCCGCTGCGGCCGTCGTGGACGACAGTGGTCAGGCCACCCACGGCGGCGGCGACCACCGGAGTGCCGGAGGCCTGGGCCTCGACGGCGACCAGGCCGAACGACTCGTTGTAGGACGGTACGGCGACCAGGTCGGCCGCGGCGTACCAAGCGGCGAGCTCCATCTGGGCCACCGGCGGGACGAAGCGCACCACGTCGGTCAGCCCGAGGCTGTCGGCCAGCTGCGCGAGCGACTCGGGATGGTCGAGGCCCGAACCGGACGGACCGCCCACGATCGGAACGACGAGCCGGGAGCGCATCCCCGGGTCGCGCTCGAGCAGCACCGCCACCGCGCGCAGCAGCACGTCGGGCGCCTTCAGCGGCTGGATCCGCCCGGCGAACATCAGCACGAGCGCGTCGGTGGGCAGGCCGAGGTGGGCCCGCACCACGCTCCGCTCGCGCGGGCGGAACACCTCGAGGTCGACCCCGGGATGCACGACCTCGACCCGCGTCGGATCGGCGTCGTAGAGGTTGATGAGCTGCTTGGCCTCGGTGTCGGTGTTGGCGATCAGCATGTCGGCTGCCTCGACCACCTGCTCCTCCCCGATGATCCGGGCCGACGGCTCGGGGGTGTCGCCTTCGGCGAGCGCGTCGTTCTTGACCTTGGCCATGGTGTGCATGGAGTGCACGAGCGGCACGTTCCACCGGTCGCGGGCCAACGCCCCGACCTGGCCGGAGAGCCAGTAGTGGGAGTGCACGGCGTCGTAGTGGCCCAGAGGTTTCGCGGCCTCGGTCCGCAGCACCTCACGGGCGAACACGCACAGCTGACCGGGCAGCTCGGCCTTGGTCAGCCCCTCGAACGGGCCGGCGTGGATGTTGTGGACCAACACGCCCGGCGTCGCCTCGACCACGGTCGGGATCGACGACGTGGTGGCGCGGGTGAAGATGTCGACCTCGATGCCCTGGGCGGCCAGCCGCCTGGACAGCTCGATGACGTAGACGTTCATGCCGCCGGCGTCGCCGATGCCGGGCTGGTCGAGGGGCGACGTGTGCAGACTCACCATCGCGACACGCTTGACCGAGTCAGCCACTGTTGCGCCTTCCGTCGACGGGCCCTCCACCAACCCGCTATAACCCCGCGAAGCCCGCCGGGATTCCCGGGTGGGCGCGGCGATGACGAACGGGCTCGACGGCCGGAGGTCAGCCGGATGTCAGAGCGTGGCCCGCTGGGGGCCGCGTCGGGCCAGCAGCAGGAGGAAGAGCGCAGCGACAGCGCAGCCCATGACGGCGTACCCCGCCGCCTCGTCGGCCGCGGAGGGCACGACAACGGACACAACCATCCAGAAGAACACCGGCAGCACGCAGGCCACGAACACCCGCAAGGCGGCTACCCCGCTCTTGACCAGCATCAACCCGAGCTCCAGCAGCGCCAGCGTGATGAGCACGACCCCGCCCCAGAAGAGCCCGCGAGCGAGCGGGGCGCCCGCGTCATCGGTGGCGAAGTAGTGAAATACCCAGGCGATCCCGCCCAGCAGGCCCAGCACCTGGGAGACCTGTCGCAGACTCATGTGTCCTTCCCGTCCGAACGATTCCGAGCTTCCAACTGACGGCGACGGCGTCCTAGTCTGCCACCGGCCGTCCGCGTCGCCACACCCACGGGCAGAATCGCCTCATGGTCACCACCCCCGGAAAGCAGCGGATCGCGGTCGTCACCGGCGCCAGCAGCGGCATCGGCGCAGCAACTGCCCGGCGGCTGGCCGCGGAAGGCTTCCTGGTGCACTGCGCGGCCCGGCGGGCCGACCGCCTCGAGGCCCTGGCAGCGGAGATCGACGGGGTGGCCACGGTCTGCGACGTCACCGACCCCGCGTCGGTGGCCACCCTGGCCGGGCGCGTCGGCGGCGAGCTGCACGTGCTGGTCAACAACGCGGGCGGGGCCGCGGGCGCTGAGCCGGTCGCCACCGCGGACCCCCACGACTGGACCCAGATGTTCGACGTCAACGTGCTCGGCACGCTGCACGTCACCCAGGCGCTGCTGCCGGCGCTGCGCGCGAGCGGCGACGGGCTGATCGTCAACGTCGGCTCGACGGCCGGGAGGGTCGTCTACGAGGGCGGCGGCGGCTACACCGCGGCCAAGCACGCGCTCAAGGCGTTGACCGGCACTCTGCGGCTTGAGCTGAGCGGCGAGCCGATCCGGATCACCGAGATCGCGCCGGGCATGGTGCGCACCGACGAGTTCGCGCTCAACCGCTTCGGCGGCGACCAGGACAAGGCGGACGCCGTGTACGCCGGCGTACCAGAGCCCCTCGTCGCCGACGACATCGCCGACATCATCGGCTGGGTGGCCACCCGACCCAGCCACGTCGATCTCGACGAGATCGTGGTCCGTCCGCGGGCCCAGGCCGCCCAGCACAAGGTGCACCGGGTGGACGCCCCCAAGACGGACAGGTAACACTTCGACCAATGCAGACCATCGGGCTGATCGGCGGGATGAGCTGGGAGAGCAGCGCCGTCTACTACCGCGACCTCAACCTCGGGGTGCAGGAGCGGCTCGGCGGACTTTCCTCGCCGCGACTGGTGCTCAGCACCGTCGACTTCGCCGAGCTGACCGACCTCGAGGAGGACGAGCGCTGGGACCAGATCGGCGAGCTGCTCGCCGACGCGGGCCGGGGCGTGGAGCGCGCCGGCGCCGACTTCCTGGTCATGTGCACCACCACCTTCCACCGGGTCGCCGACCAGGTGGCGGCGGCCGTGCAGATCCCGCTGCTCCACCTCGCCGACGTGGTGGCCGAGGCCTGCCTGGCCCAGGGCGCCACCACCGTCGGGTTCATCGGCACCAAGGTCGCCATGTCGGACGGCTTCTTCGCCGACCGGCTGGCCAAGCACGGCGTCACCGTGATCATGCCTGCCACCGAGCACCACGACTGGCTCAACTCCGCGATCTACGACGAGCTGGTGCACGGTCGCGTCGTCGACGCCACCCGGCGCCGCGTCGTCGCGCTCACCGAGGAGCTCTGGGACGCCGGTGCCGGCGCGATCCTGCTCGGCTGCACCGAGATCGAGCTGCTGATCTCCCAGGCCGACGTCGAGCTTCCTGTCATCCCCTGCACCACGCTCCACGTGAACGCCGCCCTGGACCGCGCCCTGGCCTGACCGGGCCTCACTTCACCAGCGGACGGCCCTCGAGCACCAGGACGGCGAGGCGGGACAGGTCGGGGGTCAGGTGTTGCTCGGGCACGTGTGCCGCTCGCCGGCCGCACAGGTCGAAGTCGTAGACGAACATGTCGGGGTGCGGACGGCCGGCCGCGACCTGCGCCAGGTCGATGCGCTCGACCAGGGACCGCACCTCGGGGACGCGCTCGTCGTCGCCCTCGAGGTCCAGCGCCCCCTCGGACGTGCGGCCAGCGAATCCGCCCGTACGCCGCACCCACACCCGGGTGGCAGCGCCCTGGCCGCCGCCGGTGTCGTCCTCTGAGGCGGTGCCGTCGGAGGGCGTGGGACCCGCGGTCTGTGGTGTCACGCCGACCGTCTCCCAGGCCTGGCCGACGGCATCGGCGTGCTCGCCGGCAGCCGCCAAGGTCGCCGCGGCGAAGCCCGCGAAGTCGGTGTCGGGCCCCACCGCGTCGCCGGTGAGGGCGGCGTACCAGATCGCGCCGGCGCCGGACCACGAGGAGCCGCCGATCGCGGTGGCCGCCAGGTGGAAGGCGCGGTTGGGGATGCCGGAGTTGAGATGCACCCCGCCGTTGTCGTCCTGGGTCTGGACGTAGTCGTCCATGGAGGCGCCCTGGGGATCCTTGCCGAGGAGCGGGTCGTCGTAGGCGGTGCCGGGGGCGGCCATGTCGCGCAGGCCGCGTGCGTTCACCCCGGGCAGGAAGAGGCCGGCGCCGACCAGCCAGTCGGCCTGGTCGACGGTCTGGTCGAGCAGCCACTGCTTGAGGCAGCTGCCGAAGACGTCACTGACCGACTCGTTGAGGGCCCCGGACTGGCCCTGGTAGCGCAGCCCGGCGGAGTGCTCGGTGACGGCGTGCGTCAGCTCGTGGCCCAGCACGTCGACCGGCTTGGTGAACCGGTCGAAGAGCTCGCCGTCGCCGTCGCCGAACACCAGCTGGGTGCCGTCCCAGAAGGCGTTGTCGTACTCGTGCCCGTAGTGCACGGTCAGCGAGACGGGGGCCCCGGCCCCGTCGTAGGAGCTGCGGCCGAACACGTCGGCGAAGAGCCCGAGCGCGCCGGTGATGCCGTCGGCAGCCTCGTCGACCGCCACGTCGCCCGAGGGCGGGTCACCGACCGCGCGCACGGCCCGGCCGGGAAGGGTGGTGGTGCTGTCGGCGGTGTGCACGGTCCAGGCCGACGTGGCTGCCGCCGCGCTGACGGTGGCCGGGGCCGTCGTCGGGCCGGCGTAGGTCGCCTGCCGCTCGCGCACCCGCGCGTCGACGGCCAACGTCGCGGCGACCCGCTCGGCGACGACGGAGTCGCGGCGAGCGATCTGCTCGAGGAGGTAAGGAGGGATGAACGAGCACGACATGCCCCTTGCCTACCCCCTGGGGCCGACGGAGCCAACCGCGGGTCCGCCCCGGCGCCGCGACGGGTCGTCGACGACGCCGCGAAGGGCCCGAGGACGACGTCGATCGCCAGCGGCCGGTCGGTGCGCCGCAGGGCGATCTCGTGGGGGCGTAAAGATCGATGCGGGCGATGACCAGACCGGCCCGTAGACTCGGCCGGTCCCCCGATCTCCCTGTGCAAAGGCACCCTGTATCCCCATGCCCGAGAACGTCTCCACCAGTCCCCGCGCACTGCGCCACGACCTGCGCAACGTCGCGATCGTGGCCCACGTCGACCATGGCAAGACCACCCTCGTCGACGCCATGCTCCGGCAGGCGGGCGCCTTCACGGCGCACGAGCTCGAGGGCGTCGCCGACCGCGTGATGGACTCCGGCGATCTCGAGCGCGAAAAGGGGATCACGATCCTCGCCAAGAACACGGCGGTGCACTACACGGGCCCGTCGTTCCCCGGCGGCATGACGATCAACATCATCGACACCCCCGGTCACGCCGACTTCGGTGGCGAGGTCGAGCGCGGGCTGTCGATGGTCGACGGCATCGTGCTCCTGGTCGACGCCTCCGAAGGCCCGCTCCCGCAGACCCGCTTCGTGCTCCGCAAGGCACTCAACGCCGACATGCCCGTCGTGCTCGTGGTCAACAAGGTCGACCGGCACGACGCCCGCATCGCCGAGGTCGTCGACGAGACCTACGAGCTGTTCCTCGACCTGCTCGACGACAGTCACTTGCAGAAGGGGCACAGCCAGGACGCCCTCGACTTCCCGGTCGTCTACGCGTCGGCGAAAGCCGGCCGGGCCTCGCTCGTCGTACCCGACAACGGCGGCATGCCCGACTCCCCCGACCTCGAGCCGCTCTTCCGGACCATCGTGGAGACCATCCCCGCCCCGACGTACGTCGAGGACGCGCCGCTGCAGGCCCACGTCACCAACCTCGACGCCTCGCCCTTCCTCGGGCGGCTGGCCCTGCTGCGCATCCACCACGGCGAGCTGACCAAGGGCCAGACCGTGGCCTGGATGAAGCGCGACGGCTCGAAGCAGAACGTGCGAGTCACCGAGCTGCTCATCACCGAGGGCCTCGAGCGCAAGCCCGGCGACTCCGCCGGCCCCGGCGACATCGTGGCGGTCGCGGGCTTCCCCGACATCACCATCGGCGAGACGCTGGCCGACGCCGAGAACCCCGTCGCGCTGCCACTCATCCACGTCGACGAGCCGGCGATCTCGATGACGATCGGCACCAACACCTCGCCGCTGGTCGGGCGGGCCAAGGGCTCCAAGGTCACCGCACGGATGGTCAAGGACCGCCTCGACACCGAGCTCGTCGGCAACGTCTCGCTCAGGGTGTTCAACACCGAGCGGCCCGACACGTGGGAGGTGCAGGGCCGCGGTGAGCTGGCGCTGGCAATCCTCGTCGAGCAGATGCGGCGCGAGGGGTTCGAGCTGACCGTCGGCAAGCCGCAGGTCGTCACCAAGGAGATCGACGGCAAGCTGCACGAGCCGATGGAGCGGCTGACCATCGACGCCCCCGAGGAGTACCTCGGGATCATCACGGAGCTGCTCGCCTCCCGCAAGGGCCGCATGGAGCAGATGACCAACCACGGCACCGGATGGGTGCGGATGGAGTACGTCGTCCCGGCCCGTGGCCTGATCGGCTTCCGCACCGACTTCCTCACCGACACCCGCGGCACGGGCATCGCCCACCACATCAGCGAGGGCTACGAGCCCTGGGCCGGCGAGATCCGCTCGCGCAACTCGGGTTCGCTGGTGGCCGACCGGGCGGGTGCCGCGACGGCGTACGCCATGACCAACCTGCAGGAGCGCGGCATCCTCTTCGTGGAGCCGACGACCGAGGTCTACGAGGGCATGATCGTCGGGGAGAACTCCCGCGCCGACGACATGGACGTCAACATCACCAAGGAGAAGCAGCAGACCAACATCCGCTCCGCCACCTCCGACAACTTCGAGAAGCTCATCCCTCCGCGCAGGCTCAGTCTCGAGCAGTGCCTGGAGTTCTGCCGGGAGGACGAGTGCGTCGAGGTCACCCCGCAGTCCGTGCGGATCCGCAAGGTGATCCTCGACCAGAACGAGCGCGGCAAGCTCGCCTCCCGCGCCCGGAAGGGAACCCGCTGACGGGTCCCCTCCTCGGGCGTCGATTTCTCAGCCGCTGACCAGGGCGACGCCCTCGATCCGGACCTGCTTGTTCTTCGCGACGACGATCTTGAGCTTGCCCGACTTCGGTCCGGAGAAGCTCGCCGCGGTCTTCAGCACCTTGGTGTGCGACTTGCCTTCGAGCTCGATCGTCTTGAGCAGCTTGTCGCCGAGGTAGACCTTCACCGGGCCGAGCTTCTTGCCCGTGCTGACCACGAGCACGATCTTCTTGATGTCGTGGACCGAGTAGGTCAGCTTGTCGCCCTTGGTGGACGACTTGGAGTAGTCGCCGCCGTAGGCGCCGGAGGCCTTGCTGATCTTCCAGTCGCCTTTGTGCTTGAGCTTCGGGTCGTCGAGGGGCACCGTGAACGTCCGCGTCGCCGCCGAGGCATCGATGTTGCCCGAGACGTCACGCGCCGCGACCGCGAAGGTGTGGGTGCCGGCCTTCAAGCCCATCAACGTCGCCGTCGCAGTGCCGCACGGCGTGGCCAGGTCGTCGACCGTGCACACGAAGGACGAGCCGGCTTCGGTTGAGGTGTAGCCCAGGTGCACGGTCTTCGACAAGACGACGGAGTTCTGCTTCGGCCCGCTCGTGATCGTCGTGTTGGGAGCGACCTTGTCGGCTGCCGTCACCGTGAACTCAGCGTCGTTGGTGTCGAAGAAGTAGTTGTCGACGGCCTCGATCTTGATCCGCGCGTGAGTGGTGGGGGCGTCGGGAAGGACGACCGCCTCCGAGCCGTCATTGGGAGTGCTGGCCGCCAGCACCCGGTCGAAGTTCTTCCCGCCGTCGGTGGACATCGTGATCCGGACCTGCGGCGCCAGCGTCTCGGTGCCGTTGACGCGCCCACGCGACGGCCAGCGGCAGGTCCGCCCTGGGCCGTGGTGCCGGGAGCCGCCTGCGAGGTGACGAGCGAACGGGCCCCTTGGTCGGGTCGAGGGTGAGCACCACGTCGTCGAACGACGACCCGCCACCGTTGAGGAACGCGTCGCGCGCCGTGACCCGGAAGTGCATCGCGGGCGTGATGCTTCCAGCGGTCCCGAGATATCCGGGCTTGGGCAGGTACTCGGAGTAGCAGTCGAGCACGGCGGGCGGGAGCGGGACCGTGTCAGGGACGGGCGCTGCCGGGCAGTCACCGGTGGGGCTCTCGGCGTTGGTGTTGTCGGCGAGCACCTGCGCCATGTCAGGGAACACCCGGGTCGGGTTGCCGTCGGCGAGGTTCTCCCCCGGCGATGGGGTCTCGAGCGTGCCGGCCGGCGTCACGGGAGCCGCGATGCCGAAGACCCGGAAGAGCGGGCCGTCGACCTTGGTGTTGCTCGTCAGCGGAGTGCCGGTGGCGCCGCCGATGTCGTTCTGCTCCCACAGGTAGGTGATCGCGTCGCCGTCGACGTCGCTGCCCGAGGCGGTCAGCGCGAAAGGCGTGCGCATCGGCAGCGTCTTGTCGGCGGGTGCCGTGACGCCGGGAGCGTGGTTCGCGGTCGTCACGACCATCGATCCGCCCTGGATGGACGGGCCTCCCTGGGCGGTCTCGCCCACGAAGCCGCTGACGCCGGCGCTGGGGCTCGAGACGGTCAGCGAGGCCAGGTCGACATCGGTCGCGTCGGCCCCGAGGATGCTGGGCGTCGCGTTGAAGATCACCTGGAAGCCAACGTCGGTCGGGGTGCCCACGGCGACGGAGAACTGGTCGAATCCCCACTGCGCGATCGAGACCGTCTTGCCGGTGAGGGTCTGGATGGCCGTCTTGAGGTTGGCGGCGTCGTAGTTGGTGCCGCGGGTCAGCGTGATGGCACCGCCCGAGCCGGGGTAGTCGAGCGTGATCTGCTCGCCGTTGGCGTCGAAGCCGCGCAGCGAGACGGTCTGCACCTCGATGTTGTCGTAGGGCGCGCTGCCGGTGTAGGCGGAGATCTCCTCGATCGACTTCTGGCTGAAGTACGGGTCGCTGTGCGGCTGGAGGTTGTCCTGACGGCAGATGCCGGCGTAGGCCATCACCGACGAGCCCGACCCCGGTTCGACCGAGGTGGACGGCTCCCGGTTGCCGCCCGAGCAGTTGCTCAGGAAGCCGTTGAAGGTGTGGTCGCCGCCGAACTGATGGCCCATCTCGTGCGCCACGTAGTCGATGGCGAAGAAGTCACCCTTCGGCTGGGGCAGGCCGGTGCAGCCGCCGCCCTTGTAGTCGCCGCCGACCACGCCCAGATAGGCGACGCCACCGCCGTTGACCCCGAGGCCGATGTGGCCGATGTCGTAGTTGGACGCGCCGACGAGCTGCCCGAGCACCGTCCGGTTGCGACCCAGGGTCCCGCCACCGCAGCCGGCGAGCTGGCCAGCGGTGAAGCAGGCCGACGCGCCGCACGGGCCGTTGGCGCCGGTCGCCTTGGCCGCGGTGTCGAGGTTGAGTGCGTCGGTCGCGTTGACCAGACGCAAGTTGGTGGCGAGGTCGTCGTTGTAGACCTGGTTGACCCGGTTGATCAGGGTGACCTTCTCGGCCAGCACGTTGCCGGTGCCGAAGTAGGTGGCGTACGACGGGTCACTGGTCAGGGCCAGCCGGTAGAAGCGTCGCTGGACCAGCTCACCGGCCAGGTGTTGGGCGCTCAGCTTGGCCTCGACGGTGGAACGGATCGCGCTCACCTCGCCCTCGGCCTGACGCTGCTCGGCGGGCGGCAGTGCCGCGCCGTAGTAGCTGAGGTGCTCGGTGGTGCCGCGCTCGTTGTAGGCGGGGTCGACGTACCAGGCTCGCGAGCCTCCGCCCGCGCGGACGGAGGCATGGAAGCCCATCGGCGTCAGGTCCATGGCAATGGTTGCCGCCTGGTCGTCGACACCGCGGCCGGCGAACGTCACGATCTCGGGGTGGGCCGCCGCGAGCTTCGACTGCATCAGGCTGGTGCGCTCCACCCGGAAGCGGACCGCCTTGCCGTCGGGTCCGGGGATCGCCAGGGTCACCGGCTGGGTGCTGGTGGCCGGGGCCAGCTCGGCGCGCAGCGCGTCGACGTCGACCCGGGAGGCGGCGTACGAGCGCGGCTCGACCCGGATCCGGTCGCCCGTGGGGTGGAAGTCGCGCAGCGCCGTGAACGGGTGCGCCGCGGGCGCGGCGTCGGCCCCCTGCTGGACGACCGCGGGGAGCACTCCGATCGTGAGTACGGCGGAGACGAGAATGGAGAGGCGACGTGGCAGATGCATCAGCGGACCCCGTGTCGACGAAGGAGGGAGGAGGGATACGGCGGCACACCCGGCGTGCCCGCGGCGACACTAAGCCGACAGATCACGGGTGCGCCACCCCTTGGTGACCTCATGAATACCCAATCGTTACACAATCGTGAGAGCGCTTCCACGATTGAACGATCCAATTGCCACGCTCCCTATTGACATGAGAAGTGACGCCGGTCATAGTCCTCGGCAAGTGAGAGTGGAAGCGCTCTCACACTTCAGAGGCACCATCCCAGGTACGACCAAGGAGTCCACGGTGAACCGCAGCACACCCCGGCGCAGACGCCCGGCCGTCGGTACGGCCCTCGGAGCCACCTTCGCTCTCGCCCTCACCTTCGCCCTCGCTGCCTGTGGCAGCGACGACGACGGCGGCGGAGAGAGCGCCGACGGCAAGGTCGATCTCACGATCGCCACGTTCAACGAGTTCGGCTACGAAGACCTCATCACGGAGTGGAACGCAGCCCACCCCGACATCCAGGTGACCCAGAAGAAGGTCGGCACCTGGGACGACGCCAAGGAGAACCTCTACACCAAGCTCGCCGCGGGCTCGGGCCTCTCAGACATCGAGGCGATCGAGGGCGACTCGATGCCGGCGATGCTTGCCGAGTCCGACGCGTTCGTCGACCTCACCGACCCCGAGCTCGACGGCCGCTGGCTCGACTTCAAGGCCGCAGCCGCCACCGACGCCGCCGGCCAGATGATCGGCTACGGCACGGACGCCGGGCCCGAGGGCATCTGCTACCGCGCCGACCTGTTCGAGAAGGCCGGTCTGCCGACCGACCGCGAGGAGGTCGCAGCGCTGATGGGGACCTGGGACGACTACTTCGCCACCGGCGAGGAGTTCGTCAAGAAGGTGCCCGGCACGGCCTGGTACGACTCCACGGGCGGCACCGCCCAGGCGATGCTCAACCAGGTGCAGAACCCCTTCGAGCAGTCCGACAACACCATCGACGTCGAGAACCCCGAGCTCGAGGCGCTCTACTCCACGTTGACCGCGAACGTCGACAAGGGCCTGTCCACCAAGCTCACCCAGTGGAGCGACGACTGGACCGCCTCCTTCCAGAAGGACGGCTTCGCCACCATGGCCTGCCCGGGCTGGATGCTCGGCGTGGTCTCCGGCAACGCCGACGGCGTCAAGGGCTGGGACTTCGCCAACGTCTTCCCAGGCGGCGGCGGCAACTGGGGCGGCTCGTTCCTGGTCGTGCCGAAGCAGTCGGAGCACCCGGACGAGGCCAAGGAGTTCGCGGCCTGGATCACCGCACCCGAGCAGCAGGTGAAGGCCTTCGAGGCCATCGGCGCCTTCCCCAGCCAGGTGGCAGCGCTGACCATGCCGGAGGTGACGGGCATGACCAACGAGTTCTTCAACAACGCCCCGGTGGGTGAGATCCTCGGTGAACGCGCCGCGGCGATCACCGTCCAGCCCTACAAGGGACCGAAGTACTCCGACATCCTGCAGGCCTTCCAGGCCGCCCTCGTCCGCGTGGATGACGGCAGCAACTCCCCCGACGAGTCCTGGCAGACGTTCCTCTCCGACGTCGACCAGCTCTCCTGACGGCACGGGACACGGGACTGCACCGTGCCTCAAGATGTCGAGGTGAAGGGTGGGGACGTCGCAGACGCGGCGTCCCCGCCCGCCCCTCCTCCCGGACCATCCGCCGCACGGTCGGGCGAGCGCCGCTCGTCGCCGTGGCGGATGCGGCTGAGCCGCTGGGACGTGCGGTTCTCGCCGTACCTCTACATCTCGCCGTTCTTCCTCCTGTTCCTCGTCGTGGGCATGTTCCCGCTCGTCTACACGGCGGTCGTGTCGGTCTACGACTGGGACCTGATCGGTGGCAAGGGCGAGTTCGTCGGACTGCAGAACTACCGCGACGTGCTGGACAACCCGTACTTCTGGAAGTCGGCCGTCAACACCCTGAGCATCTTCGTACTCTCGTCAGGACCTCAGATCGTGATCGCCCTCGGCCTGGCCGGCCTGCTGGACACCACTCTGCGCGGCGCGACGCTGTGGCGGATGGGTGTGCTGCTGCCGTTCGTCGTCGCACCGGTCGCCGTGGGGATCATCTTCGGCAGCCTGTTCGGTGACCGCTACGGCCTCATCAACGAGGCCCTCGGCTGGCTGGGGATGCCCGGCGTTGCCTGGCACACCGACCGGCTCGCCAGCCACCTCGCCATCGCCACGATGGTCAACTGGCGCTGGACCGGCTACAACGCGCTGATCCTGCTCGCGGCGATGCAGGCGGTCCCGCGGGACTTGTACGACGCCGCCGCGATGGACGGGGCGAACCGGTTCCGGCAGTTCACGTCGATCACCGTGCCGGGCATCAAGCCCGCCGTGATCTTCGTGGTGATCACCTCGACCATCGGCGGCCTCCAGATCTTTGCCGAGCCTCGGATGTTCGACTCCACGTTGGCGCAGAACGGCGGCAGCGACCGCCAGTTCAGCACCATGACGATGCTCGTCTACGACTTCGGCTGGCACCTGCGCAACCTCGGCCGCGCGTCCGCCACGGCGTGGCTGCTCTTCCTGCTGATCATCGTGATCGCGCTCGTCAACTACTTCCTGTCGAGGCGGTTCGGCACGCTGGCGCAGATGCGTCACCACGGTCGGAAGCAGCGATGACGCGGCGTCCGGGTTTCCTCGTCTACGGCCTGCTGGCCGCGTTCCTGATCGGGTCGGCGCTCCCCTTGTACTGGTCGTTCCTGATCGGCTCCCACACGAAGGAGGTGATCACCCGCGACACCCCGCCGCTGCTGCCCGGCGGCCACTTCCTGGCGAACGCCCAGCGGGTGTTCGACTCCGTGCCGTTCTGGAAGGCCTTCGCCAACAGCCTGATGGTGTCGACGGTGGCCGCGACGTCGGTGGTGTTCTTCGCGACGCTGGCCGGCTACGCGTTCGCCAAGCTCCGGTTCCGCGGAAACGTGGCACTGCTCGTGTTCGTCGTCGTCACCCTGGCCGTGCCCACCCAGCTGGGCGTCGTGCCGCTGTTCATCGTGATGGCCAAGCTCGGCTGGACCGGCAGCGTGTGGGCCGCGATCGTGCCGTGGGTTGTCACGGCGTTCGGCGTCTTCTTCATGCGGCAGTACCTCGTCGAGGCCGTGCCGGACGAGCTGATCGAGGCCGCACGTGTGGACGGGTGCAGCCAGTTCCGCATCTTCCTGACCGTCGCGGTACCGGCCGCCCGGCCCGCCATGGCGATCCTGTGGCTGTTCACCTTCATGCAGGTGTGGACCGACTTCTTCTGGCCGCTGATCGTGCTGCCGAGCGAGAACCCCACCGTGCAGATCGCGCTCAACCAGCTCCAGAGCGGCTACTTCAAGGACTACGCCCTCGTGCTCGCCGGCACGACCCTGGCCACCATCCCGCTCCTCGTCCTGTTCGTCCTCACCGGCCGCCAGTTCGTCGCCGGGATCATGCAAGGAGCCGTCAAAGGATGACAACCCAGCAGCTACCCCTCACCACCGACCGGGTCTCTTTCCCGGCCGGCTTCGTCTGGGGCGCCGCCACGGCGGCGTACCAGATCGAGGGAGCCGCCGCAGAGGACGGCCGCCTCCCCTCGATCTGGGACACCTTCGCGCGCGTCCCCGGCGCCGTCGCAGGCGGCGACCACGGCGACGTCGCGTGCGACCACTACCACCGGATGCCCGAGGACGTCGCGCTGATGGCGAGCCTCGGGCTCGCGTCGTACCGCTTCTCTGTTTCCTGGCCACGGGTGCGCCCCGACGGCGGCGCGGTGAACCCGCAAGGCCTGGCGTTCTACGACCGGTTGGTCGACGAGCTGCTCGGGCACGGCATCGACCCGTGGTTGACGCTCTATCACTGGGACCTGCCACAGGCCCTCGAGGACCGCGGTGGCTGGACCGACCGCGACACCGCGCACCGCTTCGTCGACTACGCCACGACCGTGTACGACGCCCTGGGCGACCGCGTGCCGGTGTGGACCACGCTCAACGAGCCCTGGTGCTCGGCGTTCCTCGGCTATTCGGCCGGGGTGCACGCGCCGGGCCGCGAGGAGAGCGCGGCCGGGCTTGTCGCGGCCCACCACCTGCTGCTCGGCCACGGCCTGGTGCTCGACGCCCTTCGAGGGCGCGAGAGCGACGAGGTGAAGTGGGGGATCAGCCTCAACCTCACGGTCGCCGACCCGGTGGCCGACGAGCCGGTCCACCACGAGGCGGCGCGTCGGATCGACGCGCTGCACAACAGGCTCTTCCTCGACGCCGTGCTGCGCGGCCACTACCCCACCGACCTGCTGCGCGACACCGAACACCTCGGTTGGCAGCACGTGATCCACGACGGCGACCTCGATCTGATCAGCACTCCGATCGACGTGCTGGGCGTGAACTACTACCACGGCGACGCCGTCTCGGGCATCACCCTGCCCAGCGCGACCGACCACCACGGCTCGCCGCAGCGCCGCGGCTCGTCGCCGTTCCCCACCGCCGAGTACGTCTCGGTCGCGCCGCGCGACCTGCCACACACGGGGATGGGCTGGGAGGTCCAGCCCGACGGGCTGCGGCGGCTGCTGGTGCGGCTGCGTGACGACTACGCCCCGCCGCCCATCTCCATCACCGAGACGGGCGCGGCCTACACCGACCGGCTCGTCGACGGCCGGGTTGACGACCCCGAGCGGGTGGCCTTCCTCGACGCCTACCTGCGGGCGGTGCACGCCGCGATGGCCGAGGGCGTCGACGTGCGGGGCGTCTTCGTGTGGTCGCTGCTCGACAACTTCGAGTGGGCCTACGGCTATGACAAGCGCTTCGGCCTGGTCCACGTCGACTACGACACCCTGCGTCGTACGCCGAAGGCCTCGGCGCACTGGTACGCCCGGCTGGCCGCCTCTGGCGAGCTGTCCGGCGGGTCGGCCGGCGAGAAGGGGCCGTTACCGTGACGGCCGTGAACAGCCAGCCGACGCTAGACGAGGTGGCCCGGGTAGCGGGAGTCTCCCGGGCCACCGCGTCGAGGGCCATCAACGGCGGGTCCCGGGTCAGCCAGTCCGCCCGGGCGGCGGTCGACCAGGCGGTGCGCACCCTCGGCTACATCCCGAACCCCGCCGCCCGCAGCCTGGTCACCCGGCGCACCGACTCGATCGCGGTGATCGTGCCCGAGCCCGACGACCGGGTCTTCAGCGACCCCTTCTTCGCGGGCACCCTGCGCGGGGCCAACCGGGTGCTGTCCGAGCGCGACCTGCAGCTCGTGCTGCTGCTGGCCACGCCGGGGGCCGAAGGGACGCGCACGCTGCGCTACCTCTCCCACCGGCACGTCGACGGGGCACTGGTGGTCTCCCACCACCGCAACGACGGGCTGGCCGACCACCTCGCCGCCATCGGGCTGCCGTGCGTCTTCGGCGGCCGGCCCTGGTCTGGCGGCGACCGGGTGACGTATGTCGACGTCGACAACGTGGCAGGCGGCCGCGACGCGACCCGGGTCCTGATCGACCGGGGTTGCAGCCGGATCGGCACCGTGGCCGGCCCGATCGACATGACCGCGGCCGTCGACCGGCTCCAGGGCTGGCACGAGGCGATGGCCGCCGGCGGACAGTCCGCCGACGCGATCGCCTTCGGCGACTTCACCGAGGCCGGCGGCGAAGCCGCTGCCCGCGAGCTGCTGGAGCGGAACCCCGACCTCGACGGCATCGCGGTCGCCTCGGACCTGATGGCCGTCGGCGTGCTGCGGGTGTTGGCCGAGTCGGGACGACGGGTGCCCGACGACGTCGCGATCGTGGGCTACGACGACCTCGGCGTCGCCGAGCGCACCACCCCGCCGCTGACCACGGTTCGGCAGCCGATCGTGGAGATGGCCGAACGGGCCACCCGGCTGTTGCTCGAGCAGCTCGACGAATCCGGGCCGAACGGCGCCATGCGGGTCATCATCCCGCCCGCCGTCGTCCGTCGGGCCAGCGCCTGAGGATATGCCGACACACCCCCCCGATTCATTCCTCGGGGGCGTCACCGACTAGGGTCTGCGAGGCCATCTGGTCTCGGCGGGGGATTCACGGGGAAACGTGCTTCGGCATGCGTGGGTGTAGCGCGATCGGGACCGCACCATCCACCTCGGAGGAGTCGAAAGCAATGTCTCGTTTCACCATGCTCAAGTCGCGGGGGGTCGCCGTCGTGGCGGCCGGAGCGATCCTCGCCCTGGCAGCCGGCGGCGGCGCCGTCGCAGGCGGAATGATCACGTCCAAGGACATCCAGGACAAGACCATCAAGACCGCGGACCTTCACAAGAACGCCGTGAAGACCCAGAAGGTCAAGGACGGCAGCCTGAGCCTGACCGACCTGGACAAGAAGGCCAATGACGCCATCAAGAAGGGTGGCCCAAAGGGTCCCGCTGGTCCTCAAGGTCCCAAGGGTGCCAAGGGTGACACCGGGAGCGTGACCTACGTCGGCGCCAACTGGAGCGTCATCGACCGCAACGTCATCAAGAACGGCGACGCCTTCCTGCGCTCCGGCCCTTCGGCCGGGACGACGGTCAAGCCCCCGAAGGGCATCGGCAGCCTCGGTCTCCGGACCGGAGACGCCAATGACAAGGCCGCCTTCGGCAACCAGGTGGACTGGGCCGGCAAGGCGCTGTCCACCATCAACACCGTGAGCTACTACGTCTTCACCACGGGTGAGAACAACGGCCTGTACGCCGAGAACCTGCCGAGCGTGGCGTTCGAGGTCAACCCCAGCCTGCCGGGGCTCGTCTACTCGACGCTGGTGTACACGCCAGTCGCCGCGCCGGACAACGCCTGGAGCAAGCAGGACGCCTCTACCGCGGCGCGCTGGTGGTTCACCGGCACTACCGGCACCGCCACGGGCTGCAACCAGGTCACCTACTGCACGCTGGCGCAGGCCAAGGCTGCCGCACCGAACGCGACGCTGCTCACCGCCCAGATCACCAAGGGCCGCGACTACGCCTTCAGCGGCGCCGTTGACGCGCTTCAGATCAACAACGTCGTCTACGACTTCGAGCCGTTCGGCGTCACGGAGACCACACCCTGATTCGTCGTACTTCATGACGTCACACGGACGGAGCCTTCCGGGCTCCGTCCGTGTTTCGTTCCGCGATGTCCTGCGTGATCGGGCCGGTCACTACCCTCCACGTATGGAGGTGGGACTGCTGGGCCCGGTGACGGTTCCAGTCCCCGAGGGGGAGGCCGGGCCCGGCAAGCGCGCTCGGGCGCTGTTGGCCGTGCTCGCCCTGGCGGGTGACGAGCCGTTGTCCCTCGAGGAGCTCGCGCGGCGGCTGTGGGCCGGCGCCACGCCGGCCGACCCGGCCAGCGCGCTCGAAGGCCTGCTCGGCCAGCTCGCTTCGGCGCTGCCCGTCGGAGCGATCGAGCGCACCGACGACGGCCACCGCCTCGATGCCGGCCTGGTGTCCACCGACGCCCAGCGCTTCGTTGACCTCGTGGGGCAGGCCGCGGATGCCGGCGCGGCGGGCAACCTGCCGTTGGCCAGCGACTTCATGGGTGAGGCGATCGGGTTGTGGCGGGGCGACGCGCTCGCCGACGTACGCGTGACCCCGCACCTGGACGCCGAGGCGATGCGGTTGGACGAGGCGCGCGTCGCCGCACTGGAGGACCGCTGCGACCTGGCACTGCAACAGGGACGGCACCGCGAGCTGGTCTCGGGCGTACGCCGCCTCGTCGACGAGCACCCGACCCGAGAGCGACTCTGGGCGTTGCTCATGACCGCGCTCTATCGCAGCGGCCGGGGCGAGGAGGCGGTCGCCGTCTACGCCGAGGCCCGCGAAACGCTGGCCGACGAGCTCGGCATCGAGCCCGGCGAGGCCCTCCGGCAGCTCGAGGCAGGCATCCTGCGCAACGACGCCGTCCTCGGCACCGTCCCGGGGGGCGAGCTGGCGCCCGTGCAGCCTCGCCCGCGGGCGCGGATCCCCGTGCTGAGCACGACGACCTTCGGCCGCGACGAGCTGGTGGCCCGGGTCGGAGGCCAGCTCGCCGATCCCGCGATCCGCCTTGTCACGCTGACCGGCATCGGCGGCAGTGGCAAGTCCCGGGTGGCGGCCCTGGTGGCCTCGGCCGCTCAGGAACAGTTCACCGACGTCGTCTACCTCCAGGTCACCGAGGGCACGAGCGGCCACCAGCTGCCGGTCGAGGTCGCGCTCACGCTCGGCTGCCCGCCGAGCGGAGACCTGACGGAGTCGCTGGCCGGCCTGGCCTCGGACCGCCTGGTCCTGGTGGTGCTGGACAACCTGGAGGCGCTCGCCGAAGGACCCGACCTCGTACGCCGCCTCCTCCAGGCATCCGTCGCGCTGACCGTGCTGGTGACCAGCCGGCTGCCGCTGCGGGTCGACGGCGAGCACGTCATGCCGGTGGATGCCCTGGAAGTGCCGGGCACGGCGGCGGCCCCGGCCACCATCGCCGGCTCGCCCTCCGTGCAGCTTTTCGTCGACCGGGCGAAAGCCGCCGATCCCGGGTTCCGACTGGTCGGGCAGGAGCACGACGTCGCCCAGGTGTGCTTCCTGCTCGACGGTCTGCCGCTCGCCCTCGAGCTGGCCGCCGCGCGGGTCAAGCTGCGCAGCCTCGACCGGATCATCGACGGGCTGCGCGACAGCCTCGACGTGCTGTCGTCCGGCTCGGACGACGGCCCCATCGACGGACCCGAGCGTCAGCGGACGATGACCTCGGCGATCCGCTGGAGCTATGACCGACTCACCCCCGCCGCCCGCCTGGTGTGCGACCGGCTGGCATTGTTCGAGCGCGGGTTCACCATCGAGTCGGTGGAAGCCGTGTGCCCCGACGTCCCCCGCGTAATCGAGGCCATCGCGTCGATCGTGGACGCCCGGCTCGTCCGCTCCATGGAGAGTCGCGCCGAGGTGCGCTTCGTGGTGCTCGGCACCGTGCGTGCCTTCGCCCGCGAACGGCTGCTGACCCACATCGACCTCAGCCGCAGCCGCGAGCTGCTGGCCGCCCACCTCACCGCCCGCGTCGAAGCATTCGCGACGCAGCTCTACGGTCCCGACAGCACCCTGACCCTGGCGCGTTTCGACGACGACGCGGCCGACATCGAGGCCACCGTCGACTGGGCCCTCGAGGCCGGGCGACGCCAGATCGCCGTACAGCTGCTGCTGGCCTCCGTGGACTCCTGGGTCGCGGCCGGCCGCCACAACGAGGCGCTCGGCCGGATCCTGCGGGTGCTCGACCACGTGCCGCAGCAGGGCCCGGACGCCGCCCGGTTGCTGGCTGCCGCCACCGAGCTGGCCCACCAGCTCAGCGACCACGACAGGGCGAAGGAGTACGGCCGGCAGGCCCTGGAGCTCGCGGAAAGACACGGCGACCGGCGCTCCGCGGCAACGGCTCGCACCTTCCTCGGCGTGACCCTCATCTTCACCGGCGAGATCGACGAGGGGGTCACCCTCGCCGAAGCCGCCGCGGCGGACGCCGAGGCCCTCGACCTCTACCCGCTGTCGGCCCAGGCGTTGTTCGTGCTCGCCATGGCCCGGGCCTTCCGGGGCGACGCCGAAGGCGAACGCCAGGCCCACGAGAAGTTCCTGTCCGTCGTCCGCGCCAAGGGTGACCTCGCGCGGACCGCCGCGGCCCTCAACACGCTGGCCGAGATCGCGCTCGACGACGCTGACGGCGAGACGGCACGGGTCTTCGCCTCCGAGGCACTCGCCATCGCCGAGCAGCGGCTGCCGACAGTCGCCCGCGATGCCGGCATCACCCTGGCGCGCGCCGCACTGGTCGTCGGCGACCTTGCTGAGGCACGACGCCAGCTCCTCCACGCGCTGGATCAGAGCGACCGGCTCGGGCAGGCGTTCGCGGTGGCTCAGTGCATCCGGGTCGTTGGCTGCCTGGCGGCTGCGCTTGGCCAGGCGGACACCGCCGTGCGGCTGTTCGCGGCCGCGCAGGGGCTCTCGGAGTCGCCGGGCGGCCGCGAAGAACCGCCCGAGCAGGACCTCGCGGCGGCGCTCACCGAGGCCCGCGGCGAGCTGGGCGAACCGGCCGCTCGGCGCGCCTGGCTGCTGGGCAAGGCGACGCCGCTGGCCGGCGTACGAGCACTGATGACGACCCTCCTGGCCGGCCTCGCCGAGCAGTCGGTCACGACGCGCGGCTGAGTGCCTCGGTCGCGGTCTGGAGGTCCTTGGTCCACTCGGCGCCGAACAGGTCTCGGCCGGACGGGTCGGCAGCCCACTCGAGCGACTCCGGCGTGGCAGGCAGCGGGGTGAAGCTGTCGAGCACCTCGGGACGTAGCGGGTCGGCGCCGCTCTTGAGCTCCAGGAAGTACGCCAGCAGACGGGCCCGGGCGCGCAGGCTGACGAGCAGCGACTCGACGACCTGACGGTCGTCGCCCAGGTGAGCATCGAGCTCGACGAGGTCCTTGCGCAGCTCGGCGATGGCGACCAGCACCCTGGTGCCGTTGCGGGACGAGGAGATCACCGGCGTCCAGTCGCGAACCACGACCAGGAGGCGGCGGATGCACTGGTCGATCAGCAGCGGACGCCAGTCGGCGGTGGCGGTCTCGGGGAGGGTGGCCGGCCAGCTGCGCGGGTCGAGGTCGCGGTCGGCGGCTCGGCGTGAGAGCCGGTCCCGATGTTGGCGCAGCCACTCGAGCGGCCGGCCGTGGGCCCAGGCCTCCGACCACCCGTGCGTGTCCGGTGGTGTCGGCGACGACAACAGCGCGACGCCCACCTCGACATCGACGACGTGGTCGACGATGCCGCCGAGGCCCGCGGCGGTGATGCTCTCGTCGAGGCGCTCCTGCGCCCGCAGCTGGCCGGCCTCGTAGGACAGCAGTCCGACGCCGAAGAGCAGCACGCTGTGCAACGTGCCGCTGACGACGCCGTGGTCGTCCCAGAACTGGTTGATCGCCGGCGACGGCCAGTTGGTCAACGGCCAGTCGGTGGCGATCTGCATCATCAGCAGGACGCCGCAGACCGTCGCGCAGATGGCGGCCGTCCGGGCGGTCAGCTGCTGCTTGCGGGCGCGGTCGGCCAGCTGCCAGATTGCCGACCGCGGCCAGGATCTCGACGAGGAAGATGAGCGCTGGCTTCATGCGGGGCCGTCCAGCGCTGCGGTCAGCTCAGCGATCTCGCGCGTCAGCGCCGAGACGGCTTCGGGGTCGGTTACCGAGCGGCGCGCGAGGTAGTCGGACCCGAGCGCGGCCCTCAACATCAGGTCGGCGACGTACGCCGCCGTGGCCCACGGTCGCGTCACGCGGACGACCTGGGCGACCTCGGCCCCCCGGCCGGCCCAGTCGCCCAAGAGCGCTGTGGCCTCGTCCTCGGAGGTGGCGCCGAGTGCGGACAGCACCTCGCGCAGCGCTGCGGCCCAGGGAACGGGATCGGCGTCGGCGGTCTCACCTGCCAGGTCCTCGGCCCAGCGCCGCACCGCAGCCACGTCGAAGCCGCCCGCGTGCGCGTCGTCGAGCATGCCGGCCGAGTCGCCGTGCGCCAGCCGGACCGCCATGAACTCGTGGTCGGCGAGCTCGAGCAGCCCGGCCAGCGCGATCAGGCGCCGCCGCACGCTGTCGGTCGGGACCTTCTCGCCCTTGTACATCAGGTCGTGCTGCAGGGACGCCCACGCGTGTTGGAGGATCGAGCGCACCTGGACCTCGATGAGGAGGTCGGGCAGTCCGTCCAGGCCGAGGGCCTGCCGGTCGTCCTCCCTGAAACGGAGGAGGAAGTGCAGGCTCTGGTAGCCGGGAACGTCGAGGAGCTGGTCGGCACGCTGCTCCGACATCTCCTCCACGGCATAGAGCCGCTGGACGAGCCTCGCTACGGGCGCCACGTCGGCGCTGAGCGGGACCAGCACGCGTGCCCCGACGAAGTCGGTCAGCTGGCTGGTGGGATCGGCGTACTTGAAGCCGCCGCGGCCGTCGGACTTTGTCGCCTTGGTCAGGAAGCTCTCGACATCCTTGGTGCGGGTCTCCAGCCGGGCGTCGTCGAGCCGCCCCTCGCGCAGGGCGCCGCCGAGGTGGTCGAGGAGCGCGGCCTCGACGGCGCGGAACCCGTCGACGTGGTCGTCGTACCAGACGCGCAGCTCCTCGCGCCGTGCCGTCCGGGCCGGGGACGTGCTCATCGCCGGTTCATCCGGCCGCGAGGTCGTCGGTCGTCGCCGCCTCCCGGAGGCGGTCGACGTCGGTGAACCGCTGGAACAACGTCCACGCGGCGTCGCCGTCGTGGGTGACCGGTTCGAGCGTGACGGTGTCGTCGTCATCGGGGCGTGACAGCAGGACTACCTCGACCCGAGCCGTGGTGCTGCCGTCGTGGAGAGCCGCGGCCAGGGCCTCCCCCACCCGGCGGTCGACCGGGTCGGTGCTCAACGCTCGGGTGGCGGCGTCGTGGGGCGTCAGCGGCACCGACCCGACCACGTGCAGGATGCGGGGAAGCACCCCTTGGATCTGCCGCCCGGAGTAGAAACCGAGGCGGTTCGCGTCGCCGAACCTCCGGTTCTCCTGGCCGACCCAGGCCGCGGTCGCCAGATAGAAGGGCCAGGCACTCGCGCCCGCGACGACGCACACGCGCTCCCCGTCAGCCATCGACACCCCTCCCCTCCGAGGGCCACGCTAGTGCGCCCGGGCCGTCGGCGGCCCTAGGGTGCCCCTGGCACATCGTCGCTTGTGGGGAGCACTGCATGACTCGTTCGCGGCCGTTCGCACTGCTCGCCTCGACCTTGGGCCTTGCGGCCTTCCTCGTCTGCGTGCCCGCGGCCGACTCCGCGCCGCCGCCCAACTGTGTGCTCGCGGGACGCGGACTCATCGACAACCGCTGGGTCGGTGGCGATGGCACGTGGTCCGACGCGTCGAACTGGTCGCGGGGTGTCGCTCCGGGTACCTCGGCCAGCGACTATGCGTGCATCCCCGATTCCGTGACCGTCACCGTCGACGTCTCACCGACACCCCGGATCGACCTCGCGGCCATGGAGTTGGGTCGCGACGCGACACTCGTGCTCCGGCCCGGCACGTCGCTCTTCGTCTGGGGTGATCAGGACGCGATGCGGTCGGTGACCCGGATGGGGTCGTTGATCGAGGTGGACGGCGCGACCATCGGCGGCGGCGGCCGGCTGCACGTCATCGGCACGCTACGGATCCAGCGCTCCGCCGACGGCGCGCCCGCCCGGCTGAGCACCCACGCCGACAGCGATGCGGCGTACGGCGGCCGCGACGGCATCCTCGAGATCGGCGACGCCGGCACGCTGGACGTCCGTGGGGACGGGGATGTCGGGCTGACCTGGGGCTATGTCGTCGACATCCGCGGGCGCGCCAGGCTGCTCGACGATGCCGCTCTGGTCGCCGACCACGGCACGACGTTCAGGCTGCTCCCGCACTACGTCGGCAACGGCGCCGGGCGACTCGTCATCCTCAACGACAAGGGTTTCTACGAGGGCCCGGCTCGCGACGACACGCCCCTCGCGACGTTCGTGAACAACGGTCGGATCGTCAAGCGCGACTCCGACGGCAAGAGCCTGGTCGCCGCGTCGTACGGCGGCGCCGGCGAGGTCCGGGTCCGGTCCGGATACCTGGTGCTCCCAGACGAGGCTCTCGAGCCCGTGCACGTCGGGCAGGGCGCGAGCGTCGGGTCCGGGACCTGCGACGACGGGCGCGCGTGCAATACGGACACGACACCCGACGACCCCCAGTTCGCGTCACTGGTCGTGCCGGCCGACGACCCCGGTGGCGCCTCCGTCGTCATCACGCCCTTGGAGGGCGTCAAGGTCAAGGGCGCCGTCGGAGTGCCGATGAAGGTACACGCCACCGGCCTCACGGCCACGCCTTCGGACCCGGCCATCATCGAGCTCCGCTACGACGCAAGCCTTCTCGACAAGGCGGGCAGGCCATCGATGGCGGCCGACCTGAAGGTCGCCCACGCGAACGGTCCCGGCGACGCCTACGACGTCGTGCCCACCTGTCAGGGGACGACCCTGCCGCCGGGCGCCATCGCGTGCGTCGACCTGACCGCGAGCCGCGAGGACGGCGGCGACGTGATCATGGTGGTCCGCACCACCGACACCAGCCGGTGGATCGTGCCCTGACGGTGTAGTGCCCGCGATCGGGCGGCTCTAGAGTGAACTACTTTTGGGCAACCCTGGGGAGCACGGATGACACGATCGCGCCTGACCGCCCTGTTCGTCTCGGTGCTGCTGGCCCTGCCGTTGGCCCTGCCATCGGTCGTGACGGGAACGGCGCTGGGAGCGGTGCCCGCAGGTGCGACCGGGCCGGAGTGCCGGTGGGCCACCCGCGGGTTCGTCGAGAACAGATGGCTGGGCGGCGCCGGCAGCTGGTCCGACGCGACCCACTGGTCCCGCGGAGCCGTCCCGGGGCTCACGTCCCGCGACTACGCCTGCATCCCGTCGGGCTCCGACGTCGTGATCGACGACGTGGCGCCGCGCATCGACCTCGACCTGCTGGAGCTGGGGTTGTCGGCCCGTCTCACCTTGCGACCCGGGACCGCCCTGTACCTCTGGGGCCCTCAGGACATCGTCCGTTCGATCACCAAACGAGGTTCGGTCATCGAGGTCGACGGCGCCACCTTGGGCGGCGGCGGCCGACTGCACGTGATCGGCACCCTGACCGTCCATCAGTCGACGACGGGCTCCCCCGCGCTGCTCACGTCGCACGCCGAAATGGACACCTACACCGGTCCGGCCGGGATCCTGGAGATCGGCGACGAGGGCACCCTCGACGTACGCGGGCAGAGCGACGTGCGCATCGCCAACGACTACATCGTCGACATCCACGGGAGGGCCCGCCTGCGCGACAAGGCGGGGCTCGTCGCCGACCACGGCACGACGTTCCTGCTCCAGAAGCACTACTACGGCCCGGGTGTCGGGCGGCTGGTCATCCTCAACGACCGAGGGTTCCTCGAGGGCGAGGAAGTCGGCTCTGAGCCGCTGGCGACCTTCGTCAACCGCGGCCGCATCGTCAAGCGGGAGTCGACAGGCTCGAGCCGGGTCCAGGCCAGGTACGTCAAAGGCGACCTGCGCGTGCTGTCAGGGCGCCTCGTGCTGCCGGGCAAGGTGGTGACGCCGGGCGTTTTCGGGCCACCCGTCACCCCGGGCTGCCCCCCGACCGTCGCCTGCACCGGTCCCCAGCAGAACGCACAGCTGCACGCCCCCGCCAGCGACACGGACGGCGTCGCGGACGTCAGCATCCAGGAACTGCTCAGCGAGCCGGTCGAGGGCGCGGTCGGCGTCCCCATGAAAGTGCACGCCGACGACCTGGATGCCACGATCGCCGATCCTGCGGTCATCGAGCTGCGCTACAACCTGAGCGTGTTCAAGAACGCCGGGCGGTCACCGACTCCGGCCACTCTCACCGTCGCGCACGCCAACGGTCCCGACGACCCGTTCGTCGTGATCCCGTCGTGCGAAGGCACCGGCATCCCGCTGGGCGCGTTCGCCTGCCTCGACCATTCCGCGAGCCGCAAGGTCGGCGGCGCGGTGGTGCTCGTCGTACGGACCACCGACACCAGCCGCTGGATCGTGCCGTGACCTCGGAGCCCGCCTCAGAGTCGGCTCAGCCCGCCGATTGGGACGAAGGCCGGTCGAGGGTCGGTGTCCACCACGTTGCCAACACCGCCACCACCCCACGCCATGCGGACGACGCTCCAGCCCAGCCACACCTGGCCGCACAGTCGGAGCAGGATGGCGCCGACATAGAGCCAGTCGGTGCCACCGCCACGGTCGGTGTAGCCCCCGACGTGGAGGAGCACCGCGCCGAAGTAGAAGAGCTCGCACAGCTGCCAGCCGAGGAGCAACCGCCACCGCGGCACCGCGAGGACGGCCAGCGGGAGCAGCCACAACACGTACTGGGGTGAGTAGACCTTCTGGAGCATCAGGAAGGCCAGCGTGACGAGGAGTCCCAGCTGGGCGACCGAGGCGCTGTTGCGCAGGCGAGTTCCTGCCACCAACACGGCCAGGCAGGCGACCACGAATCCGCCGACGAAACACACCGACACGAGGCGCTCTGACGGCTCCGCTCCCAGCTCACTCAGAGCGGTCCACACGGAGCCCAGGTCCGCTCCTCGCTCCCCACTGAACCGCCAGAACTCCCACCAACCTTCAGGGCTAGTGAGCATGATCGGCAGGTTCACGGCCAGCCAGGCGACCGCCGCTGCGACCGCGCACCTGACGAACTTGGGCAGCTGACTCTCGCGCACGCACCACACCAGGACCGCCCACAAGAGGAACACCGGGTAGAGCTTGGTTGCGCAGCCGAGCCCGATCATCACTCCGGCCAGAGCCGGCCGATCGCGCGACCATGCCCAGAGTGCCAGCACCGAGAACAGCACGGCCAGCAGCTCCCAGTTGACCAGCGAGCAAAACACGAGCGCAGGCGCCGTGGCATACAGGAGAGCAGAGCGGCTCCCGGTGCCCCCCGTCGACCACAGGACCCGGGCCGCGACCACGCCGAGAACGGCGAGGAACACCATCGTCAGCATGGTGAAGACGATGGTCTCGGTTCCGACGGCGTCGAGGGAGGCCACCTGATCGGGTGAGAGTGCGGCCCGTGGCTCCAGGTCGGGTCGGCCGGTGACGAGGTGCGTCATCCAGGCGACGGCGTACTGGAACACGGCCATCAGGACGGGATACTCGATGAAGCGGTAGCGGCCCCCGGAGTCCGCGAAGGGCCAGTGCAGCTCGGCGTAGCCACGCGCGGTGTAGAGGTGCCACGGGTCGTTGAAGCACATCGGTGTGTACAAGAGGTCACCGTGCGCGTTCAGCGGCATGCACGCGGCCTTCTCGGCCAAGGCCAAGAACAGCGCGATCGACGCGGCCACCACGACGACTCCACGGCTCGGGGAGGCTGCAAACAAGGTCCAGCCGCGCCGCGGATCAGTCCGGGTCACCCGGGCAGTCTCCCAAGAGCCCCCGTCGCCCGCTCGGGAAAGATCAAATCCCCCGCCCTGGCCTCGTCATTCGTGGGTGAGCCAGCGAGCGAGCAGGGTGCCGTCCTCCTCGATCAGTGAATGCAGACGCAGGTGTACGTCGACCGGCGGCCCGTTCGTGATGCGCGAGTGCAGCCCGGCGACGAGGCGCGGCACCAGGGTGCAGTCGACCTCGTCGACCGCCCCCTCGTCGAGCAGGTCGCGCAGCAGGTGCGGTCCGCCCTCGCACAGCAGGTCGGCGTGGCCGCGATCGACCAGCGCAGCCTTGAGCGCTACGAGGTCGACGCGGTGGGACCCCAGCACCAGCACGTGCTCGTCGCCAAGGACCTTGCGAGCCTCGGCGAGCCCCTCCGCATGTGAGCAGGTGGCAAGGATGACCCCGCCCGGCTCGGCGTCACGCATCTTGTCGGGCACGCGGCCACTGCGCGACACGACCACGGTCGGCTTGCCTAGTGGCGGATAGCCCTCGGCCCGGGCGGTGCCCGCGCCGACGATCACCACGTCGGCCAGCTCCCGGAGCAGGTCGAAGACGACCTTGTCAGGGGTGTTGTTGATCGAGCCGGTCAGGCCCGTGTCGCCCGTCGCAGCACCGTCGATGGTCGAGATCATGTTGACGCGCAGCCAGGGTGTGCGTGGGGCGGCGTACACCTCACGCAGGTCGCCCTCAGGTCCGGTCAGAGTCCTCATCCGCCGCCCACTTCTCCTCCGGGATCGCCGAGTGTCCATCGCATCGCCCAGTACTGGACGCCGTACGGATCGTCCGCATAGTCCACCATCGCCGGTCCGGCGCCCCGCAACAGGGTGCCAAGGAGCACGAGTCCGGCCACCCCGCCGCAGAGCAGCTGGGCGGCCGTGTCGACGTCGAGATCGGCGAGGACGTCCGGGTCCGGGCCACGCAGGGCGGCCTCGACAGCCGCGTCGAACGGCACGGCCCGCACGTCGAGGTAGCCGGGCGCATGCTCGTTGCGGCGGGCCGAGCCGTTGGCCACCACGAGGTACGCCGCCGCACCGGACGCCCCGCCATCGGCGACCGTCGCGCCCGCCTCGGCCAGCAGGTGGCGGCCCACCCGGGCGCCCTGCTCGTCGGCGACGACGGCGACCGGCCCGACGATCTCGGCCAGCCACGCGGCGGCCTCACGGACGGCCGACCGTAGGTCCGCCACCGGGTCCTCGAGGCCGGCGTACTCGGGCAGCAGCGCGAGCACACCCGGCACCAGCGCGATCCGCGTCTGGCCCGGACCTGGGCCGGTCACTGGATGCCCCGGATCGCGCGACGAGGCGGCCGCCGGCCCGCGATCGACCACACCATGTCGACGACCTGACGCGTCTCGACGACCTCGTGCACCCGGTAGATGAGAGCTCCCGCCAGGGCGCAGACAGCGGTCGCGGCCAGGGTGCCGGTCAGTCGCTCGTTGGTGGGCAGGTCGAGCGTCTCGCCCACAAAGTCCTTGTTGGACAGGGAGACGAGCACCGGCCAGCCCGTCGCCACCATCTCGCCCAGGCGGCGGGTGACCTCGAGCGAGTGGAAGGTGTTCTTGCCGAAGTCGTGGGCCGGGTCGATGACGATCGACTCGCGGGCGACCCCAGCCGCCAGGGCGCGATCGGCCAGGCCGACGGTCTCCTCGATGGCGGCCGCGACCACGTCGTCGTACTCGACGCGGTAGGGGTCGGTCCGCGGCGGGAGCCCGCCGGTGTGCGTGCAGACGATCGCGCTGTCGAACTCGGCGGCCACCTCCGCCAGCCGCGTGTCGTGGCCGCCCCATGCGTCGTTGAGAAGATCGGCCCCAGCCGCACACACCTCGCGAGCCACCTCCGACCGCCAGGTGTCCACGCTGATCACGACCTGCGGGTGCGCCGAGCGCACCCAGGCCACGAAGGGGGCAACCCGGCGGATCTCTTCGACGGCGTCGACCTGCTCGCCGTAGCCCGCCCGGACTCCACCGATGTCGACGATCTCCGCCCCCTCGCCGACGACCCGGTCAACACGGTCGCGCGCGGGGGCGTCGTCGAACGTCGCACCGCGGTCGTAGAACGAGTCTCTGGTGCGGTTGACGATCGCCATCATGAGCGGCTGGTCGCCGGCGAAGGTGTGCCGACCCAGTCGCAGCTCCATGTCGCGATCCTCGCAGCACCGCGGGGGCGTCGGGGACGGCCGGGCTCGGATGTCGTGCTGGCCGGTGGATCGTTGACACACTTGAGCGCTGGCATGACGCTGGGCCCCTGACCGGCCCCGAGGGAGACGCGATGGAGTGGTTAGTTCTCCTGCTGGTCGCAGGAGGAGCCGGACTCGCCGCCAAGCGGTGGCGAGGCCGCCGGACAAACCAGCGCGAGGAGCTGGCGGAGCTCGAGGGGATCCGAAAGTTGGCGGACGAGGACGTCACTTTCCTCGGCGAGCAGCTGCAGCGGCTCGATGCCGAGGTCAAGGGCCACGAGCTCGACACGGCGACTCGGGTGGACTACCAGACCGCGCTCGACGCCTATGAGACAGCGCAGCGCACGGTCCCGAGGATCCGCAACGCCGACGACGTCAGCAAGATCACCGACACCCTGTCGGCCGGGCGCTTCGCGCTGGCATGCGTCCAGGCTCGGGTGGCGGGTGCGCCGCTGCCGGAGCTCCGTGTGCCGTGTTTCTTCAACCCCCAGCACGGGCCGTCCGCGGCCACGGTGATGTGGACGCAGCCAGGTCGGGGCACGCGAAGCGTCCCCGCTTGCGCCCAGGACGCCGCCCGGGTCGCCAATCACGAGGTTCCGGAGGTCCGCAAGGTCACCATCGGCTCACGGACGGTTCCCTACTGGGAGGCGGGTGTCGCCTACTTGCCCTACGCGCAGGGGTACTTCTCCGGGGCTGCGGTGATGATGTGGGCGTTCCAGCCACCGGCGGTCTGGGGCGGCGGCGGCCACAGTGGCGGGTTCGACGGCCACCATGGCGGCGGTTTCGACGGCGGCGGCGGTTTCGACGGTGGCGGCGGAGGGGACGG
This sequence comes from uncultured Actinomycetota bacterium, assembly GCA_963762105.1. Lineage (GTDB taxonomy): Bacteria > Actinomycetota > Actinomycetes > Propionibacteriales > Nocardioidaceae > Nocardioides. The sequence continues at coordinate 302,215 of CAVXJG010000006.1, read as the reverse complement.
TGGCGGGTTCGACGGTGGCGGCGGAGGGGACGGTGGCGGCTAGGCCGGATGCCCGGGGCGCTCGCGAATGAGTGCGCTCATGTCAGCCCAGGTGGCCCCGCACCGACACGTGGCCGGAGAACAGGTTGCGTGCGATCGTGCGGCGCTGGATCTCGTCGGTCCCCTCGTAGATCCGCAGCAGCCTCAGCTCGCGGTACCACCGCTCGACAGGAAGCTCGCGGGTGTAGCCCATGCCGCCGTGCATCTGCAGGACCCGGTCCACGATCTCGTTGGCCTTGATGCCGCCGAAGAGCTTGGCCATCGACTGCGACTGCCGCGAGTCGATCTCGTGGTCGACCTGCCACGCGGCGGTCAGCACCAGCCAGCGCAGCGCCTCGATCTCGACGGCTGAGTCGGCGATCATCCACTGGATGGCTTGCCGGTTGGCGATCGGCTCGCCGAAGGTGACTCGGTTGCGGGCGTGCTCCATGCCCATCTCCACCAACCGCTCGCAGGCACCGAGGGCGCGGGCGGGCAGCATGTAGCGGCCCTTGCCGATCCACTTCATCGCCAGCTCGAAGCCACGGCCTTCCTCGCCGAGGATGGCCGAGTGCGGCACGCGGACATCCTGGAAGCTCAGCGACGCCGGGCCCCACTGCCCCATCGTCGGGATCTCGGCCGAGGTCCAGCCTGCTTCCCGGTCGACCAGGAAGCAGGTGACGCCGCCGTTGGCACCCAACTCCCTGTCGGTCACCGCGAACACCATCACGAAGTCGGCAACGTCACCGAACGTGATGAACGTCTTCTCGCCGTTGACCACCCATTCGTCGCCGTCGCGCACCGCCGCGGTGCGGATGTTGCGGGCGTCGGAACCCGCGCCAGGCTCGGTGATCGCGAAACAGCTGATCTTCTCGCCACTGATCGTCGGCAGCAGGTAGCGCTGCTGCTGCTCGTCGTTGGCGGTGTAGAGGATGTTGTCGGCCTCGCCCCCGAACCTGAACGGCACGAACGAGCGGCCCAGCTCCACCTCGATCAACGCGGACATGACTGCGCCGAGCGCCATGCCGCCGTACTCCTCCGGCGTCTGCAGCCCGAAGAACCCCGACTTCTTGGCCTTGTCCTGCAGCTCGCGCAGCTCGGCGCGGGTGAGGCCGCGCTCGTTGCGTCGCTCCCGTTCGAGGACGGTCGGCTCGAGCGGCATGATCTCGCGGGTGACGAAGGTGCGCACCCAGTCCCGGATCTCGCGCTCCTCCTGGGTCAGACTCAGGTCCATGGTGGCGACCCTATTGGCCGTACGTCGCCCCAACCGCCGCCGCGGCCGCCTAGAATCGCCGCACCGTGACGACCACCTCGAGCCTCGCGCCCTTGTACGTGCGCCTCATGGGCAAGACCATCGAGCTGACCGTCCCCGACGAGGAGTCGCGGGCCCGATTGGCCCACCAGTGGGCGCGGGCAGTGGTCGACGACCCCCACGAGCCGACTGTGTTCACCATCGCGGCGACGCCCGGGCCGGCCGACAGCGAGCTGGCGCGTGACTACTCACTGACCACCCAGCTGACGCTGGCCGCACTGATGGCTACCGCCGGCGAGCGGTTCAACCTGCACGCCGGTGGGGTCGCCGACGAGCATGGCAGGGTGCTGGCCCTCGTCGGCCCCTCCGGCGCCGGCAAGACCACCGCGACCCGCGTGCTGGCGCGTCGACTGGCCTATCTCTCCGACGAGACCGTGTCCATCGCGCCGGACGGGGAGGTGTCGACCCACCCGAAGCCCCTCTCCGTGTTGGTCGATCCCGAGCACACCCAGCGCAAGGAGCAGCTCTCCCCCGACGACCTGGGTCTCCTCCCCACCCCGGCCAACGGCACCCTGGCCCGTCTCGTCGTGCTGCACCGAACCCCTGGATCCACCAGCGGCTTGGTGCGCCTCGACACGATCACGGCCGTCCTCGAGCTCATCGAGCAGAGCTCCTCCCTGGCCCAGCTGCCCGACCCGCTCCGCACCTTGCTGCGGCTGGTGGGTGGGTGCGGCGGGGTCTGGGGCCTCGAGTACGACGAGATCGGCGACCACCTCGACACCCTGGTCGAGCTGCTGGCCCTCGACCTCCCGCCCATCGACCTGGCCACCGGACTGACGCACCATCCCGGCCCACAGGAGCGGTCGAGGGACGACTTCTCCGCCAACCTCGTCGCGCGCACCCCTTGGGTCGACGCCGTCGAGATGGGGCCCGACCTGATCGTGCTCGTGGACGCCCGGGCCTTCCGGCTGAGCGACATCACCGCCACCCTCTGGCTCGAGCTGACCCAGGCCCGGACCATCGACGACCTCGTCGCCGCCGCCCAGACGAAGCACGGCGAACACGCAGACGCCGGCGCCATCGTGGCGGCCGCGGTGGCGACTTTGGTCGAACTGGAGCTCGTGACCTGGGGCGGTTTGAGATGATCGAGCAGTGACTGCCCTCGCCCTCGTGCTGGCCCCGCTGACCTGCAGCGTCGTGCTGATCGTCAGCGGCATGGCCAAGGTCGGCGACGCCGAGGCCACCCGCGCCGCGTTCATCGCCATGAACGTGCCCACCTTCCTGCGCGGGCGGCCCGTGGTGCGTTCGCTGCCGTACGTCGAGCTGGCCCTCGGCATCGCCCTGCTGGCGACGTGGGGCTGGTTGCTGGCCGTGCTGGCCGGGGTCGTCACCGCTCTGTTCCTCACCTATCTCGTGCTGGTGGCCAGTGCGCTCCGCGGCGGCGAGCAGGTGCACTGCAACTGCTTCGGCACGATCGGCGACGACCGGGTGACGCGGGCGACCTTGGCCCGCAACGGCGTGCTGGTCGTGCTCGGCGTACTGGCGACAGCCTTCGGTGCCGCCGGCTCCGGGGTCGTCCCGGCTCTCCGTGACTTCGAGGGCACTGACTGGTGGTGGCTGGTGATGGCCGCCCTCGTGGCTGCGGCGGCGGTGCTGGTGACCACGCCAGGACGGCCGGAGGATCAGGCGGATGTGCCTGACGAGGAGCTGCTCGACTATCTGCGCGAGCCCATCCCGTTCGGCATCCTCGAAGACGCGCAGGGTGGGTACACGACGTTGCAAGAGCTGGCCGCCGGCCGTGCGCAGCTCCTGGTGTTCCTCTCCACGAGCTGCGGATCCTGTCTGCAGGTCGGCCCCCACCTGGCCGACTGGGCGGTTCGACTGGCCCCGGTCGAGCTGTCGGCGGTCTTCTCCGAAGAGTTCGACGAGATCCCCGCTGTCTTCGATGCCGAGGGCGTCCGCATCTGGCGAGACCTCAAGAGCGGCGCATACGAGATTTGTGGACGGAGTGGTCGTCCGGCTGCCGTCCTCCTCGGCGCCGACGGCGCGCTCGCCGGCGGCCCGGTGGCCGGGTATGCCCGGATCGCCGAGTTCGTCGAAGACATCCTGGCCGAGCTGGCAGCCGGCGACGCGCCCGACCAGCCCGAGGACCACGAGGCCGACATCGGGTCGCCCGGCCCGGAGACCCCCGGCCACGCGAGCCACGACCACGCCGATCATGAACGACCACGACCACGATCACGACCACGACCACGACCTCGCCTCTCACGACCGTGGGGCCGGGGCGTCCGCGTGACCCGAGCCGTCGTCCTGGCGGAACACGATCTGGCCCGCTGGCAGCGCCGCTTCGCTGCCGGCGAGGTGCCGTCGGCCCTGCCGTACGGCATCGACGTGCTGACTTCGCTCGGCTACGAGCTGCGTGGGACAGGCCAGTCGACCGGACCGTTCGGAAGCAAGCTGCGAGACGTCGTCGAGCACCGCACCGGACTCGCCGTGGAGCGAGCGGTGCGTGGCGCAGGCGCCGTCCACTCAGCCGACGTCGTACTCGCCCTGTTGGAGCGCCAAGGCATGTTCGCCGCGCTGTGGAAGCGCTCCGGCCTCCCGCCGTACGCCGCCACCCCGCTCGTCATTTGGTCGTGCTGGCTCGCCGATGACATCCGCAGTGCCGATGCGGATGACCGGGCCCGCCTGCGCCGCCGGATCGATGCGGCGGACCTGATCACCCACATGTCGAACGGTGAGGTGGAGACTTTCCTCGACCTCGGAATCCCCGAGGACCGTTTGTTCACCGTTACCTTCGGCGTCAATCACCACTTCTACACGCCGGGCAACCGGCGAACGCGACATCGAGGTCCTGGCCGTCGGCCAGGACCGTGGCCGCGACTACGCGACGCTCCTCGAGGCGGTGCGAGGCACCGACCTCACGGTGGACCTGGTCTGCCAGCCGGCCAACATCGCCGGCCTCGAAGTTCCCGACAACGTGCGACTCCACTCTCCCGTCGACTTCACGCAGTACCGCGCCCTGCTGCGACGAGCGCAGGTCGTCGCCGTGCCAACGTTCGACCTGGCCTACCCGACCGGACAGAGTGTCGCGCTCGAGGGCAGCTCCGCCGGGTGCTGCGTCGTCGTCACGGGGACGTCCGCAATGCGTGAGTACGTAGACGAAGGGCGCACCGGCAGGCTGGTGGAGGCCGGCGACGTGCAGGGGTGGCGCGCCGTCCTGACGGAGCTGCGCGAGGACACCGAGCAGCGGATCCGGTTGGGCGAGGGTGCGCGGGCGAGCGTCCACGCGCGCTTCAACGCCGACAACATGTGGAGGGAAGTAGCTGAGGTGATGGCCGCGCGGGGGCTGGTCGGCCGATGACGCCGACGCGCCGAAAGGTCCGCGGGCTGCTCGGCGCAGTCAGACAACGCCTGAGACTCCGTGCTGAACGCCTGGCCGCCCCTCTCCTCGAGCCGCGCGAGCGCCGCCAGAACGCCGCCTGGCGGGCCGCGGTCGTCGACAACGGCGTCGACATCACCGCGGCGGTCGACGGGTCCCTCCTCGTCGTCGCTCCCCATCCCGACGACGAGACCATCGGATGCGGCGTGCTGATGGCGCGCCGTCGTCGCGCCGGCCAGTCCGTCTCGGTGGTCGTCGTCTCCGATGGCGGGACCTCCCACCAGTCGACGCGGCTGACGTCGGTCGAGATAGGTCGTCTGCGGCGGCAGGAGTCCCTGGCTGCGTGTTCCGAGCTCGGTGTCACCGACGTGCGGTTCCTCGGCTTCGACGACGGGCGACTCAGGGGTCCGAGGCAAGATCTGGTGGACGAATTGATGGTCCTGCTCCGCCGGATCCGTCCCGCCGAGGTGGTCGTCCCATCGGCCCGGGAGTGGCACCCAGAGCATCGGATCGTCCACGATGCCGCGCTGGACGCCTTGGACCAGGTCGGCTTCGCCGGTCTCGTTCGTGAGTATCCGGTGTGGTTCTGGAGTCACGGCCCGATGACGGCCTCGCCAGCCGCCTCGCCCTGGGTGCGGGCCCTCCAGCTGGTCCGCGCGAAGCGGTCGGCGCGCAGCTTGCCGCCCGCGTCGTTGGTGAGCACCGCGGGACTCGAAAGCCTCAAGCGTCAGGCGTTCGCCGAGTACCGCACGCAGGTCACCAACTACACCGGGGAGCCGCAGTGGCAGCCCTTCCCGGACGGATGGTTCGACAAGTACGTCGAGGGCTGGGAGGTCTTCTTCCAGCGCGAGGGGCCGGTCCGCTAGCGACGGGAGTCGAGAACGCGGCGAACGACGTGTCGCGCCCGCCGATGAGCCGCGTGCACGAGGCCAGGTCGCGGGGCATGCGACTGGTAGTGAGGAACTCGGGTCGTCGTCTGGACGAGGGCCGGTGAGCCGGCTGCGCAGATCTGGTCGAACGCCTGGCTGAGCGCCGAAACCATCTGTGTTCTGCTGTACCTCTCCAGGACTCGGTCTTCCGCACGGTGCACGGTGGCGTCATAGCTGGCCCGGTCGTGGTCGAACAGCTCGGCCGCCGCGGCGATGCCGTCGGCGAGCGACAGCACGTCGGAGTCGTGGACGACCGTGCACACCGACGGATCCATGAACTCGGCCCCGCCGTCGCCGGTGAACCCGACGACGTAGCAACCGGCGGCCATCGCCTCGGCCGCCGGGAGTCCGAAACCTTCGCGCTCGGCGCCACTCACATAGATGGCTGCCTCGCCGAGTCGTCTCCCCACCTGTCGCTCGGTGAGCCCGTCGATCGGTTCGAACATCCACTCTTCCAGCTGGCCGCGTCGCCTCAGGATCTGCAGTGCCGCTGTGATCTCCAGGCGTCGTCGCCGCGGCATGAACGCCACGGTGCGACGTTTTGGGCTCGGCTGGAACGTTGCAGGATCGACCACGACGGGTACCCGGTGAACCGGCAGGCCGGGGCCCGACATGGCCCGCACCGTGCGCTCGACGTACTGCGACGTCGCGAGGACGTCGGTCACGTGCGGCCACCCCGGATAGCCCGCATTCAGCGGGTCGTCGACTGCGAGGTCCTCGAAGAGGAAGGACCATCCCTGGCAGAGCATGACGACCGGCGTCCTCCCGGCCAGGAAGCTCCAGCGCCGTCCGCCTACCTCGTGCATGACGAGCACATCGCCCGGATGTAGGTCCATGGTGAGTCCGTAACGGACCCTCGCGGTCGACTCGAAGGAGCTGTAGGTGAGCTCACTCGTCCCGTGCCAGACCGTCGCGGGATAGCCGGCGCGCTCGAGCTCCTCGACGATCCGGTAGAGGATCTTGGTCCCGCCGCTGGCCTCCGGCAGATCGGGTGCCATGAACCAGATCACAGCAGGCCTCCTGACGGGATCATGCGCTCGAGCGTCCGGGCCCTGACATGATCGGAGCCACCATGTCCCCCCCGTTCCGAGCCGTGATCGTAGCCCCTGTGATCCCGGTTGACGCCTCACCTCACGCTGGCGGTCTGTACCTGCGACACCTGGTCAACGTGGTCGAGGCCCACGCGGAGCTCGTCCTCGTCGTCCCGAACACTCCGGCCAACCGAGAGGCCGTCTCGCAGCCGGGAGCACCTCGTCGGATCATCGTCGCCGGGGGGAAACGACTGCCGACGTGGGCGGGCCGGGGGGCCAGCCGGATACTGAGCATCCTGGACAGGCGGCTACGTCGGCTCGACCCCGGTCTGCCCTCGCTAGGCCTGGCAGGTGCGTTGCTCGCCGCGAGCCCGATCCGGGAGGCTATCCGGCGAGCCGATGTCGTCGACCTGCAGTGGTCCGAGTCGATCCGCCTGGTCCGTCTGGTGCGCTGGGTCAACCCGCGGGCCCGGATCGTCGGCACCTACCACGACGTGCAGTCACAGCTGTTCTCTCGTGAACCGTCGACAACGCTTGGCCAGCGGGCGTTCCGGCGGCTTGCGACCTGGCAAGCCCGGCGGCACGAGCGCCGCGGAGTGGCCGCCCTCGACGAGGTGGCGGTGTTCAGTGAGAAGGACGCGCAGCTGCTAGGGGACCCGGCCACTGCCCTCGTCATCCACCCACCGCTGGCCAGCGGCGTGCAGTCGTTCCCCACAGCGCCAGCTGGCCTGCCAACGGCACTGTTCGTGGCGTGGTTCGCTCGCGAGGAGAACGACGAGGCTGCGCAGTGGCTGATCCGTGAGGTGTGGCCGGCCGTCGCGGACGCCGTGCCGGATGCGCGGCTGCGGCTCGTCGGACGCGGGGTCTCGGAGCCGCTCCAGGCCCTCTGCGACGCCCGGGCGGACGTCACGGTCGTGGGGTTCGTCCCCGACCTGGAGCCCGAGTACGCCGCCGCGCGGGTGTGCGTGGTCCCCCTGCGACAGGGAGCCGGCGTGAAGTTCAAGACGGTCGAGGCGCTGCTCCACGGTGTCCCCGTGGTGACCACGCCCGTGGGTGCGGAGGGCATCGGCGGGCCCGACCTCTTCGCCGGCCTGACCTCCGACGCCGCGACCTTCGGCGAGCAGATGGCCGACGTGCTCGCGGACCCGGCGCGCGCTCGTCAACGGTCCCGCTTCGCCCAGGAGTGGGCTGCGCGGGAGTATTCCTCGGCCGGGTTCGAAGAGCAGGTCCTGGCCCACTACGGGATCGGCTGATTCGCATCCGGCGGTCGTCCCCGACATGCCAGAGTTGCCGGGTGCTCGCGTCCCAGCTCTCGTGCAGCGTGGTCATCCCGACGTACAACGCCGAGGCCTTCCTGGACGACGAGCTGGCGGCGCTGGCGCGCCAGACCCACCACGAGCCGTTCGAGATCGTCATCGCCGACAACGGCTCCACTGACCGCTCGGTCGAGGTGGCCGACGCCTGGCGGGACCGGCTCCCTCACCTCAGAGTGGTGGACGCGAGCCGCCTACAGGGCCGTTCCTCGGCGCGCAACGACGGCATCCGCGCAGCCACCGCGGACGTCATCTTGCTGTGCGATGCGGATGATGTCGTAGCGGACACGTGGGTGGCGTCACTCCTGGCAGCCCTCCGGCATTCAGATCTCGTCGGCGGCGCCCTGGATATCAGGACGATCAACACGGCGCGGGCCCAGCCCTGGGTCCCGTTGGAATCGGTCACCACAGGTCTACCCGACCTGTGGGGGCGCACCTACGCGTTCTCAGGCAACCTCGGCATGCGCCGCCAGGTCTTCGATGACACCGGCGGGTTCGACGAGAGCTTCTTGGACAGTGCAGAGGAGATCGACTTCGCCTGGCGGGCGCTCGACGCGGGCTACCTACCAACCTTCGCTGCCGACGCGATCGTGCACTACCGCCTTCGCTCCGATCTCCGGGGCGCCCTGCGGCGGCAGTTCGACTCGGGCATGGGCACCGCGCAGGTGTTCGCGAGACATCGCCCACCTGACGTGCCGATACGCTCCTGGCATCGCCGGATCCGGCACGAGCTCCTGCTGTTGCGACAGTTTCCGCTTCGCGGGGGGCGACTTGCGCAGGGAGCCTGGCTGTCGACTGTCGCGTTCGAGGCCGGCAAGATCAGCGGCGCGATCGCGCCACCGCTGCCCGGTGCCATGAGCAGCGACCTGGCGCGGCACCTCCGCGAGGCGAAGCACCGCGCTCTCGTGATGCGCAAGCGCACCGTCCGCCCAACGATCTAACTATGCCGGCTTCCGGGCAGCCGTCCTCATCGGCACGTGCTCGTTAGGCTTCCGGTCGCGATCGCCGCCGACGACAGCCTGGTACGACGAGTTGCTGCGACGTCTTGACCACCACGCCGAGCAGCTGGGCGGCCTTCGCGGGCGACGTCCGGGGTGACAACGAGGGCTACCCGGTCCGCTTGACGGGGTTGCGGGGAGGCATCCTGCAGCCGCTCTGCCTGCGGTACGCCGACCGGCTGATCCACGACAACCGCATCCGGCCGATGTTCACCGACTGCAAGTAGGGACCCTGATCCACGACGACACGGTCATCGTCGGCTTCAAGAACTACCTGTGACACGGGTCAGGTGGTGATGAGGTTGCCCAGCTGGACCAGGTGTTCGAACTCCGGGCTGGCGGCCCGCACCTCGTCGAACGTGCCGGCGGCGACGACCCGCCCGTCGCGCAGGAAGGCGATCTGGTCGCAGTTCTTCACCGTCGACAGGCGGTGCGCCACGATCACGGTCGTGAGCGTCCCCGACAGGCTCTGCACCATCTCGGTCACGCGGCGCTCGGTCTCGTTGTCCAGGGCCGACGTGGCCTCGTCGAGGATCAGGAAGGTCGGGTCGGCATAGAGGGCACGCGCGACACCGATGCGCTGCCGCTGACCGCCGGACAACCGGTCGCCGGCCTCTCCGATCTTCGCGTCGATGCCCTGCTGCAGGTGGGCCAGCACCTCGTCGAGCTGGGCGTGCGCCACCACTCGCGCTAGGCGGTCGGTGTCGACGGCGTCGGGCTCCACCCCGAACGCGATGTTCTCCCGCATGCTGCCGACCGTGAGGTACACCGACTGAGGGACGATCGCCACTCCGGCCTGCCAGCTCCCCAGCTCGTCGGCGATGTCATGACCGTCGCGCAGGATCCGGCCCGACGAAGGTTTGTGGAAGCCAGCAATCACGTCGACCAAGGTCGTTTTACCGGCGCCACTGCCGCCCACCAGCGCCAGCGACGTGCCGACCGGGACGACCAGATCGATGCCGCGCAACACCTCGGTCCCGGTCTCATAGGAGAAGTGCACATCCTCCAAGCGAAGCTCTTGTTCGATGCGGACCCGGGAGCGCGCCTCGTGCTTCTCCGTGAACTGGATCGAGTCACGGACGTCCTCGAGGACGAGGTCGAGGGCAGCGCGCCCCGCTCGCAGCGAGGTGAGCGAGGCCATGCACCGCACCACGCTCGGCAGGACGCGGAAACCCGCGGCCGCGAACAGGGCCACGAGGCTCAGCGCCTGGGCCGACGCCTCGATGAGGAACACCAGTACCGTCATCAGGCCGACGCCGATGATGAACAGGATCTCCATGACGTACTTCGGCAGCTCGGTGAGGAAGATCCGCAACCTGGCCGCCTCTGCCGCCTCCATGCGGTTGTCCTGGTAGCGGGTCAGGAAGAATTCGTGGGATCCGCGCAGCTTGATGTCCTTGACCCCCCCGAGCGCCTGCGTGCCCGCCAGATAGATGTGCACCGACGAGGTGAGCAGCCGTTCGCCCGCTTCGACGGCGCGCGGCTGGAAGTTCCGCTGGAACAGCCACGCTGACACGCCGAAGTACATGGCCAGGATGACGGTGGGGATCGGCTGCACGATCAGCAGGCAGATCGAGATGGTCGAGATAGTCAGGATCTCGGCGATGGCCGACATCGTGCCGCCGATGACGTAGGCGTAGACCCCGGCGACGGCGTCGTTCATGTTGCGCAGCAGCTCGCCGGTGTGGCGCTTGAGGTGCAGCGAGTAGGGAGCCAGCAGGAAATAGCGCAGCATCCGCGTGGCGGTCGCGATCTCCTGACGCATCAGCGTCCCCAGCATCCACCAGCGGATCACGATCGAGAGGATGGCTTTGATCGTGAAACCAAGGAAGATGACGGCCGCCAGGAAGATGGCCATCGTCTGCTCGCTCTCGATCCCGAGCGCGCCAGAGATGCGTCCAAGAACGCCGGACGTCAGGGATGCGCCGGTGAGCAGCTGCATGAGCGGGAGCACCGTCGCGATGGCGACCACCTCGAGCAGCGCGAGGAACAGCGACCCAAGGAGCGCGAGGAACAGGCTGACGCGGGCCCGGTGGGAGAACAGGATGCCGACGCCGGCGGGCACCCCCAGCGACTTCAGCAGCGCGCGCCTAGCCTTCAGCAACAGGGACAAGTGACGGCGCTCCGAATCGACGATGGGGTGACCAGACTTCTCTCCGATTTCTGGTTCCCGGCCAGGAGGACCGGCCAGGGTCCCGATAATAGATCGACGGGTCGAGCCTGAAGGCGTGTTCGCCGACCAGAGGCAACGAGTGTGCACCGGCACCAGCCAGCGAGAGTGGGACATGAAGCAGCCAACGGTGACAGTGGTGGTCCCGCACTACGGGTCTCCAGATACCCCACTTCCTCTTGTTGCGCAGCCTGCTCGCCCAGGTGGGCCCGCCGCCGCTCGAGGTGGTCGTCGTGGACGACGCCTCACCGGGCCGTTTCCCGGCCTCGCGGGCGTCCGCGTCGTACGGCGAGCCGCCAATGGTGGCTTCGGCGCGGCCGCCAACACCGGCGCCAGGGTGGCCACCGGCGATCTGCTGCTGGTGCTCAACAGCGACCTGGAGATCGACGAGCACTTCGTGCGCGACCTGGTCGCAGGGGCCCGGCCGTGGTTGCCCGCGGCAGTGAGCCCTCGCGTCGTGGACGACCACGGAACCGAGACCTGGACAGGCCGTCGCTTCCCGCGGGTTCACCACCAGGTCACCGAGTGGCTGGCGCCGCTGTCCCGCTGGCGCGAACGGCGGTGGTGGCACCGGGCCGTCGGGCACGACCTCACGGCCCGCGACACCGACACCGTGGTCGACTGGGTCGTCGCTGCGGCGCTGCTCGTGCCGCTCGCGGACTTCCGCGACGTGGGCGGGTTCGACGAGCGCTACTTCATGAACTCCGAGGAGATCGACCTCCAACGCCGGCTCCGCGACCGCGGCGTGCCGTCGGTGGTCCTCCACCACCCGACCGTCCGACACACGGGCGGGGGCTCCAGCGACCCCGCCAAGCGCCGCCAGTGGCTGGTCGGCTCGCGCCTGGCGTACGCCGACAAGTGGGGCGGCCGCCGACGACTACAAGCCGCCCTGGCGGCGGCGACGGCCGCCAACCTGGTCTGGAACACCGGCCGCCGTCTCGCCGGGCGTCCGGTCGCACCGCTGCGGACCGCCCGCGAAGAGGCCCGCCTGCTGGCCGGACGGCGCGGATGACCGAGCAGGTGACGCTGGTCGTGCCCTCGCGGGGCGGCGCCCAGCGACTTCCGCGTCTGCTCGCGGCCCTGCGCCTGCAGACGCACCCGACCTGGGACGCCGTGGTCGTGCTCGATGGCGACATCGACGACAGTCAGGGCGTCGTTGCGGCGGCGGTCGGCGACCTGCCCGTGCGAACGCTGGTGTTCCCCGAGAACCGCGGTCGCTCGGCCGCCCTCAACGCCGGCTTCGAGGCCGCCGGCGGCGACATCCTGGTCCGCTGCGACGACGACCTCGACCCGCGTCCCGACTACGTAGCGCGCCACGTCGCGGCCCACGACCCGAGTCAGCCGGCCGGCGGAGTCATCGGTCTCTACCGCAACGTCTTCCCCGAGACGCCGTACGCCGCCAAGTACGGCCGGGCGGCCGACGAGAACCTCCGCACCGGCGCCTACGAGGCGGGACCCGCTCAGCGCTGGCGCTACTGGGCCGGCAACGTCTCCGTCCGGCGCGAGTTGTGGGAGGCGGTCGGCCCCTACGACGGCGCCTTCCGGGCCTACGGCTGGGAGGACGTCGACTGGGGCTACCGCTTGCACCAGCTCGGCCACGCGATCCGCATCGACCCAGCGCTGGAGACGGACCATCACATCGCGGCGGTCTCCACGTCCGGGCGTGTGCTCAGGGCCTACTACTCAGGGTCGGCCCGCAGACGGTTCGAGGCCAAGCACGGCTTCGTCGTGGTCCCGCCACCGGCGCTGTCGCCCTGGGGGCTGGCGGTGCGTGTCGCCGCCCGGGCACTGACCGAGAACCGTCTCGTGCACCGCGGGCGGGCCCTGGACTCGCTCACCGAGCGCCTGCCCTCCCCCGCCGCAGCCCGGTTCGTCGCCCTGATGGTCGAGGCCGCCGCCGTCGCCGGACATGCTCGTTACGATGCCGGGCAGGCCATCTGACCCGCAAATCATGGGCGGCTAGACATTTGACCTCCCGTTTCCGTCGTTTCCTACCGGAGAGTCGGCACGGCGGGCACACTTCTCGGTGGGGGAAAGTCTTCCGTGGACCGGCGATCCGGGGCCCGGGTCCACTTGTATCGGGGGGTACGCGCTCATGACGTTGCTGGACAACGCCGTCAGACGCTTGGCATCCACCGGCTCGTCGCACTCTGCCCGGCTCATCCCGATGGCCGCAGCCATCGGCGATCTGCTGGTCCTCGCATTCGCCACCTTCGCAGCGATGCTGGGGCGGCAGCAGCTCACCTTCTTCGATCCGCGCGACGACATCGTCGACTACGTCAGTCTCGGTGCGGTACCGCTGCTGATCGGCTGGCTGGCCATGCTGTTCGCCGTCGGCGGCTACTCCCGCGACATCTTCGGAGCCGGGACCGAGGAGTACAAGCGCGTCGTCAAGGCCTCGCTGCTCAGCGCCGGCCTGGTCGGGATCGGTTGCTACCTGACCGGCTTCCCGCTCTCCCGCGGCTTCTTCCTGCTGGTCTTCACCATCGGGACGCCGCTGCTCATCGGGTGGCGCCTCGTGCTGCGCCGTTCCATCCAGCACACCCGCCGTCACGGCCACCTCCGCGAGGGCGTGATCATTGCGGGAGGCCCGCAGCACGTCGACGACGTCGCAGCCGTCCTGCGCCGCGAGTCCTGGCTCGGCTACACCGTGCTCGGTGCGCTCACCACGCCCGGCACCCACCTCGTGGAGACCCCGGCGGGCATCCCGGTCCTCGGTGACACCACCGACGCCGCCGCCGCGATCCGGGGAGTGGGCGCCGAGGTCATCGTCTTCGCCGAAGGCGCTTTCGGCAGTTCCAAGGACATGCGTCGCGCGATGTGGGAGCTCGAGGACCTCTCGGTCCAGGCGATCGTCGTCCCGAGCCTGACCGACGTCTCGAGCCAGCGGCTCAAGGTCCGCCCGGTCGCGGGTCTGCCGCTGGTGCACCTGGAGTCGCCGCGGGCGCTGCACGCCTCACACTGGGCCAAGCGCGTCTTCGACTTCACCGGCGCCCTGTTCCTGCTGGTGCTGACTTCGCACCCCTCAACATCGCCACCGCCGTGGCCATCAAGCTGCACGACGGCGGTCCGGTGTTCTTCCGCCAGACCCGCATCGGCCGCGACGGCAACCCGTTCAGCTGCTGGAAGTTCCGCAGCATGGTCGTCGACGCCGAGAGCCTGCGCTCCGACCTCGAGACCAACCACGAGCGCAGCTCGGTGCTGTTCAAGCTCGCCGACGACCCGCGCGTGACCAAGCCCGGCCGGCTGATCCGCCGCCTGTCGCTCGACGAGCTGCCCCAGCTCTGGAACGTCGTCGTCGGCCAGATGAGCCTGGTCGGACCGCGGCCCCCTCTGCCGCACGAGGTGGCCCGCTACGAGAACGACATGAACCAGCGGCTCCGCGTGCGTCCCGGCATGACCGGCCTCTGGCAGGTCTCCGGCCGGTCCGACCTGAGCTGGGACGAGACCGTCCGCCTGGACCTCTACTACGTCGACAACTGGTCGATGGTGCAAGACCTCAACATCCTGGCGCGCACCCTGTCGGCCGTGCTGTCCTCGCGGGGTGCCTACTAGCCCACCAGCGGCCTTGCCGTGCGTGCGTAGGTGCCGTCCCGGACGGCCTCAGCCGCGAGGCCGGCCGGGGACTCCCCATCACCGCGCCGAATCGACTGGCGCCCGGCAAGCCGCCTGGCAGGATGTGCGCCGTGGTCACCGACGATGACGAGCTGCACGTGCTCTTCGTCTGCACGGCCAACATCTCGCGCTCCCCCTACATGGAGCTCATCGCCCGCCACGGGGTCGGCGACGGGAGGGTCCGCTTCTCCAGCGCCGGGGTGAGTGCGCAGGACGACACGCTCATCGACCCCGCGATGGCCGTCGAGCTGACGTCCCGCGGCATCGGCTCCGACGACTTCCGGAGCCGCCTGCTCACCGGCCCCCTCCTGGCCGAGGCCGACCTCGTGCTCACCGCCGAGGCGGCGCACCGCGCCCGGATCCTCGACGAGCATCCCGTGGCGACCCGCAAGGTGCTCACCTTCGGCCAGGCCGACCAGGCCTTGTCCCGCGTGGACGTGGGGATCGCGCCCAGCGACGTGCCGGCCGCGTTGGTCGCCGCCCGGGGTGGAGCGTCCGCCAGCCTCGACGTCGCCGACCCCTACCGCCGCGGACCCGACGCCGCCCGGGTCGCGGCGCTCGAGATCGACGGCCTCGTGGAGCGGCTGCTGGCCCGGCTCGTCAGGGTGACCTCGTGAACCTCGCCCGCCGCCTCACGGAGGCCGGCCCCGGCCTGCGCTGGCACCTGGCCCGGCCGCGCACCCGGCTGCTCTACCGTCGTTCGTTCGGCCACATCGGCGACGGCACCGTGATCGTGGCACCGCGGGTGCTACGCGGAGTCGACCGGATCAGCATCGGGTCCGGCTGCGCCGTCTACGGCGGCGTCTGGCTGGCCTGCGAGGCGCCCGACGGGGCGATCACCATCGGGGACGGCAGCTACCTCGGTCACGACGTCCACGTGCACGCCGTCGACCCGATCACGATCGGTCGCGGCTGCGTGCTGGCCGACGGTGCACACGTGACGACGAGCGACCACGACCGGGTGGACCGGCTGGCCACCCACGGCACCGGGGCGACCACGATCGGCGACCACGTCTTCATCGGCGAGCGAGCGATCGTGCTCGGCGGAGTCACGATCGGCGACGGCGCCACGGTCGGCGCGCATGCCGTGGTCACCAAGGACGTCCCGGCCGGGGCCGTGGTGGGCGGGGTGCCGGCGCGGGTCATCGGCGGCACCGAGTGACAGCTCGATGAGCCGGGTCCTCCTCCTCACGCCGCTCTTCCATGGCTACGGCTCGGCCATCGCCCACGCCCTGGACCGGCGTGGTCACACCACCACCCTGCTGCCGTACGACGCGCACCACGGCTGGCTTGCCAAGGCACGACACCAGCTCGTCGCACAGCTGCCGGCTGCCGTCGGCGTCGACCGGTCAGCCAGCACCCGCAGCAAGGTGACCGCGCGTGCGCTCGAGGCGCTCGCCGAGCACCGCCCCGACGTCGTGGTCGTGGTCAAGGGTGACCTGTTCGAGGAGGTCTTCTGGGAAGAGCTCGACCGCCACCGCACCCGGCGAGTGTTGTGGCTCTACGACGAGCTGCGGCGCACGGCGTACCCGCCCGGGCTGCTGGCCGCGGTGGGCCCGGTGGCCAGCTACTCGCCCATCGACGTGGCCGCGCTGACCGAGCAGGGCGTCCAGGCCCGCCACCTCCCGCTGGCCTTCGACCGCGACCTGGAGATCTCAGGCTCGGGGGTGCGCCGCGACGAGATCTCGTTCGTCGGCGCCCGATATCCGAGCCGCGAGCGCACGCTCCTCGCGCTGCGCGACGCGGGGCTCCCGGTGCGGGCCTATGGCCGCGACTGGTCGGGTCATCTCATCGACCGGCTCCGCACGTGGCGCTGGCGGCGCCCCGACGTGCCGGCCGAGCGCGACCTCGACCGGGCCGGTGCCTACGAGGTGATGGCCGACGCCGCGGCCACCCTCAACCTGCACTCCGACCAGGATGGCTTCACGATGCGCACCTTCGAGGCGTGCGGGGTGGGCGGGGTCCAGCTCATCGACCGCAAAGATCTCGGCGGCCTCTACGACGACGGCGTCGAGCTGGCGTCGTGGACCTCGACCGAGCAGCTGGTCGAGCTGTGCGAACGCGCTCGGGTGGACCTCGCCTGGGCCACCGGCCTGCGGGAGCGGGGTCGCGCCCGAACGCTGGCGGAGCACACCTTCGACCACCGGGTCGCGGTCCTCGAGGAGCTGTGGTGCTGAGGCACCCGCGAGACCTGGCGGCGTGGCAGGACTGGCAGGAGGCGCGCTCGCCGATCCGCCGCCTCGCCCATCGCGTGCGCCCTGCTCCACCGCTGACGGGCGTGTTGACCGTCGTCGGCGAGCGCCCCCGCACGCTGGTCGTCCTCGACACCCTGGCCCCGACCAGCCGGCTGGCCCTGCTCGAGCCCACCCGACACCTGGTGGCCGACCATGCTTTGCTCACGCCCGGTCCCCTCCCTGTCCGAGTCGTCGGCACCAACGCCTCCCAGTCGACTCTCACCCTGGGCGTCGACGACGTCCCCGGGACGCTGCGCGAGGTCACCACGGTGGCGGCCGCGGGGCACTACCTGCCTCGCGGCGCCGTCGGCTATGCCTGGTCCCGCCGCCTCGGCGCCGATTTCGTGGCTGCCCAGCACGGCCTGCTGACGGCGTACGCGCCACCGCTGGCGCCCGAGTCACGGCTGCTTGCCTGGTCGTCGGCCGACGCGGACTTCTGGCGAGCGGGGCGCGACGACGTCGAGACCGACGTGGTCGGCTCGCAGCTGCTGTGGGAGGCCGGTGCGGGGACCACGGCGGTCACCGAAGACCGGCCGACCTTCCTGGGCCAGCTGCACAGCGCCGAGATCGGCCGGGTCGCGATGGCGCGCTTCACGGGCGCCTTCTGCCGACGAGAAAACCTGCGCTACCGACCGCACCCCGGTGAAACCGATCGGCTCTCGCGCTGGCAGCACGCCCTTTGGCGACGCCGCGGGATCGCGTTCGACGAGTCGGGGCTGCCGTTGCGCGACCTGCCGACGCCCGTGGTCAGCGTGTTCTCGACCGGGGTGCTGGAGGCGGCCACCCGCGGCGTGCCCGCATGGGTGGCCTTCGACCGACCGCCCCCCTGGCTCGTGGAGTTCTGGGAGCGTTACGGCATGTCCCGATACGGCGGCGCGCCCACGGCAGCCCCGACCAGACCCAGCAGCGAGCCCGCCGCGCTGGTCGCGGCTGCGTGGGAGGGACGCGGATGACCGCCCTTTGCGTCATTCCGGCCCGAGGCGGCAGCAAAGGGGTGCCGCGCAAGAACCTACGGCTCGTGGCCGGCAAGCCCCTCATCGTCTGGACGATCGAGCAGGCGCTCGCTGTCAGAGCTCCCCTCGACGTCGTGGTCTCCACCGACGACGAGGAGATCGCCGCGGTGGCCCGCGAGGCGGGGGCGCGGGTGCCGTTCCTGCGTCCCGCCGAGCTCGCCCAGGACACCACCACCACCGAGCCGGTGGTCCGGCACGCGATCGCCGAAGTCGCCCGCGAGGGCGTCGCCCCCGGCGTCGTGATGCTGCTCCAGGCGACCTCGCCCGTACGCCTGCCGGGCACCCTCGACCGTGCGCTGGCCGAGTACCACGCCTCCGGGGTCGACTCGCTGGTCGGGGTCGTCCCCCAGGCGCCGTTCCTGTGGTGGGCGGGCGATCCGCCCCGCGCCGACTACGACGTCGACCACCGACCGCGTCGTCAGGACCTCACACCCGACCGGCTCCGCTACCGCGAGACCGGCTCCCTCTACGTCACCGACCGGCGCGTGTACGACGAGCACGACAACCGCCTCGGTGGGCGGATCGGCCTCTTCGTGATGGACGAGGTCGAGGGTGTCGACATCGACACCGAGCTCGACCTCGCGCTGGCCGAGCAGCGGCTGTTGGCACTCTCCTAGGAGCGGTCTGAACCGGTGGGGACCTGGGGCAGACGCCAGGTGCCCGCGGGGCTAGCGTTGCTCTCGTGACTCGCGAGCCTCACGAGAACGTCGCCACCGTGCTCGTGCACCCGCGCGTGCTCGCCGACCTGGAGCTCGAGCTGATGCTGCTGGACATGCGGGTCTGGCCGATCCGAACCGCGCCGATCTGTGGAGACGGCCCGCGGATGGAGTTCCAGGTCAGGCGGCGGCTGCTCATGCAGCACCGCGGGGAGTGGGACCAGGCCGCCGACTGGACACCGGTCTGGGTCGCCTTCGGCCCCAGCTGGCAGCACGGCGCAGAGCCGCTGCCGTGGGCAGCCCACGAGGCGTTGTGGCGAGTCCTGGACGCCTACGCCACCGACGTCCGCTTCCACCGCCGCCTGGGCGGCGTCGGGAGGCTCCCCGTGCCCGAAGACTGGCTCCCCTGACCGACGTCAGCGACCTTGGCCGAAGCTGCCCGACGCGGCGCTCCAGCCTGTCGGCGGGTCCTCGCCGACCCGGCCGTCGACGGCCTCCCGGATCAGGTCGGCGTGCCCGGTGTGCCGGCCGTACTCCTCGATGAGGTCGCAGACCAGCCGGCGCAGGTTGAAGCGCCGTCCGTCGCGCGCCGACAGGTGGATCTCCTGGTCGAGCCCGCCATCGGCCAGCGCCGCGCCGAGGCGCTCGCGCGAGCGCCGTACGGCTCCGTCCCAGAGCTCGTAGAGCGACTCCGGCGGGTCGTCGGCCGCAGACTCGAAGTCCCAGTCGGTGCTGCCATCCCAGCCGCTCGAGGCCCACGGCTCTCCCCATGGCTCGCCGCGCATCACGTGCGTGAACTTGTAGTCCTCGCATGCGGCCAGGTGCTTGAGCAGGCCGCCGAGTGTCAGCGTCGATGCGCCGATCGTCGTCGTCAACCCGGCTGAGTCCAGGTCGTCGGCCTTCCACCGGAAGGTCGTGCGCAGCCGCTCCAGGGCGCCGACGATCTGCTCGACCTCGGTGCCGGCCAGCGGCGGTTCCCATGGTGTCTCGGTGATGGTCATGTCCACCACGCTAGAAGGCATTCCTGACACCAATTGTCGGGAACAACGGAATGGTCGCACGGATAATCGGCAGATGCTCAGCACCCAGCCCGCCGAGTCAGCGGCAGTCGATGCTTACGTCGAGTGTGGTGTGGCAATGGCGACGAACAGCGGCTGCGCGGCGTGGAGCTTCGAGCTCGCCTGGTGGGGGCTGTGTGGGCAGGGCGCCGACGAGACAGCCGCGCTCCGTGACCTGTCCCTCCAGACCGGGCAGCGACTTCAGGTGTCCGAGCGTGTCGACGGCGACGAGTCGGCGTTCGCCCGCGACCGCGAACCCTGCACGGACACCGAGCGCCGGCTCACCCTGGACATCCTGGACCGGGCCAGACGAACCACGATCGAACTGGTGGCCGGCTGCCCGGACGAGGTGCTCGACTGGCACGACCCCGAACGGACGCTGCCGTCCTTCGCCTCCTGGCACACGCTGCGCCAGATGGCCTGGCACGTCGTTGACACGGAGAGTCGCTATTACCTGCCGAGCCTCGGCCTGACCGCCCTCTCGCGTGGCAGCGACCTGATCGACGAGCTGCACCGGTCCGCGGCCCACGTCTCGGCAGAGGTGAGCGCCATGACGCCGGACCACGTGGTCGAGCAGAACGGTGAGGTCTGGACGACCGTCAAGCTGCTGCGCCGGCTTGCCTGGCACGAACGGGCGGAGCAGCCGGTCATGGCCCAGCTGGCCGACCGGGCGCGCCGCGTCCTGTCCGGGCCTCAGTGGTGAGGGCGCGGCGAGATCGGCCCGCTGCGCTCAGGAGTAGCGGTGGCTCTTGGCGTCGTGCCCCTTCTCACGGGTGCAGGTGCGCCCGCTGATCGCCTTGTGGCCGCACAGGCCCTGCGTCTCGGCGTCGGGCCGCTCGGCCACGGCAGCGGATGCGGGCGCGGCCGCAGTGCCGCCACGGCTCGGCGTACGCCGCGCCGGCTGGGTGGGCTGGTCGCCCCCGGCCGCGCGTCGCGCGTAGCGCGCCTCGCGCATGGCCCGCATGTCGTCCATCTTGCTCATCGTCGGTTCACCCCACCGACCCTAGGTGCAGGCTCCGACAGTTCCCGACAGACGTGCCGCAGCCGACTCGGCACATCGATTGGCTCAACCACCCGCCTCGGGAGGACCGGCGTGTCAGGATTCTTTACATGATCATCGAGCGCAACCTGGCGGCGTACCTCGTGTACGCCGAGGACCCGGTGCTGCGCGCGCTCGAGAAGATCACCGCCAACCAGTCACGCATCATCTTCCTGGTCGACAGCCACGGACATCTCGAGGGCTCGCTGTCCGACGGCGACTTCCGGCGCTGGGTCGCCACCCAGTCGCCGGTCGACCTCAACCGGCCCACCCGCGAGGCGGCGCACTTCGAGGTCAGCTCGGCCTCGGTGAACGCCACCCCGGTCGAGATCGCCACGCTCTTCCGGCCCGGCGTCGACCACGTGCCGCTGGTCGACGAGCGCGGCCGGCTCGTCGCGGTGGCCATCAACCGCGACAACGAGATCCGGATCGGCCGCTACTCGGTCGACAAGGACAGCCCCTGCCTGGTGATCAGCGAGATCGGCATCAACCACCAGGGCTCCGTCGGCTTCGCCAAGGAGCTGGTCGACCGGTCGGTCGAGGCCGGCGCCGACGTCGTCAAGTTCCAGCTGCGCGACATGGACGCTCTCTACCGGCAGGGCGCCGCCGCCAGCGGCGGCGAGGACCTCGGTCCGCAGTACACCTTGGATCTCCTGAGTCGGTTCAACCTCCGAGCCGACCAGCTCTTCGAGGTCTTCGACCACTGCGCGGAGTCGGGCATCGAAGCGATGTGCACCGCCTGGGACGCCCCCAGCGTCGACCGCCTCGTCGACTACGGCATCCCCGCGTTCAAGGTCGCCTCCGCCGACATGACGAACCACACGCTGCTGCGCCACATGGGCAAGTACGGCATCCCGATGGTGATCTCGACCGGCATGTCGACCGAGGCCGAGATCATGGAGACCGTCGAGCTGGTGCGCGCGACGGGCGCGTCGTACGCCCTGCTGCACTGCCAGTCGACCTATCCGGCGCCGTTCAAGGACGTCAACCTGCGCTACCTCGAGCGACTGGCCGAGATCGGCCAGTGCCCGGTGGGTTACTCCGGCCACGAGCGCGGCTTCCACGTGCCCCTGGCGGCCGTCGCCCTCGGTGCCAAGATCGTCGAGAAGCACTTCACCACCGACCGCGAGCTGGAGGGCAACGACCACAAGGTGAGTCTGCTGCCCGGTGAGTTCAAGGAGATGGTGCAGCGCATCCGCGAGCTCGAGGAGGCCCTCGGCAGCGCCGTCCCGCGCGGGGTGTCGACCGGCGAGATGATGAACCGCGTCAATCTCGCCAAGTCGCTGGTGGCCGCCCGCCGGATCGAGGTCGGCGACACCATCGACCCCGACGCCGTCGACATCAAGAGTCCCGGCCGCGGCCTGCAGCCCAACGCCCTCGACCGGCTGGTGGGCCGGACCGCCACCCGCCCGTTCGAGCCGGGCGACTTCTTCTACGCCAGCGACCTCGGCGACCGGGCGCCGCACGGCCGTCAGTACGACTTCAAGCGCCCGTGGGGCCTGCCGGTGCGCTACCACGACATCGCGACGATGACGCGCGACTGCATGCCCGACTTCCTGGAGTTCCACCTCTCCTACAAGGACCTCGAGATCGACACCGCCGGCGTCTTCGAGCCGTACGGCGGCCAGGGAGGTCAGCTGTCGGGCACGGCGTACGCCTGTCACTCCCCCGACCTGTTCGCCGGCGACTTCCTGCTCAACCTGGCCAGCGACGACGACGCCCACTGGGAGCGCTCGATCGCCGAGCTGCAGAAGGTCATCGACCTGACCCGCTCGATGCGGGGCTACTTCCGCAGCGACGCGCCCGACCCGGTCGTCATCGCCAGCCTTGGCGGATTCACCAAGGACGCCCACGTGCCGCGCGGGCAGCTGGAGCCGATGTATGCCCGGGTCGCCGCAGGGCTCGACCGCATCGACGACAGCGGGGTCCGCCTGTGCGCCCAGACGCTGCCGCCCTACCCCTGGTACATGGGCGGGCAGCTGTTCTGCAACCTCTTCGTCGGCGCCGACGACACCTCCGCTTGGGCCGAGCACTACGACCGTCACCTGTGCCTGGACGTCTCGCACTCCAAGCTGGCCGCCAACTTCCGGGGTCATGCCTTCTCCGACGCGATCGAACTGCTGGCGCCGCACGCCGACCACCTTCACCTCGTCGACGCCACGGGCATCGACGGCGAGGGCGTTCAGGTCGGCGACGGCGAGATCGACTGGGCCCTGCTCGCCCGCCAGCTCGACGAGCTCGCGCCGGGCGCCGGCTTCATTCCCGAGATCTGGCAGGGCCACGTCAACGACGGCGAGGGGTTCTGGATCGCCTTGGAGCGCTTGGAGCAGTGGTTCTGACGATGTCCGCTCCCCCAACGGCCGTGTGGGCGATCCCCGTGAGCGCGCTCGGCGGCGTGGCCCGCCACGTCCTCGACGTGGTGCGGGTCGGCATTCCCGGTTGGCGGCTCGTGGTCCTCTGCCCGCCGGGCCCGCTCGCGGCCGAGGTCCGTCGGGCGGGCGGCGCCGTCACCGAGGTGCCGTTCGGCCCCGACCACGGACTCGGCGCCAGCCTCCGTTCGCTCCGGCGGGCCGTTGACCTGCTGCGCCCGCGCGTGGTGCACACCCACCTCTCGTACGCCGACCTGGTCGGGGCCGCCGCAGTGCCGCGGCGCGTCGCGCTGGTCACCACCGAGCACGGCATCGCGGCCGACGACCGGGTCTACCACGGCAGCGCAGCCAAATCGGCTGTGATGGCGCGGGCCCACGCGCTGCGACTGCGCCGCTTCGACGCGGTCGTCGCGGTGTCCGAGGCGACCAAGCGGGCGATGGCCGACAAGTGGCACCCGCGGCAGCCGGTCCGGGTGATCCCCAACGGCGTCGACGTGCCGACGGCACCCGCGGAGCCGCGGCCGGGGCTGCGGATCCTGACGCTGGCCCGCCTTGCCCCGGAGAAGCGGCTCGACGACCTCGTCGAGGCCTTCGCGCTGCTGGCGGCCGACCATCCCGGCGCGACGCTGACCCTCGCCGGTCAGGGCGAGCTCGACGGCGACCTGCGCCGCCAGGTCGCCGCCCTGGGCCTCGACGACCGGGTCAGCCTGCCGGGCTACGTCGATGCCGGCGCCGCCCTGGCCCGGGCCGACGTGCTCGCCATGCTCTCGCTCTGGGAGAACTGCCCCTACGCCGTCCTCGACGGTCTGGTGCACGGCACCGGAGTCGTCGCGTCACCCGCGGGCGGGATGCCGGAGATGCTGCCCGAGCACTGCCTCGTCGACCCGGCCGACCATCGCGCCGTCGCCGACCTCCTCCTCGAGCAGGGGGAACAGCTGGACGCCCGGCCGAAGGTCCCCGCCGGGTGGCCCACCGTCGCAGACATGACAGCCGCGGTCGCCGAGGTCTACGCAGGGACCCTCCGGTGACCCCGTCGGGCGACTGGTCGGCGTACCCCGACGTCGACGCGCCGACCGACGTCTCACCCGACCCGCGCGGGAAGCGTTCGGTGCTCGACTTCGTGCTGTTCGCGATGCTGCCGATGACTGAGCTGGACATCGGTGGCCTGCCCCTCCCCGAGCTGGCCATGGTTGCCGCGATCTTCGTCGCGATGTGGCGCCGCCCCTTCCCCGGCCGGCCGCTGCCCGCATGGTTGTACGTGCTGCTGCCCGCGTTGCTCGGCTGGATGGTCGTGTCGGCCCAGCTCAACGACCTCACGCCGTACCGCAGGCTGCTGCACCTGGCCCTCTACGTTGCCCTCGCCTTCTTCGCCGCCCAGGGCCGTTTCCACGTGCGCTCCATGGCGCCGGGGCTCGCGACCGGCTTGCTGGTGTCTGCGGCCGCCTTCTACGCGGGATATGGCGGCGAGTACGAGGGCCGGCTCACCGGCCTGATGGCCGATCCCAACGCCGCCGGCTACATGCTGACGGTCCTCGGTTGCATCGCCCTGGGGGGCCTGGAGCCGGGCCGTTGGCGCAACCTCGTGCTGGTGGGGTTCCTGGCCGCGGTCGTCCTCACCTACTCACGCACCTCGCTGCTGGCCGTCCTGCTGATCGTGGTGTGGAGCGTGATCGGCCGCCGCCTCTCTACCGGGCTGGGGGTGCTGCTCCTCACCGGCATGATCTTTGCGGTCGCACACTTCCCGGCAAGCCTGAAGTCGATCGGTCCGTTCGCCGACCGGACCGGCAGCGACGCCCTCCGGTCAAGGATCCTGGCGCAGGAGCAGCTCCAGATCCTTGCTTCGCCCTGGACGGGCAACGGCCCGGGCACGAGCAAGGTCGATGTCCTCGGCAACATCTTCTTCTTCCACAACAGCTACATCGCGCTGCAGAACGAAGGCGGGCGGATCGCGCTTGCCCTGCTTCCTGCTGGCCGGGCTCGCCGCCTTGGTCGGCCTGGTCCGTCTCGGCGATCGACTGCGCAACGTGTGGTACGAAGCGGCGCTCATCGGCGCGGCCGTCTGCGCCATCAACCTCGGCGAGGTGCTGCTGGAGCTGCCGACCGCGTTGGCCCTCGGCATGGCCGCGTTCCACGCCCGGACGGCGGGCCTGGACGAGCAAGAGGAGACCAGAGCCACGGCCCCACGGACCGTTCTGTGACGCCGATCCATCTGGCCGCCAACCGCGGTGACGTCGGTGGCGGCGAGGTGATGCTGATGCGGCTGGCGGAGGCGCTCGCCCTGCTCGGGTACGACGTCTCGGTGGTCGCCCCGTCGACGCCGGGCGGCCTGGCCGCCCAGGCCCGCGCCCGCGGGTTGAGCGTTCAGGAGATCGTCTGCCACGACCGCCGGTCCTACGCTCGGGCGCTACGTCGCTGGGACCGCAGTCGTCACGGGCTGCTCTGGTGCCAGGGCCTGCTGCCCGCCCTCGCCACCGCCGGCCGGCGGCAAAGGGTGGTCCACCTCCACCAGGAGCCGCTGGGCGTCCAACGGCCGCTCGCGGCCGCGGCGCGCTGGCGAGCCATGGCGACGATCGTGCCGTCGGCGTTCATGCAGTCCCGGCTGGCCGGGGCGGAGGTGCTACCCAACTGGACCGAAGACGTGTCCCCCGTGCAGGGCGCCCGGGCAGGGCGCTCCGAGCTCTCGGACGATGTCACCGTCGGCTTCCTGGGGCGGATCGGCATAGAGAAGGGCGCCCACGTCCTGGCGGCCGCGTGCGTGCTGTTGGGCGACGACGTCCGGACCCGGGTCCGGCTGGTGCTGGCGGGCGACGACCGTTTCGTGCCCGAGGCCGACCGCGCCGTCGTCAACGGTGCCCTGGCAGGCGCGGAGCGCGCCGGAGTCCGCGTGGAGCGCATCGGCTGGGTCGACCCGAACGACTTCTTCAGCCAGGTGGACCTCGCGGTGTTCCCGTCGGTACGCGCGGAGTCGTTCGGTCTCGTCGTGGCCGAGGCGATGGCGGCGGGCGTCCCGTTCGTGGTCAGCGACGCCGGGGCGCTGCCCGAGGTGGCCGGCCCCGACCATCCCTACGTCGTGCCGCATGACGACGCGCCGGCGCTGGCGATGGCCCTCGGTTCCGCCATCGCCGACCTGCCCGCCGCGGACCTGACGACGTTGATGAGGCGGCGCTGGGAGGACCTCTACTCACCTGCCGCCGGCCTGCGCTCGGTCACGCTGCTGATGGAGCGGCTGGCCGACCGCGGTGCCGTCGATTCCCGCCCTGCACGGCGTGGAGAGCTGCCGTGAGCCGGCCCCGTGTGGCCATCGCGCACGACTACCTGACCCAGCGCGGCGGTGCGGAACGGGTCGTGCTGGCGATGCTGAGAGCGTTTCCGGAGGCCGAGGTGCACACGCTGCTCTACGACCCCGAGTTCACCTTCCCCGAGTTCCGGGACGCCCACGTCGTCACCTCGCGGCTCAACCGCCTTGCGCCGTTGCGCCGAGACCACCGGCTCGCGCTCCCGCTGCTCGCGCCAGCGGCCTCCCGGCTTCGCGTCGACGCGGACGTCACCCTCGTCTCCACGAGCGGCTGGGCGCACGGCTTCGACATCCGTGGTCGCAGCCTCGTCTACTGCTACAACCCGGCTCGGTGGCTCTACCAGGCCGACGACTACCTCGGCGACGAGGGCGCCCGGTCGGCCAAGGCGCTGGCGCTGCGGCTGCTCGCTCCGGGTCTGCGGCGGTGGGACCAGAGGGCGGCCCGGCGCCGGGACCGCTACCTCGCGATCTCCTCGGTGGTCCGTGACCGCATCCGGGCGACGTACGGCATCGAGGCCGATGTGCTGTTCCCCCCGACGACGGTGCTGCCGAGCGGGGCGCAGCAGCCAGTGGGCCCGTACGACGAGGGGTTCCACCTGCTGGTGTCGCGGCTGCTGCCGTACAAGAACGTGGACAAGGCGATCGACGCGTTCCGTGGCTTGCCCGACGAGCGCCTCCTGATCATCGGCCGCGGCCCGGAGGAGGAGGGGTTGCGTCAGGATCTCCCGGGCAACGTGGCGGTCCTGCCCGGGGTCAGCGACGACGAACTGCGCTGGGCCTACGCGCACTGCACGGCCTTGGTGGCGCCCAGCCTCGAGGACTACGGGCTCACGCCCCTGGAGGCTGGGGCGTTCGGCAAGCCGACGCTGGCGCTCCGCGGCGGTGGCTACCTCGACACGATCGACGAGGGCGTGACTGGCCACTTCTTCGCCCGCGCCGAGGCCGCCGACATCGCGGACGCCGTGGTGGCCAACAGCGACGTCCGGTGGGACGCCGAGGCGATCGTGCGGCACGGCCGGCGCTTCGACGAGGAGACCTTCCGCGTGGCGATCAGGGATGCCGTGGCCGCGCTGGCCCCGGTCGAGGGGGCGACCGGTCCGGCCTAGCCGGCCGCGTCGAACGTGCGCCCGGCGTCCTCGCTGACCATCACGTCGTCGCCGATCTGGACGACGACGTAGCCCCCGGCCGCGGCGATCCCCAACGGGGCGGCCGCGTCGAGGTCCAGGCAATCGAGCATCCTGACGGGCTGCTGGGCCGGTCCGAGCGCGCCCACCTGGGCCGGGCACTCGTCCGTCGACCCGAACACCAAGAGGCGGCCCGAGCGCGGAGCACCCGCGACGCTCACGTTGGCGAAGCCACCCGCTGACAGAGCGGCCGGCGCGGAGCCAGGGCCAACGACATAGATCAACCCGCTCTGGCAGGCGATCGCGGCCCGTCTGTCGGGGAGGTTCGTCAATGACGCCGGGACGCAGTCGAGCGCGAGCTTGGTCCCGGTCGGTCCCGTCACGCTCTCGGCCGTGGTGTCCCTGTCGAGGCGCCAGACGCCGGCCGGCTCACCCTCGCCGAGGGTCTGCCAGGTCCGGCCGGAGTCCGTCGAGTCGACCGCCATCACCCGGCACTCGTCGTCGAGGCCCGACACGCGCAGGTGGTCGTCGCGCAGGATCGCCAACCCGAGCACCTCGTCCAGGTCGGGGATGTCGGCGGGCGTCATGGCCGCGGTCACTGAGCCGACAGCGACTTGCGCCGGGTTGTGGAAGCGGGCCTCGCAGGCGCCGCGTGTCGCGCGGAGCACCAACCCTTCGGCGTCGACGGCCATCAGCACCGGGAACACCAGGCCCGCCTCGTCGCCTGTCGTCGTGGCACCGGGGGTGCTCGCCGGGATGATGCTGAAGCTCGCTTCGGGGGCCGAGAACGCTGGCAGCACGCCACTGCGCGCCCGGTAGCCCACGGCGAGCACCACGACGTCGAGCACGGCGAGGACCACGACCAGCACGGTCACCCAGCGCCGCGTCACTTCTCCCGAGCGGCGATCGGCTTCGCCCTCCTCCACCCGAATACTCCGGCGTGCATCTTCGCCATGGCCTGCTTCTTGCGATGGCCCTGCTTGTGCGTCGACTCTGCCTCTGGGGTCGAGGCGTACTCAGTGGTGTAGCTGCCGTAGCCGTAGCCGTAGACCACCGCTCCCATGCCGCGCATCGGGGCCCGGTTCAAGATGACACCGAGCATCCGGCCACCCGTCTGCTCGAGACGACGCTTGGCCAGCCGCGCCTGCTCCTTGTAGGTGTGTCCGACGGCAAAGACCACCATGGCGCCGTCCGCGACCGCCGCCAGCAGTGCGGCGTCGGTGACCGGCAGCAGGGGTGGCGCGTCGAGGATGACCATGTGGTCGCGGGAGAGCTCCTGGAGCAGGTGCTGCATCCGCTGGGAGCCGAGCAGCTCGCTGGGGTTGTGCGGGACCCGCCCGGCCGACATCACCTTGAGGTGGTCGATGCCCGACTCCTGGAGGGCCTCCTCGGCCGTGAGGTCGCCGACGAGCACCTGCGCCAGCCCGACCTGGGTGTCCACGCCGTAGATCCCAGCGACCACCGGACGACGGAGGTCGGCGTCGATCAGCACCGTGTCCTGGCCTGCCGTCGCCAGCACCCGGGCCAGGTTGGCGGCCACCGTGGACTTGCCCTCACCCTCGTTGGCGCTGGTGATGACCACGCTGCGGATGGGGTTGTCGACGTCGATGAATCGGAAGTTGGTGCGCAGCTGGCGGAAAGCCTCGGCCGCTGGTCCGCGGTGGGAGCGGTCCACGCCAATGCCCTGCTTGCGGTCGAGCTCCTTGACGTCCGGGAGGATCGCCAGCACCGGGGTCTCGATGAGCTCCTCCACCTCCTCGACGGAGCGCAGCTTGCGGTCGAGGTTCATCCGCGCGAAGGCCGCGACGTAGCCCAGCAAGATCCCGACGAGGGCGCCCACGGCCAGGTTACGGGTGTAGTTCGGGGTGAACGGCGCGCTGGGTAGGGACGCGTCCTCCAGAGGGTCCAGGCGAACGATCGACTGCGTCGAGCTCCCCTGCGGCAGCGTTTCGTTCTCGGTCGCCAACGCCACTTCGGCTGTCGAACGCACACCCTGGGCGGCCAGCGCCTGGGCCTCCTCCGGGGTCCCGGCGTACGCGGTGACGGTCACCTGGGAGGTCAAGACGTTGGAGGAGCCGGACAGCGTGACCAGACCGGGGGAGATGTCGAGGGCCTTGGCCACGCTCTCCCGGACCTTGGAACCTCCGACATAGGCGCTGTAGACGTCGGCCTTGGTCTGGGCGAGGCCCATCGACGCCTGCATTTCCCCGACGGTGACCGACGAGCCGACGTAGATCTGGCCGCTGGCGGTGCTGGCATAGATCACGGGACGGGTCAGTGTCCAGGCGAACGCAGCCAGCAGGCCCATCGAGAAGACGATGAAAATAAGCCTGAGGTTTGCCCGGGTCATCCGGACGAGGTCGACAAGAGTCACTGGGTCCTCAGCTCGAGAGCAGCGCGGCGCGCAGGTGTTCCCTCGAACCGTATCCGTTTCAGCAAGCCCGCACGGGCAGATCCGCCCATTTGCGCGCGGTCGGATCGGGCTGCTCGGACCCGCGTTCTGGGCGGACCCAGACGCAGTGCGTCACCGCTCCAGGAAGTGCCGGGCGGCGTCGGCCAGGGCGTGGGCGTAGCGCTCGCGACCGCTTGACCGGGTCATCAACGAGGCGTCCATGGGGTTGCGCATGTTGCCGAGCTCGACCATCACCGTGGGCAGGTCCGAGAGGTTCAGGGTGGCCAGGTCGCGCCGGAAGTCCAGGCCGTCGCCACCAGCGACGTACGTCGCCCGGGCGAACCCCATGTGCAGCAGCGCCGCCCGCGTGGCCAGCGCCAGGTGCCGGGACGTCCGGTAGATGTCGTGGGTCCAAGGCGCCCGGTCGGCCGGCGCGATCACGTGGAAGCCGTAGGCCCCCCGGGCGTGCGAGCCGTCGCCGTGCACGCTGATCTTGAGGTCGGCGTGGATCGCGTTGCCCGCGCGGCCCCGCTCGTCCACGCACGGTCCCCAGCGGTCCTGGCGGTTGCTGTGCCGTGTCAGGACCACCGTGGCGCCCAGGGCCTCGAGCCGCTTCCGCAGCCGCTGCGCAACGTCCCAGGTGAAGCTGGCCTCCGGATAGCCACGGTCGGTCGCCGTCCCGGTGGTGTTGCAGGGTTTGCGGAAGCCGCCGGCCGGCACCGGGCGGCCGATCCGGGCCGGGAAGTGCCTGTTGCCCAGCTGGTGGCCCGGGTCGAGCACGATGACCCGCCCCTCGAGGGGCAGCCGCAGGTCGACCCGGTCCGGTGGTCCCGTGGCGGCGTACGCCTCGGGCGCTGCGGCGGGAGCAGGGACCGCGGTGGCGACCATCGCCACCGCCAGCGTCACCCAGCTCCCGATCCGAACGGTCACTCGTAGCCCAGGATCTCCTGGCGCTTCTCGCTCCACGCCAGCGCCGAGGCGATGGCGTCGTCGAGGGTCAGCTCGGACCGCCAGCCGAGCAGCTCGGCCGCCCGGTCGACGTTGGCGAAGGCGCCGACGGCGTCGCCCGGTCGCGGCGGCGCCTCGCGGACGGGTACCGGCCGGCCGAAGACCCGCTCGAAGGTCGAGACCAGCTCGCGCACCGAGACGCCGGCACCTCGACCGACGTTGATGATGACGCTGGGCGCGTCTGCGGCCCGGATCGCGTCGTCGAACTTCTCGATCGCGCGCACGTGGGCGCGGGCAACGTCCCAGACGTGGATGTAGTCACGGATGCCGGTGCCGTCCGGCGTCGGGTGCTCGGTGCCGGTGATCGTGAAGGCGTCCTGCTGGCCTCGGGCGGCGCGGACGAGCTGACCGAGGACGTGCGACGGCTCCTTGGCATAGATGCCCGTGGTCAGGTCGGGGTCGGAGCCGATCGGGTTGAAGTAGCGCAGGATCACGGCGCGCAGGTCGGTGGCGACGGTGATGTCCTGGAGGATCTGCTCCATCATCCGCTTGGTGCGGGCGTACGGCGACGGCGGATCGAGCGCGTCGTCCTCGCGCACCTCGAAGCCCTCGGCCGGCGCGGCGTACAGGGAGGCGGACGAGGAGAACAGCACGCGGTTCTTGCCGAGTCCGGCGAGGGCGGCGAAGAGCTCGAGCGACTTCGCCACGTTGTCGCGGTAGTACTCGTAGGGCATCTCGACCGACTCCGGCACCGAGATGCGCGCCGCCATGTGGATGGTCGCGTGCAGATCGGGGTGGTCGGCGACGACGCGGGCGATCAGCTCCCGGTCGGCGATGTCGCCCTCGTAGAAGATCCGGTCGCCCACGAACGCGAGCGGCCCGGTCAGCAGCGAGTCGACGATGATCGGCGTGTGGCCGGCCTCCTCGAGCGCCTTGGCCGTCGTCGAGCCGATGTAGCCGGCTCCACCGGTCACGAGCACCTTCATGCCAGCAGGGTAATGCGCCCCCTCGGCACCTCTTGAATCGGCCGAGGGCCTCGCCCGCTGGCACAATGCCGCGCATGCCATCTGCACTCATCACCGGGATCACCGGCCAGGACGGCCTCTACCTCGCTGAGCTGCTCGTCAGCAAGGGGTACGACGTCCACGGCCTCATCCGCGGACAGAACAACCCGCGCCGTGACCTGGTGGAGCGGCTGCTGCCCGACGTACGCCTGCACAACGGCGACCTCACCGACCTCTCCAGCCTGATCCGCGCCATGCGCGACTCCGATCCCGACGAGGTCTACAACCTGGGCGCCGTGTCCTTCGTGGCGTACTCCTGGGAGAACGCGCCGCTCACGACCGACGTGACGGGCAAGGGCGTGCTCAACATGCTCGAGGCTGTCCGCCTCCACTCCGCCGGCGATCTCGGACGGATCCGCTTCTACCAGGCGTCGAGCTCGGAGATGTTCGGCAAGGTGCAGGACGTCCCGCAGAACGAGCGGACGCTGCTGTGGCCGCGCTCGCCCTATGGCGTGAGCAAGGTCTTCGGCCACTACATGACCATCAACTACCGCGAGTCGTACGGCATGCACGCATCGTCCGGGATCCTGTTCAACCACGAGTCACCGCGGCGCGGGCCGGAGTTCGTGACCCGCAAGGTGAGCCAGGCCGTGGCCCGCATCCACCTCGGCACCCAGAAGGAGCTCGTGCTGGGCAACCTCGACGCCGAGCGCGACTGGGGCTTCGCCGGCGACTACGTCGAGGCGATGTGGCTGATGCTCCAGCAGGAACAGGCCGACGACTACGTCATCTCTACCGGCGTCACCCACTCGATCCGCGACCTGGTCGACGCGGCCTTCGCGCACGTCGGCATCGACGACTGGACGCCGTACGTGCGTCAGGACGAGCGGTTCATGCGTCCCGCCGAGGTCGACCAGCTGATCGGGGACGCCTCCAAGGCGCGCCGCGTGCTCGGCTGGGAGCCGAAGGTCAGCTTCGAGGAGCTCGTGGCCATGATGGTCGACGCCGACGTGGCCGCGCAGAAGGCCGGATGGTGACGCGAGCCTTCGTCACGGGGATAGGCGGTCAGGACGGCAGCTACCTCGCCGAGCGGCTGGTCGCCGACGGCCTCGAGGTGCACGCGCTCGCGCTGACCACCGACGGGCCGCCCGAGCACTGCCCGCCCGAGGTGCTGGTCCACCAGGGCGACCTGACCGACCTCGACCACGTCCGGGGGCTGATGCACGACGTAGACCCCTCCGAGGTCTACAACCTGGCCGCCATCAGCTCCGTGGCCCTTTCCTGGTCCGAGCCCGACCTCACCGCCCGCGTCAACGGCCTCGGGGCCGCAGGGCTGCTCGAGTCGGCGCTGGCCGTGCAGGAGAAGCGTGGCCACCCGGTGCGGTTCGTGCAGGCCTCCAGCGCCGAGATGTTCGGCGAGCCCGCCACCAGCCCGCAGGACGAGTCCACGGCGCTGCGGCCCGTCAACCCGTACGGCGCCGCCAAGGCCTTCGCCCACCTCGCCGTCGGCGTCTACCGGCAGCGCGACCTGCACGCCGTCAGCGTCATCCTCTACAACCACGAGTCGCCGCGCCGCCCCGCCCAGTTCGTCACCCGGCGGATCACCTCGACCGTCGCCGCCATCGCCCGCGGCCAGGCCGACCGCCTGGTCCTGGGCAACCTCGAGTCCCGGCGTGACTGGGGCTGGGCCCCCGACTACGTCGACGCCCTGGTCCGGGCCGCGCGCGCCGAACGCGCCGACGACTACGTCATCGCCACCGGCGAGGGCCACAGCGTCCGCGAGTTCGCCGCCGCCGCCTTCGCCCGTGCGGGCGTGGCCGATTGGGAGCCGCTGCTCGAGAGCGACCCCGCCCTGTTCCGTCCCGCCGACGCCACCGACCTCACCGGCGACGCCACCAAGGCCCGCCGCGAGCTCGGCTGGTCACCGACCGTCGACTTCGCCGAGGTCGTCGGCCGGATGGTCGACGCCGACCTCGCGCTGCTGGACGCGCCGCCGTCGAGCATGTAACGCGGTGTTCGGCGGGCTTCCCACAGCGTCAGAGCACTTGCACAGTCAGCTGAACACCGCGTTACAAGGGATCCTGACCTCGCCGCGACACCGGGCGGACCTCAGTGGTGGTGCAGCAGCTCCATCAGGTAGGTCCCGTAGCCGCTCTTGAGCAGCGGCTGGGCTGCTTCGACGAGCTCGTCGTCGGAGAGGAAGCCCTGGCGCCAGGCGACCTCTTCGGGGGCGCCGATCTTGGTGCCCTGCCGCCCCTCGATGGTGCGCACGAAGTTGCTGGCGTCGTTGAGGGAGTCGAACGTGCCGGTGTCGAGCCAGGCGGTGCCGCGCGGGAGCACCTCGACGCGCAGCCGGCCCTGCTCGAGGTAGATCCGGTTCAGGTCGGTGATCTCCAGCTCGCCGCGTGCCGACGGCTTGAGGTCGCGGGCATAGCCGACGACGTCGTTGGCGTAGAAGTAGAGACCGGGGACGGCGTAGTCGCTCTTGGGCATGGCCGGCTTCTCCTCGAGCGAGACCGCCATCCCGCGCTCGTCGAACTCCACGACGCCGTACTCCGTCGGGTTGGCGACGCGGTAGCCGAACACCGCCGCGCCGTCGATCTCGCTGAAGCGGCTGAGCTGGGAGCCGAGTCCGCTGCCGTAGAAGATGTTGTCGCCGAGCACCAGCGCGGCGGCCTCGGACCCGATGTGGTCCTCGCCGATGAGGAAGGCCTGGGCGAGCCCGTCGGGGCTGGGCTGCTGGGCGTAGTCGAGGTTGATCCCGAAGCGCGAGCCGTCGCCGAGCAGCCGCACGAAGCCATCTGCCTCGTGGGGCGTGGTGATGATCAGGATGTCGCGGATCCCGGCGAGCATCAGCGTCGAGATCGGGTAGTAGATCATCGGCTTGTCGTAGACCGGCATCAGCTGCTTGCTGATGCCCTGGGTGATCGGGTGCAGGCGTGAGCCAGTCCCGCCGGCCAGGATGATCCCCTTCATGGCCGGTCATCCTAATGACAGGCAACCGTCGGCCTGCTCATAGACTGCCGCGCATGCAGCGACTTCTCGTGACCGGCGGAGCCGGCTTCATCGGCTCCAACTTCGTGCACTATCTCGTCGACCACACCGACGCCGAGGTCACGGTCCTCGACAAGCTCACGTACGCCGCCACCCGCGAGGCCGTCGAAGGACTCGACCGCGTCAAGCTGGTCGTCGGCGACGTCGCCGACGCCGAGGTGGTCGAGCCGCTGGTGGCCGAGCACGACGCCGTCGTCCACTACGCCGCCGAGTCCCACAACGACAACTCGCTGTCCGACCCCAGCCCGTTCATCCGCACCAACCTGATCGGAACCTTCACGATCCTCGAGGCCGTCCGCAAGACCGGCGCCCGCCTTCACCACATCTCCACCGACGAGGTCTACGGCGACCTCGACCTCGACGACCCCAAACGCTTCACCGAGGACACGCCCTACAACCCGAGCAGCCCCTACTCCGCGTCCAAGGCAGGCTCCGACCACCTGGTCCGGGCGTGGGTGCGCAGCTTCGGCGTCCGGGCGACGATCTCCAACTGCTCCAACAACTACGGCCCCTGGCAACACATCGAGAAGTTCATCCCGCGCCAGATCACCAACGTGATCATGGGTGGCCGTCCCAAGCTCTATGGCGACGGGCTCAACGTCCGCGACTGGATCCACGCCGACGACCACTCCAGCGCCGTCTGGACGATCCTCAACGAAGGCAAGATCGGCGAGACCTACCTGGTCGGCGCCGACGGCGAGAAGAACAACCTCGAGGTCGTGCAGCTGATCCTCAAGCACTTCGGCCGGCCTCAGGACGACTTCGACCACGTCACCGACCGGGCGGGCCACGACCGCCGCTACGCCATCGAGTCGGGCAAGCTGCGCCAGGAGCTGGGCTGGCAGCCACGCTTCCAGGACTTCGAGTCCGGGCTCGCCAACACCATCGAGTGGTACCAGGCCAACGAGAGCTGGTGGCGGCCGGCCAAGGAGGCCACCGAGGCGGCGTACGCCGCCAAGGGTCAGTAGACGTTGGCCCCCCAAATGACTCAGCTGTCGCTCGAGGTCACGCCGATCCCGGGACTCGTGGTGCTGCGCCTCGACGTCCGCGAGGACGCCCGCGGCTGGTTCAAGGAGAACTGGCAGCGCCAGAAGATGATCGACCTCGGGCTGCCGGACTTCGGGCCGGTCCAGCACAACGTCTCGTTCAACACCACCCGCGGGGCGACCCGGGGCATCCACACCGAGCCGTGGGACAAGTTCGTCTCGATCGTCACCGGCCGAGTGTTCGCGGCCTGGGTCGACATGCGTGAGGGGCCCACCTTCGGCACTACCTTCACCGTCGAGATGGACCCGTCGGTGGCGGTCTTCGTGCCCCGAGGAGTCGGCAACTCCTACCAGACGCTCGAGGACACCACGACCTACAGCTATCTCGTCAACGAGCACTGGCGGCCCGGCACGGCCTATCCCGCGCTCGCCCTCGACGACGCGACCGCGGCCATCGACTGGCCGATCGCACTGACCGAGGCGGAGATCTCCGACAAGGACCGCGCCAACCCCTCGATGGCCGCCGTGGTCCCCATGCAGCCGCTCAAGACCCTCATCATCGGCGCCCTGGGCCAGCTCGGTCGGGCGCTCCAGGCCGACTTCCCCGGCAGCGACCTGGTCGACCTCGCCGAGCTCGACATGACCGACCCGGCGCAGGTCGCGGCCTGGCCGTGGCACGAGTACGCCGTGGTGCTGAACGCCGCTGCCTACACGGCCGTCGACCTCGCCGAGACGCCCGACGGCCGGGCGGCGGCCTGGGCGGCCAACGCGGCCGCGCCGGCGACGCTGGCCCGGATCGCGGCGGAGCACCGGATCACCCTCGTGCACTACTCCACCGACTACGTCTTCGACGGCACCGCCGAGCTGCACACCGAGGACGAGCTCTATGCGCCGCTGGGCGTCTACGGCCAGACCAAGGCAGCCGGCGACATCGCCGTCGCCACCGCGCCGCGCCACTACATCGTCCGCACCTCGTGGGTGATCGGCGACGGCAAGAACTTCGTGCGCACGATGCAGAAGCTCGCGGACGACGGGGTCTCGCCGACAGTCGTGGCCGACCAGGTCGGCCGGTTGACGTTCACCGACGAGCTGTCGCGAGCGACCAAGCACCTCGTGTCGAGCGGGGCGCCGTACGGCGTCTACAACGTCAGCAACTCCGGGCCGACCACCTCATGGGCCGACCTGGCCAAGGCAGTCTTCCGACTGAGCGGCCGCGACGAGGCCGACGTCACGCCGATCACGACCGAGCAGTACGTCGCCGGCAAGGAGGGCATCTCGCCGCGGCCGGCCAACAGCACGCTCGACCTGTCGAAGCTGGAGGCGACCGGCTTCAGGCCGGTAGACGCGATCGAACGGCTCGCGGCCTACTGCGTGCGGCCGTAGTCGTCCTCGAGGCGGCAGATGTCGTCCTCCCCGAGGTAGTCGCCGAGCTGGACCTCGATGACCACGAGCTCGTCGTCGTGCAGGTTGGCGATCCGGTGCGGGACACCCACCCCGACCTCGACGCGGCCACCGGCCTTGACCTCCAGCGTCTCCCCGTCGACCGTGCACGTCGCCGTGCCGCTGACGACCACCCACTGCTCGGACCGTCGGGCGTGGGTCTGGTAGGACAGCCGCTGGCCGGGGTTCACGACGATCCGCTTGACCTGGTAGCCGTCGCCACGGTCGAGGCAGTACCAGGCGCCCCAGGGCCGGTGGTCGGATTCCATGTCGTGCATCTTCCCTGTTGGCGGACCAGTGGTCGGACGAGGTGTCGGGCCGCCCGCGGCATCTCCTCGGATCAGCGGCGGGTGAGCGAGGTCAGCGCGGGCTTGACGTCAGCAAGGTAGACCAAGGCGGCCACCGTGAGGGCGAGATTGATGAGGTTCAGAGGAGAGCCCGCGAGCACGACCTGGGCCACCACGCCGAGACCGAGGATGATCGTCCAGGCTGCCTTGTTCAGCTTGCCGGCCGCGCGATAGGCCTGGTCTGAGAACCGCAGCGCGTTGACGAACGCGAAAATCTTGACCGCGAGCAGGACGATCTCGATCACCAGCATGGTGATCCCCTCGACCGCGAAGACGTTGAGCACGGTCCTCAGCCTACCTGGACATGACGGAGCCCCCGAGGGCTTTGCCGCTCGGAGGCTCCGTGTTCAGTGATGCCGGAGGTCGATCAGTCGCCGACCTTCTCGGCAGCGTCCACGACGGCGCTGGCCGCGGAGGAAGCGGTCTTGCGGGCCGAGGTGGTGGTCGCCTTGGCGCTGCTGCGGGTGGCAGCGGTGCGCTTCTTGGTGGCCGTGGTGCTCTTCTTCGCGGCGGTGCTGGTCTTCTTGGCCGCCTTGGTGCCCTGGGTCTTGGTGGTCTTGGCCTTGGTGACGGTCGTGTCGGCGGACTTCACGGTGGCCTTCGTCGACGGCTGGCGACGGATCCGACCCACCAGGGTCTCACCGCGCTTGACCAGGTCGGCGTAGGTGTCGGTCGCCGTCTCCTGCACCCGGTTCGGGACGGCGAGCGCCTCGGCCTGCAGGGCGGCGACAAGCTTCTCGATCGCCGCACGACGCGCCTTGGCGTCCTTGGTCAGGTTCTCCACGCTGGTGCTGACGAACGCCTGCGGCTCGAAGGAGCTGACGTTCTTCTGCACGCCGGCGAGGCGCTTCTGCAGGTCGGCGACGCTGCTGCGGACGACTCCGACGGCGAGGTCGGTGGCGCCCACGGCGGCCTCGATCGCCTGGGTCGGCACGGTCTTGATGTCGAGCTTGGCCTTAGCCATGTCCTGCTCCTCTACTTCGGGGTTCGGGTGGTCGTTGCTGGGTCTGCTGGGCGATCAGGCGCCTCGGGCGTCCACGTCGGGCCGGTCCTCGTTGAGGGCCAGGAACGAGGAGTAGACGTCCAGCAGCGACTGCTTCTGGCGTTCGCTGAGCCCGGTGTCGTTGAGGACGGCCAGCTCGACCGATCCCCCGACGCCGTCCTCGGGGCTGATGATCCCCGCGCGGATGTAGAGCTGTTCGGCGGAGATCCGCAGTGCCTTGGCGATCTGCTGCAGCACCTCGGCCGAGGGCCTGCGCAGTCCGCGCTCGATCTGGCTCAGGTAGGGGTTGGAGACGCCGACCTGCTCCGCGAGCTGCCGGAGGGAGAGCCGCGATGCGGTGCGCTGCTCCCTCAGGTAGTCGCCGAGCGACCCGACGGTCTTCCCGACCTTGCTCCTTGCCATGCCTCCATCCTGCTAACAGCAGTTAGCAAACGCAAATCGAGGAGGGGTGATCCGAGTCACGCCACGGTCAAGAGACCTGCAGAATAAGGACGATCATGGACAGCACGCTGCTAACAAGCGGCATGCACGTGGACGATGAATGTCAAAAACAGGCGCGGATCACGCCGACCGGCACGCCGCCGCCGAGCAGGTCGACGCGTCCCGTGGCGCGGACCGCGTCCGTGTCGACGCCCGGTCCGGTGTCCGCGCCGCTGCGGCTCAGCGCCGCCGCCATCAGCACCGGACGCACCCGCGGGTAGCCGTCGTCGGCCTTGAGTGCGAACGCCCGGCCGTCGGGCAGGGCCACTGCGTAGCAGGCCTCGGCGCCGGCCTTGCCGATCGCGCCGGGGATGGCGGTCAGCAGGGCTCGCTCGTCGCGCGTCGTCCCGGAGACGTACGCCGGGTGGGCGCGGATGGCGTCGGCCACCCGGCGCTCGGGACCTTCGGTGGCGACGGCGAGGGTGCGGAAGGCGCGGGCCAGGCCCGTCAGCGAGGCCGACAACAGCGGGGCGCCACAGCCGTCGACGGCCACCACCGCGACCGGCTCGCCGGTCAGCTCGGCGAACGTCTCGATGATGGCTCGCTGGAGCGGGTGGTCCGGCTCCCGGTAGGTGTCGATGTCCCAGCCGTTGACGACACAGGTGAGCAGCATCGCGGCGTGCTTGCCCGAGCAGTTCATCAGCACCGGGGTGCGCCGCCCGCCGCGGCGGATGACGTCCTCGCGGGCATCGTCGTCGAGCGGGTAGTCCGGCGGTGTCTGCAGGGCGACCTCGCCCAGCCCGGCGACCGAGAGGATGCGGCGTACGCCCTCGATGTGGAAGTCCTCACCGGAGTGCGACGCGCAGGCCAAGGCCAGGAGCTCGGGCTCGAGATCGAGGCCGAGGCGGACCATTCCCAGCGCCTGGAGGGGCTTGTTGCAGCTACGCGGCAGGATCGGGGCCGCCACCTCACCGACCGACCAGTCGACGGATCCGTCGGTGTCCAGGGCGACCACCGACCCGTGGTGATGGCCCTCCACGAAGCCGGAACGCACGATCTCGGCGACGACGGGCAGTGACATGCGGGCCACGCTAGCGTTGCCGGATGCGGGTGCTGTTCGCGACCACGGCCAACGACGGTCACTTCGGCCCGCTCCTGCCCGTCGCCCGCGCATGCGTCGACGCCGGGCACGAGGTGCGGGTCGCCGCGCCGGAGTCGTACGCCGCCGCCGTGGCGTCCGCCGGCTTCGCCCACGACCCGTTCGCCGACGCGCCACCGGAGCTCATCGGCCCCGTGATGGGACGACTCCCGATGCTCGGCTTCGACGAGGCGAACGAGACGGTGATCCGGGACGTGTTCGGACGGCTCGACGCCCAGGCGGCGCTGCCCGGCGTCACCGCCGCGATCGAGGCGTGGCACCCCGACGTCGTGATGCGCGAGCCGGCCGAGCTCGGCTCGCTGGCCGCGGCCGAACGGGCGGGCGTCCGGCACGCCCAGGTGGCCATCGGCATGCTCGAGGTGTGCGACCTGTTCGCGCGACTGGTTCCCGAGCCGTTGGCCGAGCTGGACGCCCTGGCCGGGCTACCAGACGGCCGGTCGGCCGCGGCGCTCGCCGAGGAGCCCGTGCTGACCTCGGTCCCAGACGTCCTCGACCGCGCCGATGGCGACGGCGCCACCGACTTGCCGACCGACGTCCGGCGCTTCCGCGACCCCGGCCTCGTCGCCCCGCCGGGGGACCTGCCCCCGCCGTGGGGTGATCCCGCCCATCCGCTGGTCTACGTCACCTTCGGCTCCGTCACGGGCTCGCTGCCACCTTTCGCGGGAGTGTTTCGCGAGGCGCTCGACGCGCTGGCCGACCAGCCCGTCCGGGTGTTCATGACCGTCGGCCGCCGGGTCGACCTCGATGGGCTCGGACCGTTGCCCGGCAATGCCTACGTCGCGCCCTGGTGGCACCAGGCCGGCCTGCTGCCGCACGTGTCGGCGGTCCTCGGGCACGGCGGCTTCGGGACGACGATGGGGGCGCTCGCCGCCGGGCTGCCGCAGGTCGTGGCCCCGATCTTCACCGCCGACCAGGTCGTGAACGGGCGGCACGTCGCGGCCGTGGGCGCCGGCGTCGTCGTCGAGCCCGGCCCCGACGTCGTCACTCGCGGCGCCGCAGCGCTGACAGACGTCCTCGACGACGCGTCGTACGCGAAGGCCGCACGCGCGGTCGCGGCCGCGATCGCGGACCTGCCCGGGCCGGACGAGGTGGTCCCGGGGCTCGCCGCGCTGGCCAGCGGCACCTGATACGCCGGTCGCACTCGTAGGGTGGCGGCGTGGAGGCGGTGATCAGGACCCGGGGCCTGACCAAGGACTACGGGTCCGTGCTCGCCCTCGACGACCTGACCCTGGAGATCGAGCCGGGCATCACCGGGCTCGTCGGTGCCAACGGCGCAGGGAAGTCCACCCTCATCAAGGTGCTGCTGGGCCTGGTGTCCCCGACCGCGGGCACCGCCGAGGTGCTGGGCCTCGACATCGCCGGCGAGGCGGCCGGCATCCGGGCCCGCGTCGGCTACCTGCCCGAGCACGACTGCCTGCCGCCCGACGTCAGCGCCAGCGACTTCGTGGTCCACCTGGCGATGATGTCGGGCCTGCCCCGGGTCGCGGCCCGCGAACGTGCGGCGGAGGTGCTGCGGCACGTCGGGCTGGCCGAGGAGCGCTACCGCCCGATGGGCGGCTACTCCACCGGAATGAAGCAGCGCGCCAAGCTGGCTCAGGCACTGGCCCACGACCCGAAGCTGGTACTCCTCGACGAGCCCACCAACGGGCTCGATCCCGCCGCTCGCGACGACATGCTCGGGCTGGTGCAGCGGATCGGCCAGGACTTCGGCATCTCGGTGCTGGTGACCTCTCACCTGCTGGGCGAGCTCGAACGGGTCAGCGACCACGTCGTGATCCTCGACGGCGGCCGGCTGCTGCGGGCTTCGCGCACCGGCGACTTCCTCGACGCCACGGGCACCCTGCTGGTGGAGGTTCTCGGCGACGACGCACAGGACCGGATGGGGCGAGCCCTGACCACGGCCGGCGTACCGACCCGCCCACGAGGCGGACTGCTCGCGCTTGATCCGACCCCGGCCGACCTCGGCACCGACCTGCACGACCTGGTCCGCGACACCGCCCTCGAGCTGGGCCTCGGCCTGGTGCGGATCCAGGCCGACCACCGCCGGATCGAGGACGTCTTCGCCGACGACGCCCCGACGTCCGCGGTCGCCGTGGGAGAACCCGATGCCTGACGTCCCGCGCACGGGCGCGATCTACGACCTCGGCTATCGACCGTACGACGGCCCGCGCGCCGGCGGGGGCGCGATCGCGTTCGCTCTGTTCATCAGCGGCCTGCGCAACGCCTTCGGGCTCGGCCGGTCCGGCAAGTCGAAGGTGCTGCCGTTCCTGCTGCTGGGGCTCAACCTGCTCCCGGCGGTGATCATCATCGGCGTGATGGTGCTGGTCGGGCTCGACGAGCTGCCCATCGACTACGCCCGCTACGCATCGGCCGTCAGCCAGTTCCCGCTGAGCATCTTCGTCGCCGCGCAGGCGCCGGTGCTGTTCTCGCGCGACATCCGGCACGGCTCGATCGCGCTCTACCTGGCCCGTCCGCTGTCGTCGGCGGCGTACGCCGTCGCCCGCTGGGCCTCGCTGCTGGCCGCGACGCTGGTCTTCCTCCTGGTGCCGATCGTGGCGCTCTACATCGGCGCGGTGCTCAGCGAGCTGGACTTCACCGAGCAGACCGAGGGCGCGGCCAAGGCGGCGCTGCTGGCTGTGCTGCTGGCGCTGATGCTCACGGGGATCGGCGGCCTGATCGCGTCGGTGTCGGTGCGGCGCGGCTTCGCGGTGGTGGGGACGATCGCCGTGCTGCTGCTGGGCAACGGCGTGGTCACGGCCATCCAGGGCATCTCCGAGGAGCAGGGTGAGTCCGGTGTCGGCGAGGTCGCGGGGCTGTTCTCGCCGTACTCCCTCTATCGAGGCGGGATGGCCGCGCTCACCGACAACCTCGCCATCACGCCGCCGACCGGCGCGGTGATGACCGCGGCCTACTTCGCGGTCATGGTGCTCGTCGCCGCCGCGGGCCTCGCGGGCATCGTGCTGCGCTACCGACGGCTCGCGGGCCGGTGAGCACGCGATGAGCACGATCACTCTCGACGCGGTGAGCCGCTGGTACGGCAACGT
The DNA here is from genome assembly GCA_963762105.1 of uncultured Actinomycetota bacterium. Lineage (GTDB taxonomy): Bacteria > Actinomycetota > Actinomycetes > Propionibacteriales > Nocardioidaceae > Nocardioides. The sequence goes on along the minus strand of CAVXJG010000006.1, from coordinate 258,922 downwards.
GGTCGCGGTCAACGGCATCAGCATGACCGTCGGGCCCGGCGTGACCGGCCTGCTCGGCCCCAACGGCGCCGGCAAGACCACCCTGATCGCCCTGATGGCCGGCTTCCTGTCACCGTCGGCCGGCACGGTGACCCTCGACGGGGAGCAGATCTGGCGGCACACCGACATCTACCGGACCATCGGCCTGGTGCCCGAGCGCGAGATCAGCTTCGGCTACCTCACCGGCCGCCAGTTCGTGGTGGCCAACGCCGAGCTGCACGGGCTCGCCGACCCCGGTGCCGCAGCAGAGCGAGCGCTGACCATCGTGGAGATGAACGAGCCGGCGGCGCGCCGCATCGACACCTACTCCAAGGGCATGCGTCAACGGGTCAAGCTGGCCTCGGCGCTGGTGCACGACCCGGGCGTGCTGCTGCTCGACGAGCCGTTCAACGGGGTCGACCCGCGCCAGCGTCTGCACCTGATGGGTCTGCTCCAGCGGATGGGGGCCGAGGGCCGGACCGTCCTGTTCAGCTCCCACATCCTGGAGGAGGTCGAGCAGGTCGCCCGCCAGATCGAGGTGGTGGTCTCGGGGCGGCACGCCGCCTCGGGCGACTTCGGTGAGATCCGGCGGTTGATGATCGACCGGCCCGTGCAGTACGTCGTCGTCAGCGACGATGACCGGCTGCTGGCGAGCGTGCTGATCGCCGAGCCCTCGGTGGTCGCAGTGGCGCTGCGCCCACGCGGTGGCGTCGACGTGTCGGTCTCCGACCTCGGCTCGTTTGCCGTGCGGCTGCCTCGGCTGGCCCACGACGCAGACGTCCGCCTGCTGGAGCTCACCCCCACCGACGAGTCGCTCGAGAGCGTCTTCGCCTACCTGGTGGCGGGGTGAGCACCGGATGAACCCCACCATCGTGCGGCTGTCCGCCCAGGCGCTGCTCGGCCGGCGCCGAGGCCTCGTCCTGGTGCTGATCCCAGCGCTCGTGGTGGCGCTGGCCGTGGTCATCCGGGCGCTGACCAGCGAGGGCGTCGGCTACGAGATCGTCGACACCGTCGGCTTCGCGCTGGCGCTGCCGCTGGTCGCGCTGCTCGCTGCTTCAGCCGTGCTCGGCCCCGAGATCGACGACGGGTCGATCGTCTACCTGCTCGCCAAGCCCGTGCCCCGGCACGTCATCGCGCTCAGCAAGTACGCCGTCGCGTGGCTCGCCACGATCGCGCTGGGCGCACTGCCGTTGCTCATCGCGGGGCTGGTGCTCGACGCCTCGCACCCCTCCCATGCGGTCGGCTGGGCCGTGGCCGGGGCGGTGTCGGGGACGGCGTACACGGCGCTGTTCCTGGGACTGGCCGCGCTGACCCGCCACGCGGTGGTGGTCGGGCTGCTGTTCGTGCTCCTCTGGGAGGGCCTGCTGGGCGGCCTGCTGCCGGGCATCCGGTGGCTCGACGTCGGTGCGTGGGGCACCCAGGTCGGGGCCTCGGTCAGCGACGCGCTGGACGCCACTCCGGGCACCGGACTGGCGTACGCCCTGGTCGCCGCCGCGCTGGTCACCGGGGCCTCGGTGTGGTTCGCCGGCGACCGGCTCCGGTCGTTCACGCTGCGCGGCGACGAGTAGCGCACGGGCGCACCTGGGCGCAAAGGCGGGATGCCTCGGTGCCCGGCTGGCAGGATGGCAGCCATGGAGGAACGCGTCGGCGCCAGCGACGTCATCCCCCTCTCGACCCGGGTGCACCTGAGCCACGCAGTCGTGGAGTGGCTCGCCCGAGAGGCAGACGTGGACCTGCTCCACATCAAGGGCCCCGCTCTCCTTCCCGGACTGCGTCTGCCCGAGCGCGGTAGCTCCGACGTCGACGTCATCGTCCGCCCCGGGCACGTCGAGCGCCTCGAGGCCACCCTGGCCCGGCACGGCTGGGAGCGTCGGTCGGGCTTCGACACCGGCTCGGCGTTCCACCACGCCGCCAACTGGTTCCACGACAACTGGGGATATGTCGACGTGCACGCTTCCTGGCCGGGGCCGAAGGTGTCCCCCGAGGAGGTGTACGCCGAGCTCGCGGCCGGCGACCTGACGCAGGAGATCGCGCACGTCAGCTGTCGGGTGCCCAACCGCATCGGCCAGATCCTGATCCTGATCCTGCACGCCGGCCGCACCGTGGGAGGCGCCGGCGACCTCCCCCTCGCCTGGGACGCCATCGACGAGGAGGAGCGCACCGAGGTGCGGGCGATGGCAACCCGGCTGCGGGCAGAGACCGCCCTCGCCGCTGGGCTCGGCGAGCTCGACTCGATCGTCGGCGACCCCGCCGCCGACCTGTGGCGCTACTACTCCCTGGGCGGGTCCCGGCTCGATGAGTGGCGGGCGCGGTGGCGGGCGGCCCCTACCCGGCGCGACGCCGTCCGCGTCGTCGCCAGCGCACTCACGGTCAACCGCGACCATCTGCGCATGGAGCTGGGCCGGCCACCCACCCGGCGCGAGGTCGCGGCCGCCCAGCTGCTCCGCGTGCGCGTGCTCGGCCGCGAGCTGGCGGCGGTCTCCGGCAAGCGTCTCGCTCGCGTCGTCCGCATCGGCCGGTCGTGACCACCGAGAGCTTCACCCTCGCGAACCACGTGGCCTGGCTCGACGTGACCGAGGACGGCGAGGTCGTCTATGCGACGAGCCTCCCGGATGGGCCGCCGGTGGTGCTGCGGGCAACCGGCAGGCTGATCTTCAACGCCGGGGCCGCGGGGGGCAGCCTGGACGCCATCCTCGAGCGCGTCGCCGCGGCCTCGGAGATGGACCCCGACACCATCCGCGACGAGGTGACCGCCTTTGTCGACGACCTGGTGACGCTCGGGCTGCTGGCCCGGCGCTGACCGCTGCGGGTCGATCCCGGTGGCAGGATGAGCGGCGTGCCGAACCCTCCCCAGCACTATCCGCTGCCGCGAGAGCTCGACGACCTGGAGCTGCTGGTGTCGGGGGCGCTGGCTCCGGTCAGCCGCTTCGACGAACCCGGCTCCCCCGTCACGCTGACCCGCCCGGCTGGGCTGATCGACCAGCCGGTGCTCGAGCTGGTCGACCCCGAGGGCCTGCCGCTGGCCCGGGTCGCCGCCGACGGGTCTGTCGAGCCGCTCACCCGCGCCCAGCACGGGCCGTTCCGCCGCCTCTACCTGACGCCCGCTCAGACGCGCGAGCTACACGCGGGCGCGACCTTCGTGCCGGTGACCGATGCGCTCGACGAGGACCAGATCGCCCGCCTTGCCGAGGTCGACGGCCGAGTGGTGCTCGTCGCCCTGGTCGGCCACGGCACGCCCGCCCTGTCGCCCGTGGGCCTGCTGCGCGCGAGCGTCGCGGCGGCGCACCGGCTCGCCGACGCCGCCGTGGTCGCCGTACCGCTGGCGGCGCACGACGACCCCGAGACCGACCACGAGCTCGGGGTCCGGGTGGTCGGGGCGTACGCCGGCGACGACCTCGTCCTCGGCCTCACCGACGACGGCTCCGAGGCGCCGCTGAGCGACGAGATCGCCGAGATCGTCGACTTCGACCGGCCGCCGCCGGGCAAGCAGGGGGTGGTGCTGTTCTTCACCGGCCTGTCTGGAAGCGGCAAGTCGACGTTGGCCCAGGCCGTCATGGACCAGCTGCTCGAGGAGGGCAGCCGGACGCTCACGAGCCTCGACGGCGACGTGGTTCGCCGCAACCTGAGCGCGGGCCTGACCTTCTCCCGGGAGGACCGGGAAACCAACATCAGACGGATCGGCTGGGTGGCCGCCGAGGTGGCGCGGCACGGCGGCGTGGCCGTGTGCAGCCCTATCGCGCCGTTCGACCAGACGCGGCGGCAGGTGCGCACGATGGTCGAGGACGCCGGAGGTGCCTTCTACCTGGTGCACGTGGCGACTCCGCTCGAGGAGTGCGAGCGCCGCGATCGCAAGGGCCTCTACGCCAAGGCCCGCCGCGGGGAGATCCCGGAGTTCACCGGCATCTCCTCGCCGTACGAGGAGCCCCACGACGCGGCGTTGCGTATCGACACCACGGGGCGCACCATCGAGGACTGCCGCGACGAGGTGCTCGCCGAAATGTCCGAGCCCTTGGGCTGGCGAGCCCGCGACCCAGGCCGAGGAAAGCGAGGAGTTTGAGGAGGGCTCGACCCGAACCGGAGCGCAGCGACGGGATGGGTGACCCGTCTCGAAATCGTGGTAACCAGTTGATTCAGTAGAGTTTGGCGCGTTTGCGCCGCCGCCCCTCTTGACACCGAGGACCCTATGCACGACCTGATCACCGTCACCTTCTTCTCGATCCTGGCCGCCGGCTTCTTCGTCGGCGTCGTGGTCGGGCTGACCGGCATGGGTGGCGGCGCGTTGATGACGCCCGCGCTGATCTTCCTCGGCGTCGGCGACGCGGCGACGGTGGTGACCGCCGACCTGACGGCCGCCGCGGTCTACAAGACCGGCGGCGCGGTCGTCCACCAGCGGGAGGGGTCACCCAACCTGACGCTGGCCAAGTGGCTGATCCTCGGCTCGGTGCCGATGGCCCTGCTCGGACCCCACCTCGTCGCGTGGTTCACCGAGCCCGAGGACCTCGACCACGTGCTCAAGATGTGCATCGGCTTCGCGCTGCTGCTGGCCGCCGCGACCTACGCCCTGCGCCTCTACATCAACCTGCGCCGGGTGCGCAGCGGTGCACCGCCCGGCGACGAGAACCCGAAGATCCGACCCCTGCCCACCGTCCTGGTCGGAGCGCTCGGCGGCCTGCTCGTCGGCATCACCAGCGTCGGCTCGGGGTCGGTCATCATGATCGCCCTGCTCATGCTCTACCCCGGGCTGGCCGCCGTCCGGCTCGTCGGCACCGACCTGGTGCAGGCCGTGCCGCTGGTGCTGGCCGCCGCGATCTCCAACATCGCCCTGCACGGCCTCGACTGGTCGGTGACGATCCCGCTGATCATCGGCTCGGTGCCCGGCACCCTGATCGGCAGCAAGATCGCCCCTCGCGTGCCGCAGTCGTTCATCCGCCGAGGCATCGTGATCGTGCTGACGATGTCGGGGGTCGCCCTGCTCGACAAGGCGGGCTGGGGCCCGCTGGGCTCGGGTGAAGACGAGACCCACCCCATCCTCATCGGCGTCATCGGGCTGGTCATGCTCGTCGTCGTCCCCTTCGTCTGGGGCCTGCTCCGCCGCCAGCAGGGGCTGCCGATGTTCGGTTCCCCGACGGTGGCCGAGCTCGAGGACCCGGTGTACGACCGGGGGCCGTACCGCTCGGGGTGACCCTCCGCACACCCACCACGATTCGCGGGGCCCCCCCGTCCCACCGATAGCATGTCCGAGCGGTCGGTCGGCGTCAGCCGACCGACAGACGCGAGGAGATTGAGGAGGCTCGGCACGCGGGCGCGCGAAGCGGCCGGTTGCGAGCCGTCTCGAAATCCCCAAGGACACGAGAGGCCGACACCCACCCGATGACCGCACCTGCCACCCACGCCGACTACCAGCTGAGTCAGCTCGACCAGCTGGAGGCGGAGTCGATCCACATCTTCCGCGAGGTCGCCGCCGAGTTCGAGAAGCCGGTCCTGATGTTCTCGGGCGGCAAGGACTCCATCGTGATGATGCGGCTGGCCGAGAAGGCGTTCTACCCGGCGAAGATCCCGTTCCCGGTGCTACAGATCGACACCGGCTACGACTTCCCCGAGGTCCTCGAGACCCGTGACCTGTGGGTCAACCGCCTCGGCGTCCGCCTGGTCGTGGCCAGCGTCGAGCAGGCCATCGCCGACGGCGTGGTCATCGACGACGGCAAGACCAGCCGCAACCGGCTGCAGACCGGCACCCTCCTCAACGCCATCGAGGAGAACGGCTTCACCGCGCTCTTCGGCGGCGGCCGGCGCGACGAGGAGAAGGCCCGCTCCAAGGAGCGCGTCTACTCCCACCGCGACGAGTTCGGTCAGTGGGACCCCAAGATGCAGCGGCCCGAGCTGTGGAGCCTCTACAACGGGCGGATCCACGCCGGCGAGCACATGCGGATCTTCCCGATCTCCAACTGGACCGAGCTGGACGTGTGGGACTACCTCGGCCGCGAGGGCGTCGAGCTCCCGTCGATCTACTTCTCCCACCGGCGCCGCGTCTTCGAGCGCGACGGCATGCTGATGTCGGAGAGCGAGCACAACCCGCTGCGCCCCGGCGAGACCGTCGAGGAGCGCACCGTCCGGTTCCGCACGGTCGGCGACATCACGCTGACCGGCTGCGTCGAGTCCGAGGCCGACACGATCGAGAAGATCATCGCGGAGGTCGCGGTCGCCCGGATCACCGAGCGCGGCGCCACTCGTGGTGACGACCGGTTCTCCGAGGCGGCCATGGAAGACCGCAAGAAGGAAGGCTACTTCTGATGGACCTGCTCCGCTTCGCCACTGCGGGCTCCGTCGACGACGGCAAGTCGACCCTCATCGGCCGGCTGCTCTACGACTCGAAGTCGATCTTCGCCGACCAGCTCGAGGCCGTCGAGGCCACCAGCGTCTCGAAGGGCCACGAGTACACCGACCTGTCGCTGCTGACCGACGGCCTGCGCTCCGAGCGCGAGCAGGGCATCACCATCGACGTGGCCTACCGCTACTTCGCGACCCCGGCCCGCAAGTTCATCATCGCCGACACGCCGGGCCACGTGCAGTACACCCGCAACATGGTCACGGGCGCCTCCACGGCCGACCTCGGCCTGGTGCTCGTCGACGCCCGCCAGGGACTGACCGAGCAGTCGCGACGGCACGCCGTACTGCTCTCGCTGCTGCGGGTGCCGCACCTCGTGCTGTGCGTGAACAAGATGGACCTCGTCGACTGGTCGCAGGAGGTCTACGAGCAGATCCACCACGAGTTCACCCAGTTCGCGACCAAGCTCAACATCCCCGACCTCGCGGTCATCCCGATCTCTGCGCTTGCCGGTGACAACGTCGTCAACCGCGGCGAGAACTCTCCCTGGTACGACGGCCCCACGCTCATGCACCACCTCGAGCACGTGCACGTGGCGTCCGACCGAGACCTGGTCGACACCCGCTTTCCTGTCCAGTACGTCGTCCGGCCCAAGTCCGACGCCCACCACGACTACCGCGGCTACGCCGGGATGGTCGCCGGCGGCGTGCTCAAGCCCGGCGACGAGGTGGTGGTCCTCCCGAGCGGGATGACGTCCACCATCGAGGGCATCGACATGTTCGATCAGGAGATCACCGAGGCGTTCCCGCCCATGTCGGTCACGGTCCGCCTCGCCGACGACGTCGACGTCTCCCGCGGCGACATGATCGCCCGGGTCAAGAATGCCCCGACGCCGAGCCAGGACATCGACGCGATGGTCTGCTGGATGACCAACGCCCCGCTGAGGCCGCGGGCGAAGCTGGCGATCAAGCACACCACCCGGATGGCTCGGGCGCTGGTCAAGGACCTCCAGTACCGCCTCGACGTCAACACCCTGCACCGCGACCAGGACACCAAGGAGCTCGGGCTCAACGAGATCGGCCGGGTCCAGCTGCGCACCACCGTGCCGCTGCTGTGCGACGCCTACTCCCAGAACCGCACCACGGGCTCGTTCATCCTCATCGACGAGGCGACCGGCGTCACGGTCGGCGCGGGGATGATCATCAACGCGAGCTGAACCACTCGGTTGGGCGCGGTCAGCGCAGCTTGGGCCGCACGTGCAGGCCGACCTCGGGGTCCACGACGATCTCCTGACCGGCGGGCAGGCCGTCGGCGTCGAGGACCGCCTCGAGGTCGACGTTGCGCTTGACCAGGGCCAGGGCGATCGGGCCGAGCTCGTGGTGGCGCGCGGAGCTGCCGACGAACCCGACGACGCGACCGTCGAGCAACAGGTCGGTGCCGGCGCGCGGCAGCCGGTTGGCGGTGCCGTCGAGGTGCAGCATCGTCAGTCGCCGGGGCGGCCGGCCGAGGGTGTGCACCCGGGCGACGGTCTCCTGGCCGCGGTAGCAGCCCTTGTCGAGATGGACCGCCGGGCCGATCCAGCCGGCCTCGTTGGGGATCGTGCGGTGGTCGGTGTCGATGCCGAGCCGCGGCTCGCCACGGGCGATGCGCAGGGCCTCGAAGGCCCACATCCCGCAGGGCTGTCCCGCCGCCTGCGCGTAGATCTCCAGCCGGTCGCGCGGCACCAGGTCGTACGCCGACCCGGGGTCGGTGTCAGCCACCGGTCGCCAGGCGACGGCGAGGTCGTCGGTGACGACCGCGACCTCGACCCGGGTCATGAAGCGCATCCGGTCGAGGAACTCCACGAGTGCTGCGCCCCGGCCGGGCTCGGTGTGGGCGGTGAACGCCTCGCCGTCGTCGACGCCCGCGAAGGCGTGCTCGACGTGTCCCTGAGGGCTGAGGATCAGCGCCTCGGTCCATTGGTCGGCCGGGAGGTCGAGGAAGTACTGGGTGGTCAGCGAGTGCAGCCACGTCAACCGTTCGGGCCCGCTGACCCGCACGACGTCGCGATGGGAGAGGTCGACGAAGCCGTCGTACGCCTCGAGCGTGCGCTGCTCGCCGGTGAACGAGCCGTAGTGCGCGGCCACGCCGGCGTCGATCCCGTCGCCGGCGACGGCGTCCGGGAGGCCGAGCAGCGGGCTGGTCACGAGGTCCCAGCCGTCTCTGTCGGTTCTGTCCGTGTCGGGCACTCGACGCACTCGCCGAACACGGTCAGGTGCCCCACGTCGATCGCGAAGCCGTGCTCGGCGCGCAGTCGATCGGCGAAGGGTTGCAGCATGTCTGGTGCAACCGAGACCACGCGCTGACAATTCCGGCAGACGAGGTGGAAGTGCTCGTGGTCGGTCACCGAGTGGTAGGTCGGGGCCCGGTCACTCAGGTGTGCGTGCCGGACCAGGCCGAGGTCCTCGAGCACCTCGAGGGTGCGGTAGACGGTGGAGGCGTTGATGGCCGCGGAGTGCGTGTGCACCTCGCCCAGCACCTCGTCGGGCGTGGCGTGGCCGAGCTTCTCGACGGCGGCCAGGATCAGCTCGCGCTGGGGCGTCAGCCGGTAGCCACTGCCCCTGAGTCGGGTGCGGAGGTCCTCCCCCTCGCCGTGCTCGGGTGCCTCGCGAGGCTCGGGCGCGCTCACCCCGGGCCACCGGCGCGCTGGAGCCGCGCCCACAGGTGGGGCTGGATCTCCTGTCCCATGGCGGCCATGTCGTAGGCGTAGAGGAGGTCGCCGTCGACGTAGCCGTAGAGCCGCTTGCCGGCGACGTACGCCTTGGCCGTCGCGGTGCGGGCAACCGTGTCGGTGACCATCTCGAAGCGCGGCTGGTCGGGGTGGATCTCCCCGTGCCAGATCTCCACGAAGCCGGTGTTGTGGCTCATCACGACCTCGACGGACCGGTCGGCCTGGGGCCGCAGGAAGCCGGTCTCCTGGGCGGCCTCGCGGACCACGACGCCGTCGTCGTCGACGATCCAGGCCCGGCTCAGGTAGTGGATGAAGGGCCGGCCGTCCTGTTGGAAGATGACCTCCTGCCCGAACTGGAACGCCTCGATCGTCGGGTAGTCGCCGTGCCCGTTGCCGCGCCAGGTCCCGATCAGCCAGGCGAGCGGCGCGCACAGCTCGTGGATGTTCTCCGGGATCTCGAACGGCATGCGGCGAGTCTAGTGTTGAGGAATGACTCGCCGACTCGTCGTCAAGGTGACCTGCGGGGCCGAGGACGCCGAGCGTTGCAACCAGGCGTTCACGGTCAGCGCCGCGGCCGTGGCGGCGGGTGCCGACGTGGGTCTGTGGCTGACGGGCGAGGCCGCCTGGTTCGCGGTCCCGGGACGGGCCGAGGCCTTCGACCTGCCGCTGGCCGCGCCGCTTGCAGACCTACTGGCGGCCGTCGTCGCCGGTGGCCAGGTCACGGTCTGCACCCAGTGCGCGCAGCGCCGCGGCATCGCGGCCGCCGACGTGCTGGCGGGCGTGCGGATCGCCGGAGCCGCCTCCTTCGCCGAGGAGGTCCTGGCCGACGACGTCCAGGCGCTCGTCTACTGACCGCCGTGCGGCCCGCGGGCCTGGCCGGGGCGGCATGCCGCTTGTCAGCGCGGTGTTCAAGGAACTACCCCAGCGTTCGAACGCGGAGGAGGCCCCACGAACACCGCGTTACAAGGCGTACGGCGACCGGTCAGCGATCCCGGACGCCGAGGAGCTCGCGGGCCTCGGCGGTGGTCATGGGGGTGCGCTGGGCCAGCGCGCCGATGGCGACGGCCCGCTCGACGAGCTGGGCGTTGCTCTCCACCGGGACGCCGCGGCTGATGGTCAGCACGTCCTCCATGCCGACGCGCAGGTGGCCGCCCTTGGAGAGGCTGGCCAGCATCACGGCCAGCGTGGAGCGGCCGATGCCGGTGGCCGACCACGAGGTGACCGAGGCGGGCAGGTCGCGGACCGACGCGACCAGCGCGTCGGCGGTGCCGTTCATGCCGCCGGGCACGCCCATCACGAGGTCGACGTGCACCTTCCCGCCGTACGGCGGCCCGTACTTGTCGAGCAGCCTGGTCAGGGCGTGCACCTGGCCGAGGTCGAACAGCTCGAACTCCGGCACCACCTCGCGCTCCTGGCTGAGCTGGTAGAGGTCGCAGACGAACGGCCACGGGTTGAGGAAGACGTCGTCGCCGAAGTTGGTGGTGCCCATCGTCAGGCTGCAGGAGTCGGGCTCGGCGTCGAGCACCTTGAGCCGGACGTCGAGCGGGTCGTGCACCGAGCCGCCGGTGGAGAGCTGGACGACGAGGTCGGTGCTCTCGCGCAGCGCCGCGACCGTGTCCTTGAGCCGCTGTCCGTCCAGGGTCGGCCGGTGCTCGTCGTCGCGGATGTGGACGTGGATCATCGCCGCCCCCGCGGCCTCGCAGGCCACGGCGGTCGCGACGAGCTCGTCCAGGGTGGTGGGCAGCTGCGGGCAGTCGGCCTTGGCGGTCTCGGCGCCGGTGGGCGCGACGGTGATCAGCAGCGGGTCGGTCATTTCGGGGTCCCCGCGGAATCGGGAGCGCAGCGAGCGATTTCGTGGGTGAGTTCATGGCCACATCCTGACAGTCAGAAGCGGCCGGCGTTGAGGTCGGGCTGGGTGCCGTCGAGGTCGGTGAAGCCGTACTCACGGGCCAGCACGCCGACGTCCATCGTGCGACCGGTGAACCGGATGGCGTCGGGATCGGCGGCCAGGGCCACCACCCCGCGAGCGCCGTAGTGAGGAGTCTCCGTACGCCCATCCAGCTCGCCGGGCTCGTGGTGGGCCTCCATCAGCTCGGTGCGCATCCACCCGGGCGCCACGGCGATGCACGGGATGCCCTTCTCGCGCAGGTGGTGACCCAGCGCGTAGACCAGTCGGTTCTTGGCCGCCTTGCTCGACTCGTACGGCAGCCAGGCCGGCGGCTCCGGCGTGTGCCAGGTGGTCGTCAGGATGATGCCCGCGCCGGCCGGCCCCATGGCGTGCTTGAGCACGGTCAGGCTGGTGACGTAGTCGGAGTAGGCGCCGGCGAGCAGCATCGCCCTGAACTGCTCCATCGGCTCGTCCCAGACCTCCTCGCCGTCGGGCTCGTCGTGGTGGTCGTGCCCGCCCCAGGCGTTGTTGACGAGCACGTCGATCCGGCCGTGACGGGCGAGTACGTCGTCGACGAGGCGGCGCACCTGGTCGGGATCCGTGTGGTCGCAGATCACCGCCTCGGCCGAGCCGCCCTCATCGGCGACCAGGTCGACGGTGCGCTGCACGGTCAGGTCGGGCACGTCCGTCTGCGTCGCGGCACCGGGCCTGCTGCGCCCGGTGGCCACCACGTGTGCGCCGGCCGCCGCCAGCTCCCGGGCGACCGCCCGCCCGAGCCCGCGCGAGGCGCCGGAGACCAGCGCCACCTTTCCTTGCAGCCGTCTGTCGTCGCTCATGGCGACAGCACATCACGAGCGTCCGACCGCCCGTTGGATCGCGTTGCTCTGCCCGTTGCTGTGCCAGAGTGACGCGGTGCGAGCAGTGATCCAACGGGTGCTGGGTGCCGCGGTCACCGTCGACGGCGAGACCGTGGGGGCGTTCGAGGGACCGGGTCTGCTGGTCTACCTCGGGGTCACCCATGACGACGGACCCGCCGAGATCGCCTGGACCGCCCGCAAGATCTGGGACCTCCGCCTGCTGCGCGACGAACGGTCGGCCTCCGACGTCGGCGCACCTGTGCTGGTGGTCAGCCAGTTCACGCTCTATGGCGACGCGCGCAAGGGCCGGCGGCCCACCTGGCAGGCCGCCGCTCCCGGCCCGGTCAGCGAACCGGCGTACGACGCGGTGTGCGCGGAGCTCGAACGCCTCGGCGCCCACGTCGAGCGCGGCCGCTTCGGCGCCGACATGCGGGTCACCTCCGTCAACGACGGCCCGATCACCCTCGTCCTCGACACTGCCTCCGTTGGTTGAGGAGGTTGCGCTAGCAACCTCACTCGTTACCAACGCACCGGACTGAGGGCGCGTTGGTTTCGAGACGGGCCGCGAGGCGGCCCTCCTCAACCAACGAGGAGACTCAGACGGCGATGGCCACCTCTGCGACGGTGCCGACCTGGGCGGTGACCTTCTGGTCGACGACGGTGGACTTGGGCGCCAGCGTCCGCAACGTCCACTCGCCGTTGCCGGCGAAGAAGCGGAAGTGGCCGGCCTCGTCGGTCGGCACCTCCGCGGTGAACTCACCGGTGCGGTCGAGCAGCCGCACGTAGGCGTTGCCGACCGGCACCTGCTGTCCCGAAGCGTCCACCCGCAGCACCGTGCCCTGGATGATCGCCTCCTTGGCCACGTTGACGCCGTCCAGCGACAGGCCACCCTCGATCGCGCCGCACATCAGGCGACACCCGGCTCGTCGCCCAGGGCGACCGGCACGCCGACGAGCGAGCCGTACTCGGTCCAGGAGCCGTCGTAGTTCTTCACGTTCGGCTCGTCGAGCAGCTCGTGGAAGACGAACCAGGTGTGCGAGGAGCGCTCGCCGATGCGGCAGTAGGCGATGGTGTCCTTGCTCCAGTCGACGCCGGCCTCGCTGTAGATCTGCTTGAGCTCGTCGTCGGCCTTGAAGGTGCCGTCGTCGTTGGCCGCCTTGCTCCACGGGACGTTGGCCGCGGTCGGGATGTGCCCGGCGCGCTGGGCCTGCTCCTGCGGCAGGTGGGCCGGGGCGAGCAGCCGGCCGGCGTACTCGTCGGGGCTGCGCACGTCGACGAGGTTCTTCACGCCGATGGCCTCGACCGTCTCGTCGCGGAAGGCGCGGATGTCGTGGTTCTGCTCCTTGGCGGTGTACGACGTCCCGGCGCGCGACGGCGTCTCGTCGGTGAGCTCACGGCTGTCGAGCTCCCACTTCTTGCGGCCGCCGTCGAGCAGCTTGACGTCGTCGTGGCCGTAGAGCTTGAAGTACCAGTAGGCGTAGGCGGCAAACCAGTTGTTGTTGCCGCCGTAGAGCACCACGGTGTCGTCGTTGGCGACGCCCCGCGAGGACAGCAGCGCCTCGAACTGCGCCTTGCTGACGAAGTCGCGGCGGACCTGGTCCTGCAGGTCCGTGGTCCAGTCGAGCTTGATGGCGCCCTTGATGTGGCCCTTGTCGTAGGAAGAGGTGTCCTCGTCGACCTCGATCAGGACGACCTTGTCGTTGTCGAGGTTGTCCTCGACCCACTGGGCGCTGACGAGAGTGTTGTCGCGACTCATGGTGGTGCTCCTTGTGGTGGTGGTGGCTCCGTTGCGGAATGGTGCGGGGAATGGGCGGTTGATCAGCGAACCGACTCGGGGACCCGCGCACCCGTGGTGCGGGACGTGGCGGGGCTCAGCCGTCGCAGGAGGAGGTAGGCCTCGCACCCCAGGCAGAACCCGATCGTGGCGTTGAGCAGGGCCGCGACCAGCGCGGCGCCGGTGGCGACCAGGCCCAGCGTGGTCGCCCCCGAGACGAAGCCGAGGAGCCCGACCAGGGCGAAACCGAAGCCGACCCCCTGGGCGAACCGCGGCGGCTCCGGGTCCTCGAGGTGGGCCGGCGGCCCGAGCCGGGGCCGCACGAGCGTCCGGAAGAGGGCGGCAACCGGCGTGCGCTGGACGCCGAGGACCACCGCGGTGCCGAAGAGCGCCGCTTGCACGGCCAGCAGGGCGATGCCGACCCGGCCGGGTGCGGTCAGCAGCACGATGGCCAGTACGGCACTCGTGACGGCCGCTGCGAACTGCTGCCCACGCGGATCGATCTCCTTGCTCATGGCGCTCCTCGGGTCCTCGACGGTCCGGATCGCGCGGCCGACGGCCACGCGCTGCCCTGGACGGGCACGGCGATCGCCTCGGTCCACTCATTCAGTGGCATTGATGTCGCACGAGCGTGCGGCGGCGATCGGTCAGGACATTCGACACAGCGCCGAACGCACGCGGCAGTGATCCACTGCGCGGCGTCGGGTGAGCATGGTCGAGGACATGGCCGTCACTGTAGGTGCGGGGTCGAGGCGGGAGAACCAGTCGTCTCGACATGTGGATAGCATGTCCGCGATGTGGACACGCCGCCGCTCCCCGAGCGAGTCACGAGACCTCCGCCAACGCGGCGAGCACTTGGTCACGCACAGGGAGACCGGCCGCCCTCGACACCTCACGGCCGGCCGGATCGAGGATCAGCGTCGTCGGGGTGCGCAGCACCCGCAGCGCGCGCACCACCTCGAGGTGGTGCTCCGCGTCCACCTCCACGTGGGTCACGCCCGGCACCAGGTCGGTCACCTCGCCGAGCACGCGACGGGTGGCCCGGCACGGCGCACAGAACGCCGACGAGAACTGCAGCAGCGTGGCCCGCTCACCCAGAGGCACCGTCACGCCCGCGGCGGCCAGCAGCGTGGAGACGGGCTCGGCGGGCGTCGTACCGGCGGCGGCACCGCGCACCCGGCGGGTGCCGCGGAAGCGGCCGTCGGTGCCGACGCGGTAGACGGCGAAGCCCACCACGAAGAGCACGCAGCCGACCAGCACCCAGTCACCCGTCGTCATGCAACCCCCAACCGTCGCGGCCCGCCCGCCATTCCACGGCCGGTCTTGTTCAGCCGCCCGCGAAGGGCGGCAGGAACTCCACCGTGTCGCCCGGCGCGGACCTCGACGGCGAGCGGGTCTTGCGAGCCCACCGGCTGCTCGCCCACGAGGACGGAGCAGACGCCGAGGACGGCGGCGAGGTTGGTGCCGGGGTGCAGGGCCACGGCGCGCTCGCGCAGCTCGGCGAGCGTCACCGATCCGTCGACCCGTACGGCGTCCGACGGCGACGCCCGCAGCGGCGCGGGCCGACGCCCAGTAGTGGACGTTGACGGTGCCGGGCTCCATGCCTCGGTATCCTTCCTCATCGGTCAACGTCGTCCGAGCTCGTCCGACTGCCCGCCCGCGTCCCGGGGGTTCGACCATTGAGCGCGCTTCTTCTGCTCACCAACGCCCTGCAGCCCTCCGTCGAGGTGCTGCCCGGCCTGGCCCTGCTCGGCCACCAGGTCAAGATCCTGCCCGCCGAGGGGAGCGCCCTCCTCGAAGCGCCCGAGGTCGACCTGCTGCTCGTCGACGGGCGCCTCGAGCTCGCCCACGCGCGCGACCTCTGCCGCCTGATCCGCACGACCGGCACCGACGTCCCGGTCCTGCTCGTCGTCACCGAGGGCGGGCTCTCCGTGGTCGCCCACGACTGGGGCATGGACGACATCGTCCTGCACACCTGCGGGCCGGCCGAGCTCGAGGGCCGGATCAAGCTGGCCATCGGACGGATCAGGGCCCGCCGCGAGGCCGACGACCCCGAGTCCCACGTGATCCGGTCCGGTGAGGTCGTGGTCGACGACGCGTCGTACACCGCCAAGCTCGGCGGCCGCTCGCTCGACCTGACGTTCAAGGAGTTCGAGCTGCTGAAGTACCTCGCCCAGCACCCGGGCCGGGTCTTCAGCCGACAGCAGCTGCTGCAGGAGGTGTGGGGCTACGACTACTTCGGCGGCACCCGCACCGTCGACGTGCACGTACGCCGCCTGCGGGCCAAGCTCGGCCCCGAGAACGAGACGCTCATCGGCACGGTCCGCAACGTCGGCTACCGCTTCGTGATCCCCGCGGTCGAGAAGACCGCCAACGCCGACCTGGCGCGGGACTCCCAGGACGCCTGAGGCACATCGAGTCGGTGGGCCGCCCGTAGGGTCGGGACATGGACGAGGCCTCCCTCGCGCCGCTGCGCGCGATCAGCGACGCGGCGGCGGCGGCCGACGGCGCGCAGCCCCTCGACGAGGGCGCCTGGCGACGGCTGAGCAACCACGCCGACGAGCTCGAGGTCCATGTCGAGCCGGGCATCGGGATGACCGTGGTCGACGGCGAGGCCCTGCACCTCGTCGTCGCCCCGACCCATCGCCGTACGGGCGTCGGCGCCCGCTTGCTCGCGCGCGCTCTCGGGTCGGCCGACCACGGGTGGCAGGCCTGGTCGCACGGCGACCATCCCGCCGCGGTCCGCCTGGCTGCCGCGTTCGGCTTCGACCGAGTGCGGGAGCTGTGGGTGATGCGTCGGCCGTTGGCCGGGTTCGAGGGCCTGCCTGCACCGGACGGTCGTCAACGCTTCCCCACCTCGCAGATCCGGACCTTCCGACCCGGTGACGAGGCCGAGCTGCTGCGGGTCAACGCCGCGGCCTTCGCGCACCACCCCGAGCAGGGCGGCATGGACGCCGAGGAGCTCGCCGAGCGAATGGCTGAGCCGTGGTTCGACCCCGAGGGGCTGTTCGTCGCGATGACCGACGACGACCGGATGCTCGGTTTCCACTGGACCAAGCGGCACTCGGACACGCTCGGCGAGGTGTACGTCGTCGGCATCGACCCGGACGCGCAGGGGCTGGGGCTCGGTCGCACCCTGGTGGACCTGGGCCTGCGACACCTGCGCGCGACCGGCCTCGACGATGTGCTGCTCTACGTCGAGGCCGACAACACCAGCGCGGTCTCGCTCTACGACGGCCTGGGCTTCACCCACGCCGCCGTCGACACGCACGTGATGTATGCACGCCCCGCCTTGCCGTGACGAGGACGGACGTCAGCGAGCCTTGGAGCTGAACGACGCGGCGCTGTGCGGGCGTCCCGAGCCGGCGCGGGGTGCGTTCCCGGAACGGCCGCCACCTGTCGGCGTACGCGAACCGCCACTGCGACCGCGACGCTGACCGCCACGACGGGCGTTGCCGCCGCCGCTGCCACCTGCGTTGCCGCCTCGACCACCGCCGCCGTTGCGCGGTCCGCGGTTGCCGCCGGACTGGGCCGTCGACGATCGCGACCAGGCCGCCCGGGGTGGCGCGCACTCCGGGCTTGAGCTCCTGCAGCACGGCGTGGCTCGCCCGGTCCAGCTTGGTGGTGGTCGGGTTGATGCCCGCGGCCCTGGTGAGGGCGCGCACCTCGCGCACCTGCTCGTCGGTCATCAGCGTGACGACCGTGCCGTCCGCGCCGGCGCGGGCCGTGCGGCCCGAGCGGTGCAGGTAGGCCTTGTGCTCCGACGGCGGGTCGGCGTGCACCACGAGGGCGACGTCGTCCACGTGGATGCCGCGGGCTGCCACGTCGGTGGCGACCAGCGTGGTGGCCTTGCCGGAGTGGAAGGCCTCCATGTTGCGGGTCCGCGCACCCTGGCTCAGGTTGCCGTGCAGGTCGACGGTCGGGATGCCGTTGCTGTTGAGCTGGCGGGCCAAGGCCTTGGCGCCGTGCTTGGTGCGGGTGAACACCACGGTGCGTCCGGGTGCGCTGGTCAGGTCGACCAGCACGGGCAGCCGGTGCTCGCGCTTGAGGTGGAGCACGTGGTGGGCCATCGTGCTGATCGTGGCGTGGGCCGAGTCGGCCTCGTGGGTCATCGGGTTGCGCAGGTAGCGCTTGACCAGGACGTCGACGGCCTTGTCGAGGGTCGCGGAGAAGAGCATCCGCTGACCGGTCGTCGGGGTCTGCCCGAGCAGGCGGCGTACGGACGGCAGGAAGCCCAGGTCGGCCATGTGGTCGGCCTCGTCGAGCACGGTGATCTCGACGTCGGCAAGGCTGCAGTGGCCCTGGCCGATGAGGTCCTCGAGCCGACCCGGGCAGGCGATGACGATGTCGGCGCCGGCGCGCAGGCCACGGACCTGCGGGTTCTGGCCCACGCCGCCGAACACGGTCTGGGTGCGGAGGCCGGCGGCCTCGGCGAGAGGGGCGAGGGCGGCGTCGATCTGGCCGACCAGCTCGCGGGTCGGGGCCAGGATCAGCGCGCGCGGTGCCCCCGGCTTGGTGCGGCGCCGGTTGGACTCCAGGCGGGCCACGAGCGGCAGCAGGAAGGCATAGGTCTTGCCCGAGCCGGTGCGGCCGCGGCCGAGCACGTCTCGGCCGGCCATCGAGTCGGGCAGCGTGGCGGCCTGGATCGGGGTGGGGACGGTGATGTCACGGTGGGCCAGGACGGCCGCGAGGTTCGCGGGCACGCCGAGGTCGGCAAAGGAAGCAGTGGAAGACAAGGGGGTCGCTCTCGGTGGGGTGTCTCACCCAGCTGTCCCGCCGGCGGCGGGAGCGAAGAAGCCTGAACCTCACGAGGAGGGGCGCCGTTGGGCGGCGCGGGCGGCCCGCGGTAAGACTGAGCGGGCTGCTGTGCTCCATACTACCGGCCCAGCAGCCCGCAGGGTGAATCCCCGCAGGTCAGCGCGTGCCTAGGAGGGTGCTGGACAATCCCGCCCCTCGCGAGCGTCGTCCAGCGCGTGCGTCCGCAACGCGGAGGAGGCGATGCGGAGGAGCCCGCCGTTCACCGGTCGGTGCCACACTTTCGCCATGACCCTGCAGAGCCCCGCCGACGACCTCCTCCCCGACGAGCGCGGAGTGCTCGAGGCGTACGACGTGGAGCCGCCGTACGCGCCGGACGCCGAGGCACTCGCCAGCCTGGCGAAGTACGAGGACCGGTTCCTGGACCGGGAGCTCTCCTGGTTGCGCTTCAACCTGCGCCTGTTGGAGATGGCCGAGGACGACAGCCTGCCCCTGTTGGAGCGGGTGCGCTCGTTGGCGTTCTTCGCCAGCAACCTCGACGAGTTCTTCATGGTCCGGGTGGCAGGGCTCAAGCGGCGCATCGCCGCCGGCATGGCCGTCAGGGCGGCGTCCGGCAAGATGCCCCGCGAGCAGCTGGAGGCGATCTGGAGCCGCAGCGCCGAGCAGATGCAGCGGCACGCCGAGGCCTTCCGCGACGAGATCGTGCCGGCGCTGTCGGCCAAGGGGATCGAGCTGGTGCGTTGGGACGAGCTGGACCGCGAGGAGCAGAAGTTCTGCAAGCGGTTCTTCCGGGACCGCGTGTTCCCCGTGCTCACCCCGCTCGCCGTCGACCCCGCCCACCCGTTCCCCTACATCTCCGGCCTGTCGCTCAACATGGCCGTGCTGGTGCGCAACCCCAAGACCGACAAGGAGCACTTCGCGCGGGTCAAGGTGCCGCCGACGTTCAGCCGCTTCGTGGCGGTGGGCAACCAGCGCTTCGTCCCGCTGGAGGACGTCATCGGCGAGCACCTGAAGCGGCTCTTCCCCGGCATGGAGGTGCTGCAGGTGCACACCTTCCGAGTCACCCGCAACGAGGACCTCGAGGTCGAGGAGGACGACGCCGAGAACCTGCTGATGGCCCTGGAGAAGGAGCTGCTGCGCCGCAGGTTCGGCCCGCCGGTCCGCTTGGAGGTGGAGGAGTCGATCACGCCCCAGGTGCTCGAGCTGCTGATCTCGGAGCTGGGTGTCTCGCCGCAGGAGGTGATCCGCGTCCCCGGCCCGCTCGACCTGCGAGGCCTGCACGACATCGCCGACCTGCCTCGCGACGACCTCAAGTACCCCGCGTTCGTCCCCATCACCCACCGCAACCTGCACGACGTCGAGTCGTCCTCGCCGGTCGACGTCTTCGAGGCAGCCCGGCGCCACGACATCCTGCTGCACCACCCCTACGACTCGTTCGCCACCTCGGTGCAGCGCTTCCTCGAGCAGGCGGCCGCCGACCCGCACGTGCTGGCGATCAAGCAGACGCTCTACCGGACGTCGGGTGACTCGCCGATCATCGACGCCCTCGTCGACGCCGCAGAGTCCGGCAAGCAGGTGCTCGCACTGATCGAGATCAAAGCCCGCTTCGACGAGTCGGCCAACATCCGCTGGGCCCGCAAGCTCGAGCACGCCGGCTGCCACGTCGTCTACGGCCAGGTCGGCCTCAAGACCCACTGCAAGCTGGCCATGGTGGTGCGCGACGAGCCCGACGGCATCCGCCGCTACACGCACATCGGCACGGGCAACTACAACCCCAAGACCGCCCGCTCCTACGAGGACCTCGGGCTGATCACCACCGACGAGGCGATCGGCGAGGACGTCGCGAACCTCTTCAACAACCTCAGCGGCTACAGCCGCAAGCCGTCGTACGACCAGTTGCTGGTGGCGCCCGACTCCGTGCGCGACGGGCTGATCGACCAGATCCACCGGGAGGTCACTCACCACCGCCAAGGCAAGCCGGCGAGGATCCGAGTCAAGGCCAACGCGATCGTCGACGAGGCCACCATCGACGCGCTCTACCTTGCCTCGCAGGAAGGCGTCCCCGTCCAACTGCTGGTGCGCGCCATCTGCTCCCTGCGACCCGGCGTACCCGGCCTCTCCGAGTCGATCGAGGTTCGGTCGATCCTGGGCCGGTTCCTCGAGCACAGTCGCGTGTTCTGGTTCGAGAACGGCGGAGAGCCCCAGTCCTGGATCGGTTCCGCTGACCTGATGCACCGAAACCTCGACCGGCGCGTCGAGGTGCTGGTCCGGCTGCCCGACCCCGAGAGCATCGCCCAGGTCTCTCACCTGCTGGACATGTGCTTCGACCCCGACACGCGTGCCTGGCTGCTGCACAGCGACGGCTCGTGGGCGCTCAACGACGGCAAGGTGCATCTCCAGGAGGCACTGATCGAGGGCCAGCGCCGACCCGGGTGACCTGATCTAGTCCGGCTGCCCAGGTGGACCGCAGGTGGCCGCCAAGTTGCGCTCGGGCGAGCCGGGGCACCACGATGATCCACGGTCCATGCCTCGACAGGTCAGGAGTGCTCCTGTGCCATTCAGTCTCCGTCCGGTGGACGGCGTCTTCTACGAGCTCTTCAACGAGATGGCGCTCCACCTCGTCGGCGGAGCGGCGCTGCTCGCCGAGATGCTCGCGGAGGGCACCGACCGTGCCGTCAAGGCCAAGGAGATGCGCGAGGCGGAGAGCGTGGCAGATGCCACCACCCGCACGATCATCGCGAGGGTCAACAAGACCTTCGTCACGCCGTTCGACCGCGAGGACATCTACGCCCTCGCCAACGGCCTCGACGACGTGATGGACGACATGGAGGAGGCCGCCGACCTCATCAACCTCTACGAGATCGGCGACCTGCCCCACGAGCTCGCCAAGCAGGTCGAGACGATCCAGCGTTGCGCGGAGGTGACCGCCGCCGCGATGCCGCGGCTGCAGTCACTGGACCTCGAGGAGTTCTGGCTGGAGATCGGCCGGCTGGAGAAGGCGGGGGACAAGAGCTACCGCCGGATCATCGCCAAGCTGTTCAGCGGCAACTACGAGGCGATGGAGGTCCTCAAGCTCAAGGATGTGGCGCAGATCCTCGAGGGCGCCATCAACGCGTTCGAGCGGGTGGCCAAGACGGTGGAGCAGATCGCGGTCAAGGAGTCCTGACCCGATGGAGTTCGCGATCCTGATCGCGGTCATCGTCGTCGCCCTCGCCTTCGACTACACCAACGGGTTCCACGACGCAGCCAACGCGATCGCCACGTCGGTCTCGACGCGCGCGTTGACCCCGCGGGTGGCACTGACGCTGGCAGCGGTGATGAACTTCGTCGGCGCCCTGCTCGGCCAGAAGGTCGCCCAGACGGTCAGCGAGACGATCAGCACCGAGGGGTTCTCCGTGGTGGACGGGCTGGTCATCGTCCTGTGCGGACTGCTGGGGGCGATCGCGTGGAACCTGATCACCTGGTGGTTCGGGCTTCCGTCGTCGTCGTCACACGCCCTGATCGGCGGACTGGTCGGTTCGGCGCTCGCCGCGGGCGCCCTGGTGCACTGGGCGACGATCGTCGACAAGGTGCTGATCCCGATGGTGGTCTCCCCGCTGGTCGGCTTCGTCCTGGCGTTCATGCTGATGCTCGCCTTCATGTGGATCCTGCGCCGTCGCAACCCCAAGAGGGTCTCGCGCACCTTCCGCATGTTCCAGACGGTCTCGGCCGCCGCGCTGGCTCTGGGGCACGGTCTTCAGGACGCCCAGAAGACGATGGGCGTGATCTTCCTGGCCCTCGTCACCACCGGCCACGCCGACGCCGGCGACCCGCTGCCGATCTGGGTCGTGGTGCTTGCGGCAGGAGCCATCTCGGCCGGCACGTACGCAGGCGGCTGGCGGATCATGCGCACCATGGGCCGCAAGATCATCGACCTCGACCCCGCCCGCGGCTTCACCGCGGAGACGGTGGGCTCATCGGTGCTCTACACCACGGCGTACGTCTTCGCGGCCCCCGTCTCGACGACCCACATCATCACCTCGGCCATCATGGGCGCGGGCGCCACCCGGCGCCTTTCGGCGGTGCGCTGGGGCATGGCCCGCAACATCGTGACCGCCTGGGTGCTGACCTTCCCGATGGCCGGCCTGGCCGCCGCGATCTGCTACGGCGTGGCCAGCCTGTTCATGCGCTGACCCCGCCCCGACGGATAGTCCGAGATGTTTCGGTCGGTTCTGGCGACAGATTGCGACCGAAACATCGCGGACTAGCTCGCGCGGCGATAGCGCAGGACCCGAGCCCGGTCTTGGGCGGCGAGGCTGCGGCGGAGGTCGACCGTGTGGGTCGGGATCCACCAAGACGGCAGATCGGTTGTCCACCGACGCGTCGACTCGGCTTCGAAATGAGCGCGACGCCTCGCCGCCAGCATCCGCATGACCAGCGCCTCTCTTGCGCTCAGGGCGCCACTCACGACGGTCATGGTCTCGATGCCATGAGCCCTCAGAAGGTCCTCGCGTTCGATGTCGCGTCGGCGGCGTGCCCCTTCGAGGTGGAGGACGCCGTCGTAGTCGATGGCCAGGCCGGCTTCGACGTCGAGCAGGTCTGGAGTCGCCAGATGCCGGCCGAAACGGTCGAAGACCGGCGGGTTGCACAGCAACGGTGGAAGGTCCGCGTCAAGCTGCCACACGAGGCGCACGCGGCACTCCATGGGGGACCAGCTGTTCTCGACCATCAGCATCGCGGCCTTGCGCGCCTGGGGAATCCCGATCCAGCCTGAGTGACGGGCGCAGTAGGCCATGACCTCGGCGCTGCTGGCCAAGTCGTCGTACGCCGCCATCCCGGCCGCCTCGACTGCTGAGCGCACCCCAGGGGCATAGCGCATCTCGAAGACCAACGACCGCACCGGACTCGTGATCCGCATGCCATCGTGCACGGTCAAGTCACTGCGGTTGAGCCGCTCTTGAGAGATCACGACTCCCGGTTGATTGAGGATGTCGTCGTAACCCGTGGCGAGCACGACTGGCAGCTGCTCTCCGTGGGCGGTCACACCACCAAACCAGTGCCCGCCCGCCCACCGCAGTCCCGCCCACCCCGTGACGCCGCCGTACGACGGCAACACCGCAGCGGCCTCGATGATGCGTTGCTCGGGACGGGTCCCGTCGACATCAGCAGGCAGGTAGAGGCCGCGGCTCGTCCGCCTGTACGCAGCCCTGCGCGCCGCCCGCGGAGTCGGGCCGGTCAGCCCGGCACGGTCGGTCCGCATCGGTTGGAACACGTCGCTGCGCTCCGGCGAGAACGGCTGCGGACGAACGACAGGTCTGGTCATGCCTCGAGCGTCGAGACGCCAACCGACAACGGTGACCCTGTTCCGCGGGTTATCCCCAGGTTGGCGCGATAGTCCGAGATGTTTCGGTCGGTTCTGAGGGCGGAAACCGACCCGAACCTCTCGGACTTTCCCGCTACCCTCAGCCGAAGCGGCCGGAGATGTAGGCCTCGGTGGCGGTCTCGTCGGGGTTGGTGAACATCTTCTTGGTGGCGTTGAACTCCACCAGCCGACCGGGCTGACCGGTGGCCTTGAGGTTGAAGAAGCCGGTGTCGTCGGAGACCCGGGCGGCCTGCTGCATGTTGTGGGTGACGATGACGATCGTGTAGTCGGACTTCAGCTCGTGGATCAGGTCCTCGATCGCCGAGGTGGAGATCGGGTCGAGCGCCGAGCAGGGCTCGTCCATGAGCAGCACCTCGGGTTCGACCGCGATGGCGCGGGCAATGCACAGCCGCTGCTGCTGTCCGCCCGACAAGCCCTGGCCGGGCTTGCCGAGACGGTCCTTGACCTCGGTCCAGAGGTTCGCGTGCTTGAGCGACCGCTCCACGATCGAGTCGGCATCGGACTTCGACATCTTGCGCGAGTTCAGCCGTGACCCCGCGAGCACGTTGTCGTAGATCGACATCGTCGGGAACGGGTTCGGGCGCTGGAAGACCATGCCGATCGAGCGGCGGACGGCGACCGGGTCGACCTCGGCGCCGTAGAGGCTCTGCCCGTCCACCATCACCTTGCCCTCGACGCGGGCGCCGGGGATCACCTCGTGCATGCGGTTGAGCGACCGCAGCATCGTCGACTTGCCGCAACCCGACGGGCCGATGAAAGCGGTGACCGACCTCGCCTTGATCGTCATGGTGACGCCTTCGACGGCGAGGAAGTCGCCGTAGTAGATGTCCAGGTCGGAGACGTCGATGCTCTTGGCCATCAGGAATCAGCCTTTCTTCGGGGCGAGGGCCTTGCCGAGGGCGCGAGCGATGAGGTTGAGCACCATCACGATCGCGATCAGCACCAGCGCGCCGCCCCAGGCGCGCTCGTAGCCGGCAGGGGTGGACTGGGCGTACTGCGAGTAGATGAACACCGGGAGCGTCGTCATCCGGCCGTCGAACAGGTTGAAGTTCACGCCGTCGGTGGCGCCGGCGACCACGAGAAGCGGCGCGGTCTCGCCGATCACGCGCGACATCGCGAGGACGACGCCGGTGATCACACCTCCGATGGCGGTGGGCAGCACGACCTTGAGGATGGTCCGCCACTTCGGGACCCCGAGGGCGTACGACGCCTCGCGCAGGTCCATGGGGACCAGCCGGAACATCTCCTCCGACGACCGCACGACCGTGGGGATCATCAACAGGGACAGGGCGATGGAGCCTCCGAGGCCCATGCGGAACGCGGGCCCGAAGATCAGCACGATCAGGGCCAGCGCGAACAGGCCGGCCACGATGGACGGGATGCCCGTCATCACGTCGACGAGGAAGGTGATCCAGCGGGCCAGCCGCGACTTGCCGCCGTACTCGACCAGGTAGATCGCCGCCAGCACGCCGATCGGGACGGAGATGATGGTCGCTGCCGCCGTGATCAGCACCGTGCCGATGATGGCGTGGTAGACGCCGCCCTGCTCGGCGCCGGTCACGCCGCGCATCGAGTAGGTCAGGAACGCGGCGTTGATCGCCTGGAATCCGTTGGAGACCACGACGTAGACCAGCCACAGCAGTGGCAGCACAGCGCAGCCGAACGCCGTCCAGATCAGGCCGGTCATCAGCCGGTCGGTCGCGGCGCGGCGGTTCTCGACAGCGAGCGACCAACCGGGGAGCGCGAGGAGGAACAGCAGCAAGGACGAGACGACCCACGCGGTGGGGCTCCAATCGAGCAGCATCGCGGGCAGGCCGGCCGCCGCGAGAGCCATCACGCCGACCAGGATCGGCGCCCACTGCGGGAGCCGGGCGTGCGTGAGCCGGACCGTGTTGGTGCTCATCTTTCGGGGCCCCCGTTCGGAGCGGAACGAAGTGAGCATTCGAATGGGGCATTCATGCCCGTGCCTGCTTGCGCTCGTTGCGGCCGACGATCCAGCGGGCGGCGAAGTTGACCAGGAATGTGACCGCGAACAGCACCAGACCGGTCGCGATGAGCAGCGACTGGCGGCTCGGTGTCGCCTCCTTGTAGTTCAACGCGATGTTGGAGGCGATGGTGGCCGGGGCCGCCGTACCGATCACGTTGAGGGTCGCCACCGGGGTGACCGCCAGCACCATCGCCACGGCCATGGTCTCGCCGAGCGCCCGGCCCAGGCCGAGCATCACCCCGGACGCCATGCCGGAGCGGGCGTACGGGAAGACGGAGTAGCGGATCATCTCCCAGCGCGTCGCGCCCAGTGCCAGAGCGGCCTCCTCGTGGAGACGCGGGGTCTGGGCGAAGACCTCCCGCGAGATCGCGGTGATGATCGGCAGGATCATGATCGCCAGGACGACGCCAGCGGTGAACAACGACCGGCCGTTGGGCGAGGGCGGCGGCTGGAAGAACGGCAGGAAGTTGAGGTGGTCGGCCATCCACACGTGAGCTGGCTGCAGGTAGTGGGCCAGGTAGCGACCACCCCACAGTCCGATAGACGACGGAAGGTACGGCGGCCAGCAGGTCGACGACGTACGCCACCGGACCGGCGATCCGCCGCGGCGCGTAGTGGCTGATGAACAGCGCGATGCCGATCGCGAAGGGAACGGCGAAGATCAATGCGATGACGGCCGCGAGGATGGTGCTGAGGACCAGCGGTCCGATGTAGCCGAGGAAGTCCGTCGCTGGGCGGTACGTCGCCTCGGGGGCGTTGAGGCCGCTCCACCCCTCGATGGCCAGGAAGATGAAGACCGCCGCCAGCGACAGCATGATCGTCACACCGGCGGTCCGGGCCAGCCCAGCGAAGATGCGGTCGCCGCGTCGCGAGGCCGGCTTCTGACGCGGCTCGGTCTCGGACGGGGTGAGTGTGGCGGTCACGCTCGATGCTCCTCAGGTGCACAGGTGCGGCGGCCCGGGAACTCGGACCGCCGCACCTCGTGTTGAACCGGCGTCAGGACGCCGAGATCTTGTCGACGATGCCGGCTGCCTCCACCTGCAGGGCGTCGTCGAGCGGGGCCGAGCCGGCCTCGTCGGCGGCGGCCTGCTGGCCGTCTGTGGAGACCACGTAGGCCAGGAAGCCCTTGACCGCGTCGGCAGTGGCGGAGTCGTCGTAGTGCTGGCAGGCGATCAGGTACGACGTGAGGAGCAGCGGGTACGCGCCCTCGTCGGTGATCAACCGGTCGATGTCGATGGCCATGTCGACGTCGGACCGGCCCTCGGCGCGAGGTGAGTTCGCCACCACCAGAGCTGCACCCTCGGCGGTGGGCGGGTTGAAGCTGTCGCCCACCCCGATCGAGACGACGCCGAGGTCTCCCACGGCACTCTCGTCGGCATAGCCGATCGCGCCATCGGTGTCGGTGATGCCACCGATCACGCCGGACGTGCCCTCGAGACCCTGGCCGATCCCGTCCTCCGGCCACAGGCCATCGGCCTCCGTAGCCCAGGCACCGTTGCTGGCCTTGAAGAGGTAGTCGGTGAAGTTGGTCGTGGTGCCCGAGTCGTCGGAGCGGTGGATGACCGCGATCGCGGTGTCGGGCAGGTCCACTCCGTCGTTGTCAGCCGCGATGGCGTCGTCGTTCCACTTCGTGATAGTGCCGTTGAAGACGTTCGCCACGGTCTCGGCCGACATGTTCAGGGAGTCGACGCCCTCGAGGTTGAAGGCCACCGCGATCGGGCTGACGTACGCCGGCACCTCGATCGGGTCCTCGCCGCTGCACTGCTCCTTCGCCGCGCTCAGCTCGCCCTCGTCGTCGTTCAGGTAGGAGTCGGAGCCGGCGAATGAGTAGGCGCCGCTGTTGAAGTTCTCGCGGCCGGTGCCGGAGCCGACCTCCTCGTAGTTGACGGTGTTGCCCGAGTCGTCCTGGTAGTTCGCGCGCCAGACTCCTTGGGCCTTCGCCTGAGAGGTGGCGCCGCCACCGTCGAGCGTCACCGCGTCGCCGCCGCCGTCGCCGCCTGCGTCTGACTCGTTGCCGGCTCCGCACGCGGTGACCGAGAGGCCCAAGGCGAGCGCGGCAACCGCGGGGACCAGGCGACGTCGCATGGAAGTGCTCTTCACTTCGTTTCTCCTGTGTTCGGTG
Organism: uncultured Actinomycetota bacterium; assembly: GCA_963762105.1. Lineage (GTDB taxonomy): Bacteria > Actinomycetota > Actinomycetes > Propionibacteriales > Nocardioidaceae > Nocardioides. The sequence continues at coordinate 231,124 of CAVXJG010000006.1, read as the reverse complement.
TCGTCGTCCAGCGGCTGCCGGACACGGCTCTGACACCCTGAACGTAGGCACGCCAGGTGTCCGGCTCCGTGGGCGACGGTGAACGCAGGGTGAACACGGATGACCGGTTGTCCGACGACTGGCCGAGGACGAGACGACGGTCGCACGGAGGAGGCGTCCGCGATCCCCCGACAGCGGGTCAGTACCGCTCGACGGCGGCGACCCGGCCTTTGCGGTGGTGGACGACGAGGAGCTCGCCCGGGGCCAGCCTGTCCGCCTCGATGTCCAGCGCGTCGAGGAGCGAGGGGAACACCGGCCGGTGGGTGCACAGCACCGCGCATCCCTTGTCCTCCAGCAGATCGTCGAGGATCTCGACGACGGAGCGGGGCGTGGCGTCCTCCTCGCTGAGGTCGTCGGTCGGCTCGAGCGGCCAACCGCTGAACGCGGCGTACGGCGCAACTGACTGCACGCAACGCAGGCTGCTGGAGGTGACCAGCCGGGTTGGCCCGTAGGCGTCGAGGAGGGGCGTGAGCCGCTCGATCTGGTGCCGCCCGGTGCTCAGCAGCGGCCGGAGCCGGTCGTCGTGCCGCCAGGCCTTGCGTGAGTAGGCCTGACCGTGGCGCAGCACCACGAGCGCGTAGGTGCGCCCCTCGCTGCCGAGTGCTTCCTTGAGAGTCTCTCGGTCGTAGGTGTAGGTGAGCCGTCGCTGCGCCTTGTCGACGGGTACCCAGGCCACCTCGTCGATCTCGTCGTTGACGAGGTAGCCGCCCACGTCGTGGTCGCCCCTGACCCGGCCGTGCCAGTAGGACACCGTCTTCATCACCCGGCCGTTGGGATAGCGCTGGGGACGCAGGGGCGGGCCCAGCCGGATCCGGAGGCCGGTCTCCTCCTCCACCTCGCGCACGGCCGCCACGGGCGCGAGCTCGCCGCGGTCGAGCTTGCCCTTCGGGAACGACCAGTCGTCGTAGCGCGGCCGGTGGACCAGCAGCACCGCGCCCTTGCGCTGCACCACGGCCCCGGCGGCTTGGACGTCCCGGCGGGCACCGGCACTCGGCGACATGCCCGTTAGTCTCACATCACCGGCAGCCGTCGAGGAGGGTGCGTGCGCAGAGCGGTCACCGTGGTCGCGGTGGTGGCCCTGCTCCTCCTGGTGGCGGGTGCCGGCTACCGCTGGTACCACGCCTCGCAGCAGACGGAGTTCACCCGCGCCGTCGCCACCGCACCCGCGGGCGCCGAACGCCTCTCGTGGACCGACTGGGCCGCCGTACGCCGCGAGCTCGGCGTCTCGCTCTCCGCGAGCTCCAGCCCCGCGGAGCTCACCGACTTCCTCGACCGGGGCTACGACGCCGACCTGACCTCGACCTCGGCGCTGGTGCAGTCGGCGCCGGTGCTGCAGGAGCGGTTCGGCTTCTCGCCCGCCTCGGCGGAATGGGAGCTGTTCAGCCAGTCCGTCGACGGCGCCGTCATCACCCTCCGGCTGCCCGACGACGCGGACTTCGACGACCTGGGCGACCGGCTCGAGGCGCTCGGCTATCGGCGGCCTTCGGAACCGGCGGGCGTCTGGGTCGCTGGTCCCGACGGGCTCTCGGCCATCTCGTCCGAGCTGACACCCGAGCTGGGCTATGTCGCCCTCGACGCCGACGACCACCTCGTGCTGACCTCGGACCAACGGGGCTACCTGGAGACGGCGCTGCGGGCGACGAGTGAGGACGGCGACCGGGTCGAGGGGCTGAGCGAGGTGGCCGAGGCCACCGGAGAGCCGCTGTCGGCGGCCGTCTACACCGGCGACTACGCCTGCGGCGCGCTGGCGATGGCGCAGGCCGACGCCGACGACCAGGCGGAGGCGGCGCAGCTGGTGGCCACCGCCGGCACCGTCGACCCCTACTCCGCCTTCGCGATGTCGGCCCAGCCCGACGGGCACGTGCGGGTGGTGCTGGCCTTCGCCGACGACGACCAGGCGCGCACCAATGCCGACTCCCGATCGGTGCTGGCCACCGGGCCTGCGGTCGGGCAGGGCGGCGACTTCGCCGACCGGTTCTCACTGGCCTCCGCAGAGGCCGACGGCGCCCTGGTGACGCTGGACCTGCAGCCCGTCGAGGGGCAGTACGTGCTGAGCGACCTCAGCACCGGTCCGGTGCTGTTCGCGACCTGCTGACCGCTGCGGTCGACGGGCCTCAGCGGAAGCTGCGCAGCCGCAGGCTGTTGGTGACGACCAGGACGCTCGAGGCGGCCATCGCGGCGCCGGCGATCATCGGCGTGAGCAGACCTGCTGCCGCGATCGGGATGGCAGCGACGTTGTAGCCGAAGGCCCAGAAGAGGTTCGCCTTGATCGTCGCCAGCGTGCGCCGCGACAGCCGGACGGCGTCCGCCGCGGCCCGCAGGTCGCCGCCCACCAGGGTCAGGTCGGCGGCCTGGATGGCGATGTCGGTGCCGGTGCCGAGTGCCAGCCCGAGATCGGCCTGCACCAGCGCTCCGGCATCGTTGACCCCGTCGCCCACCATGGCCACGACCCGGCCGCTCTCCTGGAGCCGGCGCACCTCGGCGACCTTGTCGGCAGGCAGCATCCCCGTCACCACGTCGTCGATGCCGACCTCGGCAGCGATCGACCTGGCCGTGCGCTCGTTGTCCCCGGTCATCAACACTGGTGTCAGCCCCAGCGCACGCAGCCGCGCAACGGCCTCCGCTGAGGTCGGCTTGACCGTGTCGGCGACCACGAGCACGCCCCGGGCCCGGCCCTCCCAGCCAATGGCGACGGCGGTACGTCCCCGCGACTCGGCGTCCTCGACCGCCGCGGCCAGGTCGGGCGCGAGCGGCAGCCCTCGGTCGTCGAGCAGAGCGGGACGGCCGACGACGATCTCCCGGTCCTCCACCGTGCCGCGCACGCCGAGGCCGGGCAGGTTGACGAAGCCGACGACCTCGGGGAAGCCTGTCCCGCCGGCCGCGATGGCGCGACCGACGGGATGCTCCGAGGCGTTCTCCAGGGCCGCGGCCAGGCGGCGTACGTCGTCGACGGACTCGTCCTCACCGGCCACCACCTCCACGAGCGCCAGCCGGCCGGTGGTCACGGTGCCCGTCTTGTCGAGCACGACGGTGTCGACCCGGCGGGTGTCCTCCAGCACCTCCGGTCCGCGGATCAGGATGCCGAGCTGGGCACCACGACCGGTGCCGACCATCAGCGCCGTCGGCGTGGCCAGCCCGAGCGCGCACGGGCACGCGATGATCAGCACCGCCACGGCAGCGGTGAACGCGGTCGTCGCCCCGGCACCGGCACCGAGCCAGAAGCCGAGCGTGCCCGCGGCGACGGCGATGACGACGGGGACGAAGACGCCCGAGACGCGGTCGGCCAGGCGTTGCACGTCGGCCTTGCCGTTCTGGGCGGCATCCACGAGACGTGCCATCTGGGCCAGCTGGGTGTCGGCGCCGACCCGGGTGGCGCGGACGACGAGCCGGCCGCCGCCGTTGACCGTGGCGCCGGTGACGGGGTCGCCCGCCCCGACCTCGACCGGCACGGACTCCCCGGTCAGCATCGAGGTGTCGACGGCCGAGCTCCCCGAGACGACGACGCCGTCGGTGGCGATCCGCTCGCCGGGGCGGACGACGAAGTCGTCCCCGACCCGGATGTCTGTGGCGGCCACCCGGGTCTCGACGCCGTCCCGGAGTACGCCGGCGTCGTGCACTCCCAGCTCGAGCAAGGAGCGCAGCGCCTCGCCGGCCGCCCTCTTGGCGCGTTTCTCGAGGTAGCGACCGGCCAGCAGGAACGTGGTCACGCCCGCGGCGGCCTCGAGGTAGATGGAGTCCAGCCCATCGGTGCGCTCGACCGTCAGCCGGAAGGAATGCGTCATCCCCGGGTCGCCGGCCGAGCCCAGGAAGAGCGCCACCAGCGACCAGCCGAAGGAGGCGAGCACGCTGAGCGACACGAGCGTGTCCATCGTGGTCGCGGCGTGCCTCAGGTTGGCCCACGCCGCCCGATGGAACGGCCAGGCCCCCCACACGGCCACCGGGGCCGCCAGTGCCAGCGACGCCCACTGCCAGTGGGTGAACTGAAGCGCGGGGATCATGCCCATCGCGACCACGGGCGCCGACAGCACGGCACTGACCAGGAGCCGTTGCCTCAAGTCGGCCAGCTCGGTCTCGTGTCGGTCGGGCGGCGCTGCGCCGGAGGGGGGCCGCGTGGGGTCTGACACCGGCGTGGCGGCGTAGCCGGCGGCGGCGACGGTGGCGAGCAGGTCGTCGGTCGTCACGCCGGCCGGCACGGTGACGCGGGCCTTCTCCGTGGCATAGCTGACGGTGGCGGTGACGCCGTCGAGCTTGTTGAGCTGGCGCTCGATCCGGTTGGCGCACGACGCACACGTCATGCCGCCGATATCGAGGGTGAGGTCAGTGCTCACCGGAGTGCTCCATCACGGGCGTCGGGTGGTCCGCCGGGTCTGCCGGCCCCAGGGGCCCCGCCAGCCGGCCGGCGGCAAACGCCAGCGAGAAGACGGCCGTGACCGCGCAGACGTACGCCAGCACGCGGTCGACGGTGCGCATGTCAGACCACTGAGTACCCGGCCTCGACGACCGCGGCCTCCACGTCGACCGGGTCGAGCGGGTCGGCGCTCGTGATCGTGACGGCCCCGGACTCCAGGACCACGTCGACGTGCTCGACGCCGGCGATCTCGGCCAGCTCCTCGGCAACCGAGGCAACGCAGTGATCGCAGGTCATGCCGCCGACCGTGACGTGCGTCGTGGCAGGCGTCGTGGCAGGTTCGGTCGCGGCCATCAGGAGCGCACCAGGCGGGCGATGGCCTGGGCGGCCTCGGCGACCTTCTCGCGGGCCTCGTCGTCACCCGCTCGGGCGGCATCGACCACGCAGTGGTTCATGTGGTCTTCGAGCAGGCCCATCGAGACGGCGTGCAGGGCCTTGGTCATGGCTGAGACCTGGGTCAGGATGTCGATGCAGTACTTCTCTTCATCGACCATCCGCTGCAAGCCGCGGGCCTGCCCCTCGATGCGACGCAGGCGCGTCAGATAGTCGTCCTTGCGGCTGATGTAGCCGTGTTCGTGGGCCATGTGGTCATGGTACCCCCCGAGGGTATGACTAGTCAGGGGCGCGCGACAGCTCGAGTCAGGAGGCCGTACCACGCGGGACGACGCCGAGGATCTGGTCGATCTCGGCGAGCGAGAGATGCTCCTCGGTCTCGCTCGCCGCAATGATGAGGTTGGTCGTGAGCTCCACCTCACGGAGCAGATCCTGGTCCTCCAGCGTGACGTCGAACTGGTCGTGCACGCTTTCTCCCCTCAGCTTCCCGGCACGCTCGCGCCATACCCCCGAAGCACACTTCCCCGTCTGGTCCGAACTTAAACCCCAGACCCTCCCCGGACTGGGAAACGACCTGGCCCGGGCCGCGGGCTGGTATCAAGGATAGGCGGCGGGGGCCATCGACCGGGACCCCAGGGTCCGGGTCGTCTAGACGGTCGGCACCGCGAAGGGCGCCTGGACGCGCACGAGGCCCCGCCCCAGAGGGGCGAGGCCTCGGCATGAGTCGTCGAGTCGGCAACAGGTGCCGGCCCGGCGCCCGCTCGAATCAGATCGCGCGGACGTTCTCCGCCTGGGGACCCTTGGGACCCTGGGTGACGTCGAACTCAACCTTCTGGTTCTCGTCGAGGGACTTGTAGCCCTGCGACTGAATCGCCGAGTAGTGCACGAAAACGTCGTCGCCGCCGTCCTCCTGCGCAATGAAGCCGAAACCCTTCTCGGCGTTGAACCACTTCACGGTGCCTTGAGCCATGTGCTCGTTACTCCTGTTATCGGAACGAGAGCCGCCACTTCGGCGGCCCACACCAGATGCGGTGACACGTCGCTCCGACTTGCGTGAGTGGATTCGCACGTAAAACGAAACGCCGTTGGATCACAAACTCCGCGGGCGTCTGACCTGCTGGAACTTGCACCTGTTGCAAGATGAACACTACCAACATGACCGTCGTTGACAACCATCGGCGCCCATCGGATCTCACCAGGCTCGGGTGCGACCCGCCGCACCGTGCACCGGGCGTCCACCCGAACGGCGGGCCTATCCTGACCGCGTGCCGCCCGGATTCGGGCCGCGGTGGGCCCCTAGCTCAATTGGCAGAGCAGAGGACTTTTAATCCTTTGGTTGTGGGTTCGAGTCCCACGGGGCCTACGAGGCTGCTCACGAAGGCCCGAGAAGTTCTCCCAAGGAACCCCCACGCAGGCGGGGATGGGTCTATTTTGGCGACGTGTCTAGCCAATCCGATCCCATCACCGGTCGGCGCGTCGTCGACCCGTCGGTGTACTCGGTCGAGTTCAAACCGCGCTCGGGTGGGCGACGCATCGTCGGGATGGTCACGCTGCTGGGTCTGGGCGCCTCGGTGTACCTCGGCTGGATCGCCTACCAGGAGCGTTCCACGGTCTCCTACGGGATCGTCGCGACCGTCTTCGTGCTGATCCTGGTGCTGTGGGCGGTCTGGGCCAGCTCACCGGTCACCCATCTGCACGTCCACGGTGGGGTGCTCGAGGTTCGGCGTGCCGGCAAGACGGAGCGTTTCGACCTGACGAGCCACTACACGTTGCTACGAGTGGAAGGAAAGCCGAGCAGCTCGCGGTGGCGCGTCCTCATCGACCGGCCGACCGACGTGCCGTTCGTCATCGACAGCAGCATGGTCGACCCGCGGGCGTTCATGAAGGTGCTGAAGGCCTACCACCGCGTCGACTGAGCCGGCACACACGGCCTGGGCAAGCCCCGGTCAGCGTTGGTCCGGGCGCACTCCTCGCTCGCCGGCGTCGGTCAGCCGCGCCTCCTCCAGAGCCCGGGCCTCGAGCTCGGCACGCCGGCTGACCTCCAGGATCTCCTGCGCGCGCTCGTAGGCGCCGGGAGCCGCGACCAGGTCAGCCGCCCCGCCCTTGAGCCGATGGAGCGCCGCCCGCGCGTAGACCTGCTGCTCAGTCGTGGTGCGTTCGGCCCGGCCGCGGCCGAGGAACGAGACGAACCAGTGCAACAGCGCGGTGACCCGGCTCTTGAAGCCAGTGATGTAGATCAGGTGCAGGCCCAGCCACATCAGCCAGGCGATGAAGCCGGTGAACCGCAGCTTGCCGATCAGTGCCACGGCGCGGAACCGGCTGATGGTGGCCATCGAGCCCTTGTCGAAGTACTTGAACGCCGGCAGCGGCGGCTTGCCCTCCAGTCGCCGTCGGATCGACTTGGCGGCGTACCTCGCGCCCTGGATGGCGACCTGGGCCACGCCGGGGAGGTTGTCGAGCGCGATCATGTCGCCCACCACGAAGACCTCGGGGTAGCCGGGCAGCGTGAGGTCGGGGTTCACGCCGATCCGGCCCGCCCGGTCGAGCGGGGCCCCGGACTGCTCGGCCAGGATGGCTCCGAGCGGGCTGGCCTGGACCCCGGCGGCCCAGATCTTGGTCACGGCGACGATCCTCTCGGTGCGCCCGTCCTTGTAGGCCACCTCGATGCCGCGCTCGTCGAGATCGGTGACCATGGCGCCGAGCAGCACCTCGACGCCGAGCTTCTCGAGGGCCTTCTTGGTGTGCGCGCCGAGCTTGGCGCCGAAGGGCGGCAGCACCTGGCCGGCAGCGTCGAGCAGGATCACCCGAGCCTGGCGCGTGTTGATGGCCCGGAAGTCGCGCTTGAGCGTGCGGTGCGCGAGCTCCGCGATCTGGCCGGCCATCTCGACTCCGGTGGGGCCGGCCCCGACCACGACGAACGTCAGCAGGTCGTCGACGTTCTCGCCGCGGCTGGCGCCGAGCTCGGCCATCTCGAAGGCGCCGAAGATGCGGCCGCGCAGCTCCAGGGCGTCGTCGATGCTCTTCATGCCAGGGGCGTCCTCGGCGAAGTGGTCGTTGCCGAAGTAGGACTGGGTGGCCCCGGCGGCGACGATCAGCGAGTCGTACGCCGTCACGGTGTGGCGGCCGAGGACGTCGGACGTCACGGTCCGGGCGTCGAGGTCGACGTCCACCACCTCGCCGAGCAGCACCTGGGCGTTGTGCTGGCGGCTGAGGATCTCGCGGGTCGACGGCGCGATCTCGCCTTGGGAGAGGATGCCGGTCGCTACCTGGTAGAGCAGCGGCTGGAAGAGGTGGTGGCTCGTCTTGGCCACCATGGTGACGTCGACGTCGGCGCGCCCGAGCGCCTTGGTCCCGAAGAGCCCGCCGAAGCCCGACCCGATGACCACGACCCGGTGCCGCGTGCGTGTCGCGGTTGTCGTTTCCGTCAAGTCTGCTGCGTCTTTCTCGACCACGAATTCATCCCTTTCCTCACCCCCGATCTTCCTCCTCGGGCGTGCCGCGACCCAATTTCTGTCCGCTCCTGGAGCCCCCTTTGGGTGTCGCGTTCACCACGCGCGGCCGCGGAATATTTCGGGGCCAACCAGACCCCTGACGATGTTCGAGTTGCGCCTGGCATGGCCCCGATGGACTACGGATTCCGGCGTGTTCTGACCAAAAGGACGATGAATTGCTGCTACCCGAGTGTTTGATTTGTCTTTCAATGGGGTATCCTACCAAGGAGTGCCGCCCACAACGTTCCTCGCCCTTAGCCCCCGCCGTGGAGCCAGCCATGCCGTTGAATCGCCCCGCACAGGCCCTGACGCCTGGGCCCAAGGGTGTCTCCGACGCGCGACGGTGGGCCAGCCAGGTGCTCATGGAGATCCAGCGGGGCGAACTCGTCGAGTCCGCCAGCCTCGGCGTCTCCGAGGTGATCACCAACGCACTGCTGCACGCCGAGCAACCGGTCAACGTGCGCTTGCGCGGCACCCGCGAGCACCCGCGCATCGAGGTGCGCGACGGCTCCAAGGAGCCGCCGGCACTGCCGGACCTCGAGTCCGGTCCCGAGGACGACCTGCTGCTCACCTTCGGTCGCGGGCTCTCGATCGTGGCCCGCGTCTCCAGCGCCTGGGGCGCCGAGATCGATGACGACGGCAAGATCGTGTGGTTCGTGCCGCAGAAGGAGCCGGCCGACGGCGCCGGGGTCCAGGGCACCATCACCGAGGCGCCCAACGTGTCCCGCGAGGTCCCGCCGGCCGTCGAGGACCCCGTCGACGTGCGCCTGATCGGCCTGCCCCTGCCGGAGATGAAGGACAGCCGCCAGCACCTGCGTGAGCTGCGCCGCGAGCTGCGGCTGCTGGCGCTCGGCCACGAGGAGAGCTACCCGCTCGCCAGTTCGCTCTCGACCTTCTTCACCGACCTCGACACCGTCTTCTGGCGCGGCATGCGCGACGACCGCCTGGCGTCCGCGCTGCTCAACGGCGCCGCCAGCCTTGACCTGGTCGTGACCGTGCCTCGCTCGATCGGCGCGGCCTTCGAGCGGTTCATGGAGCTGCTCGACCTCGCCGACGCGTTCTGCCGGCAGGAGCGACTGCTGACCCTCGCCCGGACCCCCGAGCAGATCTCCTTCCAGAACTGGATGCTCGGGGAGTTCGTCCGCCAGACCAGTGGAGCCGAGCCGGCGCGATGGCGGGGCCCCGGCGCCGCCAGCCGGCAACAGATCGTGTCGTGACTCGACCCGCCCCGGCTCCCGCCGCGTTGCTGGCGGTGGCTCTGGGCGGAGCCCTGGGCGGCACCCTGCGGTGGTGGTTGGGCGACCTCGCGCCGGACGGGACCGGTTTCCCGTGGACGACCTTTGCCATCAACGTCAGCGGGTCGCTCGCCCTCGCCCTGCTCCCTCTCGTGGCCATGGTCCGGGCCCGACCGGCGCTGGCGGTCGGCCTCGGACCGGGCCTGCTCGGCGGCTACACCACCTTGTCGACGTACGCCGAGCAGGGACGCGGGCTCCTTGCCGACGGGCAGCCTGCGCTCGCCGCGGCGTACCTGGCGGGCACCCTGGCCGCCTGCCTGGTCGCGGTCACGCTCGCGGGCCGGTTGTCGAGCGGCAGCTGGCGGGCGGAGTTCGCCTCCGAGGACGGCAACGAGTGACGCCCCTCCTCGTCGCCGTGGGCGCGGCCGTCGGGGCGACCCTGCGGTTCTGGGTGGGCCACCATCTCGACGACCGGTGGCCGACCGGCACGCTGATGGTCAACGTGGCCGGGTCCTTCGTGCTCGGCCTGGTCGTGGGTGCCTCGCCCTCGGAGTCCGCCGTCGCCCTGGTCGGCACCGGGTTGTGCGGCGGCCTGACGACCTACTCGGCCTTCGCGGTGCAGACCCGCGACCTCGGGCCGGCCCGCGGGGCGGCGTACGCGGTCGCGACGGTCGGACTGGCGCTGGCCGCGAGCGCCCTCGGGTTCGTGGTGGGTCAGGCGTAGCCCAGGTCGTGCAGGCGCCGGTCGTCGATCCCGAAGTGGTGGGCGACCTCGTGCACGACGGTGATCCGGACCTCCTCGGCGAGGTCGTCGGCGTCCTCGCACATCTCGAGCAGCGGGTTGCGGAAGATCAGGATGCGGTCCGGCAGGCCGGTGTGGTTGCCCATCCGTTCGGGCAGTGCGACGCCGTCGTAGAGGCCGAGCAGGGTCGGGTCGTCCGGCGGCGCGTCGTCCTCGACCAGCACCACCACGTTGCTGATCAGGCGAGCGATCTCCTCGGGGATCTCGTCGAGCGCGGACTCCACCAGGTCTTCGAACTCTGCGCGCCCCATCTGCACCGGCATGGCTCCAGTGTGGTCCCCAGCCATGAGGTGCGTGCAAGGCTGCGGACATGGAGGATTCGATGATCGACCCGGCCGTGGCGCCCAGCGGGCCGGGGTGCGCGGACTGCTCGGCCGGCGGCGGGTGGTGGTTCCACCTGCGTCGCTGCGCGGCCTGCGGTCACGTCGGTTGCTGTGACAGCTCGCCGGCGCAACATGCCACCAGACACTCCCGCGACTCGGGCCACACGGTGGTGCAGAGCTTCGAGCCGGGCGAGGACTGGTTCTTCGACTACGCCAGCCAGGACTTCCTCGCCGGGCCGCCGCTGGCCGAGCCGCACAGCCATCCGGAGGACCAGCCCGCTCCCGGGCCTGCCGGGGCGGTGCCTGCCGACTGGCAGTCACACCTGCACTGACTTCTCAGCCGTTGGTCCGGAGACGACAGACGCCCCGGATCGCGATGATCCGGGGCGTCTTGTCGGTGGCGACCCCGACGGGACTCGAACCCGCGGCCTCCGCCGTGACAGGGCGGCGCGCTAACCAACTGCGCTACGGGGCCAGGTTGTTGAAGCGGTGGAACTCTAACCCATCGGCGGTGGCGGCTCCCAATCGTGACCGGGTCGCTGAACGGGACTGGCGACTGCCCCATCGACCGGAACTCTCCGGCGGGCTCGCGTGCCAGAGGTGGTCACCACGGCCCCGCCTTGGTAGGTTCCAACCAAGGCTCCTATACCCCCCACACAGGGAGTGCTCGACGCCCACGAGGGCCCGGCGCAGACCCTGGAGAGGATCCCGCCGATGATTCCCCGGGACACGAGGCGACTGCACGACTTCGACGAGCCACTCACGGTTCACCAGCTGGAACGGCTCTGGCATCAGGACGACGAACGGATCGCCTCCGGGGGCCTGACTCGTTCGTGGCATCCGCGGAACCCAGCGATCATCTCGATTGCCCAATGCGTGTTTGTCGTCCTGTCCCTCGCGATCTTGGGTTCCACCGTGTGGGTACTTCGCCTCCTCGGGGGCGCCTAGGCGTACTGGGTCATCAGGCCGATAGTCAGCCGACGGGTGTGCGAGGCTCAGGCCTCGACCCGATCGACGATCTGGAGCTTCTCGTCGAGGCGACCCTGGGCCTGCAGTTGCTGTATCCGCTGGAGTCGCACAAATCGCGGACCCTCGAAGTCGTGGGTGGAGAGCCCGTAACGCTGCATCCACTCCGCGAGCTCGTCGATGCCACGCCTGACCGTCCACTGCGGCTGGAAGCCGGTGAGCAGACGCGTGGCCTTGCCGAAGTCAACCCGGTAGTCACGCTTGTCGGGAGACGCGTCAGCGGCGAAGGTGACCGGCACGTCGAAGCGCGCTGCGACGGCCTCGGCAATGTCGCGGACCTGCACGACGTCCTCGTCGCGTCCGATGTTGAACGGCTGGTCGTGCACGACCTCGCGATCGGCATCGAGCACAGCAAGAAAGGCTCGCGCGATGTCTTCGGCATGCACGAGTGGTCGCCATGGGCTGCCGTCGCTCTGCAGGTGGACCTCACCACGTGTGAACGCCGTTCCCGTCAGGTTGTTGACGACGATGTCGGCGCGCAGCCGCGGGGACGCCCCGTACGCCGTGGCGTTGCGGAGGTAAGACGGGCTGAAGTCATCGTCAGCAAGCGCCGAGATCAACTGCTCGGCCATCACCTTGCTCTCGCCGTAGGGCGTGACCGGGTTGAAGGGGCTTTCCTCGGTGACGGCCGCCTCACCCGCCGCACCGTAGAGAGAGCAGGACGAGGAGAACAGGAATCGGGGCACCCCGGCTTCCTTGGCAGCGGCGGCCATGTGAGCGGCACCATGGGCGTTGACGGAGTAGGTGGCGTCGGGGTTGAGGTGTCCCACCGGGTCGTTGGACACCGCCGCGAGGTGGACGACTGCGTCGAACCCGGCGAGGTCCTCGGCACGGGCCTCACGGATGTCTCCGGTGCGCTGTTCGTAGTCGTCAGGCGTGGGCCCGAAGTCGCACCCGTCGTACCACCCAGCGTCCAGCCCGACCACGTGGTGCCCGGCCGCCACGAAGAGGGGAACAAGCACCGACCCGATGTAGCCGCGATCGCCGTCGACCAGCACCCTCATGACTCACCTCCCAGGTCTAGGGCGATCTTCGCCGTGTGGAATGCCTCGGCGTACGGCTGGCGGCACTCCATGCCGCGCAGCCGCAACAGGCCGAGGAACACCTCGTCGTCCCACCAGTCGTGAACCTTCTGGCTCGGGAAGGACTCGTTGAGCAGGGCGACCTTCCGGTGCGCGGTCTCCCGGCTCAGGCCCACGAAAACCGACGGGGCCGAGAGGTCGCCGTCCCACTTGGGGATCTCGTAATGCAGCACCGTGGCGTCGCGCCAGACGGTGGTGGCGAGCTCGCCGACGAGCCGGTGGTCCTGGTGGGCGTCGTCCGGGCGAGGCGCCAGGACGAGGTCCGCTGACACCTGCGCGGCGATGTCCTCCATGGCCTCTTTCACGGCGTCCCAGCTCGCGGGCAGCCGCCCGTCCCGCAGGCCCGCGACGTTGACGGTGGCACCGGTGAAGAACCGCGGGAGCGCGGACTGCGCCTCGTCGACACGCTCCCCGGTGCCGGTCAGCACCAGGCCATGCACCGTCGTGCCGGGGCGGTCGGCAAGCCGCAGCAGCGTGCCACCACAACCGATCTCGATGTCGTCCGGATGGGCTCCCAGCACCACGACGCTCAGTTCGTCACTCCGCGGAGCCCACTCGATCACTGTGCGCCCCCGGTAGCGCCGGCGACTTCGGTCGCCCGGGCGAGGACAAGAGCTTCCAGACCGCACGACGTGTCACAGAATGAGGCGAAAACCCTCACCTTCGTCCACCCTGGGACTGAACCACCTCACGCGGAGGCGTCGGCGCGGGAACTGGTTCCAACCAGTTCTCCCTCCAGTAGGAGTAGATCGCCCGAGGACAGCTTCGGTGATAGGCAGCGGTGCAGAAGGAGTTCGTCAAGATCAAACAGGGTGTCTTCATGGTGATCATCCGGCCGGTTGCCTCGTCGATGATGTGGTCGACGCGTCTGAGCACCTGGACGGTGCGCCCGCAGTACAGCAACATCTCGCGATCGAAGAAGAGACCCCGATTGCGATGGTTCTCGTCGAGTGTCTTGCCGATTTCCTCAGCAGACTTGACCCTGACCCAATCACCCGGCTCGAGACCGAGGCTCGCCGTTGGCGTCTTTTTTCCTGCCGTTGCTTCGATGATGGGAAACTTCACGCCGCCTTTGAAGCGGAGCCGCCTGGGCAACAGCTTGCTAGACGCAGTCTGTGCCAGGTTGACGATGCCGATCCCGATCCCGCTGAGAACGCGACCCAAAGGAGCGTTGCCGTACTGGACGTCGTCGAAGTACTGACGAACGTTCCACCTGGAGATTGGGGCACCGAAGGCGCGCGGCAGCTCGGTCGCTTGGCAGGAGTACACCGGCCCACCGGACTCGTCCTTCAGGTCGTGTGGCCGATAGGCACCCAATGCCACATCGACCAGTCTCTGCGGTGTGCAGCCGATGGGCGGTGTTGCGCCGTCCGCCCGCACTGAGGCATCTGCGTCAAGCGCTACGGTCCGAGCGGGCCCAGTCGGATCCGCCGCACCAGTGTTCGAGACGCGGGTGAGCCAATCGGTCTTCCAGAAGATCAGGCAACCGGCTTGACACCCGCCGTGCGCCTCCCCGTCGCATCGCAACCCGGTCAGATGGACCGTGTTCTCCATCTCGTGCAAGGCGGTGACGTTGACGGTGTCGCACGTCTTGTGCGAAATCTTGTCAACGACGAACCGCTTGCCGCAGAACTTGAGCATCTCGGGCATGAACGGCAACGACTCTCGCTCACCCCGATCGTCGAGGCCAGCAAGGATGTCCTCAGCAGTCTTGACCTCCACAACGTCGCCGACCGCGAACCCGTTCATTGTCTTGAGCGTCCGCCCGATAGTTTCCATCTGCTGTCTCCTGGTTCGGTTGATGCCTGCTGCGACAGCAGATCCCCCGCGACCCGACCCTCGGTCGCACGAGATGCCACGCAGTGCTCGTGAGTGTGGTTCAGGTCCGGGCCGTTGCCGAGACGACCTGATCCAGAACAGGCGCCCCGCGATAGTCGGCGGCCCCACCACGCCGCCACAAGGCCCACGGGCTGAGACCGTCCTGGTGCATCTTCTCCAGCGCGACGCGCTCCTTCAGCGTGTCCATGGGCGCCCAGAAGCCGTCGTACTCGACCGCCCGGAGTCGACCGTCCGCGGCAGCTCGCACGCAGCCGTTCATCACCAGGTCGTCCCCCACCTCGAGGTAGTCGAAGATGCCCTGACGGAGCACGAAGTAGCCGCCGTTGATCCGCATGTTCATGCCGGCGACCGGCTCGATGCCATCGACCCGTCCGGCCACGCCGACTCTGACCACGTGGAAGGAGTCCTGCGGTGGGACCGCGATGAACTGAGCCACCGCATCGGTCTCGAGGAAGTCGTCGATCTGGTCGTTCAACGGCGCGTCGGTGAGCACGTCCCCGTAGTTGGCAAGGAAGACCTCGTCGTTCTCGAGGTGCGGGCGGACCCGGCGGAGCCGCTCGCCGATTGCCGTGTCCAGGCCGGTGTCGACGAACGTGATGGTCCAGTCGCTGATGTCGGTGCTCAACAGCTGGACGTGCTCACCACCCTTGAACATGACGAAGTCGTTGCTGGCCGTCTCGCGATATTCGAGGAAGTAGTCCTTGACGGCGAGCGCGCCGAACCCGAGGCACAGGATGAACTCGGTGTGCCCGAAGTGTGCGTAGTAGCGCATGATGTGCCACAGCACCGGCCTGGTTCCGATCGGCGTCATGGGTTTGGGCAGCGAGCGGTCGTCCGACCGCATGCGCATGCCGAGCCCACCACAGAACAGCACAACCTTCATGGTGAATCCCCCGGGCCGGCCGAACCCCCCAGTCGAGCCGACCTGCCCATTGTGCACGGAGGGGCTCACGAACGGCACCCCAGCGAGCGGACCAAATTTGCGTTGGCGCTAGTTCAGGCGGGGGCGAGGCCGGCGTGACCGTCCAGGCTGTCCAGACCAGCGGCTGCCTCCACGAGCCTCTGTCGTTGCCGGTGTCGGGCTCTCCCGGTAGCGTTGGCGCCAGCGGTGGCCAGACGAGTCTCTTCGGGAGCTCCGGCCGAAATGCCGTTTGTGCACGGGGGACTTGCCGTCGGCGACGGCAGAGGAGCGCATGATGATCTTCAACGAGACGGCGTTGGCGGGCGCCTTCGTGATCGAGCTCGAGCGACGGGAGGACGACCGCGGGTTCTTCGCCCGCACGTTCTGTCAGAAGGAGTTCGCCGATCACGGGCTGAAGCCGACGATCGCCCAGGCGAACCTGGGGTTCAATGCCTACAAGGGCACGCTGCGCGGGATGCACTTCCAGTACCCGCCGGCGGCCGAGACCAAGCTCGTCCGGGCCACCCGGGGCGCGATCCTGGACATCATCGTCGACCTGCGGCCGGAGAGCCCGACCTACCTCCAGCACGTCGAGGTCGAGCTGACAGAGGACAACCATCGCGCGCTCTACGTGCCGGAGCGCTTTGGCCACGGCTACCAGGTGCTCGAGGACGAGACAGAGACGAGCTACCAAGTCGGGGAGTTCTACACCCCCGAGGCCGAGGGCGGGCTGCGTCATGACGATCCGCGGCTCGGGCTGACCTGGCCGCTGCCGGTGACGGAAGTGTCGCCGAAAGACGCGGCGTGGCCCTTGCTCGAGGAGATCGAGCCGGAGCTGAAGCGTCGGATGAGCGCCTGACCGGCCGAGGACGAGGACGAGGACGAGGACGAGGACGCGATGATCATCGTCGACAACGCACTAAAGGTCCGCGAGTCGACCGGTCGGCCCATCCAGGTCGGCATGGTCGGGGCGGGGTTCATGGGCCAGGGCCTCACCAACCAGATCACGAACAGCGTTCCGGGCATGCGGATGGCCGCGATCTACAACCGCAAGCCCGAGCGGGCGGAGGGCGTGTATCGCTACTCCGGACTCGATGACGTCGCCCGGGTCGATACACAGGAAGGCCTCGACGCAGCCATCGTCGCCGGACGGCCAGCCGTGGCGGAGGACCCGATGCTCATCTGCCGCTCGCCGCACGTCGACGTCATCGTCGACGTGACAGGATCGGTGGAGTTCGGCGCCCACGTGTTCATGGAAGCGTTCGCCAACGGCAAGCACGTCGTGATGATGAACGCCGAGGTCGACGCGACGATCGGTCCGATCCTGCAGACCTACGCCAAGCGCGCCGGCGTGACGTTGTCGGCCTGCGACGGCGACGAGCCAGGTCTGCAGATGAACCTCGTCCGTTGGGTGGCGGGACTCGGACTGATCCCGCGGGTCGTCTGCAATGTGAAGGGTTTGCAGGATCCGTACCGCAACCCGACGACGCAGCAGGCATGGGCCGATCGGTGGGAGCAGAACCCGGCCATGGTCACGTCGTTCGCAGATGGCTCGAAGATCAGTTTCGAGCAGACGATCGTCGCCAACGCCACGGGGTTCAAGGTCCGCGAGCGCGGGATGACCCGCGGACTCGTCTACGACGGGTCGATCATGGACGTCGCCCAGCTCTATGACCTCGATGAGCTGCGAGAGCTTGGCGGCGTCGTCGACTACACCGTCGGCCCGGCCGGAGTGAAGGTGTTCGTGCTCGCCGAGCACACCGATCCGAAGCAGCGCCACTACCTGAACCTGTACAAGATGGGCGAAGGTCCGCTGTACCCGTTCTGGGTGCCATACCACCTCGTCCACTTCGAGACCCCGCTCTCCATCGCCCGAGTCGTCGACCTGGGCGACAACCTGGCGCCGCCGCTCGCCGGTCCTGTCGTCGAGGTGTGCGCGATCGCCAAGCGTGACCTGGACGCCGGTGAGGTGCTCGACGACTACGGCATGTACTGCACCTACGGAGAAGCGGCGAACGTCGAGGAGATGAGCTCGCGGCGCTACCTGCCCGAGGGGCTTGTCGAGGGTTGCCGGCTCGTCCGCCCCATCCCCAAGGACCAAGTCCTCACGTACGACGACGTCGTGCTGCCGGAGGGGCGACTCGCCGACCGGCTTCGCGCCGAGCAGTACCGCCACTTCCGCGGTGAGACCTGGCTGGAGGAGCATCTCGACGCCCGCCGGGCTCCCGCGAAGGAGCAGGCGTCCTGATGGTCAACTCTCGCGCGAGCTAGCCGCAGTCCCGGCTCGCCGGCGGGCAAGAAAGCGGGGAAGTCCTTGTCGCATCAGGCAGCGGGGAAACCCATCCCGTGGGACGCCAAGGAGTCGGCACCTGGCCGGCCACCGCAGGTGAGCATCGGGCTTCCGGTGTACAACGGCGAGCGTTTTCTCCGGCATTCCTTGAAGGCCCTGTTGGCCCAGACCTTCACCGATTTCGAGCTGATCATCTCCGACAACGCCTCGACCGACACGACCGCCGCGATCTGCCAGGAGTACGCAGCCCTCGACAGCCGCATCCGCTACATCCGGCAGCCGGAGAACATCGGCGCAGCCGCCAACCACAACTTCGTGGTCTCACGTGCGCGTGGGCGCTACTTCAAGTGGGCTTCGCACGACGACCTGTACCACCCCGACCTCGTAGCGCTGTGCGTCGAGGCCCTCGAGGAGCATCCCGAAGCAGTGCTGGCGCACAGCTGGGACGGCTACGTGGACGCGGACGGTGACGTCGTCTCCGTCGACCCGTACCCCTTGGACACGACCAACCCTTCCCCACGTGCGCGGCTGCGAAGCCTGCTCCGCACACCGGGCGGGAACGACATCTATGGCGTCATCCGCTCGAGCGTGATGCGCAGTGTGCGGCCACACCAGACGTACTACAACGCGGACCGGACGTTCATGGCCGGGCTGGTCCTGGCTGGGCCTTTCCAGCAGGTCCCGCGCGCGTTGTACTACCGACGCGACCATCCTGGTCGCGCGTCCCACGGCAGCCGACGCGCCAGGGCGACGGCGCTAGGGCCCCACCGGGCCAACCGCTTCCGCCACCCGATGCTGCGCATGTACGTCGAGTACGTGTTCGACTTCGTGCGAGCGGTGTGGACCTCACCGCTCTCGTGGCGTGACCGGTTCGGGTGTCTCCTCGAAATCTCCGGCTGGCTACTCAGCGCCTTGCGGCCAGGCAGGTGGCGGGCGTGACGGGGGCCCCGGGCCTGGGGTCGCGCTTGGCGGGTGCGGTGGGCTGACGTTAGCCTCTCGCAGGCGGGGCCGAGTCCCCAAGGCTGTCGAGGTTTCCATTGGTCGAGCACAGGTCACCCTCGGTCTCGACGCGCGTCCGGCTGCTCGTGGCGGTCGGACTGGCCGCAAGCCTGCTCGGCGCTGCGGCGACGCCGACCCTGGCCGTGCCGTCGACCAGGACCGCGGCCCCTGCCCGTCTCGGCAGCGGAGCACAGGCCGGCGCTGAGGGAGCGCTGTCGGCGCGTCATGCCGGGGCGGGCAAACCGATCAAGGTCTGCGGCAGCCAGCGGCTGGACGGCCCGACGAAGCGGCCGGCCGGCGCCAAGGTCGTCCGCACGACACAGAGCGTCCAGCATGTCGTGGACGGATCGGCTCCGGGGACCACCTTCTGGCTCGAGCCGGGTGTGCACCTCCTCGGGGACGGCCAGTACGACCAGGTGGGGCCCAAGCAGGGGGACACCTTCATCGGCGCCCCGGGCGCCGTGCTGGACGGGCGGGGCGTGAACCGCTACGCCTTCGGGGGATACGCCGAGGGCGTGACGATCTCCTACTTGACGATCCAGAACTTCGGCCGGGGCATCGACGACAACAACAGCGAGGGCGTGGTCAACCACGACGCGGGCGACGAGTGGTTCGTGCACCACAACACGATCCAGAACAGTGCCGGGGCCGGCGTGTTCTTGGGCGACGGCTCGAGGGTCGTGAAGAACTGCTTGCGCTCCAACGGGCAGTACGGCTTCAGCTCCTACGAGTCCGACGGCGTTCGGGACATCGTGCTGCGTGGCAACGAGATCGCCGGCAACAACGCGGCCGACTGGGAAACGCGCCAGCCCGGGTGCGGCTGCACGGGCGGAGGCAAGTTCTGGGACACCCGAGGGGCGCGTGTCGTGGACAACTACGTCCACGACAACCACGGCCCCGGCCTCTGGGCGGACACGAACGACGTGGGCTTCCTCTTCGAGGGCAACTACATCAGCGACAACGAGTACGAGGGGCTCGTCTATGAGATCAGCTACAACGCGCTGATCCGCAGGAACACCTTCGTCCGCAATGGCTGGCTGGCAGGGCTTGACCTGGGCGGCCCCTCAGGGGCCATCTACCTCTCCGAGTCAGGAAGCGACGTGCGAGCAGGCGACCTGTACGGCCGTCATCTCCGCATCGCCGGCAACCGCTTCGTGGACAACTGGGCCGGCATCTTGGCGTGGGAGAACCCCGACCGTTTCGCGGGATCACCCTTCAACTCGAGCTCGGACTACACGACGCTCGTCAATCCCGGGGTGGCCACCCTCGAGAACTGCGGCAACCCCGACCTCGTGTCCCAGGGCCCGTACTTCGACGACTGCAGGTGGAAGACCCAGCACCTGCGCGTGGTGAACAACGCCTTCAGGTTCGATCCCTCGCACATCCCGGGATGCACCGTCGCCAAGGGCTGCGGCTTCAATGCACTGGTCGCCAACTACGGCACCGTTCCCGACTGGTCGCCGTACAAGGGCTTCGTGGTCCCGGACAACATCTCGCTGCACCAGGACAACGTCTGGCGCAACAACGCCTACGAAGGACCGTGGCGCTTCATGATCCGGGAGCTTGGCCCCCGCGTTTCCTGGTCGACGTGGCGGTCGGCGCCGTACCACCAGGACGCCGGGAGCACACGGGACTAGGGCCACCTCGTGGCTCTCGCCGCGGCCAGCACGCAGGTCGCGAGCAGCATGCCTCCGATGACGTCGGTGAACCAATGGGCAGCCTGCAGCAGCAGGCACAAGGCCATCAGCACGTCGACCAGGACAACCGCCGTCCACGCCCACCACGGATCGGCGCGCGTGACGACGATGAGACAGCCTCCGAGGACCACGAGCAGCACGCTCGTGTGACCGGATGGGAAGCTGCCGCCGAACGTCACGACGTCCCCGTGCGGGTCTGGGCGCGCGACCAGCAACTTGGTCAGCAGCACCAGGACGATCGTCGACAGTCCGATCTGCAGGGCGACCAACGGCGGTTGCCACGAGCGGCGCACCAGTCCGCTCGCGACGGCTGCGATCGGGAGCAGGAGCGCCACCCGCACCGGTTTGAAGCCCTCCACGATCACGTCCACCCGCCGCTGAGTCGGTCCCCACACGTCGTCGGGGCGGAACCACTGCCGCACCGTCGCATCGACGGTGTCGGTGTGATGGCCCATCACGAGCAGTGTCAGGAGCAGGTACAAACCCCCGGCCACGCACGCGATCGTGATCGCAAGGCGTCGCCCGCGGAGGCGGTCGGCATGAGCGCCTCCCTCACGCAGCGCCGGCGCGCGCACGGTGGACCTCGCGATAGACGTCGAGAGTCCGCTCCGCGGTTGCGGCCCAGGTGAACTGAGCCGCCCGAATCGGCCCTCGTCGACGCAGATCCTGGTTCTCTGACCCACAGGCTCGGATCAGGCCGTCCGCCATGGACTCCGGGTCACTCGGGTCTACCAGGAGCGCCGCGCCACCGGCCGTCTCCTGGGTGGCGGTGCGGTCGGACGTGAGCACGGGACAACCACAGGCCATGGCCTCGAGGATGGGCAGTCCGAAGGTCTCGTTGAACGAGGGGTAGGCGAACACCTCGGCCGACCGATAGAAGTCCACCGTCTCCTCCAAGGGCACTCCCCCGACCCAGATCACGTCCTCGGAGATACCGAGTTGTTGCGCCAGCTCGCGCAGCTCGCCGACGTACGTCTCGTCCCGCAAGGGGCCGAGCACGACCAGCTGGTAGCCCTCGAGCGACGGCTTGGCCAGGGCGAAGGCGCGCATCAACCCATGGCAGTTCTTGTACCTCCACAGTGACGACACGAAGAGGACGAAGGGGCGGCTGACTCCCTTCGCCCGGACACGTGCCCTCGCCTCGGCCGCGTCTCCCGGCCGGAAGACGTCATGGTCTACGGCCTCGGGGACCATCCGGAGCTTGCTCGGGTCGACGTCGAGGTATCGCATCACCTCCGAGCGCAGGCTCTCGGAGTTCAAGATGATGGCGTCGGCCATCTTGGCCGTGTGCGGGTAGCCCAGCCTTCGGTACGTACGCACCAGCGGCCGGATCGAGCCGGGCTCGGTGAACGCGTGCATGGTCTTGAAGTGGGCGACCACGGCAGGTGCCGGCCTCACAAGGGGCGCGATCAGCGTGTTGAACACGTCGATCCGCCCAGCCCGGAGCCGCGGCGGGAGATATATCTGCTCGCTGAGCGTCCGGAGGCGTGGATGCTCGTTGGACCATGGCGCCAGCAGGTACTGGACGGCGGTTCCGTAGCCTTGGTGGATCCGCTTGGACCTCGGACTCACCACGAGGTGGAGCTCTTCGCCGTCGCCCAGCCGCGACGCGATCTCCGGAATGATGCGCGTCCAGCCCCAGTGCGCGCCCGAGGGGTTGGCCGGGTCGTCGGTGAGCAGGTTGATGGCCACCCGCATGCCGTCAGCCGACACGGGTCATCGCTTTCCGCTTGACGTGGGGCGTGGGAGCACGGCGCACCGCGTACAGGGTGTGCACACCTTGCTGCTTGGTCGACATCATCATGTCCCCCCCAGGACCAGCGTCGGCACGATCGTAGGTGGTCCGGCGCACGGCTGGTCAGGGTCCGCCGGAAGACAGGCGTGCTGGTCCAGGCCATCGCGGGTACTCACGGCTGCTCCGCACGCTGCCGCAGGTGGTCCCCGACTCCGCGGCCCAGCTGGATCCACCAGACCACCAGCCCGATGGACAACGCGAGGACCACCCCCCAGCAGGAGCCCCACGCGCCCCCAAGAGCGGCACCGACCCCACCGAGGAGGACGAAGAGGCTGGAGCTGGTGAGCTGGGTCGCGAGGCTGCGTCGAGCCGCGCCCAAGGCCCTCAGTCCCGCAGTCATGGCGGTGTGGAAGTAACCCAGGACGAAGATCAGGGTGAGCGGGATCAGCAGCTTCTGGGCCGGCACCCAGAGGTCCCCGAGCAGCAGCTCGCCGACGCCCCACGGCAGCACGACCATCGCGGCGACGGACCACGACGCTGCCACGGCGCCTTGCACGGCTCCGAGGTTGAAGCAGAACCGCCGCAGACGAGTCGGGTCGTTCGTGAGCACCTGACGGGCCTCGGGCACCGAGACCTGGCTCACCCCTGCCAACATGATCAGGAAGGGCCCCATCAGGATCTCGGCGGCTCGGAGCTCGGCCAGCGCTGTCAGCCCGCCGAGGGCGCTCAGCACGATCAGGTTCACCTGGCGTGACCCGCCGACGGCGACGTTCTCGATGAGGTAGCGACCGCCCAGGCTGCGCTGCTCCACCAACCAGGCCCGGGTCCGCATCGGCCTCGGCGCCAGCCGGATCTGCCACCAGCCGAACGCCGCCGCAACCGTGGCCGAGCCGCCGAACACCAAGAGACAGGAGACGATGGTGATCCGGTCGAGCAGCAGCAGCGCCACCAGAGCACCGGACTGCAGGCAGGCCCACAGCAAGTCGTTGGCGAAGGCCCGATTGCCTTGCCCACGGGAGAAGAAGGCGAACCGATAGCTGTCCTGGAGGAGGATTCCCGGCAGACCCACGGACAGCGCCACGAAGCTCGCCCCGACGAGCCCGCCCGCGAGGAGCCCGAACGTCAGACAGCACACGCCGGCCAGCAGCCCCGCGCTGAGAGCCGTGCCGCTGGCCGCGCCAACCGCACGTCGCCACTCCGGCGTGTCCGGGCCGCTGAAGCGCACCATCAACGGGTCGGTGGACGGGCCGCGCGAAGCGCCGACGACGAAGCTGAAGGAGACGAAGGCGAGGCTGAACGCGCCGAACTCCGACGGCGTGAGCGAGCGAGCGGCGATCACCCCGAGGACGAAGTTCCCGAGGCTGGAGGTCGCCTGGTCCAGCACGCCCCAGCCCACCCGCTGGACGAGCCCCGATCGTCCTGGTGCGAGCACGCTCGTGGACTCCACCGCTTCGGTCACGGCCGGCCTCCCCCGGACGAGCGCACGAGCGAGGCGGACGCGACGGCGAGGTCGAGCAGGTACGGCGAGGGGCCGCTCATGCCGGTCTCCGTGATCGAGCTGAAGATGCAGTAGACGATGAGCAGGATGGCGACGGCCCGACCTGGACCAGAAGGTCTGGTGAGCGCCGTCAGGAGCAGTCCAACCAGGATGAGGGCCTCGATCGCCACGCCGACCAGGCCCAGGTCGAGGTAGGTCCCGATCCAGTTGCTGTCGATCGCCAGGCCGTTGAAAGAAAGGTTGGACATCCCCGACCCGAAGATCTCCTGACCCACTGAGCGCGGATGGGCCAAGACGGCCGACCAGACGTTGGTCCGCCCCGTCAACCCGACAGCCTCGTCCGTGCTCTGCCCCCGCAACAGCCAGGACATCAGCTCGGAGGCGAACAGCACGACTCCAGCCGCGCCGAGCAGGCCACCGAGCAGCCAGGTCCGCCGCGCCCGCGAGCGGGCGAGCAGGAGGCTGCCGGTGGCACACACGAGGCCGGCAGCGCCCGCGAGCAGGGCGGTCCGTGTGTGAGTGGCGACGAGAACGGCAGCGGTCACGCCCACGGTGAGCGCGGCGCTGCGGCCGGGGATGACCCGACACATCCACAGCACCACGGTGATGCCCAGCAGCACCGAGGCGTAGTGAGCCACCTGGGTGGGGAAGACCGGCCAGATCACCCCCGCGAGCCGGCCCTGGAAGGAGAACGCCAGTCCGGGGGCCACCAGCCCACCGACCGCCACCGACGCGATGACGACGGTGAGGCAGATGCGGTGGCAGCGCAACAGCATGAGGTCCCGCCGCCCCCAGAAGGGGCTGAGCAGCCAGAGGACCGCCACGAAGCCCGCGAACCTGAGCGCGCGGTACGTCGACCCCACGAAGAAGGGGTTGTGCAAGCTGACCATCAACGCCAACAGGCACAGCCCGGAGAGGAGCACGACGTAGCCGTTGGGGCGCATCAGGCCACGGGGGTTGGCCAGCAACGCGAGCACCAGCGCCAGCGGAAGAGCGCCCTGTGAGACGAGTCTTCCCACTGCGTCCGGGAACGGGATCAGAGCGGGGATGATCCCGACATACGGCAGCACGTTCAGGAACATCGCGGCCCAGGCGGCGAGCACCCGCCAGTCCAGC
This sequence comes from uncultured Actinomycetota bacterium, assembly GCA_963762105.1. Lineage (GTDB taxonomy): Bacteria > Actinomycetota > Actinomycetes > Propionibacteriales > Nocardioidaceae > Nocardioides. The sequence continues at coordinate 206,310 of CAVXJG010000006.1, read as the reverse complement.
GGAGGATCGGCCCCCGTCGACGCGGTCCGACGTGAACCCAGCGACAGGATCGTCATCGGGACCCAGGCGCCTTGCCAGAGGTGGCGACGACCTCGGCAGCACCCCCGAAGCTGTCGTCGGAGGAGTCGGTCCCGACGAGCATGACGAAGGCCACGTCGATCCCAGCCGCCCGAGTGGCCTGGGCTACCGTTCGAAGCCCCTCCGGAGTGGATCGGCCTGCGGCCACCAGGATCACGATCGTAGGGGCCGACGCCTTCACGTGGCCCAGACCTCGACCGATCTCGAAGGTCACGAACGTCAGCACCACATCGGCGACCACATCCGTGTGAGGTCCGGACAGCACCATCGCGGGCTGGCCCTCCTCAGCCTCGGGATCGGACCCTAGCCGGGCCATCTCCTCGGCGAGCAGACCCGACTCACCAAGATCCAGCGCCGCCACCGACTTCTCCGCCGAGAGGCGGTGAACGAGGCCGGCCATCACCCTGGCGCCCGCGCGGTCACAGTCGACGCAGAGGAGCCCCAGCCGGATCGGGCGCCGGCGTCCTGTGGACAACGCCGTCTCGAGGCCGTCGACCAACAGGTCGAGACTGGCCGCGTTGCGTGGCCCCCACCGGCCCCACTTCGGGACCACGCGGCCGGCACTGAAGCGCACGGGGAGACCGATGGCCGCCGCGACATCGGAGCGACGCCGCAGGCGACCAGTGGTGACTGCGTAGACCACGACCAGCCCGAGCCCGATCCCCAGTCCGCCGATCAGTCCCGAGCCGAGTGCGAGCGCGGCGCGGCGAACCGAGGACTGCGGCACGAGCGACGCAGGGTCCAGAACCCGGCTGGCCGCGACCACCGCGGACACCTCGAGGGAGGCGCCTCCGACGGAGTCCTCGAGTGTCGAGATCTGGGCGAGCAACTGCGCACGACGGGTAAGGAGGTCCGCGGCTTGCTCAGTGTCTTGGCCCTCGGCCGTGATGAGGTCGTACTGCCGACTGATGTCGTCCACCTGGGCCTGCAACGCCTCGATGCGCTGGTGGTAGCCCTGGATGACGGCCCCGGCCTGCGACAGCAGCTGCTCCTCGCGGAAGGCCAGATAAGTCTCGGCCAGGACTCGCGCGCGCTGGACCGCGTCGTCCGGGCCGGAACCCGCGATGTCGAGCTGCAGGACACTGGACGTCGTGGGTTGAGTGACGATGGTCCTCTGGAGATCCTCGGGGGCCTCGTCGAGGGCGAGTCGGTCGCTGAGCTCCTGGGCCACGGCCCGCGTGCGAAGCAGGCTCACGTCGGTCGCCATGGCCGTGTCGGGCTGTGTGCTTGGGTCGTGGGCCAGGAGCAGCGTCACCGTGCCGACACTGCGTGGCGGCACGACGACCAGCCAGATCGCGGCGAGGGTCAATCCGACGAGCGCGCAGGCCAACCACAGGTACCACAGCCGACGGAGCGTGGACCGGATGAACTGCGAGACTTACGGTGGTGGCCGGAGCAGGAACGACGTCGAGAGGGCCCACTCCGTCGTCCTCGATGTGCCAGGTGGAGCCCATCACTGAGTTCCTCCGGTCCGCGAGGAGTCACGGAGCGGACCGGCTGTGGCGCCGGTGACACGTGAAGGCAGCGGCGCCTGCTGCAGCCTCTCGTGGGGCAGCAGGCGGCCTGTCGTACGGTCCAGAGGATCGGGGTCGGCGACCACGACACCGGTGACACGGAAGCCGGACTCGTACGCAGCAACCGCGCTGTGGGCCAGGTCCTCGGAGGTTGCCGCTCGGGAGGAGACTGCCAGCGCCACGATGGCGGAGGAGTCGAGTCGGGGTAGCGCCGGACTCCGCCGGTCGAGCACGGTGACGAACACGGTCAGTTCGGGGGCACGCTTGATGCGTCGCCGAGAGGCGACCTTGAGGTTCGGACGAATCTCCTCATCCGGGGGCTGGGAGGAGCAGGCTGCCCACAGTGCCGAGGTCGCGTCACTCTGGCCGGCGACCAGGAGGGTGGAAACCCCGATCGAGGCGGCGTACGACGCGATCTGCGGACCGATGGACAAGGCACGGGTGTCATCCGCCAAGCTCGCCACGCACAGCAGATGGTGGCCGGTGGACGTGGCTATCCCGCGAGGGCCCGGCCCTCCCATCACGAGGTCGTTCAACCCGAGCTGCGCCAGGGCCTGCCGCAGGGCCCAACCGTCGACGGTGCTCGGGGTGTACCCGCCGAGCAGGGAGGTCCACGCCGCCACGCTGCGAGGCACCTCGCTGCGCACCGAAGCGATGACCGCGCTCCCGACGGCGTCGGAGATCTCGTCGCGGGTGCGGAGCTTGGCGTCACGACGGCTCAGGATGAGAACCACCAGCGTGGCGATGGTGCCGCCCAGGAGAGCCAGGCCGATCGCGGCGACGACGTACGACGTGACCAACCCCGGCCGGTCGGCCGGGGAGGCAGCCTCGATGATCCGCGCGGTCGTGCTGCCCTGGGCTCCTTCGATCTTGGTGTCCAGCGCGTCGACCTTCAGGACCAGGTCGGTCTGCTGTGCTGTCAGCTGGGCCAGCGCGCTGGCGTCGCTCCGCCCAAGGGGCGAGTCGGGGTCTTCGGATGCCAGCCGGTCCTGCGTCCGCTTGATCTCGTCGCCGACGCCGTCGAGCGTGCCTTGGAGGTCGGCGCGACGGGTGCGCAGGCCTGCCAGCCCGGCCGCGGACAGTGAGCTGGTCGCTTCGGCTTGGTAGGCGACCTCTGCCTCGGCGACCGCCTGCGCCAGATCCTCGGCGGCGGCGGCGGAGGTGCCCCGTGCCTTGATCCTGAGCACGTCTGCGGTGGGGGCACTGACCTGGACCAGCTCATGGATCTCCCGGCGCGACAATGATGGCGTCACCGACCGGGAGGCTGGGCCGAGGACCGCGTCGCTCTGGGCGATGCTGACCTGGGTAGTGGCCTCCCAGGACGCCTTCTCTCCGTTCGAGAGCGCCGGAGCCGGAGGGAGGAGGACCTGGCTCGTGCTGGTGTAGAGGGGAGGACGCACGGTCACGAGCGCAACGCCTACCAAGGCGCTCGCGCCGGCGACGATGGCCAGCAGCCTCCAGCGTCGGCGAACCAATGAGGCCACGGACCGCAGGTCGACCGGCTCCGCCATCATTCCCTCCCGTCGGGCCCGTGGAAGGTCAGGTCCGTCACCCCGATGGAATCCCCGCAGATACCCGATCCCACCAGGGTGCTGATGGGTTGCCGCACACCGAAGCGCGGCGAGTACCAGCCGAGGACGGGGTCGGTCTCACCGTGGTGCTCCGACCACTGGAGAGCCGTCGGCAGGGCCAGGCTGGCACGCTGCCGCGTGCCGTCCCTGCCATTCCAGACCAGGCCGGCCCTCGAGCCGTCGAGCTCCAGCGCCACGGTCGGACCGAGATGGAAGAAGAGACGCACCTCGTGGCCCTCCCCGCGACGGACCTGGTCGAACACCTGGATGCGCCGGCTGAGCCGATGCAGGCGGACTGTGCGTTCGTGCACTGGTGAGCCTGAGAGCCGGTCGTACCCGCTGTGTCGCGCGGTCCAGGACGTCACCTGGGAGTCGAGGTCGACCTCCACCAGCTCCGTTGGCACGGCACTGCTCCAGAGGAACGGCCCTCCTTCCACGGCCTGCGAGGTGCGGTCGAGCTCGAGGGTGTTGTGGGCTCGCGTCGACCGGAAGTAGCTCCGCCACTCAGGCTCGCCGTGGTAGCAGTAGGTGCCGGGGTCGACCAGGATCTCGACACCGTCATGGCGCACCTCGATCGCCAGGGCGTCCGCGTGACCGTGCGCAGCGATCGACAAGAACCCCAGCGGTCCTGAGTCACAACGGCACCAGATCTCGGGACCCGGGAACGCCTCTCCCGGCACGACCCGCCGCGGCTGAGTGGACAAGATGGTGATGCCGGCGTCAGGAAAGTGCCGGGGCCTGGAAGCGGGACGACCCGGCGCGACGCGGGGCTCGCCGAGAAGGGCGCCGAGGGCGACGCCGAGCACCGTCGGAGCTGGTGGTGGCCACCAGTCGCAGGGCCCCACGATCGCGCTGCCCCAATCGAGCAACCCTGCCCACGGCGCTTGGTCGGGGTGGTCGATCACGAGCGCACGCCCCTCATCGCCATCTCCTTGACGAGGCGGGGCGCCGGTGACGTCGAGCATCGCGGCGGCGGCATCGAAGCTCGCGGCCAACCGCGCCCACACGGCGGAGGGGAGGTCGGCGCCTCCGACCGCCCCCTCGACAGCTGCGAGGGTCGCCAGCTCGGTGACGAACCGGTGGTAGTCGGTGGCCAGCTCGCGGTTGACTCCGTCTGGAAATGTGTTCGCGAGAAAGTGGCGGGAGAAGCGGGCGGCCGCATCGTCCCGCCACGTCTGCGATTCGGCGTACCACGGAAAGGCACAGGCGCCCACCAAACGGCCGGCCTCCTCGGCGATGGCGTGGTTGTTGGCCGAGGAACCGTGGCTGGGGAAGCGTGCGAGGTGGGCCTGGTGCCACCAGATCTGGCGGACCGCAGCCTCATTCGTCTCGAACAGGTCTCCGACCTTGGGCCAGCCGTCCAACAGGCGGCGGATCCAGGCCCACGAGATCAGCCGGATGCCGAGCTCGATACCGCTGGTCCAGTGGACACCCGAAAGGAACGGGTTCTGGACCCACCAAGAGCGCAGCTGTCTATCCACAATATCGGCGTAGACCTCGTCGTCCGTCAGCCAGTAGGCCGCCGCAAGCACGGTGAGGTGGTGGTGGCGGGACAGCTCCCAGACGGCCTTCACGTTGCCGGTCACGGACTCGTCTCGGTGATCGATTCGGAAGGCCAGCTCTCCCTGAGGGGCGCGGGTCCCGGTCACCGGATCCAGGAACCAGTCGGGATCCAGGATGTCCGGTCTTGGCACCCCGAGCACGCTCCACTCGCCGGCGACAAGCCGGTCAGCTGCTGCGAGGATGGGGGAGCGCGCCTCGGCCGGAAGGGTGTCCGTGGTCCCGGGAGGTATGGGGACCGTGCCGAGGCGCGCCGCCTGTAACCCCGGAGGCGCCGAGGCGGCCTGGCCGGGGTGAACCTGGTGACGTGCCCACGCTTCTTGGAGCACATGATCACGAACTCGAGCCGAGACTTCGGTGGCGGACATTCGTCGCAACCGACGTAGATACCAAACAGCGTCACGGCTCACAGCGACACCGGTCTCCCGGTAGCTGAGCTTTCGGTCGTGCCGATCGTGGCGCGAGTCGTCGCGACGAGCGAGTCAAGGCTGATCGGCATCTCGCCGGTGCGCGTCACGGCGTCGACGAACGCTGCGATTTGCTGGCGCTGGCCCTTGTCGGGAGCAAGGGCCCTCCGCGTGACCTTGCGGCCGTGGCCCCAAACGCTCATGCGCGTGAAGCCGTCCAGCCGCGCGTTGCGACCTCCCCCGGACACGTCCAGGGTTTCCTTCGGGAATCGGGCACTGCCGCCGGTCACATAGGTGATCGACCCGACCGTGCCGTCCGGATAGGCCAGCGTGGCGTGCACATCCTCTCCGAGGACACGGGCGTGGACCTCCAGCGGATCAGCCCCGACTAGAGCCGAGACGGTGTCGACGAAGTGCCCGCCCTCTCCGATGAACCGTGTCCCCTCCGCAGCGTCGAGGTACCAGCTCCCCGCCGCGAGGCTGCCTGCGTTGACGAGATAGCGGAAAGCCAGTGGCCCTTGGCCACGCTCGAGGCGCCCCGCCAGCTCGGTGACCAGCGGTGCGAAGCGGCGGTTGAACCCGACCATGATGCGGTCGTTGCCGGTTCGCTTGACCGTGCTGAGAATCTCCTCGAGCTGAGCCTCGTCCAGAGCCAGCGGCTTCTCGACGAACACGGCCTTGCCGGCCTCGAGTGCCCGGCAGACGAACGCCGCGTGTGACCGATGACGCGTGACTACGAAGACGGCTTCGATGTTCGAGTCCTCGAGGACGTCGTCGGGTCGCGTGCCCGCCCTCCCGAAGCCGAACTTTCGCTGCGCGTTCACCGCGGACAGAGACCTGGTGGTGGCCACTGCTGTCAGCTCAACCCGGTCATGGGCGGCCAGGTGCGGCAGCAGCATGGAGGTGGCGTAGCCGCCAGCCCCGATGAACCCGACCCGCACCAACCCGCTCGCTGTCCCGACCCGCTCGGGCGATCGCCGGGGGCGCGTCGTGCTGACCGGGGCCTCTCGGCGCACCTTCGCGCCGGTGCCCAGTCCGTGGTCGGGGTAGTGAAGCAGGTGCCCGACCCCGTCGAGGGATCCATCGCCGAGACCCGCATAGACCTGGGTGGCCTCGTCGATCGGGTGGATGCCCGAAACGAGCGACGAGACGTCGAGCTGGTCGCCAGCGATGAGCTCCAGAAAGCAGCCTAGGTTGCGCCGCTCCGTCCAGCGGACGTAGCCGGCGGGGTAGTCGATGCCGTCGAGCTCGTAGCGGTCGTCGTAGCGGCCCGGCCCGTAGGACCGCGAGAAGCGGACGTCGAGCTCCTTCTCGTAGTAGTCGTTCCAGGGGAGGTCGAGCTTGGTCTTGCCGATGTCCACGACCCGGGCGCGATCGCGGGCCAGCCGGGCTGCCAGCTCGACAGGCTGGTTGGAGGTGCCGCCGGCTGCGAGGAACACATGGTCGCAGCCCAGACCCCCGCTGTGGCTCCGGGCAACCGTCTCGACGAGTGCGATGCCATCGGGATCCGGGCCGGCACAGGCCAGGGCCCCAGCCTTCTCGGCCATTCGGCACCGAGCCTCGACCGTGTCGATCCCGATCACCTTGACGCCGCCTGCGATCAGCACCCGGACTACCAGCTGTCCGATCAGGCCCAGCCCGATGACGCAGGCGACCTCACCGAGCTGGGTCTCGGCGCGGCGGACGCCCTGCATGGCGATGGCTCCGACCGTCGAGAACGCGGCGTGCTCCGGCGCCACGCCGTCCGGCACCCGGACGCAGAGATTGACGGGAACCCAGTTGATCTCGGCGTGCAAAGCGAACTCGTTGCCCGCCGCAGCGACGACGTCACCGACCGCGAACTCCTCTGCGCCGCGGCCGACCTCGACCACCACGCCGCAGAGGGAGTAACCGAGCGGGCTGTAGCTGTCCAGCTTGTTCATGGCCTTCTTGTACGTGGCCAAGGGGCCCTGTTGGGCCATGGAGTCGACGAGCTTCTTGACCTGATCTGGCCGAGCACGGGCTTTGCCGATCAAGGACATCCGGGCTTCGGAGACCTTCATCATTTCGGTGCCCGTGGAGATGAGCGAATAGAGCGAGCGCACGAGAACGCCGCCCGGTTGGCAGGCCGGCGGCGGGACGTCGAGGACCGCCAGCTCCCCCGAACGGTAGTTCTGCGCCACCTGCTTCATCGTCGCTCCTCGTCCCTCGCTCATACCGTCCGCACCCCGGCGGCGCGGGCCTGCTGGCACCACAACTCGAGGCTGAGCAGCTGCCACACTTGCTTGGAATAGTCGCGCCGGCCGGCTCGCTGGTCGGCGATCATCCGCTCCAGGGGCTCGCGACGCAGAACGCCTGAGGAGACCAGCTCACCGTCGCGCAGAACGTCGTCGACCAGGGCACTGAGGTCGTTGTTGACCCAGGCGCGAAGGGGAACACCGAACGACGCCTTGGGACGATCGATGATCTGGTCGGGTAACCAATGGCGGGCCACGTCCTTGAGGGCCGCCTTCTGCACGCGGCCACGGATCCGGTCGTGCTCGGGAAGGGAGAAGGCTGCTTCGAATACGAACGGGTCGACGAAGGGCACGCGCACCTCGCACGATGCCGCCATGCTCGAACGGTCGGTATAGGCGAGGTTGAGCCCAGGCAGGAACAACCGGCTGTCGGCGAGGCACATGCGGGCGACCTGACCCTCGAGCTCGTTGTCGGCATAGACAGCTCGGTGCCCCTCGATCAGCCTGTCGACGTGGTGGCTCCAGCCAGGGTCCAGAAGCCCCACCAGCTCGTCGCGGTCGTACATCGTGTAGCTGCGCCGGAACGCCTCCTCCTCCCCCATCTCGGCGAAGGTGAGGAACCGCTGCGCCCAACGCACGGAGCGGATGCCCCTGCCTCCCGCGATCACGGGGAGCCGACTGACAACCGAACCGGCAACGCGTCGCAGGCTCGTCGGCATCTGCTGGTAGCGCGCCGCCAGGAGGCAGGCAAGGTGTTTGCGGTAGCCGCCGAAGAGCTCGTCGGCCCCCATGCCGGACAGCAGTACCTTCACCCCGGCAGAGCGCGCCGCCTGGCACATGAGCAGCGTGTTGAGGGCCGCCGGGTCCCCGATCGGCTCATCGAGGATGTCGACCACCCGGGGCAGCAGCTCCACGACGTCCGGGCTGATCTCGATCTCGTGCAGTCGGATGCCGAGGCTCTTGGCCATCACCCGCGCGTAGCGGGCGTCGTCGGGCATGACCTCAAGACGGTGGTCCTGGGCCCGGAACGCGATCGAGTAGGCCTCGATGTCGGGGTGGTGATGATGGGCGATCGCCGTCACCAAGCTCGAGTCGAGGCCCCCACTGAGGAACGAGGCGACCGGCACGTCGGCCACCAGGTGGGCCGCCACGGAGTCCTCGATCACCGACCGCAGGTCGCGGCCCGACCCGCCTGCGGCACGAGCTGCGACGTCGGCCGCCTCCCAGTAGGTGCCGGCGACGTGCGTGCCGTCAGGTCGGTAGGTGGTCCACGTCCCTGCAGGATGCTTGACGACTTCGCGCACCGGACTGACCTGCTCGGGGAGCCAGTAGTAGAGGGCAGATGCGGCCAAGCCCAACGGGTCGACCGACAGCTCGGATCCGAGCGCGGCGACGATCGCCTTCAACTCGGAGGCAAACACGACACCCTCACCGCGACCCATGACATAGAGCGGCTTGATGCCCAGCGGATCCCGCGCGAGGGTGAGCTCGTCGGTGGCCGCATCGTGGATCGCGAACGCGAACATCCCCCGGAAGCGACGAAGGCTATCGGTGTCCCAAGCCCGCCAGGCCTCCAGCACGACCTCGGTATCCGAGTGGGTAACGAAGACGGCGCCCAGCCGTTCGAGCTGAGTGCGCAGTTCCCGGTAGTTGTAGAGCTCACCGTTGTAGGAGAGCGTGAGGCCGCTCTTGACCAGCGGCTGGTCGGCAGCGGACGAAAGATCGATGATGGACAGTCGGCTATGCGCAAGCACAACGCCGGCACGGGGGTTGATGCTCTCGAGTACGCCGGTCGCGTCAGGCCCGCGATGTGAGAGCCGCTCGATCATGGTGGTTGCCAGCAACTTGCCCTCGGCCTGCTGGTAGGTCCCGGCGATCCCGCACATGGCTCAGTCCTCCGTCACGAAGGGCTCGTAACGCTCGGGGACCGCGACCAGGTCGGCGTACACGCGGAGGTACCCCTCTCGCTGGTGGGACCATTGCAGCTCTTGCTCGACCCGAGAACGGCCAGTGCGGCCCATGCGTTGGCGACGCGTGGGATCGTCGATGAGATCGACGATCGCCTGGGCGAACTCGGTGACGTCGTTGGGACGCGCGTAGGTCGCGGCACCGGCTGCCGACACGCGTGTCTCGCGAAGGTCGAAGGCCACGACCGGCAGCCCAAAGGCCATGTACTCCATGGTCTTGTTCATGGTGGACAGGTCATTCAGCGGATTCTTCGGATCCGGGCAAAGGCCGAGGTCCGCGGTGGAGAGCGCAGCCGCGACGAAGTCGTCGGGCACGCGGCCCGGCATCTCCACGTAGTCCTCGAGGCCGAGCTCAGCCCGGCGAGCTGTCAGGCTGTCGTAACAGTCGCCGCTGCCCATCAGGAGGAAGCCGATATCGGTGCGCCCGAGATCGTGCACCACGACCCGCGCAGCCTCGAGGACCAGGTCGACGCCGTCTTGTGGACCCATCACCCCGAGGTACGCCGCCAGATGCTCACGGCCACGACGTAGCGCCGAGTCGGGAGCGCCCGCACGAAGCCGATCAGCATCGGGGCCGGTCCGCACCACGGTCACGTCGTCGGGCGACTTGTCGCCCCGCCGGATGGCGATCTCGCGATAGGACTCGTTGGTGGAGATCACGTGGTCGGCCTCGAGAAAAGTCCGACGCTCCAGCGCCACGAGGCCGCGGTAGGCCAACCCGCCGGCACCTGGGAAACGCGACTCATAGAGTTCGGGACACAGGTCGTGGTGGTCGAAGACGAACCGCGACCCGTCGAGCCAGCGCAGGACGCGAGCAAGAGGCCAGAAGATGTCCGGAGGGTTGCAGGCCTGGACGACGTCGAACCCTCGCCCCCGACGCGCCTTCAGGACCAGCCGGGCGGTAGCCAGGAACGAATAGGCGTATTCGACCACGAAGCCGGCAGCACTGCCGCCCGGCGCGTAGGGCGAGTACGTGTGGATCGTCACTCCGTCGATGACCTGGTGGGCCACCGTGTCGGTGTCACGCGGGCAAACGACGGTGACTTCGTAACCGTCGGAAACCAAGGACTGGCACTCCAGCCAGACCCGCCTGTCAAAAGGGACAGCGAGGTTCTGGACGATGATCAGAACCCGGGTTGCGGCCCGACCTCCCACGGACCGCCGCATCACCAACCGATCCCTTCGTACCCCGGCAACGCTCCGACGTCGCTGCCTAGGCGGCCGGACAGGTCCAGGATGTGTCGGGGCGGTGTCCGCAAGAGCGCGTGGATCACCGTGTGGTGATCGATGGCCACGACGGCCAGCTCGGTGTTGTCGAGCGCCTCGACAGGAGAGCTCGAGAGCAGTCTCGTCAGGTGCGGGAGTCTGGCCTGGATGTGCCTCAAGTTGGCGCCGATCAGCTGTTCGGGGTTGAGGATCGGGTCGAAGATCTTCAGGTCGATGCCCTTGCCGATCAGCCGCTCGGCAACCTCGACGTTGGGACTCTCCCGGAGGTCGTCGGTGTCCATCTTGAAGCTGAGACCGAAGAGCGTCACCCGATGATCGGCCAGGGCCAAGACCCGGTCGACCACTTCACGCACGAGCAGGTCGTTGCTGATGCTCGTCCCGTTGAGCTGCGGCACATCGACGTCATGGGCGCGGGCAATGTGCTGCAGCGCCCTGATGTCCTTGGGCAGGCAAGAGCCACCGTAGGCGAAGCCAGGTCGCAGGTAGGCCGCCGAAAGGTTGAGCTTGTCGTCTTGGCAGAAGACTTCCATCACTTCGCGGGCATCGATTCCGCATGTCCGGAAGAGCCGAGCCATCTCGTTGGCAAAGGTGATCTTGTTGGCATGGAACGCGTTGCACGCGTACTTCAGCGCCTCGGCCGACCCGACCTCGACGTAGTGAGGGTTGAGAGGAACGAAGGAGAAGAGCTCAGCGAGCAGTTTCCGGCTCGGCTCGTCGCGTGCCCCGATCACGACGAGCGGAGGGTTGAAGAAGTCGTTGACGCTGACACCCTCGCGAAGGAACTCCGGACACATAGCGGTGCTGACGCGCCAACCTTCCGGCACGGATCCAGCGGCGAAGAGTGGCTCGACGAGCGTGTCGCCTGTTCCCGGTGGCACCGTGCTTCGCACCACCACGCAGTGGAAACCCGATGCTGGTGGGGAGACGCGCGACATGGTCGCGCGCAGGTCGTCCAGAACTCGAGCAACGAAGGACAGATCGGTCTTTCCGGAGGGTTGTGAGGGCGTGCCCACACACACGATCGAAACGTCCGCGCCATCCAGGGCCACCGCGAGATCACTCGTCGCCAAGAGCTTGCCCTCGGACACGCCGGCAGAGACGAGTTCGTCGATACCACGTTCGATCACCGGGCTCTGGCCGGCGTTGATGGCCGCCACTTTGTCAGGATCGACGTCGACACCCACGACGGTGTGACCGCAGCGGGCTAGACCAGCGGCGGTCATGGTTCCCACATAACCAAGTCCGAGGACGGCGACCCTCATGGTCACTCACCGTCCCCGGCACGGACACTGCTCCGGCGATAATGCGGCACGCCGAAATCAACAATGCAGTTGTTCACCGAAATGCCCCCCAGCATCTCGTGACTCGATCCGCGCGCCCCCGTGCCGCTCCGCTGATCGAACCCCCCTGCGGAGAGGATAGGGCGAGGTTCGTGTTTCCGCGACCCCAGGAGGCCCCAGCGCTGTGGGCAGGTGGACGCCGCATGTCCGTCCTCATCCGAGTGCCCGGGTCAGGTCCAGCTGGGCCATCACCAGATAGCCCTGCGAGTCGGTCGGCAGGTCGACCTTCCAGCCGTCTCCGCGGCGCACCCCGCAGGGCGTGGGTGTGCCGTCGACGTACTCCGCCTCACATGCCAGCGACAACAATGTGGCGCCCACGAAGGCGACGGTCGAGCGTTGCGAGCGCGGCTGGAAGCTGACGTCGAGCGAGGTGACCCGGGCGAGGGCCCGTCCAGGCTTGGTGTCGGATCGCTCGAGCACGCCCGAGAGACGGTAGGACAGGTGGATGTGCCGAGCTCCCGCGAGGGGATACGTCGCGAACCCGTCGACCAGCTCGGCAGGTCCGCTCACGGCGGTGTCGTCTGCGACGACACGGATGCCGGTCGCTCGCACCGTCCCGGGCGGGAGCAGTGGGTCGGTCGGAGTCGCCAGCGAAACCCCGAACACGAAGTTGGTGCTGGAAATCCACTGGTCGACCTCGAGGTCGCCGGTCTGAGTCACCGTGACCAGCGTGTACGTCGAGTCGGGCCGCACCGGCACCGGAGCCCCGGCGAAGGCGTCAGCGGAGATTTCTTGTGGCTGGGAGTTGGTCGCTGAGTCCGTCCCAGCACGCATCAGAACCCATCCCGCGACCGCCGCCGCTAGCAGCACGACCAGCAGGATGGCCGCGAGCAGACGGGTCCTGGTCGGGAATCGTGTGTCCATCGACACCGAGCCGGCCGAGCGCGGGATGTTTGCCGGCGTCACGTCGGCGGTTACCTCGTGCCACCCGGACGCAGCCCCCCGCCTGTTGTCCTCACCGGCGTCCTCATGTCCGCGCTCGGTGCTGTCGGTGTCCGGGGTGTCGTCCTCGGTGCGATCAGCGGTGTCGCCGGTCACCTCGGTGTCCACGGTGTGCCGGCCCTCGACGGTGTCCCGGGTCTCCGCCGCCGGTTGGGGATCCAGGTCCTTCGGGGCCTGACCCTGCGGATCCGCGCCGTCTCGTTCACCGTCGTTGGTCGGACGCCCGCGGTCCGCCTCCACCGTCGACCTCACCGGGGCGGGGGTGACGACGTTGGGATCGACGCGAACCTGCGGGTCCGAACGCCCGTGCTCGGGGCGACGTGGCTGTCCGGCAAGTGCATGTGGCCTCGGCTGACGCGAGCTGGTGGCGCCCAACCGGCGCGTCATCGCGAAGCCGACTTCCAGGACGGCGGACCGGCGGGCCGCGCCGTCACGACGGCGAGGTTCTGGTAGCCGCCCTCGGCTGGCACGTAAGGGCCGGCGCAGGTGACCATCATCAATCGGCGCGGTCCGCCGGGTGAGGTGAGCAAGGTGGCCTGATCGACAAGGCTGCGTGGAAGCAGCCGCAGCGATCGCACCCTGAAGACTTGACGCAGCCGGTCGGTGGTCACCACGATCCGGGCACCGGGCTCCACGGCCAGGAGCTCGGCGTAGGGGCCGAGACCCTGAACGAGACTGTCGATGTGAGCCGCCAGAAGCGTGGAACCGAACGGGTCTCCGATCCGGGCGCCCCCGCGCCACCAGCCCGCCACGTCGATGTCCTCCGGCACGTCGAGAACAAGGTCGCTCCTGCTGGACACCGCAAGAATCCGCACCGCACGGCCACTGGGAAGGCGCACGCTCCTCGGCTCCTCGGCGGGCAGGGCACCCGCCCGCCGGGCCGGCTCTGCCAAGGTGACCTTCCCAGCGTCTGCCGTCGTTGGTGAGGACGACCGACTCAGGGACGACCCGGCCGCAGCTGCGTCGCCGGGCGCCCGCACCGCGCCCTGCGGGCCGACGCCGAGGAGGAGCACCGCAAGTGCCCCGCCCGTCACTGCCGCGATCCCGGAGATCACGGGCAGGCGGCGGCCTCGACGACTCGTGTTCCGCGCCACGGAACGATCACCTCACCACAACCTGGACGCGACCGCGCGGACCGAACTGCCGCACTGGCAACCAGCGGGCAAACCCGGCCGATCCGGTGTCGATCGACGCAGGGACGACCGAACCATCCGGCGCCAGCGCTTCGGTGTGGACGACGAGGTCCATCGAGGAGTCCTCGGGGTTGCCCACGGCGTAGACCATCGTGACGGTGCCTGGCGTCAAGTCGACGTCGAGCGGGCCGAGGATCGGGGTGTCCGTGTCGCCGGTGGGGAACAGCGCAACGACGTGGCGGCCGGCGGGCACGTCGGCGATGGCGAACTCGCCGTTCGCGATGTTCTCGAACACCACAGTGCCGTCGACCTGGACATCCGCCGGTGCCACCGTGGCCGTGTGTGCGACCAGCACCCGGGACTTTCCTGGTCCGATCGGGTCGATCGGGGTCTCATAGGTGTTGACCACCGCGGCGCCACCCACCGTCGCGGGACGGTGCAGGACGACGTCCTGGTTGGAGCCGGGACCGACCTGGACCCTGGTCTGAACCGAGACGTCGCCGGCTCCGGTGAAGTCGACGCGGTGTCGACCCTGCGTCAGGGGATATGGCCCGAGCACCTCGCCCGCGGCAGCGCTCTCGGTGACGGTCCGGCCGTCGATCGTCACGGCCACAGTCGCGTCTGGAACGGCCTGTACGACGCCCACAAGCCCGGTGGCCGCCAGCGGCCCCGGCTGAGCCATTCCTGCCGCAGCGGCCGGCGCGACGGCAAGCAGAACCCCAGCAACAATTCCAACAATCTTGCGCATGACAACGGCCCCCCGTTTGTCATACCCCCCGCTATGGAGGACAACACAAGGCGCGCACGCGGTCAACCCCTCCCCTAGGGGTGGTGGACTCCTGCTTCGAGCGGGAGTGGCGAACCGCCGTGGGTCAATACGCCCCGCGCGAACTCACGACCGCTGAGAGGGTGCGGAGCAGGATGACAAGGTCTTGGATCATCGACCAGTTGTCGACGTAGTAGAGGTCCAGGCGGACGGTCTCGTCCCAGCTCAGGTCGGACCGGCCGGAGACCTGCCAGAGGCCGGTCATGCCGGGACGCACGCGGAGCCGCTGGTTCATGTCGTTCTCGTAGCGGGCCACCTCGTGCGGCAGAGGGGGCCGCGGTCCGACCAGGCTCATCTGGCCGACGACGACGTTCCAGAGCTGGGGCAGCTCGTCGAGCGACAGGCGGCGGATCAGCCGGCCGGGCTTGGTCACGCGCGGGTCGTCGGCGAGCTTGAACAGCACCGAGCTGCGCTCGTGGTTGGTCTCGAGGTCGGAGCGCAGGCTCTCGGCGTCGACGACCATGCTGCGGAACTTCCAGCAGCTGAACGGGTTGCCGTCGCGGCCGATGCGGGTCTGGCGGAAGAACACCGGACCGCCGTCGTGCAGCTTGATGGCCACGGCGGTGGCGATGTTGAGGGGTGCGAAGAGCACCAGCAGGAACAGGGCGCCGGTGAAGTCGAAGACGCGCTTGGCCCAGTGTGAGGCGTGCAGTGCCCGCGGCGACTCCAGGTGCACCAGCGGCAGACCCGCGACGGGACGGACCTTGAGCCGCTGGCTCGAGACGTCGGTCAGGCTCGGGACGACGATCGCCTGGACCGAGAGGTCCTCGAGCTCCCACATCGCCCGGCGCATGTCCTTGGAACTGCCGAACGCACCCTCGGCGAAGACGATGACCTCGGCGCCCACTCCCCGGATCGCGGCGGCGGCGTCGGTGGTGTCACCGAGGACCGGGATGCCCGCCGGGGTCTCCACGAGGTGGGTGCCGGGCGTGGTGAGCGCACCCAGCACCGTGTAGCCGAGCCACGACTCGCGACGCAACACGGCAGCGACCTCGTCGACGTGCTGCGGGCCTCCCGCAATGATCACGCCCTCCCGGAGGTGACCCAGCGCTCGGGTGTGCTGGATGGAACGGCGCAGCACGAAGCGCCACCCGATGAGCAGCGGCGTCCCGATGGTGAAGACCAGCAGGAAGAAACCGCGGGAGAGCGGGAAGCCGGTCAGGTAGCAACCGATCCCGACCAGGCCGGCGCTGAGCAGCGAGGCCTTGACGACGCGCTTGTACTCCTCGGTCCCGGCCCCGAAGATGTCCCGGGCATAGCCCCCGACGCCCCACACCATGGCCAGCCAGCCCACCAGCAGCGGGACGGCGCCAAGGGCGACGTAGTCAACGATGTCCTCGCGCGGATCGAAGAAGGCGAGCTCCTGACGTCCGACCGCGGCCGCGATCGTCGCCACAGCCAGCAGGAACAGATCGCCGATGGCCGCCGCTAGCGGGATGAGACGCGCAGAACCGAACGACTCCCTGCTTGCCAGGCGTCTGACGGCGTTGTCCAGTAGCGCCATGCTGTTGTTCCCCCCGGAACGAGTGGATCAGGACCCGATCACCGATCCACCGAACCTCCCGCAGAGATTGTGCCCCCATCGTCAAATTTTCGGCAAGCAGCAAGGAGAGACGGAACTGGCGGTGCGCTTCGTGGGGCGAGCCGACGGCGTTCTCGTCATCACTCGTCAGGCCGTTGGGACCCACCTCCAAGGCGCCGGAGACCCGTCGAGTGAAGTGCACGCCGAGAAACGGGTAGCGCGGGTCCGGGGCGGGGTAGACCATTCCCCGGACTAGACCACGCTTCTCCGGACTGACGGTCGGGTGCCGTGCACGTAGGGGCGCACAACCAAGAACGATGATGACTCCTCGCTCGCCATTTGGGGGTCGCGAGCGAGGAGTGCCGCTGGAAGACCCAGAACGTCAACGTCACCGGCAACACCTTCCGGCTTGACGCCGCCAACGTGACGGGCTGCACGGTGGGCGTTTGTGGGCCCGCCGCTCGATCACGAGCGGATGAACGTGGGGCGGGTCCCCGGCACAACCCCTGTACGTCACCACCGTCGCGACGTCGTACCGAACGCTTGCCGCGGCCCGGCGACCGACCCCCCAGCACGCAGGAAGCCCGGTCCGTTGATCGGCGGTGTGCCCTATTGACGCGCCGTCGTGACCGAGAACTCGCTCACGCGGAACGTCGCGGGCTGACCGTCGGTCGAGACGACCTCGAAGCCGAAGCAGATCTGACCCAGTGTCGAGTCGGCCGAGACACGACCGTGGGCGACGAGCCAGTCCAGCATCCTCTTCAACGGGAGCGAGCCGCCCGTCAATCGGTGCGACGGCACGAAGGCGATGTAGCCGTTGTCGTCTGTCGCGTAGACCTTCCAGGTCTGCCCGGCGAAACTCAAGCCTCTAGCCACCCGCTCGCCCGCTGGGACTTGGCGGTAGTTGTCGGTCCAGATCATCACCTCGTTGTCGCCCGGGACGCCGTTGAGCCAGATGTCGTACGCCGCGTTGTAGATGCCGACGTGTGGCGTGCGGGCCGCGAAGGTGCTGCGGATGCGCTTGAACGAGCTGAGGAGGGGTTCATCCCCCGTGGACCAGTCGTGATAGTCCACGTGCACGTTGGGGTAGGTCTTGACGGCACCGTCACCCGAGGTGTTGTCGGCCGTGACCCTGACCCGCCAGTTCTTGTAGGAACAGGCTGAGAGCGTCTCCGAGACGTCGTAGCCGGACACGTTCCACATGTTGTTGTGAACGATGTAGCCGCGATTGCTCCACATGCCATTGGGGTCGGACGTGACGAACTTGGGGTCGCTGCAGCTGGCCGCGACGGGGGCCGCAGTGGCCGTCGAGCCGACCGGCGTCACGAAGGTGAGCAGGGAGGCCAGCAGTCCAGCCAGGACGATGTTGCGACTTCTCATGGGACTCCTCCAGACTCCGGCGCGGCGACTCGTTGGGGGCCGACTCGAGGTAGGAACACGCCGGGGCGTCCGGCTAGGAGAACACCGGTCGCACGGAACATGCCAATCGCAAGACCACCGTCTGGACCGTCCCCGACGCAGGCAGTGGGTTCGAAATCATGTGAAGGCAACCATCACCACATTGCTGGCGCCGCGGCCCGGCCGTGCCGGATGAGAAGGACGCGGAGTACCCCCAACGGGATTCGAACCCGTGCTACCGCCGTGAAAGGGCGGGGTCCTGGGCCGCTAGACGATGGGGGCCGGAACGCGGATCAGCATAAGGGCGGGCCTTGGGTCGCCCCAACTTCGTCGGGCCCATCGGACGTGACCGGGGACTCCCCTGTTTTCGTCGGCCCGAGCACGCTCCGGTACAGTTCGCGTCGCCCGCGGGACGCCGATCACCGGCTCCGCGGGCATCGGCCAGGTAGCTCAGTTGGTACGAGCGTCCGACTGAAAATCGGAAGGTCGGCGGTTCGACCCCGCCCCTGGCCACCATCCAACTCCCCAGCAACTGCCGCCGGCGCAGGCTCCTCAGGGGCCCGTGCCCGACGAACGGGTACCCATGAACCGCTGGACGTACGGGCTCCTCGCCCTGGTTGGCATGGGGATCGTCATCGGCCTTGTCGTGGTCTGGTCGCGGCCCACCGACAACCCGTCACCATCGACCGAGCCGGGCCCCCAGGGGCCGTCGCCGTCGACGTCGCTACCACCCCTCCCCACACCCACGCCCTCGCCGACGTCGACGCCCTGCCCGACGCCAGGCCGGAGGGAGCACCTCTCCGTGCTCACCTTCAACATCCACGGCGGTCTACGCCATGGCCGCCTTCACCTCGACGCGATCGCCCGGGCGATCCGGGCCTCCCGGGCCGACGTGGTCCTGCTGCAGGAGGTCGACCGGTTCCGGCTCCGGTCGGGCGTCGTCGACCAGGCCGCCTGGTTGGGGCGGACCTTGGGCATGGACGTCGCCTACGGCGCCAACAAGCTTCGTCCGCCCGCCGACACCGGGCTGCCGCAAGCCGCCATCGGAAACGCGATCCTGTCCCGTTTCCCGCTCAGCGACGCAACCAACACGCACCTGCCCAACCGTCCCGGGATGGAGCTTCGCGGCCTGCTGCATGCGCGCCTCTCCCTGGGCGGCCTGACGATCTCGATCTACACCACGCACCTCCAGCACACGTCGGGCTCGATGCGGATCGAACAGGCGCACGCCATCCGTCGGGTGGTCGATCGGGACCCCTTGCCGAAGATCCTCGGCGGCGACCTGAACGCGGAGCCGGACTCGGTGAGTCTTGACGTCCTCGAGCGTGGCGGGCTTGCGGACACCTGGCGCCAGGTCGGCGCCGGTGAGGGACTGACCGTGCCGGCGTCGGTTCCGCACCGACGAATCGACTACCTGCTGCATGGGGAGCGGATCCGACCGCTGGAGGCCGACACCCTGTGGTCCGGGATCTCCGACCATCGCCACCTGTGGGCGCGCTTCCAGGTCTCGCCGGTCGGTACCTGCTGACCCGGCCGGCCGACGACGTCCCCTACGGTGACGAGGGTGAAAGCCATGCGCGTTCTCAGGCGAATGGTGAAGCCTGCAGGCTTCAACCTTCAGCGCCTCGACGCCTCCGCCTTCGTGGTCCAGCGTCGCCGTGACCGCCCGCTCGCCGTGCGGCGCGTAGGACCGCCGAACCTGCGGTCATTCGTGGTCTTCGACCAGCACGCCGCCCGGCAGCACACGAACGGCTATCAGAACTCCATGGGCGAGCACCTCGGCGCGCAGCACCTGCAGTGGGTGTTCCGCAGCCTCGGGATCAACTGCGTGCTCGACGTCGGCGCCAACCGGGGCCAGTTCGCCAAGCGCCTTCGCCAGGCGGGCTACGGCGGCCGCATCGTGTCGTACGAACCGGTCGCCGAGCTTCATCGGGCGCTGACGGAGGCGGCGGCGGACGATCCCGCCTGGTTCGTGAACCCTTGGGCACTGGGCGACCAGGAGGGCACCGCCGAGATCAACGTCGTGCCCGGCACCATGAGCTCCATGCTGTCGGCCAGCGAATTCGGCAAGGAGTGGTCCGCCAAGCTCCGCGACGCCCACACCGAGACGATCAGCATCCGCAAGCTCGATGGCGTGCTGGACGAAGCGACCGACGGCCTGGAGGAGCCGCGGATCTTCCTCAAGATGGACACCCAGGGCTACGACCTGGCCACCGTGCGCGGAGCCGGTGACCGGCTCCGTGATGTCCTCGCCCTCCAGTCGGAGGTCAGCTGCCTGCCCATCTACGACGGCATGCCCCGGATGACCGAGCAGCTGGACACCTACGAGGCCGCCGGTTTCGCCATCTCCGCGATGTTCCCAGTCAGCCGCCATGCCCGCACGTTGCGCGTGATCGAGTTCGACGTCGTCATGCTCCGACCCGACGCGGTCATCGGCACCTGACGCCCAGGTCGGCAGCGGGTCAGCCGCTGAGCAGACCCCTGACGTACGCCGCCTGGCCGAGGTGCTGCATGTCGTCGTTCACGACGCTGACCAGCCGGACCCCCAGCGTCACGGGCGGGTCCCAGCGCTTGTCGACGACGCGGTCCAGGTCGTCGGGGCCGATCGTCGCCACGTAGTCGAGCGTCTGTGCGGTGACGGCCGCGACGTACGCCGTCAGCAGGTCGGCCGTCACCCGGACCGCTGCGACGTCGTCGTCGCTCTGCCCGTAGCCCGTCGCGGACACGTCGAACGGCAGCCCGAAGCGGTCGGCATGGCCCTGGGCGGTCCACACCTGCTCGAGCCCGGCCACGTCGGCGACGTGGTCGTCCTGGATGCGAACGAGGTGCCAGACCAGCCAGCCGATCGAGTTGCCTCGCGGTGGCGGGCGGTGGGCGAGCTGGTCTTCGGTGAGACCGTCCACGACGCGGGTCGCCCCGTCGTGGATCCGGGTGATGGCGTCGGCCAGCAGCTCTGCGGGAGTCACGATGCGACCGTACCCACTCCCTCGGGCTGCCACACTTGCGCGCGTGTTGGGGTCCTTCGCGATCGTCGCCCGGCGCCGGCCGGTGGACCTGGTCGCACCTGCTTTCTGCTCGGTCGAGGAGGCGGGACCCGGACACTGGCCGCTCCCGCAGCCCGCGCCGTACGCCGCGGTGACGGCAGAGCTGGCGACGGCCGGCCGAGGTGGCGCTCGCCTTGACCAGCGGTGACACCAGGCTGGTCTGCCGGCTCGCCGATGGTGTGCTCTCCCTGCGAGTCGAGGCCGGTGGGCGGACCACCCATCACCGCAGCCGCCGCTTCGGCGCGGTCATCGAGCCCCCCGACGCCCTGGCCCTGACCCTGACCGGCACTCATCTCACCGGCCTCGTGCGGGAGCGAGGGCGCTGGGTGGCCCGCGCCCGCTATGACCTCAGCGAGCGGGTGGACACCCGCGACGACGCGTTCGCCGCCGGCCTCGAGGTCCGCGCGACGGGGTCGGTGGGGCTCGTCCGCGCCGGCGCCTTCGGGCAGCTCGGCCTGCGCGACGTCCGGCTGGTCACCGAGGCCGACGGCACCCCGGTCCGTGACGGCAACCGGCTGCTGCTCACGGCCACCCACGCGGGCCCGGGGTTCTTCGACGCCGCGCACACCGGCGTCTGGTCGCTCGACCCCGACGGCTGGGTGCCCCGGCACCTCGCCGACCTGTTCTTCCGGCGCCCCGGCCGCCCTGGCGCGTACGGCGACCACGCGACGCACCTGGTCCGCGACGGCAGTGTCGACGGCGGGCGGTGGCTGGTGGCCACCAGCACCTGGGGCGACTTCGACAGGGCGCGCCGCGACGCGACGGTCGCGGTCACCCTGGCCGAGACCGACGCCGACCTGCTGACCGGACGGCACGTCCTCGACACCCGGCCGCTGCCGCTGCCGACCGCAGGCCTCTCGTCGGTCGGGGTCTGGGACCCGCACCTGGTGCGGATCGAGGGTCGCTGGCACGTCGGGTTCGTGAGCGCGACCCGGTGGTTCAAGTTCCACCCGGCGCTGGCTGCCGGCGAGACCCTCGACGACCTCACCCTCGTCGGCGCAGACCCCTCCCGCACCGCCACCGAGGGCACCACGCTCCTCGAGGTCGACGGCGCGTGGGTGGTGCTGGCCAGCGACGGACGGCACGGGCCCCGCGAGCGGCGTACGGGCTTCCCCGTGTTCGACCTGGCCGTGCGGCAGACCGGCCGCCTCGACGCGCCGTACCCGACCAACATCCCGTGGCCGACCCTCGTCCGCACCGGCGACGGCTGGACGCTGGTCACCTTCGACGGCACTCCGACCGGCGGCGGGCTGGTGGGCTACGGCACCCACGGCGACCTCGTGGTCGCGACAACTGGCGCTAGAGCTGGGCGATGAGCAGCGGCTGCACGGTCTTGCGGGCCTGGTGGATCCGCGACTTCACGGTGCCGAGGGGCAGGTCCATCAGCAGCGCGATCTCGGCGTACTCGAGCTCCTGGATGTCGCGCAGCACCAACGCCTCGACGAGCAGCGGGTGGGTCGCGGCCAGCACCTCGAGCGCGTCGAGCAGGTCGAGCCGGCTGCCCGCGATCACGCTGGTGGTGCGCGGGTCGGCGCCGCTCGGCAGGTCGTCGCTGGGCAGCTCGGCCGAGCGGCGTTTCAGGGACCGATAGGTCGACCGGGCGCTGTTGGCCGCCACGGCGTGCAGCCAGGTGGTGAACTTGCTGCGGCCGGCGAACGTCTGGATACGGGTCGCCACCAGCATCAGCGCGTCCTGGCAGGCCTCCTCGGCGTCCTGGGGATAGAGCAGCATCCGCCCGCAGATGCGACGTACGCGGGGCTGGATCAGCTCCAGCAGGTGGTCGAGCGAGTCGCGGTCACCCGCCGCAGCGCGGAGCGCGAGCGCGTCGAGATCGACGATGTCGTCGTCGTCGCGCATGGCGAAACTTTCCTGGTCCACGTGTCTCCCCCGCGGTTGGGCCCGGTCAGTGAGGGCACAATACCGACCGTGCCCCTCCCCAAACGTCTCGGTCGACTCCACCAGGTCGACCGTCTCGGCATCGGGGGGTTCTCCTCGGTCTGGCTCTACCGCGACGATGAGCTGCGTTCCGACGTCGCCGTGAAGGCGCTGGCCGACAACTGGGCGCAGCGCGAGGACGTCCGCGAGCGCTTCCTGGAGGAGGCGCGGATCCTGCGCGCCGCCGACTCCGACCACGTGGTCCGCGTCTACGACATCGGCGAGGCCGACGAGACGCCGTACTTCGTGATGACGTACGCCGACCGCGGCACGGTCGCCGACCTGCTCAACGAGGGACGGGTCTCGCTCGAGCGGACCGTGGCGCTGGTGCGCCAGGCGGGCGACGGGCTCGAGGTGCTGCACGGCCGCGGGGTCGTGCACCGCGACATCAAGCCGCAGAACCTGCTGCTGGCCAGCGACGGCCTGGGCCGCGAGCGGCTGATGGTCGCCGACCTCGGCGTGGCGAAGGCGCTGATCCACGCCAGCGGGCTGACCGACGTGGTCGGCACCCCCGCCTACATGGCACCCGAGCAGGCGTTGGGCGGCGGCATCGACGAGCGCGCCGACGTCCACGGCCTGGCCGCCGTCGCCTACCACCTGCTCACCGGACACGTCGCCCGCAACGGTGGGGTCACCGACCTCGTGCACGCGAGCCTGCCGCCCGCTCCCTCGGTCTTCGTGCCGGTCACGCCGGAGGTAGACGCGGCGATCCTGCGCGGGCTCGAGCCCGACCGGGAGAACCGCTGGCCCGACGTGGCGTCGTTCGTCGACGCCCTCAGTGCGTGCGCGCCGGACGCCGGGACGACGTACGGAGGGCTCGACCCGCGCGGTTCGGCGCTCGCTCAGCGCGGCAAGGCCGGCGACCAGGCGATGGTCGTGCTGGCCGTCTGGTGCCTGGTCGTGGCCGTCGCGACGTTCGGCACCGCGTGGGCCGTGGTCTCACTGCTGCGTTAGCGTGGACTCCTCGTCGGGCCTGTGATCCAGGACGGCGAGACATCACGGACCCGACCGGCCGCCACCCTCGCGGCTCTCACGAGAAAATTGGTCACCCATGACCGACGTCTTCGACCTGGCCCCCGAGCACGAACAGGTCGTCTTCTGCAACGACCCCGCCACCGGCCTGCGCGCGATCATCGCGGTGCACTCCACCGCCCTCGGGCCCGGCCTGGGCGGCACCCGCTTCTACCCCTTCGCCTCCACGGACGAAGCCGTACGCGACGTGCTGGCCCTGTCGCGGGGGATGACCTACAAGAACTCCCTGGCCGGGCTCGACCTCGGCGGCGGCAAGGCGGTCATCATCGGCGACCCGGCCACCTTGAAGTCCGAGCCGCTGCTCAGGGCCTACGGCCGGTTCGTCCAGTCGCTGCACGGCCGTTACTACACCGCCTGCGACGTCGGCACCTACTCCGAGGACATGGACGTCGTCGCCCGCGAGTGCGACTACGTCACCGGCCGCACGCTCGCCCACGGCGGAGCGGGCGACTCGTCGGTGCTGACGGCCTTCGGTGTCTACCAAGGCATGCGGGCCGCGGCTGAGGCCGTCTGGGGAGCGCCGTCACTGACCGGCCGCACCGTCGGCATCGCCGGCGTCGGCAAGGTCGGCCGGCACCTGGTGCGACACCTTGTCGAGGACGGCGCGAGCGTCGTGGTGACCGACGTGGACGACGCCGCCGTCGCGCGGGTGCGCGACGAGCACGCCCGCGTGCGGGTCGTGCCGTCGAGCGACGCGCTGGTCGGCGAGCAGATCGACGTCTACTCCCCCAACGCTCTCGGCGGTGCGCTCACCGACGACGTCGTCGAGACGCTCAAGGCGACGATCGTGTGCGGCGGTGCCAACAACCAGCTCGCGCACCCGGGCGTGGAGAAGATGCTCGAGGAGCGGGGCATCCTCTACGCCCCCGACTACTGCGTGAACTCCGGCGGCGTGATCCAGGTCGCCGACGAGCTCGACGGCTTCGACTTCGACCGCGCCAAGCAGCGGGCGACCGGCATCTTCGAGACCACGCGGGCCGTCTTCGAGCTGGCGCGCACCGACGGCGTACCGCCCGCGATCGCCGCCGACCGGCTGGCGGAGCGCCGCATCCACGACGTGGGTCGGTTGCGCGGCATCTATCTGGGCTGACGGCGAAGCCGTCGTGCAGGGTTCGCGCCGTGCTCGCTCGTCGCGATGGCAGCGGCCACTCGGTCGCTAGTTCCCCGAGTCACACGGGCGCGCGCCACCACTCGGACACGCTCACTCCACTCGTACGACGGCCCGAGGTGTCACGGGCCGGCAGTCAGTCGCGCCGGGGCTCCGCGTAGTCGGCCCAGGCGTCGAGCTCGGGGCCCGGCTCCTGGTCGGTGTCGCTCTCGCCCTCGTCGCCATGCAGCTCGCGCGCCAGCGCCCCGAAGTCCGCCTCGTGAGTGCGGTACTTCAGGTCGCGGGCGACCTTCGTCTGCTTCGCCTTAGCCCGGCCGCGCCCCATAGGGTCGACCTCCTCGCACACTTGGCCGGGGCTCGCGGCCCTGCTCGTGGCACAGGCGGCGGCACCGGTCTGATTGGTCAGTCTGTCGTGGGCACAACGCTACCCGGTAACAGGCTGTTCCCGCACACTCCGGTCCGAGAAAACGCCGACGTGCTAGACGGCCGCGGTCACCAACCGGCGTATCGGCCGGCCAGGGTCACGCCGCCGGCCCGGTCGAAGGCGCCCCGCGCGGTCACCTCGCCGGCGACCCACGCCTTCACTTCGTGCCGGGCGAGCACCTCGATGGCCCGGTCCGCGTGGCCGGCGTCCACCAGCGCGACCATGCCGACGCCGCAGTTGAGCGTCATCTCGAGGTCGGCCTGATCGACGCCGCCGACCTGGCGGACCAGGTCGAACACCGGCGCGGGGGCCCAGGTGGACCGGTCGACCGTCGCGGTCAGCTCCTCGGGCAGCACCCGGGCCAGGTTGGCGGCCAGGCCGCCTCCCGTCACGTGGGACATCGCGTGCACCTCGGTGTGGGCGGCCAGGTCGAGGCAGGCCCGGGCATAGATGCGCGTGGGCTCGAGCAGCTCGTCGCCGAGGGTGCGGCCCAGCTCGGGCACATCGCGGTCGAGCGACCAGCCGGCGGTCGTGAGCAGCACGTGGCGCACCAGCGAGAAGCCGTTCGAGTGCAGGCCGCTCGACTCCATGGCGACGACCAGGTCGCCGGGCCGCACCCGCGCCGGGCCGAGGAGCCGGGAGGCCTCCACGACTCCGGTGGTGGCGCCGGCGACGTCGTACTCGTCGGGTTCCAACAGCCCCGGGTGCTCAGCCGTCTCACCGCCGATCAGCGCGCAGCCCGCCTCGACGCAAGCCTCGGCGATGCCCTTGACGATGGCCGCGATCCGCTCGGGCACGACTCGACCGGTCGCGATGTAGTCGGTGAGGAAGAGCGGCTCGGCACCGCAGACCACCAGGTCGTCGACGAGCATCCCGACCAGGTCGAAGCCGATCGTGTCGTGGCGGTCCATCGCCTGAGCAATGGCGACCTTCGTGCCGACACCATCGGCGGAAGTGGCCAGCAGCGGCCGCTCGTAGCGCTTGAGGGCGCTGGCGTCGAAGAGACCCGCGAAGCCACCGATGCCGCCGATCACCTCGGGTCGGCGGGCCTTCTCGACCCAGGTCTTCATCAGCTCGACGGCCTTGTCGCCCGCCTCGATCGAGACGCCTGCGGTGGCATACGCGTCCTGCTTCTTCGGGTTTCCCGCGGAGACGAGAGCGAGGTGAGCGCCTTCGTCGGGTGGACGTGTCACGTGGGTTCGGCTCCTGGGTCAGGGGTTGTTGAGAACGGGCAGCGCCTGGGCGTACGACGGCTCCAGCAGGTGCTTGCCGAGGAGCGACTCGTCGGGCAGGTCGATGGGGTACTTCCCCGTGAAGCACGCGGCACACAGCCGGTCGGCTGTCTGCCCGGTGGCCTCGACCATCCCCTCGAGCGAGATGTAGCCGAGAGAGTCGGCGCCCACGCTGGCGGCGATCTCGTCGGCGTCGAGGCCGTTGGCGATCAGCTCGGCCCGGGTGGCGAAGTCGATGCCGTAGAAGCAGGGCCACTTCACCGGCGGGGACGAGATGCGCACGTGCACCTCGAGGGCGCCGGCCTCGCGGAGCATCCGCACCTGGGCGCGCTGGGTGTTGCCGCGGACGATCGAGTCGTCGACGACGATGACCCGCTTGCCGCGGATCATGTGCTCGAGGGCGTTGAGCTTGAGGCGGATGCCGAGCTGGCGCAGGGTCTGGCTGGGCTGGATGAAGGTGCGGCCGACGTAGGCGTTCTTGACGAAGCCCTGGCCGTAGGGGATGCCCGACTGCTCGGCGAAGCCGACGGCGGCGGGCGTGCCCGACTCGGGCACCGGCATCACGAGGTCGGCGTCGACGGGGTGCTCGAGAGCGAGTCGACGGCCCATGGCCACGCGTGCCTCGTGGACGTTGCGACCGGCGATGGTCGCGTCGGGGCGGGCGAGGTAGACGTACTCGAACACGCAGCCCTTGGGGTCGGCCGGGGCGAACTTGTGCGAGCGCAGGCCGTTCTGGTCGATGACGATGAGCTCGCCGGGCTCGACCTCACGCACGAGGCTGGCGCCGACGGTGGCCAGGGCGGAGTCCTCGCTGGCGACCACCCAGCCGCGCGCGAGCCGGCCCAGGACCAGCGGTCGGATGCCCTGCGGGTCGCGGGCGGCGTACAGGCTGTCCTCGTTCATCCAGACGAAGGAGAAGGCACCTTGGAGCTGGGGCAGCACCTCGAGGGCGCGTTGCTCGAGCGAGGTGTCGGGGTGGTGGGCCAGCAGCGCGGTGACCAGGCTGGTGTCGTTGGTCGAGGCCTCGACGTTGCGGATGTGGAGGTCGAGCTCCTCGCTGTAGGTGGGCAGCTCGGCGACCTTCTTGGCCAGCTCGTGGGTGTTGATCAGGTTGCCGTTGTGGCCCAGGGCGATCGAGCCGTCCGGAGTCGGCTGGAAGGTCGGCTGGGCGTTCTTCCAGGTGCTGCCGCCGGTGGTGGAGTAGCGGCAGTGACCGATCGCGATGTGGCCGACCAGCGACGAGAGCGTCGACTCGTCGAAGACCTGCGAGACCAGGCCCATGTCCTTGTAGACCAGGATCTGGCGCCCGTTGCTGACCGCGATGCCGGCCGACTCCTGGCCGCGGTGCTGGAGGGCGTAGAGACCGAAGTAGGTCAGCTTGGCGACGTCCTCGCCGGGAGCCCAGACCCCGAAGACCCCGCAGGCGTCCTGGGGTCCCTGGTCCTGCGGGTCGAGAGCCGCGGTGAGCCGACCGTCGCCGCCACGGCGGCTGTAGGGGTGTGGCACGGGCGCCAGTCTAGGTGTTGGTGGGCGTGGTCCCTGCTTCGCCACCACGGCCGGACGGGCTGTCACTGGTGACGCCACGGCCGTCTGGTTGGCTGGACCGGTGCGCCACGTGTACGAGTGCCAGCTGCGTCGCGCAGACCTCCATGGTGACGGCACGGTCGGCAACGTGTTGTACGTCGACTACCTCCAGGAGGCGCGGCTCGACCTGCTGCGCCACCACGACACCTCGCCCACGCCGAACCCCGGCGAAGGGCTGGTCGTGGTGCGGACCGTCGTGGAGTACGTACGACCGCTGCGGCTCGCGGACGCCCCGCTGTCCGTCGGCACCTGGGTGACCGACATCCGGGCGGCGACGTTCACCCTCGGCTACGAGCTGACCACCGAGTCCGACTCGGGACCGGTGGTGCACGCACGCGCAACGACCGTGCTGGCGCTGTACGTCTTCGCCGAAGAGCGGCCCCGCCGGCTGACTGCCGGGGAACGGGACCGGCTCGCGACGTCGCTCGGCGAGCCACTCCCCGAGGCAACCCCGCCGGCGCGGTCGGTGCCGCGGGCCGAGGGCGCGTTCCGCCGGCCCATCCAGGTCCGGTTCTCCGACGTGGACATGCTGGGCCACGTCAACAACGTGCGCTACTTCGACTACGTCCACGAGGGGCAGGTCGAGGTGCTGACCGGGGTGTTCCAGGAGGCGCGGCTGGAGGGCCAGGTCGACACGGTGGTCGCGCGCACGGAGATGGACCATCACGGCCAGCTGAACCTGCGTCCTGAGCCCTACGACGTGTGGTCCCGGGTCGCGGCCGTCGGCCGGACCTCGGTGACGCTCGAGTCGGAGATCCGCGACGGCGACCGGGTGATGGCCCGGGCCCGGGTGGTCGAGGTCAATGTCGACGCCGACGGCAAGCCCGCGCCCTGGCGCGACGAGCACCGGCTCCTCTTCGAGCAGCGGATGGGCTGAGGAGTGGATCTGCACGCCGAGGAGCCGGCGGCCGGGCCCTGGCGGTCGCTGGACGACGAAGCCCTCGCCTATGAGCTGACTGCCCGCCTGCGCGGGCGGCACCCGGCTCTCGTCCTGGTCGACGGCCGCAGCGGTGCCGGAAAGACCGTTGCGTCCGAGCGGGTGGCGCGGCTCCTCGGCGCCGACGTCGTGCACACCGACGACGTCGCCTGGGAGCACTCCCGGTTCGGCTGGGCCGACCTCGTCGTCTCCGGCGTGATCGAGCCCTGGCGTCGCGGCGCCCCGGTCGACTTCCGGCCGCCCGGCTGGGTCAAGGAGGGCCGAGCGGGAACCGTGGTGGCCGCGGCCGGGCGGTCCCTGGTCGTCGAGGGCGTGGGATCTGCGCGGGCATCGTTGGCCGGGCTGGCGGACCTGGTGATCTGGGTGCAGTCGGACCGCACGGAGGCTCGGACCCGCGGGCTCGCGCGCGACGCGTCGTACGGCACGCGCACGCCGGCCGAGGCCGAGGCGTTCTGGGACGACTGGATGACCGAGGAGGAGCCGTTCCTGGCCGCCGACCGGCCGTGGGAGCGCGCCGACCTCGTCGTGCTCGGCACGCCGCCCGACGAGGCAGGGACCTGGGTCGCCACTCCCGGTGGTTGAGGAAGGCGCGTAGCGCCTGTCACGAAACCTGGTAACGGAGGGCAGACCTCTTGCGGGGTTTCGTGACGGTTGCGCTGCGCTTCCTCCTCAACCACCGGAGAGCTAGCCCAGGTTGCGCAGCAGCAGCGCCTCGGCGAGCAGCACCTTCTCGAACTCCGGCAGGTGCAGGCCCTCGTTGGCGCCGTGGGCGCGGGTGTCGGGGTCCTCGACACCGGTCACCAGCACGCTGGCCTCGGGGAAGGCGTCGAGGAACTCGGCGATGAACGGGATCGAGCCGCCGACTCCCATGTCGACCGGCGCCGTGCCGTCCCAGGCTTCGGCGAAGGCGTTGCGGGCGGCGTCGTACGCCGGTCCGGTGGCGTCGATCTTGGTGGGCTCACCCGTGTCGACCAGCGTGAACGTGAGCTCGGCACCCCAGGACAGGTGCTCCTCGAGGTGCTTGCGCAAGCACTCGAGAGCGTTGGCCGTGGTGTCGCCCGGCGCGATCCGCATCGAGATCCGCGCGCGGGCCGACGGCACCAGGGTGTTGCTGGCGCCGGCGACCTTGGGCGCGTCCAGACCCGTGATCGAGAGCGCCGGCTTGGTCCACAGCCGCTCGACGGTCGATCCCTCGCCGATCCACCGGATGCCGGGCACCGCGCCGGACTCGGCGCGCAGCCGCTCCTCGGGATAGTCCACGTCGGCGGCCGGGCCGGCGTGCAACCCGGCGACCACGACGTTTCCGGCGTCGTCGTGCAACGTGCTGATGAGGCGGGCCAGGGTCATCAGCGAGTCGGGCACGAGCCCGCCCCACATGCCGGAGTGCACCGCATGGGTCAGGGTGCGCACCTCGATGTCGGCGCGGACGAGACCGCGCAGGCTGGTGGTCAGGGCGGGTACGCCGATGTCCCAGTTGCCGGAGTCGGCGATCACGATGACGTCGGCGCGCAGCTCGTCGAGGTGCTGCTCGAGCAGCGCGGGCAACGTCTCCGACCCGACCTCCTCCTCGCCCTCGATGAACAGCGTCACGCTCACCGGCAGGTCGTCGCCGAACACCCG
The DNA here is from genome assembly GCA_963762105.1 of uncultured Actinomycetota bacterium. Taxonomy (GTDB): domain Bacteria; phylum Actinomycetota; class Actinomycetes; order Propionibacteriales; family Nocardioidaceae; genus Nocardioides. Next base: position 175,693 of record CAVXJG010000006.1, on the reverse strand, counting down.
CAACGCGGCCAGGTGGGTGGCGATGCCCGCCTTGTCGTCGGCCGCGCCGCGACCATAGAGCCGGTCGTCGCGCTCGGTGGGCTCGAACGGCGGGCTGTCCCAGTCGGCGTGGTCGTTCTCGGGCTGGACGTCGTGGTGGGCGTAGAGCAGCACCGTGGGCGCACCTTCAGGCCCGGCCTTGTGGCCGATCACGGCCGGCCCGCCGCCCTCGGCGCTGGTGATCTGCACCGCGCAGCCCTCGGCCTCCAGCAGCGCGGCCACGGCCTCTGCGCTGCGGCGTACCTCCCCCGCCCGCTGCGGGTCGGCGCTCACCGACTCGATGCGGACGAGGCCCTCCAGGTCGCTGCGGACGCCCGGCAGGACCTCCTTGACGCGGGCTCTCAGATCGTTGGTCGTGGGGTTCGTCGCCATGGTCCGGACACTAACGAGGCCGTCAGGTGGATCTCGAGACGGGTCGCTCATCCTGCGCCGATGGGACACACCGATTTTTGTCTGACAATGTTTTGGAATCCGGGTCACCCATGCGCGACGATGGGCCCATGACCACCAGCCTGACGCCCAGCCCCGCCGACGTGACCGGACCCGTCGAGGCCGCCGTCCCGGTCGACAACACCGAGGCGCACATCGAGCTGACGGAGACCTACGCCGCCCACAACTACCACCCGCTGCCGGTGGTGCTCGCCACGGGCGAGGGCGCGTGGGTGACCGACGTCGACGGCAAGCGCTACCTCGACTGCCTGGCCGGCTACTCCGCACTGAACTTCGGTCATGGCCACCCGCGGCTGCTGGCCAAGGCCCACGAGCAGCTCAACCGGCTCACCCTGACGAGCCGGGCGTTCTACAACGACCAGCTGGGGCCGTTCGCGCGCGACCTGGCCACGCTGACCGGCAAGGACCTGATCCTGCCGATGAACTCCGGTGCCGAGGCCGTCGAGACGTCGATCAAGGTGAGCCGCCGTTGGGGCTACCAGGTCAAGGGCGTCCCCGAGAACCAGGCGTCGATCATCGTCATGCAGGGCAACTTCCACGGCCGCACCACGACGATCGTCAGCTTCAGCGACGATGCCGACGCGACCGTCGGCTACGCGCCGTACACGCCCGGTTTCCGGATGGTCCCGTACGGCGACGTCGCCGCGATCCGGGCAGCCATCGACGACACGACCGTCGCGGTCCTCCTCGAGCCGATCCAGGGCGAGGGCGGCGTGATCATCCCGCCGGAGGGCTTCCTGCGTGAGGTGCGCGCGCTGTGCGACGAGACCAACGTGCTGATGGTGGCCGACGAGATCCAGTCGGGTCTCGGCCGCTCCGGCACGACGTTCGCCTGCGACCACGAGGGTGTCGTGCCGGACATCTATGTGCTCGGCAAGGCGCTCGGCGGCGGGCTCTACCCCGTGTCGGCGATCGCGGCGAACCACGACGTGCTCGACGTGATCACCCCCGGCAGCCATGGCTCGACCTTCGGCGGCAACCCGCTGGCGGCGGCCATCGGCCGCGAGGTGGTGGCCATGCTGCAGACGGGCGAGTACCAGGAGCGGGCCGTCGTCCTCGGCGCCCGCCTCGAGAACGGGCTCAGCCAACTGGTCGGCCACGGCTTCGACGCCGTGCGCATCCGCGGCCTGTGGTGCGGCATCGACATCACCGACGGCGTGGCCACGGGTCGTCAGGTCACCGAGGCGCTGCTCGGCCAGGGCGTGCTCGCCAAGGAGGCGCACGGCCAGACCGTCCGCCTCGCGCCCCCGCTGGTCGCCAGCGAGGACGACATGGACACCCTCATCGAGGCCTTCCGCACGGTGATGGCGGGCTTCACCGAGGCCTGAGACCGGGATAGTCCCTGACGTTTGGGTTGGTTTTCGCGCGCCGAAGCAACCCAAACGTCAGGGACTATCTCGATTTCACGAGGTTGCGCAAAGGCTGGCCGGCGACGTACGCCGTGAGCTGGTCACGCAGCAGGGCAGCCATCCGGGGCAGCATGGCGGTGGTGCCGCCGGCGATGTGCGAGGTGACGATGACGCCCGGTGCCGACCAGAGCGGGTGGCCGTCGGGAAGCGGCTCGGGGTCGGTGACGTCGAGGGCGAACCGCAGCCGGCCTGCTTCGGCGATCACCGCATCCGTGTCGAGCAGCGGGCCGCGGCCGACGTTGACCACGAGAGCTCCGTCGGGGAGCCGGGCCAGGAACGCCGCATCGACCACGTGCCGGGTGGCGTCGGTCAGCGGCAGTACCGACGACCACCACGTGTTGGGCGGACCAGTCGACGTCGGCCGCGGTCACCACCCTGCCGACCAGGTCGTCGTCGCGAGCAGCCGTCGCGACCGCGGTGACCACGGCCCGGCAGGCCAGCAGCCGCTCCGCGACGGCCCGGCCGATGGAGCCATAGCCAAGGACGACGACGCGGCTGTCGGCCAGGCTGCGCTGCTCACGCCCTTGCTGCCAGTGACCGTGCTCGCGGACCGCGAGGTCGATGCCCCGGAGCGAGGCGATGAGTCAGCCCGAGCGCGAGCTCGGCGGTCGCGTCGTCGTGGACGCCCCGCGCGTTGGCCAGCAGCACGCCGTCGGGCACCAGCTCGACGAGCCCGTCGACGCCGGCCGTCTGCGTCTGCACGACCCGCACCTGCGTGAGCCGGTCGAACCAGCCGAGGGTCTGGGGGGCGTGGCGGTAGTCGGGCACCAGGAACTCGATGTCGTCGCGCGGCGGCTCGCCCGAGCCGTCCCAGACCACGAACTCGACGCCGTCGACCGGTCCCACAGCCGCGGCCAGGGCGGCGAACGGCAGGCTGGCAATCACCCGGCGTCCTCGATCAGCGGCAGGTACGGCGTCAGGTCGGCGCGCTCGCCACTCGCTCGGACCCGGCCCGACTGCTCCGCCTCGCCCCAGGTCAGCGAGCCGGTGGCCAGCGCCAGCCAGGTCTCCGCGTCGGTCTCGATCACCGCAGGTGGCGTGCCCCGGGTGTGCCGGACGCCGGGGACGGCCTGCACCGCGGCGTACGGCGGCACCCGGACCTCCACCGAACGCCCCGGCGCGCGGGCCTCGAGCACGGCGAGGAAGTGCTTGACCAGCATCCGGGTCTGCTCGACGTTGCGCGGCTCTGCGGCCAGCGCCTCGGACAGGTCCTCCGGGGAAGCCGGACGCAGTCGGGCGGGCACCTCCTCAGCCTAGGACTCGACGTCGGGCGCCGGTTGCAGCACCCAGAGCAGCTCGTAGGTGCGTGCCGTCGTGCGCTTCTGGCCCTGGAGTCGCCACTTCTCGATCAGGTCCGTGAGCTCGCCGGACAGCTTCTGGGCATCGGCCTTGGTCAGCCGCAACCCTCCGTGGCTGACGGCGACCAGGCTGTCCTTGTGTCGCTCGGCATGCTCGGCGCGGTCGACGGCGGCGTGCGCCTCGCCCATCCACTGCCGGCGGAACACCGCCACCGCAGCCTTTCCTCCCGGCTGGTGGGCTAGCTCCTCCAGCCGGACACTGGTGCCCCCGTCGTGGACGGCCCTCCAGACCCGGTCGCGCTTGTCACGGGCGGCCTCGGGCGCCTCCACGACCAGGTCGTACTTCGCGAGCTGGCGCAGATGGAAGCTCGCCTGGTTGGCGGGGATCTTCAAACGTTCGGCCAGGTCGGCCGCGCGCATCGGACCGCCGGCCCCGAGCTCGTCGAGGATCCGATTGCGCACGGGATGGGCGATGGCGCGCAGCATGCGTGGGTCGGAGATCTGGGACGGCTGCGGTGGACGGCTTCCGGGGCACGGGGCCTACTCTACCAAATTGCGCACGCACTATTGCGCACCTTTAGTTGCGCACTATATGGTGCGCATATGACCGGATACCGCGACCTCTCCCGCAACCGCGACTTCACGATCCTCTGGACGGGCCAGACGATCAGCGACCTGGGCAGCCAGGTGAGCGCGTTCGTCTTCCCGCTGATCACCTACGCCCTGACCGGCTCGGCCATGTGGGCCGCCGTCGTCGAGGCCGCGTTCCTGCTCGGCATGTGCGGGGCGCTGCTGCCGGCGGGCGTGCTGGCCGACCGGGTCGACCGCCGCCTGCTGATGCGCACGGCCAGCGGCGCCGGAGTCGTCCTGTACGCCTCGCTCGCCGTCGCCGGAGCCCTTGGCGCACTGACCATCCCGCACCTCGCGGTGGTGGCGCTGCTGACCGGCGTCGCAAGCGGTCTCTCGGGCCCGTCGGAGATGTCGGCGATCCGCTCGGTCGTCCGTCGCGAGGACTTGTCGACGGCGCTCAGCCAGAGCCAGGCCCGCCAGCACATCGCCTCGCTCGTCGGTGGCCCGCTGGGCGGCATCCTGTACGGCGTCACGCGCTGGCTGCCGTTCGCCTTCGACGCGATCTCCTTCGCCGTCTCGTGGGTCCTGCTCGGCCGGCTGCGGACCGACCTGTCCGCCCCGCAGCACGACGGACCTCGGCGCAAGCCGCACCACGACGTGGTCGAAGGCATCCGCTTCATCCTGGGCTGGCCGTACTTCCGCGCGCTGGCTGTCTGGAACGCGCTGGCGAACCTGCTCGTGAACGCGATGTTCTTCGTGGCGATCCTGCGGATGGTCCAAGACGGCGTCTCCCCGGCCGTGATCGGCCTGGTCTCCACCGCTGCCGGCGTCGGGGGCATCCTCGGCGCGATCGCAGCGCCCTGGATCATCGAGCGGATGCCGACCGGGATGCTCGTCGTCACCGTCGCCTGGAGCTTCGTCCCGCTCGTGGTGCCGATGGTGCTGTGGAGCCATCCGGCCGTGGTGGCCGCCGCGATTTTCACCGGCCTGCTCCTCAACCCGGCAGGCAACGCGGGCGGCGGCACCTACCGGATCGCGCACACCCCCGCGCACCTCCAGGGCCGCGCGCAGTCCGCGTCGCAGTTCCTGTCGATGTCGGTGATCTGGGTGGCGCCGCTGCTCGGCGGCGCGCTGCTCGCCGCGCTCGGTGGCTCCGCGGCGATCGCCGTCATCGGCGGCCTGGTCGCGTTGGCCGCGCTGATCCCCACCCTCTCCCGCAGCATCCGCACCGTCCCCCGCCCCGCTGTGTGGCAGGCCGAGCTGGCCGCCGAGGCCGAGGCCGAGGCCCAGGCGCCGGCCGAGGCGCAACGGGCGCTGACTCCGGTCGGCTGAGCGCTGACCCGCGCGGAACTGGCTGACCACCCGAAAGTTTCGGGCGGGTCAGCGCGTTTTGCGTCAGTTTCGGGTCAGCGCGGATCTGAGGAGCGCAGGGCGACCTTGATGTCGGCCTTGAGCACCTTGCCCACCTTGGAGCGCGGCAGGTCATCCCAGACGTGGATCTCCTTGGGCGTCTTCACCGATCCGATTCGCTGCTTCACGAACGCCGCCAGTTCGGCCGCGTCGGCGCGCTGGCCGGGCCGGGTCTGGACGACCGCGACGACCCTCTCCCCCCACTTGTCGTCGGGAAGCCCGATCACCGCGCAGTCCTGGACGGCCGGATGGGCTGACAGCGCCTGCTCGACCTCGGTGGAGTAGACGTTGAACCCGCCGGTGATGATCATGTCTTTGGCCCGGTCGACGATGAAGAGGAAGTTGTCGTCGTCGAGGTAGCCGATGTCGCCGGTGTGGTGCCAGCCGTGCAGCCCCGCCTCGGCGGTGGCTTCGGGATTCTTGTAGTAGCCCGCCATCACCAACGAGCTGCGGACCACGATCTCGCCCCGCTGGCCGCGCGGGAGCAGCGCACCGTCGAGGTCCATGATCGCCACGTTGACCAGGGGTGCCGGCCGGCCGGCCGATGCGAGCCGCTCCGTCGCGATCGAGCCGTCCCGTCGGAAGTGGTCGGCCGGTGGCAGCATCGAGATCATCATCGGCGCCTCGGTCTGCCCGAAGAGCTGAGCCATCACTGGCCCGATCCGGGTCAGCGCCTCCTCGAGACGAGCCGGCGACATCGGCGCCGCGCCGTACCAGAAGCACTGCAGGGACGAGAGGTCCGTCGTGTCGAGCTCCTCGGCCGCCAGCACCATGTAGATCAGCGTCGGCGGCAGGAACGTGTGCGTCACACGATGCCGCTCGACGAGGGCGAGGAAGCCGTGGACGTCGGGGGTGCGCATGATGACGACCTCGCCGCCGAGCGCCAGCACGGGGAAGCAGAGGACGCCGGCCGCGTGGGTGAGCGGCGCCAGCGCGAGATAGACCGGCCGCCCGTCCCACGGGTAGCCCATCAGGGTCAGTGCCGTCATCGTCTCGAGGTTGAGGTTGGTCAGCTGGACGCCCTTGGGGCGCCCGGTCGTGCCGCCCGTGCCAACGATCATCGCCACGTCGTCGACAGGCGTAGCGACCTCCCCAACCTCCGGCAAGGCGAGGAAGGCGTCCCAGGTCAGTGCCCTCTCGACCTCCCCGTCGAGGCACACCCAGTCGCGATGGCGGGCAGTTCGTCGCGGATGGCGGCGACGAGCGGCGCGAACGACGCCTGGAAGATGACCGCCTCGCAGTCGAAGAGACCCATCAGCTCGCGGTTCTCGGCCGCCTCGTTGCGCGGGTTGATCGGGCACCACACGGCTCCGGCTCGGGAGATTCCGAAGACGCACGAGAAGGCGACCGGGTCGTTGGCCGACAGGATCGCGACCTTGGCGCCCGGCCGGACGCCGGACGCCGTCAGCGCACCCGCGATGCGGTGTGAGAGAGCCTGCACCTCGGCGTACGACAGCGACGCGCCGTCGGTGGTCAGGCAAAGGGCCTGAGGCCCCAACGACGCGCCCTTGTCCAGATAGTCGACCAGCCGCATCCGGGTCAGCCTGAGACGGTCAGCTGCGGCTCCATCACCAGCCCGAAGCTGCGCAGCGCACCGAGCAGCTCGCGGTGCCCGAACGCCTGGCAGCCGCTGGCGAAGCCGGCCCGCAGCGGCTTCTGCTGCAGCAGTGAGTGCGCGGCGTACGCCTGCAGGAGTCCGGTCTGCTTGTAGTTGCTGTTGCCGTGGATGACGCAGTGGGCGCGGCCGAGCGGTCCCGAGGCGTGCACGGACTCGAGTGACTTGTTGATACGGGGGTTCTCGCGCGGCGGCATCTGGTTCATCACCTGGGCCGCGGTGGCGGTGAGCGCGGCATACCGGTCGTCCGGGTCCATGTCCTTGGTGGCCTCGATCGCCGCGGCCACGATCTGCGGGACGCCCAACATCAGGGGCCGGTTGAACACGCCGCCGAGCACCTTGCAGGTCGCAACGCGCGGGTCGCGCTTGAACCACACGGGGTGGGACGTACCTCCCCACGGCAGCGCCAGCGCCAGCTCGTGCTGCCCGGGGATGACAAGCTGGTAGAGCCCGGCCTCCGGGTCCCACTCCTCGTAGGTGTTCTGCTGGAGGTAGTAGGCCTTCGACAGCGCGGCGTTGACCAGGATCGACAGGGTCGAGGCGATGGTCGGGCTGCCACCCCAGAACACCGCGATGTCGAGGGTGTCGAGACCGGGAGTCTCCAGGCACAGCTGGGCGGCGATCTCCCCGGTGGTGTACATCTGCGCGACGCCCGGAGCCAGCAGCAGGCCCGCGGCCTCGAAGTCGGCGCCGTACTTATCGTCGCAGGTGATCAGCCACTCCTGCTCGCCGGTGGTGTCGAGGTAGTGGGCGCCTGCAGCCAGACAGGCCTCGACGACCTCGGGCCCGTGTGTGCGGAACGGACCAACGGTGTTGAGCACCACCTGCGCGCCCTTGAACAGATCGGTGAGCGTGGCGACGTCGTGCTCGACGGCGACGACCTCGTAGTCGGCGGTCTCGATGCCGGCGACGTTGGCCTGCATGGAAGCCGTGAGCTTCTCCTCGCTGCGGCCGGCGGCCACGAAGGGGAGGTTGTACTCGCGGAGGTACTCGCAGATCAGCCGGCCGGTGTAGCCGGAGGCGCCGTAGACGACGACGGGCTTGTCGCTCATGGTCACATCCCCATTCCGCCGTCAACGGGCAGCCCTGCGCCCGTGACGAAGCGGGAGGCGTCGGAGGCCAGGAACACGACCGCGTCTGCGATGTCCTCGACCTCACCGAGGCGGCCGGCAGGCGTGAGCTCGATGACCGCGCCCACGGCGGCTTCGGGGGACGGGAACAGGCCGAGGGCGGCGACGTCGTTGGCGAGCCCGGCACCCATCGCGGTCGGAACCAGGCCGGGGTAGACGCAGTTGACACGGACGCCGTAGCCCAATTTGCCGGACTCCATGGCCGCAACGCGCGTGAGCCGGTCGACCGCGGACTTGGTCGCGGAGTAGATCGAAATACCAGGAAAGGCGATGGTCGCGGCCACCGAGGAGATGTTGACGATCGAGCCACCCTGGCCGGCGGCGCCGCCCGGGCGCATCGCTCGCAGGCCGTGCTTGATGCCGAGCGCCGTGCCGAGCACGTTGACCTCGAGCATCCTGCGGATGTCGTCGGCGGAGACTTCCGTGATCATGCTGGTGATCTCGATCCCGGCGTTGTTGACCAGGATGTCGAGCCCGCCAAGCTGCTCGATCGTGCTCGCGATGCCGGCCTCCCAGCTGGCCTCGTCGGTGATGTCGAGGTGCACGAAGCCGTGGCCGTCGCCGAGTGACTTGGCGGCGGTGCTCCCGGCCTCGCCCTGGAGGTCGGCGATCACCACGGTGGCGCCGGCCGCGGCCAGCGCCCGCGCCATGCCTTCCCCGAGGCCCTGCGCGGCCCCGGTGACCAGGGCCTTGCGGCCGGACAGTTCGAACACGCTCATGGCGACTCCTCGGGATCAGGGCGGTGTGACGACGGTCACCTCCACCCTCGCCCTTCGTCTTGACGATTGTCAAGAAAAATCTTGACGAATGTCAAGATTTGGGGCTCCAGCCCGCTACGATGAGCCCGTGAGCAACGCCACCGCGGTCCGAGGGGCTGCCCGCCGCACGCCGGCGGACAAGTACGACCAGCGTCGTACCCAGCTCGCCGTGTCGGCGCTCGCGACCCTCGGCGAGCTCGGCTATGCCCGCACCAGCCTGCGCGAGATCGCCCAGAACTCCGAGTTCAGCCACGGAGTCGTGCACTACTACTTCAAGGACAAGTTCGAGCTCATCACCCACTGCGTACGCCACTACAAGGCCCAGTGCGTGACGCGCTACGACGGCCTTGTCGCCGAGTCGACGACCGCTGATGAGCTCGTGGCCCGCTTCGTGGCCAAGCTGGTCGAGACGATGGTCGACGAGGCGCCGATGCACCGACTGTGGTACGACCTGCGCACCCAGAGCATGTTCGAGGAGCAGTTCCGGCCGCAGGTGCTGGAGATCGACCAGACCCTGCAGGACATGATCGGCCGGGTCCTCACCAAGTACGCCGACCTGGCCGGCCGCGACCTCGCCTTCGACGCCCAGGCCTCCTATGCGCTGCTCGACGGGTTGTTCGAGAAGGCCCTGCTGGCCCACCTGACGGGAGACGTCGACGCGGGCCGACATCTCAGCGACCGGGTCTGCGCCCTGCTCCCTCACCTGCTGGTCGCCGCGGCCTGACCACGCTCAGTCCCAGCGGCCGGCGCGACCCTGCTTCGTCTGGCCGCGGCGCTTCTTCTCGGCCAGCCGTCGCTCCTTGGATCCCCGGGTCGGTCGGGTGGGGCGACGTGGGGGTGGGGGCGGGGCGGCGGCCTCGCGGAGGATCTCCACGAGCCGCTCCCGCGCGGCCTTGCGGTTAGCCAGCTGGGTGCGGTGCTCGGAGGCGGCGATGGTCAGCACGCCGTCGACGAGACGCTGGTCGAGACGTTCCAGCAGCCGCGCCCGGATCCGCGGGCCGATGCCGGGCGTCCGCTCGACGTCGTACGACAGCTCCACCCGGCTGTCGGCGGTGTTGACCCCCTGCCCACCGGGCCCGCTCGACCGGCTGAACCGCTCCTGCAGGTCTGCGTCGCGGACCGTCAGCGAGCGCGTCACCACCAGGTCGTCCTGGTCCAGCTCAACCACCGAGGGCGTCGGGCAGGGTCCGGCTCCAGGTCTCGCGGAGCTCGGCGATCGGGATGGACAGCACGCCGTCGATGACGAGGGCGTCGCCGCCGGTCTCGCCGAGGCGGGTGAGCGGTACGCCGAGGGAGCCGGCCAGCTCCTCGAGGGCACCGAGGTCGTCGGGCCGGACCGTGACCAGCGCCCGGGCTGCCGACTCGGAGAACAGCGCGACGAAGGCGTCGTCACCGGCGGACACCGTGGCGCCGACGCCGCGCGGCATCGACGCCTCGGCCAGCCCCTGCGCCAGCCCGCCGTCGGAGAGGTCGTGGGCGCTCGTGAGCAGCCCGACGCCCTCGCGGAGCAGAACGGCCAGCGAGCGCTCGGCGCCGAGGTCGACACCAGGAGGCAGGCCGCCGAGGTGGCCGTGCTCTACGTGGGCCCACTCCGACCCCGAGAGCTCCTCGCGCGTCTCGCCCAGCAGTACGACGACGTCGCCGGCCTCGCCGAACCACGACGGCGTTCGCCGGGTGACGTCCTCGATCACCCCGAGCACGGCCACGACCGGGGTCGGCAGGATCGCCGTCTCGCCCGTCTGGTTGTAGAGCGACACGTTGCCGCCGGTCACCGGGATGCCGAGCTCGAGGCAGGCGTCCTTGAGTCCCCGGCAGGCCTCGCTGAACTGCCACATCACCGCCGGGTCCTCGGGCGAGCCGAAGTTGAGGCAGTCCGACACGGCCAGCGGCGCGGCCCCGCCGGTGGCCACGTTGCGGTAGGCCTCCGCGAGGGCCAGCTGCGCGCCGGCGTACGGGTCGAGCTTGGCGAACCGGCCGTTGCAGTCGGTCGCGACCGACACCCCGAGGTTTGTCGACTCGTCGACGCGCACCATGCCGCTGTCGCTGGGCTGCGCCAGCACCGTGTTGCCGCGGACATAGCGGTCGTACTGGTCGGTGATCCACGACTTGTCGCACAGGTTCGGCGAGCCCAGCAGCCGCAGCAGGGTCGCGCGCAGCTCGTCACCCGTCGACGGCCGGGGCAGCCGCTCGGCCGCGTCGGCCTGCAGCGCGTCCTGCCAGTCGGGCCGCTCGTAGGGGCGGTGGTAGGTCGGCCCGTCATGCGCCACGGACCGCGGCGGTACGTCGACCACCCGCTCGCCCCGCCAGTCGATCTCGAGCCGGCCAGTGTCGGTGACCTCGCCGATGACGACCGCCTCGACCTCCCACTTGGCGCAGATCGCCAGGAAGTCGTCGACGTCCTCGGGCTCGACGACGGCCATCATCCGTTCCTGCGACTCGCTCATCAGGATCTCTTCGGGCGCCAGCGAGCTGTCGCGCAGCGGCACCCGGTCGAGCTCGACCCACATGCCGCCGTCGCCGGCGCTGGCCAGCTCGGAGGTCGCGCACGAGAGCCCGGCGCCGCCCAGGTCCTGGATGCCGGCGACCAGTCCCGCGGCGAAGAGCTCGAGCGTGCACTCGATGAGCAGCTTCTCCATGAAGGGGTCGCCGACCTGGACGCTCGGCCGCTTGGCCGGGCCGTCGGCGGCGAACGTCTCCGACGCGAGCACGCTGACGCCGCCGATTCCGTCGCCGCCGGTGCGGGCGCCGTACAGCACGACCAGGTTGCCCGCGCCGCTCGCCTTCGCGAGGTGCAGGTCCTCGTGGCGCAGCACGCCGACGCACAGCGCGTTGACGAGCGGGTTGCCGAGGTAGGACGCGTCGAAGACCGCCTCGCCGCCGATGTTGGGCAGGCCCAGGCAGTTGCCGTAGCCGCCCACGCCGGCCACGATCCCGGGCAGCACGCGCTGGGTGTCGGGCGCGTCGAGCGGGCCGAAGCGCAGCGGGTCCATCACGGCCACCGGCCGGGCGCCCATGGCGAGGATGTCGCGGACGATGCCGCCGACGCCGGTCGCGGCACCCTGGTAGGGCTCGACGTACGACGGGTGGTTGTGCGACTCGATCTTGAAGGTGACGGCGTAGCCCTGGCCGATGTCGATGACGCCGGCGTTCTCGCCGATGCCGGCCAGCATCTTGCCCGCTCCGTCGCCGAGCGGCGTCTCCTGCGGGATCTCGGAGAACTGCCGCAGGTGCACCTTGCTGGACTTGTAGGAGCAGTGCTCGCTCCACATCACCGAGTACATCGCCAGCTCGCTGCTGGTCGGCCTGCGGTCGAGGATCTCGCGGATCCGGGCGTACTCGTCGGCCTTGAGACCGAGCTCGGACCAGGGCTGCTCGTGGTCGGGGTCCTTCTCGGCCATTCCGACGGTGTCCACCACGGCGTCAGGCTATCGAGGGCCGGCCCGCCGCTGGTCGAGGAGGGCCGCCTCGCGGCCCGTCGCGAGACCCGGCGAGCGCGCCGCGTACCTCTTACGGGGTCTCGTGACGGTCGCTAGCGCGACCTCCTCGACCAACGGAGAACCGAATTACAGGTTTGTACTTAGTCAGAACCACTGTGACTGGTGTGAATAGTGAGGTTATGGTGACTCGGCCCGCCCGCCTTCCCCCGGGAGTCCAAGCATGCACACCGCCCTCTCCTCACGACCGCCTCGCGGCCGCCGCCACCGCCCCCCGGTGGCGGCGACCGTAGGGGTCCTGGTGCTGCTGCTCTCCGGTCTGGCGGGCGGGCTCAGCACCGCCGGCGCGACGGCCTCGTCAGGCGCCCCGGCCGCCCCGGCGGTCGCCAACGTCGTCACCCCCGGCAACTTCACCGGCTACGGGTTCGACCAGTGCCACGCCCCCGACCAGCGCTCGATGAACCGCTGGATGAGCCACTCGCCGTTCCAGGCCGTCGGCATCTACATCTCCGGCAACTCCCGCGCCTGCCGTGAGCAGGACAACCTGACACCGCAGTGGATCAGCAACCAGCTCGCCAAGGGCTGGCGACTGCTGCCCATCACGCTCGGCCCCCAGGCGAGCTGCCAGCCTCGGTTCCCGCGTTACGACGACGACCCGAAGATCAACCCCAAGCGCGGCACCGACGGGCTCTACCAGTCGGCTCGCAACCAGGGCACCGCCGAGGCCACCAAGACCGTCGGCGTCGCCCAGTCGCTGGGCATCGTCGCGGGGTCGACCATGTGGTACGACCTCGAAGGCTTCAACGACAACCTCAAGGACTGCCGCGAGTCGGCGCTGGCCTTCTTGTCGGCCTGGACCGACCAGATCCATGCGCTCGGCTACGTCTCGGGCGTCTACTCCAGCGCCGGCTCTGGCATCGAGATCCTCGACGACGCCCGGATCGAGCGGCCGGGCCAGTTCAGCCTCCCCGACCAGATCTGGATCGCCCGCTGGGACGGCAACGCCAACACCTCGACGTCCTACATCCGCGACGACGGCTGGCTGCCGGGCGGCCGGATGAAGCAGTACCAAGGCGGCCACGACGAGACCTGGGGCGGCGTCCGCATCAACATCGACCGCAACTGGCTCGACCTGGGGCTGGGCTCCGTGGCCCAGCCCGAGACCCACTGCGGCGGCGTCCGCGTCAGCTTCTGGCGGTACGCCGCCCTCGACCCGGGCGCCTCCTCGATCCAGGTCTCCGCACTCCAGTGCCTGCTCACCGAGCGCGGTGCGTACGCCGGCCCACTCTCCGGCGTACTCGACCAGGCCACGCTCGCCGCGACCAACGCGTGGCAGGTCGCCCACGGTTTCAACGCCCAACCGCGCTGGGGGGCGCGGCACTGGGTGGCATTGCTCAGCGAGGGTGCCAAGCCGACGCTCAAGGTCGGCTCGGCCGGGTCCGACGTACGCCGCCTCCAGCGCGCGCTGTCCGCCGCCGACCCGCAGGCCCACGTGACCGCTACCGGCCTCTTCACCACGGCCACCGCCACGGCGCTGCGGGAATGGCAGGAGCGCAACAACATGACCGTCACCGGCGTCGCCGCCGCCAGCACCTGGCACAAGTTGTGGAAGGGGACCCGCTGACCGTCCGGCCCCGGCGGTGTCCCAGGGTCGGTCTGATCGTTTGAAAGCGACCCTGACGCACCACCGCCGGGCGACCTCAGCCGGCGACGGCCTCGACCAGGCCGGTGAAGAAGCCCAGGCCGTCGGTGCCGGCGCCGGTGAGCGCCTCGACGGCGTGCTCGGGGTGCGGCATCAGGCCGACGACGTTGCCACGCTCGTTGGTGATGCCGGCGATGTCGTGCAAGGACCCGTTGGGGTTGACGTCGAGGTAGCGCGCGACCACCCGGCCCTCCCCCTCCAGCCGCTCCAGCGTCGAGCCGTCGGCGACGAAGCCGCCCTCGCCGTTCTTGAGCACGATCGTGATCTCGGCGCCCTCGGGGTACGCCGAGGTCCACGCGGTCCGGTTGTTCTCGATGCGCAGCCGCTGGTCGCGGCAGACGAACTTGCGGTGGTCGTTGCGGATCAGCGCACCGGGCAGCAGGTGCGACTCGCAAAGGATCTGGAAGCCGTTGCAGATGCCGAGCACCGGCAGCCCGCGACCGGCCGCCGCCACCACCTCGGTCATCACCGGCGCGAACCGCGAGATGGCCCCACAGCGCAGGTAGTCGCCGTACGAGAAGCCGCCGGGAAGGATCACCGCGTCCACGCCCTGGAGGTCGTGGTCGCCGTGCCAGAGGGCGACCGCGTCGTGGCCGCCGATCCGCACGGCCCGGCGGGCGTCCTCGTCGTCGAGCGAGCCCGGGAAGGTGACGACGCCGATCCTCACGAGTCGGACACCCGCACCTCGAAGTCCTCGATCACCGGGTTGGACAGCAGCGTCTCGGCCATCTGGCGCACCTCGGCGAGCGTGGCATCGGAGGCATCGCCGTCGACCTCGACCTCGAAGCGCTTGCCCTGGCGCACGTCGACGACGCCGTCGAAGCCGAGCCGCGGCAGCGCGCCGAGGACCGCCTTGCCCTGGGGATCGAGGATCTCGCGCTTGGGCATCACGTCGACGACATACCGGGTCACGGGAGGCAGTCTAGGAGCGGCGCAAGTCAGCGGCGCGGATTCCGCACCACGATGAGAATCGCGACGCCGAGGCCGGCTATCAAAGGCCCGGCGATGGCCCAGTGATCGTCGCCACTCATCGAACTGCCCTCGATGTAGCCGAGGCCCTGCGCGGTCCACAGCGCGCCGATCCCGATCATCGCCAGCCCGAGCACGCGAGCGAGAAACCGGCTCATCAGCTCAACTCGCGCTTGAGGATCTTGCCGGTGGCAGTCATGGGCAGGGCATCGACGAAGACCACGACGCGAGGATACTTGTACGCCGCCATCTGCTCCTTGCACCACGCCACAAGCTCGTCCTCGGTGACGGCCGCGCCGGCGTTGCGGATGACGAACGCCTTGATCTCCTCGCCATGGCTCTCGTGAGGCACGCCCTTGACCGCCGCCAGCGACACGTCGGGGTGGGTGACGAGCACCTCCTCGATCTCGCGCGGGTACACGTTGTAGCCGCCGCGGATGATCATGTCCTTGGAGCGGTCGACGATGTAGTAGAAGCCGTCCCCGTCGCGGCGGGCCAGGTCACCGGTGCGGAACCAGCCGTCGCGCATCACCTCGGCGGTGGCCTCGGGTCGGTTGAGGTAGCCCTTCATGATCGCGTGGCCGCGGATGGCGATCTCACCGATCTCGTCGGCGCCCTCGATGGTGCCCCAGTCGTCGTCGATGAGCTTGAGCTCGATGCCCCACACCGGGACGCCGATCGAGCCGGGCCGGGGGTCGCGGTCCGGGTCGGAGAACGTCGCCACGGGCGACGTCTCCGACAGCCCGTAGCCCTCGAGGATCTGCACGCCGAGCTTCGCTTGGACGTTCTTGATGATCTCCACGGGCAGGCTGGCCCCACCGGAGACGCCCCTGCGCAGGTTGCCCGCGATCCGCTTGACGTCGGCGCCCTCGAGAGCCCCGAGAAGTCCCCACCACATCGTCGGCACGCCGGCGAAGAAGGTGATCTCCTCCTTCTGCATCAGCGCCACGGCCTGCTGGGCGTCGAAGCGGGGCAGCAGCACGAGCGTCGCGGCCGACGCGAAGCCGGCGTTCATCTGCACCGTGGAGCCGAACGAGTGGAAGAGCGGCAGTGTCAGCAGGTGGGTATCGGTCGCGGGCTCGGTCCCGAAGAGCCGGTTGCACGTGAGCGCGTTGAGCACCAGGTTGCTGTGCGACAGCTCGGCGCCCTTGGCCTGGCCGGTGGTGCCGCTGGTGTAGAGGATCACCGCGGTGTCGGTCTCGTCGCGCAGCACGCTCTCGAACGTCGGGGGCCGGCCCTGCAGCGACTGGCCCAGCGTCGTCGCCCCGTCGATCGGGGACGGCGCGGCCGGGTCGGCAGTGATGAGGAAGAAGTGCTCGCAACCGTCGGCGGCCTGGAAGCCGGCGTACCCCTCCTGCCCGATCGGCAGGTCGGCGGTGCCCTCGAAGCACAGGTAGACCGAGGCGCCGGAGTCGTCGAGGTAGTAGGCGTTCTCGCGGCCCTTGTTGAGCACGTTGAGCGGCACCACGACGCCGCCGGCCTTGAGGATCGCGTAGTAGACGATGGGGAAGTAGGGCAGGTTCGGGCAGGACAGCGCGACCCGGTCGCCCGGCGCTACGCCGGTCTCCACGAGCAGGTGGGCGACCTGGTTGGCCGCGGCGTTCACCTGGGCGTAGGTCAGCCGGGTGTCCCCGAACACCACCGCGTCGCGGTCGGCGTACCGCCGGGCGCTGTCCTCGAGGAAGATCGACAAGTTGTACATGGCGCCTCCGGCCGGGTGCAGAGCTGATGCCTCAACCTACTTGCTGGTCAGCGCCTCGCTAGCCCGTTTGAGGTCGGCCGTGATCGTGCCCGGCGCCCAGCGCCCGGCGACGGCGGCGGCGACCGCAAACGGGCCGCGCCCGATCACCCGACCCTCAGCGGTCAGCCGGGTGCCGTCGCCGACCTTGACGAAGCGCAGCGTGAGCATGCCGTCGACGCCGTGCCAGGTGCCGAGCTCGGACATCGTCCGGAAGGGCACCAGCTCGGTCCACTGCAGGTGCGGTTTCACGCCCAACTTGGTGACGTCGCGCCAGTGCATGCCGGCGTGCGGCTCCCCCGGGTCGACATCGGTGACCGCTCGCAGGCTCGACTGCCACTCCGGCCGGTTGAACGGGTCGGCGAGGTAGCGGAACAGGACCGGCGGCAGGTGCGGCAGGTCGAGGGTGACGGTGAAGGAGCCCAAGTCGTATCCCCCGCGGCTCACCACGGCTCGCCGGCAAGGAGCTCATAGGCCTCGAGGTAGCGCGTGCGGGTGCGCTCGACGATCTCGTCCGGCAGCGGTGGGGGCGGCTCGCCCGACGCGCGGTCCCAGCCCGAGGCAGGTGAGAGCAGCCAGTCGCGGACGATCTGCTTGTCGTACGACGCCTGCGGCCGGCCCGGCTGCCAGCTCGCGGCCGGCCAGAAGCGCGAGGAGTCGGGCGTGAGCACCTCGTCGGCCAGCACGGTCGTGTCGTCGGCGCGGCGGCCGAACTCGAACTTGGTGTCGGCCAGGATGAGGCCCCGCGCGCGGGCGATCTCCTCGGCCTTGTCGTAGACGGCCAGCGTCAGCATCCGCAGCTCGGCGGCCGCGTCGTCGCCGACCTCGCGGGCGACGGCGTCGAAGGCGACGTTCTCGTCGTGCTCGCCGACCGCCGCCTTGGTGGCCGGGGTGAAGATCGGCTCGGGCAGCCGGCTCCCGTCGCGCAGCCCGGCGGGCAGCGCGATCCCGCAGACCTCGCCGGTGCGTCCGTAGTCGAGCAGGGCCGAGCCGGTGAGGTAGCCGCGGGCCACGCACTCCACCGGGAACATGTCGAGCTGCTCGCAGACCACCGCCCGGCCGCGCACCGCGGCGGGCACGTCGGTGGAGACCAGGTGGTTCTCGACGAGGTGGCTCAGCTGGTCGAACCACCACAACGACATCCGGGTCAGGATCTCGCCCTTGTCGGGGATGGTCGTCGCGAGGACATGGTCGAACGCCGAGATCCGGTCGCTGGCGACCATCAGGAGGTGTCCGTCGGGGAGCTCGTAGAGATCGCGCACCTTGCCGCTGTGCAGGTGCTTGGCGCCGTCGATCTCCGGAGCGTCCGGGATGTTGAGAGCCGCCACGAGCCGAGCCTATCGAGCGCGGGCCGCTCAGTCGGTGATCTCGAAGGACCTCGCCCCGGAGACGCCCGCCGGGTTGACCACGACGTCGCGCACCCGAGCCGCCGGCGGGCCCTGGCGACACCACGCCACCATCGCGTCGACAGCCTGGTCGTCGCCCTCGAGGTGAGCCGCGACCGCACCGTCGGGCTCGTTGCGGACCCAGCCCGTCACGCCCAGCCGCAGGGCCTCCCGCTGCGCCTCCCAGCGGAACGCCACACCCTGGACCCGGCCGGTCACCTTCACCGTCACCGCTTTGGCCATGGCCGTCACCCTCCGCCGGTTGAGGAAGGCGCGCTAGCGCCTGTCTCGAAACCAGGATCCGGTCCGCTGGTAACGAGTGAGGCCCCCGAGGGGGCCCTCCTCAACCAGCGAGGGAGACCTAGAGGATCGGGCCGGGGTCGTATGCCGCGGCGTCGGGGTCGGCGGCCACCACCTCGGCCACCCGGCGTACGACGGCCTGCGTCTGCGCGACGGCGGCACCGGTGAACGACAGCGGCTCGGCCATCAGGGCCTCGATCTCCTCGCGGGTCAGCCCGAGGCGGGGGTCCGCGGCGAGACGGTCGACCACGTCGTTGTCGCGCGCCGGCGCGCAGGTCGAGGGCGGCGCCGACTGCCGCCTCCTTGATGGCCTCGTGAGCGGCTTCGCGGCCGACCCCGCGGCGGACGGCCGCCATCAGCACCTTGGTGGTGGCCAGGAAAGGCAGGTAGCGGTCGAGCTCGCGCTGGATGACGGCCGGGAAAGCGCCGAACTCGTCGAGCACGGTGAGGAACGTGCGGAACAGCCCGTCGGCGGCGAAGAACGCGTCGGGCAGCGCGACCCGGCGGACGACGGAGCACGAGACGTCGCCCTCGTTCCACTGGTCGCCCGCCAGCTCGCCGACCATGGAGAGATAGCCGCGCAGCACGACGGCCAGCCCGTTGACCCGCTCGCAGGAGCGGGTGTTCATCTTGTGGGGCATCGCGCTGGAGCCGACCTGGCCCTCGGCGAAGCCTTCGGTGACCAGCTCGTGGCCGGCCATCAGCCGGATCGTGGTGGCCAGGTTGGACGGCCCGGCGGCCAGCTGGACCAGTGCCGAGAGGACGTCGAAGTCGAGCGAGCGGGGGTAGACCTGGCCGACGCTGCTGAGCACGCGCTCGAAGCCCAGGTGGGTGGCGACCCGCTGCTCGAGGTCGGCGAGCTTGGCGGCGTCGCCGCCGAGCAGGTCGAGCATGTCCTGGGAGGTGCCCATCGGGCCCTTGATGCCCCGCAGCGGGTAGCGGCGGAGCAGGTCGTCGAGCCGCTCCAGGGCGACCAGCATCTCGTCGGCGATGGTCGCGAAACGCTTGCCGAGCGTGGTGGCCTGGGCCGCGACGTTGTGGGAGCGACCGGCCATCACGGTGGTCTCGTGCTCCGTCGCGAGCCGCGCTAGGCGGGCCAGGGCCGCGACGGTGCGGCCGCGCAGCAGCTCCAAGGAGGCGCGGATCTGCAGCTGCTCGACGTTCTCGGTCAGGTCGCGGCTGGTCATGCCCTTGTGGATGTGCTCGTGCCCGGCCAGCGCCGCGAACTCCTCGATCCGCGCCTTGACGTCGTGGCGGGTGACCCGCTCGCGGGCCGCGATCGAGTCGAGGTCGACCTTGTCGACGACATCGCGGTAGGCCTCGACGACCCCGTCGGGTACGTCGACGCCGAGGTCGCGCTGTGCTTCCAGCACGGCGATCCACAGCCGGCGTTCGAGGACGATCTTGTGCTCGGGCGACCAGATCGCGACCAGGTCGTCGCCGGCGTAGCGGGTGGCCAACACGTTGGGGACCGTCATCGCGCGACCACTCCCGCAGCGACGGCGGCGATGTCGCGGCGCCACTGGGCGCCGGGGAACGAGATGGTCGCGACGGCCTCGTAGGCCTTGGCCCGGGCGTCGGCGACGTCGGCGCCGACGGCAGTCACGCCCAGCACGCGTCCGCCCGCAGTCACCAGTCGGCCCTCCTCGTCGCGGGCGGTGCCCGCGTGGATGACGTGCACGTCGTCCTCGACGTCCAGTGTCTCGCACCCGACGATGACGTCGCCGGAGGAGGAGGTCTCGGGGTAGCCGCGGCTGGCCATCACCACGGTCACGGCGGCACCGGGCTTCCAGGCCAGGGTCGGTACGTCGTGCAGGGTGCCGGTCGCGGCTCCGACAAGCAGCGGCGAGAGAGGCGAGTCGAGCAGTGCCAGCAGCGGCTGGGTCTCGGGGTCGCCGAAGCGGGCGTTGAACTCCACGACCCGCACGCCGCGCGCGGTGAGCGCCAGGCCGGCGTACAGCAAGCCCTGGAAGGGGACACCGCGGCGGCCCAGCTCGTCGACGGTCGGCTGCAGCACGTCGCGCAGCACCTCCTCGACGAACCCTTCGGGCAACCACGTCAGCGGCGTGTAGGCGCCCATGCCACCGGTGTTGGGTCCCTGGTCGCCGTCGTGGATGCGCTTGAAGTCCTGGGCCGGTTGCATCGGCAGCACGGTCACCCCGTCGGTGATCGCGAACAGCGAGACCTCCGGGCCGTCGAGGTACTCCTCGACGACGACCCGCCCGCATCGGGCCGCGTGCGCCAACGCGGCCTCGCGGTCGTCGGTGACCAGCACCCCCTTGCCGGCGGCCAGGCCGTCGTCCTTGACGACGTACGGCGGCCCGAAGGCGTCCAGGGCGGCGGCCACCTCGTCGGGGGTGCTGCACGCGTGGGCGTCGGCGGTCGGCACACCGGCAGCGGCCATCACGTCCTTGGCGAACTCCTTGGAGCCCTCCAGCCGGGCCGCCTGGCCCGAGGGCCCGAAACAGGTGATGCCGGCCGCCGTGACGGCGTCGGCCACTCCGGCGACCAGCGGTGCCTCGGGCCCGATGACGACCAGGTCCGCACCGAGGGCGACGGCCAGCGCGGCCACGGCCTCTCCGGACATCGGGTCGACCGGGTGGAGGGTGGCCACCGCGGCGATGCCGGGATTGCCCGGTGCGGCGTGCACCTCGGACACTCCCGGGTCGCGAGACAGGGCGAGGGCCAAGGCGTGCTCGCGCCCACCGGTGCCGATCACGAGCGCCTTCACGTTCGGCGAGTCTAGAGGTGAGGTGCCCGACGGTCAGCGCGGGCCGGGCGTCCGGCGGGCGACGGAGACGGCGTACGCCCTGGCGCGGTAGCGC
The DNA here is from genome assembly GCA_963762105.1 of uncultured Actinomycetota bacterium. Classification (GTDB taxonomy): domain Bacteria; phylum Actinomycetota; class Actinomycetes; order Propionibacteriales; family Nocardioidaceae; genus Nocardioides. The sequence goes on along the minus strand of CAVXJG010000006.1, from coordinate 154,661 downwards.
AGGATCGGGTCGTCGGACAGCTCGATGCCGTCCACCACGCGCGTGGGGTCGAAGACGACGACGTCGCCGTCGGCTTCGTGGTCGACCTCGGCGCCGGTGATCTCGATCCAGCCTGCGACGAGGTCGCGGCTGCCCTTCCACACCGACATCGGGTCGTGGGGGTTGTCCTTGGGTCCGGCGACCGTGACGACCAGGTCGAAGCTCACCGGCCCGGCCTGCAGCCTGGCGGCCATCTCGTCCTGCAGCCGGTCGTCGCCGTGGAAGCGGCCGGTCGGGCGGCGGCGGTCGGCGGCCTGCGGCACGAAGCGGTAGCGCACCCAGCTGCCGTGGCCGGCCGCTGTCAGCCAGCGATAGGCGTGGATGGGGTAGTAGGTCGCCTCCGCATAGCTGCGTGGGGGCTTGAGGGTGCCGGCGCGGTGGTTGACGTAGAGAGCGCGGGCCGTTCCCGGTCGGGTGGCCAGGAACTTGGCCAGCTCCTTGCGGTCGCGGGTGATCTCGAGCAGCCGGACGAAGTCGTCGGGTGTGCGCACGGGGAACCGGGGGGCCGTCTGAGCCACCAGGTCGGTCGAGGTGCTGTCGGGGAGCACGAACGAGATGGCCATGCCGCGGACGTCCTGGCGGTCGTCGCGGCCCGGCCTGCCCGACCCGTTGGACCAGCGCACCAGGATCGGCACCGTCTCCCCGGTGAGGTGCAGGGCCCGGCAGATGGCCGTGCCGTCGGGGGACGCGTTGAAGGTGCCTGAGTAGAACCGACCCTTGGCGTGCAGGGCGCGGACACCTGGGGGGCCTCGGTGCGCTGCGACGATCCGATCCACGGCGAGCTCGGGATCAAGCATGTCGGGAGGCTAGACGGTGTGCGGCCTGTGCCGGTAGGGCCGAACGGCCAGATTGAGATCAGGTCCGCGCGGCTCGACCGCGGATCCGGGCCAGTCGGTAGGCCACGCCGACGGCGAAGACGGCCGTGCCGGCGACGACGGACTGCCAGGGCAGCGTGGCGACAAGGACCACGCAGCCGGCGCAGCCGAGGGCCTGGAGCCAGCGCGGGTAGCGCCGCTGGGCGGGGTCCTGCGCCCACGCCGCGGCGTTGGCGACGAAGTAGTAGAGCAGTACCCCGAAGGACGAGAACCCGATCGCGCCGCGCAGGTCGACGAGCAGCACCAGCACCACGACCACCGCGGCGATGCTCAGCTCCGCCCGGTGCGGCACCTGGAACCTCGGGTGTACGGCGTCCAGCCACCGCGGCAGGTCGCCCTCGCGGGCCATCGCCAGCGAGGTCCGGCCGAGCCCGGCGACCAGGGCGAGCAGCGCCCCGGCCGCTGCCAGCGCGGCGCCGACGCGCACCACGGGGACGGCCCAGGCCCATGACGTCGCCGCGACCGCGTCGGCCACCGGCGAGCTGGAGGCGGCGGTGCCCTCGGGTCCGAGCACGCTCAGGACGGCGACCCCGACGACGGCGTACACGACGACCGCACCGGCGAGGGCCACCAGGATGGCGCGCGGGATCACCCGGGCGGGGTCGCGCACCTCCTCGCCGAGGGTGGCGATGCGGGCGTAGCCGGCGAACGCGAAGAAGAGCAGGCCGGCGGACTGGAGCACGCCGTAGGCGCCGTGGGGGGAGCTCCAGTCGTCGAGGCCGTGGGCGGCGCCGCCGCCGAAGCATGCCGCGACGGCGACGGCGATGGCCAGCAGGACCAGGGTGACGATGATCCGCGTCAGGCCGGCGGTGCGGGTGATGCCGGCGCAGTTGACCAGCGCGAGGACGACGACCACCGCGACCGCGGCGGCGCGCTGCCAGCCGTCGGGGACGGCGTACGCCGCGAAGGTCATCGCCATCGCCGCACAGCTGGCCGTCTTGCCGACGACGAACCCCCAGCCGGCCAGGAAGCCCGGCCACTCGCCCAGCACCTCGCGGCCGTAGAGGTAGGTGCCGCCGGCGCGCGGGTAGGCCGCCGCGAGCTGCGCGGACGCGGTGGCGTTGCAGTAGGCGACCACCGCGGCGATAGCGAGCCCCACGAGCAGCGCGGTCCCCGCGGCGCGGGCGGCCGGGCGCGAAGGCCGCGAAGACGCCCGCGCCGATCATCGACCCGAGCCCGATGACAACCGCGTCGCCCAGCCCGAGCCGGCGAGCCAGCGCACCCCCGCTGGTTGAGGAGGGCGCGCTAGCGCCCGTCTCGAAACCCCGGGGGTGCCCCGGCTCGTCGGTCACGGTGTTCATGCAAGCACCCTTCGGCGACCGGACGGTCCGCGTCAGCCGGCCATGGCCGCGGCGATCTTCTCCCCGGCTGCCTCGATGTCGGCCTCGTCGGCGGGGGTCATCGCGTCCTCCCAGGCACCGAGGTACGGGCCGGACATGTCGAGCCGGCCGAGCGGCCTGGGGACGAACCAGAGGTGAAAGTGCGCGCCGCCGTCGCCGTAGCGGTAGACGTGGACCCGCCCGACGGCGCCGAGCGCGAGGATCGCCCGCTCGACCCGCCCACAGACCCCCGCAAGGGTCGCGCCGAGGTCGGCGGGCATGTCCGCATAGGAGTCGAAGTGGCGGCGGGAAGCCAGCCAGACGGCACCGACCAGCGCCGTCGAGCCGGGGTTGTGCAGGGTCCAGTGCTCGTCGGCCCAGATTGCCGACTCGGCGGTGCCGGGGCTGCAGGGGAAGCACGGCTCGCCGCCGGCCTCCCCGCGCCTCGGGGGCTCGGGGATGACGAGGTCGGCGGGTGCGCGGACGGTGAGCGGTTCGGCGTACGGGATGGTCATGCCTCTACGTTCGGCTACTGAGCCCGGTACCTGCTTGATCAAGGTTGCCGGAGTGCGTGGTTTCGAGGCTCGTCGCTGCGCTCCTCGCACCTCAACCACCGATGGGTACCTCGAGTGTCTGCTCGCGCCCGGGGCCGACGCCGACGCCCCAGATGCGGGTGCCGGACATCGACTCCAGCGCCCGCACGTAGGCCTGGGCGTTGACCGGGAGGTCGGAGAACTCGCGGCAGCCGGAGATGTCCTCCCACCAGCCGGGGAAGTACTCGTAGATCGGCTTGGCGTGGTGGAACTCGGTCTGGGTCATCGGCATCTCGTCGTGGCGCACGCCGTCGACGTCGTACGCCACGCACACCGGCACCCGCTCCCAGCTCGACAGCACGTCGAGCTTGGTGAGGAAGAGATCGGTCAGGCCGTTGACGCGGGAGGCGTAGCGGGCCACGACCGCGTCGTACCAGCCGCAGCGGCGGTCGCGGCCGGTGGAGACGCCGACCTCGCCGCCGACCTTCCACAGCTTCTCGCCGTCGGCGTCGAACAGCTCGGTCGGGAACGGGCCCGAGCCGACGCGCGTCGTGTAGGCCTTGATCACGCCGATCACCCGGTCGATCCGCGTCGGCCCGACACCGGCGCCGGTGCACACCCCGCCGGCGACCGGACTGGAGGACGTCACGTAGGGATAGGTGCCGTGGTCGACGTCGAGCATGGTGGCCTGCGCACCCTCGAAGAGCACCGTCTTGCCCTCGTCGAGCGCGTTGTTCAGCAGCAGCGACGTGTCGGCGACCAGCGGCCGCAACCGTTCGACGTACGACAGCAGGTCCTCGACCACCGCGTCGGTCTCGAGCGCGCGGCGGTTGTAGACCTTGGCGAGGATCTGGTTCTTCAGCTCGAGTGACGCCTCGACCTTCTGCCGCAGGATCGACTCGTCGAAGAGGTCGGCGATGCGGATGCCGATCCGGTTGATCTTGTCCGCGTACGACGGCCCGATGCCGCGGCCGGTCGTGCCGAGCTTGGCGTCGCCCAGGAAGCGCTCCGTGACCTTGTCGATGGTGACGTGATAGCCGGCGATCACGTGGGCGTTCGCGCTGACGACCAGGGGCGCGAGGTCCACATCGCGGGCGATGAGCGCGTCGAGCTCGCGGAACAGCGCCTCCGGCGAGACGACGACCCCGTTGCCGATCACGCAGGTCGCGCCGGGGGTCAGGATGCCGCTGGGGAGCAGGTGGGTCGCGAACTTCTCGCCGTTGATGACGATCGTGTGGCCGGCGTTGTGCCCGCCGCTGGTGCGCACCACGAAGTCGATCGTCTCGTTGGTGGCCAGCAGGTCGGTGGCCTTGCCCTTGCCCTCATCGCCCCACTGGGCGCCGAGGACCACGATCGCCGGCATGTCTTCTCCTGCTCCGTGGGCGGTTCGAGGCGCCACGAACGCTACTGCACTGAGCTTGCACTGAGTTGTCGGTGGTTGAGGTGCGAGCTTGCGAGCCTCGAAACCACCGTCGGATAGTGTCCGCGCCAATGGACCCGCTGCTCGTCATCACCAACAAGGACGCCGGTACGGCGGACCAGGAGACCCTGGATGTCGCCCTGTCGCAGCTGCGCGGGCGGACCTCCGTGGAGGTGGCGGCCACGTCCGACCCCGGCGAGCTCGACGGCGTCCTGCAGCGGGCCGGCTCCCGACGGATCGTGGTGGCGGGCGGCGACGGCAGCCTGCACGCCGTGATCTCGGCCCTGCACCGGCGCAACGAGCTGAAGACCTCGGTGGTCGCGCTGCTGCCGTTGGGCACGGGCAACGACTTCGCACGTGGTGTCGGCATCCCCCTGGAGATGGAGGAGGCGGCCGGCGTCGTCCTCGACGGCGAGGTGCGGCCGATGGACCTGATCGTCGACGAGGTCGGCGACATCGTGGTCAACAACGTGCACGCCGGCGCCGGGGCGCAGGCCAGCCGCCGAGGCGCCCGCTGGAAGGAGCGCCTCGGCTCCATCGGCGTGGGCAAGGTCAACCTCGGCCGGGCCGCCTACCCGATCGGTGCGCTCCAGGCGGCCCTGCACCCGCCGCGGTTGCACCTGCGCATCGAGCTCGACGGAGTGGTCGTCAACGACCTGGACCGTCCGGTGCTGATGGTCTCGGTCGGCAACGGCTCCCACATCGGCGGCGGCACCGAGGTCACCCCGCACGCCGACGCCGAGGACGGCATGGCCGACGTGATGATCTCCCGGGCGACCAGTCCCTTGTCCAAGGTGGGCTATGCGCTGAGCATGGCCCGCGGCAAGCACGTCGAACGCGACGACGTGGCCTACCTGCGCGGCCACCAGGTGTCGGTCTCGGGCGCGGAGTTCTGGTGCAGCGCCGACGGCGAGATCTACGGCCCGGAGCGGCAGCGCACCTGGCACGTCGAGCCGGCGGCGTACGCGATGGTGCTGCCCTAGGCACCGCAGGTTTCGAGACGGCGCTAGCGCGCCCTCCTCAACCAGCGGTTACAGCCACCCGCGTCGCGCGGCCTCGACGCCCGCCTGGAACCGGGTGTCGACGCCCAGCTCGATCAGCAGGTCGGCTACCCGACGACGCACGGTCCGCAGGCTGAGCCCGAGGGTGCGCGCGATCTGCTCGTCCTTGGCCCCGGCCGCGAGCTGGCGCAGCAGGTTGCTGCGGAGGTCGGCACGTGGGCGTCCGGGGTCGAGCCCCGGGAGTGTGGTCGCATCGTTCCAGTAGCTCTCGAACAGCAGGGTCAGCGCGCCCACGATGGCGGGCTGCCGGACGAGCAGCCGCGGTTCGTCCCTGAACCCGAGCGGCTCGGGCAGCACCACGTGCGTGCCGCGGATCACCAACATGCGGGTGGGCAGGTCGTCGATCACCCGGACCTCCTCGCCTTGGTCGGCCCGTGCCTGCAGCACCTCGGGCGCCTCGTGCAGCGCTCGGAGCGGATAGATCGCCCGGGACCGGCGACCCGAGGCGACGGCTCGTCCGACGACGACCGAGATGGCCGACTCGCGCGGCATCATCCAGGCGTCCGGACGTAGCCACAGCAGGTCGCCCTTGCTCTGCTCGATCAGGTTGGTCAGCAGCATCAGCGCGTTGCCACCCGAGCTCACCTCACCGTCGATGGCGTGGAGGTCGTCGACCTCACCCGGGCCGGGCCGGCTGGCCGCCGCGGCGAGGAACGGGATCGCGTCGGCGAGGTCGAGCAACCGCTCGCGACTGCGCTGCGCCGCGTCCGCCTGCTCGGCGACCAGGTGGGCCACGAGCGCGGGCATCGGCAGCACGGTGACCCGGCCCGCGCCGATGCTGACCATGCCCCGGTCGAGCAGGCCACCGGCCCAGGCCGGCAAGGCGTCGGGGTCGATGCCGATCGCTTGGGCCACGTCGCCGACCGGACCACCCGACAGCGGAAGCAGTTGCTGGTAGCGGCACTCCTCGGAGGCGTTGAGGCCGAGCGCGGTGAGCACGGATTCGGGCGGTCGTCGTACCTTCGAAGGCATGGTGGCACGTTAGTGCCAGGGGCAGGACTTATCCACCTGGCAGGGTCCTGTCAGTGCGACGATCGGGTTGACGTCACGGCCGCCGGGGACTCGTCAGAGCGCCGGGGACCGGGGTCGATGCCGACTCGTTGCGGGGGTCTGGGTCGGCGACGTCGACGGGCGCCGGAGTGGAGTCAGGGGACAACTCCGGCGCCCGTCCGCGTCGCCCACGTCCACGCCCGCGAAACCCCGTACGGCGCGGGGTGGGCGCTCCGGTAGCGTGCTCGTTTCCGCCTCGTCCAGCAGAAGGAGCGGCCGCAGCATGCCCGAGCCCACCGCCGCGATCCATGACTGGGTCACCCGCGCCGCCGACGACGCCCAGCGTCACGCCGGCGAGGGCAAGCCGGTGACGTGCTCGTCGGGGGTCTCGCCGTCGGGACAGGTGCACCTGGGCAACCTCCGGGAGTTCCTCACCGTGCACTTCGTGGCCGACGAGCTGCGCCGCCGCGGGGTTCCCGTGCGGCACCTGCACGTGTGGGACGACTACGACCGCTTCCGCAGGGTGCCGGCCGGCGTTGACGCGTCGTGGTCCGAGCACATCGGCAGGCCGCTGTCGGCGGTCCCCGATCCCTGGGAGTGCCACTCCTCGTGGGCGGAGCACTTCAAGGAGCCGTTGCTCACCTCGCTGCACGCCATGGGCGTCGACATGGAGGAGATCTCCCAGACCGAGCGCTACACCTCGGGCAGCTACCGCGAGCAGGTGCTCCTCGCCGTCGCCCACCGCGCCGACATCGACACCGTGCTGGCGCGCTACCGCACGAAGAAGTCCGTGCCCGAGCCCGCGTCCGACCAGGAGGCCGAGGCGCTCGCCGACTCGGTTGCTGACGACGACGAGACCAGCGGCGGCTCGGAGCTGGAGCGCTTCCCGGTCAAGCCCTACTGCCGTACCTGTGGCCGCGACACCACCACGATCGTGTCGTACGACGACGCGTCGACCGACCTGGCCTACCGCTGCGACTACGGCCACGCCCACACCACCAACCTCGCCACCCAGGACGAGGGCAAGCTGGTCTGGAAGGTGGACTGGCCGATGCGCTGGGCGTTCGAGCACGTCGACTTCGAGCCGGCGGGCATGGACCATGCCACGCCCGGGTCGTCCTTCACGGTTGGGCACGAGCTGGTCGAGAGCATCTTCGGGATGCCACGCCCAGCCTGGTTCGGCTACGGCTTCGTGGGCTTCGCCGGTGTGCAGAAGATGTCGTCCTCGGCAGGCGGTGCGCCCACGGCGGCCGACGCGCTGCGGGTGCTCGAGGCCCCGATCGTTCGGTGGCTCTACGTGCGTCGGCAGCCGAAGCAGGCCTTCGACATCGACTTCGGGCCCGAGGTGGTCCGCCTCTACGACGAGTGGGACGCGCTGACCCGCAAGGCCGCCGACCCGGCGAAGCGTGACGCCCAGGTGCTCGCCTGGGAGCGCGCCTCGTCGACGGCGACCGCGGGCGCATTGCCGACAGCCAGGGTCGTCGTACCGTTCCGGGTGCTGTCGTCGGTCGCCGACGTCACCGCCGGCTCGGCCGAGCAGATCAGCCGGATCGTCGGCGAGTTGGGCTACGCCCATGACTCCGTCGACGACCTCGAGCCGCGACTGTCACGGGCGATGGCGTGGACCAACGAGTACGTCGACCCGGCCGACCGCACGACCGTGCGGGAGGCGCCCGACGCGGCGGCGCTGGCGGACCTGTCGGCCACCGAGCAGGGCTGGCTGCGGCTGCTGCTCGACGGCCTGCCCGACCCGTTGGACCTCGACACCGTGACCTCCCTGGTCTACGGCGTGCCCAAGCTGGCCCGGGGCCAGTCCCTGGACGCGCCGCCGACGGACGAGGTCAAGGCCGACCAGAAGCAGTTCTTCGGGCTGCTCTATCGGCTCCTCGTCGACGCGGAGCGCGGGCCGCGGCTGCCGACGCTCATCCTGGCGCTGGGCGCCGAACGAGTGCGGTCGCTGCTGGGCGGGGCTCCCGTCTTCTAGCGGGTCCCGTCGAGCAGCTCGGCGGCGGCCGTCGGGCTGGAGTCACGCAGGAACGCCGAGCAGCGCTCCCATTCCTCGCCCTCGCCGATGGCGCGGGCGGCCAGGGCGAGCAGAGCCAGGCAGCGCAGGAACCCGCGGTTGCCCTCGTGCTCCCACGGCACGGGGCCGTGCCCCTTCCAGCCGTTGCGGCGCAGCAGGTCGAGGCTGCGGTGGTAGCCCACCCGGGCGTAGGCATAGACGGTCAGGTCGTCCGCGTCGGCGTCCCGCGCCGCCTGGGCGAGCGCGGCCCACGCCACCGGCGACGCCGGGTGGCGGCGTACGACGTCGTCGGCCTGACGCCCCTCGGCGAGCTCCGCGGTGGCGGGGTCCTCCGGCAGGTGGGTCGGCGGCGGTCCGGCCATCAGGTCCTGGTTCGTCATGCCGGCCAGCCTAGGTGCGGGGCGGAGGAACAGCCGTTGGCGGGCAGGTGTTGAGTGTGGTCATGGTCGACACCTCACCCGACCCTGCAGAGACCGCGGCCCGCAACCCGGCCGGCGTCCCCGACGACGTGCGCCCCTGGCCCGCGCTGTTCGCGCTCTGCCTGGGCTTCTTCATGATCCTGGTCGACACCACGATCGTCACCGTCGCGACGCCGGCGATCATCGCCGACCTCCACGCCGACGTGAACTCCGTCGTCTGGGTGACCAGCGCCTACCTGCTGGCCTACGCCGTGCCGGTGCTGATCACCGGCCGCCTCGGGGACCGGTTCGGACCCAAGAACATCTACATGATCGGCCTGACGATCTTCACGCTCGCGTCGTTGTGGTGCGGGCTGACCGGCTCGATCGAGATGCTCATCGTGGCCCGGGTGGTGCAGGGCCTCGGCGCCGCGCTGATGACGCCGCAGACGATGGCCGTGATCACCCGGATCTTCCCGTCCGAACGCCGCGGCCAGGCCATGGCCCTGTGGGGCGCGACAGCCGGCGTGGCAACGCTCGTCGGCCCGATCCTCGGCGGCGTGCTGGTCGACACCCTCGGCTGGGAGTGGATCTTCTTCATCAACGTGCCGGTCGGGCTGGTCGGCCTGGTCCTGGCGTACCGGCTGGTGCCGCGGCTGCCGACCCACAGCCACAGCTTCGACTGGCTCGGCGTCGCGCTGAGCGGGCTCGGCATGTTCCTGCTGGTCTTCGGCATCCAGGAGGGTCACCAGTACGACTGGGGCACCGTCACCGGCCCGATCTCCGTGTGGGGGCTGATCATCGGGGGGCTGCTGGTCTTCGCGGCGTTCGTCTACTGGCAGGCCCGCAACCGCGCCGAGCCACTGGTGCCGCTGGGTCTCTTCCGCGACCGCAACTTCTCGATCTCCAGCTTCGCGATCTCGACGATGTCGTTCACGGCCACCTCGATGGGCTTCCCGCTGATGCTCTACGCCCAGCTGGTGCGCGGGCTGTCACCGACCAAGGCCGCCCTGCTGATGGTGCCGATGGCGGTCGTCTCGATCGTGATGGCGCCTCTCGTCGGCAAGGTCACCGACCGCGTGCACCCCCGGACGCTCACGGCGTCGGGCTTCGCGATCACGGCCGGCTCGGTGTTCTGGCTCAGCCGGGTGATGACCCCCGACAGCGCCACCTGGCAGATCCTCGTCCCGATGGGCTTCCTCGGCCTCGGCATGGCCGGGGTCTGGGCGCCGTTGGCGGCGACCGCCACCCGCAACCTGCCGATGCACCTGGCCGGAGCCGGTGCCGGTGTCTACAACGCGACCCGCAACGTCGGCTCCGTGCTGGGCTCGGCCGCCATCGCCGTACTCATGGACTCGCGGCTGGCCGCGCAGGGCCTGAGCTCGGGCGGTTCCTCCCCCGAGAGCGCGGGCGGCGGCCTCCCAGCCGCCATCCACGAAGCCTTCAGCACGGCCATGTCGCAGTCGATGCTGCTCTCGGTCGGGGTGCTGGTGCTCGGCCTGCTGTCCTGCCTGTTCTTCGTGCTCCCCCAGCACCTCGGCGGGGTCGGCTACCCGACGCGGGCCGGGAGCGAGCCCGAAACCGCACCGGCTGCCTAACCCGCGCGTCGTACGGCTGGTCGGCGCGGAGATTCCATGTAACGCGGTGTTCGTGGGGGCTTCCCAGCGACCGAACGCTGGGGAAGCCGCGGGAACACCGCGTTACATGGGATGCGCGGATCAGCCGATGGAGCGACCGCTGGCGCGGAGGTTCTCGCAGGCCTCGACGACGCGGGCGGCCATCCCGGCCTCGGCGGCCTTGCCCCAGGCGCGCGGGTCGTAGGCCTTCTTGTTGCCCACCTCGCCGTCGACCTTGAGCACGCCGTCGTAGTTGGCGAACATGTGGCCGGCGACGGGGCGGGTGAAGGCGTACTGGGTGTCGGTGTCGACGTTCATCTTCACCACGCCGAAGTCGACCGCAGCGCTGATCTCGTCGGCCGACGAGCCCGAGCCGCCGTGGAAGACCAGGTCGAACGGGCGGGCGTCGGCGGCGAGGCCGAGGTCCTTGACGACCGCTTCCTGGGCTGCCTTGAGCACCTCGGGGCGGAGCTTGACGTTGCCGGGCTTGTAGACGCCGTGCACGTTGCCGAAGGTCAGCGCCGTGAGGTAGCGACCCTTCTCGCCGGTGCCGAGGGCGCGCACGGTGGCCAAGGCGTCCTCGGGCGTGCTGTAGAGCTTGTCGTCGATCGCACCTTCGACGCCGTCCTCCTCGCCGCCGACCACGCCCACCTCGATCTCGAGGATGATGTGGGCCGCCGCGCACTTGGCCAGCAGCTCCTCGGCGATCTGCAGGTTCTCCTCGAGCGGCACGGCCGAGCCGTCCCACATGTGCGACTGGAACAGCGGCAGCTCGCCGCGGGCCACTCGCTCGGCGGAGATGTCGACGAGCGGACGGACGAAGCCCTCGAGCTTGTCCTTGGGGCAGTGGTCGGTGTGCAGCGCGATGTTGACGGGGTAGGACTTGGCCACCTCGGCGGCGTACGCCGCGAAGGCCACGGACCCGGTCACCATGTTCTTCACGTTGGGGCCCGACAGGTAGTCGGCGCCGCCCGTGGAGACCTGGACGATGCCGTCGGAGCCGGCGTCCGCGAAGCCCTGGAGCGCCGCGTTCAGCGTCTGTGACGACGAGACGTTGATGGCCGGGAAGGCGAAGCCCTGGGCCTTCGCGGTGTCCAGCATCTCGGCGTACTTCTCGGGGGTGGCGATGGGCATCGGGAACTCCTCGGCGGGACGTGGGGCGAGCGCCACCACACTAGTGGCGTACCGCAGGGCCCTCGAGACTCGTCCGAATCGGTGACAACCGAACGGCCACGTGGTTCCGTCTAGTTGTCATGGACCTGGATCTACATGAGTCGCTGACCGAGGGCTTCGGCCCCGAGCCGCCGCACCGTCCGGTGGTGGACCGGCTCGCGGCCGGTCACCGCGCCGTACGACGCCGCCGGCTGGCCGGCTCGTTCGTCGCCGTCGCCGCCGCGACGGCCGTCGGACTCGGCGCGACCGCACTCAGCAACGGCTCCTCCGAGCAGCCCGGCCAGGTGGCCACGGACCCGACTACCGAGCCGACGGCCGAGCCGACCACCGATCCGGCCGCAGGGTGGGACGAGGGCGAGCTCGCCCGCTACAACGACGCCGGCATCCTCGAGCTCCGACCTGGCGTGGCCGTGATCGACCGCGTCGACGAGCCGTACGGCGACCCGACCGACTACCACCACTCGGTCGCCCTGGCGCTGGAGTTCCAAGGGGCACAGAGCTGGCTGATCATGGAGTGGGACACCGATCCGGACGGGGCGAGCAGCTCTTCAAGCGGCGCCGGAGCAGCTCCCGAGGGTGACTTCCAGGACTGGGTCGCCCAGAACGTCGCCGCCAACGACGACAACTCGGCCGGCTACGTGGAGTTCGCCGACGACGGCTCACTCGTGGCGAGTCATGGGGTGAGGATCCTCGACCAGCGCCACCCGGTGCAGCTCAAGGACTTCGTCCTCGCAGGGGAGCCGAGCGCGGCCGCCCTCCTCCAGGGACCGGACGGCAAGAAGTGGTACGTCGTCGTACGCGACAGTGGCGGCCTCGAGGTGATCGCCACACCCTTCCGAACCGGAGGGCCCGACCTCGACGCCTTCCTCGACTACGCACGCGAGAAGTACGCCAGTGGGGAGGGCCTGCGCTGACCAGGGACCGCGATGCCGCCTTCGCCGCCTTCGTCGAGGCGCGGCAGACCCACCTGCGCCGGGTGGCGTACGCGATCTGCGGCGACTGGCACCGGGCCGACGACCTGCTCCAGACGGCGTTCGTGAAGCTGTACGTCGGGTGGCCGCGGCTGCGCGACCCGGCCGCGGCCGAGCCGTACGCCCGACGCATCCTGGTCCGCGCCAACGTCGATGAGTCGCGCCGGCCGTGGCGGCGCGAGAAGCCCGGGCTCGAGGGTCTCGACCGCGGCGCGACCGACATGCCGGCGTACGAGGAGCGCAGCGCTGTGGTCGACGCCCTCCAGCAGCTGCCCGAAATGCAGCGCAAGGTCGTGGTCCTGCGCCACCTGCTCGACCTCTCCGTCGCCCAGACTGCCGACGAGCTCGGCATCTCCGAAGGCACGGTGAAGAGTCACAGCTCGCGCGGGCTGGCCGCTCTCGCACGCGCGGTGTCGGCGGCCGAGAGCTAGGAGAGACCCAGGATCGTCCCGTCGTCGGCCAGGTCGATGCGGGACGCGGACGGGTCGCGGGGCAGCCCGGGCATGGTCATCATGTCGCCGCACACCACGACGACGAAGCCGGCACCCGCCGACAACCGCACCTCGCGGACGTGGAGCTCGTGCCCCGAAGGAGCTCCGAGCGACCCCGGGTCGGTCGAGAACGAGTACTGCGTCTTCGCCACGCACACCGGCAGGGCGCCGTAGCCGTCGCGCTCCACACGCAGCAGCCGCCGACGGGCCCTGCCCTCCCACGTCACCAGACCGGCGCCGTACAGCCGGGTCGCGATCGCCTCGACCTTCTCGATGAGGGTCAGGTCGTCGTCGTAGGTGAACGAGAAGGAGTACGGCGACGGCTCGTCAAGCGCCTGCAGCACGCCCTTGGCGAGGTCGTGCGCACCGACACCCCCGTCGGCGAAGTGCGTCGCGGGGTAGGCCTCGACGCCCTCGGCGGCCACCAGCTCGACGACCGTCGCCACCTCGATGTCGGTGTCCGAGGGGAACCGGTTGACGGCGACGATGCACGGGACGCCGTAGACGTGGCGGATGTTGTCGAGGTGGCGGCGCAGGTTCGCCATCCCGGCCCGCACCGCCCGGAGGTCCTCCCTGCCGAGGTCGGCGAGCGCCACGCCGCCGTGGTACTTCAGCGCACGCACCGTCGCCACCACCACCGCGACGTCGGGGCGCAGGCCGGACTTGCGGCACTTGATGTCGACGAACTTCTCCGCCCCCAGGTCCGCGCCGAAGCCCGCCTCCGTGACCACGTAGTCGGCCATCCGCAGGCCGGCGCGGGTGGCTATCACCGAGGAGCACCCGTGAGCGATGTTGGCGAACGGGCCGCCGTGCACGAACGCCGGTGCACCCTCGAGGGTCTGCACCAGGTTCGGCGCGAGCGCGTCACGGAGCAACGCGGCCATCGCACCGTCGGCGCCGAGCTCGCGCGCGGTCACCGGGGCCATCGACCGCGTGTAGCCGATCACGATGGCGCCGATCCGTCGCTTCAGGTCGGCCCACGACTCGGTGAGGCAGAAGATCGCCATCAGCTCTGAGGCCACGACGATGTCGAAACCGTCCTCGCGGGGGAAACCGTTGGCGTGGCCACCGAGAGCCACCGTCACCTCGCGCAGGGCGCGGTCATTCATGTCCATGACGCGTTTCCAGGTCACGCTGCGCACGTCGATGTCCAGCTCGTTGCCGTAGTGCACGTGGTTGTCGATCAGCGCGGCCAACAGGTTGTTGGCGGCAGCGATGGCCGCGAAGTCGCCGGTGAAGTGCAGGTTGATGTCGGTCATCGGGACGACCTGGCTGTAGCCGCCGCCCGCCGCGCCGCCCTTCATGCCGAAGACGGGCCCCATCGACGGCTCGCGCAGGCACGCGATCGAGCGGTGCCCCAGCCCGTGCAGCGCGTCGGTGAGGCCGACCGTGGTCGTGGTCTTGCCCTCGCCCGGAGGCGTCGGGGACAGCCCCGTCATCAGGATCAGTCGACCGAGCGGGCGGTCGGCCAACGACGCCAGGTAGGTCAGGTCGACCTTGGCCTTGTAGTGGCCGTACGGCACCAGGTGCCGCTCCTCGATCCCGAGAGTCTCGGCGGCCACCTCCTTGATCGGACGCAGCGTGGCCGCGTTCGCGATCTCGATGTCCGACAACACCGTCGTCGACCCTCCCTCTTGAGCCTCCTGCGCACCGTAGCCGAGGGCACCGGCTCCAGGCGATGGCCGCAGGTGACGAGCGAGGGCGCCAGCGCGCCCTCCTCAACCAGCGGAACGTCAGCCGCGCCAGACGTCGCCGGACAGGTCGGCGTACTGGCGGATCCACGCGTGCATGGCGATGGCGGCCGCGGCCGAGGCGTTGATCGACCGGGTCGAGCCGAACTGGGCGATCGAGAAGGTGCCACCCGACGACACGCAAGCCGCGCGCGCCTCGTCCGACAGCCCCGGCCCCTCCTGGCCGAACAGGAAGCAGACCGCGCGGGGCACGGCCATCGTCTCCAGGTGTGCGGACCCCGGCAGGTTGTCGACGCCGAGCAGCATCACCTCGCGCTCGCGCAGGTACGCCGCCAGGTCGGCCACCGATCCGTGGTGCCGGACGTGCTGGTAGCGGTCGGTGACCATCGCCCCGCGCCGGTTCCAGCGCCGGTTGCCCACGATGTGCACCTCGGCCGCCAGGAACGCGTTGGCCGTGCGGACGATCGTGCCGATGTTGAAGTCGTGCTGCCAGTTCTCGATCGCGACGTGGAAGTCGTGGCGCCGGGTGTCGAGGTCGGCGACGATCGCCTCGAGGGTCCAGTAGCGGTAGCGGTCCACCACGTTGCGCCGGTCGCCCTCGGCGAGCAACCGGGCGTCGTACTCCTCGCCCTCGGGCCAAGGTCCGTCCCAGGGACCCACGCCGACCTCCGCCGGCCCGTGCGGCATCGGGTCGTACGGCGCCCGGATCGGGTCCGCAGCGTCCGACGCGCTCTGGTTCATGGCGGCGACAGTAACCATGTGTTCAGGTTGGCACCGGTACCGTTGCGCCGTGACCATGCCGCCGGCCCTGCTGGCCCCGATGCTGTTCGGCATCCAGTGGATGGACCCCAACTGGCTGCTCGACCAGTTCGGGACCGCGTTCTTCTGGGTCAGCCTGGTCATCATCTTCGTCGAGTGCGGGCTGTTCTTCCCGTTCCTGCCGGGCGACACCCTGCTGGTCGCGATGGGGCTCTTCATCGCCGGCGAGAAGATCTCGATCATCCCCGGCGGGCCGTTCGTCAACCTGATCTTTGCCCTGGTACTGCTGACCGCGGCGGCCTTCGCCGGCAACGTCGTGGGCTATGAGATCGGCCGCAAGATCGGGCCGCCGCTCTACGAGCGCGACGGCAAGATCATCAAGCGGGCGTACTTCGAGAAGACCTCCGAGTTCTTCGACAGGCACGGCAGCAAGGCCCTGGTGATCGGCCGGTTCGTCCCCTTCGTGCGGACCTACATCACGGTCGTCGCGGGCGCCACCAAGATGGACCGCCGCAAGTTCTTCGTGTGGAGCCTGATCGGCGCCGTCGCCTGGGTGTGGAGCATCACGCTGATCGGCTACTTCGTCGGACGGTCCTTCCCCTGGCTGGCCTCCAACATCGACTACGCGATCCTCGGCATCCTGGCGCTGTCCGTCATCCCCATCGCCTTCGAGTGGTGGCGCCATCGCGACAACGACGACGAGAAGGCCACCGCCTGACGTCCCTCATCGGTGGTTGAGGAAGGCGCGCGCGCCCATCGGTGGTTGAGGAAGGCGCGCAGCGCCTGTCTCGAAACCTCCGATGCCTGGTGACCTCCTCCGGCAACGAGTGAGGTTGCTAGCGCAACCTCCTCAACCAGCGGAATCGGCGGAGCGCGCGGCGTCGAGGTCGGCCTTGGTGAGCACCGGCCGGACCTCCAGGCCCACGTCGGCCAGCGGGTTCTCCGACCCGGGTGAGCGGTCGATCGCGCAGACCACCACCTCGACGGTGGCCCCCGCCTCGCGCAGCGCGAGCGTGGCGTCGCGGACCGCGCCACCCGTGGTGATGACGTCCTCGACCAGCGTGACCCGTCGGCCGGCCACGTCGGGGCCCTCGGCCAGCTTGCAGGTGCCGTAGTCCTTGGCCTTCTTGCGGACGAACAGCGCCGGCGTGCCCGTGCGGGCGCTCAGCACGGTCACGATCGGGATGCCGCCGAGCTCGAGGCCGCCGAGCAGGTCGGTGTCGTCGGGCACCAGGGCCACCATCTGCTCCGCGACCCGCGCCAGCAGGCCGGGCTGGGCCTCGAAGAGGTACTTGTCGAAGTACTCCGACGACACCTGCCCCGACCGCAGCGTGAACTCGCCCGTCAGTCGGCAGCAGGCGTCGATGTCACGGGCCAGGTCCTCGTCGCGGGCGGTCATTTCGGGGTCCCCGCGGAATCGAGAGCGCAGCGAGCGATTCTGTGGGGTGAGTTCATGGGCGGCACCCTACTGACCGCCGTACTGCCCGCCACACCGACCATGAGGCCCCACTAACCTCGGGGCCATGCGCACCGCCGCCCGCCTCGACGGCATCCCGCCCACGATCTTCTCGACGATGTCGGCGCTGGCCGCCCGGACCGGGTCGGTCAACCTCGGCCAGGGCTTCCCCGACGTCGACGGACCACCCGAGGTGGTGGCCGCGGCCGTGCGGGCGCTCGAGGCGGGAGCCAACCAGTACGCCCCAGGGATCGGGGTGCCGGCCCTCCGCCAGGCCATCGCCCGGCACCAGCAGCGCCACTACGGCATCGAGCTCGACCCCGACACCCAGGTCGTGGTCACCACCGGCTGCACCGAGGCCGTCGCCGCTGCGCTGCTCGGCCTGGTGAACGCCGGCGACGAGGTGGTGGTGCTCGAGCCCTACTACGACTCCTACGTCGCGATGATCCAGATAGCCGGCGGCGTACGACGCCCGGTCACCCTGCGCGCACCCGACTTCCGGCTCGACATCGACGCACTGCGGGCGGCGGTCACCGACCGGACCCGCTTCATCCTGCTCAACAGCCCGCACAACCCGACCGGCACGGTGCTGACCCGCGAGGAGCTGACCGCCGTCGCCGAGGTGGCCACCGCCCACGACGTGGTGGTGATCACCGACGAGGTCTACGAGCACCTGACGTTCACCAGCGAGGACGGCGCCCACGACCACATCCCGCTGGCCACGCTGCCGGGGATGGCCGAGCGCACCCTGACCCTGTCCAGCGCCGGCAAGAGCTACTCCTTCACGGGTTGGAAGGTCGGCTGGGCCACGGGACCCGCCGAGCTCGTCGGCGCCGTGCTCGCGGCCAAGCAGTGGCTCACCTTCACCTCGGGCGCGCCGCTGCAGCCGGCCGTGGCCACCGCGCTCGACGAACACCCGGACTTCCCCAGGGCCCTGGCCGCCGAGCTGCAGATCAAGCGCGACCTGCTCTGCGCCGGCCTGGAGAAGGTCGGCCTGGCGGGCCGGCCACCCGAGGGGACCTACTTCGCGACCACCGACATCTCCGCTCTCGGCTGGCCCGACGCCATGAGCTTCTGCCTGGCGCTGCCCGAGCGGGCCGGCGTCGTCGCGATCCCGACCCAGGTGTTCTACGACGACGCCGAGGCCGGCCGACAGCTGGTCCGTTGGGCGTTCTGCAAGGAGCGCGACGTCATCGAGGAGGGCCTGGCCCGACTCGCTGCCGCCGACCTGGCGTACGCCTGAGCCGATCGGTCAGTAGCGCCGGCGGCGAGCGAACCAGTCGCCCGCGCCACCGGTGAGCAGCAGGATCACCGTCGCGAGGCAGGCCAGCAACGGGATCGCACTGACGGCCGACTTGATGCCGAGCAGGCTCAGCAGCCCGGCCACGACGGCCGAGACGACCAGGGTGATCCGAGCCGCGTTGGAGCGCCGCAACACGAACACCGCGAGCACACACGCGATCAGGCACCACACGACCACCACCACGAGCACCCCGACCACCACACCGAACGCGCTCTCGCTGTCGAAGTCGCCGGTGGAGCCCTGCTCGGTGAGCGCCTCGTCGATCTCGCGCAGCACGTCGTCCTTGTCCACGATCATGGCGAGCGTGAGGAAGCCGTAGAGAAGGGCCGAGAGGCCCGAGACGACCAGGGTGATCCACCCGGCGGCGGTCACCGTGCCGGGCCGGACGTCCGTGGAGGAGAGCGGGCGGCCGTACATGTCGAGGCCGTCGCCGATCTGCGAGGCGCCGTAGGGCTGCTGTCCCCGCGGCTGCTGCGAGAAGGGTGCCCGGCCGTAGGGGTTGGCTGGCGGTGGCGGCGCGGCGCCGTAAGGGTTGGCGGCCGGTGGCGGCTGCTCGCCGTAGGGAGTCTGGCCTTCGGGATCTTGGCCGTGGGGGGTGTTGCCGTAGGGGTTCTGCGGTGGGCCGCCCGGGTTGCTGTCGCTCACGACGACATCACATCACGAGGCGAGCCCGGGCGGGCGAACCAACGCTGCACCGCGGGCCGCAGGAGCAACACGGCGGTGAGCGCCGCCAGCACGCCAGGGGCGGCCAGCACGGGCGAGATCAGGGAGCCCGCCAGGCAGGCGATGGCGACGGTACCCGCCGAGACCACCAGTGCGACCCGGGCCCACCGGACCCCCTGGAAGGCGAGCACGGCCAACACGCTGGAGACCAGAGCCCAGGCCAGGCTGCCGAGGCCGACAGCCCAGGCGACGGTGCGCAGCGTGGCGTCGGTGATGCCCTCGTCGGCGAGTGACGGGTTCTGCCGGTGCATCTCGGCAACCAGTCCCTCGGGATCGGCGGCGAGTACGGCGACCATCAGGATCGCGAACAGCGCGGCCAGCGCGCACGTCGCCCAGGTGACGACGCACGCCGTGACCAGGCTGCCCGGACGCGAGGGCCGGCGTTGTTGGAGCCAAGGCTCGCTGGAGGCGTACGGCGTCCAGGCCGGCGGCGCCTGCTGCGGGCCGGCCGCGCCTGCGGGCGGCTCGAGCGGGGGCAGCAACGGCAGGTCGCTCGAAGACGGGTCGGGTCGGACCGACGGTCGGGCCGACCCTCCGCCCGACGCCGGGTCGTCCGCGTCGTGCGGTGGCGGCGCGTCACCGTGGAACCAGGATCGGGACGGCTGCAGCCACAACATGGCCACGCTCGCGGCCACCACGCTGGCCAGGAAGCCGCCCGTCACGAGGCCGCACAGGAACAACGGAATCGCCAGCACGCCCAGGCCGATGCGGGCGCCGCGGTTGCGCTTGAGCACGTGGTAACCCAGGATCGCCGCCGCTGTCGCCAGGCCGGCCGCCACCATCGAGACGGTGCGCAGCAGGCTCAGCAGCGACTCGAGCCCGACCCCGAGATCGCTCCCCGGCGGCTCGCTGAGGAACCGCTGGATGTCGGTGCGGGTCTCGAGCGAGCGCAGGTCACCGAGCCGCTCGAAGATCGAGAGGACCAGCAGCACCGAACCCGCTATGACCAGGGTCGCGGAGAGCGTCACCTGGCGTGGGCGGGGATCCGGCTTGGTCGGGGTCATCACCTGCGATTTTCTCACGCGGGGGTGAGTATCAGGCCCAGGTCCCCACGATCCACGTGCACGGTGGCCCCGTCGACGACCTCGCCGCCGATCAGCATCCGGGCCAGCGGATCGCCGATCGCGGTCTGGATAAGGCGGCGCAGCGGGCGGGCGCCGTACGCCGGGTCG
This sequence comes from uncultured Actinomycetota bacterium, assembly GCA_963762105.1. GTDB lineage: Bacteria > Actinomycetota > Actinomycetes > Propionibacteriales > Nocardioidaceae > Nocardioides. Next base: position 134,648 of record CAVXJG010000006.1, on the reverse strand, counting down.
TAGCCGGTCTCGGCCAGCCACTCGCGCGCGGCGTCGGTGACCTCGATTCCGATCCGACGCGCGGCCAGCCGCTTCTCGAGCAGCGCGAGCTGCAGGTCGACGATGTGCGCGAGCTCGTCCTGGGTGAGCGCGTCGAAGATGACGATCTCGTCGAGCCGGTTGAGGAACTCCGGCTTGAACGACTGGCGCACCATCGCCAGGACGGACTCCTTCTTCTTGTCCGGGTCCAGCGTGGGGTCGATCAGGAATGCCGAGCCGAGGTTGCTGGTCAGGATCAGCAGGGTGTTGCGGAAGTCGACCGTGCGGCCCTGGCCGTCGGTGAGCCGGCCGTCGTCGAGGACCTGGAGCAGGATGTCGAAGACCTCGGGATGTGCCTTCTCGACCTCGTCGAGCAGCACCACGGAGTAGGGCCGCCTGCGGACGGCCTCGGTCAGCTGTCCGCCCTCGTCGTAGCCGACATAGCCGGGCGGGGCGCCCACCAGCCGCGACACCGAGTGCTTCTCGGAGTACTCGCTCATGTCGATGCGGACGATGGCCCGCTCGTCGTCGAACAGGAAGTCGGCCAGCGCCTTGGCCAGCTCGGTCTTGCCCGTGCCGGTGGGGCCGAGGAACAGGAACGAACCCGTGGGTCGGTTGGGGTCGGCGATGCCCGCCCGGGAGCGGCGTACGGCGTCACTCACCGCGCGCACGGCCTCGGCCTGGCCGATCAGCCGGCGGCCGATGACGTCCTCCATCTCGAGGAGCTTGGCGGTCTCGCCCTGAAGCATCTTGCCGGTGGGGATGCCGGTCCAGGCCTCGACCACGTCGGCGATCTGCTGGGCGCCGACCTCCTCGCCGACCAGCGGCTCGATGTCGGACTTCTCGACCGCCTCGGCCGCGAGGATCTGCTTCTCCAGCTCGGGGATCTGCGCGTAGCGGATGCGGCTGGCGCCTTCGAGGTCGTTCTCTCGCAGCAGCTTCTCGGCCTCGACGCGCAGCTGGTCGAGAGCCCGGCGCAGCTCACCTTCGCCCTCGAGCGTCGCCTTCTCGCGCTCCCACCGCGACTCCAGGGCGCGCAGGCTCTCCTCGTGGTCGGCCAGGTCGGCACGCAGCCGCTCGAGCCGCTCGACCGACGCGGGGTCGGTCTCCTTGGCGAGCGCGAACTCCTCCATCTTCATCCGCTCGACCTGGCGGCGGAGCTGGTCGATCTCCTCCGGAGACGACTCGATCTCCATCCGCAGCCGGGATGCCGCCTCGTCGACGAGGTCGATGGCCTTGTCGGGCAGCTGGCGGCCGGTGATGTAGCGGTCGGAGAGGGTGGCCGCGGCCACCAGAGCGGCGTCGGTGATCCGGACACCGTGGTGGGCCTGGTACTTCTCCTGGATGCCGCGCAGGATCTGGATGGTGTCCTCGACGCTGGGCTCGCCGATGAAGACCTGTTGGAACCGGCGCTCCAGGGCCGGGTCCTTCTCGATCCGCTCGCGGTACTCGTCGAGGGTCGTGGCGCCGATCATGTGCAGCTCGCCGCGGGCCAGCATCGGCTTGAGCATGTTGCCCGCATCCATGGCCGAGTCGCCGCCGGCGCCTGCGCCGACGACGGTGTGCAGCTCGTCGATGAAGGTGATCAGCTGGCCGCCGGCGTCCTTGATCTCCTCGAGCACGGCCTTGAGCCGCTCCTCGAACTCGCCGCGGTACTTCGCGCCGGCCACCATCGCGGCCAGGTCGAGGGAGAGCACGCGTCGGCCCTTGAGCGAGTCGGGCACGTCGCCGGCCACGATCCGCTGGGCGAGGCCCTCCACGACGGCCGTCTTGCCGACGCCGGGTTCGCCGATCAGCACGGGGTTGTTCTTCGTACGCCGCGACAGCACCTGGATGACCCGCCGGATCTCCGCGTCGCGCCCGATGACCGGGTCGAGCCGGCCCTCCTCGGCGGCCTTGGTCAGGTCCACGGAGTACTTGTCGAGAGACTCGTAGGTCGACTCGGCGCCGGCACTCGTGACGCGCCGGCTGCCGCGGACCGCGGAGATGCCTTCGCGCAGAGCGTCGGCACTGAGGCCGGCGTCGGTGAGCACCTTCTTGGCCGAGGACTCCACGGTGGCCAGCGCCACGAGCAGATGGTCGGTGGCGACGAAGTCGTCCTTCATGCCGTTGGCCAGGTCGAGGGCGGTGGCGAGGACGCGCGTCAAGGCCGCGGAGCCGGTGGCCTGTTGCACCGTGGCCCCGCTCGCGCTGGGCAGCGCGCGGACGGCGGCCTCGGCCGCGGCGGACAGGGTGCCGACGTCGACGCCGACCTTGGTGACCAGGCTCCGCGTGGTGCCGTCCTCCTGGCGCAACAGCGCCACCAGCAGGTGGATGGGTTCCGTCGTGGTGTGACCTGTCGTGGTGGCCGACACCTGGGCTGCCTCGATGGCCTCCCGGCTGCGGGTGGTGAACTTTTCGGCGGCGAACTGACTCATACCCGGTGTGGTTCCTCGTCTCGGTCTCGGTTCGGAGAGGGTCGCCAGACGCTCTCGATCACCACTGTGGCGACCCATCGACACAACAGTCCAGAAGTTGAGTCTGTTCCACTCAACTCCGGTTTCGAGAGGTGCATCGCCATGCAACGTCTGAAGTCAGCCCTGACCGCCCTCGCCGTAGGCATCGTCCTGCTCACAGCCCTCGACTTCGCGGCCGCGGCCGCGACCGGCCGGGGCATGGTGCTGGGCCACTGGAACCAGGCCGACCACAAGACCGTCCTCAAGAACACCAAGCAGGGCGTGGCCCTCGACCTGCGCACCAAGAACGGCCCCGTGCTCAGGGTCGGCAACAGCAAGAGGATCAAGAACCTCAACGCCGACAAGCTCGACGGCATGTCCGGCGCCGACTACAAGACCAACCGCAACACCATCTACCAGTGGGCCAGCGTCAGCCACACCGGCGGCTTCAGCCAAGCGGTTCCTCCACAGGCCCCCGGCAGCTATCTGGTCACCTACTCGGTCCAGCTCACCGGCGCCGCCGGCGACCCGGGGAACCCCAACGTGATCAACTGCCGCGTCGTGCAGTCCGGCGTGTCCGGCGCGGTCACCTTCGACAAGGCCATCATCGGCGAGGCCACCGTGACCTCGGTCGGCACGCCGCCCGCCCTCAACGGGACCGGCCCCGTGATCCTGGCAGCGGGTGACAGCCTGCGCCTCGCCTGCACGATGACCCGCAACAACCAGCAGTGGTCGACCAGCTCGCTCCAGCCGCTGACCGTCAACCTGCTGCGAACCGACGGCAGCTACCTCTATGCAGGCACGCTGGCACGCGGCGTGACCCTCGAGCGGACAGCCGACTGAGGGTCAGCGCACGCGCTTGAGGTATCCCGACGGGTTCTGGGTGAGGAAGTAGCGCTCGCAGTGGGCGTCGACCTCGAAGCCGGGGTCGGTCGCCATGAAGTCCCACATCGCCTCCATCGGCCCGGGACCGAAGTCCGGCGCCGCCGGATGCCCGTTGACGTTGGTGTCCTCCACGATCAGGTAGGAGCCCACCGGCACGAGCGGGGCGTAGGCCTCGAGCTCGGCCAGCACGTGGTCGCGGGAGTGGTCGGAGTCGAGGATCACGAGCACCGGAGAGCCCTCCGGGATCATTCCCGCGATCTTGGCGACGATCTCGGGGTCGCTCGACGAGCCCGTCAGATAGGTCAGCCGCGGGTGCTGCGGTGGGTGGGGCGGCTCGTTGACGTCGACGGTGACCACGTTGCCGGCCCCGATCGTCTCCAGCCGGTCGGCGATGTAGAGCGCGCTGCCACCGCGGTAGGTCCCGGTCTCGATGACCAGCCCGGGAGCGAGCTCGTCGATGAGCTCCATGTAGATCCACATGTCGGTGGGGCACTTGTAGGTGCGCACGCCGCGGTACCAGGTGTCCTTCCAGGTGCGCTTGGACACGTGGTAGTAGAGCCGGTGGAACTGGTCGCGGATCACGTCGCGGATGAATGGCGGCGGCTCACTGACCGGCTCCCCCACCGGTTGCCAGAGCCCCTCGAAGCTGCTGGCCACGGCCTGCGCGACGCCTTGCGGCATGGACTCGGCCGGGTGGTGGGTCAGGTAGGCCTCGACCAGCTGGGCGAGTGCCGCCTGGTGGTGCGGGTCGACCTCGCCGCTGCGGATGCGCTGCGCGAGGTCGCGCACCGCGAGCGCCGCTGCCGCGTCGAGCGCCTCCGCCACCTCGGGCGACGCGGAGGCGCCGTTGGTACGGCGCTCGGCCAGGGTCGCCGCACGCTTGGCGACGACCGGGTCCAGACGACGTACGAGCGCCGAACGCGTGCGCGCGACCAGGCTGTCCTTGGAAGTCACGGTGTGGGTGCTGGGCTCTCTTCGCGGCGGATAGTCAGGGGTCCAGCCACTCTACTGACCGCCCCGGCGGCGCTCTCGGGGGCTAGCGACCGCGGCGCCACACGACCAGCTGGCCGGCGGGGTCGGGCTGCCGGAGCACGGGAAGCCTGCTCGGTGAGTCCGTACGCCGCCCGCGCCCGGCCTCGCGAACGGCCTCGCGCAGGGCCTCGCGGGTCGCCGCCAGCTCGGCCGCCAGCTCGTCGTTGCGGCGCCCCAGCTCGACGTTGCGGCGGCGCAGCGCGTCGACGTGATGCTCGAGGTCGAGGATCCGACGGACCCCCTCGATGCCGGCGCCCTGGGCCGTCAGCTCCGCGATGGTGCGGAGCAGCTCGACGTCCCGGTGGGAGTAGCGCCGGCCGCCGCCGCCCGTGCGCCCGGGGGTGATCAGACCCATCCGCTCGTAGGCGCGCAACGTCTGGGGGTGCAGGCCGGTGAGCTCGGCGGCCACGCTGATGACGTACACCGGAGTCTCGGGACCGGGCTTGCGTGCGGTCACTTCGCGTCCTCGAACAGGTTCGCGCGCAGGTTGCCGTCTGCCGCGGCCACCCGGTAGGCGTCGACCGCTTCGCGGGCCGCCTGGTTGAGCACTGCCGGCACCTGCACCTGCACGGTGGCGAGCAGGTCGCCGTTGGTGCCGTCCTTCTTCTTCGCCCCGCGGCCCCGGACCCGGAAGGTGCGCCCGTTGGGCGTGCCGGCCGGGATCTTGAGGGTCACCGGCGCACCGCCGAGGGTCGGGATCTTGATGTCGGCCCCCAGCGCCGCCTCGTCGAAGGAGACCGGCACGTCGAGGGTCAGGTTGTCGTCCTTGCGGCCGAAGAGCCGGTGCGGGGTGACCTTGACGCTGACGTAGAGGTCGCCGGCCGGGCCGCCGTCCGCCCCCGGGCCGCCCTTGCCACGCAGGCGGATGCGCTGCCCGTCGCGGACGCCGGCGGGGATCCGTGCCTGGATGGACCGGGCCGAGACGCCGCGGCCGCTGCCGTGGCAGACCGGGCAGGGCTCGTCGTAGACGAGCTGGCGGCCGCCGCACGTCGGGCAGGTCTCGTTCATGGTGAAGGCGCCACCCTGGCTGGAGACCACATAGCCGGCGCCCTCGCACGTCGTGCAGATGCGCGGCTTGGTGCCCGGCTTGCCGCCGGTGCCCTGACACCCCGAGCAGGGCGCATCCGAGGTCAGCCGCAGGCTGATCGTGACGCCGTCCATCGCGTCGCTGAACCCGATCGTGGCGGTGGTCTCGGTGTCTTTGCCGCGCACGGGTCGGGCGCCTCTGGCCTGCCGCTGACGACCAGTGGTGAAGATGTCGCCGATGACGTCTCCGAACCCTCCCGAGTGGCCGCGGATCAGGTCCTCGATGTCGAAGGTGCCAGGTCCGGAGCCCCCGAAGGGCGTCCCGAAGCCACCGCGGAACGGACCCGCCTCCATCTGCATGCGGTAGTTGTCGTAGTTCGCACGCTTGTCGGGGTCGCCCAGGACGTCGTAGGCCTCGGCGACCGACTTGAAGGTGTCGTGCTTCTTGGCGTCACCGGGGTTGGAGTCGGGGTGGTTGGCCCGCGCGAGCTTGCGGTAGGCCTTCTTGATGTCGTCCTGGGACGCCGTCTTTGACACGCCGAGGACCTGGTAGAAGTCCTTCTGCGCCCAGTCTGTGCGGATCCCATCGTTCATCTGCTCCACCTCCTTCCCGGCTGAGACTCATGGTGCAGCCCACGGGCTGCCGCCGTAGCCGAATGCGGCCGCGGCCTCGCGACAATCAGTCGCCGCCCTGCCCGGCCGGATCGACGACCAGGACCTGCGCGACCCGGACCACCCGGTCGCCGATGCGGTAGCCCGCCTTGGCGATCACCTTGCAGGTGGTCACCTCGACCTCCGGGTCCTCCCCGATGTGGGAGAGCGCCTCGTGGATGGTCGGGTCGAAGGCGTCGCCCGGCGCACCGAAACGGGTCAGGCCCAGCTGCGCCACCACCCGCTCGAGCTGCTCGGCAACCCCGCGGAAGCCCTCGTCGAGCGGACCGTGCTCACGGGCCCGGTCGATGTTGTCGAGCACCTCGATGATCGGCCCGAGAGCCTGGTAGGTCGCGTTCTGGCGGACCAGCTCGCGGTCGCGCTCGACCCGCCTCTTGTAGTTGACGTACTCGGCCTGGAGACGTTGGAGATCGGCGGTCCGCTCCGCCAGCTGGTTGGCCAACGCCACGGCCGAGAGCACTTCCGCGGGGGCCCCTTCGTCGGCCAGGTCGGCCAGGTCGGCCAGGTCGGCCGGCTCGAGCGGGGCGCCCTCCTCGATCATCTCGGCGATGCCACTGATGTCGTCCTCGTCTCCGAACGACCCCGGCGGGGGAGCCTGGCGCGGCTCCCCCAGCGGGGCGTCCTGGGGTGGACGGGTCACTTGTTCTCGCCCTCGTCGCCGGCGTGACCGGACTCGTCGCCGGGCTCGTCGACGATCTCGGCGTCCACGACGTCGTCGTCGGCCTCACCGGTGCTGCCGTCGCTGCCGCCCGCGGCCGACTGGTCGGCGTCCGCGGCGGCGTACATGGCCGCGCCCATCTTCTGGCTCGACTCGCCCAGCTTGGTGACGGCGGCCTGGATCTCGCCGGCTCCGGAGTCGGCGTTGTCGAGCACCGCCTTGAGGGCGTCGAGGTCGGCCTGCACCTCGGTCTTGACGTCGTCGGGGATCTTCTCGGCGTTGTCGCCGAGGAACTTCTCGGTCGAGTAGACGAGCGAGTCGGCCTGGTTGCGCGTCTCGACGGCCTCGCGACGGGTGGCGTCCTCGGCGGCGTACTTCTCCGCCTCGCGCACCATCCGGTCGATCTCGTCCTTGGACAGCGCCGAGCCGCCGGAGATCGTCATCGACTGCTCGCGGCCGGACGCCTGGTCCTTGGCGGAGACGTGCACGATGCCGTTGGCGTCGATGTCGAAGGTGACCTCGATCTTGGGGATGCCCCGCGGAGCCGGGGGCAGGCCGGTCAGCTCGAAGTTGCCGAGGGGCTGGTTCTGCGCCCACATCTGGCGCTCCCCCTGGGCGACCTTGATCTCCACCGACGGCTGGTTGTCGTCGGCCGTGGTGAAGATCTCCGACCGCTTGGTCGGGATCGTGGTGTTGCGCTCGATCAGCGTGGTCATCACGCCGCCCTTGGTCTCGATGCCCAGGCTCAGCGGGGTCACGTCGAGCAGCAGCACGTCCTTGACCTCGCCCTTGAGGACGCCGGCCTGGAGCGCGGCGCCGACCGCCACGACCTCGTCGGGGTTGACGCCCTTGTTGGGCTCCTTGCCGCCGAGCAGCTCCTTGACGAGCTCGGGGACGGCGGGCATCCGGGTCGAGCCGCCCACCAGGACCACGTGGTCGATGGCGGAGATGGCGACGCCGCCGTCCTTGAGCACCGACTGGAACGGCGCGCGGGTGCGGTCGAGCAGGTCGGCGGTCATCTTCTGGAACTCGGCGCGGGTCAGCTTCTCCTCGAAGTGGAGCGGGCCGGACTCGCCGTGGGTGATGTAGGGCAGGTGCACCGTGGTCTCGCTCGAGCTGGAGAGCTCGATCTTGGCCTTCTCGGCGGCTTCCTGCAGGCGCTGCTTGGCGATCTTGTCGGTCCCGAGGTCCACGCCGTTGTTGTCCTTGAACTTCTTGACCATCCACTCGACGACCCGCGTGTCCCAGTCGTCACCACCGAGGTGGTTGTCGCCCGAGGTCGCCTTGACCTCGACGACGCCCTCGCCGATCTCGAGGAGGGACACGTCGAACGTGCCGCCGCCGAGGTCGAAGACGAGGATCGTCTGGTCGTCGCCCTTGTCGAGGCCGTAGGCCAGCGCGGCCGCGGTCGGCTCGTTGACGATGCGCTGCACGGTGAGGCCGGCGATCTCGCCGGCCTCCTTGGTGGCCTGGCGCTGGGCGTCGGAGAAGTACGCCGGCACCGTGATCACTGCGTCGGTCACCGTCTCACCGAGGTAGGCCTCGGCGTCGCGCTTGAGCTTCTGCAGGACGAACGCGCTGATCTGCTGGGCCGTGAAGGTCTTGTCGTCGATCTTCACCGACCAGTCGGAGCCCATGTGGCGCTTGACCGAGCGGATGGTGCGTTCGATGTTGGTGACGGCCTGGCGCTTGGCGACCTCGCCGACCAGCACCTCGCCGGACTTGGCGAAGGCCACCACGGAAGGCGTGGTGCGGGCCCCTTCGGCGTTGGCGATGACGGTGGGCTCTCCACCTTCGAGGACGGCGACGACGCTGTTCGTCGTACCGAGATCGATGCCGACGGCACGAGCCATGTTGGGTTACCTCCGTTGTCGTACGCGGAACTGTTTCCACGCGGTTGTCCGAGCGCCATCTTGGCCTGGCTGGCCGATCAAGCAAACAAGTTGAGTCGCTGGCGCTCAAGTCTGTCATGTCGTCCAACGCGGTCATGATGGGGGTTGTTCCTGCTCGGCCGAGGAACTTTTCGGCGGCTGCACCGGGGTGGGCTGGTCGGGTGTCGTGGGATAGTCCCTGACACCGACAGAAGGAGCAGCCGTGGATTGGACCTTGGAGGTCGTCGTCGTGCCGACGTCGGACCTGGACGCCGCGATCGCGTTCTACCGCGACCAGGTCGGGTTCGCGCTCGACCACAACACCAAGAACGAACACATGCACGTCGCGCAGCTCACCCCGCGCGGCTCCGGCTGCTCGATCGTCGTGGGCGACCTGCCCTCGCAGAAAGGGATGCCGCCCGGCTCTCTGCACGGCGTCCAGCTCGTCGTCGCCGACGCCGAGGCCGCCCGCGCCGAGCTCGTCGGGCGAGGAGTCGAGTGCTCGGAGATCCAGGTCTTCGACGAGCGCGACGGTGGCACGTTCTTCGGGTTCGCCGACCCCGACGGCAACACCTGGGCGGTGCAGCAGATCCAGGCTCGGGCCGACAACCCGCTCATCCCCGTCGAGGCGCGCGGGCGGTTCGGCGAGGGTGTCGAGCTCTAGGGAGCCACGTACGCCGCCGCCCCGGGTCCGAGCATGGGGCTCGGCCCGGGGCGGCGGTCGATCAGGATGCTTCAGTCAGACGGTTCAGCAGTGGGGCAGGTTGCTCGAGGTGAAGGAGCCGCCGTTGCCCATCGCGCCGGTGCCGATGCCGGCGTCCATCGAGAACTTCTCGCCGGCAGGCAGCTTGACCATGCCGAGGGGTGAGATCTTGCCCTTGGCGACCCAGCCCGACGACCAGGTCTCGTTCGTCTGCTCGCCATTCTTGAGGATGTAGGCACTGCCGCTGACCTGGCCGTGGGCCTTCGTGGCGTCCACGCGGAGCTTGATCTTCCAGGGGCCGGTCGGGGTGACGGGCATCTTGCAGGCCTGGATCTTGCCGCCGATGATGGAGGCCAGGGTCTTCCAGTTCGGCGCGGAGTCCGCCTGGGCACTGAAGGCCGGGCCGCTCAGCGCCAGAGCGGCGATGGCGAGGGCGGCGGACGTGGTGGTGGTGCGACGGACGAGACTCATCGAGATCCTTTTGTTGGAGGGAGCGGCGACCGTAACCCGCTCAGGCTCCGCCCGTGGCGCTTCGCGGAAATGTGAGTTGCGCGACGCTGCCGGGTGCGTCAGCAGGAGACCCAGGCGCCGTCGCCGGCGTAGGCGCACGCGTCGACGACCGTGCCCGCGGCGTTCTTGAGCATCGCCTTGTCGCCCGTGTTGTTCCAGATGTAGCTGCCCTGGTCCCAGTAGACGTGAAGCGGTCGGTCGGCCCCGGTCCCCGTGTGCACCGTGACGGTCGCACCAGGCGCCAGCGTGAAGTCGGTGAGGAACGTGTAGCGGTAACCCGTGACGTCGCGCAGCACCCAGCCGGCGAGCTTTGCCGGCTTGGTGCCGAAGTTGTGGATCGCCACCCACTCGCGGTTCAGCGAGGCGTTGCTCAGGTCGTCGTCGCCGGGCGGGTCGTACTGGATCTTGACCAGCCGGACGGCAGGCGCCTGGGCCGGCGCGGCCTCGGCGGCGTGCCCCCTCGCCCACGCCGCCGAAGGTGCGACGAGGCAGGCCGTGGCCACGGCGAGGGCGCAGGCACGCAGGGTCGAAGAACGCATGGACCCGACGGTAGGACGGTGGCTGCGGCGGCGTGGCCGAATCGGGAATCTGCAACCGAGCCCCGACCGGACTGCTGCAGGGGCTCACACCCCGCGCATCCTCACACCGATTCGTCTGCGGATCACTGGGGTTTCCTCCGCTCGCGACCGCAGACGAGTCGGGGTGGGAGCCCGGCTAGCGTGGCGGGGTGCACGACCGACGCAGCGAGATCCGGGGCCGCCTGCAAAGGGTCACCGACCAGCACCTGCGACCCGCGGAGCGGCTGGTGCTCGGCGACCTGCGGCTGGAGGTGTGGCACGTCCCGCCGGACGCCGACGGATCGGTGGGCGAGCCGGTGTCGTTCGGAGAGGCTGTCGCTCAGTCGTACGACGCCTACGCCGCCGGCGAACCGTGGGGCGCGGCCTGGGCCACCAGCTGGTTCCGGATCACGGGCGAGGTGCCGGCCGACGCGGCCCACCCAGAGCTGGTGATCGACCTGGGGTTCGGCTCGCGGGCGCCAGGATTCCAGTGCGAGGGGCTGGTCTTCCGGCCCGACGGCACCCACGTCAAGGGCCTGAACCCGCTCAACGACTGGGTTCCGGCGGTCCCGGGCGAGCGGGTCGAGCTCTACGTCGAGGCCGCCGCCAACCCGATGGTGCTGACCGGGTGGCGACCGACAGAACTTGGTGACAAGCAGACGTCGTCGGCCGAACCCATCTACCGCGTGACCCGCGCCCAGGTCTGCGAGGTCGAGACCGACGTGCGCGAGCTGCTCGCCGACCTCGACGTGCTCGGCGGGCTGGCGGCCGAGCTCGGGGACGACGACGCCCGGCAGACCGAGGTGCTGCTGGCGATCGAGGCCGCGCTCGACGCGCTCGACCTCACCGACGTGCCCGTCAACCGCGGCCGACGCCCGCGCCGCGCTTGCCGGGGCGCTCGGGCGGGCGGCGTACGACGGCGCACACCGGATCAGCGCGGTGGGGCATGCGCACATCGACTCGGCCTGGCTCTGGCCGGTCCGCGAGACGGTGCGCAAGGTGACCCGGACCGTCGCCAACGTGGTCAACCTCCTGGAGAGCGGGGACGACCTCGTCTACGCGATGTCCAGCGCCCAGCAGTGGGCCTGGCTCGAGGAACACCACCCGGCCCTGTTCGCGCGGGTGCTCGAGCAGGTGCGGGCCGGTCGGTTCGTGCCGGTGGGCGGGATGTGGGTCGAGTCCGACACCAACATGGTCGGCGGCGAGGCGATGGCGCGGCAGTTCGCGGTCGGCCAGCAGTGGTTCGCCGACCACCTCGGCGTCATCTGCGAAGAGGTGTGGCTGCCCGACTCCTTCGGCTACACCGCCGCGCTCCCGCAGATCGTGAAGCTGGCGGGCTGCCGGTGGTTCCTGACGCAGAAGATCTCCTGGAACACCACCAACGTCTTCCCGCACCACACCTTCTGGTGGGAGGGCATCGACGGCACCCGCGTCTTCACGCACTTCCCGCCGGTCGACACCTACACCGCCGAGCTGACCGGCGCCGAGCTCGCCCACGCGGCCCGCAACTTCCGCGACAAGGGCGCGGCGACCAGGTCGCTGGTCCCGTTCGGGCACGGCGACGGTGGCGGCGGGCCGACCCGCGAGATGCTCGGCCGCGCCGCCCGCACCCGCGACCTGGCCGGGTCGCCCCGAGTCGAGATCGAGACGCCGCGGGCGTTCTTCGAGGCCGCCGAGGAGGAGTACGCCGCCGCGGCGCCGGTGTGGGTCGGCGAGCTCTACCTCGAGATCCATCGCGGCACCTACACCTCGCAGGCGGCGATGAAGCGGGGCAACCGGCGCTGCGAGCACCTGCTCCGCGAGGCCGAGCTGTGGTCGGCGACGGCGGCGGTGCGCGGGCTGCTCGACTATCCCGCGGCCGAGCTCGCGCGGCTGTGGGAGACCGTGCTGCTGCACCAGTTCCACGACATCTTGCCCGGCTCGTCGATCGCCTGGGTGCATCGCGAGGCGCGGGCGACGTACGCGCGGCTCGAGGCCGAGCTCGAGGCGATCGTCGACAAGGCGCTCGACGCGCTCGCGGGTGACGGGGACGACCAAGTCGTGTTCAACGCGGGCCCGGTGCTCCGCGACGGCGTGCCCGCCATGGGGGGTGCCTCGGTGGTTGAGGTGCGAGGAGCGCCAGCGACGAGCCTCGAAACCACCCCGCACGCGCTCGAGAACGAGCAGCTGCGGGTCGAGCTGGACGACGCGGGCGTGATCAGGTCGGTGCTCGACAAGGCGGCCGGGCGTGAGCTGCTGCCGCCGGGCGGTGCGGCGAACCTGCTCCAGCTGCACCCCGACCACCCGGTCAAGTGGGACGCCTGGGACCTCGACCGGTCCTACCGCGCGCAGGGTCGCCGACCTGACCGAGGTCGACGCGATCGACGTCGCCGACGGCGTGGTCGCGGTGACCCGCAGCTTCGGAGACTCCTCGGCCACCAGCCGGATCAGCCTCGACGGGGGTCGGGTGCTCGTGGAGACCGAGGTCGACTGGCACGAACGCGAGCGGGTCCTCAAGGCCGCCTTCGACGTCGACGTGCACACGGGAGAGGCGCGATACGAGACGCAGTTCGGGCACGTGGTCCGGCCGACCCACGAGAACACCACGTGGGACGCCGCCCGCTTCGAGGTCTGCGCGCACCGGTGGGTGCACGTGGGCGAGAGCGATTATGGCGCCGCGCTCGCCAACGACGCGACCTACGGCCATGACGTGACCCGGCACCCCCGCGACGGTGGCGGCACGTTCTCCCGGGTCCGTGCGACGCTGCTGCGCGCGCCACTCTTCCCCGACCCCGAGACCGACCAGGGCCTGCACGTGTTCCGCTTCGCGCTGGTGCCCGGGGCGACGGTCGCGGACGCTGCCGAGGCGGGCTACGCCCTCAACCTGCCGCTGCGGCGGCGGACCGGCGCGGCCGTCGCGCCGCTCGTGAGCGTCGACGGCGCGGCGTACGTCGAGGCGGTCAAGCTCGCCACCGACGGCTCCGGCGACGTCGTGGTCCGGTTCTACGAGCCGCTCGGTGCGCGTGCTTCGGCCCGGGTCACGGCGTCCTTCGACCACGGCGAGGTCACCGAGGTCGACCTGCTGGAGCGGCCCTACGACACCGGCGCGTGGGACGGCGAGACGGCTCCGCCTCCGACCGTTCCAGATCGTCACGCTGCGGTTCGCCCGGCCTTGATCGTTGGTTGAGGTGCGAGGGCCACCAAGGCCCGAGCCTCGAAACCACCCGGCCGCGTGATGCGTGGTGGTTTCGAGGCTCGCTCCGCTCGCACCTCAACCACCGAACGGCGAGGTTTCGAGATGGGCCGTGACGGCCCTCCTCAACCGGCGAGGGAAGTGCGACTCTGGGGGTATGCCCACGCCGCCCATCACCGTCGTCCTGATCGGCGCGACCGGTGACCTGTCCAAACGCAAGCTGCTGCCTGGCTTGCTGCACCTGTTCCAGACCGGGATGCTCCGTGACCTGCAGGTCGTCGGCACCTCGCTGGACCAGCACGACCGCGACTCGTTCCTGGAGTTCGCCCGCTCCGCGATCGACGAGTTCGCCGGCTACGACGTCAAGAAGGAGGACTGGGCGGAGTTCGAGAAACGGCTCTGGTGGTCCTCCTGGGAGACGGGTCCCGACGGGCTCAAGGCCGTCGTCGAGGAGGCCGACGAGGCGGCCGGCGGCGGTCAGCGCGACCGGCTGCACTACCTGAGCGTGCCGCCGAAGGCGGCTCTCGAGGTGGTGCAGATCCTCAAGGACGCCGACCTGGTGGCGCGCAGCCGGATCGTCATGGAGAAGCCCTTCGGCACCGACCTGGCCTCGTCGGTGACCCTCAACAAGGAGCTGCACCGGGTCTTCAAGGAGGAGCAGATCTTCCGGATCGACCACTTCCTCGGCAAGGAGGCGGCCCAGAACATCCTGGCCTTCCGGTTCGCCAACGGGCTCTTCGAGCCGATCTGGCACCGCAACCACATCGACCACATCCAGATCGACGTGCCCGAGTCGCTCGGCCTCGAGACGAGGGCGTCGTTCTATGAAGCCACCGGCGCCTACCGCGACATGATCGTCACCCACCTGTTCCAGGTGCTGGCGTTCACCGCGATGGAGCCGCCCACGGCCCTGGAGCCGCGGGCGATCTCGGAGGAGAAGAACAAGGTCTTCCGCTCGATGCTGCCGATCGAGCCGCACGACGTGGTCCGCGGCCAGTACGTCGGCTACCGCGAGATCGACGGGGTGGCCACCGAGTCGGAGACCGAGACCTTCGTCGCCCTCAAGTGCTACGTCGACAACTGGCGCTGGGCCGGCGTGCCGTTCTACCTGCGCACCGGCAAGCGGTTGGCCGAGGGTGCCCGGATCATCTCCGTCGCCTTCCGCGAGCCGCCGCGGTCCATGTTCCCCGCCGGCTCCGGGGTCGGCGACCACGGCCCCGACCACCTCACCTTCGACCTGGCCGACCAGGCCAAGATGTCGTTGTCCTTCTACGGCAAGAAGCCCGGACCGGGGATGCACCTGCAGAAGCTGTCGATGCAGTTCGCCATGCAGGACACCGGCTGGGCGGGCTCGGTGCTCGAGGCCTACGAGCGGCTGATCTATGACGCAGCCCGCGGCGATCGCACGCTGTTCACCAGCGCCGAGGGCATCGAGCGTCTCTGGGAGCTCTCCCAGCCGCTGCTGGAGAACCCGCCGATCGTGCGGCCCTACAACCCCGGCTCGTGGGGACCCAACCAGATCCACCAGCTGATCGCCCCGTTCGCCTGGCGGCTGCCCTTCGAACGGCAGTGGCGCGACCCCAACGACACGGGCTGAGTCCGGCCTCCGCACGCGCGCGGCGTACCGGGTGGCGAGACGGCCGCGGAATACCTGGGCCGTCGACCTTGTCATGCCTTCCATGACCGTTCCCGACATCAAGCTCAACGACCAGACGACCATCCCGCAGCTCGGCTTCGGCGTCTTCAAGGTCAAGCCGGACCAGACCCAGGCCGTCGTGGAGAACGCGCTCGAGGTGGGCTACCGGCACCTCGACACCGCGCAGATGTACGGCAACGAGGAAGGCGTCGGCAAGGCGATCGCGGCGGCGGGACTGCCGCGCGAGGAGCTCTACGTCACCACCAAGCTCAACAACGGCTTCCACCGCCCCGACGACGCCCGCCGCGCTTTCGCCGAGTCGCTGGAGCGGCTCGGGCTCGACCACGTCGACCTCTTCCTCATCCACTGGCCGCTGCCGACTCGCTACGACGGCGACTACGTCAGCACCTGGCGGACGTTGACCGAGTTCGCCGGACAGGGCGGCGACGGCCGCGCCACGTCGATCGGCGTCTCCAACTTCGAGCCCGACCACCTGCAGCACATCATCGACGAGACCGGCGTCATCCCGGCCGTCAACCAGGTCGAGGTGCACCCCTTCCTCACCAACGAGCGGGTGCGCGCCGCCGACGCCCAGCACGGCATCGCGACCGAGGCCTGGTCGCCGATCGCGAGGGGCCAGGTGGCGGACGACCCGACGATCGGTGCGATCGCCGATCGGCTGGGGCGTACGCCGGCCCAGGTGACGCTGCGCTGGCACGTGCAGCGCGGCGACATCGTCTTCCCGAAGACGCTCTCGCCCGAGCGGATGCGCGAGAACTTCGCGATCTTCGACTTCGACCTGGCCGACGACGACCTGGCCGCGATCTCCGGGCTCGACCGCGGCGAGTCGGGGCGGACCGGCCCGAACCCGAACCGGATGGACTGGATCCCCGACTGAGACCTCGGCGTCGTTCCTGACCGGCGTCGTTGCAACCCCGAACGTGGAACCCGGCGACCGGGTATCCGACGGCCGGCCTCAGCCGATGGTGACGGTGACCTCGTTGGACGCCAGGTCGGTGTCGGTGTCGATGACCCGGAAGCGGTTGGGGCCGGCCTTGCCGGTCTGCACGTAGGTCGAGAACTGGCCGCCGCTGACGGTCACCGTGACGGGGAAGTCGACCCAGTCGTCGCCCGGACCGGTGGCGCGCTGCACCTGCAGCACCGCGCCCTCGCCGGTCGGATAGCTGCCCGTCAGGTCGATGCGCGCCATCGGTCCGACCTCGGTCTGCGCCGACGTGAGGGTGATCTCCGTCTTCGGGCTGGGCGTCGTGTGCACCGGACCGGTGGGCTCGCTGGCCGCGGGCTGGGTGGACGCAGCCGCCGAAGATGACGCCGTCGTCTTCTCGGGCTTGGGCAGGTACATCGACTGCCCGGCGCTGGAGTCGACCGCCGTGGCCCCGCTGCCCAGACCGAGGACGCGGGTGGCCAGCAGGGTGCCGCCGCCGGCGAGCAGCCCGATGGCCAGACCGACGCCGAGCAGCGCGACCAGGCCGGCCACGACCGGGTGTTGGTTGTTCTCGGGCACGTGACTCCCCTCGTCGTCGGCTGTCGGTCTCGGTCCCCGCCATTGTTACGGAGCGACCCAGCACGACGAAAACGGCGGCGGCTGACGCGGGCGCGCAGGCGATCCCCGCGGCCCTCCACAGGCGTGTCACAGGCGGGTTTGGCGGCGTACGCCGCGGCGCAGCCTGCTCGCATGACACCACAAGGATTTCCTGGCGGTTGATCCCGACGTCGTCAAGCAGCATCGCCTCGGGCTGCTCGCCGACGACGTCGAGCTGGAGAGCCGGTCGAGCCTGGACCCGCCCGACGCCGGTGTGGTGAGTGGGGCGACGGCGCTCGCGCTCGGGCAGCTGGCCACCCGCGCCGACGAGCTCGGCGAGGAGCTGCGGGCGCTGGCCGACGCCTTGGCGAGGTGGGTCGAGGCCGCCTCGGCCACCGACGGGGAGGTCGGTCTCGCCCTCGACTGGGTGATGGCCGGGGTGTTGGCTCCGTGACCGCCGTGCAGCAGATCGACATCGAGGTGCTGGCCGACCCGGAGTCCTGCCAGCGGACCGCGGCGCAGCTCGCGCGGCTGGGCCAGGCGTGCGTCCAGGTGGCCGGGCGGCTGGGCCGTCGGGCGCGAGGTGAGCGAGGACGACCTCGGCGGGCTCTCCGGGGCTGGCCTATCGACAGTCCGTGGCCGCGGCGGCCGAGACCTGCGACCGACTGGGCGCCGACTGCGCGCCGCCTCGCCGACGGGTTGGCGGACTATGCCCGCGGCATCGCCGACGTACGACACCTGATGGGGCGGGCGCGCGCCAGCGCAGCGCCGTGGCTGACAACCTGCGCCTGGGCGATCTGGAGTCCCGGCCAGCCGCCCGATCCGGCCGATGCCGCGCTGAGCCAACGGTGGGATGCCTGGCACGAGGCGGTGGGTTGGTGGCGGCAGGCACGCGACCTCGAGGACCTCGCCGAGCAGCGCTGGCTGCACGTGCTCGGCCGGGCGCCGGCGCCCGACGCGCCCGAGCCGGCCGAGCCGGCGCCGCCCGGACCGCACCATCACCACCCTCACCAGGAGGGCGGGCACCAGCCACCGGCGCCCGGCACCGACCCACCGGTCGCACCCATCGACGACGACGAACCCGTCGGGCCGGTGCTGGTCACGGCGACCGGTCACGGCCCCCAGTCGCACCACTACCACCACGCCACCGACCACCACGAGACGAGGGCCGAGCCGGTCCCCGAGCCGAAGGCCGAGCCCGTCCCCGAGCCGAAGGGCGGGCCGGTGCCCATCAACCTGCCCGAGAGCTGGGCCGTCGGCACCGGGCTGGGCTCGGCCGGACTCCTCGGCGGCGCCGGTGGTCGCGACCCGATCACCCAGCCCGATCCCACCGACCCGGGACCGCGCGACGTCGAGGCGGCGGTCCGATGACCGGCCTGCCCGTGACGATGCCTCGCCGTTGGCTGCGCGTGCGCGGCGGCTACGCCGCGCCCGGGGTGCACGCGTCCGGCGTCGCGCCCCGACTGGAGTGCCGCAGCGTTCCGTTCGACGGCGACCTGGAGGCCTGGCGGCGTCGGATCGCATCGGCCGACGAGACGCGGCCCGGCTTCGACCTCGAGGACGAAGACGTCTTCGACCTGGCCGGCCACGACGTGGCCTACCGCCGGTTCGGTCACCTGGCGGCCGGCGTACCCGTGCTGTGCGAGCAGTGGCTCTGGGTCGTCGGGGACTCGCCCACCAGCTGCTCGGCACCGTCGCGCGAGAGGAGTACGCCGACTACTGCGACGTGTTCGAGGACGTCGCCGAGACATTCGACCCCGACCCGACAGTGTGGTCGGCCTGACCACTCGATCAGGCGGCTTCGACTGACAGCACCTCGTGATGCGGCACCGGGTCGGTGTGATCGGCCTTGCAGGTCAGCCGGGCACCGTCGCCCTGGACGGTCCGGACCACGACCCGCCAGCGCTCGTCACCGTGCGCGAGGTCGACGGTCGTCACGTCGTCGGCGCGCCGGTGCCCCAGCACCCGGACTGCGTCCACGGCCCGCTCGTCGAGCCGTTGCCGCAGCGCGATCTCCGCCTGCTGGACCGGCATCGGGAGGCACGAGCGGCCCCGCAGCACGTCGAGGGGGAGCCGGCCGGCGAGCACCTCCCCGGCCGCGGCCACGGCGGACTCCGCGTCGAGCCGACCGAGGTAGAGCCCCCGCGGCAGCACCAGGGCGTTGCCCGCGAACCGGTCGCCGCCGATGTGCGACACCTCCCAGGTCGCCTCCGGGTAGGCCTCGCTCAGCGCCGCCGCCACCGGCCGGCCCTTCTCGGCGCAGCAGGCGTCGTGGCGACCGTGGGTGCACACGCAGAAGAGCGGGTCGTCGTACGGCGTGAGTCCCGGCGACCGACCCGCCCCTAGCGCGGCCAGGTCGAGGTCGAGCAGGTCCTCGGAGCGCGCGAGCGTGGCGGTCTCCAGCCAGCATCCGTCCGGGTCGACCCGGGCCGCGAACACCTGGAAGCCCGCGCGCGGGGCGCGGCGATGGAAACGTCGGATCAGCAACGGGCGCACCCGGGCGCGAGCGGCCGCCGCGCGAAGCCCCTGCTTCGGGCCGGCCGGCAGCCGGCTGTCGCGCAGCGCGTCGACCCCCCAGGGCCCCGGGTTCTCCACGAGCAGGAAAGCGCGCACCGTGGAGGCGGTGCCCGCGATCGCGTCGCCGCGCTCGAGGCCTGCAGCCGAGCAGCGGAAGGTCACCCGGCGACCTCGAGCAACCCCTCGCGGAGCAGCCGGCGCGTCAGCACCAGCGCGCTCTGCGGGTCGAGCCCGAGGTCGGCGGGGGTGAACGAGTCGGCGGTGCGCACCACCTCGACGGCGTCGGCCAGCCAGCCAGGTACGTCGACCCGTCGGTCGCCGAGCAGCAGCCCCAGCCGATCTCCGCTGGGCACCACCACGCAGGGTCGCCCGGGCCGCCGGCGGAGCCGGGTGTCGGCGGTGAGGTGGGAGACGGCGAGCACGTCGCGCAGGCCGCCGCGCAGTCGGCTGTTGCGCGAGGTCAGGAAACGCTGGGACTCGACGGCCGCGGCCTGCTCGGGGTCGAGGGTGCCGACGGCGATGGCCAGGGCGGCCAGCCGGTCGGCGAGCCCGGGGCCGAGGTCGTCGGGCCGGTCGGTCCAGCCGACAGGCAGGTGTTCGGCGTCGACGTCGTCGAGCATCCGGTCGACACTGCGGCGGACGATGTCGCGCCAGGTCAGCTGGTTGATGCCGATGGTCACGTGCAGGCTGGCGTCGTCCTGGGCGCGGGCGGCATGCGGCGTACCGGTGGGCAGATACATCGAGAGCCCCGGACGCAGCAGGACGTCGTCGACGCGGCAGTCGTCGCCGTGAGCCTCGTGGGTGCAGGCACGCTCGCCGCGCGCGTGGTGGATCTCCCAGAGCTTGGTGCCGTGGGTCTGGAAGACGAAGACGTCGTGGGCGTCCTCGTGGACGGCGAACCCCTGGGAGCCCGGGGGCGTGAGGTAGGCGTTGGCCTGGCAGGGGTGGCCGAGCTCGAGCTCCAGCCGTCCGACCAGGTCGGACAGCGGGGGCCAGTAGCGGTGCAGCCCCTGCAGGACGATCGTTGCCCCGCCCTCGAAGAGCGCCAGCGCCTTGCGCGGGTCGACCAGGCCGCTGAGCGGGCGACCGGCGATCGAGGCGCCCGAGCGGACGTACGCCGACTCCGCGAGCACGCCGCCGTCGCGCGCCACGCGGACTGCAGGGGTGCGGAGAGCGCTCCCGGTCAGCAGGGCGTCGACGTCGTCGAGGGAGAGCAGCCCGACCAACGCGTCGGGGTCGGTCTCGTGGACGTGGACCAGCGACGCCCAGACCTTCGAGGCGAAGGTCTGGGCGTCGCCGCTGAGCAGGTCGAGCGCTGCCGGCTGGGGCTCGCTCAGAGCGCGATCCCGTCGGTGCCGTCGGAGTCGCCGCCGTCGGTGCCGTCGGAGTCGCCGCCATCGGTGCCGTCCGAGTCACCGCCATCGGTGCCGTCAGAGTCACCGCCATCGGTGCCGTCAGAGTCGCCGCCATCGGTGCCGTCGGCGTCGCCGGTCATGGCCAGCGGGTCGGAGCCCGAGGTCGTCATGTCGCTGTCGTCCAGCGGGGAGTTGGGGTCTTCGGGGGTCATCTGTGTCCTCCTGATGGCTGAGCTGCGAAGTGAACGGATCCGTGCGACTAGCTGACGTGGTCGGGTCACCCGGCGGCAGGTGCAGCCTCCGGGACCACCACCTGCCAACAGTCAACCGCCCCCCAACCAGGCAGACAAGGCTCCCTAGGGGTGGGGCGGCCGGTCACTGCCCGGCTAGTCGAGGAGGCCGCGACGACGTGCGATGGCGGCCGCCTCGGTGCGGCCCGAGGCGCCCAGCTTGCCGAGGATGTTGGACACGTGGACGCTCACCGTCTTGGTGCTGATGAACAGCTGCTTGCCGATCTCACCGTTGGAGCGCCCGGCCGCGACCAGCTGGATGATCTCCGCCTCCCGCGGCGTCAGGGTGTCGGCGCCGGCTTCGTTGCGCACCGGCGCCGTGCCGATCGCGCGCAGCTGGTCGACCAGCGGCTTGGCCCCCAGAGCTCGCGCCGCCGCGCGGGCCAGGTCACCCACCTCGCGGGCGCCGGCTGGGTCGCCGGTGGCCCGCAGCACGCCAGCTAGCACGGTGCGCGCGCGGGCCAGCTCATAGACGTCGCCGAAGGCCTCGAACAGGTCGACCACTTCGCGCCAGCCGGCGACGAGGGCGTCCTCTGTCGGGGCGTCATCGGTGCCGGCCAGCCACCGCACCCGCTGCGTCTCGGCATCGAGGCGCGCCAGCCAGGCGTGGCCCTCGGGTCCCCACTGCTTCTCGGGGCTGCTGTAGCGGTCGAGCACCGTGTGACCGTCGTCGTGCAACCGGTCGGCCGCCTCGACGAGCGCGGCCCGGTCACCCGCTGACACCTGGGGCATCGCGGCGGCGATCGTCTCGATCGTCTGGGCGGCGAGCCGCACGCGACCGTCGAACCACGGGTGCCAGATGGCGGTGATCGCGGCGACGACGTCGCCGTAGACCGCCTGGGCCCGGGCGGCGTCGCCGGCGCGGGTGGCCAGCACGATCTCCTGGGCCGCGGCGTGCACGGCCAATGCGCCGTCGAGCCGCCAGAAGGGCCGCAGTGCGCGCAGCTCGTCGGTGAGGTCTTCGCCTCGGGAGACCCGGATCGCCGTCCGGAGGGTCGCGAACATCGCGCGCGCCATCGGCGGCGGGTGGCTGCCGCCCAGGTCGGTCAAAGCGAGTACGCCGTCCCAGTCGCCGCGGGTCATCAGCACCCAGGTGAGGTGCCAGCGGGCACCCGAGGCATAGGGAGCCCACTCGATGCCGGCCGACTGGGCGCGCTCGACCGCGCTGCGGAACCACTCGTCGGCCTCGTCGAGCTCGCCCCAGTCCTGGTAGGAGCGGGCGAGGAGGTAGCGGCCGCGCAGCTCGGCGTGCACGGCGCCGGACTCGACCGAGCGCTCGATCGCCTCGCGCAGCGCCTGGCGCAGCCGCTCCTTGGTGGTGCCGAGCCGCAGCGCGCTGAGCGTCGTGATCACGTCGGAGGCCAGGTCGCTGCGGTTGAGCTTGTCGGCGAGAGCGAGGGCTTCGAGGCCGACCTGCTGGGCCTCCTGTTGGCGCCAGAAATTCGCCAGCACGTGAGCGTGGGCGGTCAGCACCCGCGCCCGCGCCAGCGTGTCGTCGCCTGGCGTGAGCCGGACGGCCTCGGCCGAGATCGCGGGAGGGTCCTCGTCGGTCTCGATGGCGGTCAGGGCCACCGCGCGGGCCGCGAGCATCAGTGCGCGCGAAGTGGGCGAGGCGTCGTCGGGCAGGCACGCGAGCTGTTCGGCCAGCAGGGCCGCGGCCCGCTCGGGGTGACCACTCGCCGTCAGCGCGTCGGCCGCGTCGACAGCCAGCTGCCCGCGGTCGACGGTCGAGGTCGTGCCGAGACCCGAGACCAGGCGCAGCGCGCGCTCGAAGTGCTGTGCTGCCTCGTCGGGGCCGCCGATCGCGGCCGCCTCGTGACCGGCGCGGATGCTCGCAGTCAGCGCGGTCTCGTCGTCGTGTGCCAGCAGGGCGTGACGGGCCAGCTCGGCGGCCGTGCCGCGGGCGCGGCCGTCGCCGATGGCGGCGGCGTAGCTGCCGTGCAGCCGGACTCGCTCGCCGGGCAACAGGTCGTCGTAGACGGCCTCGCCGAGCAGGGCGTGACGGAAGGCGTAGTGGCGGTCGCTGGCCACCAGGATGTTGCGCTCCACAGCGGTCCGTAGTCCCTGGTCGAGGGCGTCGTCGTCGAGGTCGGCGGCGACAGCCAGCAGCTCGTGGGTCACCCGGCGTCCGGCGACGCTCGCCGAGCGGACCACCCGGCGCGCGGTCTCGTCGAGCCGGTCGAGTCGCACCAGCAGCACCTCGGCCAGGTCGGCGGGGAGACCGGTCTCGTGAGTGGCCGAGGTGGCGCCGACGAGCTCCTCGACGAAGAAGGCATTGCCCTCGGCGCGCTCGACGACCGCGGTGACCTCGTCGTCGGTGAGGCCGGCGTGGAGGCAGGCGACCAGCTCGCGGACGTCGGCAGCACCGAGGGGCTCGAGCGACGTCCGGCCGACGCCCTGGAGCCGCGACCACTCGGCGACCTTTCCGCGCAAGGGGTGCTTGCGGTGCAGGTCGTCGGATCGGTAGGAGGCCACGAGCGCCACGGGCTGGCTGAACGGGCGGGTGAACAAGAAGCTCATCAGGTCGCGGGTCGACTGGTCGGCCCAATGGAGGTCCTCGACCACCAGGACCAGCGGCTGCGCCTCGGCGGCCGCTTCGAAGAGGGCGTGGACGGCCTCGAACAGCGCGCCCTTGTCGATGCTCGTCGCGCCGGAGTCGCCGGCCTCGTCGATCATCCGGCGGCCGGGCTGGAGGCGCAGGAGGGCGGGGTGGTGGGCGGCCACGGCGGCGACGACGTCAGGGGACTGGGCCTGGAGGCGGCCGAGGATCTCGGAGAAGGGGAGGTAGGGAAGCGCGCTGTCGGCGAAGTCGAGGCAGTGGCCGGCGACGACCTGCCAGCCGGCGTCGAGGGCCTGGTCGCGCAACGCGGTGAGCAGCCGGGTCTTGCCGACTCCTGCGTCGCCCGCAAGCAGCACGATGCCGCCGCGAGAGGACTGGTCCCCGGACGTGACGATGCCGAGCCGGAGGGCTAGGTCCTCCAGCTCGGCATCTCGCCCCACGAGGGGGGCCACGGTCGCCTGCGTCACGTCACCCATCATGTCCGGTGCCGGGGACATCAGGCTTCCCGTTTGTCTGCCGACCACCGGGTCAGCCGATCCAGGTCTCGCGCTCGGTCGCCTTGGCGGCGTACCGGGCCTCCTCCTCGCGCTCGAGGCGGCGGCGACGGCGGCGGGCCCGGATGGGACGCCAGTCCTCGCTGATCCGGTTGCGGCGGTAGTCGATCTCTGCGTTGACGAGCAGGTCGTTGTTCATGGTGCTTCCTCTCCTCCATCCAGCTGGCTTTCGCTGGTAATGAAGAGATTCCGCCTCTGAGGTAGGCCCGGACATCGGGCAAGTGCCTTATCTGAGGCGGGCCGAGCGCGTCGCGGAGGTGCCTCAGATGCTGAGGAGCGGTTCCAGCGGCCGCCCGCCGAGCCAGACGCCGCTCACGAGCGGGACCCCGGGGCGGTAGGCGAGGTGCACGTGGCTGGGGGCGTCCAGCAGGGCCAGGTCCGCACGGGCGCCGACGACGAGGCGGCCGACGTCGTCACGGTCGAGCGCGGCCGCACCGCCGGCGGTGGCGGCGTACGTCGCCTCGGCGGGCGTCAGCCCCATCTCGCGGACGGCGAGGGCCACGCACAGCGGCATCGAGGAGGTGAAGCTGGAGCCGGGGTTGCAGTCGCTGGCCAGCGCCACCCGGACGCCCGCGTCGACGAGGCGCCGGGCGTCGGGGTAGGGCTGGCGGGTGGAGAACTCGACCCCCGGCAGCAGGGTGGCCACCGTGCCCGACTCGGCCAGCGCGTCGACGTCGGCGTCCTCGAGGTAGGTGCAGTGGTCGACCGCGACCAGGCCGAGCTCGGCGGCCAGCCGGACGCCCGGGCCGGGGCCGAGCTGGTTGGCGTGCAGCCGGCCGCGCAGGCCGCGCTCGGCGCCGGCGGCCAGCACCCGGCGGGCCTGGTCGGCGTCGAAGGCACCGCGCTCGCAGAAGACGTCTACCCAGCGTGCGTAGGGGGCGGCGGCGTCGAGCATGGGACCGGTGACGAGGTCGACGTACTCCTCCGGCGTGCTGCCCTCGGGCACGACATGCGCGCCCAGGAAGGTGGTCTCGTCCGTGAACTGACGGGCCACGGCCAGGCTGCGGGCCTCGTCGTGGACGGTGAGCCCGTAGCCGCTCTTGATCTCGACGGTGGTCGTGCCCTGGCGGCGCATCTCGCGCACCAGGGCCGCGACGTGGCTCGTCAGCTGCTCGTCGGTCGCGGCCCGGGTCGCGGCCACGGTGGTGCGGATGCCACCGGCGGCGTACGGCGTCCCGGCCATGCGGGCGGCGAACTCGGCAGCCCGGTCTCCGGCGAAGACGAGGTGGGAGTGGGAGTCCACGAAACCTGGGATGACCGCCCTGCCTCCCGCGTCGACAAGGACGTCGGCGGCCGGTGCATCGGCGGCGGGACCGACCCAGGCGACCCGGCCGCCGTCGATGACGAGCGCGGCCCGCTCCACGATGCCGAGCAGGTCGTCGGCGTCGGGATCGTTGGTGACGAGCTCGGCGATGTTGGTGATGACGGTGCTGGTCATCTTGCTTTCCCGTCCAGGGCTGCGATGGCGTCGGCAAGCTCGCGGCCGATCTCGGCGCGGTCGTCGGCGCCGAAGACGACCCGGCCGCCCACCATGGTCTGGACGACGTCCCCGGCCGAGGCGGCGAAGACCGCCGTGTGCTCGTCGGCACCGGTGCCGGCGGTGCGGGGAGTGTCGGTGGCCAGGGTGACCAGGTCCGCGCGCTGCCCGACGGCGATGGCGCCGGCGTCGGGGAAGCCGAGGCTGGCGTGACCACTGGTGGTGCCGGCTTCGAGCAGCTCGGCCGCGGTCCAATGGCCGCGCTGAAGAGTGGCCAGGCGCTCGTCGAGCTCGACGGCGCGCATCTCCTCGAAGGGGTCGATGACCGCGTGGCTGTCGGAGCCGAGGGTGAGCCGGCTGCCGGCGTCGTGCAGGGCCCGGCTGGGTCCGACGCCGTCGCCGAGGTCGCGCTCGGTGGTGGGGCAGAAACAGGCGTACGTCCGCGTCGTGCCCAGGTGGCCGATGTCGTCGTCGGTCAGATGGGTCGCGTGTACGGCACTGGTCAGCGGGCCGAGGACCCCGTGGTCGGCGAGCAGCTGGGTCGGGGTGGCGCCGTACGCCGCGATGCAGGCGTCGTTCTCGGCCGGCTGCTCGGACAGGTGCACGTGCAGCGGCCGACCCGTGGCGGCCTCCACCACCGTCCGCAGGGCGTCGTCGGGGACGGCGCGCACCGAGTGGACGGCGGCCCCGACCACGACGTCGTCGTCGCCTTTCAGGCCCGCCACGCGTTGGGCCCAGGCGTCGGCGGTGCCGTCGCTGAACCTTGACTGCACGCCCTGGGGCGGCTCGCCGAACCCGGAGCTGAGGTAGCAGGCGTCGAGCAAGGCGATCCGGATCCCCGCCTCGCGGGCGGCCCGGATCAGCGCATCGCCCATGGCGTTGGGGTCGGCGTAGGGCGTGCCGTCGGGCTGGTGGTGCAGGTAGTGGAACTCCCCCACGCTCGTGATGCCCGCCGCCGCCATCTCGCGGTAGGTCGCGCGCGCCAGCGCGAAGTAGCTGTCGGGGTCGAGCGCCGACGCGACGGCGTACATCTGCTCGCGCCAGGTCCAGAACGTGCCCCGCTCCCGCTGGGTCCGCCCCCTGAGTGCCCGGTGGAACGCGTGGCTGTGGCAGTTCGCCAGGCCGGGGATGGTCAGGCCGGGGACGCTGGTCGGGTTCACCGGCTGGCCGGTGAAACTGGCGCTGGGCGGGCAAAGCATCACCCATCAAGTGCAGGGCATTGCCCATCCACGGTGACCGAAGTGAAGCGGCCGCGCTCGATCTCGACCAGCACGTCGTCGTGGACGGCGCCGTCGACCCAGGCGCGTTCGAGCAGGTACGCCGTCACGCGTCGCCGCCGGTCAGTCGCTGGAGGGTGTCGGCGAGCGCGACCACGCCGGCCAGGCAGTCGGGCATGGACGCCGACTCGGCCGGCGAGTGCGAGACGCCGGTCGGGTTGCGGACGAAGAGCATGGCGGTGGGGATGCCGGCCGCCGACAGGATGCCGGCGTCGTGGCCGGCCGCGGTCGGGATGACCGGCCAGTCGCCGTCGGCGTGACCGACCGCCAGCCGGGAGGCGAGGTCGGGGTCGAAGGCGACCGAGCCCGACACCGACTCGGCGGTGACCTCCAGCGACGTGCCGTCCCGGGCCGCCCGGTCGGTCGCCTGCCGCTCGACGGCGGCGACGAGGTCGGCCAAGGCGCCCTCTGAGGAGGCCCGGGCGTCCAGCCAGGCCGTCACGCCCGAAGGCACCGAGTTGGTGGAGTTGGGGTTGACCTCGAGCCGGCCGAAGGTGGCCCGCTGGCCGGCCAGCCGGGCCTGCTTGTTGGCCGCCAGGGCGGTCATGGCGTAGGTCAGCATCGGGTCGGCCCGGTCCTCCATCCGCGTCGTGCCGGCGTGGTCGGCCGCGCCCGCGAACGCGTAGCGCCAACGTCCGTGCGGCCAGATCCCGCTCGCCACCCCGACCGCCCGACCGCGATCGACCAGGTCGCGGCCCTGCTCGACGTGCAGCTCCACGAACGTCCCGACACCCTCCAACAGCCCCGGACCGGGGTCGCCGGCCAGCCCGACCGATTCCAGCGCATCGGCCAGGAACACCTCGTCGCGGTCCCGCAGCTCGCGGGCCCGCTCCCACGGCGTCGCCCCCGTCGCCAGCCGCGAGCCCAGGCAGGCCAGCCCGAAGCGCGAGCCCTCCTCCTCGACGAAGACCGAGACGCCCAACGGCCGCCTCGGTGCGAACCCCCGCTCGCGCAGCAGGTCGACCGCCGCGAGCGCCGAGACCACGCCCAGCGGGCCGTCGTACGCACCCCCGTCGAGCACGGAGTCCAGGTGCGACCCCGTCAGGACCGCGCCATCCCGGGAGACACCCGACTGGTCCCACCACGCCACCAGGTTGCCCACGCCATCGGACTCGACGGTCAGCCCACGCGCCTCGGCCTGCTCGACGAACCACGCGCGCAGCTCGCCCTCGGCGGCCAGCCACGGCTGACGGAAGTAGCCGCCGGAGGACGCCGACCGACCCACCGGCGCCAGGTCGGACCACATCGCCTCGAAGTCGTCAGGCATGCTCGGCCCCATGGAGTTCCAGGACGTCGTACGCCGCCGCCGGATGATCCGCGACTACGCCGACGAGCCGGTCGACCCGGCCGTCGTCCGCCGGGCCCTCGAGAACGCGGTCCGCGCGCCCAACGCAGGCTTCAGCCAGGGCTGGGGATTCCTGGTGCTCGACACCGCCGACGACGTCGGCCGCTTCTGGAATGCGAGCACCGACGCCGGTGAGCTGGAGACGCCGGACGAGTGGCTGACCGGCATGATGCGCGCGCCCGTCATCGTGGTGCCGTGCTCGAGCAAGGCGGCGTACCTCGGCCGCTACGCCGAGCCCGACAAGGGCTGGACCGACGAGGACGAGACGCGCTGGCCGGTGCCCTTCTGGCACATGGACGCCGCGATGGCCAGCCTGTTGATCCTGCAGACCGTGGTCGACGAGGGCCTGGGTGCCTGCTTCTTCGGCATCCCACCAGAGCGGGTGTCGCCCGTCCGCAGCGAGTTCGCGATCCCCTCGACGTTCGACCCGGTCGGCGCGATCACGATCGGGCACCGCACCACCTCCGAGGGCGCCGCCGGATCCCCCAGCCACCGCCCCCGCAAGCCGCTGGACGACGTCGTCCACCACGGCGGCTGGGGTTCCTGACACCACCTCAGTCCATCGGTCGAGTGACGCGTGGTCAACGCGCCGGGCCGTCGGCGGGTCTCGCATCCGAGACCAGCCGACGGTGACCCGCCCGCAAGTTTCGGGCGGGTCAGCGCTGTCAGCCCCTGCCCCAGTCCGGGCGGTAGTCGAATCGTGGCGTGTCCGAGATCTGGCGACGCTCCTCGCTCCCGAACCGCATGGTCCAGATGTTGACGTCCTCGGTGTCGATGTTCTCCCTGTCGGTGAACACCAGGTTGCGCCCGTCGGGTGACCAGTGCGGGTTGGCGTTGCGCCTGCCCGACGCCGCGTTGTCGGTCAGCCACACGATCGCCTTCCGACACGCCTGTGGCGTCCCACACGTGGCCGGCACGGTCCCGAGGTCGACAAAGGTCGCATTCGGGTCACCGCGGCCGTAGGCCTCGAACACCACCATGTCCTTGGCCGGCCCACCGGCGGCCGTCGACACGTCGTTGATCTCGACGCCCCAGCCCCATGGCGTGATGCGCTGCGGGTTGCCGCCGTTGCTGTCGGTCCTCACCAGCGCAGTCGAACCGTCCGAGAGCCGCCGGCGCATGAAGACCAGGTAGCTCCCGTCCCTGGACGCGTGCACGTAGGAGTCCTCGTACTTGCCGGAAGCGCTCTCGGGTGACAACCGGCGCAGCCCGGTCCCGTCGGTCCGGATCGTCCAGAGCAGCGCCTCGGCCGCGTTGTCGTTGGCGTCGAACGGCCCCAGCACCAGCGCCACCGCGAGGCGGCGGTCGCTCAACCAGGTCGGCCCAGCGACGGCGACGCAAGGGTCCTCACACGGAACCGCGAGCCGGTGGTCCTGCGTGCCGTCCGGTCGGACCAACCGGACCGATGCCGACTCGGGTGTGTCGTGCTCGTAGGCGATCCACTCCCCGTTCGGGGAGAACTGCGGGTCGATGTCGAACTGGTCCTTGCCCGGGTGCGTGAGCACCCGGTCACCCGTGCCGTCGGCATCGGCGATCATCAGCCGCTCGCGGCCGTCCGCCGCCCGGTTGGTCCAGACGATCAGGCCGGCCGACGACGGGGCCGACTTCTCTGCAGGCGGCGACGGGGCGGCGTACGACGGCAGGGCGGCGACCGCGAGCAGAGTCGCGGCGGCGAGGGTGACGGCAGCAGGGCGCATGGCGGGCCTCGGTTCTCTGGACACTTCTCGGTGCCACGGTTTCCGGGCACGATGCCTCGCACGCTAGGAGAGGTGTCAGCCCGGCGCCCTCCCGAGAATCAGGCATTGACGAGCCGACGATCATGGAGGCATGACGGCCACCGTCGAGGCCGCGAGACGCGACATCCAGGGGCTGGTCGCCGACCCGCCGCCCGGCCCCTGGCTGGTCGACGCCGCCGTCACGGCGTTGGGCCGGGTGATCGGGCACGACGGCTACTGCCTCTTCGGCGTCGACCCCGCCAGCCAGGTGCGGTCGGTGATGTTCTCCCGACACGGGCTCACCGTCCCCACCGAGCGGTTGCTCCACAACGAGTCGGTGGAGGCCGACGGCAACCGCTACGTCGACCTCGTGAGCGCCCCGGTCAAGGCCGGGATCCTGACGCCGGCCACGGCGCCCCGCAGCCCCCGGCTCCACGAGATCCTCCACGCCGACGGCTATCGCAGCGAGCTGCGCGTGGTGCTGACGTCTGCGGGGCACTACTGGGGTGGTCTGTCGCTGTTCCGCGACGACCGGCGCCGCCCGTTCACCGAAGCCGACGTCACCGAGGCCGACGCCCTGGCGGCTCCCCTCGGCAACATCCTGCGCCGCTACCAGGTCGGGAGCCCGTCTCAGGAACCCGTCGAGAGCACGACGCCGATGGGCGGCGTGGTCTGCCTCGACGCGGACGGCGTCATCGTCGGCATGGACGACGACGCCCACACCTGGCTGGCCTCACTGGCGCGCTCGTGGGAGGGCGGGGCGGTGCCCGAGGACGTGCTGCGGTGCGTCCACGAGGTCGCCAGGGCTGCGCGGCACACGGAGCCGGGTGAGCGGCCGGCCGTGCCTGCGATCTCCCGGACCCGGATCGCCGACGGTCGGTGGTTGGTGGCCATCGCCACCCGGCCCGGTGGCTCGCGCGTCGACACCGTCGTCCAGCTCCGGTCCGGCGACGTGGCGACGGTGCTGCCGGCGTTCGCGGTCTGGTGCGGACTGTCGCCGCGCGAGACGGACGTGCTCAGGCTGCTCGTCCAGGGGCTGGCCGCCAAACAGGTCGCCCGGCGGCTGGGCATCTCCGTCCTCACGGTCGGCGACCACCAGCGGGCGCTCTACCGCAAGGCCCAGGTGCGCGGTCGCGACGAGCTGCTCTCCCTCCTGGTCTGAAGCCACTACGTTGACGCCCGTGAGCGACGACCGGGCCGTGGCCAAGCTGCAGGCGCTGGTCCGCATCCCCACCGTCTCCGACCGCGACCCGACCCTCGTCGACACCGCGGCGTTCGACGACTTCGTCGAGGAGCTGGCCGCGCAGTTCCCGCGGCTGCACGCCGAGCTCGAGCTGACGCGCATCCACACCCACGGCCTGCTCTTCCGCTGGGCCGGACAAGGTGACGATCGGCCGGTGGTGCTGATGGCCCACCTCGACGTCGTACCCGTCGACAACGACGCCCCCTGGCAGCACCCGCCCTTCGGCGCCGAGATCGTGGACGGCGCGATCTGGGGGCGCGGCACCCTCGACGACAAGGGCGAGCTGGTCGCCATCTGCGAGGCGGTCGAGCGGCTGCTCGAGGCAGGCTTCACGCCCGCCCAGGACGTCTGGCTCAGCTTCGGCTGTGACGAGGAGGTCTCCGGGATCGCGGCCCAGGAAGCGGTGGCCGAGCTCGTACGCCGCGGGGTCGAGCCGTGGCTCGTCGTCGACGAGGGCGGCGCGATCGCCGCCCAGGCCTTCCCCGGCGTGAAGCCGGCCGTCGGCGTCGTCGGCGTCACCGAGAAGGGCACCACCAGCGTCGAGCTGCGGGTCGACGGCCGGGGCGGGCACGCGTCCACGCCGGCGAAGTTCGGGCCGACCGCCCGCCTGGCGCGGGCCATCCTCCGCGTCGACCGTTCGCCGATGTCGGCGAGCCTCCCGGACCCCACCGTCGAGCTGATGCGGCGACTGGCACCGCACGCGCCGCTGCCGCTGCGTCCGCTGATGTCGGGTGCCGAGCGGCTCCGCCCGCTCCTGACCCGGGCCCTGATCGCCGCCGGCCCCGAGTCGGCGGCGATGACCCGCACCACCTTCGCCACCACCACCCTGCACGGCTCTCCCGCGCTCAACGTCATCGCCTCCACCGCCCGCGCCGGCATCAACGTCCGCGTGATGGTCGGCGACACGGTGGCCGACGTGATCACCCACCTGCGCAAGGTGATCAACGACGACCGGGTCGCCATCGAGGTGGTCGAAGAGGGCGAGGCCAGCCCCGTCTCGCCGGTCGACGACGACGCCTTCCGCCTCATCGAGTCCACGATCGTCGAGGTGTTCCCGGATGCGGTGCCGGCGCCGTACGTGATGATGGCCGCGACCGACTCCCGCCACTTCACGGCCATCTGCGAACGGGTGTACCGGTTCGCGCCCTTCCGGATGACCAAGGCGCAACGCCAGGCGATCCACTCCTACGACGAGCACCTCGGTGTCGACGACTTCCTCTCGGGCATCGAGTGGTACCAGCGCCTCATCGAGAGGATCCCGCGATGACCCTCATCGGCCACCAAGGCACCGAACCCAGGCCCGAGCGGCACGTCGGCAGCCACAGCCTCGTCGCCATCGTCGGCTTCCTCGTCTGCGTCGAGCTGGCCAGCGGAGTGCTGCAGGGCTACTACACGCCGATCTTCAGCGACATCGCCGACCACCTCGACATCAGCGACGCCGACGTCAACTGGTTCGAGGCCGCCCAGCTGATCGTCGCGGCGCTCTGCGTCCCGCTGTTCGCCAGGCTCGGCGACCTGATCGGCGCCAAGAACGTGCTGCTCATCTCCACCGCCATCACGGCACTCGGCTCGTGGGTGCTCGCCTTCGCGCCGTCGTTCACGACGTTCCTGATCGGCTGGGCCATCCAGGGTGCCTACGTGATCTGGCTGCCCATGGAGGTCGCCATCGTCTACAAGCGCACCGCCGGCACCGGCCGCCAGAACCTGCTCACCCGCCGGGCGGCCGGCATCCTGGTCGGCGCGCTCGAGCTGGCGGTCATCATCGGCGCCCTGACCAGCGGGGCGATCGTCGAGTCGACCTCGATGACGGTGGTGCTGATGCTCCCGGCCATCGTGGTGACGGCGTGCTTCTTCGTGATCCTCTTCGGCATCGAGCGCGACGCCGGTACGCCGGGCGGCGGGATCGACTGGATCGGCCTGGTCCTGATCACCGCCGTCATCTGCTTCGTGATGGGGGGTCTCATCGCGATCCGGCTCCAGGGCCCCGGCAGCCTGCTCGCGTGGGCGCTGATCCTCGTCGGCCTGGTCACGCTGATCCCCTTCGTCGCGCTACGAGGCAGCGCACGCCGAGCCGATCGTCGACGTCCGGCTGTTCGCCAGCCCGCTGCAGTGGCCGGTGCAGCTGACGGCGTTCCTGTTCGGCATGTCCGTGCTCGGCGCGCAGATCCCGCTCTCGACGTTTGCGCGGACCGACCCCGACGTGGCGGGCTACGGCCTCGGCGCCGATGCGTCCTTCGTGTCCACCCTCATCGGCGTGTACGTCGTCTTCCTCGCGGTCGGCGCCTTCACGCTGCCGCTGTCCACCCGGTTGCTCGGCCCGCGCGGGGCCTTGATCATGTCGTCGCTCCTC
Organism: uncultured Actinomycetota bacterium; assembly: GCA_963762105.1. GTDB lineage: Bacteria > Actinomycetota > Actinomycetes > Propionibacteriales > Nocardioidaceae > Nocardioides. The sequence continues at coordinate 101,247 of CAVXJG010000006.1, read as the reverse complement.
GTCGCGCTCGGCTATGCGTTGTGGATTCCCTTCCACGACTCCACCGGACAGGCCCTGGTCAACATGGCGATCGCGGGCGTCGGGTCCGGCGCCCTGGTGGCCGCGTTGCCGGCGAGTGCCGCCGCCGGCGCCCCGCCCGAGCGAACGGGCTTCGCCACCGGCATGACCAACGCCACCAAGACCATCGGCGGAGCCATCGCCTCGTCGATCTTCGCCATCGCGCTGGCTTCCACCGGATCCCTGAAGGACCCGACCGAGGGCCACGCGCCGTTGTCGGGCTACCTCACGGTGTGGGCCGTCTGCGCAGGGGCCGCCGTGCTGGCCGCCTTGTCCCTGCTCCTGATGCCCCGCACGGCAGCCACCGAGCCGGCGCGCGAGGAGACGCCCGCGTGAGGTCCCGGGTGTCGCACCTGAAGGCTTCGGTACTCGCCGGCGGCCTCGCCGTGCTCGGGACGCTGGTCCTGCTCCTCGCCGCCACCCGCTTTTCGGTGGGTCGTCTGATTGCCGGCGGGCTGCTCCTCGGTGCCGCGGCCCTCGTCCGCTACCAGGACCAGCGCCGGGAAGACCCTGCTCGAGACAGCAGGGCGGCGCAGGTGCGCTCGATCGTCTGGTCGGTCGTCATCGTCGTGGTGGTCGTGGGGGTGTCGGTGGCACTGACCCAACCCTGGAGTGACTGAGACCGAGTGAGAGCGCTTGAGGGGGCGACTGACCCAGCCGGGTAAAATCCGTGCATGGGCAGCGAACCCACCTCGGACAGCACGCGCGACGACACCCGCGACGACACCGAGCGCGCCAAGCGGGACAGCGAGACGCCTGCTGCCCTGCGGATCAAGCACCAGGCTCTGTGGGTCGACCAGCAGATCCGGCTGGCGATGGAGCGCGGCGAGTTCGACAACCTGCCGGGTGCCGGCAAGCCGATCGCCGACCTCGGCGTCGAGCACGACAAGGACTGGTGGCTCAAGAAGCTCATCGAGCGGGAGCGGATCACCGGCGTCCTGCCCCCGTCGCTGCAGCTGCGCAAGGACGACGCCGAGCTCGACGCCCAGCTCGACCGGCACACCGCCGAGTCAGAGGTGCGTCGCCTGCTGGAGGACTTCAACGCCCGGGTGCTGAAGGCTCGCTACACCCCCGTCGACGGTCCTCCGCTCATCACGCAGCCCCGCGACGTCGAGGCCGAGGTCGCGGCCTGGCGTGCACGTGCCCAGGAACGGTCGCGGGCACGTCGCGAGGCGGCGGCAGCCGCGCAAGAGGCATCAGCCCCAGCCCGGGAACGCCGTCGCTGGTGGCGACGCGCCTGACCGACCAGCGATCAGAACGGGTCGGCGTACGCCAACCGGACGCGCTTCGACGTGCGCGACGCGCCCCACTCGAGCTTGCTCATCGGCGTGCACGACAAGGCAGTGCCGCGCTTGGCCCGCAGGGTCCGGCAGTAGGCGACGCCCGATCCCGAGGGGACGAAGGCGCGGTAACCGGGGTTGCCCCAGGAGGCCAGGTGCGACGTCGTCGACCGCCACCCACCGGTAGTGAGGACCTGGCAGGCCAACCTCTGGTGGCGAGGCGTCCCGGTCCGGCCGCACAGCGCCGGGCCGGAGGCCAGCGACTCCCAGGTGCGGTTCACGGCCTGCATCGCCCGCACGATCCGGGTCGAATGGCCCGGACCCCACGACCGACCGTAGGCGGCGAGACCGCGTGCACGCGACGACACGGCCCCGACCGATCACCCGGCACCACGAGACGCCGCCGGAGCGGTCGGTGAGAAAGACTCGACTACCCGGGGCGCCAGGGTCGACGCGGCGGGGCAGTGGCGTGTTCCGCCAGCCGTTCCACGTCGAGAACGCGGCAGCCACCGCGCTCCGAGCGAGTCGGCGACGAGCACGCGGCTGGGCCGGCTGCGGTGTCTGTCCATGTGGCGTAGGCCGGGGCAACACCGGCGATCCGGTGGGATTTCTGTTCACGGCCCCAGGCCAGGCTGATCGGGTCGAAGGTGGTGCACGCCGACCGGACGCCGCGGCCCGCCGGGAGCCAGCGACAGAAGTTGACCGCGCCGTCCCGGTCGGCCAGGAAGGCCCGGCCATCCTCGAGACCCACCGGGGTGGGCCCGGTCGTGCTTGCGCTGTGCCAGTCCCTGCCCGCGAAGGTAGAGCAGGTCGCCCGCTGTCGGGGTCCGGATCGGGAGAGCCCGCAACGCGCGGGCCCGGCAGAGGTCGCCACCCACGTCGCGTCGGCGGCCGCGAGCCGGGGCGTGCGCTGGGAGACCCAGGTCGAACCCCAGCGGCGGTCGGCGGTGTCGAGGGTGGTGCAGGCGAGGGTTCGGGCGGTGCGACCGACGGCGCGGCAGTAGGACACGCCCCCATCGCGGCTCGGGAGGAATACCCGGCTGCTCGGGTCGCCCCAGGCCGTGGTGCGGCTCAACCCCACGTAGTGCCAGGCCCCGTTGGCCAGCAGCCGGCAACCGAGCCGCTGCCGCTTCGCGGTCCCGGTCCGCCCACAGAGTGCGGGACCGCTCGCTGTCTCGACCCAGGCGCGGTCGACCGCCTCGGTGCCGGGCTTCACCCGGACCCGGGCGGGCCGGGAGGAGTGGCCGGCGGAGTCGTAGGCGACCACCGCGTAGACCGTTGCCTGCCCGGTCAGGGCGGTGGTGTCCCAGTACGACGTCCGCCTGGTGGTCGCGAGCGGCACGCCGTTGCGCAGCACCCGATAGCCCGCGACGCCGAACGCGTCGGTGGACGGGCGCCACGCGACGCCCGTGCGGCCACGGTGCGCGACCACCCGAAGGCCGGCAGGCACCGAGGGTGCTGCCGTGTCGACCGGGATGACGTCGTCGAGGTGGATGAACTTGTCCGGATAGCCGTGGTCGCCCGGGCTCACGGTCGAGAAGTGGAAGCCGTTGTGGCCGTCGGTGTTCATCTCCGAGACGAGGATGGTGCCGCCGCTGTAGACGTCCTCGACGTAGGAGACGTGGCCGCGCTTGTACCAGCCGATGGCACCGACGGCGGGGGTCTTGTCGGGCTTGTGACCGATGCCCTTGGCCACCTTCGACCACTCGGAGGCGTTGCCCCAGTGCCGGTCGGCGTACCAGTTGGAGAACGAGAGACCGTTGCGCGCGGCCAGTCTGAAGGCCACCCACGAGGTGCACTGGCCCTGGACGAAGCCGCGCGAGTCGCCGACGCAGTCGGCGCCGAGGGACGCCTCGAGGCAGTCGGGCGCGGCAGGGTAGGGGTACCCGTATCCGGCGCTGGCCGCGTGCGTGCCGAACACGCCGACCCACCGCTCGTTGCCGGCCGGGCCGATGAAGGTCCCGGTGGCCGTGCCGGTGCGGATGGCCGCGTCGAGCTGAGCCTGCAGCAGCTGCTGGTCTGGACCGGCCGGGTCGGGCGTGGCCCCTGGGTCCGCCCGCGACGGAGCAGTCGCGACCACGACGAGGACCAAGGTCAAGGCGAGCACCGAGGCCAGCACGAGCACACACCAGCGCACCGCAAGGGCGATCGCGTCGTGGCTCGGTCGGACGGCGTGCACGGCTCTCCTCAGGGTCCGGGGCGGACGAGTAGCGCAGCCATGGTGATCCCGCCTCCGCCGGTCGCGGACGTGAATGGACAAACCCGCCCCAACGGCGCCGATCCGGAGTAAAACCGGCGCGAACCGGGCGGTGAGAAGTTGCTCATACCGGCCCGGACGACTCGGGCGGTACGTTCCGCAGATGCCCAGCACCCGCAGCGCCAAGGACTTCTTCCGACCGCTCGCGGTCGGCGCCCCCGAGCCGCTCCGCGAGATCCCCGCCCGTCCGAGCCGCGCGATCCACTTCTTCGACCCGTCGAACGACAAGATGGCCGCCAAGATCCCCGCCATGGTCGGCACCGTCGACGTGCTGCTCGGCAACCTCGAGGACGCCGTCAAGGCCGACAACAAGGTGGCCGCCCGCGAGGGCCTGGTGCGGATCGCCCAGGAGACCGCCGATCTCGGGGGTCCGAGCGGGACCACTCAGCTCTGGACGCGGATCAACGCCCTGGACAGCCCGTGGGTGCTCGACGACCTGACCACGCTGGTGCCCGCGATCGGCGACCGGCTCGACGTCGTGATGGTGCCCAAGGTGCAAGGCGCCGACGACATCGCGTACGTCGACCGGTTGCTCGCCCAGCTCGAGGCCAAGGCCGGCCTGGATCGACCGATCCTGGTGCACGCCATCTTGGAGACGGCGCGCGGCGTTGCCAACGTCGAGGAGATCTGCGGCGCATCGCCCCGCATGCAGGGGCTCTCGCTCGGCCCGGCCGACCTGGCCGCCGACCGGCGGATGAAGACGACCCGCGTCGGCGGCGGACATCCGGGATATCTCGTCCGCCAGGACCCGACGACCACCTCAGCCGGCGACGCGAGCGGCGAGCGCGCGACGTACCAGCAGGACCTGTGGCACTACACGATCGCCCGGATGGTCGACGCCTGCGCGATGCACGGCATCTATCCCTATTACGGACCGTTCGGTGACATCGGCGATCCCGTGGCTTGCGAGGACCAGTTCCGCAACGCCTTCCTGCTCGGCTGCGTCGGCGCGTGGAGCCTGCACCCGAGCCAGATCGCCATCGCCAACAGGGTCTTCTCCCCGTCGGTCGACGACATCCGGCACGCGCGACGGGTCGTCGCGGCGCTCCGAGATGGCGGAGGCGACGGCACCGGTGCCGTGATGCTCGACGGCAAGATGGAGGACGACGCGTCGCTCAAGCAGTGCCTGGTGCTCGTCGAGCTGGCCGAGCAGCTGGCCACGATCGACCCCGAGCTCAAGGAGCGCTACGACGCGATCGAGGTCGAGACCTCGTGACCGAGCCCAGCTTCCGGCCCCGCCGTTCGGTGCTCTACCTTCCCGCGGCCAACGCGCGGGCGTTGGAGAAGGCCAAGACGATCGCATGCGACGCGTTGATCCTCGACCTCGAGGACGCCGTCGCCCCGGACGCCAAGCCGGCCGCCCGCGAGGCAGCCTGCACCGCCGCGGTCTCCGGCGACTACGGCAAGCGTGAGGTCACGATCCGGGTCAACGGCGCCGACACCGAGTGGCACGCCGACGACCTGGCCGCCGCGTGCGCCGCCGGCCCCGACGCGATCGTCGTACCGAAGGTCGGGTCGGCCGACGCCGTCCTCGAGCTCGTCGAGGCGATGGCCGGACATGACGCTCCCGAGCACACCAAGCTCTGGGCGATGGTCGAGACGCCCGCCGCGATGCTGCACGCCGAGGAGATCGCCGGCGCGGCCGACCGGCTGACCGTGCTGGTGATGGGCACCAACGACCTCGCCAAGGAGCTGTACGCCGAGCACGTCCCGGGTCGTGCGCCGCTGCTGACCGGGCTCTCCCTCGCGTTGCTCGCCGCTCGCGCCACCGGCACCGCGATCCTCGACGGCGTCTACAACGACGTGCGCGACGAGGACGGCTTCCTGGCCGAGTGCCGCCAGGGCCGCGAGATGGGCTTCGACGGGAAGACCCTCATCCATCCCGGCCAGGTCGATGGCGCCAACCGCGTCTTCGCCCCGAGCGAGCAGGCCGTCGAGGACGCCCGCGGCATCCTGAGTGCATGGGAGCAGGGTGCGGGCTCCGGCGTGGTCACCTACAACGGCAGGATGATCGAGCACCTGCACGTCGAGACCGCCCGCCGCACGCTCGCGATCGACGCAGCGATCCAGGCGCTCGCTTAGGCGGAAGCGGCGTCCTCGTCTCGCGGGGCGGCGTGCTTGCCGCCGGTGGAGCCGGAGCGCGAGCCCAGCCCCTCCTGGTCGTCGACGGCCGCCGCGCGATCGGCGTGCGCCCCTCCACCGACAGGTGCCTCCGGGGCGACCGGCACTTCCGCGACCGGCTCCGCGGCGTCGGGCGCCAGCCCGTCGCTCTTGCGTTCGACGTCGCCGCGGATAGCGTCCTTGATCGAGTCGATGAATCCCACGAGAGGCTCCTTCGGGTCAGGTCGATGAGGGCGCCGAGCCCGCGATTGAACAGCTGTCCTTCTCTGGATCACGCAGGTACCCCACCAGCGTAGGCCGATGCATCCGCCCGATAGGGCTCATTCGACGCGACGACTCGAACGGATTTCGTGCTGCGTGGAGGACCGATCGTCGGCAAGACCGGCCCTAGAGTCGCCACGTGTCCTCCACCAGCCCGGCCGGTGACGAGGTCCAGCTCGTCGCCGATCACGTCGGCGCCACCGTCGAGCAGCTCGAGAGACGGATCGCCGCGCGCTTCGGCGAACGCGGGCTGACCAAGGCGGCGCGAGACCTGGGATCCCTCGTCACCATCGTCCAGGAGCAGACCGGAGCCTCCCACCTGCGGCTGCACCGGACGAACATCCTGGCCCGGTCTTTCAGCGTCGCGATCGTCGCCGCCACCGTGGTCGCCCTGGTGATCACGCTGAAGGAGGCCGTGACCGAGGGCCTCGACCACGGCTTCGACTGGCTCCCCCTCATCGAGAGCACGATCAGCGACGTGGTGTTCGCAGCGATCGCCGTGCTGTTCCTGTGGGCCTTCCCCGAGCGCTTCGAGCGAAAGACCCTGCTCGGGCTGCTGCACCGGCTGCGGTCGCTGGCGCACGTCATCGACATGCACCAGCTGTCCAAGGACCCCGAGCAGGTCAGCCCGACCTACACCCGCACCGAGCAGAGCGTCAGCCACGGGTTGGACGCCGACCAGCTGCACCACTATCTCGACTACTGCAGCGAGATGCTCAGCCTCACCGCCAAGACCGCCGCGCTGTGCGCCGAGAACAGCAACGACGCGCTCGTCCTCAACACCGTCTCCACCCTGGAGACGCTGACCACCGAGCTCTCGAACAAGATCTGGCAGAAGATCTCACTCCTGCCCCGCGCAGAGACGCACTGACTCCGGAGCTAGTGTTCAGAGCCCTACGTTCGATGGGGTGGGTGTGTATGGAGAGCGAACCGATCCGGTTCGGGTCCCAGGATCCCGGACCCTTCTTCCACGGCACCAAGGCCGACCTGAACACCGGGGACCTGCTGGATCCCGGCTTCAGCTCCAACTTCGGCGAGCGCAAGAAGGCGAACTTCATCTACCTGACCGCCACGCTCGATGCGGCCACCTGGGGAGCCGAGCTGGCGTTGGGCGACGGACCCGGCCGGATCTACCAGGTGGAGCCCACCGGCCCCTTCGAGGATGACCCCAACCTCACGGACAAGAGGTTCCCGGGCAACCCGACGAGGTCCTACCGCACCCGCGAGCCGCTGCGCGTGGTCGGCGAGGTCGTTGACTGGGCGGGGCACTCCCCTGAGCTGCTCCAGGAGATGCGGGACCACCTCGAGGAAGCGAAGCGGCTCGGCATCGAGGCAATCAACGAGTGAGCCACCGATGACCGTGCAGACCCAGACGCACGATCTGAGCTTCACCGCGACCGAGGTCCACAAGAGGTACGTGAGCTGGGATCGGGGTGAGGCAGATCGGGAGTGGGCCTGCCTGACGCTCCTTGCCGAGCATGCCCCTGGGGTCGCGCCGAGGCCCATCCGCCGAGACACGTCCGACGGGAGCCCGGTGATCGTGATGGAGCGGCTTCCTGGGAAGCCGCTAGGCGACGCGCCGCTCACGTCCGCGCAAACCGCGTCGCTCGGGCAGGCTCTCCAGCGGCTGTACGCCGTGCCGCTGGCGGCGATCCATGCCGCGGGCATCGGCGAGCGTCAGCTCTGGGCCGACGACCGGTGCGCATGACGTGGCCCAATGGCTCAACGACCCCTACGACGCCGGCGAATGCCGCGACCCCGCGCTGGTCGGTGAGGCGGTGCGCGCCGCCGCAGCGTGGCTGGCGACGCCGGCCCTCCTGCCCGAGCCCAGGCTGGTGGCGCTCGGAATCGCCGACCTCAATCCCGCGAACGTCCTCTGGGACGGCACGACCTGTCGCCTCGTCGACTTCGAGGACGGCGGGCTCACCGACCCGGCGTACGACCTCGCCGACCACGTCGAGCACCTGGCCGGACGACTCACGGGCGTCTTCGATCCAGGCGCGCTGGTGGAGGCGGTCGGGCTCTCAGGCGAAGAGCGGCTGCGAATGGACGCCTACCGCCCGCTGTGGGGAGCCTTCTGGCTGGTCTTGTTGCTGCCCGGCAATGCAGGCTTCCGCCGCAACCCGCCAGGCACCACCGAGGCGCAAGCGAGCCACCTGTTGTCACTGCTCGCTTGACCTCTCCGCCGGCCGCTGCGGCTTGAATCGGCGCACCTCATGGGCCCAGCCGCATGCCTCCGCAACCTTGCCCGCCCACACCTTCGCGGCCTCGTCATCGGCGACGCTCACCAAGGCGAACCCGCCCAGAAACTCCTTGGTCTCGACGTATGGCCCGTCGGTGATCACCACGGTGCCGCTGGTGGGGTCGGCGTGGTAGACCGGGCCGTCCTCCTCCTCGAGACCCCCGGCGAAGACATACACGCCGGCAGCCTTCATCTCCTCCACCACCGCCCTGGCAGCCGGTCCGCGCGGCCGGAACCACTCCTCGGAGTGGTCGCCCACCCACTGTTGGTTGAAGTAGATGAGGTATTCGGGCATGGCCACTCCTTCTCTTGAGGCGGACCCAGTGGTCCGCGGTCACCTACCCCACGAACGGCGACAGGCGAATCCGACAGGGAAATCCCGAGAAAAGGAAACACCGGTGGTTGCCGTCGGGCGTGCGGTGCACCCTCACAGCTGGGACCTCAGCACGTCGATCTCGCACCCCGGCGAGGACGGGTCGAAGCCGTGCTCGACCAGCCAGCGGATCGCCGTCAGGCTTCGCAGCGACCACCAGGCACGGATCACGTCGTGGTCGACGTCGGCGCCGTAGCCGGCGACGACGTCGCCGAGGTGCTCCGGGTGCCCGAGCGTCAGGCTGGCGAGGTCGTACATGGCATCGCCTCGACCCGCCTCGGACCAGTCGACCACGCCGGTGATCTCGTCACGGTCAACGAACACGTGGGCGACCTGCAGGTCGCCGTGCATGAACACCGGTGTCCACGGTCGGAGCGCACCCTCGGCGACCTGGCGGTTGCGCGTGACCAGATCAGCAGGAAGGACGTCGTTCGTCAGGAGCCACGTGCATTCGCTGTCGAGGCTCGCTGCTTTCTCCTCGAGGCTCCGCCCGGGCCAGGGCGGCAGGGGCGCGTCGTGCAGCGCTCGTACGGCGGCACCCGCGGCGGCCCACGCCGCCGGCGTCGCGGTCGACGGCTCGCCAAGACGGCCGAGTGCCGTCCCCGGAAGAGCGGCGAGCGCGAGCACGGGCGGCTTCCGCCACAGGACCTCCGGGGTCGAGATCGGCGCCATCCTCATCGCCTCGACCTCGACGTCGGTGCGCGCCTGGTCGGCGTCGATCTTCAGGAACACCTCGCCGACGCGGAGGGTGGCGCGCTCGTGATGAGCCACGACGACCTCGACCTCCTCCACGTCGGTCATTGTCGCGGAAGGTCCACGACCGAGCGGATCGCGGTCTAGGAGTGCGCTGTCCGGGAGGATGAGGAACGGTCGTTCGGATAGGAGGTGATGATGACGCCACCAACACTGTTCCTGACTGTGGGACTCCCAGCCACCGGGAAGACCACTGCGGCGCGGCGCATAGAGGTCGAGCAGAAAGCACTTCGTCTCACGAAGGATGAATGGGTCAAGGCTCTCTACGGGCACGAGAATCCGCCGTCGGCCCAGGACGTGATCGAAGGTCGGCTGATCCAGATCGGGCTGCGCGCCCTCGAGCTCGGCAACAACGTCGTGATCGACTACGGCCTCTGGGGTCGAGACGAGCGCTCGGCTCTTCGGCAGGCAGCAGCAGACCTCGGCGCGATGGTCGAGATGCGCTACTTCGAACTCGCCGCCGCCGAGCAGCGGAGTCGACTCGATCAACGCCTGGCTGAGCAGTCACACACGACCTGGCAGATGTCCGACGAGGAACTCGTCGCGTGGGCTGGCACCATCGACATCCCCACGCCTGGTGAACTCGACGGCAGCGAGCCCATTGATGACCCACCGTCTGGGTTCGCGACATGGGACGAGTGGCGCGCGCATCGCTGGCCGCCGTCGGTCTCCTGACGCCTCGCTCTTGTTCCGCGCCTGACCGGGCGCATCGGTCCATGAGAGCGGGATTCCGCGAGGCTCGTGCTCAATCGCCGGTTCCTGGCACGATGCCCGGGTGGAGGGCTCTGTGTTGGTCGGCGGCGTCCTGGTCGCCGGACTCGGGATCTTTCTGGTCGGTGCTGCCGCGTGGCGGTTGGACTACCAGCGCCCGCTGCAGGAGTCGCTGCCCGTCATCCACCGCGACCACCGCCGCTGGGTCTGGATCAACGTCTGGATCGTGGCCGGCGTGCTCATCACCTTCGCGGGGTTGGCGGGGCTTGCGGTGATCCTGGAAGAGCCCACCGCCACGGTGCTCGCGGCCATGGCGGCAGCGGTGTACGTGTCCGGTGGAGTCGGCTGGATAGCGTCGCTGGCCTTCCGCCTCACGGTGGTGCCTTGGGCGGCCGAGCAAGCGGTCACCGTCGGGGACGTGCCTGACGGCTACGCCGCCTACAACTCGTGGGCCGGAGCGCTGTACTGCATTCACATGCTCACGGCGTACATCGCGTCCGCCGTGCTCGGGATCGCCGTTCTCACTTCGGACGCATCGCCGACGTGGCTCGGCTGGACCGGCGTCGGGTGGGGACTCGCCTTCGCCGCCGGTCTGGTGGCGACCCGGTTCGCCGGGCCGTTCAACCCGCCCTTCCTGGCTCACCTCTACACAGGAACCGTCGGCGTGTTCCTCCTCCTCCACTGACGCGGCGGCCACGGGGCTGGGGCTGGCGTGGCCCACCGTCAGTGTTCGCAATTGCGGGTGACCTCAGCGCGGCAGCTGTCGATGCCGCCGCGCCCGTTGGCGGCGTCTCGGCCCGGTCCACCGACGAGTACGTCGGCCAGCTCGCCGCCGATCACACGGTCGTTGCCGGGGCCGCCGTCGAGATGCCGCTTGCCGGACTTGCACGCGTGTGGCTGGTCCGTCCGCAGGACATCGTCGCCGTCTCGTCCGGCTCGTTCGCCTAGTCGGCGGGCTCGGCCACTTCCTCGGCATCCGCGGCCTTGGCCGCGTCGCGCTTCTCGCCGAGATCGGCGAGCAGGGAGTCGATCGCTATGACACTGCCTCCGAGCAGGACCGCACCGATCGGTCCCGGCAGTCTCGTGCGGCGCAGGGCTGTCACAGCCGCCAGCATCACCGTCGACCACGTCGAGACGGACGTCGCGAAGGGCACTGAGGCGCGTTTCCACGGCTCGTCCGTGTCGGGGATGACCATGAAGATCTGCAGTCCGGGCTTGTTCAGGAACCAGCCGCCTGTGTATGCCGCAAGCAGGATGCCCGAGCGCGTGGACGTGCCAGATGCGAAGTAAGCACCAGCAACACCGACGCCTCGGATCACTGCCCCTGGTCGCACCTTCATGACCACACCTCCGGGTCGATCGTCTCGTGTCGATCGTCGGGGGGCAACGGCCCTGGTCGCTCATTTGCATGGTCGCGCGGATCGCGGCGTGTGCGGATGGTGTCTGCCGACTCACCATCCGAGCTCGCGCAGCCGCGCGTCGCCGATTCCGAAGTGATGACCCACCTCGTGAATGACCGTCCGCCGAACCTGCTCGACGACCTCGGCCTCGCTGTTGCAGACCGCGCAGATGGCACGCCGATAGATCGTGATCCGGTCAGGCAGGGCGCCGGCGTAGAACGTCGACCGACGAGTCAATGGCACACCTTGGTAGAGCCCCAATAGGCCCGCCGGGCCACTGTCGTGTTGCACAGTGACGGCCACGTTGCTCATGAGTTCGCCCAGCTCTACGGGTATCCCGTCGAGAGCCTCGCTCACCATCAACTCGAATCGCTCGGGATCAACCTCGACCATGCAACAAGGGTCCTCCCCGATGCCATGGCAGCACGTGCGGACGATGCTGAGTGGCCAGTTCGCCCACGGGGTGGACGCGGTTGCGCGCTGCGTGGTCGGTGTGGAAGGAAGTCCCAGTGACCTCCCCGGTTGACGAGCCCGCGCGAGGCGCCGGCCTGATTCCACTCGGTGAGGCAACGCGTGCCTGGTTCGCGATCTCCTTGCAGACCTTCGGAGGCCCGGCTGGACAGATCGCGGTGATGCAGCACGCGCTGGTCGATGACAAGCGCTGGATCGGGCAGAAGAGATTTCTACATGCTCTGTCGTTCTGCACCCTGCTGCCGGGGCCGGAGGCCCAGCAGTTGGCGATCTACATCGGCTGGCTGCTGAACGGGGTGGTCGGGGGATTGATCGCTGGAGTCCTGTTCGTGCTGCCGGGGGTGCTGGCCCTGCTGTTGTTATCAGCCCTCTACGTGGCCGCCGGTGACACCACGATCGTCACCGCCGTGCTCGCCGCGGTCGCACCAGCGGTCTTGGTGATCGTCGCCCAGGCCGTGGTCCGCGTCGGGGGCCGAGCCCTAGGACATCCAGCGCTCGTGGCGCTGGCTGTGGCCGCATTCCTTGCCTTGTCGATCTTCAAGACTCCGTTCCCGCTCGTCGTTGGCGTCGCGGCAGCGGTCGGGTGGGCCTTGGGTCGGTGGGTGCCCCACACCCTGCGTGAATCGAAGCAACCGGTTGCCGGGCCCGATGGGCCCATGCCACTGATCTCGGACGATGCGCTGCACACCGAGCGCCCAAGCCGAACCCATTCCTTGAAGGTCGTCGGCATCGGTGTGATCGCATGGGCTGTTCCGGTAGGTGCTGTGGTCGCCGTGACCGGACCGGACAGCATCTTCGCCGACCAAGCGCTGTTCTTCACCGGCGCTGCGCTGATCACGTTCGGAGGTGCCTACGCGGTTCTGGCCTACGTCGCACAGCAAGCAGTGCAGGTCTACGGCTGGCTCACACCCAGCGAGATGATCACAGGGCTCGCCCTCGCCGAGACAACGCCCGGCCCGCTGATCATGGTCGTCCAGTTCGTGGCCTTCGTCGGCGCATACAACGCCCCAGGCTCCCTCAACCCATGGGTCGCCGCCGTCGTGGCATCGCTCCTGACCACCTGGGTGACGTTCGTGCCGTGCTTCGTGTTCGTCTTCGTGGGTGCCCCCTACGTAGAACGGCTCCGCGGCAACCAAGCGCTCTCGGCGGCGCTGACGGGGATCATGGCGGCGGTGGTCGGCGTGATCGCGAACCTGGCGATCTACTTCGCCTTCCACACGCTGTTCCGCGACGTGAGTACCTTCACGTGGGGGCCGGTGGACCTCCAGGTTCCGCACATGGACAGCCTCAAACCGCTCTCTCTCGCGGTTGGCCTCTTCGCTGCGCTGCTGCTGTTCCGCGTCAAATGGTCCGTGCTCCGCACCCTCGGAGCCTGCGCTCTGGTCGGTCTCGCGACTGGCCTCGTCGAGCTGCTCGCGACCTGAGGGACGCACTCGCATCGGCTACAGATCCGCGCACGCACAGCGGCATGCAAGTGCGTTGGGCAATGCAGCGAAGTCCGGGGCTAGCGAGCGCGTTTGGGCGTGTCGCATGACCCAGGATCGGGTCTGGCGAGGCTCGGTCTACGTGTTCGGTCCAGCACGACATTCTCGGTTAGGTAAGGATGTTGACGGCTCGCGCCACGATCATGATGGCAATCACCAGCGAGATGGACGATTGAACGAGCATCACCATCTTTGCCCAGCGCCTGATGGGCATCGTGTCCGTGGGGCTGAGGGCAGTTGAGTTGGTGAAGGCGAGATAGAGGTAGTCCGGGTACTGCGGCCACCAGTTCGCAGGAGCCAGATCAGGGTTGGCGTCCTCCGGGAACGCGAAAGCGGGAGCCGCCGGCGCACCCAGTGCGCGAGCCGCCGGGCCGCCACGATCAAGCAACCAGAACCATAGGCTGAACGCGATCACGTTCGTCACCCACAGAGCACCACCCGTGGCCAGCAGCACCGGGCCGTTGTCGCGGTCCGACCCGTCCAGAATGTCCCGAACCAGCTCCGCGACCCCGGCGAGGTTGTCCAGGGTCATGACGATGACCAGCCCCACGGTGACCCGTTTCAGGACTGGGGAGCGTCGGTCAATGCGGCCCGGATCGCCGATCACGAGCACGACGAGCAGCAGCACCTCGACCGTTGGAAAGAGCACGCTCGGAGACAGCACATGACGATCCGGAAGCGAGAGCTGCATCGCGACTGAGACGAGCACAGCGGCGGCCATCGGCCAGCGTGGCTCACCCTGGACAGCCATGCTTTCAACGCTAGGGCCAAACGTCGGCTCAGACCCAATGATCCTGCCGCTGCGAGCGGCGCTCATCGGCTAGATCCGGGGGGTCGCATACTCCGGATGCTTGGTCGAACGCGTGATGGCGAGGGACGGTTTGCTGGTGTGGGAGGCGCCCGGGAGACCCGCGGTTCAGGTCCGGCGGTGGAAGTCGATCTTGCGGCCGGGGTGGTGGGTGATCTGGTAGCGGGGGTCGTGGGCGAGGCGGTGGTGGCGGGGGCAGAGGAGGCGGCCGTTGGCTGGGTTGGTGGGGCCGCCTTGGGACCAGGGTTGGTCGTGGTGGGCGTGGCAGAGGGCGGGTGGGAGTCCGCAGCCGAGGGTGGTGCAGCCACCGTCGCGGAGGTCGAGGGCGCGGCGGGCGGCGCGGGTGAACAGGCGGCTGGTGTGGCCGAGGTCGAGGACTTCGGAGTCGGTGCCGAGGACGGCGGGGAGCAGGCCGGCGCGGCAGGCGAGGCGGCGGGCTTCGGCGGCGGTGATCCGGTGGCCGGTGGTCAGGGTGGCGGCGCCGAGGCCGCTGCGCAGGGCGTCGTAGCTGATGGTGACGGCGAGGGTGGCGCTGCTGGCGCCGTGCCGGGGCAGCTGGTCGGCGGGGTAGCGCTCGAGGTACTCCATGAACGCCTCGCCGAGCCGTTGCGGAGTGATCACTGGCTGCCTGGGTTCGCCTGACGCGTCGTCGGGGTGGGGGTGGCGGCGGGGGTTGGCCAGGGCCATCAGGTGGGTGCGGAGCAGGTCGCCGTGCAGGGTGGGCAGGGTGAACCGGCCGTGGGTCTTGCCGTGGCCGTCGTCGACCAGGGTGAGCCGGGCGGCCGCGGCGGCGGCGTGTTCCTCGGCGTGGAGGAGGCGTTGTTCGTGGGCCTCGCCGATCTCGGGGGCCAGGGTGTGGAGGATCCGGCGGCCCAGGATCCGCAGCGCCTTGGCGTCGTGCCGGCCGGCCTCGGCCAGCAGCACCTCCTCGGCGCGGCCACGCAGAGCCGGGTCGGGCAGGTCGGTGGGCAGGGCGTCGACGGCCTCGACGATCACGCCGGCCTGGTCGGCCAGCACCCCACCGGCGGCCAAGGCCGCCGAGACGGGGGCGTGCTGGTCGCGGTCCAGGGCCCGGCCCAGGTGCAGCAGCCGGCCGGCTTCGCCGCGGGTCAGCCGGGACCGGCGCGCCCACCACGCGATGGTGTTGCGGGCGCCGGTGGCGTCGCCGAGCCGGCGCCGGTCGGCCTCGGCCGCCACCCGCCCCAGCACCGCCGTGGTCCGCGCCGACGCCGCGGTGCCGGCATCCAACAACCCGGTGACGTCGTCGTCGGCCAACCCCGTCAACGACAGCGCCGTCAACGCAGTCCAGGACGGAGTGGAGCTGCGCCAGCGCCGCGGCCACCGCCGGATCGGGTCCGGCCGCGCACCCCGGCGCCCGCCAGCCGTCGTCGTGGCCGTCCTGGTCGTCGTCCCGGTCCCGGGTCCGCATCCTCGGCCTCCTTCCGGCGCGCTCGACACTCGATCTGCCATGTCGATGCGGGTTCGCCGTGGAGGCCACCGCCGGAGGGCGGTGCGTCCGAGTCCTCAGCACCACTATTGACTCGAACGTATGTTCGATTGTATCCCATCGCACCTGCTTCCGCAACTCGCTATCCACCCTTTTGGCACGATGGCCCCGCCCGAGACGAACACGGAGCCAAGGACCGAGGAGGCCCATGTCCCAGCAGGCGGTGGATCGCGACACCGGGCGGCACGCCGACCCCGCGGTCGTACGCCGTCTGGTGCTCGGCAGCGCGCTGATGCTCTTCCTCGAGCTGGCGCTGATCCGGTGGCTGGGCTCCAACATCGTGCACCTGTCGTACTTCTCCAACTTCGTGCTGCTCGGCTCGTTCCTCGGCATCGGCATCGGTTTCCTGGTCAGCCGACGCTCGTGGACGCTGGTGCCCGGTCGCCCCGATCCTGCTCGCGCTCCTCTCGTCGGGGTCCGCTCTGTTCCCGGTGACCCTCGACCGCACCGGCTCCGACGTCATCTACTTCACCTCGCTCCAGGCGACCGGCCCGCCGGCGTGGCTGATGCTGCCGCTGGTCTTCGTGGTGGTCGCGCTGGTGCTCGCCGGCCCCGCCGAGATCGTCGGCCGCTGCTTCGCCGAGCTCACCCCACTCACGGCCTACCGCTGGGACCTGATCGGCTCGCTCGTCGGCATCGGCCTCTTCACGGTGCTGTCGTTCCTGTGGGCGCCGCCTGTGGTGTGGGGCGCGATCGTCGCCGTCGCTTTCGTGCTGCTCGTTCCCAACCTGCGCCGCCTGGTCGCGCTGCTCTCGGGCGCGGCCGTGGTCGTGGTGCTCCTCATCGAGACGACGACGCCCGGGCACGAGCTGGTCGCCGTACTACAAGATCCACACCGAGGACGTCCAGGGCAACGCGTCCTTCGTCGACATCTCGGTCAACGGGGTGCCACACCAGCTGCATGGCGCCGGCGGAGTGGAAGCTCGAGCTGGGCGAGCAGCAGTACGCCACGCCCTACCTGCGCATCAAGGACAACCCGCTCGACAACGTGCTCATCGTCGGCGCAGGCTCGGGCTCGGACGTCGCGATCGCACTGGCCAAGGGCGCCAAGCACATCGACGCCGTCGACATCGACCCGCGGATCATGCAGATCGGCGTCGAGCGCAACCCTGATCGCGGCCTACCAGGACCCGCGGGTGGACCGTCACGTCAACGACGGCCGCGCCTTCCTCACCTCGACGGACACGAAGTACGACCTGATCCTCTTCGCGCTGCCCGACTCGTTGACCCTGGTCAGCGGCGCCTCGCAGATCCGGCTCGAGTCGTTCCTGTTCACCGACACGGCGTTGACCGAGGCTCGCGACCACCTCAAGCCCGGCGGCGCCTTCGCGATGTACAACTACTACCGCGAGGACTGGCTGATCGACCGGTTGGCCGGCACCGCGGCCAGCGTCTTCGAACACACGCCGTGCGTCGACACCTTTGCCGGCGCGCAGGCCGTCGTGACGGTGGCCCGAGACGCCGACTTCCAGCAGTGCGCGACGGCGTACCGCCCCTCGGGCGAGGTGATCGCGCCGGCCACCGACGACAGCCCCTTCCTGTACTTCAAGGGCGACAGCTTCCCGAGCATGTACCTCTGGGCGATCGGCTGCATCCTGCTGGTCTCCCTCCTCACGATGCGGCTGCTCGGCGGCCCGTTCCGCACCATGCGGCCGTACGCCGATCTGTTCTTCATGGGTGCGGCCTTCCTGCTCCTCGAGACCAAGTACGTCGCGACCTTCGCGCTGCTCTTCGGCACCACCTGGCTCGTCAACGCCCTGGTGTTCGGAGGCGTGCTGGTGGTCGTGCTGGCGGCCGTGGAGACCACGAGACGGGTGCGTACGCCACCGTTGCCGGTCGTGTTCGCGGGCATCGCGGCGTCGCTCGCGCTGGCCTACGCCGTGCAACCCGACTGGCTGCTACCACTGCCGTTCGTGCCCCGGCTGGTCATCGCTGTCGTGTTGGCCTTCCTGCCGATCTATCTCGCCAACATCGCCTTCGCCAAACGCTTCGCAGAGTCCGCCGACTCGCAAGCGGCCTTCGCGGTCAACATCCTCGGCGCGATCGTCGGCGGCTGTCTGGAGTACGCCGCCCTGCTGACCGGCTACAGCAACCTGCTGCTCGTGGTGGCGGGCCTGTACCTGGCGGCGTTCCTGCTCAAGCCTCGTGCCCTCGCGCCGGCCTGAGGCGGGCCCCGTCAGCCCTCCTCGCCGAGCAGTCGGTTGACGGCTCGCGCCGTGCGCGGGTCGGTGCGCAGCGTCCGCGCGACCCCGTCCCCGTCGGCCGTCCAGCCTTCCGGCACGTCGCCGGCGACGAGCACGGGCTCGTCGAGGTCGGTGTGGTCGACGATCACGTCGGCGGAGCCGAGCGGGTCAGCGGCCTCGCGGTAGAGACGCTGGGCGTCGAGATAGCGGCGCTGGTCCGGGTCGTCGGGGTCCGGCGACGCGCCGTCACGGGCAGCGAGCCGCGACAGCCGCACCTCGTCGGGTGCGTCGAGGTAGATCACGAGATCCCAGCACGGCCGCAGCTCGGCTCGCTGGGCGAAGACACCGTCGACGACGAGCACGCCGGACCCGGGCACGGACTCGGGGAGGGCGTCGACGAGCTTGTCGGTCACCAGGTCGTGCCAGCGACACCGGTACGCCGACCCGGGACCGGCCAGCCAAGGGTCCAGCAGCTCGCGGCGCAGCGCCCGATAGTCGAACGACCGCGTCCACACCGTCGTCCCCGTCCGCCCCAGGGCGTGACGGTGCTCCCGAGGATGGTGGAAGTCGTCGATCGACGCCCGCACCACCGAGCGCCCGTCGTCGCGCAGGGTGTCGGCGAGCTCGTCGGCGAACCAGGTCTTGCCGACGCCGTCGGCTCCATCGACCGCCACCAGCAAGGGCCGCGCCGCCATGGGAACCAGCTCCGCGACCCGGCGGAGCACCTCTCGCCGCGAAGGCGTCACTCGTCGAAGCCGCGGACGTGCTCACCGGCCCGGTGCTGCGCGCGGACCATGAAGTCCCACACCAGCCCGTGACCGACCAGCACCAGCAGGATAAGGAGGATCGCCTCGGCCTGGATCGGCTTGAGGTCGAGCGGCTCGGCGATCTCGGGCCTGGCGCCGATCACGGCGATGAGCAGATAGATCACCAGCGTGGCGACGTACTTGCCGCGCGGCGCCTGGCTGCCACCGCCCTGACGGAGTACCCGCAGCAGCCGCAGCGTTGAGTAGCACCCGACGATCGCCACCCCGACGAAGGCGACCCGCCAGATCGCCGGCGTCTCGGCCCCCCCGACCTGGGCGAAGAGGCCCATCATCGCCGGCAGCAGGAAGGTCAGGTAGACGCCGCCGACGGCCCGACGCTCCTCCACGACCGCGGTCCACTCCGGGTTGTTCTGCACGACGTTCCACCACAGCCCGAGGAGGGTGAAGCACGTCGCGGAGAACAACGCGTAGAACGTCGAGATGTCCATCGGCCGTCCAGCCCCTCCCGGTCCGAATCGAAATCCTCGCCGCAACCGGACCCAACCGCAAGGATGGGCGGATGCACGAGAAGGAACGGTTCGTCCAGGAGGGCGGCGTGTTCGGCCTCGACGACGTGGTGGGCGACTTCGACGCGTCCGGGGTCGAGGCTGTCCGGGAGATCGCGACGATGATCCGCACCCAGCCACGAGAAGGGATCCGCGCGGCGATGGCACTGGCCGGCAGCGCGGCACAGTCGAAGTTCCAGCTGTTCCCCGGCGACTGCGACTTCTTCGAACGGGTGCACATCGTGGCACCGACCCGCGAGGACGCGGTGCAGACGCTGGCCTCCACGATGGTGGAGAGCGTGGCGCTCACCTTCACCAACCCGCACCTGCAGTTCGTGGAGATGAAGCTCGGCCTGTTCCCCGCGCCGTACAGCCGTGACGAGCAACCGGTAGGGGCGGGATCACCCATCAGCTGGGGCCTGGCCGAGGTGGACGCGCGGGTGGTCCGGGTCGTCGACGCGACCGGCGAGAGCCACCGCCTTCGGATGCACGAGGTCGCCCTCGACCCCGGTTTCGTCAAGCTGGACTGGGTGTACGCCGACCGCGACAGGCGGCGGGTGGTCCCGGTATCGAAGGTCATCGACGCGACCTGGGAGGCGCCCGACGGGACCATCGTGGCCCTCGACGGCGTCCTCGACTCGTTCTACCAGGAGGTCTACCTCGACCCCGACAGCCAGGTCGACGTGGAGAAGCTCGTCCAGCACGTCTCCCCCGACGGGCTCGAGAAGTACCTCCAGCAGATCGCCGGCGAGGTCGCCAAGTACTCCGACGCGGCCCACGAGAACTACGGCAAGGTCGCCAAACGGCTCTACAACATCTGCCGCCTCCTGCGTCGCGACGCCGATGCCGGCTACCTGCGCCAGCTCTTCGACGATCCGCCCGCGCGGCTCTATCAGGTGGGCGGCACCATGCACGCACTCAGCGCGGCGATCCGGGCCGACCGTCTGGAGCGCGACACGATCGTCGCGCAGCTCGCCGCCCTCGAGGGCACCATCGCCGACTGCTACTCCGGCGAGGACCGAGAGGAGATCCTGGCGTTGGTCCGTCGCCTGCCGGAGATGGACGACGACGACGAGCTGATCGCCGCCGCCGACAGGATCGCCGAGGTGTCCAACCAGCAGGTCAGCTCCTACTTCCGGGAGAAGATCGCCGAGTCCTCCGGCCTCCAGTCGGTCTACGACCTGGTCATGAAAGAGGTCCGGTGAGCGATCTGGTGACGACCACGTCAGAGGACGAGGTCCCCGACGAGGACGAGTCCGCCGCTCCCCCGGCCGTCCGCACCGACGTCTACATCTCCGCCGACATCGAGGCCGACGGCCCGATCCCGGGCCGCTACTCGATCCTCTCGCTCGGCATGTGCATCGCCGGCGAGCAGGACCAGGCCGGCACGTTCCGCCCGATCCAGCCCGAGTCGGCTCGCTTCTACCGCGAGCTGCGGCCGATCTCAGAGGAGTGGGAGCCCAGTGCCCTCGAGGCCATCGCGTCGACGGGGCTCGACCGGGACCGCCTGACCCGCGAGGGAGCCGATCCGGCCGTGGCGATGACCGAAGCCGCGCGCTGGGTGACCGACCTCGCCGCCGGTCGCCGACCGGTCTTCGTCGGCTGGCCGATGGGCTACGACTGGATGTTCCTGCAGTGGTACTTCATGACCTACTCCGAGGTGGGCTCACCCTTCGGCTTCAGCTCGGCGCTGGACATGAAGACGATGCTCTACGTCGGCACCCACCGGGTCCTCGACGAGCTCGGCAAGGACCACCTGCCCGCAGAGCTGGTGCCCGACCGCCCGCACACCCATCACGCGCTCGACGACGCCGTGGAGCAGGCCGAGCTGTTCCAGAACCTGCGCCGCTGGCGGGTCACCCCGCCTGACGACCTGCCGATCGACGACTGAGGCGCGGCAGGCCGCCGTACCTCCGCCAAGCCACCTCTTGGGGTGGTCTGCGACCGCAGCGCAAATGGTGGGCTGGAGAGGCAGGTCTGTCGTCGCGGGTCCTCCCGCGGCCGGAACCAGGGAGGGATCCGTTGACCACCACCCAAGTCATCTGGCTCATCGTGGCCGTCGTCGTGCTCGCCGCCATCATCGCGATCGCCATGCAGGTAAGCGCCAAGCGCAAGGCCGGGGAGCGCCGGGCCCATGCCGCCGAGCTGCGCGACGAGGCGGTGACCACCACCTCCGGCCTCGACGAGTCCCAGCGCCGCGCCGACGAGGCCGCCGCCGAGGCGGAGATCGCCCGCGCCGAGGCCGCTCGCGCCCAGGAGCGTGCCGCCGAGGCCAGCCAGGGCGTTCAGGTCGAAGAGGCCCGCGTCGAGGATCGGGTCCGTGAGGCCGACCGCATCGACCCCGACGTCGACACTCGTTCCGACGACTACGCACCGCAGACCCCTTCCGCCAGTGGGACCACGGCCGACGAGACGGACAGCACCACCCACAGCCAGTACGCCGACGGCGAGGACGCCACCCGGCGCGACGACCGCGTCTGACCGGCCCGCGCGGGCTCGTGTGCCCCACGCGCCGGAGCGCGTTCTCAGGCACACGACCCGGATCCAGACCGTCAGGCGGGCGGGTCCCCCACAGTTCCGCCCGTCTGACGCCGGCCGCAGATCCTCAGGACTCCTGGCTCGGAATCCGTACGCCGCGCTCGGCGGCCACCTCGCTCGCGCGGTCATAGCCCGCGTCGACGTGCCGGATCACCCCCATGCCGGGGTCGTTGGTGAGCACCCGCTCGATCTTCTGAGCGGCCAGGTCGGTGCCGTCGGCCACGCACACCTGTCCCGCGTGCAACGAGCGGCCCATGCCCACGCCGCCGCCGTGGTGGAAGGACACCCAGGTGGCGCCGGACGCGGTGTTGACGAGGGCGTTGAGGATCGCCCAGTCGGCGATCGCGTCGGAGCCGTCGAGCATCGCCTCGGTCTCGCGGTAGGGCGAGGCCACCGAGCCGCAGTCGAGGTGGTCGCGACCGATCACGATCGGCGCCTTGAGCTCACCGGAGGCCACCATCTCGTTGAACTTCAGCCCGGCCAGGTGGCGTTCGCCGTAGCCCAGCCAGCAGATCCGCGCCGGCAGGCCCTGGAACTGCACCCGCTCGCCGGCCATCTTGATCCACTTGTGCAGCCGCGCATACTCCGCTGATTTTTCGAGGGGGAACAGCTCGAGGATCGCCTTGTCGGTGGCGGCGATGTCGGCCGGATCGCCGGACAGCGCGGCCCAGCGGAACGGCCCCTTGCCCTCGCAGAACAGCGGCCGGATGTAGGCCGGGACGAAACCGGGGAACTCGAACGCCCGGTCGTAGCCGCCCTTGCGCGCCTCGTCGCGGATCGAGTTGCCGTAGTCGAAGACCTCGGCGCCGGCGTCCTGGAACTCCACCATGGCTCGCACGTGCGTGGCCATCGACGCCTGCGCGTCCTTGGTGAAGCCGGCCGGGTCGCGGTCCGCCGCGTCGTGCCAGTCGTCGAAGGGCACGCCCACCGGGAGGTACGACAGCGGGTCGTGGGCCGAGGTCTGGTCGGTCACGATGTCGATGGGCGCCTTGATCTCCAGCAGCTTCGGGAACATCTCCGCAGCGTTGCCGAGCACGCCGATCGACAGCGGCCGGCGCTCGTCGCGGGCCGCGACGGCTCGCGTGACGGCGTCCTCCAGGGAGTCAGCCTGCTCGTCGAGGTAGCGGTGCTCGATGCGGCGGGTGATCCGCGTCTGGTCGACGTCGATGCAGATCGCGACGCCGTCGTTCATCGTCACGGCGAGCGGCTGCGCGCCGCCCATGCCACCGAGCCCAGCGGTCAGGGTGATGGTGCCGGCCAGCGTGCCCCCGAACCGTTTGTCGGCGACGGCAGCGAACGTCTCGAACGTGCCCTGCAGGATTCCTTGTGTGCCGATGTAGATCCACGACCCAGCGGTCATCTGGCCGTACATGATCAACCCGAGGTCGTCGAGCTTGCGGAACTCCTCCCAGTTGGCCCAGTCGCCGACCAGGTTGGAGTTGGCGATCAGCACCCGCGGCGCCCACTCGTGGGTGCGCATCACGCCGACCGGCTTGCCCGACTGCACGAGCATCGTCTCGTCGGGCTCGAGGTCGCGCAGGGTCCGCACGAGGGCGTCGTACGCCGGCCAGTTGCGCGCGGCCTTGCCGGTGCCGCCGTAGACCACGAGGTCCTCGGGCCGCTCGGCGACGTCGGGGTCGAGGTTGTTCATCAGCATCCGCAGCGGTGCCTCGGTCTGCCACGACTTCGCGGTCAGCTCGGTGCCCGTGGCGGCGTGGATGGGCAACCTCTCGTTGGCCCTTTCGTTGGTCGAGGAGCTTGCGCTAGCAAGCGTCTCGAAACCAGCGTCGCTGTCGTTCATGCCAGCTCTCCGATCACGTTCTCGGCGGCGGCGAGCACCGCGCCGGACTGGACGAGCGAGACCGCGGTCTCGATCTCGGGGGACAGGTGCCGGTCGGGGCCGGGGCCTTCGACTCCGGCCGCTCGCAGCAGGTCGATGACGGCGGCCGTGCCGACCGCGGGCTCGAGCGGGCGACGGAAGTCCAGCGCCCGGGCCGCGGTGAGCACCTCGATCGCCACCACCCGGGACAGTCCGTCGAGCGACCGTCGCAGCTTGCGGGCCGCCGACCAGCCCATGGAGACGTGGTCCTCCTGCATGGCGCTGCTCGGGATGGAGTCGACGGAAGCCGGCACGGCCAGCCGCTTCATCTCAGAGACGATCGCGGCCTGGGTGTACTGCGCGATCATGTGGCCACTGTCGACACCTGGGTCCGAGGCCAGGAACGCCGGCAGGCCGTGGCTGCGCGCCTTGTCGAGGAACCTGTCGGTGCGGCGCTCGCTGATCGACGCGACGTCGGCGGCGACGATCGCAAGGAAGTCCAGCACGTAGGCGACCGGAGCCCCGTGGAAGTTGCCGTTGGACTCGACGCGCCCACCCCCGGTGGTTGAGGAAGGCGCGCTAGCGCCTGTCTCGAAACCCTCGTCGAAGACGACCACCGGGTTGTCGACGGCGGAGGCGAGCTCGCGGCCGGCGATGGTGGCGGCGTACTCGACGGTGTCGCGCGCGGCGCCGTGCACCTGCGGCGAACAGCGCAGGGAGTACGCGTCCTGGACGCGGTTGCAGTCGGGGCCGCGGTGCGAGGCCACCACGCCGGAGTCGCGAAGCAGCAGCGTCAGGTTGGCCGCCGAGAGGGCCTGGCCGACCTGGGGCCGGATCGCCTGCAGCTCGGGCGCGAAGACGCGGTCGGTGGCGAGCTGGCCTTCCACCGACATCGCCGCTGCGATGTCAGCGGTGCGCAGCAACATCCGCAGGTCGGTGATCGCCAGTACCAGCATGCCGAGCATGCCGTCGGTGCCGTTGATCAGCGCCAGCCCCTCCTTGGCGGCCAGCTCGACGGGCGCCAGCCCCGCCGCGGCGAGCGCGTCGGCCGCCGGAAGCAGCGTGCCCTCGGCGTCGCGCACGTCACCCTCGCCCATCAGCGCCAACGCGCAGTGAGCCAGCGGCGCCAGGTCGCCGGAGCAGCCGAGCGAGCCGTACTCCCGCACCACCGGCGTGATGCCGGCCGACAACAGTCCGGCCAACAGCCGTGCGGTCTCGACCCGGATCCCGGTGTGCCCCGTCGCAAGCGTCGACAGTCTCAGCAGCATCAGGCCGCGCACCACCTCGCGCTCGACCTCGGGGCCAGAGCCCGCGGCGTGCGAGCGCACCAGCGACTTCTGCAGCTGTTCGCGCATCTCGGCCGGGATGTGGCGGGTCGCGAGGGCGCCGAACCCCGTCGAGATCCCGTACGCCGGCGTGGGCGCCGCCGCCAGCTCCTCCACCACCGCCCGGGCCCGCCCGATGGCGGCCTCCGCAGCTTCCGTGAGCGCCACAGGGGCACCGCCCCGAGCCACCCTGACGACGTCCTCGATCGCCAGCGGACCTACGTCCACCATCACCGCGGCTACTGCCGTATCCATCATTGTCGACATGCCTTCATCGAACTCCCGCCGGACGCCGCGCGGGAGGGGTCGCGCCCGGGATCACGTCTCGAATGCGAGACTGGGCCTTCGGTGGTCGAGGAGGGACGAAGTCCCGTCACGAGACCCCGTGAGCGAACAAGCGGCCTCGGCCCTCACCGGGTTTCGTGACAGGCGCTAGCACGCCTTCCTCAACCAACGGCGGTGCGAGAGGGAGTGCGAGATGGGACAGGTACCGGCGGCGACGCGGACGTTGCGGGTGCTGCGGTTTCTCGCCAGCCAGCCGGAGCCGACCTCGCTCGATCGGATCATGCGGGCGTGCGGGCTGGCGCGGAGCACGGCGTACCACCTGCTGCGAGCCATGATCGAGGAGGGCTTCGTCGTCCACCTCCCCGACGAGCACCGCTACGGCCTCGGGGTCGCGGCGTTCGAGGTCGGCAGCGGCTACACCCGCCAGGAGCCGCTCCAGCGGATCAGCCGGCGGTTGCTCGCCGATCTCGCCGATCGCACCGGCCAGAGCGCCCACCTGGCGGTGCTGCACGGTCGCGACGTCCTCTACGTCGTCGAGGAGCGCGCGCCCGGCCGGCCGCCACTGGTCACCGACGTCGGCGTACGGCTGCCTGCCCATCTGACCGCGAGTGGTCGGGCTGTGCTGGCGGCGCTGCCGGCTGCCCAGGTGCGCGCCCTCTACCCGGACGCCCAGGCATTCGTCGACCGCCACGGCACCGGGCCGCGCACGCTCAGCCAGCTGCGCACGCTGCTGGCCGACACCCGGCAACGCGGCTACGCCGTCGAGGAGGGCGAGGTGACGCCCGGGTTGTCCAGCGTCGCCTCGCCGGTGCTCGACCACAATGCCCACCCGGTGGCCGGGTTGGCGCTCACGTTCGCCGACGGGGACACTCAGGACCTCGCCGGCGCCGTGCGACTGACGGCCCAGGCGCTCAGCCGCAGGCTCGGCGGGCTGGACCGATGACGCTTGGGAGGCTCCCCATGACCAGCAGGTCGTTGCGCACCGCCGGTGTGCTCGCACTGCTCCTCGCCACCTCGGCGCTCACCGTCCCGGCAGGTGCGTCGGCACCGGACCCGGCGCCCCAGAACACCTGCGCCGGCGCGTTCTGCACGACGTTCGACATGGCGACCAACGACGCCTTCGCGCCCACCCAGCCGACCACCTCGGCGGCCCAGCCGAGCAACCTGGCGCTGCGCTTCACCGACACCTCGCCCACCGTCGGCACCGACAAGTCACAGTGGCTGGCCAAGGTCTCCGCCGTGCTCGGCACCTCGCCGGAGAAGGGCTTCTCCGTCACCGCGCCCGCACAGCTGCCGCTCGGCTCGTACGTCGCCGGGTCGTCGGCCACGGCCGGCTCCTGCGCCCCCGGCACCGACGGCACGGCGTACGCCGCCACGTGCCCGGCCGGCTCGGGCTCGGGCCTGGTCGCGCTGGCGCCGTTGGTCGGTCCGGAGGAGATCAGGCCGGCCGTGTTCGGCATCCGGAGCATGACCGTCGTCCCGGGCGGGAAGATCAACGTCGATGTGAGCGTCTGGGTCAACGGGCTCACGCTCCCGATGCTGACGCCGATCAGCACGACCATCACGATGATCTTCGCGAAGGCGACCGCGAGCGCCGGACCGTCGTTCGCGATGGGGACGCAGCCCGCCATCGCCCCGCCGGCCGGCTACACCGCCGCGGACTTCTCCATGAACACCGTCGCCGTCAACCTCAACGGCCTGGTCATCGAGGGCCCGGCCGGCGCGGTCAACCCACCGGTCGCCTTCGTCCGCCAGTCGCCCACCTGCACCGCCATCACGTCCACGCTCGTCGCCCAAGCCAGGTCCGCGACGGTGGCGGCCAGCCAGTTCACCACCAACGTCACCGGCTGCCCGGCGGCGCCGGCAGTGGTCTCCGCTGTCCCGGTCGCGGGGCAGCCACACGCGTTCGCCTTCACGATGAAGGTGCCGACCCCGGAGGTCGCGGGTCGCACCGCGTCACTGGAGTGGGTGTTCGGCGACGGCGCCACGGCCGTCACCGGAGCCACCACCTCGCACACCTACCCGGTCGCCGAGCCGGTCACGGCCATCGTGACCACCGTCGACAGCGCCGGTGCCCGCAGCGCCCCGATCCCCATCGAGATCTCCACCGGCGCGCTGAAGGCCAAGCAGAAGTCCGGCACCCGGCTGGTCGGCACCCTGACCGACCAGCAGACCGACGACGGCCTGGCCAACCAGGAGGTGCTCGCCTTCAAGTGCGCCGACCGCAAGACCCCGCTGGCCCAGTGCGACGCCGTCGGCTCGACGGTGAGCAAGACGAGCGGCAAGTTCGCTCTCAAGATCCCTGCGGTCAAGAAGCCCGGCGAGATCTTGATCTCCCACGCGGGCGCGGCCACTCACAAGGCCAGCAAGCCGGCGCGGTTCCCCACGTTCAAGTGGGTCAAGGTCTTGCCGCAACCGACCGTGACGTTCAAGGTCTCCGACAAGTCCGTGAGCATGGGCGCCGCGGTCTCTCTGTCGGGCACGGTCAAGCCGAACAAGTTGGGCAAGAAGCTCCAGCTCCAGCAGTTCTACCGTGGCACGTGGCGCGCGATATCCAAGGCCACCATCTCCGACCGGGGCACCTATCGCGCGCCGTTCAAGGTGAGGCGCACCGGCACGATCAAGGTGCGGGCCGTGGTGCCGCAGACGGACCACACGCTGGTCTCGATCAGTCGGACCCAGCGGATCACGGTGTCCTGACTCAGGACCGCCGTCCCTCGGCGCGGAAGCCGGCCCACAGCCGGCCGCCGACCGTGGCCAGCGCGTCGTCCACGACCGTGGTCAGCGGCTCGGGTCGTCCGAACAGGGCCTCGCGCAGTCCGTCTGTCAGGCGCGAGGCGTAGGTCGAACCCTGAGCTGCGTCGTACGACTCGAGCTCGCGCACCAGCCACTTGCCCGAGCCGCCCCAACGCCGGTGAGCGGCGAGCAACAGCTCCGCGGACTCCTGCCAGAGTGCGGTGGCCACCGCCGCCAGCTCGGCGGGGGGCGGGTGGCCGGCCAGGTCGTCGAGGAGATCGGTCAGGCCGTAGCGGCGCAGCTCGAGGTCCTCCGGCGCCAGCGGAGGCGGACCGGCCGCGACCACGGCGGCGCACTCGCGCGCGAGTGCCTCGCCGACGCCGTCGTGGTCCACGAGCAGCCGCCCCTCACTGACGAGGCGCGCCATCGTGGGACGGCGACGTGCGACGTCCTTGGCGATGTAGTACCGCACGGACTCCAGGCGTGTGCACGAACAGCTCGACCGGCCAGCTCTGCTCGACCAGCGACTCGCGCCAAGTGCCGTGCCAGCTCGGGGAGGACGACGGTGATGTCGAGGTCGGAGGTGGCCGTCGCCCCGCCCTGCACCACCGATCCGCCCAGCCACGCGGCCCGTGCATCCGGGAACCGGCGCGCGACCAGTCCTCGCGCCGTCTCCACAGGGTCGCTTCGCGCATTCACGGACGCCAGTCTCCCAGGGCGGGCTCGACCAGCTCAGTGACCTTGAGCGCCCGCCGCCGCCGTTGACACCGATTCGTCTGCGGTCTGCTGTGACTTTCTCGGCGCGCGACGACAGACGAATCGGGGTGGCCCTAGGCTCAGGCAGGCCTACACTCCGTCCGCACCACGTTGGGAGTCTCGAGTGTCCTGGGTGTTGATCATCGGTCTGCTGATGAACGTGATCGCCCTGCCGATCGTGGCCCGGCGAGTGCGGTTCCTCTACCGCCTGATCAGCAGCGGCCAGCCGGCCCCAGGTCGGATCGAGGGCGTGACCGGACGTCTCGGTGCCGCGGTGAAGCGTCAGGTCGTCGAGGTCTTCGGCCAACGGAAGCTGCTCAAGTGGAGCATCCCGGGCGCCGCGCACTTCTTCGTGTTCTGGGCGTTCCTGATCCTGGCGACGGTCTACATCGAGGCGTACGGCGCCTTGTTCAGCTCCGACTTCGCGATTCCGGTGATCGGCCACTGGCCCGTGCTCGGCTTCATGCAGGACTTCATCGCGCTGACGGCCCTCGCGGGGATCATCACCTTCGCGATCATCCGGCTGCGCAACTCACCCGAGCGGCTCGGCCGCCAGTCCCGCTTCAAGGGCTCGCACCTCGGCGGCGCGTGGGTCGTGCTGTTCATGATTTTCAACGTCATCTGGTCGATGTTCCTGTTCCGCGGCGCGGCCTCCGCCTTGGGCAACCTGCCCTACGACAGCGGCGCCTTCGTGTCCATCGGCATCGGCAACCTGCTCGACGGGCTCAGCCACGAGACGTTGGAGTTCCTGGAGGGCCTGGGTCTGCTGCTCCACATCGGCGTCATGCTGGTGTTCCTCGTCATCGTGGTGCACTCCAAGCACCTGCACATCTTCATCGCGCCGGTCAACGTGATGTTCGGCCGCCAGCCAGCCGCTCTGGGCGCGGTGACGCCGATGATGTCGGGCGGCAAACCGGTCGCCCTCGACGACCTCGAGGACCTCGACGAGGACGCCAAGCTCGGCATCGGCGCGGTCGAGGACTTCACTTGGAAGGGCCTGCTCGACTTCGCGACGTGCACGGAGTGCGGACGCTGCCAGTCGCAGTGCCCCGCGTGGAACACCGAGAAGCCGCTCTCGCCCAAGATGCTGATCCTCGACCTGCGCGACCACGCCTTCGCCAAGGCGCCTTACATCCTGGCCGACGAGTCGGCCCGCGACGGGCTGCCCGACGACGTGAAGAAGGAGGCCGCACGGCCGCTGATCGGCGACGAGGCGGCGTACGGCGTCATCGACCCCGACGTGCTGTGGTCGTGCACCAACTGCGGCGCGTGCGTCAACCAGTGCCCGGTCGACATCGAGCACGTCGACCACATCATCGACATGCGCCGCTACCAGGTGCTGGTCGAGAACAACTTCCCTGCCGAGCTCAACCAGCTGTTCAAGGGGCTGGAGGGCAAGGGCAACCCGTGGAACATGTCCGCGACCATGCGGATGGACTGGGCCAAGGGCCTCGACTTCGAGGTGCCCGTCGTCGGCGACGACCTCGAGTCGCTGGAGTCGGTCGACTGGCTGTTCTGGGTCGGCTGCGCCGGGGCCTACGAGGACCGCGCCAAGAAGACCACCCGGGCCGTGGCCGAGCTGCTCAACATGGCGGGCATCTCGTTCGGCGTGCTCGGGAACGGCGAGACCTGCACCGGCGACCCGGCGCGCCGTGCCGGCAACGAGTTCGTCTTCCAGGGCCTGGCGCAGCAGAACGTCGCCACCCTCACCGACGCCAAGGTCAAGCAGGTCGTCACCACCTGCGCCCACTGCTTCAACACCCTCAAGAACGAATACCGCGACTTCGGCCTCGAGCTCGAGGTCCTGCACCACACCCAGCTGCTCAACCGCCTCGTGCGCGACGGCAAGCTCACCCCGGTCGCCGACGGCGCCGGGGCAGCGAAGCGTTCGATCACCTACCACGACCCCTGCTTCCTCGGCCGTCACAACCAGGTCTACTCACCCCCGCGCGAGCTGCTGCAGGTGCTGCCGGGAGCGTCGTACGTCGAGATGGAGCGGTCCGCCGAAAGGTCCTTCTGCTGCGGCGCAGGCGGTGCGCGCATGTGGATGGAGGAGACGATCGGCGAACGGATCAACGAGAACCGCACCACCGAGGCCGTCGGCACCGGCGCCGACCAGATCGCCGTCGGCTGCCCCTTCTGCCGAGTCATGCTCGACGACGGGCTGACCGCCCAGCAGTCGCGGGGCGAGGCCCGCGAGGACGTCGAGGTCCTCGACGTCGCGCAGATGCTGCTCGCCTCGGTCAAGGGGGTCTCCGCCACCAGGGCTCGTGTCACTGCCGGTCGCCGGTCCCGCCTCCCGGCGCCGTCGAGCCCGCGACCGCGGCCGAGCGGTCGCCGGCGACCCCGCCGACGACTCGGTGGTTGAGGAGGTTGCGCCAGCAACCGTCTCGAAACCAGCGGAAGAGAAGCAGTCCGGCTCCCTGTTCGACGACGGCTCGTCGCTGTTCGACACCCCGGCCGAGAAGCCGCCGCCGGTTGAGGAGGCCGCCCCGGCGCCCGTCTCGAAACCAGCGGAGGCCAAGCAGACCGGCTCGCTCTTCGACGACAACGCATCGCTCTTCGACACCCCCGCCGACTCGGTGGTCGAGCCCGCGAGCGCAGCGAGCGGTGTCGAGACCCCCGCGCCCGAGCCGGCTGCGGGCGGCTCCCTGTTCGACATCGCGGCCCCCGAACCCGCTCCTGCACCCAAGGCCGAGGAGCCAGCACCGACGCCGGAGCCCGCGGCGACCGTCGAGTCGCCCTCCGAACGCCCCGACCCCACCGAGCTGAGCCGGCTGGCGACCGCGGCGGCCTCCGACGACCCGGACACCATCCTCGACGCCGACGACGAGCCCGAGCCGGACGACGAGCCGGCCGAGGAGGAGGCGGGCGAGCCGGACAAGCCGCCGAGCTCAGGTGCCACCAACAAGCCCCGCACGGACACCGACATCAACGACGCCGGCTCGCTCTTCGATCTCTGACAGGCGCCTGACCTGCGCAAACGTCCCATTCTCTGGGTCTGACGCAAAATGACATCACTAAACCCTTGACGTGACATCACTATGATGTCAGGATGATGCACATGGACATCACCCCCTACGTCGACAGCCTCAAGCGGGACCTGATGGCCGCCGCCGAGGCCGCCGGACCCGAGGCCCGGGCGGCCGCCGAGCGACTGACCTACGCCCTCGACCCGTCCGCGCGGCTGGCGATGATGGAGGCCATCTCGCAGGCCACCGCCGAGATCACCGCCGAGCTGCCCAGCGGCGGCGTCGACGTCCGGCTCGAAGGCCGCGACCTTGCCTTCGTGGTGCACGCGCCGTCCGCGGCCCCGCAGCCGCCGGCCCCGCCCTCTCCCCCGTCGTTCGAGGACGACGAGGACGGTGGCCTGGCCCGGATCACCCTCCGCATCCCCGAGTCCGTCAAGACCAAGGCCGAGGAGATGGCCGCCAAGTCGGGCCAGTCGCTCAACACCTGGCTCGTCAACGTCGTCCGCACCGCCACCCGCGAGGGTGCGATCAACGTCGACATCGACCTCTCGAGCATCCCGTTCTTCGGCAACGACCCGTTCAGCGGAAAGAACCGCGGCAATCGCCGCATGACCGGCTGGGTCTAGCCACCCGCACCACCCACACCATCACCGGGACGGCAGCAGGCCGCTCCCGCGGACGAACACACCCTCCAACCAGCAGGGAGACACCTGATGAGCAGCTACGAGTTCGAGTCCCACGAGCCGGTCGACCTCTACGTCGAGATCGGCAAGGGCAGCGTCACCGTCAACACCGGCGACACCACCGCCACCACCGTTGACGTGCAGGGGCGCGAGGCCGAGCAGGTGATGGTGCGACAGGACGGCAACCAGGTCAGCGTGGTCGCCCCGCACACGCGCTCCGGACTCTTCGGCAGCGAGCCGTCGTACGCCGTCACGGTGACGCTCCCGGAGAACAGCAACGCGACGATCAAGACCGGCAGCGCCGACATCACCCTCGACGGCGCGTTCGGCTACGGCCAGATCAAGAGCGGCTCCGGTGACTGCAGGCTGGCGATGTTTGCCGGACCCCTCGCCGTCGAGACCGGCTCCGGCGACATCGACGTCGAGCACGCCGGCGCCGAGCTCCGCGTCAAGAGCGGCTCCGGCGACGTCAACGTCCAACAGGCCGACGCGACCGCCTCGGTCTCCACCGGCAGCGGCGACGTCGAGATCGGTACCACCAACGGACCGTCGGTCATCAAGACCGGCTCCGGCGACCTGGAGATCGGCCGGGCCCTCGACGGGGTCTCGATGTCGACCGGCAGCGGCGACATGGTGATCCACACCGCCACCCGGGGCAAGTTCAGCGCCAAGTGCGCCTCGGGCGACGTGCAGATCGGCATCCCGGCCGGCATTCCCGTCTGGACCGACCTGACCACCGTCAGCGGCGAGATCCACTCCAACCTGCACGGGGCCGGCCAGCCCGAGCCCGGCGCCGACTACATCGAGCTGCGGGCCAAGACGGTCAGCGGCGACATCCAGCTCCTCGAGGTCTGAGACCACACCACAACCACCCACCACCACCCAGGAGATCACCATGAACGGCCAGTCAGTCCACAACGAACAGCTCGCCCGCCACCTCATCAACGAGCGCGTCGCCCGCGCCGCCGAGCCTCATCTCGAGACCGGCAGCCGCCGACACCGGATGGCTCAGCGCCTCCACCGGTGGGCCAACCACATCGACGCGTGAGCCCCACCACCCACTGACCCGCCCGAAACTTTCGGGCGGGTCAGTGCAATTTCGGGGCAGTTTCGGGCGGGTCAGCGGATGTCGGTGCGGTGGAAGTTCTGGAACGACTTCGACGGCGTCGGGCCGCGCTGGCCCTGATAGCGCGAGCCGTACTTCGCCGAGCCATAGGGGTGCTGTGACGGCGAGGAGAGCCGGAAGAAGCAGAACTGCCCGATCTTCATGCCCGGGTAGAGCTTGATCGGCAGCGTCGCCACGTTGGCCAGCTCGAGCGTGACATGGCCGGAGAAGCCGGGATCGACGAAGCCCGCCGTCGCGTGGGTCAGCAGCCCGAGTCGCCCCAGGGAGGACTTGCCCTCGACCCGAGCGGCGATGTCGTCGGGCAGCGTCACCACCTCGTACGTCGACCCCAGCACGAACTCGCCCGGGTGCAGGATGAACGGCTCGTCGCCCTCAGGCTGCACCTCGCGGGTCAGGTCGGACTGGTCGGCCGCCGGGTCGATGTGGGGATAGCGGTGGTTCTCGAAGACCCGGAAGAACCGGTCGAGCCGGACGTCGATCGACGAGGGCTGCAGCATCGCCTCGTCGTACGGCTCCATCGTGATCCGGCCGGCGTCGAGCTCGATGAGGATGTCTCGATCGGAGAGCAGCACGGAGGCACCCTACCGAGCCCGCACCGTTGGTTGAGGAGGGCCGAAGGCCCGTCTCGAAACCTGCGGTGGTATCGAGTGAGGTCGCTAGCGCGACCTCCTCAACCAGCGACGCACCCGCCGCCTAGGCTCGGCCCATGACCTTCCACCGCTACGTCGCGCTGGGTGACTCCTTCGCCGAGGGCGTGGGCGACCCCGACCCCGTCGCCCCCAACGGTCTGCGCGGCTGGGCCGACCGGGTGGCCGCCGTGCTGGCGCAGCAGACACCGGACTTCCGCTATGCCAACCTGGCGATCCGCGGCCGCAAGCTCGACGCGGTGCTCGCCGAACAGCTCGAGCCGGCGGTCGCCCTCGGCCCCGACCTGCTCACCATCTATGCCGGCGCCAACGACATCATGCGGCCCAAGGTCGACATCGACGGCCTGGTCGACAAGTACGACGCCGCGCTGGGCAAGCTGGCCGGCACCGGGGCCCGCCTGCTGGTCTTCACCGCCTTCGACACCGGTGGTTCCGCCATCTACCGGCCGTTGCGTGGCCGGTTCGCGCTCTACAACGAGCTGGTGCGCGCCGCCGCCGACCGGCACGGCGCGACCATCGTCGACTTCTGGCGGATGCGCGAGCTCCGTGACTGGCGCTACTGGGATCCCGACCGGATGCACCTGGGCCCAGCCGGCCACGCCTGGATGGCGCTGCAGGTGCTCGACGTGCTCGGCGTCCCCCACGGGCTCGGCCAGCCCGAGCTGCCGCCGGAGGTGGTGCTCAGCCGCGCCGAGCAGCGCCGCGCCAACCGCGAGTGGGCCCGGGCGCACCTCGGCCCGTGGGTCCGCCGACGGCTGACCGGCCGCTCCAGCGGCGACCTCGTCACCCCGAAGCGACCGGGCCTCTCCCCGCTCGAGTGACGGCACACCCGGCCGAGCGCTTCCAGGGCGGGTCGGCGGGGTGCACCATGGGCGCACCATGTCGCCCGTCCGCCGGCTGCTGATCGTCGCGGCGGCCTGGGTGGTCCCAGCCGCCTGGCTGGCGGTCGCCCTGTCGGCCGGACCCTCGGACGGCACCCTCGTCTCCGCCACGGCCCTGACCGGCAGCGAGCGCTGGGGATCGTCGGCGACCGTCCAGCGCGCCTACGGCGACACCCTCCTTCGACAGGGGGACGAGGTCCAGAAGATCGGCGGGCACACCTTCGGCGAGTGGGTCGCAGAAGGCGCCGCCACCGACCGCGACGTGGGCGACGTGGTGGCGTACGAGGTGCGGCGGTTGAGCCCCGAGGGCAACGAGCTCGACCTCTCGCTCGACGTCACGCTCACCCGCTATCCGTTGCCCGACGCTCTCGGTCAGAACCTGTCGACCCTGGTGGCCGTCCTGTTGGTGCTGCTGGCCGGCTCCGTCGTCTTCTGGTTGGCGGCCGGCACGGCGACGGCCGCGGCCTTTCTCGCGGGCTGCGCCTTGCTGCCGGTCGGCCTCACGTCGGCGCCCTGCGGCCTCGGTGCCATCGACGTGGCCGGGGGTCGCGGGCTGTGGCCGCAC
The DNA here is from genome assembly GCA_963762105.1 of uncultured Actinomycetota bacterium. Taxonomy (GTDB): domain Bacteria; phylum Actinomycetota; class Actinomycetes; order Propionibacteriales; family Nocardioidaceae; genus Nocardioides. The sequence goes on along the minus strand of CAVXJG010000006.1, from coordinate 65,694 downwards.
CTGGTGGGCGAGATCGCCTTCGCCGTGGGCCTCGGGCTGCTGCTGCTGGCTGCGCTGACCTTCCGGGCGCCGCCGGGCTGGTTGCGGGCCCGGCCCTGGGTCGCGCTCGTCGTCGTGGTCGTACCCGCGGTCGGGTACGCCGTGTGGATCGGCGGCCCGGCGCGCGGCCTGACCCCCGAGGCCGCCCGCCTCCAGGCCCTCATCACGATCGCCGTACCCGCTGCGCTTGCCGTCGTCCCCGCCGTGCTGCTGGCCCTGACCTGGCGCTACCTGCGCGCCCCTACCCGCGACGACGTGCTCGCGTGCCGACTGGCCCTCCTGACGATCGTGGCCGGGTTGGTCGCCTTGCTGCTGCTCGGTGTGATCCCCGAGCAGGTGACGGGACAACCTCTCCTTCCTTGGGGCGTGCTGGTGTTGCTGCTCAGCCCCGCCGTGCTCGCCCTCCTCGTGGTCGCGATCGTCGGCTACCGCCTCGACGAGATCGAGCCGACCGTCCGCCGGGCCCTGGTGCAAGCAGTGGTGGCCGCCGTCTTCGCCACCGCCTTCGTCGCCATCGCGGCGGGCGTGGACCAGGCATCGGAGACGTCCTTCGACTCGATGCTCGCCGGCGGCGTGGTGGCCCTGCTGGTGCTCCCCTTGGCGGTGGTGCTGCAGCGGCTCGTGCGCCGGGCGGTGTACGGCGACCGGGACCTCCCCCAGCGAGTGGTGTCGGAGCTGCGGGGTCTCGACGTGACCACGACGCCCGGCGAGACGCTCACCGAGGCGCTGGCCCTCCTGGCCCGCCGACTGCGGCTGTCGCACGCCTCGGTGGAGGTGCCGGCGGCCGAGGGCGCCGAGGCTCTGGCGGCGTCGTTCGGCGAGCCCCGCGGCCGACCCGTCACCGTCGACCTGCAGGCCGGCGGACACCATCTCGGGGTGTTGCGCTTGGAGGTCGCGCCGAACCGCGACCCGTTCGGACCCGGGGACCGGCGGCTGCTCGAGGACGTCGGCAGCCAGCTGGGTGGTCTGGTGCAGGCGGTGCTGGCCAACCGCGAGCTGCAACGTTCCCGGCAGCGACTCGTCACCGCCCGCGAGGAGGAGCGTCGTCGGCTGCGGCGCGACCTTCATGACGGCCTGGGTCCCTCGTTGGCCACCATGGCCATGAACCTGGAGTCGGTCCAGGACCTGATCGAGCGCGACCCGCTTCGCGCGGCCGACCTGGTGGGGAGACTGTCGGACCAGGCTCGCGAGGAGATCGCAGAGATCCGGCGGCTGGTCGACGGGCTGCGGCCGCCAGCCCTGGACCAGCTCGGCCTGGTCTCGGCCCTGCGGGAGCGTGCCGCCCAGGACGCGTTGGCTGCCCGGACCGGAGAGTCGACCCGCCCTTCCTGGAGGGTCGAGGCCACCGATGACGTCGAGCCGTTGACCGCCGCGGTCGAGGTGGCGGCGTACCGGATCGCGATGGAGGCCGTCACCAACGCGTTGCGGCACAGCGGCGGGGCGACCTGCACGGTCTCCCTGCGGCGGGAGGACGGCGTGCTTCGCCTGCGCGTCCGCGACGACGGCGGGGGGCTGGCCGCAGGCCGCCGGCTGGGTGTAGGCCTGTCCTCCATGAGGGAGCGGGCCGAGGAGCTCGGGGGTACCTGCTCGGTGACCTCTGACGCCTACGGCGTCGTGGTCGACGCGTGGCTGCCTCTCGGAGACGGGGTGAGCGAGACGTGAGCGGCGAACAGCTGCGGGTGCTCGTCGCGGACGACCACGACGACTTCAGGCACAGTCTCGAGCAGCTGCTGGGCTCGATGGACACCGTCGAGGTGGTGGGCCGGGCAGCCGATGGGCGACGCGCCGTCGCGCTCGCGCTGGAGCTGCAGCCCGACGTGGTGGTGATGGACCTGCACATGCCCGAGCTCAACGGGATCGAGGCGACGGCGCGGATCGTCGCGTCCTCTCCTCACATCAGCGTGCTGGTGCTGACGATGATGGAGGACGAGGACTCGGTCTTCGCCGCTGTGCGGGCCGGTGCCCGCGGCTACCTCCTCAAGGGATCGAGGCGCCAGGAGCTCCGGCGCGCGATCGAGGCCGTCGGCTCCGGTGAGGTCATCTTCGGGCCGGGCATCGCCGACCGGGTGATGGCGTACTTCCGCGGGGTGCGGGCCCGGCCGAGCGCGGAGGTCTTCCCCGACCTGACCGAACGGGAGCGGGTGATCCTGGGGCATATCGCCGAGGGCAAGGACAACGCCGAGATCGCCCGCGAGCTGGGCCTGTCGGTCAAGACCGTGCGCAACCACGCGAGCAACATCTTCACCAAGCTGCAGGTGGCCCACCGTGCTCAGGCGATCGTGATGGCGCGGGAGGCCGGTCTTCAGTGAGCCCTTGGCGAGGACCCTGTCTCCGCGGCTGCGGCCACGTGAAATGACTCAGGTCGGCGCCTGAACCAAGAGCCTCAGTCGGGCGTCTGAGTGGGAGAAGGAGGCGTCATGCGCGGAAGGCGAGACACGAGAGCAGCTGCGGCCGTCGCGGGGTTGTGCGCGATTGCGGTCGCCTGGATTGCCACCCCAGCAGCGGCCGGCGAGCCCAGCGCAGCCGCCACCATCGTGGACGCCGGTCCCGACCGAATGGCCACCGAGGGGGGCCAGCAGTTCCCGCTCGACGGCCTGGTGATGGAGCAGGGCCAGGTCGCCATCACGTGGACGGTGGCGCTGGGACCGGACGTGGATGCCGGGGCCAAGTGCACCATCGGGAGCCCCGACTCGGAGCGCGCCACCGCCTCCTGCACCGACGACGGCCACTTCGTGTTCACGCTCACCGCTGACGACGGCGTCAACCCGCCGGTCTCGGACTCGATGACGGCAACGCTGACCAACGTCCCGCCTGACATGCTGATCATGCAACCCGACCTCGGCCAGCCATACCCGTACGACGCCCAGGTCGTCTTCGAGGCGCACGTCTACGACTTCGGCCTCAACGACCCGCTGACCTGCACCGTCGCGTGGGGAGACGGGGCGACATCTGTCGCCGCGGTCGTGGGCGAGTCCTGCACGGCGTCGCACCACTACGAGCCCGGGTTCTACCACCCGTGGGTCACCGCGGCCGACGACGACGGAGGGGTGGAGAACCTCGGACCCCTTGCGGTCACCGTGAAGCCGCCACCGGCACACCGCGCCGACGGCTGGGGATTCATCAAGAAGGACGGGCGCCGTACGGCTTTCAACTTCTCGGTGCAGCGGGTGACGACCACGAAGACGACGACGACGGTGCACGTCGCCGTCACCACCGCCGGGCATCGTCTCGTCGCCCGGTCCCTTGCCGATCTCGAGTTTCTGAACGAGAACCATGTGGCGCGCTGGACGGGCCGAGGCCGGTGGGACGGACGGCGCGACTACTTCTACCGCGTGCTCGCCATCGACAACCGCGTGAACGGGTCGGGCGGCCCCGACCGCTTCGGCATCCTGATCCGGGACCCGGACGGCAATCTGGTCCTGAAGACCGAAGGTGCGCTGCGCGTGGGCCACATCCGCGTGAGCTGAGGACCACCGGGCTCGGTGGATCGAGGCTCAGCACCCGCCGTCCAGGACGGCGTCCTCCTTGACGTCCGAGCCGGCCTGCATCGCCCGAGCCTCGAACGGGAGGATGACCAGGTTCTCGTCCACCGTGTCGTCGCTCCCGTCGAGGACGCAGCCGGTCGTGCTCCCCGGCTTGAGCTCGGTCACCGCCTGGACCAGGCGGTAGACGTCCACGGGAGACATGCCGTCGGCGTCGAGGCCTTCGATCGCGGCGACGCCGACCTTCTCCAGGAAGCCCTCCTCGTCCTCGTGCTCGCGCAGCTGCCGCAGCAGCCCGAGCAACAGGGCCTGGTGGTTCGCCGACCTCTCGCGGTCGCCGCGAACGAGGGCCAAGCGGGTGCGGGCGTAGTCAAAGGCATCCTGCGCGCTGAAGACGTTGTCGCCCACGTGCACGTGCAGTGAAGAAGGCGCATCAGCCTCGAAGTCCGAGGACGACGTCACCGTGACGCCTTCCGCGGCGCCGACCATCGAGAGGAAGCCCTCGGAGCCGGTCACCAGCACGTAGTCGGGCTCGATGCCGACGAGGGTCTCGACGACGGTCGCGGCCAGCTCTGGGCCGCCGAGCCGAAGGGCCGAGTTGATGCGTCCAGGCTCGTGACCGGGAAGGTCGACGTAGAAGTCGCGCGGGAAGCCGAGGGCAGTCGCCGCTCCCGTCTCGAAGTTCATGCCGACCAGTTGGATCGCGTCGGTGTCGCCTTCGCGCACGTCCGTGCCGGGGGCGACGTCGGAGCCCAGCACGAGGATCCACACGATGCCGTCGCTGAAGTCGACGCTCTTGGCCGACCGGGTCGCGGTGAGGCTTATCGTCACGGGCGCGACGGACGACGACGGCAGGGCAATGGCGGTCAGCGCCACCAGCGCCAACAGACGGGCGAGGTGCCGGAGGACGCGCAGGGCTGGCCTCACGACGCCACCTCAGCCTGCACCGAGGTCCCGTCGCTGGACCGGACGTCGTACGTGAACACCGTCCAGGTGTCGTTCTCGTACTTGAGGACCAGCCGGCCCCGCAATGCGAGGGGGACGGCGCCGCCGGCCGTCGTCGCCTCGAAGTGGAAGTCGACATGCGCCGTTGCGCCGACGACGGTGCGGCCGGTCACGGCGAAGGACAGGCGGGCAACGAGTTTCGTCGCCCGCATGTCGGAGGCGTCCTCGAAGGAGGAAGCCGTCAACACATCGATGTCGCCGGCGGCTTTCTGGGCCAGTCCGGGGGTGAAGTCGTCGAAGGCTCGCACAAAGTCCTGACGGGGGAATTCACCCAGGAAGCCGCCCTCGACGTACGACGACAGCGCGTCGCCTACTGCTTCCTCCAGGTCGGCTCGGGTGTCGGCGTCGACCCCCTCGGCGCCGGAGACGGTGGTCACCCGCAACGCCACCTCGCTGCCCGGCGTCGGCTCCGGATCCTCCGGCGGGTCTGCCGTGCACCCCACGAGCGACACGAGGAGCAACGCACCCGCGAGGCGGGCTGCCGCTGCACGGGTGCGCGTCATGCGGCCCATGATGACGGATCCCCCGGCCGGTTGGCTCAACTCGCGGTCACGCTGTTCACCGGCGAGAGGTCGAACCGGTCCACGTTGTCGCGCGCCGGGTGGGTGGCCCCGACCGGGCCGGCCGCGAAGCCGCTCAGCACGTTGTCGGTCACCCTGCGCACGACGGCGCTGACGCGGTCGTCGAGCAGCACGTCGCAGCGGTTCGCGATCGCGCAGCCCCACCGCAGCGTCCCGGCGGTGAAGACGCCCGCCCCGGACTTTGCGGAGTAGTAGACGGACTGAGCCGACGTGGTCACCCCGCGGCAGTCGTACGTCGTGTGGCTGAGGATCTCCATCGGCCGCGGCGTCCCGGCACTGGGATAGACGCGGTCGGCCTCGGGCCCGATCAGGTGCGGCAGCCGGTCGCCGGAGTGCAGGCCCGTGCCGGCGAAGCCCCACCAGGAGGGCGAGGTGACGACGAAGTCGGCGTCCACCGGGTAGCACTCGTAGTCCATGCCCAGCAGGTCGCGCTCCGCCGCCCCCGCGGGCCCGTCGCGGAACCGCGACGTCGCTTCCGCGGGCCGCTCGTCGCGCACCGGGTCCAGAGCGGCGTCGTCGCGGTAGCCCACCTGCAGACGCGCCGGGCCGGTCGCCCGGTCCTCGAGCCGGATCCGCCAGTACATCGTGTTGGCGCCGAGGAAGGCGAGGTTGGTGCCGGCGTCACGCGCCTGGGTCACCTGGTGCCGCATCGCCGGGGTCCAGTACTCGTCGTGGCCCATCGACACATAGCCGCGCGCGCCGTCCAGAGCGTGCGGGCGGGTGTGCAGGTCGACGTTGGTGAAATAGCTGAGCGGGATGCCGAGCGCCTCTGCCCGCACCACGACGGGGATCGCGGCCGTGCGGTAGTCGTTGGCGCCGGTGGCGCCGTTGTAGGGCCGGTCGAAGCTGACCGCCCAGCTGCGCCGGTCACCGTCGGGGCCGGCGTACAGGCTGTAGCCGCCCCACTCGTTGTAGGACTGCCAGGTCGTCACCGGGGCGACGAGCGCGACGGTGCCGTCCGCCGACGACGACGACACGACGTACGGGACGAGCGTCTCCCAGCCGCTGCCGGTCCGCAGCTTGAGGACGTAGAAGCCGGGGGTCCAATCGGTCGTGTCGAGGGTCAGGTCACGTGCCCAGGGCGCCACCACGGTGCGGGTCTCGACCGGGTCGAGGATCGCCGACGGCTGCACCCGGCCTGGCAGGAATCCGGACCGCCAGACCAAGGTGCCCGTGCCGCCCGAGTAGGCGCCGATCCGGTACGCCGACAGCCGGAAGCCCGCCGCCGTGGTCGAGACCTTGACCCCGACCCGCGCGCCCGCCGGTGCGCTCGCGAGGGTGGTGTACGCCGCGATCCGGCCCTCGGCGGGACGGGTCATCCGCCAGTCCTCGGACCCGCGCGGCGGCTTGGCTGCCGCCGAGGTCGAGGCCTCGACCTTCGTCCGCGGCCTCGGCCGAGACGGCCGGCGGGGGCAGCGCCTCGTCGTTCCCCCTCTCCGACGAGACGCTGCCCAGCCCCTGCCCACACCCGGCCAGCGCCGCCGAGACCGTCACTGCCACCAGCGCCGTCACTGTCCGAGTGCTCCTCATCGCCCTGCCCCTTCCGGGGTGGTGACGGGAGCACCACCTCCGAGCAGCAGCGTTCGTCGGGCGGGGTCCCCGCACCTGAGCCCGCGGTCACGACCGCGCCGGGACGTTCCGGCGGGCAGTCCCGACCCCGGGACCCGGGTCCCGGGCAGGGCGCGGCGGCAGCGCGCGAGCGGTCGATACCGGGACGACGGGGCGTCCCGCCAGCACCGATCGACCGGGTACTATTCGACCGTTCCGACGGCCTGCCGTCAGTGCGTGCGGATGTAGCTCAGTTGGTAGAGCGCGACCTTCCCAAGGTCGATGTCGCGAGTTCGAGTCTCGTCATCCGCTCCCTGTCTCCTCAGTTCGACAACCGCCGCGAGCGCCGTCCAGTTGTTGCTGCGCGAGTCCTGCAGCTAGCCGTCCGGCCCACGTTGATTCCCACCCGCCGGGTTGGCGGCGGCGGAGCGGGAGGGGCCCCGCAGGCCGTGGTTGGGTCTGGCCCCCCGCCGTGAGGGACGAGCGGCGGGGTGGTAGGCCAAGGGGCCCCTCCGGCGCAGCCGCCGCCGACACGGCAACCCCGCCGGAGGCGCAGACTTGACCTCAGCGAGCCTGGTGTGGACAGTGGGGCGGGTGTGACCACTGTCAACCACTGAGGCTTCCCCAATGACGCGTTCCCGCGTGCTTCTCCTGAGTGCGGCTGTCTTGGTGCTGCTCCTCGCCCTGACGCCACTCATCCCGCGCGGCGCCGATGACGACGGGCTGCTGCCGTCGGGGCGCAGCGACGGCAGCGACGCGTTGGCCCTTGTCCCCGGCCCGGGGCGGGTCTCAGCGGCAATGCGTCACGAGATCGACCGCGTCGTCGCCCAGGGCCGGGCCCTCGGCCGGCTCTCCGGGAAGCAGCCGACCGCCCGCCTGGTCGACTCCCTGGTCCGATGCGCCGACCTCGACGGGCAGACCTACTGCCTGGGCCTGGGCTTCACCGACTCCACCGAGAGCCAGGTGCAGGCCCGCCTGTCGCTGGCCGCGCGCACCGCGCCGATCGGCACCGAGACCACGGGCGACCTCGACGTACTCGGCCAGCTGAGCCGCCAGGCCCGCCTCTCCCCGGCAGCCCGGGCCGCTGCCGATCGGGCCGAGCTGACCCGCGCGGCGCGCTCGGTCGCCAAGGTGTGGCTGCTGCGCCACGACATCCAGGGCGTCCCGCTCCCGGCGGGCTTCCTGGACGAGCATCCCGAGGCCCGGGCCAACGGCGGCTCGGCATCGGGCGGTTCGGCGCCTCCCTGCAACTGTCCACAGACCCCCACGCCCACCCCGACACCCAGCCCCACGGCCGAGCCCGTCAAGACGATCGCGGACTACCCGACGAAGGGCCTGGTCCTCGACCCCACCCAGGTTGCCGACCAGACGCGGACCTACTGGTGTGGCCCGACGTCGATGCAGATGATCGCCTGGGGCTGGAAGCAGGAGGACCGCGGGCAGGACTTCTGGGCCGCCAAGCTCGGCACCACCACCAGCGGCACCGCGATCACCGACATGGTGCGCGTGCTCAACGGCAACACGGGGTGGGACCGGCCCGACCACGCCGGCAAGTACGTCGTCCTCGACATCGGCGACTTCACCTACGAGCAGTGGCTGCTGCTCAACATGCGCCACATCGTCGACTTCCGGGCGCCACTGATCTACCACCCGATCCTGCTCAAGGAGTTCTACCCCTACCTCGACGACGACGCGTCCGGGCACTACCAGGTCGGCCGGGGCTACCTCGAGCGCACCGACAGGCCGACCGAGGTCAGCTACTTCGAGCCCTGGAACCAGCAGCGCTTCGACCCCTCCGAGCCGTTCATCTCGCGCGTGCAGTGGCGCGACGCGTTCAAGAGCTATCGCGGCAACCAGGCCCACTACGCGCACAACATCGGCGTGTGATGTCCCGGATCCCCGCCGCGGCCGCGGCGCTGGTGCTCGCCTCAACGCTCACCGCCTGTACGCCGGGTGGCGACTCCTCGACGTCCACGACCCCAAGCCCGACGTCCTCGTCAAGCACGCCGACGCCGTCGGACAGCGCGACCCCCTCCCCGTCGACCACGCCCAGCGACGGCGAGGTCACCCCGACCCTGGACCTCCTCGACTGGCAGCGCGTCCCCGGGTCCGTCGACGACACCGTCACCCGCAGCACGCGTACGACCGTCACGGTCACCGCCGACAACAAGACGGCACGCATCGCGGGACCCCAGTCGCTGGAGCTGGGGGCGGGCAGGCGCAGCACCATCTCGACCGTGCTGGTCGATGAGCAGCGGGTGGTGGTGGTCGTCGAGGACACCCTGGGCGAACGCGGGGACGAGGCGACCATCCTGGACATGTCGGGCGGGACGGCCATGCTCACCGGGTCGTCGTCACCGCCCACCACAACCGGCGGCACCTGGGCGATGGGCCAGGAGACGATCGTGCACGCCACCGTCAGCCCCGAGGGCGGCTACTGCGTCGCCACCGTCTCCCTCGAGAGCGGGCAGGGCAGCGAAGGCTGGTGCGCCATGCCCCATCACGGGTTCCGCGGTGCGGTGATCACGCCGGCCGGGCTCAGCGTGATGAGCTTCGACGACACGCGGCCGGTCTCCTGCGCCACTTTGCTGGCCATCGAGGGCGACACTCCCACCCCCATCGAAGGAGTCACCGAGTGCCGCGGCTGGGACGTCGCCCTGCTCGACGGCGGTGCGATCTGGTCGGAGGTCCCCCAGCCCAACCGGTCCGAGAAGGCCGTGTTCCAGGCAAGCGTCGACGGCACGACCTACGACCTCGGCCCCGGCACGACCGGGAGCCTCGTGTGGTGCGGGTCCGCGGCGTACTTCGTCCGCGACCCCCAGACCAAGGCCGACCCCGCCCGCCTGATGCGGTTCACCCCCGACGGCGCCCTCGCGGTCGTCTTCGAGTCGGCCTCGACCGGCAACGCCTTCCTCTCCGCGCCACGCTGCGGCGGCGACGCGATCACGCTGACCAGCTATGGCGAGCAGGGCGACGAACAGGTCACGACAGACCTCGACTGACCGCGCACTAGCCTGCGAGGCATGACCGAGTTCGCCGGCTTCCCCGTGGCCGCCCTCGACTTCTACGACGACCTCGAGGTCGACAACACCAGGTCCTACTGGGAGAAGCACAAGGCCACCTACGACAACGACGTCAAGGCGCCCATGACGGCGCTCGTCGCCGCGCTCGCCCCGGAGTTCGCCATTGATGGACAGAGCGCCAAGGTCTTCCGGCCCTACCGCGACGTCCGCTTCGCCAAGGACAAGACGCCCTACAAGACCAACCAGGGGGCCTACGTCGCGGTCGCGCCGGCCACCGGCTGGTACGTCGAGATCTCGGCGCGCGGAGTCCGCACCGGCGGCGGCTGCTACGACTTGTCCGGCAATCGGCTGGCCGCCTACCGCGACGCGGTCGCCGACGACAAGTCCGGTGCGCGGCTGACTCGAGTGGTCAACAAGCTGACCAAGGCCGGCTGGGAGATCGGGGGCGACCAGCTCAAGACCGCGCCGCGCGGCTATCCCGCCGACCACAAGCGCATCGACCTGCTGCGCCACAAGCAGCTGTTCGCCGGACGGTCCTACGGATTCGAGCAGGTGATCCACACGCCAGCGCTGCTCGACGAGGTGCGCGCCGACTGGCGCGCGCTACGCCCGCTGATCGACTGGCTGGGCGCGGCCACCGACGTCTGAGGTCGCTCTCGAGCCCGACCCTCACCACACCCCAGCGGGTGGCGCACGGTGCGGATTCGCGCGGCTAATTTGACCGGAGCACGGCCCACTCGGAGGAGGCCTTCTTGCTCGCACCGCAGATCTTCGCGCTGGCTTCTACGCTCATCGACGCCAGCGCGATCGACTACCTCATCCTCGCGATCTACTTCGCGTTCGTGCTGGGCATCGGCTTCCTCGCCAAGACCCAGGTGTCGGAGTCTCTGGACTTCTTCCTGTCCGGCCGGTCGCTGCCGGCGTGGGTCACCGGCCTCGCCTTCATCTCCGCCAACCTCGGTGCGGTCGAGATCATGGGCATGTCTGCCAACGGCGCGGACTTCGGACTGCCAGCAGTGCACTACTTCTGGGTCGGCGCGATCCCGGCGATGCTGTTCCTCGGCGTCGTGATGATGCCCTTCTACTACGGGTCGAAGGTGCGCTCGGTGCCGGAGTTCATGCTCCGCCGGTTCGGCAAGGGCGCCCACCTGGTCAACGCGACCTCGTTCGCGGTGGCGCAGCTGCTGATCGCGGGCGTGAACCTCTACCTGCTCGCCAGCATCTTGCATGCGCTGCTGGGCTGGTCGCTCCCGGTCGCCCTCGTCGTCGCTGCGGGCGTCGTGCTGTCCTACATCACCCTCGGCGGCCTGAGAGCGGCGATCTACAACGAGGTCCTGCAGTTCTTCGTGATCGTCGCCTCGCTGCTGCCCCTCACGCTGATCGGGCTGCACCGCGTCGGCGGCTGGGACGGCCTGACCGACAAGATCACCGAGGCGGCCGACGCCGGCCACGGGCCGCCCGCCGAGCAACAGCTCAATTCCTGGCCCGGCCAGGCGCTCTCCGGCTTCGACTCCTCGGTGTGGTCCGTGGTCGGCATCGTGTTCGGCCTCGGCTTCGTGCTGTCGTTCGGCTACTGGACCACGAACTTCGTCGAGGTGCAGCGAGCGTTGGCGTCGGACTCGATCGCGTCGGCCCGCAAGACTCCGGTCATCGGCGCCTTCCCGAAGATGTTCATCCCCTTCCTCACGATCGTCCCGGGCATGATCGCCGCGGTGCTGGTCACCGAGATCGCCGATCTCAAGGCGGGCGAAGCGCCGCCGGGCGGGTCTTCCGGCGAAGGCGTCGCCTACAACGACGCGCTGCTCTTCCTGATGCGCGACCTGTTGCCCAACGGCTTGCTGGGGCTGGCGATCACCGGCCTGCTGGCGGCCTTCATGGCCGGCATGGCCGCCAACATCTCGGCCTTCAACACGGTGCTCTCCTACGACCTCTGGGGCGACTACATCGTCAAGGACCGTGACGACGACTACTACCTGCGGGTCGGCCGCATCGCCACGGTGGCGGCCACCGTCATCGCGATCTTCACCGCGGGGTTGGCCTCCAACTACTCCAACGTCATGGACTACCTGCAGGTGCTGTTCGGCTTCTTCAACGCGCCGCTGTTCGCGACCTTCATCCTGGGCATGTTCTGGAAGCGGATGACCCCGACGGCCGCTTGGATGGGCCTGGTGTTCGGCACCTTGTCAGCGGTCGCAATGGCGTTCCTGACCGAGGACGCCTTCGGGTCGTGGAGCACCGGCGTGATCCCGCTCTCCGGACAGGGTGCGGCGTTCGCGGCTGCCTCGACGGCGTTCATCGTCGACCTCGTGCTCAGCATCGGTGTCACCCTGGTGACCAAGCCCAAGCCGGCAGAGGAGCTGGTGGGCCTGGTCTACTCCGAGACCCCGAAGGAGCAACGCACCGACCCCAAGGAGGCGGGCTACCCGTGGTACCGCCGCACCCTCCCGCTCGCCGGCGTCGCCCTCGCCATGGTGATCGTCCTGAACGCGATCTTCTGAGGAGGACGAGATGACCGACACGAAACAGCGCACCGGGTCCCGACACACCGCGGGTCTGTTCGACATCCGCAACATCATCGGCGCCCTGCTCGGTCTCGACGGGCTGATCCTCACCCTGGCCGGGATCTTCGGCGACGCCGAGGATGACAAGACCGGAGGGATCAACGCCAACCTGTGGGCCGGTCTCGCCCTGATCGCGGCCGGCATCATCTTCATGGCCTGGGCCTGGCTGAGGCCCGTGGTCGTGCCCGACGACTTCGAGGCGGACGACGACGAGGAGCGGCCGGCGGGTCACTGAGCCGCACGCGGCGGTGGATCAGCGGAGCACCGCCACCAGGTGATCCTCGAGCCGCCGCCGCTCGCCGGGATCGGTGATGAAGCCGGGCCGATCTGGCGGCGGCAGGAAGCCGACCACGTCCATCACGTCCCAGTACGAAGCCGGCTCGCGCCCGCACCGGTCGACGTACAGGTCGGTGAAGCGGTCGGCGACGCCGGTGCCGTGATGGATCGCCAGGTTGGTCCGGCAGTGCGCCACGTCGAGCCACGCCGGACCCCACGACGTCTCCACCCAGTCGACCACGCCGCTGATCCGGTCGTCCTCCCAGAGCACGTTGCGCAGGTGGAAGTCGCGGTGCAGGAACGTCGGCTCGTACGCCGGTGGGTCGCCGCCGAGGACCGCGAACGCCTGCTCCCACGCACCCGGATGGCGCGCCCACTCCGGCACGACGTACTTCGCCGGCCACGCCCACGACTGGTAGTCGCGCGGCGGGGTCGACGGGACGATGGCGTGGATCGCGACGAGCAGGTCGGCGAGCTTGCCCAGGTCGTCGGCGCCGACCCGGTCGAGGTCGACCCGGCCCGGCAGCAGGCTCATCAGGTGGGCGGGGTGTCCCGCCGTCGATCCGTCGGCGTCGAGGGCCAGGCTGGTGGGCGCGGGCACGACGGTGTCGGCGAGCAGCCCCTGGATCTCGCTCTCCCGGGTGGTCAACCCGGCTCCGTGGGTGCGCCACGGCTCCTTGACCATCAGCCGGAGCACGGCCCGCCGAGCGTCCTGCGTCGTGAGGGCGAGCATGGCGGAAGTCCAGCCGCCCTCGAGCGGCTCCGCGGAGACCAGCGGGCTTCCCAAGGCGGCCGCTGCCCAGGCCAGGCCGGCCCCGAGCTCGGGCTCGCCCGTGACCTCGCTGTCGGGCTCGGTCAGTGTGGCTGCCACGCGTCCTGGTCGGCGGTGCGCGCGGTGACAGCCGCGGGCAGCTTGCCTGTGGCCAGGTCGGCCAGGCTGACCCGTTCGAAGACCTCGCGCAGAGAGCTGCGGGCCGCGATCCAGACGAGCTGTAGCACCTCGGCCTTGTCGTTGTAGGACACCGACTCGGGCCGGACGCCGTAGACCGAGACGAGCGGCCCGTCGACGGCCCTGATCACGTCGGCAACGCTGACGTCGCTGGGATCCCGGTTCATCCGCCAGCCTCCCGACTGGCCGCGCTGGGCGATCACCACGCCCGCCTTGCGGAGGTCGGCCAGGATCGCCTGGAGGAAGCCGTGGGGGATGTCCTGCAACCGACCGAGCTCCTCGGCGCTGACCGGCTTGGCGTCGGTGCGCGAGGACATCTCGAGCAGCGCGCGGAGCGCGTAGTCGGTCTTGGCGGACACTCTCATGCTGCGCATCCTTCCAGATATGTGCACCGGGTCTCTCGGGCTAGCCGGGTATGTGCACGTCGGGTCCCCTCGCCTCACGGCGTGACCCGGCTCACAACCCGCGCGGGGCGGCCCACGCGACCTGCGTCGGATCCGGCGACTTGCTTGCACCGGTCGCTGCGCCGAGGCAGTATTATGTTACCGACGAGTAGCCAACGCAGCCGAGACGAACAGGTGGGTCATGGGCCACTACAAGAGCAACCTGCGCGACATCGAGTTCAACCTCTTCGAGGTGCTCGGGCGCGATGACGTGCTGGGCTCCGGCCCGTTCGCCGAGGTCGACTCCGAGACGGCGCGTGAGATCCTGGCCGAGGTCGACCGGCTGGCGCGCGAGGACCTCGCGGCGTCGTTCGAGGAGAGCGACCGCGAGGCGCCGGTCTTCGACCCCGAGTCCCACACGGCCCCGCTGCCCGAGTCGTTCAAGAAGAGCTACCACCAGTGGATGGACGCCGAGTACTGGCGACTGATGACCCTGTCCGAGCTCGGCGGCACGCCCGCGCCCTCCAGCGTCTGCTGGGCGATCGGCGAGCTGGTGCTCGGCGCCAACCCCGCCATCTGGATGTACGGCGCCGGGGCGATGTTCGCCGGGGTCGTGCACCGCGCCGGCAACGAGCGCGACAAGCAGATCGCCCAGCTGATCGTCGACAAGGGCTGGAACACCACGATGGTGCTGACCGAGCCCGACGCCGGGTCCGACGTCGGCGCCGGCCGCACCAAGGCCACCCCCAACGACGACGGCACCTGGAACATCACGGGCGTCAAGCGCTTCATCACCTCGGGCGAGAGCGACCTCTGCGACAACATCATCCACCTCGTCCTCGCCCGGCCCAGCGGAGTCGAGGGGGCAGGCGGCCCCGGCACGAAGGGGCTGTCGCTCTTCATCGTGCCGAAGCACCACTTCGACGTGGAGACCGGTGAGCTGACCGGCGAGCGCAACGGCGCCTACGTCACCGGCGTCGAGCACAAGATGGGCATCAAGGTCTCCAACACCTGCGAGGTCACCTTCGGCGACTCCGGGGTCGGCGGTGGCGAACCCGCCCGCGGCTGGCTGCTCGGTGAGGTGCACGACGGCATCGCGCAGATGTTCCAGGTCATCGAGAACGCCCGGATGATGGTCGGCACCAAGGCCATCGCGACGCTGTCGACCGGCTACCTCAACGCCCTCGACTACGCCAAGCAGCGCGTGCAGGGCGCCGACCTGACCCAGGCCGCCGACAAGACCGCGCCGCGCGTGACGATCACCCACCACCCCGACGTACGCCGCTCGCTGATGACGCAGAAGGCGTTCGCCGAGGCCATGCGATCGCTGGTCCTCTACACCGCGTCCTGGCAGGACCGCGTGATGATCGCCGAGCACGCCGGCGAGCGCGACGAGCTCGCGATGGCGGTCAACGACCTGCTGCTCCCGATCGTCAAGGGCTACGGCTCCGAGCGCTCCTGGGTGCTGCTCGGCACCGAGTCGCTGCAGACGCTCGGCGGCTCGGGCTTCCTGACCGACTACCCGATCGAGCAGTACGTCCGCGACGCCAAGATCGACACCCTCTACGAAGGCACCACCGCGATCCAGGGTCAGGACTTCTTCTTCCGCAAGATCGTCAAGGACCAGGGCCGCGCGCTCGGCCACCTGGCCGGCGAGATCGAGGCGTTCATCAAGTCCGAGGCGGGCAACGGCCGCCTCAAGGTCGAGCGCGGCCTGCTCGCCACCGCCCTCGAGGACGCCAACGCCATCGTCGCGGCGATGATCAACGACCTGATGTCGGCCGACGCCAGCACCGACGGCGGCGACGTCCGCAACATCTACAAGGTCGGCCTCAACACCTCGAGGCTGCTGATGGCGCTCGGTGACGTGGTGTGCGGCTGGCTGCTGCTGCGCGGGGCCGACGTGGCCCTGGAGAAGCTCGCCGGCGACGTCTCGGCCAAGGACCACGCGTTCTACGAGGGCAAGGTCGCGGCCGCGCAGTTCTTCGCCCAGCACAACCTGCCGCTGCTCACTGCCGAGCGGGCCATCGCCGAGTCCACCGACCTGGCGCTGATGGACCTCCCCGAGGAGTCCTTCTAAGGCGTTCGCGGTGCCGTGCGCAGGCCGGCCCGGGCCGCTCGGCGTACGGCATCGGTCAGCCGGACCAAGGCCGGTGACTCGATCCGCCAGCGCTGCCAGTGCAGCGGTACGTCGAGGTGGCCGCGCGGCGTGAGCCGCACCAGCCGGCCGGCGGCAACCTCCTGCTCGAGCTGCGGCTCGGGGATGGCGCCCCAGCCGAGGCCGAGGCAGACCGCCTCCAGGAAGTCGGCGGAGGTCGGCACCCGGTGCACCACGGGTGGGCCCGCGACGCCGCGGGTGCCGAGGATGTCGGCCTGCAGCCGGTCCTTCTCGTTGAACTCCACCACCGGCATCCGCGCCCAGTCGACACCGCGGCCGCGGCGGAAACGGGCGGCCAGAGCCGGCTCGGCGGCCGGCACGTAGCGCAGCGAGCCGAGAGTCTCCGACGTGCACCCCTGCACCGCCACCACCTCGGAGGTGACGGCGGCCAGCACGTCCCCGCCGCGCAAGAGGTCGGCCGTGTGGGCCTGGTCCTCCACGTGCAGGCGCAGCGCCAGGTCCGACCACCCGGCCACCTCGGCCATCGCGCCGCGGAACCAGGTCGCCAGTGAATCGGCGTTGACGGCGACCGGCAGGTCCGCCTGCATCCGATGACCTTCCGACAACGCGTCGGCCGCTTCGGCCTGGAGCAGCCGAGTCTGGCGCGCCAATCGGAGCAGCACCTCGCCAGCCGCGGTCGGCGTGCACGGGACCGACCGGCGTACCACCACCTGGCCCACCGCGGACTCCAACGTCCGGATCCGCTGGGACACGGCGGACGGCGTGATGTGCAGGGCCCGGGCTGCAGCGTCGAAGGTGCCGTGGTCGGCGATGGCCACCAGTGCCTCCAGCTGGGCGGGGTCGAAGCGGCTCGCGCTCATGTGAAGTGATGCTAATGGTTCTGCAGAAACATTCGCTGGCCTTCACCCGCCTGGAGACCTAGCGTCGAGGCGTGCTGTCCGCCGCCCTGACCGGCCTGCTCACAGGTCTGTCCCTCATCGTCGCCATCGGAGCGCAGAACGCCTTCGTGCTGCGCCAGGGGCTGGCGCGCGAGCATGTGGGGATCGTGGTGGCGATCTGCGCGATCGCCGACCTGCTGCTGATCACCGCCGGGGTCGCCGGCATCGGGAGGGTGGTCGAGAACGCGCCCTGGGCGCTCGACGTCGTGCAGTGGCTCGGGGTGGCCTTCTTGACCTGGTACGGCGTCGCGTCACTGCTGCGGGCGCGGTCACCCGACGCGCTGCACGCGGCGGGGGCGCGGTCGCTCTCTCGGCGCGGGGCCGCCGTACGGGCGCTGGCGCTGACGTTCCTGAACCCGCACGTCTACCTCGACACGGTGCTGCTGATCGGCACCCTGGCGGCACACGAGGGTCCCGTCGGACGCTGGTGGTTCGCCGCCGGAGCCGGGTTGGCCAGCATCGCCTGGTTCTGCACCCTGGGCTACGGCGCCACCCTGGCCACCCGGCTGCTCGAGCGGCCGCGGGCCTGGCAGGTGCTCGACGTGCTCATCGGCCTGACCATGCTGGCGATCGCCCTCAAGCTCGCACTCGGCTGATCGTCGCTCTAGCCCCAACGCTGGCCGCGCTTGGCGCCCTGGCCGCGGGTCCTGCCACCCCTGCCGCGCGTGTCGTACCGACCTTCGGGCCGGCCGGAACCCGCGCCGTCGGTGGTTGAGGAGGAAGCGCAGCGCAACCGTCTCGAAACCACATGACTCGGTGGTTGAGGAGGAAGCGCAGCGCAACCGTCTCGAAACCACCGGAGGAGAACTAGCCACCGTCGATCGGCCGGGGGCATGCTCGGTCCCGGAGCATGAGGAGGGAGCGATGGGCATCATCACGCGCGGCTTCCACGGGCGAGGGTCCACCGAAGACGACCGGGTGCCGCCCGGTCAGTATCTGGTTGACGACTTCCCCGTGCTGTCGGCCGGCCCGACACCCCGCGTTGCGCACGAGGACTGGAGCTTCACGGTCCGGACCGAGACCGGCGAGGCGCGGGCCTGGTCGTGGTCCGAGTTCACGTCCCTCCCCGTCGAGGAGGTCACCGTCGACATCCACTGCGTGACCCGGTGGAGCAAGCTGGGCACGACCTGGCGGGGGGTCTCGATGGACGTGCTGCTCGAGGACGTCGAGACCGCGGCCGACTTCGCGCTGGTGCACAGCTACGGCGGATACACGACCAACCTTCCCCTCGAGGACCTGCTCGACGGCCAGGCCTGGGTCGCGTTCGAATTCGACGGGGACGAGCTCGCGCCCGAGCACGGTGGTCCCGCCCGCCTCCTGGTCCCCCACCTCTACCTCTGGAAGTCGGCGAAGTGGGTGAGCGGCCTCGACCTGCTGATCCAGGACGAGCCCGGCTTCTGGGAGCAGCTCGGCTACCACGACTACGGCGACCCATGGCGCGAGCAGCGGTACCAGGGCGACTAGGCGCACGGCGTGCCTGGCGTCCGGCCGCGTTGGTGGAGCGCCGGACGGAGACGCGGACGGCCTCCACGCTGGTGCTGCGAGTCCCCGACTGGGTCGGGCACCTGGCTGGCCAACACGTCGACGTACGGCTGACCGCCGAGGACGGCTACCAGGCATCGCGCAGCTATTCGCTGGCAGCACCCGCCGACGGCGATCGCATCGAGGTCACTGTGCAGCGGCTGGCGGACGGCGAGGTCTCACCGTTCCTGGTCGACGAGCTGAGGGACGGCGACGAGGTCGAGGTGCGCGGCCCGTTCGGAGGCTGGTTCGTCTGGCGACCCGAGGACACCGGCCCGGTCCTGCTGGTTGCCGGCGGCTCCGGCATCGTGCCGCTGATGGCGATGATCCGGGCCCGCGCCGGGGTCAGCCGGGCGCCGTTCAGGCTGATCTGCTCGGTCCGCAGCCCGGACGACCGCATCTACCCGGCCGAGCTGCGCCGACGGGCCGCGGAGGACGGCGGACTCGACGTGTTCTGGGTGCACACGAGGGTCGCCCCCAACGGCGATGTGCGCGCACCAGGGCGACTACGTGCCGATGACCTGGTCGCGCACGGGTGGCCGCCCGACTTCGAGCCGACCTGCTACGTGTGTGGGCCGACCGGCTTCGTCGAGACGGCGGCCAACATGCTGGTCGCCGCGGGCCACGACCCAGCACGGATCCGGACCGAGCGGTTCGGCGGAGCGTGAGAGGAAGGAGTCACCATGGAGTCGACGTACGACGGCAACGCGCTGGCCGGCCCGCTGTCAGAGCTCTTCGCCGCGGACGTGACCGTCGCGGTGGCCCGGTGCCGAGGGTGCGGGCGGTCCACGGTGGTCGCCGAGCTGGCTGTCTTCGGACCCGACCCCGGCCTCGTGGCCCGGTGCCCCGGCTGTGAGGACGTCCTGCTCAGATTCGTGCGAACACCGGACGCGGTCTGGGTCGACCTCGGCGGCATGAGCTCTCTTCGCCTGCCGAACGGTGCACCTGAGCAGTAAAGGTGTCAGTTCGCCATGACCGAGTAGGTACTAGGTGGCCGTCCTCAAATCTCGCCGCTCCAAGAAGCCCGTGACGTCGTGGAGCACCTTGGCGCTCCCGAAGGACACCAGGGTCGCTCCGGCGACGCTGAGGCTGATGCTGTCGGCGATGACCTCCGAGTAGCACACGCCGATGATCCAGGTCCCGGCGTAGAGCACTGCCCACACGGTGCCCGCATGGCGGCCGAGGATGCTGCCCAGCAGCCCGGCGACAACACCACAGATGATGGCTTCGATGATCATTTTCCTTCTCCCGTTCTCACGTGGGGCAGTTCCACTTGCCGAAGCTGATGGGATTGGTGGGAGCGATGGAGACGTACACCTCGACGCACTTGTGTTGGTTCACTGCGGAGTCCGCGAAAACCCACAGGATGCCGCACGCGGCCGAGACGACCCTGGCGGTCCAGTGCGGGATGAGCCCGGCGATGACGTTGCAGTAGCTGGAGCCGCGCGACATCTGGCGGGTCTCGGCCCAGTTGAACCGGATCTGCCAGCGCCCGTAGAGCCACTGCCAGTCGACCGTCGAGTTGACCGGCCCGCCGGGCGTGTTGATGTGGATCTGAGCCGGCCCGTTGTGCGCGGCCCTCGCCGACGCGACGGCGATGGCGTGCGGCGCGCGAGCCACCGGGACACTGGCGCGCTGGGTGCCAGCGCGACCGTCGGTGGCCTGGGCCGGCGACATCGCGAACGTCAGCAACGAGAACACCATGCCCACGATGACTGTTCCGAGCCCGACCCGAGATGCTGCGTTCCATTGATGGTGTTGCATGACACTCCTCTTTCGTGGGATGGGATGCGTGCTCAAGCCGCCCGCTCGTCCGCCCGGGCGAGCAGCTCGGAGGGCGCGAGATCGAGCCAGGCGGCCACCCGCTCGATCTCGACGAGGTCGAACGGGGTCTCGCCGCTCAGACACTTGGCGACCGCCGGCTCGGCGACGCCGAGGAGGTCGGCCAGCGCCGCCTGCGTGCGGTGCTGTGAAGCCATCTCTCCCCGGACCGCGCCGGCGACGCGGCTAGACCACGTCCCGGGATCCATGTTCATGGACAGAGTTATATCCAAGAACATGGACAAATGCAAGTACGTGGACGCTGGCTGTGTACGCTCTGTCCGGTGAGAGCCGGACCCCGATCGCAGCAGACGCCGTTGAGCCTCGGGGTGATCGACGTGCTGAACCACCGCCTCGAGCGTTCCCCACTGCGCTCCGTCAGCGGGCTCTCCAAGGCCGTGCCCACCGTCTCGCGCAGTCAGCTGTACTTGCTGATGCAGGGACGGGCCGTGATCGACGTGGCCGAGCTCTTCGCGATCTGTGAGGCCCTTGGTGTGACGCCCGGGCAGGTGATCGCGGAGGCCGAAGCGAGGGTGGGTCGAGGGGGCGAGGTGGTGGCGGCGTACGAAGAGGCGCACGACATCGAGGACGAGCAGGGCGCCCCCGAACAGCCGTGACGGCTCGTCCCCTGTCGGCGCGCCATGACAGCCTCTGCGATCTGGTAGCGGCTCCCGAACCGGTGGCGCCGATCAGCGGGGAAACTGGAGAAGCTGGGCGGCCATGACGCAGACGTGACCCGGGACCTTGTGGACGAGCTGTTCCAGCACTGTGCCGACCTTGGCATCGACGTCGTCTGGCAAGACCTTGGCGCGAAGCGCCGAGGCGAGTACCGGCGCCACGACAACACGATCGTGCTCAGCCCCCGGCTCACCGGGCCGCAGGTCGTCGCATGCCTGGCCCACGAGCTGGGGCATGAGCGCTTCGGGCACAGGTGCTCGAGCCCGGCCAACGAGCGTCGCGCCTGGGACTACGCCGCCGCGTTGGTGATCACCCCGGCTGAGTACGCCGCCGCGGAGGAGCGCGTCGGGCACGACGCGTCGGGGCTCGCCATCGAGCTCGCCGTCACTCCC
The DNA here is from genome assembly GCA_963762105.1 of uncultured Actinomycetota bacterium. Classification (GTDB taxonomy): domain Bacteria; phylum Actinomycetota; class Actinomycetes; order Propionibacteriales; family Nocardioidaceae; genus Nocardioides. Next base: position 44,378 of record CAVXJG010000006.1, on the reverse strand, counting down.
CAGCTGATCGAGGCTTGGCGACGTTGGTGGCAGCAGCGTCACCGATCGCGGACAACGGTCGCGTAGCCCTTCGGACAGGTGGAGACTCCCCGCTCGGTTCAGTGAGTGGTCCTGCAAGTCACGGATGGCGCACCGGATCAGTCGGTGGTGATGACGATCTTGCCTAGGGTCCCGTTGGCGAAGGTGTCGAAGGCTGCCTGCACCTGCTCGAAGGAGAAGACCTCTTGGATCGCCACCGTGGTGTCGCCGTTGGCCTGGTTCGCCGCGCTCCAGGCCAGGGTCTCGGGGGTCGGGTTGGCGAAGACCGGGACCACGGTCGCGGTCTGGGTGGGCACCTGCTCGGGGCTGCCGAGCAGCGTGGACACGAACTGGCCGCCGTCGCGGACCAGGTCCACGACGCCGTGGTCGCCGGCCAGGTGGACGACGACGTCGACCCCGTCCGGCGCTGTCGTGCGCACCTGCGCGGCGAGGTCGGCCTGGTGATCGACGACCACGTCGGCGCCGAGTCGGCTGACGAGCTCGCGCTCGGCGTCGGTGTGCGCGGTGGCGATCACGCGGGCACCGGCGGCAGCGGCCAGCTGGACCACCTGGTTGCCGACGCCGCCGGTGGCACCGACCACGAGCACGGTCTGCCCGGGTCGCAGGGCGGCGGCTCGATGATGCCGTGAGCCGCGGCGCCGGTGAGCCCGAGGGCGGCGCCCTCGGTGAAGGAGACATCCTGGGGCAGCTTGGCGATACCGATGGCGATGGGGACGGTGACGTACTCGGCGAACGAGCCGTCGCCCACGTAGGGCTTGGTGACGGTGCCGAAGACCCGGTCACCCACCGCGTAGTCGGTGACACCCGCGCCGACCGCGTCGACCTCGCCGGCGAAGTCCTTGCCGAGCACCACCGGGAAGCGGTGCTCCATGTAGTCCTTGGTGAGGCCGGCGGCCACGGCCAGGTCGAACCCGTTGACCGAGGCCGCGCGGATCCGGACCCGGACCTCTCCCTCGGCAGGCTCGGGAAGGTCCAGCTCGGTCAGCTCCGGGGCGGCGTCGAAGTCGGTCATCACGAAAGCACGCATCAGAATCTCCTTTGGTGGTGGTCGCCAAAACGGCGACGCGTGTTGCGGTGGTTCAGAACGAGTACGGGCCGAACCGGCCCCAGGCCACGAACGCGGCGGCCAGCATCAGCACCGCGGTGAACGCGACGGCGCCCGGCTCCGCTGGAAGCGGAGCACATGCTCCGGTTGCGACTCTACACCTAAGTGGAGCGCCTGTTCCACTTGGTGGCTATGCTGCGAACCATGGAACGTGCACCAGCCGGCGCAGCCCCGTCCACGGCGCACGACCCGGGGCTGCGTGCCGACGCGCAGCGCAACCGCGAGCGCATCCTCCACGCAGCCCGCAAGGTCTTCGCCGAGCAGGGCCTGGACGCCTCCACTGAACGAGGTCGCCCGCCGCGCCGAGGTCGGCGTGGCGACCCTGTTCCGCCGGTTTCCCACCCGTGAGGACCTGATCGCGGCGACCTTCGCGGACCCGATGACCGAGTACGCCGCGTTGATCGAGACAGCCCTTGCCGACCCGGACCCCTGGCAGGGCTTCTGCGGCTACGTCCGCGCCGTCTGCTCCATGCAGGCCGGCGACCGCGGGTTCACCGACGTGCTCACCCAGACCTTCTCGACCGCGAAGGAGTTCGAGGCCCAGCGCGACCTCGCGTTCCGCCGGTTCACCGAGCTCATCGCACGTGCCAAGGAGGCCGGCGGGCTTCGCAGTGACTTCGTCGCCGAGGACCTGCCGATGCTGCTGATGGCCAACGCCGGCGTCGTCGCCGCCACCGCCGGGGCAGCACCCGAGACCTCACCGCGGCTGGTCGAGTACCTCATCCAAGCCTTCTCCGCCCGGCCGGTGGGCCCACTCCCCGATCCGCCGACCCCTCGCCGCATGTACCGCGCCCTGGCCCGCCTGCACGCCAAGAGCCGCTTGGTCCGATGAGGGACCCCGCCTCTCATGCGCGACTCGCCCATCGGCCGAACGAGGCCACGTCCTCCGGCGACCCCTCGAGCTGGACGTCGGCAGCGCTGCGTCTGCCGAACGCGTGCAGCACCAGCTCGAGGGGCGGACCGGCGACGCTCACCCTGCCCGGCCCACTCCCGACGATCGTGACGCCACCGCCGCTCGGGACCAGCTCCACCCCGACGGGTGCCTTGCGGTAGGCCCGCTTGAAGATCGGCCGGGCACGGCGCCAGATCTCGTGGACCTCCTCCGAAGGCAAGTCACGGGGCGGAACCGGTCCGGATCCGCGCCGGAGGTCCTCGTGGTGGACGACGTACTCGACGAGATTCAGGGCCTCGTCGAACCGACCCATCAACGAACGCCGAGCCGGTCCAGCCGCAAATGTCTCCACCAGAGCGGCGTACCCGTGCGAGGTCCCGGCGTCCTCGACCAGTCGTCCCATGAACCGCTCCCGGCCCGGCACCTTGGTGAACACCTGGTCCCAGACGTTTCGCAGGAGAGCATGATCTCGCTGGACCAGGTGGGCGAGCAGATGTCGCACCGACCAACCCGCGCACAGCGTCGGCGCGCCGGGGTCCGCGGCGCGGAAGTCGACGGCGAAGGATGCGCGTTCACTCTCGACCCAGGTCATGTCGTCCAGTACACCTCGCAGTCGCGAAGTGTCAGCGGCGTATGGGGACTGGTTTGCAGGGCCGCTGCTTGCCTATTCCGCGGGCAGCGTCTTCCGGGCATGAGCGAGTCAACAGGGAGATGACGACCGGGTGTTGGCAACCGGCTGGCCGCGTCAGGAGCGACGGCCGCCAGGGATCGCGCCGATGGGTTCGGTGGTCAGCTCGGGGGACTCCTCGACGAACCTGGTCGCCAGGTCGCCGAGGGCCGCGGCGAGCTGCGGCGTCGTCGGCGCCCCAGTCGCTGAGCTCCTCGGCGAGCCAGGCGCGCATCGCGGTGATGACCTTGTCGATCTCGTCCTGGCCGCGCTCGGTGAGCTGGAGCCCGCCGTCGGTCTCGCTGAGGTATCCGCGGCTGGTGGCGTCGGCGAAGGCGGGCTCGAGGACGGCCGGCGGCAGCTGGTAGCGCCGGCTGATCTCGTCGATGGTGGCGGGCCGGCCGAGGCGGGCGCGCAGGTAGACCTGCCCCACGGCCCAGCCATCCGCCGGTCCCAACGTCGCACCCGAGCGCTCGCGCACCAGCGGCAGGTCGGTGCGGCCCTTGCGCTGGAGCAGGCGCGCGACTGCGATCTGCAGCTGTTGCTTCGCGTCGGCGCCCTCGGGCATGCCGAAGCCGTCGCCGACGTCGCCGGCGGTGCTCCGCGCCGTACCCCTCAGGGGGACCTCCTTGAGGAAGAACGCGAGCACGAAAGCCACCAGCGGCACGGGCACGGCAAGGAGGAAGACGACGTGCATCGCGTGGGCGTAGGCCTCGACGATCGGCGCGATCTGGTCGGCCGGATAGGCATGCAGCGCCACGGGTGTCGTCACTGCGGCGGGATCCACCCCGGGCGAGGCCGCCACGGCGGCCGGCAGCGTGTCGCTGAGCACGTTGGCGTAGACCGTGCCGAACACGGCCGCGCCGAACGAGCTGCCGAGGGTGCGGAAGAACGTGACGCCGGACGTCGCGACGCCGAGGTCCTCGTAGGCAGAGGTGCTCTGCACGACGATCGTCAGGACCTGCATGGACGAGCCGATGCCAAGGCCCAGGACGAGCATCGCCACGGCCATCTGCCAGTACGGCGTGTCCACGCCCAGCCGGGAGAGCAGGTAGAGCCCCACCGCCATCACGGCTCCCCCGACGACCGGGAAGATCTTGTAGCGCCCCGTCCGTCCGACCACCGTGCCCGAGACGAGCGACATCGTGAGCAAGCCGAGGACCATCGGCAGGGTCTGCAGGCCCGACTCCGTCGCGCTCGACCCGTGCACGTACTGCAGGTAGGTGGGCAGGAACGTCATCGCGCCGAGCATCGCGAAGCCCACGATGAAGGCGAGCACCACGCACACGTTGAAGACCGACGACGTGAACAGCCGCAGCGGCATGATCGGGTCGGTGGCCCGCCGCTCGACCAGCGCGAAGATCACCAGCGACACCAGTGACCCGATGATCATCCAGACGATGGTCGGTGAGGTCCACGGGTGCTGGGTGCCGCCCCAGGACAGCGCGAGCGTCAGTCCCGCCGCGCCGAGGGACACGAAGACGATGCCGAGGTAGTCGATCGAGGGTCGTCCGCGCGGCCGCGTGGACGGCATGGTGAACGCGGCGAGCACGATGACCGCGATCCCGATGGGCAGGTTGATGTAGAAGATCCACTGCCACGACAGGTGGTCGGTGAGGAGGCCGCCCAACAGCGGGCCGAGCACCGTCGTCACGCCGAACACCGCACCCAGGGCGCCTTGGTACTTGCCGCGCTCGCGCAGCGGGATGATGTCGGCGATCACGGCGGTCGCGGTCACCATCAGGCAGCCGGCCGCGAACCCCTGGACGGCCCGCCAGCCGATCAGCCAGCTCATGGTGGTGGACAAGCCGCACATCGCCGAGGCCACCACGAAGACCGCCGCCGAGACCTGGAAGAGCAGCTTGCGGCCGAACTGGTCACCGAACTTGCCCGCGAGGACCGTCGCGATCGTGTCCGCCAGCAGGTACGACGACACCACCCACGACAAGTGCCCCGCGCCGCCCAGGTCGCCCACGATCGTCGGCAGGGCCGTGGACACGATCGTCTGGTCGAGCGCGGCCAGCAGCATCCCGACCAGGATCGTGACGAACACCAGGTTCATCCGGCGCCGGTCGAGCGGCTCCGCTTCCGGCAGTCGCTCCTCCAGGACGGCGGCCATGCCTACCTCCCAGCCCTCTTCGGCACGGCGTACGGCGTCCCGGCGCCCCCACCAGTCGTACACCGCCGGCCGCGGTCCCGCAACGGGCCCCATCAGCGCCTGGAGACCGTCGACCGTGGTACGCCGTACAAGGGCGGCAGCGGGCGGCCACCGCTGCTCGTGGGCTCTCGCCCTGAGACCCGGCGGGGTGGCCGGTGTCGACATCGGCCACGCGCCCACGTCCGGGTCGCTGTGTCCGATCGCAGTGCCAGCATCCTCTCCGAGTTCGAACGAGTGACCGACGCGGACCCACAGGGCGCCACCACGCTCGACCTCGCGGCCGACCTGGTGCGGCAGGCGGCGGAGCTCGCCGGAGTCCGCGTGGCCGACCTGCTCATCGTTGGGATGTGCGTGCCGGGGCCGATCGACCGCCGGTCCGCTCGCCTCGACCAGGCGGTGCTGCCAGGCTGGCACGAGCTGGCTCCCGCAGAGGAGCTCGGCGCCGTCTCGGTCGCCCGGTCGTGGTCGACAACGACGCTGGGTGGATCGCTCGGGGTCTCCCCGACGCTGGCCCTTGACGGTCACTACGGGTGGGGAGTCACGCTCGTGGCGTGACTACTCAAACGAACCAGCAGCAGTCCGGACCCGGGTCTGTGATGCGTGCGGTGGCCTTTCAGCGCAGCCTCGACGCGGCCGACCCTGCGGCACTCATCGACATCGAGGTCCCTCGCCCGTCGGCCACCGGGCACGACATCCTGGTGGGCGTCAGGGCGGTATCGGTCAACCCCGTCGACTGCAAGATCCGGCGCGGCGGAGACGCCGAGAATCCGCGCGTTCTCGGCTTCGACGCTGCAGGGGTTGTCGTCGAGGTCGGCGACCAGGTGACCTTGTTCGCGCCCGGTGACGAGGTCTGGTACGCCGGCGACATCAGCCGGCCAGGGACCAACTCAGAACTGCACTTGGTCGACGAACGAATCGCGAGCCGCAAGCCCGCGACGCTCACCTTCGGTGAAGCAGCCGCGCTGCCACTGACGGCTATCACCGCGTGGGAGGGGCTCTTCGACAAGCTCAAGCTCAGCGCTGAAAGCCGGGGCACGCTCTACGTCGCAGGTGCCAGCGGCGGCGTCGGGTCGATGGTGCTTCAACTCGTCGAGGCGCTCCTGCCGGGCGTCAGGGTCGTTGCCACCAGTTCTCGGCCGGAGACTGATGAGTGGGTTCGGGACCTCGGTGCGGAGGCCTGGGTCAATCACCGAAACGGCGACCTGCGCGAACAGCTCGTCGCAGCAGCACCGGACGGAATCGACTGGGTGTTCACCTCCTACGTCGCCGAACCTGGCCAACTCGACCTCTACGTCAGCGTGCTCAACCCTTTCGGCGAAATCGTCGCTATCGACGACCCGGACGGGCTCGACGTCGGCATCCTCAAGTCGAAGAGCCTCAGCTTCCACTGGGAGCTCATGTTCACCCGCGCACTCACCGGAGGCGAGGCCCAGCTGTCGCAGCATCGCCTCCTCGAGCGGGTCGCCCAGCTCGTCGAGGCCGGCAAGATCCGCAGCACTGCGACGACAGAGCTACAGCCCATCAACGCACAGCAGCTACGTGAAGCTCACCGGCTCGTCGAAACCGGGCGCACCATCGGCAAGGTTGTCGTAGCCCAATCGGTATGAGCTGCACCAACCGGCCGGGTCACGCTGCGACCGTCGCGGCTGTTTCGATGGCAAGCGCATGACGGACCACGTCCAGGACGTCGCCGACCACGTGCACGGTCAGCGCCTCGAGGACCTCGGTCGGTACGTCGTCCAGGTCCGGCTCGTTCCGGAGGGGAACGAACACCTCGGTCAGCCCGTTGCGCTGGGCGGCGAGCAACTTCTGCTTCAGCCCGCCGATGGGCAGCACCCGGCCGTTGAGGGTGACCTCGCCAGTCATACCGACCTCGGAGCGCACCGGGCGACCGGTGGCAAGCGAGGCAAGAGCGGTCACCATCGTGATCCCGGCCGACGGCCCGTCCTTGGGAGTCGCTCCTGCAGGGACGTGCACGTGGATCGCCTGGTCGAAGAACGCCGGGTCGATTCCCAGCTCGGTCGCGTGGCTGCGCACGAAGGTGAGCGCGATCTGTGCGGACTCCTTCATCACGTCGCCGAGCTGGCCGGTCAGCGTGAGGCCGGCCGGACCCTCATGTGCAGACGCTTCGATGAAGAGCACGTCACCCCCGAGCCCCGTGACGGCGAGCCCCGTGGCAACCCCGGGCACCGAGGTGCGTTCGTGGGCCTCCGGGGTGAACCGCGGGCGCCCGACGAGGTCCTTCAGGTCGGCCAGGTCGATGTCGACCCGCTCCGATCCGGTGGCCAGGCGGGTGGCCGCTTTGCGAAGCGCCTTCGCGAGGAAGCGCTCCATCTGCCGTACGCCGGCCTCGCGGGTGTAGTTGGCGGCTATCTCGCGCAGTGCAGCGTCGGAGATCGTGACCTCGTCTGCGGTCAGTGCGGCACGCTCGAGCTGGCGGGGCAGCAGGAAGTCGCGTGCGATGGCGACCTTGTCGTCCTCGGTGTAGCCGTCGAGGGTGACCAGCTCCATCCGGTCCAACAGCGCTGTCGGGATCTGCTCGACCACGTTGGCGGTGGCGATGAAGAGCACATCGGACAGGTCCAGGTCCAGCTCGAGGTAGTGGTCGCGGAACGTGTGGTTCTGCGCCGGGTCGAGCACCTCGAGCAGCGCCGCCGCCGGGTCGCCCCGATAGTCCGCCCCGACCTTGTCGACCTCGTCGAGCAGAACGACCGGGTTCATCGAGCCGGCCTCCTTGATCGCCCGCACGATCCGGCCCGGCAGCGCACCGACGTAGGTCCTCCGGTGTCCGCGGATCTCCGCTTCGTCCCGGATACCACCCAGGGCGACGCGGACGAACTTCCGACCGAGTGCGCGGGCGACCGACTCACCCAGCGAGGTCTTGCCGACTCCAGGCGGACCTGCGAGCACTATCACCGCGCCCGAGCCCCGGCCCCCCACCACTTGCAGCCCCCGCTCGGCGCGGCGGCTCCGGACGGCGAGGTACTCGATGATCCGCTCCTTCACCTCGTCGAGCCCGTGGTGATCGGCGTCGAGCACGGCGCGGGCGGCGACCACATCGGTGGAGTCCTCGGTCGTGACGCTCCAGGGCAGCTCGAGCACGGTGTCGAGCCAGGTGCGGATCCATGCTGTCTCCGGGCTCTGGTCGCTGGAGCGCTCGAGCTTGCCGACCTCACGCAACAACGCCTCACGTACGGCGTCCGGGACATCGGCGGCCTCGACACGGCTGCGGTAGTCGTCGGCTCCGTCGGGCTCGCCCTCACCGAGCTCCTTGCGGATCGCGGCGAGCTGTTGACGCAGCAGGAACTCCCGCTGACTCTTCTCCATGCCGTCGCGAACGTCCTCACCGATCTTGTCGGCGACCTCGACCTCCGCGAGGTGCTCCCGCGTCCAACTGATCAAGGCCCCCAGCCGCGACTCCACGTCCGGGGTCTCGAGCAGCTCCCGCTTGCGGTCCACTGAGATGTACGGCGCGTAGCCGGCGGAGTCGGCGATCGCGGCGGGGTCGGTCATCTGGCGGACCGAGTCGATGACCTGCCAGGCCTCGCGCCGCTGGAGCACGGCGACAACCAGCCCCTTGTACTCCTCGGCAAGCTCGCGGGCACGATCGGTCACGTGGTCGTCGATCGACTCGACCTCGACCCACAGCGCCGCACCTGGGCCGGAGACACCGGTGCCGATCCGGCCGCGGCGCTCGGCCTTGAGCACGGCGGCGGGCGTACCGCCGCTGAAGCGGCCGATCCGCTCTACGGAGGCAATCACACCGTATGACGCGTAGCGATCCTCGAGCCGCGGAGCCACGAGGAGCTTGCCATCGCTGCTCGCTCGGGCGGCGTCGATGGCGGCCCGGGATGACTCGTCGAGCTCGATCGGCACCACCATGCCGGGCAGCACCACGACGTCGGACACGAACAGAACGGGAAGACTTTGGTGGGACACGGTGTCTCGCTTTCGGAAACCTGAGTGATGTCCACTCAACTCCCGCAAGCGTGGGTGTGTTCCGGAGGGGCCGCGTGTTCGTCCAGGGCGAACATGTAGCTGGCAACGGGCTGGAATTCGAGCCCGAACGTGTTATCCCGCGGCATCCCTTGTCTTGGCGGCCGCGTCGAACATTTTCGCCGGTCGCCGTACGCGGTCGCGACCGTCAGCGCGCGACCCTCCAGTTCTGCGTTCCGTCGAGAGGATTCCGATGTTGGACGTCGGCGAGTCAATCGGAGATTCGGGGGGAGGTCCCGCGCTGGCGTTGTAATAGCTCGCGGGCGGTGGTGACCGCAGCCACCAGTGAGTCGAGGTCGTAGGCGCCGTAGTGCCGTTGTCCGTTGACGAAGAAGGTGGGGGTTCCGGTCGCGCCGCTGACGTCGGCCGACTCGATGTCCTGGGCGACTCTCTTGTCGTGGACGTGGCGTTTGAGGTCGTCGTGGAAGCGGTCGACGTCGAGGTCCAGGTCGGCGGCGTACTGGACGAGGTCGGCCGGCTTGAGGCTCTCCTGGCGTTCGAGCAACAGGTCGTGCATCTCCCAGAACTTGCCCTGGGCGGCCGCGGCTTCGGCGGCCTCGGCGGCCAGCTGCGCGGCCGGGTGCACGTCGGTCAGGGGCAGGTGTCGCCACACGAACCGAAGGTCGGTGTCGGCGAGCAGGTCACGCGCCACGGGTTCGGCCTGGCCGCAGTACGGGCACTCGAAGTCGCCGAACTCGATGATGGTGATCGAGGCGTTGTGCGGCCCGCGGATGTGGTCGCGCTCGAGGTCGACCTCGGGGATCAGGTCCTGGATCAGGCGGACGTCGCCCTGGAGCGCGCGGGTCCGCCTGGCCGGGGAGAGCAGGTTGGTGAGCGCGTAGACGAGCCAGGTCAGCGCTGCGGAGAGGACCGCCGCGGACAGCACGCCGAGCTTCGCCTCGGCGAGCTCGGCGCCGGCGAAGGCGCGGTCGGCGATCAGCAGTGCCACGGTGAATCCGATACCGGCGATGGTCCCGGTGCCCAGTACGGCCGCCCAGCCGACGGGTGGCCGGATCCGCCCGTGGCTCAGCCGTGTCACGACGGCCGACGTGAGCACGAGCGCGACTGGTTTGCCGAGCACGTAGCCGAGCAGGATGCCGAGGGTGATCGGTGCGGTGTAGGCGGACCGCAGGAAGTGGGCGTTGAGCTCGATGCCGGCGTTGGCCAGCGCGAATAGCGGAACGATCAGGTAGCTCGTCCACGGGTGGAAGAAGGTCTGCAGTCGTTCGTTGGGCGACAAGGTCGAGGTGATGCTCGCCGTCGCGGTACGCGCGAGGACCGAGGTCGGCTGCTCACGGAACGACTTGACCTGCAACGTCGCCTGTTCGAGCTGCTCGCGACCGGGCGAGTACGCCGGGGCCGACAACCCGATGGCCAGCCCCGCGACGACCGGGTCGACACCGCTGGCGAGCAACGCTGCCCACATGGCGAACCCGAGCCCGACATAGACGTACCGGTTGTCCACCCGTCGCACCGATGCCACCAACAGCGACGCGAACGCGGCGACACCGATCAGGAGAGGCACTAACGCGAGGTGCTCGGTGTACACCGCGGCGAGGACGACCAGGGCCGCCAGGTCGTCGACAACGCAGACGGTCAGCAGGAACACGCGGGCCCGGTCAGGGACGTCGCGGCCGAGCAACGCCAGCAGGCCGAGCGAGAGTGCGGTGTCGGTCGACATCGCGACGGCCCACCCATGGGCGCTCGAGTGCCCGGCGTTCACGGCGAGGAAGATCATCGCGGGCACGGCCATCCCGGCCAGCCCGGCGGCAAGGGGCAGCAGGAACCTCCGGCGCTCGCGCAGGTCGCCGAGGTCGAGCTCGCGTCGCGCTTCCAGGCCGACGACGAGGAAGAACAAGGTCATCAGCCCGCTGTTGATCCAGGTCCGCAGGTCGTGGGTCACCTGCATGTCGCCAAGGCGGATCGAGAAGCTCGAGTGCCAGAGGTCCTCGTAGCTCGAGTTGTCGAGGTTGGCCCAGACCAAGGCGGTCACAGCTGCTGCCAGCAGGACGCCAGCGCTACCCGACTCGGTCGACAAGAAGGCGCGCACAGGCGCCGCCCGGTCGCGCGGCCACGCCGTGCGCTCGCGCCAGAGGGACGAGCCGTCAGCCACGGGGGCGGCGACGGCCCGGTGTCCGGATGCCGGCGTTGTCGAGGACGAGTTCCGCGGTGCGGCGTGCGGTGTGGGCGGCCCGAGGAGTCTTGTCCATCTGTGCCGTGGCCACGGCGCCGTCGTACAGCACGACCAGGGTGTCGGCCAGTTGCTGGGGGTCCGCAGCGCCGACGTCGGTGGCGAGGCCGAGGAACAGGTCACGCACCCAGTCGCGGAAGATGGTCGCTGCCTGGGCCTCGACGCTGTCCGGTGCTGCTTCCGCCATGGCGTTCACAAAGGCGCAGCCGCGGTAGTCGGGCTCGGCGAACAGGGCGCCCAGGGCGTCGTAGACCGCCAGGATGCGCAGGCGCGGGTCGGTGTGCGCTTCGATGCCGGCAGTGACCCGCTCGACCCACTTGCCGTGCCTCCCGGTCAGGTACTCGCGCACCAGGTCGTCCTTGCCGGCGAACGAGTAGTACAGCGAGCCTTTGGCCACTCCGGCGCGGGCGATGACCCGGTCGATACCGACCGCGTGGATGCCCTCGTTGTAGAACAAGTCATCGGCGGCCTCCAGCAGCCGCTGCTTCGCGGTCCGGTGCCGCTGTTCGGGCCTGGTCACCTCGTCACGGTAGCCGACCGATCTGTCTAAATAAAGTGACGCTCGCCTCATTGTCCTTAGACAGGTCGGTCTAGCGCCGCAAACGACCCCGAAGGTAACGAGTTCGACCTCGTCAGCGGCTGAACGTCAAGGCAAGCCGGACTGGGAGAGCGAACCATCCGAGCTGCCTGAGTCGTGAGTTCTTCCGACTTGCGGGTATGCCGGACTGAGGTCCGCCGGACCGTGGGTGCGCGTTGACGGCAAAGGAATATTCGTCGCGGCGGCGGCCTTCCCCAATGAGAGCCTCCTCGTCGGAGAGCCTGGAGGTCCGGCCCTAACTCCCTCAACTCTCCGACGGAGGATTGCTATGAGTATTCGCGAGCAACACAACGCCGATCAGACCGTGGTCGGCCGGCACGACCACCGAGTACGGGACAACGCTACGAAGCTGCGGATGGTGGCTGCGGCCGGCGTTCTGGTCTCCGCCGGGATCCATCTCTACCTGTGGTTCGACGTGTTCCGCCACACCGACGTCGTCGGCCCTGCGTTCATGCTGAACGCGGTCGGCGGAACCATCATCGCCGTGCTCCTTGTCACGTGGCGGCACTGGATCCCGTTGGTGCTCGCCGTCGGCTTCGGCGCATCCACGCTCGCCGCGTTCATCGTCGCCGCCACGGTAGGACTTTTCGGCGTCCACGAGCACTGGACCGGCTGGGAGGTGTGGACGGCAGCGGCGGCGGAGATCATCGCGATCCTGGCGGCTGGGACGGTCCTACTACGAGAGAACCCGCTGCGTTCTGAAAAGCTCAACTGACCGACTCCGGCCCAGAGCCGGCAAGCCACTCCGGCCCTCTGAGCTTCAAGGGGCGGGTCCCGGCCAAATGGCCAAATGGGCGCCCACGCTCTGTGGACCGCTGACTCGGGCGCGTATCGCGTGATCCGGGCCTGTCTCCGAGCCACTGCCAGCGGTTATGTCGGCTGCGGGAGCACCGAGCCTCTCCCTTGCTTGGTACGCGGAGGGTCAACGCGAACAGCCATCGGCGTTCAAGAGCATCTTCACCGGCGGCGGACCATGCATCCGTCGCGATTGCAGATGGGCGGCACAGCCTCTTTGACGCTTCATGCGTTGGTCAGACGCGGGGTCCTAGGGTCTGGGACATGGATGACGGTCGTGTCCTCGCCGGCTACGTCGAGGTCTGGTGGCAGGCCGTCGGCTCATTCCTCGACGTCGTCGAGAGGCTGAGCCCCGACGAGTGGCACCGGCCCACAGACCTGCCCGGCTGGGATGTCCATGCGTGCGTCGCGCACACTGCCCACCTCGAGGCCGTGCTGGCCGGCGCGCCGGAGGAGACGGTGGAGTTCCACCCACCCGACCACGCGACGTCGCTGATGAGCCTCTACACCGAGCAGGGGGTGGTGGCCCGGCGTGACCGGTCGCCCGCCGAGCTCGTAGCGGAGATCCGCGATGTCACCCATACCCGTCACGAGCGGCTGCTCGCCGACCCACCGACGGATGGCACGGCCCGCCCGAGCCCGATCTTCGGTGGCGTGCCCTGGGACTGGAACACCCTGCTCCGCAACCGTCCGCTCGACGTGTGGATGCACGAGCAGGACATCCGCCGGGCCGTGGACAGGCCGGGCGGGATGGACTCGCCCGCAGCCGTTCACGTGACCGACTACCTGGCCGAGTCGCTGGGCTACGTGCTGGCCAAGCGGGCCGGCGCCTCGCCAGGTACGACGCTGGTGCTCGCGGTCGCAGGGCATGCGACCGAGGGCGTTCGGCGTCGACGAGGCGGGCAAGGGCGTGCCGCTCGGCGTCGTACCCGACCATCCGACCGTGTCGCTGGCCATGGACCGCGAGACCTTCGTCCTCCTTGCCGGCGGGCGGCGCGATCCCGAGCCGGGGCGGGTCCGAGTCGACGGTGACGCGGAGCTCGCCCAGCGGCTCCTCGACCGTCTCGCCGTGACCCCGTGAACCGGTCATGACCGCCTGGTCGCTCGCCGAGATGCCCGACCAGACCGGCCGCACCGTCGTGGTCACCGGCCCGACGCTGGGTGGGCTGGGCTACTTCGCCGCCCTCGAGCTGGCCCGCCGAGGAGCCCGCGTCGTGCTGGCAGGGCGCACCCCGGCCCGGCTCGACGAGGCGGCCGACTCGATCACCGCCGAGATCGGCGGCGCCGATGTCCAACGGCTGGTGCTCGACCTGGCGTCGCTGGACGCCGTGCGGGCGGCCGCCGAGCGGGCGGCGGACCTCGGGGCGATCGACGTCCTGGTCAACAACGCCGGCGTGATGGCGACGCCCTACTCGGCCACGGTCGACGGCTTCTCGCTGCAGATGGCAACCAACCACTTCGGCCCGTTCCTGCTGACGGGCCTGCTGCTCCCCCAGCTCGCGGCGAGCGGTGCGGGCCGGGTCGTCACCGTCTCCAGCCAGATGCACCGGCTCGCGCGTCGCCCACCGCTGGGCGACCCGCGGGTCAAGCCGCGCCACTACTCCAGGTGGGCCGCATACTCCGAGACCAAGCTCGCCAACCTGCTCTTCACCTTCGAGCTCGACCGGCGGGCTGCCGCCGCGACCGTTCCGGTGTCGGCGGTGGCGGCGCACCCCGGGCTGTCCGGTACGCACCTGATCGCCAACGGTCGGTCGGGCTGGTCCTCGCGCGGCGTGGCCACGATCTTCGATGCCGCCGCCAAGGCCATGTCGCAGTCCGCGGCGATGGGCGCGCTGCCGTTGTTGATGGCCGCGACCGCGGACCTGCCGGGCTCGACGTACTGCGGGCCGTCCGGCTTCCACGAACGAGGCGGCCTGCCGACGACCGTGGGCTGCTCGGCCCGGGCCCGCGATCCAGACGCCGCCCGACGGCTGTGGGAGCTCAGCGAGGACGCCGTCGGGTTGAGCTGGCCCTAGCTCTCGATGCTCACCCCGGCCGCGTCGTGGCGGGACAGCCGCAGCGGTGACGTCCACGCGACGGCGGTCGCGATCGGTCCCGTCATCGACATCAACACCAGCGTGCCGAAGAGCCCCAGCCAGCCGACGAGGGCGCCGGCCAGGAACGCGCCACCGGTCCAGCCCAGACCCCACGAGAGCATCCGCCCGGCCGTGTTGACCCGGCCGAGCAGGTGCTCCGGCGTGACCTGCTGGCGGTAGGTGATCGAGTTGATGACGACCAGCATGTAGAAGACGCCCCAGACCGCCAGGGCGATCCCGGCGACCCACCAGGTGGTGATGAAGGGGACCACGAGCCCGACCGCCGCGGCCACCGGCAGGGCTGTCAGCGCGATCCGGGCTGCGGGCACCCGACGCACCAGCCTGGGCAACGCCAGGGAGGCGGTGAGCCCGCCGACGGACCAGGCGCCGAAGACCAGCCCGAACTTGAGCCCGGCTGTGCCGCTGCCGAGGCGCTGGTCGATCCAGACCACCATCAGCGCGACGAAGCCGCCCGCCCCCACACATTGGAGGAAACCGATGATCGTGAAGGTGCGCACGCCGGCGTGCCGGACCAGGTAGGAGAGGCCTTCGCGGATGTCGAGGCCGATCTGCCGCACCGTCAGCGGCGGGCGCTCGCGGTCGGCGTCGTACGTCGGGCGGACGATGCGGGCGATGAGTGCCGCCGAGAGGGCGAAGGTGAGGGCGTCGAAGCCCAACAGCAACGAAGGGTGCACGAACGCCAGCACCACGCCGACCAGCGAGGGCAGCACCATCTCCACGATGCTCTGGGCGGCCCAGGAGATCGAGTTCGCCTCGGCGATGCGGTCCCTCCCGACCAGGACGGGCAGGGCGCCGAACACGGCACCGTCGAAGAAGACGCCGATGGTGGGGCCGAGGAACGCCACGGCCAGCACGTGCGGCACGGTGACGGTGGCGAAGATGTGGGCGAGCGGGACGGTCGCGACGAGCGCGGCGCTGAGGATGTCGGCGGTGACCATCACCCGCTTGCGGTTCCAGCGGTCGGTGAGGGCGCCGGAGAACAGGCCGAAGAGCAGGTAGGGCAGCGCCTCGAACGCCGCGACCAGGGCGGTGGCCGTCGCCGACCCGCTGCTGCGGTAGACGATGATCGGGAGCGTGACCAGCGTGACGATGGTGCCGGCGATCGAGAGCACCCGGGACAGGAAGTAGCGGACGAAGTCGGGGTCGCCGAAGATCGAGGACCGCGACGACGTCATGGAGCCGCCCGCTGCGTCGACGCGAACAGACCGGAGTAGGCGTTGAGGGCGGGCTGGCCGCCGAGGTGGGCGTAGAGCACCTCGGAGTCCGGGCCGATCTCGCCCTGGCGCACCAGGTCGATGAGGCCCGCCATCGACTTCCCCTCATAGACCGGGTCGATGATCATCCCCTCCAGCTGGCCGGTCAGCCGGATGGCGTCGAGGGTCGACTCGACCGGGATGCCGTAGACGTCGCCGGCCCAGCCCTCGAGGACGGTGATCTCGTCGTCCCGCAGGTCGCGGCCCACGCCGATCAGCTCCGCCGTGCGGCGGGCGATCCGCTCGACCTGATCGCGGGTCTTGTCGAGCGTGGCCGAGGCGTCGATGCCGAGCACCCGGCGCGGCCGGTCCTGCCCGGCGAAGCCGGCGATCATGCCGGCGTGGGTCGAGCCCGTGACCGTGCAGACCACGATGGTGTCGAAGAAGACGCCCAGCTCGGCCTCCTGCTGCGCCACCTCGTCGGCCCAGTTGGCGAAGCCGAGACCGCCGAGCTGGTGGTCGGAGGCGCCCGCCGGGATGGCGTACGGCGTCCCGCCGCGGCGCTCGACGTCCTCGATGGCCTGGCGCCAGGAGTCGCGGAAGCCGATGTCGAAGCCGGCGTCGTCGAGGCGCACCTCGGCGCCCATGATCCGGCTCAGCATGATGTTGCCCACCCGGTCGTTGACGCAGTCTGGCCAGTCCACCCACTTCTCCTGCACCAGCACGCAGGCGAGTCCGAGGTGGGCGGCGACGGCCGCGACCTGACGGGTGTGGTTGGACTGGTAGCCGCCGATGCTGACGAGGGTGTCGGCGCCCTGGGCCAGCGCGTCGGGCACGAGGTACTCCAGCTTGCGGGTCTTGTTGCCGCCGTAGGCCAGCCCGGAGTTGCAGTCCTCGCGCTTGGCCCAGATCGTGGCCCCGCCCAGGTGCGCCGTCAGCCGGTCGAGCCGGTGCACCGGGCTGGGGCCGAAGGTCAGCGGGTAGCGCGGGAAGTCAGAGATCGGCATGACGGCCAGTCTCGCAGCCGTGGTAACGAGTGAAGGCGCTAGCGCGCCTTCCTCAACCAACGGGCGTCAGAGCGCGCCGACCTTGCGGGCGGCGGCCAAGATCGCGTCGGCGGAGCGGTCGATGTCGTCGGCGGTGGTCGTGGCGTTGGAGACCGAGACGCGGATGAGGCGGCGGTCGTGCCAGGTGGTGCCGCCGAGCCAGCAGGTGCCCTCGCGCTGTACCTCGTCGATCACGCGGTCCAGGAGACTCGCGTCGTCACCGAACCCCACCAGCACCTGGTTGAGCACCACCTCGTTGTGGATCGTGGCACCGCCGTCGCTGAGCCGGTCGGCCATCCGGACGGCCAGGTCGCTGCACCGGTCGACGAGCTCGGCCACGCCCGAGCGGCCGAGCTCGCGCAGCGCCGCCCAGACGGCGAACCCGCGAGCCCGACGCGAGGACTCGGGCACCAGGTCGCCGAGGGAGTATTCCGTGCCGTCCGAGCCCTGCAGGTACGCCGCCGCGTAGCGCATCGTCCGCCCGTGGGCGTCGGCGTCGCGGCAGATCGCCAGCCCGCAGTCGTACGGGACGTTCAGCCACTTGTGCGCGTCGGTCCCCCATGAGTCGGCGCCCTCGACGCCGGCCACGAGATGGCGACGGGTCGGGCTGGCTGCGGCCCACAGCCCGAACGCCCCGTCGACGTGCACCCAGGCGCCGACCTCCTTGGCCAGCGGAACCGCGCGCACGAAGTCGTCGCTGGCGCCCGTGTTGACGTTGCCCGCCTGGAGACAGACGATCGTCGGCCGGCCGGCTTCGGCGGCCAGCACCCTGCGCAACTCGTCGACCACGATGGCGCCGTTGTCGTCGGACGGCACGGAGACCAGGCCGACCGTGCCCATGCCCAGCAGCCGCATGGCGCGGTCGACGGTGGCGTGCCGCTCGGCGCCGATGACCACCCGGACTGGCGGGGCGCCGTACAGGCCGTCGGTCGCGACGTCCCAGCCGGCCGCAGCCAGCACGGCCTGCCGGCCGATCGCGAGGCCGACCGTGTTGCCGGCCTGGGCGCCGGTGACGAAGCCGACCGACGACTCGGCCGGCAGCCCGAGCAGGTCCTTGACCCAGCCGCCTGCCGCCCGCTCCGCACCGTCGGCGGCGGGCGAGAGGACCGGGCTGAAGGCGTTCTGGTCCCAGCCCACGGCCAGGATGTCGGCGGCGGTGGCCGCCGGGCTGGCGCCGCCGATCACGAAGCCGAAGTAGCGCGGACCGACAGTGCCGACGATGGTCCCTTCGGCTGCGGCGATCAGTTCGTCGACGACCTGCTCGGGCGCTGTCGGACCGTCGGGCAGCGGGCCACCAAAGGCACGCAAGGCCTCCTCACGGCCGCCGAGCGTGACCGGTCGCTTCCCGACCGTGTCCCGGTGCTCGGCGGCCGCCCGAGCAGCCCGGACCAGCAGGTGCTGCCAGCGCTTCGCGTCCATGCCGTTCCCTCTCAGTCCGACGACCCCTGGTTTCGAGACAGGCGCTAGCGCGCCTTCCTCAACCAGCGGGGTGCGCTAGCGCGCCTTCCTCAACCAGCGGGGTGCGCTAGCGCGCCTTCCTCAACCAGCGGCGGGCTTGTTGTCGGCCGCCCACAGCTCGAGGAGGCCACCGAAGTGGGCCATGAACTTCTCACGCTCGTTGACGGGGTACGTCGCGTCGACGGTCTGGCGGAGCAGTCGCTGGAAGTCCTCGGAGGTCACCCAGTCGTGCACCTGCTCGTCGAGGTGCGGGAGGTTCTCCGCGCACCACTGCCAGTAGCCGGCGGTGTCGAAGTGCTCGTCGGCGAGTGCCAGGTAGGCGGTGATCTTCGCGTCGTACGACATGGACTCGTCGTCGGCGATGTCGAAGTACCGGCGGGTGTGGAGGTCGACCCGACCCTTGCGGCCGGTCGCGAGCGTGAAGACCGACCACCGGACCAACGCCGAGATCGCCCACGGGAAGTAGTAGTGCAGCGAGGTGACGGCGACGTCGGGGCACGCGTTGGCGTAGTCGATCGGGTAGACGTCGTCGCCGGCGACCAGCATCTCGCAGGAGTTGAACTCCCACCCGAAGAACGCGTTGACGATCCGGGAGATCGCCATCGCCTCGTTGCCGGCCTTGTCGCCGAGGAACCCGTGCGAGACGGCGTAGCGGTTGTGCATCGGCTCGTCGGGCCGGAAGTCCATCACCATCGTCTCGGCGCCGATGGACAACGCGCGAGCGAAGTGCTCGTAGTCGACGGTGGCCTGGAGGTGCATCAGCATCTCGCCGGACTCGTCGTAGGCCTGGTGGAGATCGTCGCGGTTGTTGATGCGGGAGACGCCGCGCCAACCGCCGCCGTCGAACGGCTTCATGTACATCGGGTAGCCGAGCTCGTCGGCGATCTTGTCCAGGTCGAACGGCTGGTTGTACTTCTTGGCGGTGTAGGCCCAGCGCACGTTGTCGACGGGGTTCTTGTAGGGCACCAGGATCGTCTTGGGCACCTTGAGGCCGAGCCGGAGCATGGCGCAGTACGCCGAGTGCTTCTCCATCGACTGGAAGGTGAACGGGCTGTTGAGCAGGTAGGTCCCGTTGACCAGCGCCGCCTTCTTCAGCCACTCGCGCGGGTGGTAGTACCAGTAGGCCAGGCGGTCGATCACCAGCTCGGTGCGCACGGAGTCCATCAGGTCGAACGGCTCGATCGTGAGCCGCTCGCTGCGGAACGTGTGGGTGCTCCCGTCGGAGAGCTCGACCTTGCCCACACGGGCGAGAATCGCCTCGAATGCCTGGGGCCAGTCCTCCTCGGCTCCCAGCAGTAGTCCGATCAGGTGGTCAGGCATCGGCGTTCCTCTCGGTGACTTCCAGGCGGATGCGCTTGTTGTCCTTGCCCTTGCTCTCGGTTCCGGTGACGCGTACGGCGCCCACCTCGGCCGTGGACAGCACGTGCGTGCCGCCGTCGGCCTGCTTGTCGAGACCGACGATGTCGATGATCCGCAGCGGGTCGATCGACTGCGGGATCAGGTTGGCGCTGGTGCGGATCAGCGCCGGGTCGGCGTCGGCGAGCGAGCGCGGCACGAAGTCGACCACGATCTCCAGCGCCCGCTCGATCTCGTCGTTGATCCGCTTCTCCACGGCCACGCCGAGGTCGGCCGACATCGACGGGAACGGGAAGTCGAGGCGCCCCTTGAGCGGCTCCATGTTCCCGCCGGTGACGGGGATGCCGTAGTCGGCCCAGATCACGCCACACAGGATGTGCAGTGCGGTGTGGGTGCGCATCAGCGCATGACGGCGGCCCCAGTCGAGGCGGCCGAGCACCTCGGCCCCGGGCTCGGGCAGGACGCCGTCGACCCAGTGCCAGACCGCGCCGGCGTCTCGGCGTACGGACTCGACCGTCAGCGTGCCGGTCGGTGTCTCGATGGTGCCAAGGTCGCAGGGCTGGCCGCCGCCGCCCGGATAGAACGCCGTGCGGTCCAGCCGGACGCGACCCTGCTCGGCGTCCACCTCGGCGATCCGCGCGTCGAACTCGGTGCGATAGGCGTCGACCGCGAACAGCTCCGTCGCGGCGAGCTCCGGCGGCGCCGGGTTGGTCGATCTGCCGGGGACTGCCATACGTCCGACCCTAGAGGGAAGCAGGCGGCCGCGGCCATGATGGCTTCATGGCTCCCGAGCAGCAGTCCCGCGCCGGAACGCTCGCCACTCCCGCCGACCTGGTGGACGTCGCGCACCTGGTGACCGCCTACTACACCGGCGTCCCGGACCCCGACGACGTCGACCAGCAGGTCGCGTTCGGCACCAGCGGTCACCGCGGCAGCAGCCTGAAGACGTCGTTCAACGAGACCCACATCGTGGCCACCACGCAGGCCATCTGCGACTACCGCAAGAGCCAGGGGTACGACGGCCCGCTCTTCATGGGCCGCGACACCCACGGACTGTCGGAGCCCGCGTGGGCCTCGGCGCTCGAGGTGCTGGCCGCCAACGACGTGACCGTGCTCGTCGACAGCGGCGACGGCTACACGCCGACGCCGGCGGTGTCGCATGCGATCATCCGGGCCAACGGCGGCCGCCAGACCGGGGCCGGCCTGGCCGACGGCATCGTGGTCACCCCCTCGCACAACCCGCCCGCCGACGGCGGCTTCAAGTACAACCCGCCCCACGGAGGGCCCGCCGACACCGATGCCACGTCGGTGATCGCCGCCCGCGCCAACGAGCTGATCAAGGGCGGCCTGACCGACGTACGACGGATCCCGTTCGCGCGCGCCCGGGCCGCGGCGGGGTCCTACGACTTCATGGGCAGCTACGTCGACGACCTGCCCGCCGCGGTCGACCTGGCGGCGATCAAGCAGGCGGGGGTGCGGATCGGCGCCGACCCGCTCGGCGGCGCCTCGGTCGACTACTGGGGCGCGATCGGCGAGCGGCACGGGCTCGACCTCACCGTGGTCAACCCGCTGGTCGACCCGACCTGGCGCTTCATGACGCTCGACTGGGACGAGAAGATCCGGATGGACTGCTCGTCGCCGTCGGCGATGGCGTCACTGATCGTCCGCAAGGACGAGTACGACATCGCCACCGGCAACGACGCCGACGCCGACCGCCACGGCATCGTCACGCCGGACGCGGGGCTGATGAACCCCAACCACTACCTGGCGGTCGCGATCGGATACCTGTTCGGCGGCAACCGGCCGGACTGGCCGGCGTCGGCACGGATCGGCAAGACGCTGGTGTCATCGTCGATGATCGACCGGGTCGCGGCGTCGCTGGACAAGCCGATGGTCGAGGTGCCGGTCGGGTTCAAGTGGTTCGTGCCCGGGCTGATCGACGGGTCGTTCGGGTTCGGGGGCGAGGAGTCGGCGGGTGCGTCGTTCCTGCGCCGCGACGGCTCGACCTGGACCACCGACAAGGACGGCCTGCTGCTCTGCCTGCTGGCCTCGGAGATCCTGGCCGTCAGCGGGACGTCGCCCAGCGAGCTCTACCAGCAGCTGGTCTCCTCGCACGGCGACCCGGCGTACGCCCGCGTGGACGCCCCGGCCAACCGCGAGCAGAAGGCCAAGCTCGCGGCCCTGTCGCCCGAGGACGTCACCGCCACCGAGCTGGCCGGCGAGCCGATCGTCGACAAGCTGACTGCCGCGCCCGGCAACGGCGCCAAGATCGGCGGCCTCAAGGTGACGACCGAGAACGCCTGGTTCGCCGCCCGTCCCTCCGGCACCGAGGACGTCTACAAGATCTACGCCGAGTCCTTCCGCGGTCCCGACCACCTCGCCCAGGTGCAGGCCGAGGCCCGCGACGTGGTCTCCGCCGCCCTCGGTGCTTGAGGAGGGCCGCCTCGCGGCCGCCCTCGCTGGTTGAGGAGGGCCGCCTCGCGGCCGCCCTCGCTGGTTGAGGAGGGCCGCCTCGCGGCCCGTCACGAAACCCGGCGAGAGGTCTGCCTACCGGTACCGGGGTAACGATGACAGGCGCTGGCGCGCCTTCCTCGACCAACGCGGCTATGTCCGCAGCCGGGCGGGTGTTCCCGAAGGCTGCGGCGGATGTCGGACCGCACCGAGCTGGCGACGGGTCACGAAGAGCGCGCGCGACAGGTCCGCGCCATCGAGGTCGGCGCCGCGGAGGTCCGCGCCGAGGAGGTCGGCGTCGGCGAGGTCGGCCCCGGCGAGGTCCGCCCCGAGGAGCAGCGCACCGCGCAGGTCGGCGCCGCGCAGGTCGTGCCCGCGCAGGTCGGCGCCCGCCAGGTCGAGGCCGGCGGCGTCGCGCGGGTCCCGGTACGGCGCCCGCGCCTCCTCCGCGACCCGGCGCAGCGCCGGCCCCACCCGCGCCCGCAGCTCGTCCACATCGGCGTCGAGAAGGCCCTCCTCGTCGCGGGCGGCCAGGCTCTCGGTCTCCTCCAGCAGCTCGCGCAGTCGCGGGTCCTCACCGCGAGTCAGGGCGTCGGTGAGGTGCCACGCGATCTCGTGCACCTGCTCGAGCACCCCGAGGACACGCGAACATCCGGGCGGCCTCGACCGGTCCGCTGCGCCAGTCGACCGGAGCCAGCAGCGAGGTGGTCGCCTGGCCGGCCCCGAAGCAGTCATAGGCCACGCAGCCGCGCATCCCGGCGTCGGTGAGGTGTTCGTGGATCCCGCACCGCATGTCGCCGGCCAGGTGGCGGCACGGCGTACCGGCGGGCTTGTCGAAGGCGAAGTCGGCCGACCGCGAGAAGGGCAGAGCTACGCAGCACAGCCCGACGCAGCGCGAGCAGTCGGCAATCAGATCCACGGGGTCAGGGTGCCACGTGGCCGAGGGTGGTTTCGAGACGCTCGCTTCGCTCGCTCCTCAACCACCGAAGGCGCGCGCTCGCTCCTCAACCACCGAACGGAGCCGCCCTCAGGCCGCCAGCTGCACGCGGCGGGCGCGGGCGTCGCGGGTGAGCGAGGCCTGGATCAGGCGCCGCTCGCGCGGTGTGCCGGTGACCATCTTGTAGAGCTTGCCGAGCTGCGAGGGCAGGTTGCGCTTGGTGGTGGTGTCCATGAAGCCGTTGGGCAGCGAGAGCCGGACCACCTTGTGCCACGCGGAGTACACCTGCTGCGGCAGCGGGCGCGAGCAGTAGCTCAGGCCGTACTTCTGGAAGAGAGCCTCCACCTGCGGGGCGATCTCCGAGTAGCGGTTGGACGGCAGGTCGGGGAACAGGTGGTGCTCGATCTGGTGGGACAGGTTGCCGCTCATGATGTGCATCAGCTTCGAGCCGGAGATGTTGGCCGAGCCGAGCATCTGGCGGACGTACCACTCGGCGTGGGTCTCGCCCTCGATGGACGTGCGCTCGAACGTCTCGACGCCCTCGGGGAAGTGACCGCACATGATGATCGAGTGGGCCCAGACGTTGCGCACGACGTTGGCGGTGAAGTTGGCCGCCAGGGTCGACAGGAACGACGGGCCGGAGAGCAGCGGGTGGACGAGGTAGTCCTTGGTCGCCTGGTTGCGGACCTTCTTGATCACCTTGGCGGCCCGGGCCCTGAACGCCGGGTCCTTGAGCTGGCCCTTGGCCATCGCCCCACGCAGCTCGAGGTCGTAGGCGGCGATGCCGTACTCGAAGAAGAGCGCGTTCAGGAAGTTCCAGAACGGCTGGATGATGTAGAAGGGCACCCACGGCTGGTCCTCGTCGACGCGCATGATGCCGTAGCCGAGGTCGTTGTCCTTGCCGAGCACGTTGGTGTAGTTGTGGTGGTACTCGTTGTGCGAGACCTTCCACTGCTCGGCCGGCGTCGCGTGGTCCCACTCCCAGGTCGTCGAGTGGATCTTGGGGTCGCGCATCCAGTCCCACTGGCCGTGCAGGATGTTGTGGCCGATCTCCATGTTGTCCAGGATCTTGGCGGCCGAGAGCCCGGCGGTGCCGACGATCCACGCCGGCGGGAACATCGAGAAGAGCAGTACGGCGCGGCTGCCGAGCTCGAGGCTGCGCTGGGTCTTGATGACCTTGCGGATGTACTTCGCGTCGTTCTCGCCGCGGCTGTCGATGATGCTCTGCCGGATGGCGTCGAGCTCCTTGCCGAGCATCTCGATGTCCTCGGCGGTGAGGTGCGCGATCTGGCTGTCGGGCTTCTTGGTGATGGCAGTCATCGGATCTCCTTGACTTCGTTGGTTGAGGAGGGCGCCGTGGGGGCCCTCACTCGTTACCGGGCTCAGGGGTACGTCAGTGGTCGAGCCGGCAGGCGCCGGCGGCAGCGTTGATGCAGGTCTGGATCTTGATGTCGCCGCTCTCGCCCGGGACGGCGGTGGTGACGGCGCCGGTGCGCAGGTCGCGCACGCTGCCCTCGCGCAGCGGCAGCACGCAGCCGAAGCAGATGCCCATCCGGCAACCGCTCGGCATCAGCACGCCGGCCGCCTCGGCGGCCTCGAGGATCGGGGAGTCGCCCGGCGCCTGCACCTCGGTGTCGTTGCCGGTGAAGGTGACGCTGCCACCCTCGCCGGCGTCGGCGATGCGGGAGGTGCGGAACTGCTCGGTGAACAGCGGGAGACCCGCGAGGTCGTGGTGCCGGGCGAGCGCGTCGAGCAGTCCGCCGGGACCGCAGGCGAACGTCGTCCGCGCGCCGAGGTCGGGGACCAGGTCGGTCAGGTGGTCGAGGTCGAGCAGGCCGTGCTGGTCGTCGTACCGCGCCACCAGCCGGATCGCACCCGCGGCGTCCAGGGCCTCGAGGTCGCTGCGGAAGATGGAGTCGGGCCGGCTCGGCGCGACGTGCAGCACGACGATGTCGAAGTTGGCGCTGCGCTCGGGTCGCAGCACACCGGAGTCGGTCGACGGGAAGAGGTTGCGGAGCATGCCGATCACGGGGGTGATGCCGGATCCGGCGGTGACGAAGAGCAGCTTGCCGCCCTCGGGAGGCAGCACGAACTCGCCCGCGGCCTGGTCGAGGTGCACCAGGGTGCCGGGGCGGAAGCGGTGCACGAGGAAGTTGCTGACCAGGCCGTCGGGCACCGCCTTGACGGTGATCGAGATCAGCTTGTCGGCGCGGGGGCCGTGGGTCAGCGAGTAGGCGCGCCACTGACGTACGCCGTCGACGTCGACGCCGAGGCGCAGGTACTGGCCGGGCACGTGACCGGCCCAGTCGGCGCCGGGCTTGATCAGCAGGGTGGCCGCGTCCGGCGTCTCGTGCCGGACGTCGACGACGCGCCCGCGCAGGTCGGCGCCGGGGCGCAGCGGGGCGAAGAGATCGAGGAAGTCGGCGGGCACCAGCGGCGTGGTGGCGGACTCGGCGATACGAGTCGCACGAGCGCGCAGGCGTGCCCAGGACGTGGCGGGCGCGATGCTGGTGCTCATACATCCCAGCATGCCTGCGTTGTGGGTTAATATCCTGACTTGACCGAGTGAATCGGTGTCCCAGTTTTGTGCGAGGTGAACAAATATGGCGACACGCCCGGAACGACGCACTGCCGGACACGGCGTGTTGCTCACGCCGGAGACGATCGCCGAGATGCGGGCGCACCTTCCCGACGTCGCCGACCGCACCGTGGCGGCCATCATCGACGAGGTCCCGAGCTATCAGGACGCGCTGAGCGGCAGCATGGGCGAGATCATCCGCAACGCCGTTCAGCTCGCCCTCGGCGGCTTCCTGTCGCTGGCCGGAGGTCGGCGCGGGGCGAAGCCCGGGTCACCGACCGCACCCGCGGTCGAAGGCGCCTACCAGCTCGGCCGTGGCGAGGCTCGCAACGGGCGCTCCACCGACGCCCTGCTGTCGGCCTACCGGATCGGGGCCCGGGTGTCGTGGCGCGAGATGTCGGCCAGCGCCGTGCGCAGCGGGATCGACTCCGACACGCTGGCGGCGTTCGCGGAGCTGGTGTTCGCCTACATCGACGAGCTCTCCGCGGCCAGCGTGGCTGGGCATACCGACGAGTCGGCGAGCACCGGCCGGGTGCGCGAGCGGCTGCTCGAGCGCGTCGCCCACCACCTCCTCGACGGCTCGTCGACCGACGAGGTCCGGGAGGCCGCTGGGCGCGCCGACTGGGGGGAACCGACCACGCTCACGGCGGTGATCGTCCCCGAGGCACAGGCGCGCCCCGTGCTCAGCGCGATCTCGGGAGCGACGCTCCAGTCGGTCGATCGCGACGAGCTCTCCGACCGGGTGCTCCTCCTGGTGCCCGATGCCCACGACCGTGGGCGCGCGGGGCTGCTCCGGGTGCTGGACGGTCGCGGGTGCATCGCCGGCCCGGCGCGTCCATGGTTGTCGGTGCGGGCGTCGTACGACCGGGCGCTGCGGGCGCACGTCGCCGGTCTGGTCGGCGACACCGAGGTGCACCTGGCCCGGCTGGTGCTCACGGCCGACGCCGACGCGCTGGCCGACCTGCGGGCCCGGGCGCTGGCGCCGCTCGCTGACCTGCGACCCGCGGTCGCCGAGAAGCTCACCGACACCCTGCGCTCCTGGCTCCTGCACCACGGTCGGCGCGAGGACGTCGCCGCCGCCCTCTTCGTGCACCCCCAGACCGTGCGCTACCGCATGGGTCAGCTGCGCGAGATCTTCGGCGACGGCCTCGACGACCCCGACACGGTGCTGGAGCTGACCATCGCGCTGAGTGCGTAGGCCGTTTGAAGACATGACGTGCCTAGGGAGGGTCGGCAAGTTCAGGGAAGGTACGCCAAGTCAGCCCGCGCCCACGATGCCGCCGTGCACGACGCGACCGGCGACGACGGTGGAGGCGACGGGCATCGAGCGGAGCCGACGCGCCTGCTCGGCGGTGTCGCCACTCGGGTCGAGCGGGTCGGCGTCGAGGAGGACGAGGTCGGCGGGCATGCCCGCATGCACGGAGCCCTGGCCGTCGACGGAGGCGGCCAGCGCCTCGCGCGGGGTGAGCGCCTGTTCGGGGTGCCAGGCCTCCCGGTCGTCGCCCGAGCGGTGCACGGCGGCGGCGATGGCCAGCCAGGGGTCGAGGGCCGAGACCGGCGCGTCCGACCCGAGGGCCAGGGTCACGCCGTCGTCGACCATCCAGCGCAGCGGGAAGCAGCGGTCGGCGCGGTCGGGCCAGACGATCTCGGTGACGTCGCGGTCGTCGAGCAGGTGGGCCGGCTGCACCGACGCGCGGACGCCGAGGGTGGCCATCCGGGTCACGTCCTGGCGGGTCATCAGCTGGGCATGCTCGAGCGAGCCACGCGCGCCCGTCTCCGCGTACGCCGCCAGCGCGTCGTGGCAGGCCGCGTCACCGATCGCGTGGACGGCGGTCTGGAGGCCGTGCTCGGTCGCGCGGGCCATCAGCGCGCGGAGCTCGTCGGGGGTCTGGTTGGGCGCCCCGGAGCCGGACCCGTCGGCGTACGGGTGCTCGCACCACGCCGACCGGGTGTTGAGGGATCCGTCGCTGATGATCTTCAGCGGGCCCATCGTCAGCAGCTGCTGGCCCTCCACCAGCGGGTCATCGCTGCGCAACCCCGCGGAGATGGTGTGCTCGAGGCCGTCGGCGTAGACACCACGCCGCACCCGCAGCACGTCGGCGCCGCGCGCCAGGCGGTCGGGCCAGGCGTCCAGCGCCTCGCCGTACTCCAGGTCCACCACGCCGACGACACCCTTGGCCGCGGCGTCCGTCAGCGTGCGCAGGTAGGCCTCGGGCGACGTCTCGTCTCCGGCGACCTCGAAGATCCGCCGGTAGGCGCCGTACCACTCGCTCTCCAGGACCACGCCCTCACGCGGAGCCAGCCCGAACGCCGCCAAGGCTCGTGAGTTGAGCCACCCGTGGTGGGCGTCGCCACTCACGAGCACGATCGGCACGTCAGCAGCGACCTCGTCGAGGGCGGCCACGGTCGGCTGGCTCGGCCACGTGATCGGCCGGTGGCCGTAGCCGACGACGGGCTGCCCGGGCGAGGTCGCGAGCCGGTCCCGCAGCCGGCGGAGTGCCTCGTCGACCGACCCCGTACCCACCATGTCGACGCGGCCCGACGTCGCCGTCCACATCTTCAGGTGGGTATGGGTGTCCCAGAGCCCGGGGATCAGCCACCGGCCCTCGGCGTCGACCTCCTCGATGCCCGCCGGATGCTCCAGATCGTGGCCCACTTCGCGGACCATCCCGGCCTCGACCAGGAGGTCGACGGGACCGGTCCATCCGGGCCCGTTGCCGAGCTCGACGAGGTGCGCCCGGCGCAGAAGGAAGTCGCTCACGGCGTCACGCTAGTGGCGAATGGGCTCCTGGCGGCTACGGTCGACCCGACGGCACCCGTCCCAGTGCAGAAGGAATCACGCTATGGCGTTCCACCTCAACGGCCAGCGACTGGCCACCATCGCCTACGACTACGGCCTGCTGCTGGTCACCGACGGTGGCTGGCAGCTGACGATCGAGACCGACCTGACCCTCACCGAGCCCGGCCACGACGACCTCACGACCGAAGCCGGCGAGGCCGACGGGGTCGTGGACCGCCTGGAGCACGCCGTCGGACAGGCCATCTCGTCGTTCGTGATCGGCAAGCAGGGCGGGCTCACGTTCGCGATCGCCGGACTCGTCGTCAAGGTCGAGCCGTCCGAGGAGTACGAGGCCTGGAACATCGTCGGCCCCGCCCAACAGCGCGTGGTCTCGATGCCCGGCGGAGAGGTCGTCGAGTCGGCCTGACGCCTCAGACGTGGCGGCGTGACTGCACGACACGGAAGCGCGAGGCCACGTAGGCCCCGTCCGTGTACGACGCGTTGGCCGCCGGGTTGGCGCCGGTGCCGTGGAAGTCGGAGTAGGCCGCGGACTGGTTGACGAAGACGCCGCCGAGCAGGTTCTCCGACAGCGCGACGCCGGCGTCGAGGGCGGCCTCGCGGACCTCGTCGAGCACCTCGTCGGAGGTGGCGTACACGGCGGCCGTCATCGCGCCGTGGCGGCGCACCGTGTCGCGGAACAGCCGGACCGACTCGTCGGTGTCGGCCGTCGCGATGAGATAGGCCACCGGACCGAAGCACTCGGTCTCGTAGACGTCGGAGTCGGCCGACGTCAGTCCCACGATGGTGGGCGTGCGCACCGTCGCGTCCGGGTACGCCGGGTGGGTCACGGTCCGGGACTCGACGAGCACGTCGCCACGCGACGCCGCTTCCTCCAGTCGGTCGAGCACGGCACCGTTGACCACGCCGCCGAGGAGCTCGACGGCGCGGGACTCGTCGCCCAGCAGCTTGTCGAAGGCGGCCGACAGCCCGGCGCCGACCTCGGCCACGCTCTTGTGACCCTCGTCCGTCTCGATGCCGCCGGCGGGCAGGTAGACGTTCTGGGGCGCCGTACACATCTGACCCGTGTAGAGGGCGAAGGAGAACGCGAGGTTCTGGCACATCGCCGCGAACGACGACGTCGAGTCCACGACCACCGTGTTGACGCCGGCCTTCTCGGTGAACACCACGGCCTGTCGCGCGTGCTCCTCGAGCCAGTCGCCGAAGGCGTTGCCGCCTGTGAAGTCGATGAGACGCACCTCGGGCCGCACCGCGAGGGTGGCGGCCAGCTTGTCGTCAGGGCCCTCGGCGGCCAGCGTGACCAGGTGCGGGTCGAAGCCCGCCTCCTCGAGCACCTGCTGACACACCTGCACGGTGATGGCCAGGGGCAGCACGGCGCCCGGGTGCGGCTTGACGATGACGGGGTTGCCGCAGACGAGCGAGGCGAACAGGCCCGGCCAGGAGTTCCAGGTCGGGAACGTGTTGCAGCCGATCACCAGCGCCAGCCCGCGAGGAACGATCGTGAACGTCTTCTCCATCCGCAGGGGCTCGCCTCGCCCTGGCTTCTCCCACAGCGCGGTGTGCGGAGTGCGGGTCATCTCGGTCCACGCGTAGGCGATCGCCTCGAGGGCGCGGTCGAGCGCGTGCGCACCGCCGGCCTGGAACGCCATCACGAAGGCCTGTCCGCTGGTGTGCTGGACGGCGTTGGCCAGCTCGAAGATGCGGCCGTGCAGGCGGTCGAGGATCTCCAGGCACACGCCGGCGCGGCCCTCGGGGCCGGCGTCGCGCCAGGCCCGCATGCCGGCGACGGCCGCCTGGATCAGCGGGTCGACGTCGGTCACGTGGGGGTAGGCGACCTCGAGGTCGAAACCGTACGGCGACCGCTCGGTCGCCACGTGGCCCACCGACCCCGGCGTGTCCAGCGGGAAGCTCTCTCCCTGCCACGCCTCGAACGCCGCCTTGCCCTCGGCCGCGGCGTTCTCGCCGTACACCCGCGGTGACGGCGACTCGTCGAAGGCGGAGTAGTACTCGCGGGTGGCGGAAGCGCGGACGGCGGCGTCGAGCCGCTCGCGGTGCTTGGCCAGCAAGGTGGTGTCGAGGACGGACGAGGTCATAGCAGTCACTCAACTGCCCCGTCGGCGGGGAGGCAAGTCGGCGGGGACTAGCGTTCGGCGCATGACCAGGCGCGCGCTCGGGGTGCTGGTGCTGGCGACGCTCGCTGGTGTCGCCGCAGGCGTCGGCATCGGCTACCTGCGGCAGCCGCAGGCAGCCGCGGGCGGCACCGCGACCCCGATCCCGGCTGCCTCGCCGAGCGTGCCGATCGACCCGCCCCCCACGATTGCGCCGTACGCCCCCGACATCGACTACCCGGCGCTCCGCTCCGGCCTGAGCTTCGCGATGCTGCGGATGGGCAACTCGGTGCAGACCTGGCGGGTCCCCGTGCCGCGTGGCTGGAAGGCCTTCACGGTCCCGGGCGACGAGCCGGTCCCGCCGAAGGACCGCAGCGGCTACGACGAGCTCCGGTTCCGCCCGGCCGACGAGCCGGCCGACGGTGGCTACAGCCTGCGCGTGAAGACGGTGAACGCCCATCTGGCCACCGGGCCGATGGTCGCGGCCCGCCTGGCCGCCGTCCGCGAGGCCTATGCCGAGGTGACGGTGCTCAGCCAGAGCGAGGACTCGTTGAAGTTCACGTTCCGCGACGGCAACAACCGGTTGCGCTACAACTACTTCCACTGGTTCGCCGCCCCCGGTTCGGCCGAGGCCAGCCTGGAGATGTCGGTCGCGGGACGCGCCGTCGACGAACCCGGCCTCGGCGCCCTGTTCGCGGCGTTCGACAGCACCTTGCAGGCGGTCTGACGCCGCAAGGGCCACCGTCCGAGGACGGTGGCCCTGCTGGTGGAACGTGGATCAGTCGTCGAGGCCGACCGTGGCATCGCCACGCTGGCGGCGCCGCTCGCCGCGCTCGGGACGCTCGCCCCGCTCGCCGCGT
This sequence comes from uncultured Actinomycetota bacterium, assembly GCA_963762105.1. Taxonomy (GTDB): domain Bacteria; phylum Actinomycetota; class Actinomycetes; order Propionibacteriales; family Nocardioidaceae; genus Nocardioides. The sequence continues at coordinate 13,057 of CAVXJG010000006.1, read as the reverse complement.
CGGTGGCTCCGGCGGCCGGGGCCGCCGCGGCGACCCTCGCGGCCGCCCCACAGCTCGGCGAGCGCCGAGCCGTCACTGGAACGGCGCCAGACCCGCCAGCCGTTGACCTCGTATCCGGCCAGGTGCCGGGCGGCCGCGGACGGGCTGTCCGCCACGTGGCCGTCCTCGAGGTGCATCCTGCCGTCGGCGTCGACGCGGGCCGTGTGCCGCTCGCCGCTGTTGCGACGCTCCCACACGAGTTCCTCGTCGGCGGCCAGCAGTTCCCGGCTGATCATCTTGGCGAGCTTGCGGCCCGCCGGCTCACCGTCGCGCCGCATCGGGCGGTGCGCGGTGGTGCTGGTGCTCGGCTCGAGATCGAGGATCCGGCGGAGCACGGTGTTGGGGGTGTCGATGAAGGCCTCGGCCCGCTCCTGGAGCAGGGCGTAGACCTCGTCGTCGACTCGAATCGTGGGACTCAAGGGAGTCTCCTTTCGTCTGCGGCCGGGGCTGTCACGGCCGTCTGTGCAACAGTGTGACAGACAGACAGTTTATTTGCAACAACGCTCGCCGATTTGTCGTGGGTTCCCGGAACATGTCGCCCTCGCGCGGGCCGACATGCTCAGATTTTCCGGTCAACCGGCGAAATCTCGCGCCTGCGGCCCCCTCAGAGCTGGAGTGGGGCAGGCGGGGCGGCGCTGGCAAGGTCGCGCGGGTGGCGCCGACTGGTGCATGGTGACTATGCGCGGTGGTCTAGGTAACCCTCGACGATAGGACCAAAGCACCTACTACCAGACCCGCGCATCAGGCATCCTGATAGTCCCCCCATCCCGCGACGTTCGCTGTCGCCGTCAATGAAGGCATGTCCCCCCCATGTCGCCAATATCGACGCGTTTTTCACGACGCCGCAGCGCGGCCCTGGTCGCCGTGGCCGCCCTGGCCGTCTTCCTCGCGGCCCCCGCGTTGGCCGCCAGCTCCAGCTCCACGTCCGGCAACGACAAGATCTCCGGGACCAAGGGCGACAACGTCATCAACTCCCGCGCCGGCAACGACACCATCTACGCCTTGGCCGGTGACGACTCCCTCAAGGGTGGACCAGGCAACGACCTCGTCCTGGGCGGACCCGGCAGCGACGTCGTCAACGCTGGGCCCGGCGACGACGCCGCCTACGGCTCCGACGGGAACGACGACATCAGCGGCGCGACCGGCAACGACACTCTCGACGGCGGCCTCGCCGACGACATCCTCGACGGTGGACCCGGCAACGACTTCCTCTCCGGCTTCGTCGGGAACGACGACCTCGGCGGCGCGACCGGCGACGACGTGATGGACGGCGGGCTCGGCGACGACATCCTCGACGGTGGACCGGGCAACGACATCCTCAACGGCGTCGACGGGAACGACACCATGAGCGGCGCGATCGGCGACGACGTGATGGACGGCGGCCTCGGCGACGACTGGCTGCACGGCCATGCCGGCAACGACCGGGTGCTGGGCGGCGAAGGCAACGACCACCCGCAGGGAGGTCCCGGCGACGACTGGGTCGAGGGCGGTCCGGGCAACGACGAGCTCGACGGCGAGTGGGGTGTCGACGTCCTGATCGACGGTCCCGGCGACGACGGGGTGACCGCCGACCAGGACGGGGACATCATCTTCGTCGGCACTGGGCGGGACGAGATCTACGGCGAGGAGGGCGACGACTTCATCTACGTCCTCAATGACGGAGAGGTCGACAACCTCTACTGCCAGGACGGCAACGACACCCTCGTGTTCGTCGGCAGCCGCGACCCGCTCGACGTGATCCACACGGTGGCCACCGGCGGCTGCGAGACGATCCGCGTCGACGAACTGCCGCCCGTGAACTGGCCCTACTGACCGGCAGCCGCCCGGCGCGGCTCAGAGGCCGTGGGTGGTCACCGAGTCGAGGACCGCGACGGCGGTGCGGCGGTCGGTGGCGCGCACCTGCACCCACAGCAGCCGGTTGCCGGCCACCTGGACGACTCGCTCGACGGTGACGTCGGGGCAGCCGCTGAAGTAGACGGTCACCGAACGGTCACCGTCGCGGTCGTCATCGACCGGGTCCTCGGCGGACGCACACTCGGGGTGACCGGGCACCTGGCTGGGCAGCTTGGTGGCGGGCAGGATCCCGGCGAAGACTCCCTGGCCCCCGCCGCTCGACCAGTCGGCGCTGGTGCCGACCGACAGGGCGGGATAGGTCGTGTCGGCGCCGGGCGGGAGCCAGCCGTCGGTCGCGGTGGCACGGTCCCAGTCGTCGGGCACCGTGACGGTCACGGAGTCGCGGGCGTCGGTGAGCGTGATGGTGTCGTTGGCGCTCCTCCAGGCCGCGTAGCCGGCGGCGGCTCCGCCGAGGAGCAGCAGCCCAGCGGCGACGCCGAGCAGCGCGGCCCGGCCGCGGCGGGCGGGAGGCGGCATCGGTTCGGCCAGTGCGCCGGCCACCGGCCGCGGCGAGGGACGGGCCCCCGGCAGGGTCAGTTGCGGGTCCAGAGGAAGCACCCGCGGGGCGTCGGCCGACGCCGCCTCGGTCCCGCTGGCGCGCACCAGCGCATCCGTGAACGCCGCCACGTCGGGCCAGCGATCCTCACGGTCCTCCGCAAGCCCACGGCGTACGACGTCCTCGACGGCGGCGGGGATCGGCCACTCCGGCGTCGACATCGGGTCGGGCGCTGCCGCGCGCGCTGCGGCCGCCAGCGACCGGTGGCCGTGTGGCGGGCGACCGGTGAGGAGCAGGTAGGTCAGAGCCGCCAGGGAGTACTGGTCGGCCCGGGCGTCGAGGCGCTCGCCCTGCGCCTGCTCGGGGGCCACGAAGGTCGGGGTGCCGGCGATCATCGTCAGCCGCGACGACATGTCGACGGCCTTGCCGAGGCCGAGGTCGCCGACCATGGCCCGCACCTCGGCGCCCGCGGTCTCGGGGCGCTCGACTGAACGCTCCACGGTGCGGAACAGCACGTTGGCCGGCTTGACGTCGCGGTGCAGCACGTTCTGCTCGTGCAGGGCGGTGAGCCCGAGCCCGACCTGGCGGATCACCTCGAGAGCCTGGTCGCGCGGCAGGCCGCCGGCATCGAGCCGGTCGGCGAGGGTGCCCTGGTCGGCGAAGGCCATCACGAGGTAGGGCCGGCCGTCGTCGAGCTCGCCGGCGTCGTAGACCGGCACCACGTGGGGCGACTCGACCTTGCGCAGGAAGCGACCCTCGTCGACGAACCGCTGCTTGACGTGGTGGTCGTCGGTCCAGTTGTCGGCGAGCACCTTGATGGCCACCGGGGAGTCGAGCTGGTCGTCGTAGCCAAGCCACACGGTCGCGAAGCCACCGGAGCCGATCCGGCGGCGGACGGCGTACCGACCGATCCGGCTGGGTAGGGACACCCTGACATTATGTTCGAGCCTCGTGCGGCGAGCTTGCGAGCCCGGACGAGACGAGCGAGAAGATCGAGGAGGACGGCTCGCACCGGAGCGCAGCGACGGGATGAGGTTGCCGTCTCGAGATCTCAGACCGACGAACGGGAAGGCGCCGCGTGGAGCCCGACGACATCGACGACCTGGCCCGGCGGGCCCGGGCCGGCGATCGTGACGCCCTCGAGTCACTGCTCGCCGCTATCCGCCCGCGCACGCTGGCGATCTGCCGGGGCGTGCTGCCCTACACGCCCGACGCCGAGGACGCCTGCCAGGAGGCGCTGATCAACGTCGCCACCAAGATCGGCGGCTGGGCCGGACAGGGCCGGTTCACCACGTGGCTGCACGTCGTCGCGGTCAACTCGGCCCGCACGACCTATCGCCGGATGCGCAACCAGGCCGTCGCCAGCGACGTGTTCCCGAGAGAGTTGCCCGATCCGCGGACGACGAGCGTCATCGCCGGCACCCGCCTCGACCTGCTCGATGCGCTGGAGACCCTCGAGCGCGAGCACCCGCAGTACGTCGAGCCGCTGCTGCTGCGTGACGTCTACGGCCTGCCCTACGACGAGATCGCCCAGCAGGTCGGCGCCCCGCTCGGCACCGTGAAGGCGCAGATCCACCACGGGCGCAAGCTCGTCCGACCGCTGCTGCGAGGCCCCGAATGACCGCTCGTCGTACCGCCGCCACGCTCGCGGCGGCGGCCCTGCTGCTCGGCGGGCTGAGCGCCTGCACGGACGCCGACTCATCGACCGCCACGCCGGAAGCCGAGCCGACCACGTCCAGTGCCGCGGTCGATCCCGCGGGGAGTCCCGGCCCCGAGGTCGACGACCCGGCCCTCGACCCGGCCGTCAACGAGCCCCTCGAGGACTCGGTCTACCCCGACGTGGGCGACCCGAGTGTCGACTCGCTGCACTACGGCCTCGACCTCACCTGGGACCCGGAGTCCCGGACGCTCGACGGGGTCGAGCAGCTGATCTTCCGCTCCACCGGCGACGCCGGCCACGTGCAGCTCGACCTCGCACCGCAGCTGAAGGTCTCGGTGGTGAAGGTCGACGACGCGGACGCCGACTTCTCCCACGTTGGCAAGGACCTCGTCGTCAGCGGTGACTTCGCCGCGGACCGGCGCTACGTGTTGACCGTGCACTACTCGGGCACCCCCGAGCCGGTCGTGGCGCCCACCACCCGAAGAGACTTCAGCACGACCGGCTTCACGGTGACACCTAGCGGCGATGCCTGGACGATGCAGGAGCCCTTCGGCGCCTACACCTGGTACGCCGTCAACGACCAGCCCTCCGACAAGGCCTTCTACGACTTCACGCTGACCACGGCGTCGCCATGGGTGGGCGTGGCCAACGGGGAGCTGACCAGCCGCGAGGACGTGGACGGCAACACCGTCACGACCTGGCACCTCGACAGCCGCACGTCGTCCTACCTCGTGACCGTGGCCTTCGGTGACTTCACCATGCGCGAGGACGAGTCCGCCTCCGGTGTGCCGATCACCTACTGGGTCCCGAAGGCGCACGCCGACTACGCCGACGCCCTCCACTTCACCCCCGACGCCCTGGCGTGGGTCGAGTCCAAGCTCGGGCCGTATCCCTGGTCGTCGCTGGGGATCCTGCTGGTCGACTCGATGAGCGGCATGGAGACCCAGACGATGATCACCCTGGGCGCCACCGACTACGCCACGAAACCCGAGGTGATCCTGCACGAGATCGTGCACCAGTGGTACGGCGACCAGGTCACCCCGACCGACTGGCGCGACGTGTGGATGAGCGAGGGCATGACGATGTACCTGCAGCTCACCTACCAGGCCGAGACGTCGGGCAGGCCGCTCGAGCAGATCCTGCGGCAGGCGGTGCCCATCGAGCGCCGGTCGCGGCGAATAACGGTCCGCCGGCGGCGTACGACCCCGGCACTTTCGCGGAGCAAAACATCTACTACGGCCCGGCTCTCATGTGGGACCAGGTCCGGCGCCGGGTCGGCGACGAGCGGTTCTGGGCGATGGTGCAAGGCATGGCCGACCGTCGACAAGGACGGCGGCGTCGACCGCGAGGAGTTCCTGCCGTGGGTCGAGGAGCAGACGGGCACCGAGCTGTCCGACCTCTTCGACGGCTGGCTGTTTGCCGAGCGGTCGCCGAAGTTCTCCTAGGTCCGCTCTGAGCGGAATGGCTTGCCACGAACCCATGGCAGCGGGTCGAGTGTGCGCATGCGCATCCTCGTCCTCGGCGGCAGTGTCTTCCTCTCGCGTGCGACGGCGGTCGACGCCGTCGCCCGTGGCCACGACGTCACGTGCGTGACGCGCGGGGTGAGTGGCTCGGTGCCCGACGGCGTACGGCACGTGGTCTGGGACCGCGCCGACGACGTACCGGCCGAGCTCGCCGGCGAGAGCTTCGACGCCGTCGTCGACGTCTCGCGCATCCCGTCGCACGTGCGACGGGCAGTGGCCGCGTGGCCCGACGCGCACTGGGTGTTCGTCTCGACGGTCAACGTGTACGCCGACAACGACGCGCCCGACCCGGGCACCGACGGCCCGCTGGTGGACGCGATCGACGAGGACCGCGACCTCAAGGAGGATCCCGAGGCATACGGCGGCATGAAGGTCGCGTGTGAGCGGCTGGTGCTCGACGGTGCCGCGCGATCGATGGTGATCCGGCCGGGGCTGATCGTCGGGCCGGGCGACCCTTCGGGCCGTTACACCTACTGGCCCGAACGCCTGGCCGACGACGGCGAGGTGCTCGGCCCGGGCGGAGCCGATGACCGCATCCAGATCATCGACGCGCGCGACATCGCCGAGTGGATCGTCCGCAGCGTCGAGTCGGGGCAGACCGGGATCTTCGACGGCGTCGGCCCCGTCATGACGGTCGGCGAGATCATCGCCGAGACCGCCAAGGGGGTCGGCGGCGTCGGCCGACGCTCGTCTGGCCGGGTCAGGAGTTCCTGACCGAGCAGGAGGTCGAGCCATGGATGGGCGCGGGGGGACTGCCGCTGTGGCTGCCGCGGCCGGAGTACGACGGGATGATGACCCACGCCTTCGAGCCGTCGCGCGCCGGCGGGCTGACGCGTGCGGCCGGTCGCCGACACCGCCCGCGACACCCTCGCCTGGCTGCGGGAGAACCCCGAGCCCCGCGTACCGGCATGTCCCGCGAGCGCGAGGCCGATCTGCTCGACCGATGGTCGAGGAAGGCGCGCTAGAGCTAGCGCCGGGTCTGCGGGAGCCGCGCCTCCACCGCCCAGCCCCCGGTGCCGGCAAGGCCGGCGGCCAGGCTGCCGCCGATCTCGTGCACGCGGTCGCGGAGCCCGGCCAGCCCGCGCCCCGTGCCGGCGATCCCGAGGGGCGGGCCTTGGGCAGGGTCGTTGGTGACGCGCACGACCAGCACTTCGGCCTCGGATCGCACCAGCACGTGGACGGCCGAGCCCGGCGCGTACCGCAGGGCGTTGGTCAGGGCCTCCTGCACCACCCGGAAGGCCAGCTGACCCGTCGGCGTCGACGTCGCGACCTGCTCACCCTCGAACCGGCACGTCACCTGGAGACCGCTGCGCGCGGCCCTGGTGACCACCTCGTCGATGAGGGCGAGGTCCGGGCGGGCGACGTCCTCGCCCCCGAGCAGCGCGACCAGCCGACGCAGATCCTCCTCGCCCTGACGCGCCGACTCGGCGATGGCCTCGATGCGCGCCGCTTCGCCGCCTCCGGGGTCGGACTCCAACAGACGCTGCCCCGCCTGCGCCTGGACCACCATCACGCTCAGCGAGTGGCCGACGATGTCGTGCAGCTCGGCGGCGATGCGGGCCCTCTCGTTGCGCACCGCGAGCTCGGCGAACAGCTCGCGCTCCTCCGTCAGCTCGCGGGCCCTCAGGGTCAGCTCGTCGGCGGTCTGGCGGCGTAGGCGGAGAGCCGTCGCGGCGAAGAAGCACGGAGTGGTCAGCATCACCAGGCCGACGGTCGTGTCGCCCGTGACGAGGTACAGCATCGCCAGCAGAGCGGCGAACCCGGCCGCGGCCGGCCAGGCCGACCGCCCGGGGAAGCACAGCCCCGCCACGACGCCGAGCGCCGCGCATCCCACCACGCCGGCGGCCGACAAGCCCTCCGTCGACGCCCGTGCTGGCCGCCGCCACCAACAGCACGCCCCCGCCGGCCAGGGTGATCACCGGGCGACGTCGCCACGCGAGGAACGTCAGCCCGAAACCGACCAGACACGCGAGTGCTGCCCACTCGGCGGCCGAAGAAGCGGGGGCGGGCCCCATCTCAGACCGCCTGCAACGGCACCTGCGCGACGGCCCGCGCGCGACCGCGGGCGACCTTGACCTGCAGGGTGCCCTCCTGGAGGCGTACTCGCTCACGTGCCCGCGCGACGGCTCCCCGGACGTCGGCTCCCCGGTGGACCGGGCCGGAGACCCTGATCTCCAGCGCGCTCCTCCTCGAAGGCGAGCGCGACCTCGACGGGCGAGCCGGCTCCGTCGCCGAGCACCTCGAGGAGGTGCTCGACGATGCGGTACGCCGACAGCTCGACGCTCGCGGGCAGCGCGCGCGGGCTGACCACTCACCACGAGCCGCCCATCCGAGCCGGCCCGGCGGGCGAGCAGCGCATCGAGATGGGCCACTGACGGCGCGGGAGCAAGGGGCTCGTCGCTCGCCACGGAGCACGCCGACGATCTCGCGCATGTCGGCCAGTGTCTGGCGGCTCTCGGACTCGATGCCGACCATCACGGCGCGGGCCTGCGTCGACGTTGCCGGACGACGTGCTCGCGGATGCCGCCCGCGCCAGCTGGCCGAGCCGATCGCGCAGCAGCGCGTCGAGCTCGAGCGACATCCGAGCCCGGTCCTCGGCGACCTCGAGCTCGGCCCGCCGGTCTCGTAGCTCGGCCAGCTCGGCACTGCGAGTGCGGAGCTCCTCGGCCATCATGATGCGCTGGCGCGCCAGCCGGCCGATCCCCCACACCACCGCGGTCAGCACAGCGACGTACGACGCGAGGTCGGGGCCGGCCGCCGAGTCACGGACCAGCACGAGGAGACCCAGCGACCTGGGCGGCGGCCAGCCCGAGCAGGGAGCGGCGCAGGTTGTCGCGGGTGCCGACCAGGATAGGCCAGCACCCAGGTCAGCGGCAGGCCTGCGCCGCACCGCGCGACCCACCCGAAGGCCAGCACGTGGACTGCCATCACGGCGGTGACGATGAGCGCGACGGCTAGCGGGTTCCGCCGCCACCAGAGGAGTGGGAGGACGGCCGCGAGCCAGACCGGGACCAGCCACCACGAGTGCGAGTCGACGCGGATGTTGGGGGAGTACGTCCGGATGTTCTCCACCATGAGGTAGGTCCCCAGGCCAGCCAGTACCACGACCACGGCAACATCAGTGCGGACGGCTGCCTCCAAGACGCCTCGGTCCCATGGCGAGTCCTCCCGCTCCGTGTCCCCGTCGGTGTGCCGGTCGCTCATCAGCGGTGGGCTGCCTCGGGAGCGCGGTCGTCGGCCCGAGCCCGTCCGTTGCCCATGCGGGTCTGGACGATCTGGCCGATCACCCACGCGACCGCGCCGATCGCCACGGTGTACGGCAGGATGTCCAGGCCCGCGACCGAGTCTCGCATGAGCACCAGGGCCTGGACACCTGCGTGAGGACGAAGATGAGCGCCGACTGCGCACGGTCGGCGACGAAGCGACCGGCGCTGTAGGCCAGCACGAACGCGAGCGGCAGGCCGACGCCACAGCGGACTCCCCAGCCGAAAGCTGCCACGTGTGCCGCCATCGCCGCGCCGGCGACGAGGGTCACCGTGAGCATGGCCCGACGGCGCCAGAGGACGGGGATGGTCGCGGCCAGGAAGACCGGGATCGTCAGCCAGCTGGTCGAGTCGATCCTGACGTCGGCGGTCGAGCCCTGCATGTTCTCGAGCCCGATCCAGATGCCCAAGGCGCTGAGGCCGATCGCCAGCACGACGTCGCTGGGCCGGATGCCCGCAAAGAGCTTGTCCATGGTGTTCTCGCTTTCGTGTCCGGTGTCGAGGCGTTCCTCGAGCCGGTCACGACGCTAGGAACCGGGCGCCGTCGTCGGCGTCCTCCTCGGGAGCGACCTTTCGTGCGGGGATCGTCCTCAGGGAGGACCCGCGCCGGCCGCGGCGACCAGCACAATGAGCCCTTGTGCCGATCCGCGTCCTGATCGCCGACGACCAGCAGCTGCTGCGTGCCGGCTTCCGCGTGATCTTGGAGCACGAGCCGGACATCGAGGTCGTGGGCGAGGCGGAGGACGGCGCCGACGCCGTACGACGCGTGGTCGAGCTCGCACCGGACGTGGTGCTGATGGACATCCGGATGCCCGAGCTCGACGGGCTCACCGCGACCGAGCAGATCATGGCCGGCGAGGACCCGCCACGGGTCGTGGTGCTGACGACCTTCGACCGCAACGAGTACGTCTACCGCGCCATCCAGGCGGGCGCGAGCGGCTTCCTGCTGAAGGATGCGCCGGCCTCACGGCTGGTCGCCGCGGTGCGGGCGGCGGCCGGTGGCGACGCGCTGATCGAGCCCTCCATCACCCGGCGGCTGGTCGAGAGCTTCGCGCCGGCGCCCGAGCCCGTCGTACGTGTCGATGCCCTGCCTCCCGACCTGGCGGCGCTGACCGAGCGCGAGCTCGACGTGCTCCGGCTCGTGGCGCAGGGCATGTCCAACGACGAGATCGCCGAGTCCCTCGTGGTCGCGGAGACGACCGTGAAGACCCACGTCGCGCGAGTCCTGATGAAGCTCGGGGTGCGCGACCGTGTCCAGGCGGTCGTGCGCGCCTACGAGTCGGGGTTCGTCACGTCGCGCAGCTGACGCCGACCGCGAATCAGAAGAGCAGCGCGGCGGCCGGGTCCTCCATGATCGCGGCGACGTCGGCCAGGAAGCGTGAACCCTTCTCCCCGTCGACGTGACGGTGGTCGAAGGACAGCGCGAGCGTGGTCACCTGCCGCACGACGATCTCGTCGCCTGCCGACCACTGGCGACCCACGGCATCTTGCGGACGGCGCCGAAGGCCAGGATCGCGGACTCGCCCGGGTTGATGATCGGGGTGCCGGAGTCGATCCCGAAGACCCCGACGTTGGTGATCGTGAACGTGCCGCCGCTCATGTCGGCCGGCTGCGTCTTGCCGTCGCGCGCCGTCGCAGTGAGCTGGTTGAGGGCCCCGGCCAGGTCGAGCAGCGAGAGGTCCTGGGCGTCCTTGACGTTGGGCACGACCAGGCCGCGCGCGGTCGCGGCCGCGATGCCGAGGTTGACGTAGTGCTTGAACACGACCTCCTGGGCACGCTCGTCCCAGAAGGAGTTGATCTCGGGCGTACGCCGCGCGGCGAGCACCACGGCCCGCGCCAGCACGAGCAGCGGCGAGACCTTGACGTCGCGGAACTCGCGACGGGCCTTGAGCCGGTCGACGAACTCCATCGTCCGGGTCACGTCGACGGTGACCCACTCGGTGACGTGCGGCGCGGAGAAGGCCGAGTCGACCATCGCCTGCCCCATCATCTTGCGGACGCCCTTGATGGGTTCGCGCGTCTCCCGGCTCGCTGCGTCACGGAGGGCGCCTGAGCGCCCGTTTCGACGACGTCGCGCGAGCCGAGGCGGCCTCGACGTCCTCACGAGTGACGACGCCACCGTCGCCGGAGCCGATCAGCGAGGTGATGTCGACGCCGAGGTCCTTGGCCAGCTTGCGGACCGGGGGCTTGGCCAGCGTGCGGCGTCGCCGTCGGACGCCGACAGCGCAGCAGGGGCCTCGGGCGTGTACGCCGGGACGGCCGGCTCGTCGGCCTCGACGACCTCCGGCGAGACCAGCTCGCCCGGGACGAACGACGCCGCGATCTGCTCGTGGGTCGAGTGCTGCGCGGCGGCGGCCGCGGGCGAGGTGCCCTTGCGCGGCCGGCGCAGGGAGTCGCGCTCGGCCTTGTTGCGGCCGACCAGGCTCTCGCCCTCACCGCCACCGCTCGCGCGGGGGTTGGAGAGGTCGATCTCGCCGAGGTCGGCCTGCGGCGTCGCGGCGGGGGCCGCGGGCGCGGGCGCCGGCGCCTCGCCCTCGGCGGCGATCGCGATGATCGGCGTGCCGACCGCCACCGTCTCGCCCTCGGGGACGAGCAGCCCGGTGACGGTGCCGGCGTACGGCGACGGCAGCTCCACCAGCGACTTGGCGGTCTCGACTCGACGACGATGTCGTTGATCGCGATGACGTCGCCGACCTTGACCTTCCAGGTCACGATCTCGGCCTCGGTGAGACCCTCGCCGACGTCGGGCAGCTTGTACTCAGGCATCCAGGTTCCCTTAGAGGTCAGAAGGCGAGCGAGCGGTCGACGGCGTCCAGCACCCGGTCGAGGTCCGGGAGCCACTCCTCCTCGATGCGCGAGGGCGGGTACGGCGTGTCGAACCCGCCGACCGCAGCACCGGCGACTCGAGGGAGTAGAAGCACGGCTCGGTGATCCGAGCGGAGAGTCGGAGCCCAGCCGAGGTCGACGACGCCTCGTGCACGACGACGGCGTGGCGGGTCGGCGAACGGAGTCGTAGACCGGCGCCATGTCGAGCGAGGTCAGGGTGCGCAGGTCGATCACCTCGATCGAGCGTACCCTCCCCGGAGGCGGCCTCGGCAGCCTCGAGTGCGGTCTTCACGGTCGGGCCGTACGCCAGCAGCGTGGCGTCGGTGCCGCGGCGCACGACGCGCGAGGCGAACAGCGGGCCGGGCCTCGGCGGTCTCGTCGAGGTCGGCCTTGTCGGCGTGGTACTGCCGCTTGGGCTCGAGGAAGATGACCGGGTCGTCGGACGCGATGGCCTGCTGGATCATCCAGTAGCCGTCGATGGGGTTCGAGCAGGCGACCACCTTGAGGCCGGGGGTGTGCGCGAACTGCGCCTCCGGCGACTCGCTGTGGTGCTCGACCGCGCCGATTCCGCCGCCGAACGGGATCCGGATGACCATCGGCATCGGCGAGCAGGCCCTGCGAACGGAACCGCATCTTGGCGACCTGGCAGACGATCTGGTAGTACGCCGGGTAGACGAAGCCGTCGAACTGGATCTCGACGACGGGCCGGTAGCCGCGCAGGGCCAGCCCCACGGCCGTCCCGACGATGCCGGTCAGTATTGTTGCACCAGCCCTCGATCTTGGTCTCACCTTTCGCGCCGATGACGAGCATCGGGACGCGTTTGGAGCCGCGCATCGGCTTCGCATCCATCATCAACTCGCTGTTGTAAGGAAAGCCGCGCTCGGCGGCATCGGCCGCGACAATCCCACCCAAAACACAAACCGCAAGCGCCACAACGCAATTCCGAACGCTACCAAACCAGTACCTAGTCTCTGACCTCATACTGATGCTCCCCGATGCCGCGCGACATTCTCATGCAGGCGCCGCACGATCAATCACAACGTCGCGAGCGTCTGCATTGCTCCGCATGTCATGGCCTTGCCACGATACCGGACTTAGGTGCGACCTTGTTGGCGGCCGCCAGGGATCAGGCAGCGACGATCGCCAAGGCGGACCGACATGCCCGCACCGTGGGCAAATGAATCCGTCTGGCCAACGAAGCCGCTGAGAAACCGCTCGCACGCCTGCTCGTTGGGAAAGAAGCTGTCGAATTCCGACCGGTTCTTTGGATAATCCACGCCCGCGCGAAGGCGGCTCGCATCGGCTGAGGGCATACCACAACATATGGTACCCGGTGGCACGAAGGGAATATGCCAT